>JAWLGK010000023.1:0-52461 GCA_041685115.1 Gammaproteobacteria bacterium | reverse complement strand
GACTCCGGAGGATCGGTCCCTCCATCACTTCAGCAGCTTCTCATGCTGTCCGGGCAGTTCCTTTCCATCCGAACCGCATTGCTGCGGCACACGCAACTAGCTTGACACGCACCGCCAGATGCGGGGCCGATGGTTGGCTGCGGCTGGATTTGCGATCGGGGCCAAGGTCAGGGTGCGCGTCAGGCCCGGGCGGCTGGTGTTGATGGTCGAGGAGAGCTGAAGAGAAAGCCCCGGCGGCACAGCCGCCGGGGGACTCAATGAAGTGGAATCTTACATTGAACCACCCTATCGAGTTCATCGTCGCGTAGTTGATTCGCTGATGGTGCGTCGGAAGCGGCACCGTACTTCTTCAGCTCGATATTTACGTGAAGACTTTTCGCATCTTTAAGAAAGACACCCCTATATGCCACCTCTTCGGCATACATCCTCCCCCCAGAGCGCACATAACCATTCGTGACAACCTCGGGCTCGGCTCCAAGTCCTACATGGTCTCCTTTTTCATCTTGGAATTGCCAACTAACGATGAAAGTTTTGGGGGTCCCGCCGGAACTCGTTACATCTATGCGATATCCGGATTTAATGCGCTCTTCACGTCTCGCAACAAAGAAGTAGTCACCATTCACCTCTCTTTCGCACACAAGCTCTTCACCATCAAGGAGATGCCTCTGGACCCATTCACCCAAGCCATCATTTTTTGCCGCCAAAGCAACACTGACTAATGGTACAAAAACAGCTATCGGTAGCCCGTATTTCATACGCCTCGACCTCGCTAAATCTTAGGCGGATCGTCCGCACGGCGATCGGGTGACCAATGATTTTTCACCTCTCCCGTGCAGGTATCCGTACATTGCATATATCCCTGCATCCACCTCTCCACTTCGGTATCCCACTTTGCTTCGTGGGTTATTACCCGTTCGCGAACACACTTCTTTTGGAAGGAAATATCTAGCGGGCTTGGGAAGCCTGGGCGCTTGCGCGGGCTGGTCGGATCAGGAATCCCCATACTTGGAACCGGCACGGGGAAACAGACTTCGTTCCAATACCCAAGTTCAGGCCGGACAAGCACGGGCGTAACTTTGTCATAGTATTTGATAACCACCCATTTACAATCCATTTCAAGACCAAAGACATCCGTGTAACGGAGCGGGTTCGCTCCGACGTAGGCGTAGGTGTTCATCCCACCATTGAGGCCGATGGGATCGGAAGTTGTGTATCTTCCAGTCGAGGGGTCGTAGTCCCGGAAGTAGTTCTGATGCAAGCCCGTCTCCGCATCAAAATACTGCCCCGGAAACCGCAGATTGAACGCGAAGGGCTGACCATCCCCATCCGGATCTTCGTTGGCCGACGCGGTTCCGAAGGGATCCGAGTTCCAGCGCCAGACCTCCCGGCCCTGACTGTCGGTGATAACCCGCGGGGTACCGAGGTGGTCGGAGTGAATGGCGTAGGGTTGGCCGTTTTGCACTGTGGCTACAGGCAGGCCATCGAGCCAGACGGTTTCCTGGCGGGCATTACCGCTGCCGTCGTATTCGCCAATGAGTCGGCCCTCCTCATCGTAAACGAACCATGTAGTCGACGGGGCGCCCGGGCTGCCACCCTCCTCCGCCAAGCGGCGGTAATCGGCTGCTTCGGCCTCTGCGGCTTGGGCCAGTTGCAGTTCTTCCTGTGCCTGGTCGTTGAGGGTGTCGGCATCATTCAGGGCGACCTGGGCTTGCTGTTCCATAGCGTCTGCCTCGGCCTGTAGCGCTAGGGTTTGCTGCTGCTTGTCCGCGGCTTGGGCCAGGGCAGCCGCGGCACTTTGCTGATAGGGCACGGCCCGGGTTTGGGCGGAGTCGGCCAAGGCCTCCGCCAGCTCGGCCAGGCCTGCGTAGACTGCATTCAGCAGCCGTTGCAGCAGGTTCGGGTTTGGCACGATGCGGGCGCGCAGGTCGGCTGCCTCTTGCCGCAGGCGCTCCGCCAGAGAGGTGAAGGTTTCTGCCCGGCCGGCATCGTGGGCGGCGCGTTCGCGCAAGGCTTGGGCTTCATCATCGAGCCGGACCGCTTCGCTGCGCGCCGCGGTGGCTTGGGCAAGAAGCGGGTCTGCGGCCTCATGGCTTGCCTGTGCCTGCTCGCTCAGGACATCGGCCTGTTCACGGTGCTGCTGCGCCCGTTGCTCAGCCTCCAAGGCGAGGGCCAGGTAGTCGGGCCCGCCGCCCTCGGCCAGGGCCGTCTTTTGCGCCCGCTGGCCAAGCGCGTTGTAGCGGTAGCGTGCGGTGTTGCCGTCATCGACGGCGATCAGGCGGTTGCTCGCGTCGAAGGCGTAGGTGTGGGTGCCGTCGTCCACCCGGTTGCCGTTGGCGTCGTACTGGTAGGACACGGGCCCGGCCAGGACCATGCGGTTGCTGGTCACTTCGATGCCATAGGCGGTGAGCTGACCGTTTTCGTCCTGGGTGAGCCGGTTGCCGTTGGGGTCGTAGGTCCACGACTGGCGATACGACGCTTCGGTGGCGCTGCTGAGGCGATTCAGGGGGTCATAGGTGAGCGCCAGTTGGGTTACCGGGTCGTGGATGGCGACGATATTGCCCAGGGGGTCGTAGCCGAGGGTGCGCTCGGCGGTGCCGAGGCCCTGAGCGACGAGGCGGCCATCCAGATCGAAGGTGCGGTAGGCCGGGTCGCCGTCGGACCAGTTCCAGCCGCTCACCGTGCCGAAGGGCGTATAGGTGACGGTGGTGACGAAGGGCTGGCTGTTGATGAGCAGCGCGGTGGGGCGGCCCTGGTGGTACTCAAAGCCGACGACGAGACCCGAGGGATAGGTCATGCTTACGAGCCGGCCTGCGGCGTCGTATTCGTAGGCCGTTTCGAAAGTGAGACCCTCCACTATCTGGCGTTTGCTCACCACATTCCCCTGGCCGTCATATTCCCAGGAGGTGGTGCCGCTGACGTCGCTCAGGCTGCACAGGCGGCCGATGCCGTGCTTACAGGTATCGTAGCTGTACGTAACCGTGCTGCCGTCGGCGTAAATGCTTGTGGCAATACGATTCAGTGCATCATAGGCGTGGCGTGTGGTCTGGCCCATCAGTGCGTGTGAGTACGTTGCCGGCCGCATCGTAGGTAAAGGTGGTGATGCCGGTGTCCGGGCTTTCCAGGCGCATGAGGTTGCCCAGGCCATCGTAGTCGTAGCGCGTGGTGTTGCCGTTCGGATCGACCACATCGACCACACGACCGGCGGCGTCGTGAGACTCACGGGTGATGCCACCCAGTGGGTCGGTGGTCTGCATCACGCGATTGAGTGCATCGAAAGCCCGAGTGGTGATGTTACCCAGCGGGTCGGTGATGGTGACGTAATTGCCGGAGGGATCATGGCCGTAGGCGGTGGTCTGTCCTTCGGCACCCACCTGGCGCATGAGGCGTCCGAGGGCGTCGTATTCACGGCTGAGGCGGCGGGTCAGGTTACCTGCCGGATCGAGCACGCGCTCGGCGATATGATTGCCCTGCGCGTCGAGCGTGAATTCGATGCGGTTGCCGTCACCGTCCTGCACCGAGATCAGGCGCTGAGCGGCATCGTAGCCGTATTCCATCATGCTGCCGTCGGGCAGGCGTACACGATGAAGTTGACCGCTCGGGGTGTAGTCGTAGGTCGTTATCAGCCCGTCCACGATGCGACTGGCAAGCCACCCGCGCGGCGTGTAGCTCAACTGAGTGACGGGTTGCCATCCTCCACGCGCAGGGGACGGCCGTGGGCGTCATGGGCGGTGATGCGCACCACGTGGCCCAGGGCGTTGCGCACTTCCGTAAGGTTGGCCTGGGCGTCGTAGCTGTACTCGATGCTGTCATCCACATCCTGGCGCGGACCATCGACACGGGTCAGTAGGCCCAGCGCGCCGTACTGATAGTGAGTGGTCCGTTGCGCGCCGGCACCAGGATCGGTTCGCGTTTCCCGGATGAGGTTACCGGCGGTATCGTAGGCGTACTCGACCACTCCATCAGGCCGCGTGACACGGGTGCGGCGGAAGGTAACCGAATCCCACTCAGTCAACACTTGGTAGGCTTGTGACGTGCCTGCATTAACGGTGCGGTGGGTCTCCAGGTCGTTTTCGTCGTACTGGTATTCGGTGATCACGCCGTCCGCTGTTGTGTGAAGCCGCACGCGTCCCCGTTCGTCGTACTCCCAGCGTTCCTCACGCGGAGCGCAGGCGGCACTGTCGCCACAGGGATAGCTCTGGATCAGCGAGATCTTCCGGGTGTCGTCGAGCTCTGCCAGCTGGTAACGGTGCAATGCATGACGACCCGCGGCGACATCCACGTATTCACGGACGTCGATGTGCGTATCGTCCAGGTAGCTGATGTCCTGGCGCGCCGCGCCCCCGGCATGGGAGCTGTGTATGGCCTCTCCGAGTTCGTTGTAAGCAAAGGTGGCGAACAGGTTGCCGTTTTCATCACGAACACCGGTCAGGCGTGCGTGATCCTGCGGATCCTGGTAAAGGTATTCCCGCGTCGCTCCATCTGGATAGGTGACGCGAGTCAAATTGCCCGCGGCATCATAGGCATATTGGTAAAGCCCGCCCGCAGGATCCGTCAACGTCGACAGCCGTCCGTTCACGTCATAAGCGAAAGCAAGCTGCCGTCCGAAGCTGTTGCGAACGGTCGTGAGCCGGTCGTTCTCATACGTGTAGTAACGGGCCCTGCCGTTTGCCTCCGTCTCCTGGATAACGCGTCCCTCGGCATCGAAGTGTTTCTCACTGCCGTCACGTCCGGCGAGGACGTAGCCGCCCTGACCGTCCGGCTGCGGCAGCGTGCGCCGCGGCGAGTCACCCTGCCACTGCCCCTGTGAATCCTGCGCAACGATGTACCAGCGGCCATCGGGGAACACGACGCGATAGGCTGGCTTCGGCTCCGCAATCGCGTCGAGACGCGTGCGCTCGGCGGGCGCCGAGAAGCCCACGGCCGAGCGACTGCCCTGTCCTTGGGATGAAAGAGGTACCGGGCTTTGATAGGTTCGGCCATAGACCAATCCACCTGGTCCTGCACCTTCGTAGTCCTGCTCGCTCTGCACCTTCTGCCGGGTGAGCAGGTCAATGGGGTTACCCGTCCGAGTGGAAGGCCCATTACTCAGATCGCAGTTCTGCGGATAAGGCGTGCTTCGGCAGACCTGTCCGTTGCGCAAGGTCTGGTTGAATGTCCACGCGCCGCCGACTTGTGCCGGCGGTGTCCAGCCGGAATAGTCACTCATGTCGACGCTGGAGAATCCGCCCGTGAAGGTGTCGTTGAAGGGTGCCTCGTTGATTGCTCCGACAGGGAATTCCGTGTTGTTGCGGAAGTCGATGGTGACCGGTTCACCTTCGAGGCTGTTGCTGACGGTGCCGCGAAAATCTTTGTGGATGAAGTAATAGGCTGTGTGGCAAGGCGTGCCCATACCCCGGAATACGCCCATGTTGACGCTGCCACCGGCGCCGTTGGCCACCTGCTGCGGTGTCATGTCCAATTCGGTGTGAACGATGCGCTCCACGACACCGTCATTGGTCGCGGAGTTGGTCACCTTGCAGCGCAGTGTGGCGAGGTAGTAGCGGGTGTAGGAGGTGGGGCTATGAGGCACTTCCCTCGCGACCACCTCGGTGCCGATAGTGGTGATCCAGCCGCCCGTGTTGCAGTCATACGCGTAGGCGACCGTGGGCACGACGCTCGCAAGCAACAGAATGACAATCCGTATCATGAGTTCCACTCCTGAAGCACGTCCATTCGATATTCAGGCGACAACGACCCCGATGTACTGGCATCTGCCAGAAGCACGCGAGATCGTTGGGGAGAAGTGGATGAAAAGATCGGGAGCGTCTTTCCATGACATCTATCCCGTAACCCGCCTGGCGGTGTTATGCGCCGGACCGTACCGATAACGGGAAGACAAGTCAACAACCGGGGTTCTTATCGCTGCCGGCAACCGGGTTCTTAATCTGAACCTCAGCCATGCCCCCGAGCGAGTACACAACGCCAGCCTCCTGCGTCAGCGGTGTAATGCCCTAACATCAACGCGCGGGACCTCAGGCGCGGGCAGCAGCCCCCCGCTGCATGCAGCATGGGACGCCCTGCCGGGTCATGTCGACTCTGGAGGTCGGCACTGCGGGTCGATCCGACACGACGCACAGATGTGCAGCGATGCGGGACGAGAAAAGAGGAGCATCGACGGGCACGCGATTCCGTCTCTCACCAAGAATTCCCGTGGAGAGCAAGTCTCCACGGCGATGTAGCTTGAGCGAGGCCGGCGGGGGCAGAAAGCGGCAGATCGCGTGACGAAAATCCGGATTCCGCTGGCGCTTCATCCGAGCTGCGCGAGGAACGCCGAATCAGATCTTCCCTTCCAGCACCTGCAACAGCCGCTCCGGCGGCATGTAGCCCGGCACCATGCGGCCGTCTTCGAGCACCAGGGCGGGGGTGCCGCTGACGCCGAGGGCCTGGCCGAGGGCCATGTGTGCGGCGACTGGGTCGTCGCAGGTGGCGGCCTCGACGTCGCCCATGCCCTTGGCGGTGTCCATGGCCTTGTTACGGTCCTTGGCGCACCAGACCGATGCCGCCTTCTTCCAGGAGGCCGAACCGGCGCCGGCGCGCGGATAGGCGAGGTAGCGCACCTCGATGCCCATGTCGTTCATCTCCTTCATGCCATCGTGCAGCTTGCGGCAATAAGGGCAGTCGATGTCGGTGAACACGCTGATGACGTGCTTGGTCTGGCCCTTGGCCTTGTAGACGATCATGCTGGACTCGGCCTTTTCCAGCGCGCTCAGGCGCGCGGTGGAGCGGCGGCTCTCGGTGAGGTTGGTGCGGGACTTCAGGTCGACGAGGTCGCCCTGCAGCAGGAAACGCCCGTCGGCGCTGACGTAGAAAAGCTGCGTACCGTAGCTCACCTCGTAAAGACCGTTGACGGGGGTCTTCTGCACCGTGTCGGGGTCTTCCGGGATGACCTTGGCAAGCGCCTGGCGGATATTGGCCTGGTCGTCCTTTTCGCCCGCCACGGCGGGGCCCATGGTGAAGGCCAGGCCGGCGATGGCCACGATAACGATTCGCTTCATGAGATTTCCTTGCTTTCTTTAGTCTGCGGATTTCGACCCGCGTCAATCGCGGAAGTTCTGGTACTGGAGCGGCAGGCCCAGCTCGGCGCCGCGCAACAGGGCAATGGCCTCTTGCAGGTCGTCGCGCTTCTTGCCGGTGACGCGCACCTGCTCGCCCTGCACGCTGGCCTGCACCTTGAGTTTGCTGTCCTTGATAAGAGCGACGATCTTCTTCGCCAGTTCCTTGTCGATGCCCTGGCGCACCTTGATGCGCTGGTGCGCACGCTGGCCGGTCTCCTCCAGGGCTTGTTCCTCCAGCGCCTGGATGTCGATGCCGCGCTTGGCGAGGCGCTGATGAAGGATATCCTTCATCTGTTTGATCTGGAATTCGTTCTGCGCATGCAAGACCAATGCATCCTTTTCCCGTTCCACTTTCGCATCCGAGCCCTTGAAGTCGAAACGGCCGGTCACGTCACGGTTGGTCTGGTCGATGGCGTTGGTGAGTTCGTGCTCGTTCACTTCCGAGACGATGTCGAACGACGGCATGGGTCCTCTTCCTTTCCGAAATGACTGGTTTCAAGCGCGAACCATGCTGCGGCCTATCATAGGGTCGCAGGGCTCGTCCTCCTACTGGCAGGCGCACCCGATTGTGAAACGCTGCACATTGTCGCACGCTTCCGCTGGCGTTCAGCCACGAGGATGATGGCGTGCATGCAGCGATTTCAAACGCTCGCGGGCCACGTGAGTATATATCTGGGTGGTGGACAGGCTGCTGTGACCCAGCAGCAGCTGCACCACACGCAGATCCGCCCCATGGTTGAGCAGGTGTGTGGCAAAGGCGTGGCGCAGGGTATGGGGTGAAAGCTTCTTGGTGATGCCGGCGGCGCGTGCGTGGCGGCGGATCACATGCCAGAAGGTCTGGCGGGTCATGGTATCGCCGCGCAGACTGACGAACAGCGCTTCACTGGGTTGGCCGGCGACGAGTGGCGGGCGGCTTTGCGCCAGGTAACGCTCCGTCCACACCAGGGCTTCTTCACCCAGCGGCACCAGCCGCTCCTTGCTGCCCTTGCCCATGACACGCACCAGGCCCTGGGTCAGGCTCAGCTGTGAAAGGGTGAGCCCCACCAGTTCCGAGACGCGCAGTCCGGTTGCATACAACAGTTCCAGCATGGCGCGGTCGCGCAGGCCCAGGCGATCGCCCGTATCGGGCTGCGCCAACAACACCTCCACCTCGGCCTCGGTGAGGGTATCGGGCAGCGGACGGCCGAGCCGCGG
The DNA here is from genome assembly GCA_041685115.1 of Gammaproteobacteria bacterium. Lineage (GTDB taxonomy): Bacteria > Pseudomonadota > Gammaproteobacteria > Thiohalomonadales > Thiohalomonadaceae > JALOAT01. The sequence continues at coordinate 44,173 of JAWLGK010000023.1, read as the reverse complement.
CGCATCGATGCGCGCGCTCGGGTCGTCGTCGCGAACGCGTTCCCGCACCAGGTAACGGTAGAAACGCCGCATGGTGGAGCGCAGGCGCGCCGTACTGCGCGGGCGTGCGCCCTGCGCGGTGCGCTCCTGCAGGTAGCGCAGCAGTTCCTCGCGTGAGGCGATGTCCAGACGGCTGCCGCGCGGCGCCAGCCAGCGGGCGAGGCCCTCCATGTCGCGACGATAAGCCGCGAGCGTGTTGCCGGACAGTCCGCGCTCCATCCACAGGGCGTCGAGGAAACGTTCCAGAATGGCCTGGTCCCCGTCAGCGGGCGCCTTCATGCCTAAGCAGCCACTCCTTCAAGGTGAGCGGGTCGCCGTACAGCGCCCCCATGTAACCACCCAGGCCTTCACGCGCGACCACGCGATGGCAGGGGATCAGGATAGGGATGCGGTTGGCGCGGCAGGCACCGGCCACCGCGCGCGGGCCACTGTGCAGTTGCGCCGCCAGTTCGCCGTAGGTGCGCACCTCGCCCACGGGGATCGCCCGCATGGCGGCCCACACACGCCGTTGAAACGGCGTGCCTTCGATGCGTAGCGGCGGCTCCTTGCCGAGACGGGGATCGGTGAAATAGGCCTTCAGCGCCGACACGGCGTTTTCCGCCGCGGCCGATGGGCGCTTGAGCGGCGCATCCGCGGGCAGGAAATCGATATCCGTGATGGCACCTGCGTCGATCCGGATACCGAGCCGCAACCCGCCCGGCAGAGGGGTGGCGATGATCGCATCGAAGTGCTCACTCATGGTCGTTCCTCACAAGCCGACGCCACGTGATTCCCAACGGCAACCCGGAAAGCAAAATCCGGGACCGATGTTTTCGCTCGCTGTGGGCGCCAAGTATATGACGCACGGGAGGCGTTGTGTCCGGCAGCCCATTGCCTACGAATTCTGCGCAAGAACCAAACAAAAAAGGCGGACGTCTCGAAGACGTCCGCCTTTTTTTTATCCGCGTGTGGGCCGAGGCCCGAACGCTTAGAGCTTCTCGCGGATACGCGCAGCCTTGCCGGTCAGTTCGCGCAGGTAGTAGAGCTTGGAGCGACGCACGGCGCCGCGGCGCTTCACTTCGATGCTGTGCACCACCGGGCTGTAGGTCTGGAACACACGCTCCACACCTTCGCCGTGGGAAACCTTGCGCACGGTGAACGCGGAGTTCAGGCCACGGTTACGCTTGGCGATGACGACGCCTTCGAAGGCCTGCAGACGCTCACGCTCGCCTTCCTTCACCTTCACCTGCACGATCACGGTGTCGCCCGGGCCGAAGGCGGGGACCTCGCGGGTCATTTGTTCTTTCTCAAGTTGTTCGATGATGTTGCTCATTGCTGCTTCGCTCCCAAAAGGCTGCGCGGATTGTATCCGATTCAGTCCTGCTCGTGTTCCCGAATAAATTCCTGAAGCAGCACGTGCTGCTCGTCGTCCAACTCAACCGCGGCCAGCAGATCCGGCCGCCTCAGCCAGGTCCGTCCCAGCGCCTGTTTCAGGCGCCAGCGGCGGATGGCCGCGTGATCACCGCCTTGCAGAACCGCCGGCACGGCCCGCCCGTCGATTACCTCCGGGCGCGTGTAGTGCGGATAGTCCAGCAAACCGTCACTGAATGAATCCTGCTCCGCCGATTGGTCGTGGCCGAGGGCGCCAGGCAACAGCCGCACCACTGCATCGATCACCACCATGGCCGCCAGCTCGCCCCCCGAGAGCACGTAATCGCCGATGGACAGCTCTTCGTCCACCTCGCTCTCGATGAGGCGCTCGTCCACGCCCTCGTAGCGCCCGGCCACCATGATGAGCCGCGGCCTAGCCGCCAGCTCGCGCGCCTTGGCCTGGTCAAGCAGCCGGCCCTGCGGCGAGAGATACACCACGCAGGCATCACGGTCATCGCCGCGCGCCGCGCGGATGGTCTCGCGCAGGGGCTCCACCTGCATCACCATGCCGGGACCGCCGCCGTAAGGCCGGTCGTCCACGCGCCGGTGCTTGTCGGCCGTGAAATCCCGCGGATTCCACAGCCCGAAGCCGAAGATGCCGCTGCGGTACGCCCGCCCGGTGATGCCGTGGCCGGTGACCGCCTCGAACATCTCGGGAAACAGGGTCACCACGTCAATGCGCATGGTCAGTTTTCGCGCCTAGAATTCGGCGTCCCAATCGACCGTGAGCAGCCGGCCCGGCAGATCCACCGACTGCACCGCCGCGCCCGGGATATAGGGGATGAGGCGTTCGCGCTCACCCTGCACCACCAGCACGTCGTTGGCGCCGGTCTCCATCAAGTCGACTACCGTTCCGAAGTCGACGCCTTGCAGGTTCACCACCCGCAGGCCGATGAGATCGGACCAGTAATATTCACCCGGTGCGGGTTTGGGTAACTGGCTGCGCTTGATGGCAATGGTGCTGCCCACCAAGGTCGCGGCCAAATCGCGGTCGTCGAACCCCTTGAGGTGCGCGACCACGCCCTTGCCCTGCATCCGGCCGTCGAGCGGCGCCACCGGCTCCCAGCGCCCTTGCCGGCGCAGGTACCAGGTGTCGTAGCTCAGAATGTTCTCGCGTGGCTCGGTGTAGGAATACAACCGCACCCAGCCGCGCACACCGTACAGGCCGGAGATCCGGCCCATTTCGATGTATTCGTCTTCCTGCGTCATGCGGATTAGGCGCCGCGGACGCGGTCGACGCCGTTACTTAGGCAGCAGCCTGCTTCTTGAGAAGGCTGGCAACGCGCTCGGAGACCTGCGCGCCGTTACCCTGCCAGTAGGCCAGACGCTCGCCATTGATGGCGAAAGGCTGCTCGGCACCCTTGGCCACCGGGTTGAAGAAACCCAGGCGCTCGATGAAGCGGCCGTCACGACGGTTGCGGCTGTCGGTCACGACGATGCTGTAGAAGGGGCGCTTCTTGGCACCGCCGCGGGCGAGACGAATGATCACCATGGTGTTTCTGTTCCTCGTCGTACAAACGAACAGGGCCGCAACACGGCGACCCGGGCTAAACGAAAGCCGGGTATTGTACGCAAGCGCCTTCCCGGTGGCAAACGGCAGCGGGGAAAAGATTTAACCACGGGGGACACGGGGGGAATCAGGTTTATGGGAGCGGCCTCGGGCCGCGATTCACCTTCAACCCGGGCATCGCGGCCTGAGGCCGCTCGTACATGCCATCCTGGATTTCCGCGTATTCCCCGTGTCCCCCGTGGTTTAGGGCTTTTTTCTTAGATTTAGAAAGGCATCCCGGGCATGCGTCCCTTGAGGCCACGGAGCATCTTGGCCATGCCGCCCTTTTGCATGGATTTCATCATCTTCTGCATCTGGGCGAACTGCTTGAGCATGCGGTTGACGTCCTGCACCTGAGTGCCGGAGCCCAGGGCGATGCGGCGCTTGCGGGAGCCCTTGATGAGGTCGGGGTGATGGCGCTCGCGGGGGGTCATGGAGTTGATGATCGCCTCGATGCGCTTGAATTCCTTGTCGTTGACCTGGTTGCGCACGTGCTCGGGCACCTGGGACATACCGGGCAGCTTGTCCATGATGCTCATGATGCCGCCCATCTTGCCCAACTGCTGGAGCTGATCGCGGAAGTCTTCCAGGTCGAAGCCCTTGCCCTTGGTGATCTTCTTGGCGAGCTTGGCGGCCTGTTCCTGATCGACCTTGCGCTGCACCTCCTCCACCAGGGTAAGCACGTCGCCCATGCCGAGGATGCGCGAGGCCACGCGGTCGGGGTGGAAGGTCTCCAGGGCGGCGGTCTTCTCGCCCACGCCCATGAACTTGATGGGCTTGCCGGTGATGTGGCGTACCGACAGGGCCGCGCCGCCACGGGCGTCGCCGTCGGTCTTGGTTAGCACCACGCCGGTGAGCGGCAGGGCATCGTTGAAGGCCTTGGCGGTGTTGGCTGCGTCCTGGCCGGTCATGCTGTCCACCACGAACAGCGTCTCAGTGGGTTCCAGGGCGACATGCAGGCGCTGGATCTCGCCCATCATGGCCTCGTCCACGTGCAGACGGCCGGCGGTGTCGAAGATCAGCACGTCCTTGTGGTGCTTGCTGGCATAGTCGGCCGCGGCCCGGGCGATGGCCACCGGGTCCTGGTTCGGGTCGGAGGGGAAGAAGTCCACGCCGATCTCACCCGCCAGGGTCTTGAGCTGGTCGATGGCGGCGGGGCGGTAGACGTCGCCGCTCGCCACCACCACGGATTTCTTGCGCGTCTCCTTCAGCATGCGCGCCAGCTTGGCCACGGTGGTGGTCTTGCCGGAGCCCTGCAGGCCGGCCATGAGGATGGTCACCGGCGGGCGGGCATTGAGGTTCAGCTCGACGGTCTCCGCACCCATGATGCGGACCAGCTCCTCGTGAACGATCTTCACCAGGGTCTGGCCGGGGGTGAGGCTCTGCAGCACCTCCTGGCCCACGGCGCGTTCGCGTACGTGGTCGATGAGCTCGCGGATCACCGGCAGGGCCACGTCGGCCTCGATCAGGGCCATGCGCACCTCGCGCAAGGTCTCCTTGACGTTGTCCTCGGTGAGGCGGCCGGCGCCGCGCAGGTCGCGAAGAGTTCGGGTGAGTCGCTCGGTCAGGCCGTCGAACATGGAAACCTCGGAAATGGAAAGCACGGGACCGGTTACGGCCCCGGGTGCCAGGCAAGCGCGGAATTATAGCGTGAAGACTTCGCCGCCGGAGAGCTGGCCCACGTCGCGATCGCGGATGAGCTGACGGCATTCGCGGGCGATGGTCTCCTCCTCGCCGGGCTTGGCGTGTGTGAGGTAGACCTTGGGACGATGATGGAGTTTCCGCAGGTCCTGGGCCAGCAGGGTCGGGCAGTAATGCCGGGCCTTGCGACAGAGTTCCATCTCGTCATCGGCGAATGCGGCCTCCACCACCAGGAGATCGAGACGGGGTTCGGCGTTGAGCGCCTGCCAAAAGGAGTCGTTGGTGGTGGTGTCGCCACTGAAGGCGAAGGTCCCGGTAGGTCCGCTCACGCAGTAGCCCACCGTGGGAACGATGTGGTTCACCGGGATCATGCGGAATTCGAGCGTCCCCACCCGTACCGGATGTTCCGCATCCATGGGGACGAACTTCAAAACCGGGCGCTCTGGATGGGGAAGGCGGGTGAAATCGGGCCAGATCACGCCGTTGAACAGGTGTTTTTCCAGGGCCCGCAGGGTATCGGTCTGGGCATACACCTCGATGGGCTGGCGGACCATGTCGAAGATGCTGTCCACCATGAGCGGGATGCAGTGCACGTGATCGAGGTGGGAATGGGTGAGGAAAATCCGACGGATATGCGCCATTTCCTCGAGCGTCAGGCTACCAACGCCGCTGCCCGCGTCGATGAGCGACTCGCGGTCTACCAGAAACGATGTGGTTCGGTGGCCGGCCCCGATACCGCCGCTGCACCCCAGAACACGAAGCTCCATACTGACCCGACTCTCCATGGCGCCCTCGCAGCGCCCTAAATGGTTGACCGAGCGACCGGAGCCGCCTGTTGAATGCTTTTTAACATGCTGCCCAGGCGCTTGTCACAGAGACCGTGGCGAACCCGACGCCCATGGGTGTCAGCATTTCATCACCGGATTGACACGATTTCCGGGAAGCCGTTCCCAACGATAGTCGGAGTTTAACGCGCGTGCCGAACTGTGCCATCATGCGCACGGAAACGGACCCAACCATGAACATGAGCCTCCCCGTCATCGCTGCCTCTCTCTATATTGGCGCCGCCGTGCTGCTGGGGCTGCGTCTGATCAAAGGGGCCGAGGCCAAGGTCACCTCAAAGGCGGCGCCGCTGCTGCTCTGGTTCGCCGCCCTGGCCATCCACCTGCCCAGCCTGTACGCGGACATTTTTACTCCCGCCGGCCTTCACCTGGCGTTCTTCAATGTGGTGTCTCTGGTGATGGACGTCATCGCCCTGGTGCTGCTGGCCACGGCCGTGGTGCGTCCGGTGGAGAGCCTCGGCGTATTCGTGCTGCCCATGGCGGCGCTTGCTGCACTGGTGCGCATCGCCGTACCTGCGGACGGCGGTGTGATCGGCTACAGCAATCCCGGATTGCAGGCGCACATCCTGCTCTCCATTCTGGCCTACAGCCTGTTCGCCATTGCGGCGGTACAGGCCGTGCTGCTTGCCATTCAGAACCGTCACCTGCGCAACCGCCGTCCCGGCGGCTTCATCCGCGCCCTGCCCCCGCTCGACACCATGGAGCAGCTGCTGTTCCAGATGATTGCGGTGGGTTACGTGCTGCTGACGCTGGCCCTGGTCAGCGGGGTGCATTACCTGCACGACATGTTCGCCCAGCACCTGGTACACAAGACCGTTCTGTCCATTTTCGCCTGGTTGCTGTTCAGTGTGCTGCTTTGGGGGCGTCACTACTTCGGCTGGCGCGGACGCACGGCCATCCGCTGGACCTTGGTGGGCTTCGTCGTGCTCATGCTGGCGTACTTCGGCAGCAAATTCGTGCTGGAACTCATCCTCGGTTGACGCGACAGGCCTCCTGCCCTTCAAATAGCGCTTCCACACTACTGCTGGCCCCGCGTTGATAAGCGAAATACCTATAGGCGTCCTCATCGCCGCCCTCATCGTCCTGCTGTTGCTCTCGGCCTTTTTCTCGGGCTCGGAAACCGCTCTCTTCAGCATCAACCGCTATCGGCTCCGCCATCGGGCCAAGAGCGGCCATCGAGGTGCCAAGCGTACACAACGTCTGCTGGAACGCCCGGACCGGCTCATCGGCCTGATCCTGCTCGGCAACAACTTCGTCAACATCCTCGCCTCCTCCGTCGCGACGCTCATCGGCATGCGTCTGTTCGGGGATGCGGGCATTGCGATTGCCGCGGGCCTGTTGACCCTGGTGGTGCTCGTTTTCGGTGAGGTCACCCCGAAGACGTTGGCGGCATTGAATCCGGAGCGCATCGCGTTCATTGCGAGTTACGTCCTGGACGCCCTGTTGCGCATCTTTTATCCCTTGGTGTGGATGCTGAACGGCATCACCAACAGCCTGCTGCGCCTGTTCGGCGTCGCAGCCGATATGGCACAGCACCATCATCTTTCCACCGATGAGCTGCGCACCGTGGTGCACGAGGCCGGCAGCCTCGTTCCCCAGCGCCACCAGCAGATGCTGCTCAGCATCCTCGATCTGGAAAACGTCACCGTGGAACACATCATGGTGCCGCGCAATGACGTCCTGGGTGTCGACATCGACCAGCCCTGGGACCGTGTACTCCAACAGTTGGTGAGCAGCCAGCACACGCGCCTGCCCGTTTACAAAGGCGACATCGATCACGTGGTTGGCATCGTGCACCTGCGCAACTTCCTCGCCCTGCAGCGCAGGGCGGTGGTCACCAAAGAAGACTTCCTCGGCATCGTCCGCGAGGCCTATTTCATCCCAGAAGGCACGCCGCTCAATACCCAGCTGTTGAATTTCCAGCAGCAAAGGGAGCGTACCGGCCTGGTGGTGGACGAATACGGCGACATCCTGGGCCTGGTCACCCTGGACGATATCCTCGAGGAGATCGTTGGTGAATTTACTACCGACCCGGCCATGGCGCACCGGGCTATCCATCCGCAGCCTGACGGCACTTACCTGGTGGACTGCTCGGTGGGTGTACGCGAACTCAATCGTGCGCTGAGCTGGTCGCTACCCACCGAGGGTCCCAAGACCCTCAACGGACTGGTCATGGAATACCTGGAAACCATCCCAGAACCGGGCACCACCTTCCTGCTGGAAGGTCAGCCCATCGAGGTGGTGCAGACCGGTGAACACGCTGTCAAGACCGTACGCATCGATCCCACCTACCGCGCCAGGAGTCGGTCCGGTACGGCGCCTGAGGCAGAAGTGTGAACCTGATTCCAAAACCCGGGGCGGCCGATGACGCGGGCCGCGCGCCGGTTGTACAACCGACGTGAGACAATGCATATAATGCCTTGTCAGTCATTGAGTTCTACATGAGGAAAGGGGCCCGGTGTCCACGTTGACACTGTCATTCAAAGGCATGGAGCTGAAGGTGATCCCGCTTGCCCCGGGCGAGATGATCATCGGTAGCGACCCGTCCTGCGCCATCCATATCGATAGCCTGGCGATCCAGCCCCGCCACGCCAGCATTCTCACGCGCGATACCGAGAGCATCCTACGTGACCTGGCCACGCCCGATGGCACCTACGTCAACAACGAAAAGGTGACCGAGCGCGTACTCAGGGATCGCGACGATATCCGTGTTGGCAAGCACAATCTCGTATTCCATTTCGCACCGCCGGACAAGCAAGCCGTCCCTCTACCGCCGGAGGTCTCAGCGCCGATTCCGCTGCCGGCCGCCACAGAACCGGAACCCGAAATCAATCTCGACGAATTCGCCGTCGCGGCCAAGATCAAGAATGCCTGGCTGCAGATCATGAGCGGTCACAATGTTGGCAAGAACATCAGCCTGAACCGCAAGCTGACCAACCTGGGCACTCCGGGGATCCAGACCGCTGTAATCGCCAAGCGCAACGACGGCTATTTCCTCTCGCACCTTGAAGGCGAACAGTCACCCAAGGTCGGCGACGTGGCCATCGGCGACAAGAGCTGGCCGCTCAACGACGGCGACATCATCCAGATCGGCAATGTCCGAATGCAGTTCTACTTCGAATGAGTGATACCACCGACCGCCGCCATTTCCTGCGCTTTGCCATGGACGCCCAGGTGCGTATCGAAAACGACGCCGGCGCTTATGAAGCAAAACTGGTGGACATCTCGCTCAACGGTGCGCTGATCGCCACCCCGCCGGGATGCCCTTGCCGCAACTGCGACACCGCCCGGTTGACCATCTCTCTGCCCGATTCCGACGTAGTCATCAACATGGAAGGCCGCGTGGTACACCGCGGAACGGACTTGCTCGGCTATCACTGCGAGCACATTGATCTCGCCAGCATCTCCCACCTCAAGCGCTTGATTGAACTGAACCTGGGCGACGAAGGCCAACTCGAACGCGAGCTCAGCGAGCTCATTGCGGTTCATTCCAGCTAAGACGTGTCAACGCGGAGGGCGCGGAGACGCGGAGGACGCAGAGGAAATGCCGGTACAGGCAGTGTTTTGCCTGAGAGAGCTGTCCCGCCGAAGGTATCTGAGGCGCTGAGCAACAATATCGTTTCTCCGCGTTCTCCGCGTCTCCGCGCCCTCCGCGTTGTGTCTCTCACGCCTGCGACAGCGCATCCGCCAGGCGGCGGACGCCGATGACTTCGAGGCCTTCGGGGGGGCGTTTGGGGACGTTGGCTTCGGGGACGATGGCGCGGGTGAAACCGTGCTTGGCCGCTTCGCGCAGGCGGTCCTGGCCGTTGGGCACGGGGCGGATCTCGCCGGCGAGGCCCACTTCGCCGAACGCAACGAGGCCCTGAGCCGGCGCGCGGTTGCGTAGGCTGGAAAGCACGGAAAGAAGCACCGGCAGGTCGGCGCCGGTCTCGGTGACGCGCACGCCGCCCACCACGTTCACGAACACATCCTGGTCGTAGGTGGCGACGCCGCCGTGGCGATGCAGCACGGCGAGCAGCATGGCCAGACGATTTTGTTCCAGGCCGAGGGTCACGCGCCGGGGGTTGGACAGGTGGCTCTCATCCACCAGGGCCTGCACTTCCACGAGTAGTGGCCGGCTACCTTCGAGCGTGACCATCACCACGCTGCCCGGCACTTCCTCTTCATGGCGCGACAGGAAAATGGCCGAGGGATTGCTCACCTCCTTGAGGCCCTTTTCCGTCATGGCGAACACGCCCAATTCGTTGACCGCGCCGAAGCGGTTCTTGAAAGCGCGCACCACGCGGAAACGGCTGCCGGCATCGCCCTCGAAATACAGCACGGTGTCGACCATGTGTTCGAGCACACGCGGGCCGGCCAGTTGGCCTTCCTTGGTGACGTGGCCGACCAGAAACAGGGCCGCACCGCTTTGCTTGGCGTAGCGCACCAGCTGGGCCGCACTCTCGCGCACCTGGGCCACCGAACCGGGCGCCGATTGCAGCAATTCGGTGAACACGGTCTGGATGGAATCGACGACCAACACCTGCGGCCGCTCGCGGGTTGCCGCTTCGAGGATGCCCTCCACGCGGGTTTCCGCCAGCAGGCGCACGCGCTGCGCCGCGATGCCGAGGCGGTGGGCGCGCAGGCTCACCTGTTGGGGTGATTCCTCGCCGGTGACGTACAGCACGCCGCAGCGCTCGGAGAGCGTGGCCAGGGTCTGCAACAACAAGGTGGACTTGCCGATGCCCGGGTCACCGCCGATGAGGACCACCGAACCGGGCACCAGGCCGCCGCCCAGCACCCGGTCGAATTCATCGAGCCGGGTCGGCAGGCGTGCCACATCATCGGGGGTCACCGCAGCGAGTGCCTGTACTTCGACCTTGCCTGCCGTGCCCGCATAACCCGAGAAGCGCCCGCCGCGTGGGGTACTCGGTGCCGCCACGGTTTCCACCAGGGTGTTCCAGGCGCCGCACTCACCGCACTGCCCGGCCCACTTGGGCGCCTGCGCCCCGCACTCGGTGCAGGTATAGAGGTTCTTCGCCTTGGCCATCAGTCGCGGTCGTCGTAGTCGGGGTAGCGCGGACCACGGCCACGCGTCTTGCCGGCATCGTGGCGGCGCAGCAGCCATAGGGCGGCGAAAATCAGCGCCGCGGGCACGAGCACCAGCAGGGTGACACGTCCGCCGGACGATTTCAGCACATCGCAACCGGACAGAAGCACGGCGGCAAAGAGGACGAGTGGCAGCTTCCCTGTGACTATCATGTGCTCCCTCCCGGGCAATCTGGAAATACGCTGGCCAGCGCACGGCGTGTCTCGGCGTTCACCGGCAGGCGGTCCAGCTCGGCGAACGGGATCCATGCCGCCTCGGCCGCATCATCACCGGCGCTCGGTTCGCCGCTCAGCCAGGTGCCGAGCAGGTCGATCACCACGTAGTGGCGCAGGACGCGCGCCTGTTCGCGCTCGATGTATTCAAAGGTGTACGCAGTGGCGCCTGCACGGATGCGCACCGCAGTCTCTTCCAGGACCTCGCGTTCCGCGGCAGCCTGCAGGGTCTCGCCCAGTTCGACCCGCCCACCCGGAATGGCCCATTCGCCGGCGTAAGGCGGCCGGCCGCGCCTGACCAGTAACACGGCCTCGCCGCGTCGCACCATGGCGCCGACACCCAGCACTGGCGCCACGGGCGAGTCCGCCATGGACTCAGATCTCCACCCGCGCGACGCGCGGGGTGATGCCGCACAACAGGGTGTAGGCGATGGTGCCGGCGCACTCGGCCACCTCTTCCACCGGCAGTTCATCGCCCCACAGCACCACCGGATCGCCGACGCGGGCATCGGGCTGGGTACGCAAGTCCACGGTAAGCATGTCCATGGACACGCGGCCGATGAGCGGTACGCGCTTGCCGTTCACCAGCACGGGCGTACCGCTGCGCGCATGGCGCGGATAACCATCTCCGTAACCGGCGGCCACCACGCCGACGGGCATATCTTCGGGACAGCTCCAGGTGCCGCCATAGCCGACGGGGAAACCGCGCTTGAGATGATTCACGGCGATGAGCTCCGAGCGCAGCGTCATCACCGGTTCGAGGCCTTCCTGCATACCCACACGGCCCACGAACGGAGATACGCCATACAGCATGATGCCCGGCCGCGCCCACTCGGTATGAGAGGCGGGCCAGCCGAGCACACCGGCCGAATTGGCCACGGAGCGCAGGCCTTCGAGACCTGCCGTGGCGTCGGTGAAGCTCTGTAACTGACGGACTGTGGCCGGGTCGTTGCGATCGTCCGCGTTGGCCAGGTGGGTAAGGAATCCGAGCCGCTTCACCTGCGCAAGGTGGCCGAGACGCGCCCAGGCCGCCTGCACATGCTCGGGTAGAAAGCCGAGCCGATGCATGCCCGAGTCCACCTTGAGCCACACCTGGACCGGCGTGTTGAGTGGCGCCTGTTCGAGCATGGCCAGTTGTTCGTGGTGGTGCACCACGGTGGTGACGTGGTGCTGCTGAATGAGCGCCAGTTCATCGGCGTGAAAGAAGCCTTCCAGCAGCGCGATGGGCGTTTCGATGCCCGCCTCGCGCAGCGCCACGGCCTCGCCGATGGAAGCCACCGCGAGGGCGTCGGTGGCCGCGCCGAGGACGCGCGCCACGCGTACCATGCCGTGTCCATAACCATCCGCCTTGATGGCTGCCATGATACGGCTGTCCGGTGCGGCGCGGCGCGCCATCTGCAGGTTATGGCGCAAAGCGGAAAGCTTGAGCTCCACACGGGTGGCGCGCATGCTCAGTACTCCTCGTCGCGGTAACCGCCTGCAAAATTCTCGAAACGTGTGAACTGGCCAAGGAAGGTCAGGCGCACGGTGCCGATGGGGCCGTTACGCTGTTTGCCGATGATGATCTCGGCAATGCCCTTGTCGGGACTGTCTTCGTTGTACACCTCATCGCGGTAAATAAACACGATGACGTCCGCATCCTGCTCGATGGCGCCGGACTCACGCAGGTCCGACATCACCGGTCGCTTGTTGGGGCGCTGTTCGAGGCTGCGGTTCAGCTGGGAAAGGGCGATCACCGGCACGTTCAGCTCCTTGGCGAGGGCTTTGAGCGAGCGCGAGATCTCGGAGATCTCCGCGGTGCGGTTTTCCTTGCCGGAGCCGACCACCTGCATCAGCTGCAGGTAGTCGATGACGATGAGCCCGAGCCCGTGCTCGTGTTCACGGGCCAGGCGCCGCGCGCGGGCGCGCAGTTCCGTCGGCGTGAGCGCCGGGGTGTCGTCCACGTACAGCGGCACTTCGGCGAGCAACTGCACGGCGGAGGTCAGGCGCGGCCAGTCATCATCATCGAGCTTGCCGGTGCGCAGGCTGTGCTGGTTGATGCGACCGAGCGAGGAGATGAGACGCATGGCGAGCTGCTCGCCGGGCATTTCCATGGAGAACACGGCCACGGGCTTGCGCGCCTTGATGGCAGCGTTTTCGGCCAGGTTCATCGCGAAAGTGGTTTTGCCCATGGATGGGCGGCCCGCAACGATGACGAGGTCGGACGGTTGCAGGCCGGAGGTCTTCTCATCGAAGTCGGTGAAACCGCTCGGGATGCCCGTGATCGGGTTATCCTGCTCGAACAGGGTCTCGATCTTGTCCACCGCCTTGACCAGCAGGTCCTTGATGCTGGTGAAGCCGGTGCGCGAACGGGCGCCCTGATCGGCGATCTCGTAGACGCGCTTCTCGGCCTCGTCGAGCAACTGCTCGACCTTGCGGCCTTCGGGACTGAAGGCACTGTCGGCGATGGCGTTGGCCACCCCGATGAGCTGGCGCAATACCGAGCGCTCGCGCACGATGGCCGCGTAGTGCTTGATATTGGCGGCACTCGGGGTGTTGGAGGCCAATGCGCCCAGGTAGGCGATGCCGCCGACACCGTCCAGCTCGCCGCGCTTATCGAGCCATTCGGCCAGGGTAACCACGTCGAAAGGACTGTTCTGTTCGGCGAGGGAGCGAATGGCGCCAAAGATGAAGGCGTGGTCGCGCCGGTAAAAGTCCTTTTCCCCGACCAGGTCGGCGACCTTGTCCCAGGCGCCGTTGTCGAGCATCAGGCCACCGAGGACGGACTGCTCCGCTTCGATGGAATGGGGCGGGACCTTGAGGGTGTCCGCCGCGCGATCATGACTCTGAAGGAAGGCTTCGGGCATGCCTGCGTTGTACCGTGCAGCGGTGTGACAGCGCAACGTGATTTGCGCCGGTGATGCAAGCGCGCCCGCCGGAACACCGGCGGGCGCGCCACGGCTTACGCCGCCACCACCTTGACGGTGACGGCCTGAGTCACATCGGAGTGCAGCACCACGTCGACGCTGAATTCACCGGTGTGACGCAGGGCGCCTTCAGGCAGCTTCACTTCGCCCTTGGCCACTTCCACGCCGGCGGCAGTGATCGCCTCGGCGATGTCGCCGGTGCCGACCGAACCGAACAGCTTGCCTTCTTCGCCGGCCTTGGCGCCAATGGTCACCTCGGCGAGGGCCGCGAGCTTCTCGGCGCGGGCTTGCGCCGCAGCAACTTCAGCGGCGGCGGCCTTTTCGAGCTCCGCGCGGCGGGCCTCGAAGCGGGCCAGGTTATCCGCCGTGGCAAGCACGGCCTTACCCTGCGGAATCAGGAAATTACGGCCATAGCCGTTGCGCACCTTGACCTTGTCACCCAGGTTGCCCAGGTTGCGCACTTTATCGAGCAGAATGACTTCCATCGTTTCACCTCATCAATTGACTTCCCGCACCCGGACAAAGGTGGGAGCACCCGTTATTTACCGCCTTCCTCGCGCTTGGCGCCGAAAAAGGCTCGGAAATCGAACCAGGCATCCGCCAGGCCCACCGCAGACAGCACAATCGCTGTCTGGGGCAGCATGAACAGCAGCAGGACGTACAGCAGTCCCAGCCAGGCCCTGTGCAGGCCTTTGAGCTTCACCAGTCCATGCACCACGGCGATGCCGTGCAGCAGCAGCAAGACCATCAACACGATGACCAGGTCCGAGGCGAATGCCGCGAGCCTCTCGTCACCGAGGAAGGCCAGGCTGGCGATGGCCAGCGTGCCCAGTCCCAACAGAGGACCGAAGCGCAGTGCGTGGAACTCGCGCTGAAACCCGCCCGGGTTGTATAGCAGCGCCTGCCACCACCGCGCGATGAACAGGCTGCCCAGCAGGCTCAGCGTGAAACCGGCCGCCAAGGCGCCGGTCATCACCCCGTACGCATCCGCCATGGCATCCCCGGTCTGGCCGCCGGCCTCGCGGAACACCGTTTCGAACGCATCGCGCCAAAACGCTGCCGGATTATCCAGCACACCGTGCAGCACGATCACGAACAGGGCGCCGAAGCCGCCCGCCACCACCATGGCACGGCGCAGCGACACACTACGCCGAAGCTCCAGCGCCAGGACCCACACCGGCAGCCAGAGGACCACCATGAAGGCCGGGCCCGGTACGGCGCTGCGCAACACCAGCAGCGACAACGCCGTGACCGCCAGCGCGGCTCCGAGCAATACCTTGGCGCCCTGCCAGGGCCCCAGTCGCAAGGTAACCAGGGCTACTGCGGCACCGCCCAGATAACTGAGCGGCGGCACGATCAGAGAAAGCAGTGCACAGACCGCCGCCACGAGGACCGCCTGCATCGGGCCCCGCATGGCGTAGCCCGCCAGGAACTTCATGGCGCCGTCTCCCCGGAGGCCGGGATCAGTGCTGATCGCTGTACGGCAGCAGGGCCAGGAAACGGGCGCGCTTGATGGCGGTGGCCAACTGGCGCTGGTACTTGGCCTTGGTGCCCGTGATGCGGCTCGGCACGATCTTGCCGTTCTCACTGACGTTGTTCTTCAACGTGGCGAGATCCTTGTAATCGATCTCCTTCACGCCCTCGGCCGTGAAGCGACAAAACTTCTTGCGACGGAAAAAGCGGCTCATTTCTACGCTCCTGAACTCTTTGAACTCTCATTACCGCGCCGAATCAGCCGGCGCAGTACCTGGCCTTAGTCGGCCGACTCGTCTGCGGACACGGTCTCATCAGCCGATTCACGATCGGAGTGATAACGGCGGGACTCATCGCGGTCCTTCTCTTCCTTGGCCTTAGCCATTGGGGAAGGCTCGGTGTCGGCGCAGGGGCGGGAGATGATCAGGTTGCGCAGCACGGCATCATTGAAGCGGAACGCCGATTCCAGCTCGCGCATGGTCTCGACGGTGCACTCGATGTTCATGAGCACGTAGTGGGCCTTGTGGACCTTGTTGATGGGGTAAGCCAGCTGACGGCGGCCCCAGTCCTCAAGGCGATGGATCTTGCCTTCGCCGGTTTCGATGGTCGAGCGGTAGCGCTCGATCATGGCGGGAACCTGTTCGCTCTGGTCCGGGTGGACCAGGAACACGATTTCGTAATGATTCACTGTGAGCTCCTCACGGATTGGCAGCCTTGGATCCTGGTCCAAGGCAAGGAGTATTCTCGGGGCCCATCCCCGAAAAGCCGGCTATTGTACCCGCCACCCCTGCCCTGCGCAAACTGCGTCCAGTTCGGACAGGTCGATGGTTTAGACGCAGAGAACGCGGAGGCGCGGAGGACGCGGAGGGAAACCCGGCTCCAAGAATCGAAAGGGACGTGAGGTCCAGTGTTGCCCCGACGCAATTGGCCTTTCTCCGCGTCCTCTGCGCCTCCGCGCCCTCCGCGTTTATCTCCGATTCAGGACGGCAATCGCTGGCGCAGGGCCTCGAAGAGGCAGATGCCGGTGGCGACGGAGACGTTGAGGCTTTCCACGCTGCCGCGCATAGGGATGCGGACGAGCTGGTCGCAGTGTTCGCGGGTGAGACGGCGCAGGCCTTTTTCCTCGGCGCCGAGCACCAGGGCCAGGGGACCGGTGAGGTCGGCCTGGAACAGGGAGGTCTCGGTCTCGCCCGCCGTGCCCACGATGCGCACGCCGTTGTCGCGCAGCATGCGCAGGGTGCGCGCCAGATTGGTGACCTGCACGAAGGGCACGGTTTCGGCCGCGCCCACGGCCACCTTGCGCACCGTGGAGGTGAGTCCGCAGGCGCGATCACGTGGCGCGATGACGGCATGCACACCGGCGGCGTCGGCGCTGCGCAGGCAGGCGCCCAGGTTGTGCGGGTCCTGCACCCCGTCGAGCACCAGCAGGAAGGCGGGTTCCCGCAGTTGGACCAGAAGCTGTTCGAGGTCCGACTCGTTCAGGCTCTGGGCGGGACGCACGCGGGCCACCGCGCCCTGGTGACGTTCACCGCCGGCCAGTTCGTCGAGGCGCTCGCGGCGGACCCAGGCGTGGGGCACGCCCGCGTCCTGCAACTGCGCGGCGAGGCCACGCAGGCGCTGGTCGCGGCGGCCCTCGTCGAGCCAGGCCTCGCGCACCCGCCCGGGGGTGCGCAAAACCGATTCGACGGCATGCAGGCCGTAGACCAGCGCATCACCGCTCATCGTTTCTTGACCAGTTCGAAGTCGATCTTGCGATCGTCGAGCGACACGCGCGCCACGCGCACGCGCACCTTGTCGGCAAGCCGGAAGATCTTGCGGGTGTGGTCGCCGACGAGACGGTGTGCCGCCGGCTCGAAGTGGAAGTAGTCGTCGCCCAGGCCGGTGACGTGCACCAGGCCTTCCACGTAGATTTCCTTGAGTTCGACAAAGATGCCGAAACCGGTGACACCGGTGATGATGCCGTCGAATTCCTGGCCGACCCGATCGATCATGTACTCACACTTCAACCAGTCCACCACGTCGCGACTGGCCTCGTCGGCGCGCCGCTCCGTGTTGGAGCAGTGCTCACCCAACACCTCCATTTCGTTGCCGCTGTAACGGAACGTCTCCGGCGTACCACCCGCCAGCACGTGACGGATGGCACGGTGCACGAGCAGGTCGGGATAACGGCGGATGGGCGAGGTGAAATGGGCGTAGGCCTCGAACGCGAGGCCGAAGTGGCCGGCGTTCTTCGGTGTATACACGGCCTGCGACAGGCTGCGCAGCAGCACCGTCTGGATCAGGTGGGCATCGGGACGCCCGCGCACCTGCTCGAGCACGGCACCGTAATGCTTGGGCTCGGGTTTATCCCCACCCGCGAGCTTGAGCCCGAGTTCCTTGAGGAATTCGCGCAGGTCCGCCAGCTTCGCCTCGGCCGGGCCCTCATGGACACGATAGAGCGCCGGGGCGCCAGCGTTGGAAAGAAAGTCCGCCGCGGCAACGTTGGCGAGCAGCATGCATTCTTCGATGAGGCGGTGGGCGTCGTTGCGCACCACCGGCACGATGGCGTCGATCTTCTTGCCGGGGCCAAAGACGATCTTGGTCTCGGTGGTCTCGAAGTCGATGGCGCCGCGCTTGAGGCGCCGCGCGTACAGCGCCTTGAACAGGGCATGCAGGGATTCCAGGTGCGGCACCATCTCGCGGTATTCCGCGCGCAGGGCCTTGTCGCCGTCGACCAGCATGGCCGCAACCTTGGTATAGGTCAGGCGCGCGTGTGAACGCATGACGGCCGGATAGAAGCGGTAACTTACCAGCTTGCCCTGACCGCTCACCTCCATGTCGCAGGCCATGCACAGCCGGTCCACATTGGGGTTGATGGAACACAGGCCGTTGGACAACACCTCGGGCAGCATGGGCACCACGCGGCCCGGGAAGTACACGGAATTGCCGCGGCTCACCGCTTCCGCGTCCAGTGGGGTGCCAGGACGCACATAATGGGACACGTCGGCAATGGCGACGATGAGCCGCCAACCCTTGCCGTGCGGTTCGGCATACACCGCATCATCGAAGTCCATGGCATCTTCGCCGTCGATGGTGACCAACGGGATATCGCGCAGGTCGGTGCGGCCGGCCTTGGCCTCTTCGGGGACTTCCGGCGGCAGGTCGGCGATCTCCGCCTCCACCAGCGGTGACCATTCCTTCGGCAACCCGTGGGCACGGATGGCCACGTCGATTTCCATGCCCGGCGCCATGTGGTCACCGAGGATTTCCACCACCCGGCCAAGCGCCTCGCGGCGGGCCGTCGGGTGTTCCATGATCTCGACCACCACGAACTGCCCCGCCTTGGCGCCGTAGGTCTGGTCCGGCGGGACGATGATGTCCTGGTTGATGCGCTTGTTCTCGGCCTCGACGAAGCCGACACCCTGATCGATGAAGTAGCGGCCGACCACCTGCTTGTTGGCGCGTTCCAGGATCTCCACTACCGCGGCCTCACGCCGGCCGCGTCGATCGATCCCGGAGACGCGCGCCACGATGCGGTCGCCATGCATGACGGTGTTCATCTCGCGGGCCGACAGGAACAGGTCGTCACCGCCCTCGTCCGGCACCAGGAACCCGAAGCCATCGGGATGGCCGATGATGCGCCCGCGGATCAAATCCATCTTGTCGATGACACCATAGGCGCCGCGACGGTTCTGGATGATCTGCCCGTCACGTTCCATGGCGCGCAGGCGGCGGCGCAGCGCCTCGAGCTGCTCGTCCCCCTTCAGGTGCAGGGCGCGGGCAATCTGCTCACGATCGAGGGGTTTGCCCTTTTTTTCGAGCACCGCGAGGATGAATTCACGGCTGGGAATGGGATTTTCGTATTTTTGGGACTCGCGCTCGCGGAACGGATCGGAGGAAGGGAGGTCTTTCGCCATTTAGGTGGTTTTTCCTTGGAGGTACAGCTCGTTAAGCGTCATTCTATCAGTCGCGTTACATGCATGGGTCAGTTTAATCTGGTCGTTGACAACGCCCGTGCGGATGGGTAAAGTGCGCGCCTCATCGCCGAGGTGGCGGAATTGGTAGACGCGCTAGCTTCAGGTGCTAGTGGGGGCAACTCCGTGGAGGTTCGAGTCCTCTCCTCGGCACCAAATCAAGGTGTCACACACCGCCCAAGCTGTGAACAAAGGCCGCTCTCGTAGCGGCCTTTTTCATTTCCGGCCCTTGGAAGAAGATTTCAACGCAAAGACGCAAAGGGCGCCAAGGACGCAAAGGAAAGAAGGGTCAAGAACGACCGGATACCAGTTGCCTGCCCTCTCGGTGATTGATCTTCTCCGCGTCCTCCGCGCCTCCGCGACCTCCGCGTTTTGACCTGCAATATTTCCACCACCCTCTAAAGCAAAAAGCCCGGCCATGCACCCGGGCTTTTTCGCTTTGCCGTCAATCGAACGGATGGCGCAGGACGATGGTCTCGCTGCGGTCCGGACCGGTGGAGACGATGTCGACGGGCACGCCCACCCGCTCCTCGATACGCTTGAGGTAGGCGCGGGCGTTGGCCGGCAGGTCCTCAAGGCGCTTCACGCCCACGGTGGATTCCTTCCAGCCTGGCATTTCCTCGTAGATCGGTTCGCAGGCCTCGAAGGCCTCGGCGCCGGCCGGCGGGGTCAGGCGTTCCTGGCCGTCGCAGCGGTAGCCGACGCACAGGCGCAGGGTGTCTAGGCCGTCCAGCACGTCGAGCTTGGTGATGCACAGGCCCGATACGCTGTTGATCTGGATGGAACGGCGCAGGGCCACGGCGTCGAACCAGCCACAACGGCGGGCACGCCCGGTGGTCGCGCCGAACTCGTGTCCCCGGCGTGCCAGGTGCTCGCCCATTTCGTCGAACAGTTCGGTCGGGAACGGACCGGAGCCCACGCGGGTGGTGTAGGCCTTGGTGATACCGAGCACGTAATCGAGGTAGTTCGGACCCATGCCGGTGCCGGTGGCGGCGCCGCCCGCGGTGGTATTGGACGAGGTCACGAACGGATAGGTGCCATGATCGATGTCGAGCAGGGCGCCCTGGGCCCCTTCGAACATGATGTTGTCGCCGCGGGCATGGGCCTGGTGCAGCAGCTCGGTGACATCGGCCACCATGGGACGCAGGTCTTCGGCCAGGGCGAGGGTCTCGTCCAGGACCTGCTGGAAGTCCACAGGATCGGCCTTGAAGTAATGCTGCAAATTGAAGTTGTGATAATCGAGCACTTCGCCCAGCTTGGCGGCGAAGCGCTCGCGGTGGAACAGGTCGCCGAGACGCAGGCCGCGGCGTGCGACCTTGTCTTCGTAGGCCGGGCCGATGCCGCGACCGGTGGTGCCGATAGCCTTGGCGCCGCGTGCCTTTTCACGCGCCAGGTCGAGGGCTACGTGATAGGGCAGGATGAGCGGGCAGGCATCGCTGATGCGCAGGCGCTCGCGCGCCGGTACACCACGTTCCTCCAGTTCGCGCAGCTCCTTGAACAAGGCCGTCGGCGACAGCACCACGCCGTTGCCGATGAGGTTCATGACATTCTCGCGCAGGATGCCCGAGGGGATCAGATGCAGTACGGTCTTGACGCCATCGATGACCAGCGTATGACCCGCGTTGTGGCCGCCCTGGAAACGCACCACCACCTGGGCGCGATCCGTGAGCAGGTCCACGACCTTGCCCTTGCCCTCGTCGCCCCACTGCGTGCCGATGACTACGACATTCTTGCCCATGTTGTTCTCTCTACGGCGCCTCGCGCCTGGTGTGCCAAACAGACTCAATCGAGGGCGACGACCTGCCAGCCGTCCGCACGGCGCTTTAGCAGGCGATCACATCCCACCTCCGCGGCGCTACCCGTCTGGCCGGGCAACGCCCTCACCACACGTTCGCCGGCAGCACGCAATGCACGCACCTCGGCCTCGAGCGCGGGGTCCTCGTCAGGGGGGGCAAAGATACCACGAAGCACGGAGCAATCGTCACTGGAATAGGCCACCAGCGCCTTGAGGTCCATGCTGAAGCCGGTGGCAGGACGGGCCCGGCCGTAGACCCGGCCGATGTCGTCATAGCGGCCGCCCTGGGCGATGGCCTGGCCGCGCCCGGGCACGAAGGCGGCGAACACGGCGCCCGTGTGGTAGTGGTAGCCACGCAGCTCGGCGAGGTCGATGTGGAAGCGCACCTCGGGCAGGCGACGGGCCGCCGCCAGCGCCAGTGCCGACAGGTTGGCAAAGCAGTGCTGCACGGCCTGGCCGGCGCCGCGCAGCAGGGCGGCGGCCTCGTCGAGCACCTCGCGCCCGCCGTTGAGATCATTGAGCGCGGCGAGCCGGGCGCGATCGGCCGGGGCGATGGGCGCATCGGCCAGGATGGCCTCGATCTCCGGGCGCGCCTTGCGTTGCAGGGCATCGAACAGTTGCGCCTCCACGTCACTGCTGAGCCCGGCCTCGCGGGCCAGGCCGCGGAAGATACCTACGTGGCCCAGGTCCATGTGCAGGTCGGTCACCCCGACGCAGCGCAGCGCGTCGGCCATCAGGCTCATGACCTCCAGGTCGCTCTCGATGCCCTCGTGGCCGTACAGTTCGGCACCTACCTGCAACGGGCTGCGCGTCCCCCCCAGTTCCTGCGGCCGGGTACGCAGCACGGCGCCCAGGTAGCACAGGCGCGTGGGCGCAGCGAGCTTGAGCCGGTGGCTGTCGATGCGCGCCACCTGCGGCGTCATGTCCGCGCGCACACCCATGAGACGGCCAGTGAGCTGATCGGTGATCTTGAAGGTGTGCAGGTCGAGATCGTTGCCGGTGCCCGTCAGCAGTGATTCCAGGTATTCGATGAGCGGCGGCTCGACCAACTCGTAACCCCACGAGCCGAACAGGTCGAGCAGGCGCCGACGCAGCCGCTCCAGTTGTGCCGCCTCGGGCGGCAAGAGTTCCCCGATGCCTTCGGGCAGCAGCCAGCGATCGTTCTCGCGCATGGTTAGTTCCTGATCAGGTAAAGCAGCACGGCGCCGAGAGCCATACTCGCGAGCCCGGAAATCCGCAGCGCACGTTCGTCCATCTGCGCCATGGTAACAAGGGCCTGCCTGAACAGTCCTGGCGAAAGCGCCGGCAGCAGGCCCTCCAGCACCAGCATCAGGGAAAGCGCGACCCAAAGTTCCACGTCATGCTCCAAACGAAAAAACCGGGCGGCTTGCGCCGCCCGGTGGGATTCTGCCGATTATCGACCCTGGGCGTTCTTGAAGTACCGGAAGAACTCCGAGCCCGGGTCGACGACCAACACGTCATTTTGGTTGCTGAAGACGTTCTTGTAGGCGTCGAGGCTCCGATACAGCTTGTAGAAGTCCTCGTTGCGCCCGAACGCCTTGGCGTAGATTTCGGCTGCACGACCATCGCCCTCGCCTCGCGTGCGCTCCGCATCGCGGTAGGCCTCGGCCAACAGCACGGTGCGCTGGCGATCCGCATCCGCACGGATACGCTCCGCCGCCTCGGCACCACGCGAACGCAGGTCCTTGGCAACGCGTGCACGCTCGGCCTCCATGCGCTGATACACCGAACTGCTCACCTCCGGCGGCAGCTCGATGCGCTTGATGCGCACGTCCACCACCTGGATGCCGAACTGCTTG
This sequence comes from Gammaproteobacteria bacterium, assembly GCA_041685115.1. GTDB lineage: Bacteria > Pseudomonadota > Gammaproteobacteria > Thiohalomonadales > Thiohalomonadaceae > JALOAT01. Next base: position 21,444 of record JAWLGK010000023.1, on the reverse strand, counting down.
GCCTGTTCGGCGAATTGCTCGGTGATGATACTCATGATCTGCGCACGCTCGCCGGAGATGGTCTCCTGGATGGTGCGTTTGCCAAACTCGTTGCGCAGCCCCTCCACCACCACCTGCGACAGGCGCTGGTTGGCACGCATCTCGTCACCGCCCGTGGTGCGATAGAAGGCCGTGACATCCTCGATGCGCCATTTGACGAAGGCGTCGACGATGACGTTCTTCTTCTCCAGGGTCAGGAAGCGCGCCGGCTCCATATCCAGCGTCATCACGCGCGCATCGAACTTGCGCACGTTGTTGATCACCGGGATCTTGAAATGCAGGCCAGGTGCGTAGTCCGCGCGTTCGAATTCACCCAGCCGGAACTTGATGGCCAGCTCGCGTTCGTTGACCGTAAACACGGACAGGAACACCAGCCAGACCAGCACGAGGATGCCGATAACGGGCACCATGGAAATGCGGTTCATCAGCGTACCTCCCTACGGCGCAATGCATCGCGGCTGCGCGCATCCACCGGCGTCGCCGGAGCGACCTGCTCAACCGCCGCCGGTAGCGTGGCGGAGGACGACGGGGCCGACTGCGCGCCCTGCACGATCTTGTCGAGGGGCAGATAAATGAGATTGTTGCCGCTCTTGGTGTCCACGAGCACCTTGCTGCTGCGCTTGAGCACCGACTCCAGTGAGTCGAGATAGAGGCGCTGGCGCGTCACGCTCGGGGCCTTCTGGTACTCTCTGAGCACGTTGAGAAAGCGGCTGGTCTCACCCTCCGCCTCCGCGATCACCTGTTCCTTGTAGGCATTGGCCTCTTCGATGATGCGCGCCGCGGCACCACGTGCCTTCGGCAGGATGTCGTTGGCGTAGGCCTCGGCTTCATTGATCAGGCGCTGCTCATCCTCACGCGCTTTCACCGCGTCGGCGAACGCGCCCTGTACCTGCTCGGGCGCCTGCGCATTTTGCATGTTCAGGCTGGTGATGTGCAGGCCGGACTTATAGCGATCGAGGGTTTCCTGTAGCAACTGCTGGGCGCGGGCAACGATCTCCGAGCGTCCGCCGGTGATCACGAAATCCATCTCGCTCTTGCCGACCACCTCGCGAATGGCCGTTTCCGTCACTGCACGCAGGGTTTCGTCGGGATCGCGGACGTTGAACAGGTAATCGCGGGCGTCCTTGATGCGGTACTGGACGGCGAACTTGATGTCCACCAGGTTTTCGTCCTGGGTCAACATCAGTCCTTCGTCTCCCCGGTAACCGAGTTCGACGCTGCGCACGGCGTCCACATCGATGACCTCCACCGACTGGATGAGCCGCGGGTACCAGTGCGGGCCAGGCCCGGTAGTGGCGTGATAGGCGCCGAATTGAAGCACCACGCCGCGCTTGCCTTCGTTCACGATGTAGATGCCGGACAGTGCCCATACCAGAAACACCACACCGACGATGAACGCCGCGCCCGAGAGGTTGAAACCGCCTGGCGCGGGGCCGCGGCGCCGCCCGAACAGGCCGCCGAAACGCTCCTGGAGCTTGCGCATCATTTCGTCGAGATCAGGCGGCCCCTGTTCGCCGCCCCGGCCGCTCCAAGGATCCTTGGAGCCGCCCGGCTCATTCCAGGCCATGGGAGTCTCCCTCGTGGTTGTGGATGGTGGAATTCATAAGTAAGCAGTCCGCGATTTTAGGAGTGACCAATCGGCATCGCAATCGTGGTCAGGGGGCCGGCAAAAACGCGGCGTAGTCCGGCGTTTTGCGCAGCTGCGACCAGGCATGCGGTTTCAGTTCGACCTCAAGACACCAGTCTCCGTTCTCCTCTACGTGTTCGGTACGCACGGCGCCAAGGGCATACAACTGCGCCCGCAGGCGTCCGGCGCTCGGCGGCAGCTGCAACGCCTGCCGCACCACGGCTGGCCGCAGGAACTCGCCCAACGCTGCAAGCAACAGGTCGAAACCTGCGCCTGTCAGCGCCGAGACATGCACGCGGCGCACACGACCGTTTTCGTCCCGTTCGATGTTCGGCGCCGCGCCGTCCACCAGATCGATCTTGTTGAAGACCTCGATCTGCGGCACGTTTTCCGCGCCGATCTCGCGCAGAACTTCGTTCACCTCGGCCGTCTTTTCCTGGCGCTCGTCGTCGTGCGCATCGATGACGTGCAGCAGCAGATCGGCTTCGCGCGACTCCTGCAACGTGGAGCGGAACGCTGCCACCAGATCGTGCGGCAGATGGCGGATAAAGCCTACCGTGTCCGCCAGCACCATGGCCTGGCCATCGGGCAGGGGGACCCGGCGCATGGTCGGGTCGAGGGTCGCAAACAACTGGTTGGCTGCGAGCACGGCGGCGTCGGTGAGCCGGTTGAACACCGTCGACTTGCCGGCGTTGGTGTACCCGACCAGTGAGACAACGGAAATCTCGGCACGGTTTCGTGCCCGCCGGCTTTGTTCACGCTGCCTTTCCACTTTATCCAGCCGCTTGTTGAGCTGCCGGATACGCTCGCCAAGCAGCCGGCGATCGGTTTCCAACTGGGTCTCGCCCGGTCCGCGCAGGCCGATGCCGCCGCGCTGGCGTTCCAAGTGGGTCCAGCCACGCACCAGGCGCGTGGACAGGTGCCGGAGCTGGGCCAGTTCGACCTGTAGCTTGCCCTCATGGGAGCGGGCACGCTGCGCGAAGATGTCGAGGATCAGCGTGGTCCGATCCAATACGCGGCATTGGATCAGCTGCTCCAGGTTGCGTTCCTGCGCCGGGCTGAGCGCATGGTTGACCAACACCACATCGGCCGCATGCGCCTGCACCATGGCCCGGATTTCCTCGGCCTTGCCGCTGCCGACGAAATACTTGGGTTCGGGCACACGACGGGCTCCAGTGACCACGGCCACGGGCTCGACGCCCGCGGAAATCGCCAGGTCCCGTATTTCCTCGAGGTCTTCCCTGTCTTTCTCCTGCTGGAGATCGAGATGCACCAGAACGGCACGTTCGCCGTTCTTCGGTCGTTCAAACAAGCGGGCCTCCGCTGATAGGCGTCACCGGGAGGGCCCGGTGTACAGATTCAGAAGCGCGGCGGCTGAGACGGTGCAGGCTCATCGGGGGTCGCAGCGCCGCCCGGGGTGCCGGCCGTGTTGATGCGCACGGGGCGGGACGGGACGACCGTCGAAATCGCATGCTTGTAGACCATCTGGCTGACGGAGTTTTTCAGCAGCACCACGAATTGGTCGAATGATTCCACCTGGCCTTGCAGCTTGATTCCGTTCACCAGGTAGATGGAAACAGGGATCCGTTCTTTGCGGAGGGCATTCAAGAAGGGGTCTTGCAAAGCTTGCCCTTTACTCATGGGTATGTCTCCTTTTTATTATCTCGGGGGCAAAATTACGTGCCCAAAAAACCAAAAAATGACGTCACACCGGCCGCGGGCTTTTACCGTGGGAAGTGTAGCATACCCCTCCCGGGGCAGAGCCCGCCTACAGCTGCGGCCGGGGCAGCGACGATTCAGACAACATCCGGGTTAATGGAGTTCTCGGCCAGCCATTTCAATGCCCGATCCAAAAGATACGGATTCGTACTATCCAGCCGCCCGGCGCGCTCCCACTGGCGCAACCAGGTGAGTTGCCGCTTGGCAAGCTGGCGGGTCGCCGAGACGGCCTTCTCCACCATGGTATGCGCATCGTAGTCACCGGCCAGATAGCCCCAGGCCTGGCGATAGCCCACGCAGCGGATGGAGGGTAACTCAGACGACAGGTCGCCGCGCCGGAACAGCCTCTCCACCTCTTCCAGCAAGCCCGCACGCAGCATGGTCTCGAAGCGCCCGCTGATGCGCCGGCGCAGGACCTCGCGCTCCGCCGGCATCACCACCAGTTCCACGGCCCGGTACGGGAAGGCCTGTTCCGCCCCGCGCGCCAGCAGCTCGCTGAGCGGCAGGCCGGTCAATTCATACACCTCCAGGGCCCGTTGCAGGCGCTGGGGGTCGTTGGGGTGGATGCGGGCCGCGGCGGCCGGGTCGATGGCCTGCAGGCGCCCGTGCAACGCCTCCCAACCCTCGGCCACCGCCTGCGCCTCGATGCGGGCGCGCGTGGCGGGGTCCGCGGAGGGCAGCTCGGCCAGGCCCTGCTGGAGGGCGCGGAAATACATCATGGTGCCGCCCACCAGCAGGGGGATGCGCCCGGCGGCGTGAATGGCGCGGATCTCGCGCAGGGCGTCGTCGCGAAAGCGCGCCGCCGAGTAACTCTCGCTGGGGTCGAGGATGTCGATGAGCCGGTGCGGCGCACGGGCAAGCACCTCGGCATCCGGCTTCGCGGTGCCGATGTCCATGCCGCGGAACACCATGGCCGAATCGACGCTGACGATATCGAACGGCAGGTGCTCCGTCAGCGCCACGGCGAGATCGGTCTTGCCGCTGGCCGTCGGCCCCATGAGCAGCACCACCGGCAACGCCTTCATGCCCTCTCCCCCATCAGGCGCGCCAGGCGTTCCGAAGACAGGCTGCACCAGACCCCGGCCGCCGCGGATTGACGGGCACGCTCCAGCCAGCGGACCTGCGCTTCGTCCGTGGTCAGCACCGGTGCGCGCGCCGCCGCGGCCAGGCGCACGCCCAGCTCGGTGCGCTCGACCAGGGCATCGAGCAGGGCCGTCACGGCCTGTTCCGGCGCGGTGGCCAGCACGCCCGGGACGGCGCGCACCAACACCGCGTCCTCGGCGACGGCGCTGATGTCGAAGCCGAACCGCGCCGGCAGCTCGCCGCAGACCTCAAGGGCCGCGATGGCCTCCGGCCGGGATTTCACCGTGACCGGAAACAGCAACGGACTCGACGTCACCGGCGCGGTACCGGCGAAGGCGGCGGCGGCCTCGCAACGGGCCAGGTGTTCCAGGTCGGCCAGCCCGAGGCCTGCGGGGCCGGCGGCCACCAGGAAGCGCCCGTCAATCAAGGTCAGGGGGCGCCAGGCAGGGTCCTCGGCAGGGCGTGCCGGCGTGCGTGCGTAGGACGCCGCCGACGGTTCGCGTACGGCTCGTGGGGCGGGCGTGGGCGTGGGCGGGGTCGGGTCGACCGGCGGCGGTGCGGCGGGATCGCCGCCGCGGGCCAGGGCGTCGCGCACGGCGCTCACCAGGAAATCGTGCACCAGGCGCGCCTCGCGAAAGCGCACTTCATGCTTGGTGGGATGGACGTTCACGTCCACCTGCGCCGGATCCAGGGTGAGATACAGCACGAAGGCGGGGAAGCGCCCCTGTTCCAGGCGACCCTCATAGGCCTGGCGCAGGGCATGGTTCACCACCTTGTCGCGGATCACCCGGCCGTTCAGGTAGACGTACTGGATATCCGACTGAGGCCGCGCGTAGTCGCCGCGGCCGATCCAGCCGGTAAGCCGCAGGCCCGCCGCGCTGAAGTCCAGTGCCAGGGCGTGGTCGATGAACTGCCTGCCGAGCAAAGCCATGAGGCGGCGCTCGTGCTCGCGCGGGTCGCTCGCGGCGCGCAGGGAAAACAGCGTGCGGCCGTTGTGGCGCAGCGTGAACGCCACGTCGAAGTGCCCCAGGGCGAGCCGCCGCACGGTCTCTTCCAGGTGTTCCAGCTCGGTGCGCTCGGCACGCAGGAATTTGCGCCTGGCAGGCACGCTGTGGAACAGGTCACGCACCTCGACCGTGGTGCCCAGCGGATGGGCACAGGGGCGCGGCGGCACGCTGCCGTCCCCGTCCAGGGACCAACCCACTTCGCTGTCCGCACGTCGGCTGGTGAGGGTGAAGCGCGACACCGAGGCAATGCTCGCCAGCGCCTCGCCACGAAAACCCAGGCTGCGGATGCTGAACAGGTCGCGCGGCTTGCCGATCTTGCTGGTGGCGTGGCGGCTCACCGCCAGCACCAGGTCCTCCGCATGGACGCCGGCGCCGTTGTCGCGCACCCGCAGCAGGCGCACGCCACCTTGCTCGGCCTCGATCAGGATCTCGTCGGCGCCCGCATCGAGGCTGTTTTCCACCAGTTCCTTGACCACGGACGCGGGGCGTTCGACCACCTCGCCGGCGGCGATCTGGTTGGCGAGTTGCGGGGAGAGGCGCTGGATGCGCAAGGACGCGGGGCTCTGCATCCGGCTAGTGTACCGCCGGTGCAGCGCAGGTTCAGCTCGGCGGGATACGCAGCACCGCGCCTACGCGCAGGTCGTCGGAGGACAGGGCGTTGACGCGACGCAGGTTGTCGAGGCTCACGTCATAGTTGCGGGCGATGCCGGTCAGGGTGTCACCACGGCCGATCACGTGTTCGCGGCTGCGCGCCTGGGCCAGCCGGGTGCCCGGCGGCGGATTGCTGCGGAAGTAGGTGCGCACACCGTCCATCAGCGCACGTGCCACGGCGTACTGGTGGCTCGAACTGCGCAGCTTGCGCTCTTCGGCCGGATTCGAGATGAACGCGGTCTCCACCAGCACGGACGGCATGTCCGGTGCCTTGAGCACCCGGAAACCGGCCTGCTCCACCCGCGGCTTGTGCACATGACCCACGCGGCGCAGGCTGCCGAGGACGCGCGTGGCCGCATCACTGCTGGCCTCCAGGGTGGCGGTCTGGGACAGATCGAGCAGCACCGAGGCGAGCAGGTCGTCTTTGTCCTCCAGGCTCACGCCGCCGATGGCGTCGGAGGCGTTTTCCTTGTCGGCCAGGAGGCGGGCGTATTCGCTCGAGGCGCCGCGCTGCGAGAGCGTGTACACGGACGAGCCGCGCGCACGACGATCGCGGAAGGCGTCGGCGTGAATGGAAATGAACAGGTCGGCGCGCTGGTCACGGGCCCGCTTGATGCGTTGGTTGAGGCTGACGTAGTAGTCGCCATCGCGGGTCATGAAGCAACGCATGCCCGGTTCCTGTTCGATGAGCGCCTTCAGGCGTCGGGCGACGGCCAGCACCACGTCCTTTTCCCGGGTGCCAGTGGGTCCGATGGCGCCCGGGTCCTCGCCGCCGTGGCCCGGGTCGATGGCGATGACGATGTCGCGCAAAGCCCCCGCATCGCCTCGTTCGGCGCGTTGCACCGGGGCGGACTTCACCTCGGGGTCTTCCAAATCGATGACCAGGCGATCACCGTATTCCTGGTTGGGCCGCAGCACGAAGCTCTTGGGCCGCGCCTTGTGTTTGAGATCGAGCACCACCCGCAGCGTGTCGTCGCCCTGGCGCGCGGTGCGGATACGTTTCAGCAGTCCCTGGGAGAAATCCAGGCCGTTGACCGGCTTGTCCAGGCTGGCGCCCGGGATGTCGATGACCACGCGGTCCGGGTTGGCCAGGGTGAACAGGGTATGCTCGGCCGGCGAAGAGAGATCGAACACCAGGCGCGTCGATTCCGGGGACGGCCACATGCGCACACCCTTCACCTGCACCCCATTGGCAGCGAAGGCGCGCGGAACCACAGGCATAAGCAACAGGCCGGCAAGCGTCCCGAGGGCTGCCCGCCGCTGCTTATCGAAACCCGATTTGTCTTTCCTTTTAGTGGGATGCAACGGATTCTTCTGCCGCTGTCTGAGGTTTTGGCTAACTTAGTCGCAAGGTTTTCAAAGATCAACCCTTCAGACAGGCGAGAATCTCCTCGCCGAGCCCGGAGCCCGCCACGACACGCAGCCGCCTGCCCGTACCCTCGCGCTCCAGCTGAAGGGTCAGATCGGCGGCAGGCAGCCAGCCCGCCCCGCGCGCCGGCCATTCCACCAGGCAGCGGGCCTCGGCGCCGAAGAAATCGCGCACGCCCATGAATTCCAGTTCTTCCGGGTCGACGAGGCGGTACAGGTCGAAGTGGTAGACCGGCCCCGCGGCGGTCTCATAGGGCTCGACCAGCGTGTAGGTGGGGCTGCGCACCGCGCCCGTGTAGCCAAGCGCGCGCAACAGGCCGCGCGCCAGGGTGGTCTTGCCCGCGCCCAGGTCACCATCGAGAAACACCACCGCCCCGGCGCTCAGGCAGTGCGCCAGGCGGGCCCCGAAGGCCTCGGTGGCGGCCGCATCGGCCAGCAGCAAGTCCAGAGGTCCCGTCATTGGTTCACCCGCCGGCGCAGATGGGGCAGCAGGTCGGTGGCCAGCAGGCCGCGCTCACCGCCCGCGGCCGCCGCGTCATCGGCCGCACACGCGTGCAGGCAGACCCCTCGCCGGGCGGCCTCGGACAGCGCCAGCCCCTGAGCGGCCAGCCCCGCGATCACCCCGGTCAGCACGTCGCCCATGCCGCCGCCCGCCATGCCCGGGTTGCCGCGGGTGCAGATCTCCGGCGGCCCGTCCGAGTCGAGCACGAGGGTGCCGGCGCCCTTGAGCACCACCGTCCCGCCATAGCGCGCCAGCAGGGCGGCGGCCGCACTGAAGCGGTCCTGCTGCACGACGGTTGCGGGACAGCCCAGCAGCCGCCCTGCCTCGCCGGGATGGGGAGTGAGTACCCAGTCATTCCGTTGCACCGGCTGGTCCGCCACCAGGCTGAGTGCATCGGCATCCACCACCTTCGGCCGGTCGCTGTCGAGAACGGCGCCGAGCAACGCCCGTCCCCACGCGCCCCGCCCGAGGCCGCAGCCGATGGCCACCACGTTGGCCCGTGCCAGCAAGGGCGCCAGCGCCTCCGGGCCGCTGATCCCGTGGGTCATCAGTTCGGGCCTGGCGGCGGTGATGGCGGTGGCGTGTTCCGGTCGCGTGGCGATGCTCACCAGCCCGGCGCCCACGCGCAGGGCGGCCTCCCCGGCCATGCGCACTGCGCCGCCCATGCCCCGCTCGCCGCCGATCATCAACACGTGACCGAAATCCCCCTTGTGGGCGCTGCGCGCCCGCGGGCCAAGAGCCGCGACGTCGTGGCGCCGGTAGGCCATGGGTATCAGCCGGTCGTAGACGCCGGCGGGCACGGCGAGATCGTCGAGCAGCACCGTGCCCGCATGGTCCGGCCCGTTCCCGGTGAACAATCCGGCCTTCAGGCCGATGAAGCTGACCGTGGCGGCGGCGTGCACCGCCTCGCCCGGGGTATGGCCGGTGTCGGGATCGAGGCCCGACGGCAGGTCGAGGGCAAACACCGGTGCGCTGGCGGTATTGATGAGCGCGATGGCCTGCCGCACCGCACCCGTGGGTGCACCGCGCGTACCGCTGCCAAGCACCGCATCGACGATGAGGTCGAAGCCGGCCAGGGCCTCGGGCAAGGCATGCACCGGCACACTGGCGTCCAGCGCCTCGCGCGCCGCCACCGCGGCCTCGTTGCGCAGCCCGGCCGGCGGTGTGGTGGCGAATACGTCCACATAAAGACCCGCGGCGCGCGCCAGCCGCGCCACCACATAGCCGTCGCCGCCGTTGTTGCCGGCGCCGCACACCACGGCGATGTGGCTGGCCGCGGGCCAGCGCCGGCGCAGCTCCTCGAAGGCGCCGCGCCCGGCGCGTGCCATGAGTTCGTGCCCGGCAATGCCGAATTCCTCGATGACGATGCGATCGAGCTGGCGCACCTGGGCAGCGCGATAAAGGCGGTCGGAGAGATTTTGCATGGGCGTTATCATAGCGGCATGCCCAATACCGAGCACCGCCGTACCCACGCGGATTACGCGCAACTGGCCGACCAGATCCGCCGCTGGGGCGAACAGCTGGGCTTTCGCCACGTGGGCATTGCGGACACCGACCTGTCCCGCGCCGAAGCCGGCCTGCTCGACTGGCTCGCCGCCGGTCACCACGGCACCATGGACTACATGGCGCGCCACGGCACCAGGCGCAGCCGGCCCGCCGAGCTGGTGCCGGGCACCATCAGCATCATCTCCACACGCCTGGATTACTGGCCAAGTGCCGCGGATGCGGCTGCCGTGCTGGCCGATCCGGCGCTGGCCTATGTGTCCCGTTACGCCCTCGGCCGCGACTACCACAAGCTGATGCGTACGCGTCTCGCGCGCCTGGCCGAACGCATCGCCGAGGCCATCGGTCCGTTCGGCTATCGCGTGTTCACGGACAGTGCGCCGGTGCTGGAAAAACCGCTCGCGGCCAAGGCCGGCCTCGGCTGGGTGGGCAGGCACACCAACCTGCTGACGCGCGACGGCTCGTGGTTCTTCCTCGGCGAGATCTACACCGACCTGCCGCTGCCGCCCGACGCGCCGACGGCCTCGCACTGCGGCCGTTGCACCGCCTGCGTGGATGCCTGTCCGACACGCGCCATCACCGTGGACGGCAAGATCGACGCGCGCCTGTGCATCTCCTACCTGACCATCGAGCACGACGGCGCCATCCCGGTGGAGCTGCGCGCGCTGCTCGGCAATCGCATCTACGGCTGCGACGACTGTCAGTTGTGCTGTCCCTGGAACCGCTTCGCACGCCCCACGGGTGAAGCGGACTTCGCGCCGCGCCACGGCCTGGACGCGGCCTCGCTCACGGCGCTGTTCCAGTGGGACGAAGCGGCCTTCCTCACCCGCATGGAAGGCTCGGCCATCCGCCGCATCGGTTATGAACGCTGGCTACGCAATCTGGCCGTGGCCCTCGGTAACGCGCCCAGCACACCTGAAGTCGTGCGCGCCCTGGACGGCCGCCGGGACCATGCCTCGCCGCTGGTGCGTGAACACGTCGCCTGGGCGCTGGCGCGCCACGGGCGCTGAAAGGAGAATCGATGGCACACGTGCTGGTGGTCGGCAATGCCACCCTGGACATCGTCAACCTGGTGGAGACCTATCCCCGGGAAGATGACGAAGTGCGTGCCAGCGCCCAGTTCCGCCGGCGCGGCGGCAATGCCGCCAACACCGCGGTCGCCCTCGCGCAGCTCGGGCATGAGGTGGCCTTCGTGGGCACGCTGGCCGACGAACCGGACGCCCGCACCATCCTGGAGGACTTCGCCGCGCAAGGCGTGGACACGACGCACGTATGCACCGTCGCCGGCGGCAAGGTGCCCACCTCGTACGTCACCCTGAGCCGCGCCACGGGCTCGCGCACCATCGTCCACTATCGCGACCTGGGCGAATACCGCGCGGCCGATTTCGCCCGCGTGGACGTGCAGGCGGCGGCCTGGGTGCACTTCGAGGGGCGCAACCTGGATGAGCTGGCAAAGATGCTGCGCGATTGCCGCACACGCCGGCCCCGCGCCGTGCTGTCGCTGGAGGCGGAAAAACCGCGGCCAGGGCTGGAGGCGCTGTTCGGTCTGGTGGATGTGGTGCTGTTCTCGCGCGGCTACGCGCTGCACCACGGGCACGCGCGTGCCGAGGACCTGCTGCGCGCGGTGCATGCGCAGCACCCTCAGCTGACGCTGGCCTGCGGTTGGGGTGCCGACGGCGCCTACGCCGCGGCGCCCGCAGGTGAACTGCTGTTCACGCCGGCCTTCGCACCGCCGCAGGTGGTGGACACCTTGGGCGCGGGCGACGTGTTCAACGCCGGGATGATCGATGCACTGGTGCGCGGCACGCCCCTGGCCGAGGCCCTCGTCCATGCAGCACAGGTGGCCGGCCGGAAGTGCGGCCATCACGGCATCGCCGGCCTGCGCTGAGCCTGTTTGGCCGCTCAACCGGCCAAATCGGCGATCTCCGGGTAATACCGGCACTGATCGCGCCCGTGCTCCTTGCTGTAATAGAGCGCCTTGTCGGCCTCGCGGATCAGCCGTTCGAGCACCTGCTGGGCGTTTTCTTCGAGGCGCACACCGGGCGAAAGATGCGCGACGCCGAGGCTCATGGTCACCGCTCCACCGGTGTCACCCGGTTGCGCACGGATACCCAGGCGGATGCGCTCGGCCAGCGTGCGCGCGCCCTCCAGGTCGGTTTCGGGCAGCGCCAGGATGAATTCCTCACCGCCGAAGCGGGCCAGCACGTCCGCCTCGCGGGATTCCTTGCGCAGTTTCGCGGCAATCAGGCGCAGCACCTCGTCGCCGGCGGCGTGGCCGTAGGTGTCGTTGATGAGTTTGAAGTGATCCACGTCCATCAGCAGCAAGCTGAACGGCCCACCATAGCGCAGCGCGCGTTCCACGGCGGCGCGCGCGGTGGGGAAGAAGTGGCGGCGGTTGTGCAGGCCGGTCAGCTCGTCCACCACGGAGAGTTCCGCGTAGCGGCGCTTGAGCGCCCGCGCCTCCGCGAGGGCCTGCTCCAGTTGCGCGGTGCGCTCCTGCACCAGACCGTCCATCGACGCCAGCAGCCGCCGGCTGAGGATCATCTGGCCAAGGAAATTGGCGAACACCTGGAGCGTGCGCTCGTGCGCCTCGCCGAAAAAGCCGCAGTGGGGGTGCGAGGCGTTGACCACGCCGATGGTTTCACCGTGGGCATGGATGGGAACGGCGATCACCGAACCCGCCATTTCGTCAGTGGGCTCGCTGGTGCGGTAAAAACGCGGGTCGTCATCGGTGCTGCGACAGTTTTGCAGCTCGCCGCTTTGCGCCGCCAGACCGACGAGCCCTTCACCCAGACGGAAACGCCGCGGTTCGACCCGTGGCTCCGCGATGGGCGTATGTACCAGATCGGCCCAGTCCAGGCCGCCCGCATTGACCAGTTCGTCGCCTTCCCGCAGGTAGATGGAGCAGCGTTCCAGGTCCTGGTTGAGGACGAGGACCTGCAAGGCCCGCGCGAGCAGCTTGCGCTCGCTCACGTGCTGTAGCGGCAGCACCGAGAGCGAGCGCAGCAAGGACATCGCACCCACCAGATCGAGAACGGCCGCGTTCACCTCCTGAAAAGCGCGGACGAACGGCTTTCCTTTCGGCATGGGATCACCCATAGGCAAGGGTCTGTGACAGGCGACGGATCGCCTCCCGGCGCTGGCTTACCTGGGCGGTGACGCGCAGCACCGTGGCCGCGTCGATGCCCAGTTCGGCCAGATCGAGCATGGACGCCTCACCGGTGCCCGCCTCGAGGGCCTGAGTCCAGGACAGGCAATGGCGGATCAGCGAAACCAAGGGGCGGTGCTCGCCGCCCGGCATATTCTCCATGTGCCGCTCGATGACTGCCACCACGTGCGCAGGCAGCCGCCACTTGCGCGCAAGCCAACCGCCCACGTCGCAGTGATCGGTGCCGAGGACCTCGCGCTCCAATGCGATGAGCTGCGCCGCGCCGGCGCTGTGGGCCTTCCAGACCTGGGTCATGGCCGCAGGAAACAGGTGTACGAGGGCCAGCACGCCGATGCTGTGCAGTAGTCCGGCCAGGTAGGCGTCACCCGTCGAGGGGCGCGGCGTGACGGTGATCATGGGGGCGAGGCGCTGCGCCAGGGTGGCCACCGTCATGGCGTTCGCCCAGTAGCTGTCCAAGCGGAAGGCGCGGCAGCAGTTGGTGTCGAAGGGGCCGCTCAGCACGATGCTGAGTGCCAGGTTCTTGGCCATGTTGAGGCCGAGCACCTTGAAGATGGCGTCCTCGGCCGTGACGATGGGCTCTGGAAAGCCGAAATAGGCGGAATTGGCCACGCCGACCAGCCGCCCGAGCAGGGCCGGGTCCTGCGCCACGATTGTGGCCATCTGACGTACTTCCAGATCGGGATCCTCGATGGCCTCGAGGAATTGCCGGGCCACCGCCGACATGGGCGGCAGTTCACTGAGTTTCTGGACTTCGAGGCGTGTGCGCCGGGACGGATCGGCGTCGCACGGACCACATCCGTCGGGCGAGGGCGTCATGAAAACCTCAGGCTTTCTCGTCGAGCAGGCTGCCGAGCGTGGCGTCGATCGTGCTCACCACCCGGGCACTGGCCTCTACCTGCCAGCGATCCGCCATGGCGGCGACCAGCGGCTTCAGCACCGGCGACCGTCCTTCCGAGCCGGCGGCGCGCGCAAGCGCCGCGGCATTTCGCTCGAGACCGTCCATGCCCCGCCTGATACCGAGCAACCCCGTTTGGTAGGAAGGAATCGTATTCATCGCATGACCTCGTCGCGATTATCCACTGCCCGGGGCCAGAACTGAAGTCCCGCGTGCAAAGCCCAGACACGCACGGCCGGCAAATGGACGCGAGCAGGGAAAAAGCATTCACCACGCGGAGCACGGGAAACGCGGGGAAACATGGAGTCACGTTGTCCGTGGGTCACGTTCTTGGACATTTCCACATGATCAGGATTTTCCGTAGATACGTTGGCGCGCAGCGCCTACATGACGTGCCGGACCGAAACCATGTCACGTAGCTTCACAACGTGACCGGCGTTCAGGAGCGGGAAAGAGTTTACGCCCCAGCACCGGCGGTGCGAGGTACGGAGAAGTTCCGATCTCCACGTTCGAGTTCTCTGTCGCCTCTGTGTCTGTGTGCCTCTGCGTTGAGCCGTTCCCCCGCTCGGAAAGCACTGGCCCAGATTCAGCGTGGCATCTCCCCCGTCCAGCGCCGACGCAGGTCTGCGCGGTTCATGGCCAGCCACTGCAAGGCGATCACCGGCGCCGCCGAGTTGATGCGGCCGGCCTGGAACATGGCCCAGGCCTCGTCGAACGCCACCGTGGAGACGCGGATGTCTTCGGCCTCGTCGGCGAGACCGTGAAGACCGCCGATGCCCTCGCTGTTCACCCGTCCGCAATACAGCGAAATGGTCTCCGAGGTGCCGCCGGGGCTCACCATGTAGCTGCAGATGGGTTCGAGGATGCTCGGCTCCACGCCGGCCTCCTCCCGGCACTCGCGGCGGGCCACGGCCTCGGGCGTCTCGCCGGCCTCTACGATGCCCGCCACGATCTCCACCAACCATGGCCCGCCCGGGGCCTCCAGGGCACCGATGCGGAACTGTTCGAGCAGCACGACCCGGTCACGCACCGGGTCGTAGAGCAGCACCGCCACTGCATGACCGCGCTCGAACAGCTCCCGCGACATCACCGGACTCATGCCGCCGGCAAACAGCCGGTGACGCAGGTGATACTTGCTCAGGCGGAAAAAACCGTCGTAACAGGTGGTTTTTTCCAGGATCTCGACGTCGGTGGGTGACTCGTCCATGGGGCTTCCGGGGGTTCGTGAATTCTGGTGATAGAATCGCGTCATGCATTGTCGTACCAAATCGCTCGTGAATCATCCCCCCCGCATTCAGGCCGTGATCCTGGCCGGCGGCCTGGGTCGTCGCATGGGCGGTCGCGACAAGGGCCTCGTGCCGCTGACCGGCAAGCCGCTGGTGGCGCACGTGCTGGCGGCCGTGGCGCCGCAGGTGGACGCAGTAGCCATCAACACACCTAACCCGGACTATGGCCGCTTCGGCCTGCCCCTGCTGGACGATGCGTTTCCCGGACGCGCCGGCCCGCTGGCCGGTATTCTCGCCGCACTGGAAAACGCCGAGGCCGACCTGGTGCTGAGTGTGCCCTGCGACACCCCGCGCCTGCCGACCGATCTGGTCGCCCGCCTGCTGGCCGGCCTCGACGGCCACGAGGCCTGCGCCGCCGCCGACGAAGCCCGCGAACACCCGGTCATCGCCCTGTGGCGCCCGGCCCTGGCTGGGCGCCTGCGTGCCTATCTGGAATCCGGCGAGCGCCGGGCGGGCCGCTGGCTCGCCGGCCTGGACCACGCCTGGGTGCGCTTCGACGCAGCCTCCCTCGCCAACGCCAACACCCCGGACGACCTGGAGAGACTCGGTTGAAACCCACCCTCATCGGCTTCGCCGCCTGGAGCGGCACGGGCAAGACCACCTTGCTGGAAACGGTGGTCGCACGCCTTCAGGCGCGCGGTCTGCGGGTCGCCGTCATCAAGCACGCCCACCACGACTTCGACATCGACCATCCGGGCAAAGACAGCCATCGCCTGCGCCAGGCCGGCGCCCGCCAGGTGCTGGTGGCCTCGCGCCGCCGCTGGGCGCTCATCACCGAACACGACGACGACCGCCCTGAGCCGCGGCTCGGCGAACTGCTGCCGCAGCTCGATCAGGCACGCCTGGACTTCATCCTGGTGGAGGGCTTCAAGCACGAGTTCATCCCCAAGATCGAGCTGCACCGCCCGGCGCTGGGCAAGCCGCTGCTGTACCCGGAAGACCCGTCGATCATCGCCCTGGCCATCGACGCCCCCATTGCCGCGCAACCGGCCATCCCCATCCTCGACCTGAACGACGCGGATGCCGTCTGCACCTTTTTGCTCGACTACCGCGTGCGCGAAAGCGCCCGCGCCAACGCCGGACAGGAAACCCCATGAGTGCAAAGAACGACTACGACCCCAATTCGCTCAGCTTCGCCGAGGCCGTGCGCCGCGTCGGCGCGGCCATCACACCGGTCAGCGGGTTCGAGCAACTGGCCCTGCGCGAGGCCCTCGGCCGCGTCCTGCACGACGACCTGGTCTCCCCGCTCGACGTGCCGGGCCATGCCAATTCGGCCATGGACGGCTATGCGCTGCGCGCCGCCGATCTCCCCGCCGACGGTGAGCGCGAACTCACCGTGATCGGCACGGTGTTCGCGGGCCATCCCTTTGCCGGTACCGTCGAGGCCGGCCAGGCCGTGCGCATCATGACCGGGGCCATGCTGCCCGCCGGCGCGGACACGGTGGTGAAACAGGAAGACACGCAAACCCGCGGCGAGCAGGTGGTGGTGGGCGCCGGCCACAAGCCCGGCGCCAACGTGCGCCTGCCCGGCGAAGACATCCGCCGTGGCGCGGTGATGCTGGCCCGCGGCCGGCGTCTCACCCCGGCGGACCTCGGCCTGTTGGCCTCCCTCGGCATCCCCGAGGTGAAGGTGTTCCGCCGCCCGCGCGTGGCCTTCTTCTCCACCGGCGACGAGCTGCGCTCCCTGGGCCAGCCCCTGGGCGAGGGCCAGATCTACGACAGCAACCGCTACACCCTGCACGGCATGCTCACGCGCCTGGGCGTCGAGGTCATCGACATGGGCGTGGTCCCGGACGACCGTGACGCGGTGCGCGAGGCCTTCCGCACCGCGGCGGCCTCGGCCGACATGCTCATCACCTCGGGCGGCGTGTCGGTGGGCGAGGCGGATTTCGTGAAAGAAACGCTCCAGGCCCTCGGGCAGGTGAATTTCTGGAAGGTCGCCATGAAGCCGGGCAAGCCGCTCGCCTTCGGCCACCTCGGCAACACGGTGTTCTTCGGCCTGCCGGGCAACCCGGTCTCGGCGATGGCCACCTTCTACCAGGTGGTGCAGCCGAGCCTGCTGCGTCTGGCGGGCGAGCTGCCGCCCGAGCGCCTGCGTATCACCGTCACCTGCGCCGAGCGCCTGAAGAAGGCGCCGGGACGGCTGGATTTCCAGCGCGGCATCCTCTCCCGTGACGAACACGGCCAACTGGTGGTGCGCGCCGCGGGCCTGCAGGGCTCGCACGTGCTCTCCGGCATGAGCCGCGCCAACTGCTTCATCGTGCTCCCGGCCGAGGCCGGCAGCATCGAGGCCGGCAGCCCGGTGGACGTGGAACCCTTCGCCGCTTTCATGTGACCCCCCCGCGCCACGGGTCGCCAGGCCCGTGGTGCGCGATTAAATCTCTCCCCGCCGTTGCCATTCCGGCGCCCCGCCCCTATCTGTTGGGGACGACTTTCTCTCGGAATGCAGCATGAACGACCGGAACATCGACGCGGACCTCGTGGAAGAACAGGAAAACGCCGGTGGCGCCTTGGCCGTGCCTGGCACGGCGGTGCCCACCACCGTCCACGTCCTACCGCTGTCGGAGCGCCCCTTCTTCCCGGCCCAGACCGCACCGGTGCTCATGGACGAAGAGCCCTGGCTGGAGACCGTGCGTGACGTGGGTGAAACCGCCCACAAGATGACCGGCCTGCTGCTCCTGCACGGCGAAGCGAAGGACGGCCTGCGTCCGGAGGATTTCCATACCGTGGGCACCGTGGTGCGCATGCATCACCCGGCCCGCAACAGCGGCAAACTGCAATTCATCGCCGAAGGCGTGCAGCGCTTTCGCATCGTACGCTGGCTGACCGACACGCCGCCGTTCCTGGCGGAAGTCACCTACCCCGAAAAGCCCCACGGCAAGGCCGGCGAACAGGTGCGCGCCTATGCCATGGCCATCATCAGCACGCTCAAGGAACTCATCCCGCTCAATCCGCTGTACAGCGAGGAACTGAAGTACTTCATCGAACGGTTCAGCCCCAGCGATCCCTCGCCCATCACCGACTTCGCCGCAGGTCTCACCAGCGCCGGCAAGGAGGCCCTGCAGGAGGTGCTGGAGACCTTCCCGCTGGTGCGGCGCATGGAAAAGGTGCTGGTGCTGCTCAAGAAGGAACTGGACGTGGCCAAGCTCCAGGCCCAGATCCGCGAGAAGGTCAACGAACGCATGACCGAGCAGCAGCGCAAGTTCTTCCTGCGCGAACAGCTCAAGGAGATCCAGAAAGAACTGGGCCTGGAAAAGGACGACCGCACCGCCGACGTGGAGCGTTTCCGCGAGCGTCTTGCCAAACTGCGACTCCCGGAACCGGCGCACAAGCGCGTCAACGACGAACTGGAAAAACTCGCGATTTTGGAGACCGGTTCGCCGGAATATGGCGTCACGCGCAATTACCTGGACTGGATCACCGCCCTCCCCTGGGGCGTCTACTCATCAGACAAGCTGGACCTCTCTCGCGCGCGCGCCATCCTCGACCGCGACCACGACGGCCTGGAGGACGTGAAGGACCGCATCGTCGAATTCCTCGCCGTGGGCGCCCTCAAGGGCGAGGTGGCCGGTTCCATCATTCTGCTGGTGGGCCCGCCGGGCGTGGGCAAGACCTCCATCGGCAAGAGCATCGCGGAGGCCCTGGGCCGGCGCTTCTACCGCTTCTCCCTGGGCGGCATGCGCGACGAGGCGGAGATCAAAGGCCACCGCCGCACCTACATCGGAGCCATGCCCGGCAAGTTCATCCAGGCCATCAAGGAAGCGGGCACCGCCAATCCGCTCATCATGCTGGACGAGATCGACAAGATCGGCGCCAGCTTCCAGGGCGATCCCGCCTCGGCCCTGCTGGAAGTGCTCGACCCGGCGCAGAACAACGATTTTCTCGACCACTACCTGGACGTGCGCTTCGACCTGTCCAAGGTGTTGTTCGTGTGCACCGCCAACCAGCTCGACACCGTACCCGCACCGCTGCTCGATCGCATGGAGATCATCCGCCTGTCCGGTTACATCACCGACGAAAAGGTCGCCATTGCCAAGCATCACCTCTGGCCGAGGCAGCTGGAAAAGGCGGGCCTGAAAAAGAGCCGCATCAAGCTCTCCGACACGGCGCTGCGCCAGATCATCGAGGGCTACGCCCGCGAGGCCGGCGTGCGTACGCTGGAAAAACGCCTCGGCCAGATCGTGCGCAAATCGGCAGTGAAGTTCGTCAAGGGCGAGGCCAAGAGCGTGAGCGTAGGCCCGGGTGACGTCGAGACCTTCCTGGGCAAGCCGCCGTTCCAGAAGGAAAAGCTCATCGGCGGCGTAGGCGTGGTCACGGGCCTGGCCTGGACCGCCCTCGGCGGCGCCACCCTCAGCATCGAGGCCACCCTGGTGCACAGCAAGAACCGCGGCTTCAAGCTCACCGGCAAGCTGGGCGACGTGATGCGCGAATCGGCTGAGATCGCCTACAGCTACGTGGCCTCACACCTTGACGCGTTCGGCGGCAAGCTGAACTACTTCGACGAGGCGTTCGTGCACCTGCACGTACCCGAGGGCGCCACGCCCAAGGACGGCCCCAGCGCCGGCGTCACCATGGCCACCGCCCTGTTGTCCCTGGCGCGCGACGAACGCATCAAACGCCCCCTCGCCATGACCGGCGAACTCACCCTCACCGGCCAGGTCTTCCCCGTGGGCGGCATCCGCGAAAAGGTCATCGCCGCGCGCCGCGCCAAAGTCATGGAACTGATCCTGCCCGAAGCCAATCGCGGCGACTTCGAAGAACTGCCCGAGCACATCCGGCGTGGCGTGAAGGCGCACTTCGTGGGGCACTACCGCGAGGTGGTGGATGTGGTGTTTCCGGCGAAGAGGCGGGCGAGGCGTTGAGACGGGTCCCCAACGCAGAGGGCGCGGAGACGCGGAGAGGGATTTCGGGGGGTTAGCTCGCGTCAGTGGTGCTCCCCCTCACACTAGCGTCAAGTCACTCGAAATCTAATGGATGCTACGATGCGAGAACTGACCCTCGCAGTGCTTCCATCCTGCGCCGAGCGTTCTGATTCCTGAACGTTGACGAGGACCGCCGACGCATTCATCTCTTCTTTTCAGGCCAACGCTGCCCATAACCCGCAACCGAAAGCGGAGCGACGAAGGAGCGTAGCTTTTGGTTGTCGGAGTTCATGGGCTTGTTATATCGCGTATCCACAGTATTTCGGCTTTTCAAACAGGAGCCCGGACCGAGCCTCCTCCAGCCAGTCGAATTTATCTGCCAAATGGTACTGGGCGACCAAACTGTCGGCGTAGGCATTCTTTTTCAGGAAGTACAGGGACCTTAAAAGGTTATGCATGTAGCTTGTCTTTAGCAGGATATGAAATAGCTCACTCTTCACTGCGATTGGGCCTTCAGCAAACGCCAACGCTGCATCCTTCAATTGGTAGCCATAGATGGATACATATCGCTCCGAAAAATCAAGGTCTCGACCGAAATAGAATAATGCTGTTAGCCCTGCCAGAACTTCCGGAGTTAGAGCGTCTGACAAGGTATCCCATATCTCTGCCTTGGCTTTTTCCCTAGCCTTCATATCTTTGACTAAAGAATCAAAACCGTCCGCACTAAATTTGACGACCACCGGTTCGCTGCCAGCTTGTTTTTCATTCAATCGGATCCACTGATTCAAAAACAGGTCAATACTCTTTTCGGTAACACCCAACAAAGGTGGTTCTATTCCGATCAGGGGAGCAAACTCAAAGTGTGTTTCGATAATTTTGATGCTGTCCGACAACTCCCGCCCGCTGATACCAAAATCGACTTTGATCTTCGTTTTTACTGATGAAAACGAATCTTCTGACCAGTCGGTCCTTCTTGGTAGGACCGTCGCAATCTTAAAAACCTTATGTCTGGCGAGACTTTTGGTGAACGTTCCCTGCGTGTACTCCTCCATTAAGTAGACATTTAAGCGATGAAGCTCCTCTAGCGCCGACTCCAGGGTATTAAACTGTTTCCGGAGGTTAACGAAGTTAATTAAGGCAACGTCGATCAGATGTCTTCGGCTTTCTGTGTCTATGGGGTAGCGAAACGTCTGGCCCGTTGCATCAACGTCGGCCATATCCGCGATCCTTGCTTCAAGTAACGCGTTCGGTTCATCGTAACGATCATCTATTGCCGCCGATCTTTCTCGAAAGAACCGCCATATCAGGCCAATATCGTGCGAACCAGAATGATCAAACTCTAACCTCTCTCCGCGAACACCTTCAATAATTTGAAGCTGCGTTATTGCGCCTTTTAGTCGAAGTTCCACTGAATGCCGCATGTTGAAGCAGACGGGGTAAACAAACTCGTCCACCAAGTAGTCTTGGCCCCGATTTAGCAGAACTTGATCGATGAGCAAGTTTGCCGCACGTGAATAGCCGCGGGCATAGTCCCAGTATCCAGGTGAACCATTGTCACCTACGCAGGCATTGGCCCAAGTGGGCTCTCCGCCGCGAAACGTCAAGTTGGTCGTCTTCATCGTGACTAAGCGATATAACGGCTCGGCTCAGGCGCCCGGGGAAGCGGTAGCGCCGCTTCCCCGGGTCGCTTGGAGCCGATTGTTAGGCTACAGGTCCTGCGTGAATACTCTAAC
>JAWLGK010000041.1:0-10499 GCA_041685115.1 Gammaproteobacteria bacterium | reverse complement strand
CAATTTGCCGTCAATGGCGCACGAGCCCTCGTACTCGAGCTCCGAGTGGGTCACCCGGGCGCGGTGCAACTTGGCTTTGAGCATCATGGACTGCATGGAAAGGCCTCTTAGGTAACGGTAAACCGTCGCATGGAACGCGATATTATGGGGCCTACCTGCCCATCATTTCAACGAAACACCCCTGATCCGCCCTCGGTGTCCCGCCTGTTAGTCTAGTCCAATCAATAGGTTGTCTATCAGACGCGTGTTGCCGAGGCGTGCCGCCGCCAGCACCACCAGGGACGCGTCGGCGCCGTCCGGCTCTGTCAGATCCGCCGCACGGCGGATGCTGACGTAGTCCGGGCGGAAGCCCTGCTGCGCCAATGCATGCGCGGCCTGCTGCTCCAAGGAGGAGAAGTCGCGACGCCCAGCCCGAATTGCCTCGGCGATCTCTACAAGCGCGCGGTAAAGCCCGGGCGCGCGGGCGCGCTCCTCTGCGGACAGGTAGCGGTTGCGCGAACTGCGGGCGAGTCCGTCCGACTCACGGGCGGTCGGCACGCCCTCAATGCGGATGGGGAAACACAGGTCCTCCACCATGCGGCGGATCACCGCCAGCTGCTGGAAATCCTTCTCGCCGAACACCGCCACGTCCGGCTGGACGATGTTGAACAGCTTGCTCACCACCGTTGCCACACCGCGGAAATGGCCCGGGCGTGAGGCACCGCACAGGATGTCCGACAGCCCCGGCACCTCCACCTGGGTCACCGCCTTGTCGCCCTGCGGATACATCTCCTCCACGCTCGGCATGAACAGCAGGTCGGCGCCCGCCTCCCGCAGTTTCTCCGCGTCCTGGTCCGGCGTGCGAGGATAGGCGGCCAGGTCCTCGTTAGGACCGAACTGCAAGGGGTTCACGAACACGCTCACCACCACGCGCGCGGCAAGCATGCGGGCGCGGGCGACCAGCGCGATGTGGCCGGCGTGCAGATTGCCCATGGTGGGCACCAAGGCGACGGGCTCACCGGCGGCGCGCCAGGCGCGCACCTGCTCGCGTACGCCCGCCACAGTGTTCACGGTATGCATGTAGAGACTCACTCGAAGCAGTGTTCAGGGGCGGGAAAGCTGCCGTCCTTCACGGCCGCGGCATAGGCGGCCAGCGCCGCCGGCACGCTGCCCGCTTCCGCGAGGAAATCCTTGGAAAACTTCGGACGCTTGCCCGGGGTGATGCCCAGCATGTCGTACACCACCAGCACCTGGCCGTCGCACTCAGGACCGGCGCCGATGCCGATCACCGGGATACCCAGCGAGCGCGTGATGGTCGCGCCGAGGCTACGCGGGATGCTTTCCAGCAGCAGCACATCGGCGCCGGCCTGTTCGAAGGCCTGCGCATCGCGCAGCATGGCCTCCGCGGCCTCCTCGCCACGCCCCTGCACCTTGTACCCGCCCAGCTTGTAGACGGTCTGTGGCAGCAGGCCGAGATGCACGCACACGGGCACGCCATGGCGGGTGAGATGGGTGACGATGGATACGTCCTCGCTGGTGCACTCGAGCTTGACCATGTGCGCACCGCCTTCCTGCATCAGCCGGCCGGCATTGCGAAGCGCCTGCTCGGGGGTCGCGTAGCTCAGGAACGGCATGTCGGCCATCACCAGGGCATGGGCCGCACCACGCCGCACCAGCTGTGTGTGGTAGACCATGTGGTCCATGCTCACGGGCACGGTCGATTCCTGGCCCTGCACCACCATGCCGAGGGAGTCGCCGACCAGCAGCACCTCTATACCCGCCTCGTCCATGAGCCGGGCGAAGCTCGCATCGTAGGCGGTCAGCGCGGCGAACTTGCGGCCCTGTTCCTTGAACTTGCGCAGTTGCGTGACGGTGATACTCATGGGGCTCACAGACCGATGGGCAGAGGATTGAAGAAATGTCGCCCGCTACGCATGGACTGCACCTGGGCGAGCAGTTGCTGATAGTCGTGCTCGCCGGAGGACAGATCGATTTCTGCCGCATTCACGATGAGCAGGGGTGCCTTGTCGAAATGGTAGAAGAAGCGCGCATACGCCTCTACGACCCGCAGCAGGTAATCCGCGCTGATGGTCCGCTCGGCGGCTCGTCCGCGCTTGGCGATACGTGCTTGCAACACCTCCACCGGCGCTTGCAGGTAGATCACCAGATCGGGGGCCGGCAGCTCCAGGGTGAGGTGTTCATAGGTCTGTTCGTAGAGGCGCAGTTCGTCGGGCTCGAGGGTGAGTTCCGCGAACAACGGGTCCTTGTCCATGAGGAAATCGGCAACGCGTACCGGAGCGAACAGATCCGCCTGGCGCATGGCCTGGAGCTGGCGCGCACGCTGGAACAGGAAGAACAACTGCGTCGGCAGGGCAGCATGGCGCGGGTCCTGGTAAAAGCGCTCCAGAAACGGGTTTTCGTCGGCGGCTTCGAGCACCAGCTCGGCATTGAAGGTGTCGGCCAGACGCCGGGCGAGCGTGGTCTTGCCCGCGCCGATGGGCCCTTCAACGACGATGTGACGCAGTGTGGTTTTTGACAACGGAGTCTGCCACCCGGAAGCGAAACCGGAAGGATATCACGGTGCCTGGGTGAGCCGACGCACGCCGCCGGCATCACACCCGGCGGCAAGCACGGTCACCGCACGGCCGTCAGGCAGCTTCGCATCGGGCGCTGCTTCCGCGAGCGGCAGCAGGACGAAGGCGCGCAGGGCAATGCCCGGGTGTGGCACCGTGAGGCGCGGGTGATCGATCACTTCGTCACCATAGAGCAGCACGTCCAGATCGAGCGTGCGCGGGCCCCAGCGTTCGCCGCTGCGCGTACGCCCTTGCACCGCCTCGATGTGTTGCAAGGCATCGAGCAGCGCCAGGGCTGATAACGCGGTATCGAGCACGGCCACCGCATTCACGTAATCCGGCTGGCCGGCGGGGCCCATGGGCGGTGTGCGGTAGAGCGACGATACGGAGGTCACACGGCTCTGCGGCAGTTCGGCAAGCGCCTGGAGCGCCCTGCGCACCTGGCGTTCCGGATAGTCGAGATTGCTGCCAAGGCCGATACAGGCCCGCACCACGCTCACGCCGTCCCTTGGTCGGCCGGCTTGCGCTTGCGTTTGCGCGGGCGGCGCCGCTTTTTGGCGGGCTGACCGGTATGGACCGCCATGCTCTGGCGAGCGTCTTCGTCTGCGGACTGGAAGCGGGTCCACCAATCCGCAAGCTCTGACACGTCTTCGCCGCACTCGGCGCGCAGCATGAGGAGATCGTAGCCGGCGCGGAAACGCGGGTGCTGCATGAGCAGCTCGGCGCGCTTGCCGCCACGGCGCTTCAGGCGTTCCTGCAAGGTCCAGATCTCACGGGATTGCAGGGTGAAGCGTTTCGGAAAAGCCACATGACGCACCTGGCGCGCGACCACCGCATCACCCGCGACCTGCATGGCCTCCAGCTCGCTCATACCACGCGCGACATTCTGCTCCGCCTCGCGCGATACCGGCCCCCACAGCAAGGCGGCCACGAGGAATGACGGAGTGATGGACTTGCCCTCCTCCACGCGCCGGTCGGTGTTCTCCAATGCGCGCGCCACGAACACCTGCGGGAAGTTGTCGCGCTCTTCGCCCAGTTGCGCGTCGGTCTCGGGGAACAGATAACCGAACAGGCCGTAGTGGCGCAGCAATTCGAAGGTCTCGGCCGCATAACCGGCCTGGAACATCTTCAGGGTCTCGTCGAACAGGCGCGCCGGAGAGATATCCTCGAGCAGGTGACCGAGGTCGTGGATGGCCTCCTCGCTGGCCTCATCGATGCGGAAACCGAGCTTGCCCGCGAAGCGCACTGCACGCAGCATGCGTACCGGGTCTTCGCGGAAGCGCTGCACCGGATCGCCGATGATGCGCAGGCGGCCTTCATCCAGGTCCGCGACACCGCCGGTGTAGTCCACCACCGAGAAATCGTTGATGTCGTAATAGAGCGCATTGACCGTGAAGTCACGACGCCAAGCGTCATCCTCGATGGTGCCATAGACGTTGTCGCTGAGGATG
This sequence comes from Gammaproteobacteria bacterium, assembly GCA_041685115.1. GTDB lineage: Bacteria > Pseudomonadota > Gammaproteobacteria > Thiohalomonadales > Thiohalomonadaceae > JALOAT01. Next base: position 6,496 of record JAWLGK010000041.1, on the reverse strand, counting down.
CGGCCGTTCTCATTCAGCGCGTCCTCCTCGCTCTCTTCGTCGTGCTGCGCGCGGAAGGTGGCGACTTCGATGATCTCGTTGCCGAAGTGCACGTGCGCGAGTCGGAAGCGACGGCCGATGATGCGGCAGTTGCGGAACACGCGCCGGATCTCTTCCGGGCGCGCGTTGGTCGCCACGTCGAAGTCCTTCGGCTCGCGTCCGAGCAACAGGTCACGCACGCCGCCGCCCACCAGGTAGGCCTGGTAGCCTTCCTGCCTGAGGCGGTACAACACCTTCAGCGCATTGGGGCTGATGTGGGCGCGGGAGATGATGTGCTGATCGCGCGGGATGAGGCGGGGACCGGAACGCTCAGGCGGCGGGTCGTCGTCGGAAAAGAGTCCGAATTTTTTAGCGGATTGCTTGAGCCAGGAAAACATCTGCGTATAATACCACCGCGCTGAGCCACACGGCTATCAACGCTCCCATCGTCTAGCGGTCTAGGACGTCGCCCTCTCACGGCGAAAACCGGGGTTCGAGTCCCCGTGGGAGCGCCAAATTCTCTTGCGCTCATTCACGCGCATCTCATTCACACAAGTTCGGATGTAAGACTGCATCAGCGGGCCTTTGCGCCGTGCTGTCCTATGGACAGCCTCGCCAGCAGTTTTCAGAAGCCGGCCCTGAGGGTAATGGTCAGCGTGTCCTGCTCACTGCGCGGCTGCCAGGCATACCCATCGATGGAGCCATTGCCATCGACGTCCACGGCGACGGGATCGGAAATGTCGAAGCGATAGCCCTGATAGTCGAGCGCCAGTTCCAGGGCCTCGTTGAAGCGATAGCCCACGCCGATATAGAACCAGGGATTGGTCTCGGGTTTCAGGTCCAGACCACCCCACACATCTATATGCTCGTCCGCGTCCACGGGCAGCAGCAGCCCCCCGCGCGCCGTCCAGCGCCGATCCTGTGCCTCGGCGCCGAGGCGCACGAACATGATGGTGTACTCCTCGTCGTAGCCGTAGATACCCTTGAGCTCGCGGGTCCAATCGTCCACGCCGAAGGTCAGGATCACGGCGGCGGTGTCTCCACGGTGGTTCCTGGGCTTGAAGGAAAAACCGCCTTCCACCGCCAGTCCCAGGTAGTCGGTCTTGGACGACAGCGGCGTGTGTGCCGAGTCGTTCAGCTCACCGTCGTAATCCACTTCCCCACCATAGAGCCGGCCGCGCACAATCAAATCGGTGCGCCGCGCCACGCCCGCGGACAGATCCAGCGTGGCAACCGCCCGCGGACCGGTTTCATCCACCGCCTTGCGGTGCTCCAGGTCGTCATACTCGCGCCAGTTGAAATATTCGACACCGGCACCGAGGCGCATACTCACTTCGGCGAGGGCAAAAGGAGAAACGGTGAGCAGGACGATGCCGAGAAACGCGCCGGCGCACCGGGCGGGGCCAATCCATCGGGAGGGGTGGGACTTCACGGCGTGTCTCCTTCGCCTTTTTGTTTGGCCGAGTATCGCGAAACCGGGTTGCGCTGTGCAACCAATCCCTTGGGTCCAGATGCGGTGTTTGCCGGACCGTCCCTGTGTGTTACCGTACCGCCCCCGCCCTGGAGGGTCACCCATGGCAAGAACCGCCAGCCGCAAATCCGACAACGCCTTCGACCTGGAAAGCGCCATGGCCGAGCTCGAGGCCATCGTGGAGCGCATGGAACACGGCGAGCTCTCCCTGGAACAGGCACTGAAAGACTTCGAACAGGGCGTGCAACTGAGCCGCGCCTGTCATCAGGCCCTCGGCGAGGCCGAGCAGAAGGTGCGCCTGCTCCTGGAAAAGAACGGGCTTGAGGAGCTGGTGCCATTCGCGCTGAAACAGGAAGGCGCGGGAGACGACGATGAGGCTTAAGGCGTTCTCCGCCGAATGCCAGGCCCGCGTCGAAGCGGCGCTGACGCGCTGGTTGCCGCCCGCCGAAGAGGCCCCTGCCCGCCTGCACGAGGCCATGCGCTATTCCTCGCTGGACGGCGGCAAGCGGGTGCGGCCACTGCTGGTGTATGCCGCCGGCGATGCACTGGGGGCCGACCGGTCCACGCTGGACGGGCCGGCTTGTGCGGTGGAATTCATTCACGCCTATTCCCTGGTCCATGACGACCTGCCCGCCATGGACGACGACGACCTGCGCCGCGGCAAACCCACCTGCCACAAGGCCTTCGACGAGGCCACGGCCATCCTGGCCGGGGATGCCTTGCAGACCCTCGCCTTCGAAGTCCTGGCCAATGACGCCGCAATGCTCACGGATCCGGCCCGGCGCCTGCGCATGGTGGCGGAACTGGCCCAGGCCAGCGGTTCGCGCGGTATGGCCGGCGGGCAGGCCATCGACATCGCCGCCGAGGGCAGGCGTCTGGCCCTGGACGAACTCGCCCATATGCACCGCCTCAAGACCGGCGCCCTCATCCGCGCCAGCGTGCGGCTCGGCGCGCTCAGCGCCGCCGCATACACCGAGGCCCATGGCGCGCTGCTCGACGAATATGCCGCCTGCATCGGACTCGCCTTCCAGATCCGCGACGACATCCTCGACGTGGAGGCGGACACCGCCACCCTCGGCAAGACGCAGGGCTCCGACCAGGCCCGCAACAAACCCACCTACACCTCACTGCTCGGCCTCGCCGGCGCCAAGGACAAGCTGCGCGAAGTCCACGCCGCCGCCCTGGCGAGCCTGGACGGTTTCGACACCGCCGCCGACCCGCTGCGCTGGCTGGCCGACTACATCGTCCAACGCGGCAACTGACCTGAAAAGGATCAACGCAAAGGCGCGAAGGACGCAAAGGACGCGAAGGGGTAAAGGATTTACACGGCTCAGTGCCGGCTCGGAGGGCGCATGGCGGCCGGTCCCCCGTCTCCAGGAGAGGCGCGCCTCGTGAAAATATTCACAGGTCTTTGCGCTCTTTGCGGCCTTAGCGCCTTTGCGTTGGGCTGTTCTTCCCCTGATTGCCTTGCGGCCCTTGCATGCGCACGGCCGCGCCGCCATTATTGAACGCTTTCCCAGCTTGCCCCGGCCTCACCTGAATGCCTGATTCCTCCCAGCCCGTTCTCGAGCGGGTCGACAATCCCGAGCAGTTGCGCGCCCTCACGCTGCCGCAGCTCAAGCGCCTGGCCCAGGAGCTGCGGGAGTTCATGATCGATTCCGTAAGCCGCACCGGCGGCCACCTGGCCGCGGGCCTCGGCACGGTGGAACTCACCATTGCCTTACATTATGTGTTCAACACGCCCGCGGACCGCATCGTCTGGGACGTGGGCCATCAGAGCTACCCGCACAAGATCCTCACCGGCAGGCGCGAGCGCATGCCCACGCTGCGCAAGCGCCACGGCCTGTCGGGGTTTCCCAAGCGTGACGAAAGCCCTTACGACACCTTCGGCACCGGCCATTCCAGCACCTCCATCAGCGCCGCCCTGGGCATGGCGCTCGCTGCACGCAGCACCGATCCGCGCCGTAAGGTGATCGCCGTCATCGGCGACGGCGCCATGACCGCTGGCATGGCCTTCGAGGCGCTCAACCACGCGGGCGATCTGGATGCGGACCTGCTGGTGATCCTCAACGACAACGAGATGTCCATTTCGCCCAACGTGGGCGGCCTGTCCAATTACCTGGCGCGGCTGCTGTCCGGGCGGTTCTATGCGACCGTGCGCGAAGGCAGCAAGAAGGTGCTCAAGAACGTGCCGCCCCTGTGGGAACTGGCCAGCCGCGCCGAGGAGCACGTGAAGGGCATGGTGGTGCCCGGCACCCTGTTCGAGGAGCTGGGCTTCAACTACATCGGCCCGGTCAACGGCCATGACCTGGAAACCCTGATCAAGACCCTGCAAAACCTGCGTTCCCTGTCCGGGCCGCAGTTCCTGCACATCGTCACGCACAAGGGCAAGGGTTATCCGCCCGCCGAGCAGAATCCCTGTTTCTATCACGGCGTCACACCCTTCGACCCTGCCACCGGCACCATGCGCGGCAAGGCGTCGGGAGTCAGCTACACACAGGTGTTCGGCGACTGGTTATGCGACATGGCCGAACGCGACCCGCGCCTGTGGGGTATCACCCCGGCCATGCGCGAGGGCTCGGGCCTGGTGGCGTTTTCCGAGCGCTTCCCGGAACGCTATCTGGATGTCGGCATCGCCGAGCAGCACGCCGTAACCCTGGCCGCCGGCATGGCCTGTGAAGGCATCAAACCCGTCGTCGCCATCTATTCCAGCTTCCTGCAACGCGGCTATGACCAGCTCATCCACGACGTGGCGCTGCAGAACCTGCCGGTACTGTTCGCCATCGATCGTGCCGGCATCGTGGGACCGGACGGCCCCACCCACGCCGGCACCCTGGACCTCTCCTTCCTGCGTTGCGTGCCCAACCTGATGATCATGGCGCCGTCCGACGAGGACGAGTGCCGGCGCATGCTCACCACCGGCTTCCTGCACGACGGCCCCGCCGCGGTGCGCTACCCACGCGGCACCGGCCCGGGCACGCCCGTCGCCAAGACCCTGGAGCCATTACAGGTGGGCAGGGCCGAGCTGCGCCGCCCGGGCCGGGACATCGCCCTGCTCGCCTTCGGCAGCCTGCTTGTGCCGGCACTGGCCGCCGGCGAGGCGCTGGACGCCACCGTGGTGAACATGCGTTTCGTGAAGCCCTTGGATGAGGCCCTGCTGCGCGAACTCGCCGCCAGCCATCGCCTGCTGATCACCCTCGAGGAGAACGTGATCGCGGGCGGCGCCGGCAGCGCCGTGGCGGAGTATCTGGCCGGCACGGGCAGCACCTGTCCGGTGCGCCACCTGGGTCTCCCCGACACAGTGATCGAACAAGGCAGCCGGGAAGAACTTCTGGCGGAATGCGGCCTCGATACGGATGGTATAATCACCGCCGTTCGCGCCTTTTCCACCGGGACTTGCTAACGGCCCCGGGCTCACGTAAATTTCCTAGCGCTTCCCTCAACATTTCACCATGAAACCCAGGTATACCCTCAAGGTCGTGACCGATTTCGCTGCTGCCCATTCCTTGCGGGACTATGCGGGAGAATGCCGCAGGCTGCATGGCCACAACTGGAAAGTGGAAGTGGAAGTGGTGGCCTCCGCCCTCGACCGACTCGGCATGGCCATTGATTTCAAAGACGTGAAGGCGGCGGCGCGTGCGGCGGCGGGTGAACTGGACCATCGTTATCTCAACGAGATCCCGCCCTTCGATCAGATCAACCCGACGGCGGAAAACATCGCTGCCCACCTGTTCGAATATATTGCTGCGACCCTCGACAACGAACGCGTGCAGGTGAACGCCGTCACCGTCTGGGAGACGGAACGCGCTTGCATCCGCTACGGGAAGGAAGGCTGAGAATGACTGAATGCTGTAACACCCCGATGGCTGACGTGCAGAGCAGCCACGACACGCGCCGCATTCCCATCAACAAGGTGGGTATCAAGGACATCCGCCACCCGGTGCGTATTCTCGATCGCACTGGCGGCGAGCAACACACCATCGCGAATTTCAACATGTACGTGAACCTGCCCCACAACTTCAAGGGCACGCACATGTCGAGGTTTGTGGAGATCCTGAACCGCCGCGAGCGCGAGCTGTCGGTGAAGTCCTTCAAGGACATGCTGGCGGAAATGGTCCAGGTGCTCGAAGCCGAGGCCGGGCACATCGAAATGTCGTTCCCCTATTTCGTCCAGAAGAAAGCCCCCGTGTCCGGCGTGGAAAGCCTCATGGACTACGACGTGTGCTTCATCGGCGAGATCGTCGACGGCCAACCGAGCATGAAGGTGCGCGTGGTGGTGCCGGTCACCAGCCTGTGCCCGTGCTCCAAGGAAATCTCCGATCGCGGCGCCCATAACCAGCGCTCCCACGTGACCGTCACCGCCTGCTGCCACGGTTTCGTGTGGATCGAGGAACTCATCGACCTGGTCGAAAAGGAAGCCTCCTGCGAACTGTACGGCCTGCTCAAGCGCCCTGACGAGAAGTACGTGACCGAGCGCGCCTATGACAACCCGAAATTCGTGGAAGACATGGTGCGTGACGTGGCCGCCAGACTGAACCAGGACGAGCGTATCGTCTCCTACGTGGTGGAATCGGAGAACTTCGAATCCATCCACAACCACTCTGCCTACGCGCTCATCGAGCACGACAAGCGCAAGGCTGTCTAGAAAACCGCCAACGTATTCGCCCACGGGGTGGGCTCCTACGGGTGTTCTCGATACCTTGTAGGAGCCGACACTGTCGGCGAACGCGGTTTCGGGAACCGCTGGGTGGTTGGAAAAAACCATTCGCCCACGGGCTGGGCTCCTACGGTGGTTCTCGATACCTAGTAGGAGCCGACACTGTCGGCGAACGCGGTTTCGGGAACCGCCGGGTGGTTGGAAAAAACCATTCGCCCACGGGGTGGGCTCCTACGGTGGTTCTCGATACCTTGATAGGGGTCGGAACGGGCTACCGCCCGCCCCGCCCTCCGAACCGTGCGTGCGGTTCTCCCGCACACGGCTCTCCAGTCGGTGGTTTCATCATCGTG
>JAWLGK010000022.1:33227-62039 GCA_041685115.1 Gammaproteobacteria bacterium | reverse complement strand
CTGCACTCGGGGCAGGAGGCCCCGTGTGCAGACCCCCGATTCGGACGAGGAGCGCAGGGCACCGCCGAAGGCGGCGCGGCATCCGGGCGGCCTTTCTTTGGGGTACTTTTCTTTGGCCGCGCAAAGAAAAGTACCTCGTCGTAGGGGGGCGAAAACCCCCGTCTAAACAATCTTCGCGCGAAGCGCCACGTTGAAGATGTCACGTAGACGCTACGCGCCAACGTGACCTACGAATTTCGAAGAAAGGAACCCGGCGCAGTGGGACGGAATCCCCCGTCTAAATAATCTTCGCGCGTAGCGCTTCCTCGGATAACCCAAGCCAAACGCTGGCCGCCTATCCCCGGGTTCCGCTTCGCTCCACCCGGGCTACGGAGTCTGTGCAGACCAAGATGTCACGTAGCTTCGCAACGTGACCTACGACGCTCCCGAAAGCCGGCACCGATCGGCTCACCATCACCTTGTCGCCCGCCCCGCAAAAACGTCTTTCAGACGCCAAAAAAATATCCCTCGCGCGCCATCAAAATCGCGATGAAAGTGTCGACTATTCCCGGTACCCGGCACATGCCGGACGTATAGTTGATGCGCCCGCTCACCGGACCCCCGGGATGTTCCGCCGCTTCGCTCGAGATCCGCAGGTCGACCGTTCGCTCAGACATTCGGTTAGCGACGGCGTCGCCATGGCGGTGCAGACGGGCAGTGGGGAAAACTACTTCAACGCCTTCGCGGTTCACCTGAAGGCCAGCAACGGTCAGATCGCGCTGCTCGCCTCATTGCCGCCGCTGGTGGGTTCGGTCGCGCAGTTGTTGTCGGCCTGGCTGGGGCGGCGTATCGGCAGCCGGCGCACGCTGATCCTGCTGGGTGTGCGGCTCCAGGCGGCCATGTGGTTGCCCATCATCCTGTTGCCGCCGCTGTTCCCGGGGCACGCCATGACGCTGTTTCTGGTGTGCGCGGTGTTCTACTACGCCGCCGGCAATCTCATCTCCCCGCAGTGGAGCAGCCTGATGGGCGACCTGGTGCCGGCGCGCAAGCGCGGGCGCTATTTCGCCCTGCGTAATCGCCTCGCCACGTTTACCTCGTCCCTCTCGCTGGTGTGCGCCGGTCTGGTGTTGCACCTGTTCGACGGGGCCGGGCTCGCCTACGTAGGCTTTGCCGCGATCTTCATCATGGCCACCGCCGGCCGGGTGGTCTCGGCCTGGCATCTGTCAAAGATGCACGACCCGCCGGGCAAGGTGGCGGTGCTGGAGACGCGCCCGCAGGCGGACCTGTGGCAGCGGGTGCGGCATTCCTCGTTCGCGCGCTTCACGGTGTTTTTTGCGGCCATGCACGGCGCGGTGGCGGTGGCGAGTCCGTTTTTCACGGTGTACATGCTGCGTGACCTGCACTACAGCTACCTGCAACTGATGGTGGGCCTGGCCGCCTCGCTGCTCTCCCAGGTGGTGATGTTCAGCACCTGGGGCCGGCTGTGCGACCGCTACGGCAACCGTCTGGTGCTTGCCATCACCGGGCTGCTTACGCCGCTGCTGCCGGCGTTCTGGATGCTCTCCACGGATTACACCTACCTGGTGCTGGTGCAGGGCTACGGCGGCGCGGTGTGGGCGGGCTTCGTGCTGAGCGCCAACAATCACGTCTACGACCTGGTGCCGCCACACAAGCGGGTCACCTACCTGGCCTATCATGCGGTGTTCGCCAATACCGCGACCTTCGCCGGCGCGCTGCTCGGTGGCTGGATCGCCCTGGCCCTGCCGGCCGAATTCACGCTCGGTCAGCACGCGGTTCATCTGCCGAGCACGTTGCTTTGGGTGTTCTTCTTCTCCTTCGTACTGCGACTGGCGGCGGCCCTGGCGCTGTTGCCGCAAATGCGTGGCATGGTGGCCACGGTCAGGCCGCGTCGGCGGTGGTCGCCGGCAGTACATTTCCTGCGCCTCGCAGCGCTGGTGCACGCCGTCGAAAGCGGTGTGCGCCAGCTGCGCGGGTTCGCCCGCGCCAATATGGTGTTGCTGAGATAGCCGCGTGCTTCACGCCCCGGCCGTTAGCCATCCCACATTCCGGTTTATCGGCGCCACGCCAAGGCTCGCAGCGTGATCGTCTGCGCACCCGAGCTGCCCGCAGTCCCGTAGGGTGTGGCGTCCGCCTGCCACCGCAGGCCCGTCGCAGACGACCCGAACAACCGGCCCATGGCGAGGCGTTACTCCAGCAACCCGCAACACGACCGTTCCCTGAGGCATTCCCTGCGCGACGGCGTGGCCTTTTCGGTGATGACCGGCGGGGGGGAGAGCTACTTTTCCGCCTTCGCCCTGCACTTCAAGGCGACGGTCGCCGAAGTGGGCGTGCTTTCGTCACTGCCGCCGCTCATCGGCTCGTTTTTCCAGTTGCTGTCCGTGACCATCGGCCGCCACCTCGGCAACCGCCGCCACGTGATCATGCTGGGCGCGGGGCTGCAGGTGTTTTCCTGGTTGCCACTCACGCTGCTGCCGATCCTGTATCCGGACTGGGCGCTGCTCATCATCCTGCTCAGCCTGGTCCTGTTCTACGCCGCGGGCAATCTGGTCACGCCGCAATGGACCAGCCTGATGGGCGACCTGGTCCCGGAACGCAGCCGTGGCCGCTATTTCTCGCACCGCTCGCGCCTGGCGAGCATCACCGGCCTGGTGGCCTTGATCGTCGGCGGTTTCATCCTGCAATCCTTCGCCGACTCGCTGTATGCCATCGCCGGATTCGTGAGCCTCTTTGCGGTGGCCGCGGTGGCGCGGCTGGTGTCGGCCTATCACATGGCCTGCATGGTGGACCCGCCGCTGCCACGACGGGAAAAACCGGCGCGCGACTGGCTGCGCGCCTGGCGGGGCACACCCGCACTGCGTTACACGGGTTTTTACGCGCTCATGCAGTTTTCGGTGGCCATCTCCGGGCCGTTCTTCACCGTGTACATGCTGCGCGACCTGGACTTCACGTACGTGCAGTTCATGACCAACACCGCCGCCTCGGTACTGGCGCAGTTTCTCACCCTGCGCATGTGGGGGCGCATCGGTGATGCCTTCGGTCACCGTCTGGTGCTGGCGTGCACGGGATTCCTGATCCCGGCCATCCCGGCGCTGTGGCTGTTCAGCGGCGACTTTGGCTACCTGCTGGCGGTGCAGGTGGTGAGCGGCCTGTTCTGGGGCGGCTTCACCCTGAGCGCCACCAACATCCTCTACGACCTGGTGCCTTCCGCCGAGCGCGTGCCCTACCTGGCCTCGCACAACGTGAGCGTGGGCATCGGCACCTTCGCGGGCGCGCTGCTGGGGGGCTGGTTGTCCACACGCCTGCCCGACGCGGTCGTCATCGGCGGCCATGTGCTCGAGCCCACCAGCGCGCTGGTTTGGCTGTTCCTCATCTCCGCCGCCGCGCGCCTCGCCGTGGCCATTGGTTTCCTCTCCCGCATCCCCGAAACCCGCGCCGTGCGCCCCCTCACCTGGCGCGGCCTCGCCTTCCGCATCACCGGCCTGCGCCGCTGCCTGCGCCCCCGTGGGAGTGGCGGTGAAATGGTCAGAGTAAGCGCAGGAGAGGGCGCAAAACGCGGAGGGCGCGGAGGCGCGGAGGACGCGGAGGGTTGTGGGACATAAGCGCGGTAACGCACCATCCGGCGGACTTACCACCAGCCGACAGCACGGCGCCTCCGCAACGCGATTGGCGCGCCGGTACAAAAGTTATTCCTCTGCGTCCTCCGCGCCTCCGCGCCCTCCGCGTTGAACCCACTGGTTATCGTGCCGGGCACACGCGGTTGCGGCCGCCCTGTTTGGCGTCGTAGAGGGCCTGGTCGGCGGCGCCGATGAGGCGTTCGGGGGTTTCGCCGCGGCGCGGGATGACGCTGGCGGCGCCGATGCTCACGGTAACGAACTCGGAGACCGGCGAGGCCTCGTGGCGGATGCGCAGGCCCATCACGGCGCCGCGCATGCGTTCGGCGATGTTCAGTGCGCCGGCGAGGGGTGTCTCGGGGAGAATGATGGCGAATTCCTCGCCGCCGTAGCGGGCGGTCACGTCGATGGAGCGGCTCAGCTGCGCATCGATGGTATGGGCGATGCGGCGCAGGCATTCGTCGCCGGCCTGGTGACCGTACACGTCGTTGAACGGCTTGAAGTGATCCACATCGGTGATGAGCAGCGACAGCGGGCGGCCGTCGCGTTCTGCGCGCCGCCATTCCAGTTCCAGGTACTCGTCGAAGTGGCGCCGGTTGGCGATGCCGGTCAGGCCGTCGCGGCGCGACAGGCGCTGCAGCTCGCGGTTGGAATCGGCCAGGCGGCGGTTGATGTCTTCCACCTCGGCCCGTGACCGTTCCACCGCCGCGAGCGCCTGGGCCACGTGCCGCTCGGCCTCCTTGCGCTGGGAGATGTCGCGGGCGGCCACCAGGATACGGTACTGCCCGCCATGCTTGATGCCGCTGAAGGAGGCCTCGGCCGGATAGCGGCTAGCGTCCTTGCGGACCAGTTCGCCCTCGGCCATGACGACCGCCCCTTTCTGCAATTGCGCGACCAAATGCTCGAAGCGCTGTTCCTCGTCCGCGCCAGGCAGCGTGGACCAGTGCGCGAACAGGGCGGGGCGCTGGCCGACCAGTTCTTCGCGCCCATAGCCGAGGCTCACACAGGTCACCCGGTTCACGTCGAGCACGGTGCCCGAGGCATCGGTCAGGAACATGGCCTCGCTGGCGTACTCGAACAGGGCCTTGAACTGCTCGGTGGCGCGTAGGGCCTCCTCGACCGCCACCCGTTCGCGCAGGTCCTGGAAGGCCACCACGGAACCCTCGGCTTTGCCGTCGCGCACGATGGGGGTGGATACCACCGACACCGGCAGCGTGCTGCCGTCCTTGCGCCGGAACTCGGTACGCTCGGGGGCGAAGCGCCCGTCACCCACGCTGCGGGCCCGCTCCAGGGCGCGGCGGTGGGAGCCGATGCCGTTGCCATTGCGGACCACCAGGCGCCGACTCGACATGCCGATGAGCTCGGCCTGACACCAGCCGAGCAGATGTTCCGTCGCCGGGTTGGCGAAGGTGATGCGGTCGCGCCGGTCCTGTACGTAGAGACCTTCGCCCATGGTGGCGGTGATCTCGCGCAGGCGCCGGCGTTCGGCATCGAGTTCCTGGGTGTAGTGGCGCGCCAGATTCATGGCCTGCCTGCGCGTGTTGGCGAGTGACAGGGTGATGGCGAACAACAGGCCGCTGATGATGATCCCCGAGCCCAGGATCAATCCTTCGGCGCTGCGATCGATGGCTTCTTCGAACGTGGGCAGGGAGCTGACCTGCAGGGCCCAGCGGTGGTTGGTCAGGGGCACGTCCACCACCCGGGTAAACAGCGGCGTGTATCCTGCCGTGTCCGAATGGCTGTCGTAGAGGCGTAGCCCCGTTTCGTCGCCGTCGAACACCTGCACGCGCAGGCTCGGGAATTCACGCTGGAGCACATCGCTCATGAAGTGTGCTATGTCGAGCGGAGCGAGCACGAAGCCGAGGAGGCGCTCGTTCCGCTGCTCCACGGAGCGTGCCTCGCCGCGGTACACCGGGGCATAGAGGGCCACCGTGGGGCGCTGGCGTTGCGGCATGGCGACCTGTGCGCTCAGGGTCACCTCGCCGCTCTCGCGGGCCCGCAACAGGGCGGTGCGGCGCACCGGATCGGACAGCAGATCGAACCCCGGCGGCGGATTGCCTTCGTGTTGCGGCTCCACGTAGAACACTGGGGCATAGAACGGGCGCTCGCCGGGCGGATCGAGCCGGAAATCCCCCACGAAGTCCTGCGCCACGTCGCGCATGAAGGCCTCGTAATTGTCGTGCGGCACCCAGGGCGCGAAGGCCACCGACAGCACGCCGCCGAAGTAGTCCTCCAGCCGCTGGCTGCGCACGTAGTCGTGCCACGCCCGGTGCTCGACCCGTTCGGAGGCACGGAACAGCCCCTGCGCGCCCCGCACTACCTGCTCGAAGGACTGCATGCGAAAGCGCAGGCATTGGCCGATCTCCTCCGCACTGCCGGTGAACCGGTCGAGGGCGCGTGCGGTGATCTGGTCGCGCGCCTGGTGCCAGGCCAGCAACGTGGCGAATCCGGACAACACGAGTATGAGGAAGGCGAGCAGCCAACCGCGTTCGATGTCGGCGTTGAGGACCGGCTCCTGTCGGGCCGCCGTGTCGCCTCCACGGGAGGACTGGAGCACAAGATCCCTCTAGATGCAGGGCCGGTCATCCACGACCGGCGGCGAGTGGAAACCCGGGCGGGCGTCCGCAGTTTTGTTGAGAGAATAGACGAAATGCCTGCCGGGTCAGGCGTCAAGGTCGGGTATCAGCTCGCTTTCCAGGCGCGTGATGGCGTCTTTGAGCAACAGTTTGCGTTTTTTCAGCCGGCGCACCTGAAGCTGATCGGCGCAGGGGTCGTTGTTGAGCGCGGCGATGGCACGGTCCAGGTCACCGTGCTCCGTGCGAAGCTCGGCCAGGCGCTGGGTGATTTTTTCGGGCGAGTCGAACATACGGCGGACCACTGGCTGGGAGCCCAGACAATAACGCCGAGGGCCTATCCACTTCCAGTGATGAATCACCGCTTTTGTTCACGCGCCTGGCCGCAAGGCCGGCACGTGGCGATGCAGGAACCAGCGGTCCAGCACCAAGTGGCGTGTGAGCGTGGCGTTGCCGAGTACCTGCCGGCCGAGCGCGGCGCGCCAGTGTTCCGGCAGCGGGAGGCCCATACCCTGCCCGCCACCGAGCCGCGCCTGCAGCCGCTCGTCGTAGCGGCGCAGCCGCTCGGCCCGGTAGTCGCCGGCCGCCTCGACGAGGGTCTGCGCCGCGAGCAGCGCCGATTCGACCGCCGGTCGGATGCCTTCGCCCGATTGCGGGTAAGCCAACCCTGCCGCGTCGCCGATCAGCAGGGCACGATCCGCATAGCGCGGGCGCGGGCCCGGGCGGCGGTGCAGCAGGTAGGCATGTCCGTGGAAGCGTGATGGGATGTCGTCGGGCAGACGGCCTTCGGCCTTGAGCCAGGCCACGAACGCCGACAGCTCGCGGCCGAGCTGGCCGCCCGCCTCGCGGCCGAGGCCCACGTTCAGCCAGCCGTCCTTCTGGAAGCACCAGCCGTAGCCTTTCAGATCGCGGGTGAAGTACAGCTCGGGGGTATCGCCCGCCACGGCACAGCGCGCCTGCTGGTCGGCGGTGAGCGCGAATTCCGCTTCCTGGGCCGTCACCGGTTGCTCGTTGCGGCCGAGATCGGCGCCGAGGTGGCGCGCGATGGGGCAGTAATGCCCGCCTGCGCCGATGAGCAGGGGGGTGTGGATGTCGCCGTTGACGCGCCAGCCCTTGCGCACGCGCTCGAGGTCTCGCAGACCCTCGCCGAGGGCAAGGTGTGCGCCACTGCGTTGCAGCAGGAAATGATCGAATTCACAGCGGCGCAGGCCGTAACTGACCACGCCGTCATAACGGTGTACGAAGGCCGGCCCATCCACGAGCCCGGTGCGGAAGCCGCGGATGGGTTGCAGCACGTGCTCCGCGCCATAGACGGCCGGGTCGATCTGCAGTGTCTCGAGCACCTCCGGCGTGACCCAGCCGGCGCACACCTTGTCGCGCGGAAACGGCTTGCGATCGAGTACCAGCACCTCCAGGCCGGCGTCCACCAGTGCGCGCGCGCAGGTGGCCCCGGCCGGGCCACCGCCGATGATCACCGCGTCGACCATGCGCATCATGCGCGCGCCCCATACAGGTGGGCGCGCGTCCAGGGCGGCTGATACCCGCGCGGCCGACTGAACACCACCTGGAACAACTGCAGCTCGCCTTCCGCGAAACTGGCGTGGGAGGAGGCCAGGTAGAGGCGCCAGGCGCGCACGAAGTTCTCATCGAACATGGCCCGCACCTGGTCCACCTGCTCGTCGAAGCGCGCCAGCCATTGCAGGCAGGTCTGGGCGTAGTGGGCGCGCAGGTTTTCCACGTCGAGCACCGTGAAACGCGGTTCAAAGATGGTCTGCATTTCACCCAGGGTCGGCGGGTAGGCGCCCGGGAAGATGTGCCGGGCGATCCAGCCGCCGAGCGGTTCGCCGCGGTGTTGGCCGATGGTGTGGATCAGGCCGCGGCCGTGAGGACGCAGGCAGTTGTCGATGACCCGTCCGAGTGCGGGCAGGTTTTCCACGCCCACGTGCTCCAGCATGCCCACGGACACGAAGGCATCGAACTGGCCGCGGATGTTGCGGTAGTCGTCCTCGATGTATTCGATGCGGTCGTCCAGGCCTTCGCGGCGTGCGCGCTCGCGGCAGTAGGCGATCTGCTCGCGGGAGATGTTGTAGGCCTTCACCTTGACGCCGTAGTGACGTGCCATGTGCCGGGCCAGTCCGCCCCAGCCGCAGCCCGCTTCCACCACGGTTTCGTTGGCGTGCAGGTTGAGCTTGCGACACACCAGATCGAATTTGGCGAACTGTGCGCTTTCCAGGGCGGTGCCCGGCTCCGGGTAGTAGGCGCAGGTGTAGGCCATCTCCTTGTCCAGCCACAGCGCGTAGAAGCTGTTGCCGATGTCGTAATGGTGATGGATGTTCTCGCGCGACCCGCTCAGGTCGTTCATGTTCCGGCGCAGCAGCCGGGCCAGCGGGAAGCGGCTGTCGAGCGCCGCCGGGCGGGCGCGCAGGATGGCACGCATGAAGGCGGCGAGGTCGCCCTCCACCTCGATGCCGCCACTGCTGTATTCCTCACCGAAACAAAGCGACGGATTGAGCATGAGCCGCCACAGCGCGGTGCGATCGGCGATGCTGGCCTCCACCCGTGGCGGCCTTCCGCTGTGCACCTCGGTGCCGTCCCACAGCCGCACGCTCAGGTCCGGTTTACCAATGAGGTTCAGAAAACGGCCGAGCGCCGCCCGCTCCAGCCCGCTGGCAGGGATCCGCGCCGGGCGCCGCAAGGCGGCGACTTCGCCCGGAACCAGGTTTTCGGTGGAAACAGGGTCTCGTTGGTCGTGCATAGTGCAAATTCCGTGCATGGTCCCGCCCGGCACTCCCGGGCCGCCGGAAAAAGGCTAGGCGATGGCCGCCGCTACTGCCACTTACCAGGGCAGAACCTCGCCGCTGAAACGGAAGAACTGCCCGGACTCCTTGAGCGTGAGCCGGTCGATGAGGCCGCGCATGGCGCGTACGCTTGCTTCCGGCGTTAGGCTGCTCTCGGGCCCACCCATGCGCGTGGCCACCGCGCCCGGGTGGAGGAGACAGAGGGTGATGCCGTGGGGACGCAGTTCCTCCGCCAGGCCGCGCGCCAGGGCGTTCAGGGCGGCCTTGCTGCTGCGGTAGTAGTAATCGCCGGGCCAGCCGATGTCGGCGATGCTGCCCATGTGGCTGGTGGTGAACACCACCTGGCGACGCGCGCTGCGCGCCACGTTCTCCACAAACGCCTCGGTGACGCGGGCCGCACCCAGGGTGTTCACGGCGAAGGTGTGCAGCCAGTCGTCGAAGCGCAGACGCCCGAGTGCCACCTCGCCCTTCTCCAGGTAAGTGCCGGCGTTGTTGATGAGCAGGTCGAGCGGTGCGTCGCCGAGGGCGCGGCGCACGGCGTAAGCGTCGTCCGCGGACGTGACGTCCAGCCGCAGGACAGTGACATCCCCGTGGCGGCCGGCGAGTTCATTCAAGGCATCGGCCTCCGCCGGATGGCGGCAGGTGGCATGGACGCGCCAGCCTTCCGCCGCCAGTTCGCGGACCCACGCCAGGCCGATGCCGCGGTTGCTACCGGTGATGAGTGCGTTTGGCATGCTGGAAGTGTAGGAAGCCGTCGCGGTTGTGGCGCTTGGGCGGGTCTGACCTCCCTCACCCTGTCGAGGCGCGATGCAAGATCAGGAAATTGCGCAGGCAATCCCTGCCGCGATAGCGGTGGCAGATCGTCCCTTCTCCCTCCGGGAGAAGGACAGGAAGAGGGGATCCAAACGGTTGCCGCGCGCGCTACCGGCGATGATGCGGTCGTTTCACTTCCCTCGCCCTGCCCCGCTCGTCAGCTCGTCCCTTCTCCCTCCGGGAGAAGGACAGGAAGAGGGGATCCAAACGGTTGCCGCGCGCGCTACCGGCGATGATGCGGTCGTTTCACTTCCCTCGCCCTGCCCCGCTCATCAGCTCGTCCCTTCTCCCTCCGGGAGAAGGACAGGAAGAGGGGATCCAATCGGTTGCCGGGGTCGCTACCGGCAAGACGCGGTCGTTTTACTTCCCTCTCCCTGTCCCGCGTCGTCAGTGCGGCTTGCGCGTGTGTGGGCCGCCCTTGAGGTCCTGGGCCATCTCCGCGTTCAGCCAGGCGCGCACCGAACGCAGGTGCCGGTCCTCATCCGTCAGGGCCTGCTGGAAGCGACGCGACAGTGCGCTCTGGCCGGAGGCGTCCGCCAGACGGATGAGCATCTGCCAGCCGTCGTTGTCGGCCAGCTCCGCGATCAGCAGCGCGTCCAGGGAGTGGGTGAGTGAGGTGCGCGGGTCCGTTATCACCTGCAAGAGGCCCATGGCCGTGACACCGGTGACGTCGGCCGAGGGCGTCACCACGGTGGGATCGCCGCCCAGGGACTCGATAGCCTCGCGCACCATCTCGAAATGCGCCAACTCCTCGTTGTGAAACGTCACCAGTTCGTCACGGGTCGGGCCCTGGTCCCAGCTGCCGAGCTCGTCGAACTTGGCGATGAGGGCCTCGTACAGGCGCGTGCCCGTGCGCTCAAAAGCGAGGCGTTCGCCGAGCTTGTCGAGAAACACCGAGGGGCGCTGACCCTTGAGCATCTGCATGCCGGCCTTGGCGGCGCCCTTGACGGTGGCGGGCGGCGGCGTGCTGCCGATGGGCGGTGCGTTGTGCACGTATTCGCGACGCAGGCGCTCGATCTGCCGACCATCGCCGCCCGAGGTGGGGATGCTGATCTCCGCGTCGCGGATCATGGCCTCGCTCAGGCGCGGCGCCATGCCGATGCCAGTGCGGTTCATGCCCAAATCCGTAGCCTGTCCCATGTCAGCCTCCTTCAGGCGCGCGCCAGCTTGCCCAGTTCGGTGCCGGTGTACCAGCGGTAGCCGGCCGCGACCATGTCACTGGGGCTGCCGTGGGTGTTTAGGTGTTTGCGATAGGCGAGGGTGGCGTCGCTCTCTTTCTCCTTGGCGCCGTCCACGAAGCGATGGCCCACCGCGCGCAGGTTCATCTCCTTGCTGAGCACCTCGCGCACATAGTCGCGGTGGCTTTCGTACTTGATGGGCTCAGGCAGCGTGGCAGGCAGGATCTCCGCCGGGTCGCGCTTGTCCACCTGCTTGTACAGATCCATCACGAAATGCAGATGACCGAGTTCGTAATCGCAAAGGCGCTGCCAAATCTCCTTGATGCGTGGGTTCGATTCCGTCTGTAGGCAGCTGTAGTAGTTGTATACCTCGGTCGCCTCGTGCAGTAGCCACTTCTCCATCCAGGTCTCGTCCGGGTCCGCGATGGACTCGTACTGCGTAACGTGTTGCTCCTCGATGGAGGCAATCTCCGCATACAACTGGCGCGCCACGGGATCGGCGAAGAACGGCCCCACGTGCATGTAATAGTCGTGAGTCTGGTATTCGCCGGCCATGATGGTGAGTGCATTCAGCTTGGTGATGGGCGCCGCCGTCTTGCGGTCATACCAGGTGCGCAGCTCGTCCTCCGGCGCGCGGTGCTCCTCCGCCGTGGGGCGGCCCGGGACGATGTCTGTGTAGCTTTGCAGGATGTTGTTGGCATCCTTGCCTTCGATGCGATCCATGAGGGCGCTGTAGCGGTACAGGTGATCGAAATCCTCCAGCAGCCCGTAGCGATACACCTGCTGTAGATACGGATCGGGTTCGTGGGCCGCCACCGAGGCAGTGACCTCCACGGCGACCTGCTCATAGGCGATGGTGGTTTCGAGGGGTGACTGGTCCGGCGGCAGCAGCCAGTTGACCATCGTCTGCTGGTGTTGCTCGACGCGACGCACCTTGGCCAGCGGAAGTCGCAAGTCCTTGTTCATGCGTGAGCTGGCATGGGAGAAGCGGATCGCCTCGGACTCGATGCCGTTCATGAGGATCACCCGCACACGCGTGAAGGCGTCGTCATCCAGCTTGCTGAACGGCACGCGCACCATGTCGCGCCAGGAAAAGTGCTGGCGGTCCAGGGGCACGCCTTTTTCCTTCATGATATCCAGTGCCATAGGGTTCCTCCGCGGTGGACCTTTGGTCAGTTTGGGGGAGCCGCGGCGCGCCGCCATGATGTCGACCGTGAAATCCCGCCACGCCAGCGGGTACCCCCGTCGCAAGGAACGCGCGATACCAACCGTCCGGCAGTTCACCTCAATCGTGTTCGCCGACAGTGTCGGCTCCTACGAGGCATCAAACACCACCCGTAGGAGGCCACCCCGTGGGCGAAGAGTTTTTGCGATCGCTAGCGGTTCACCGAACCCCGTTCGCCGACAGTGTCGGCTCCTACGAGGCATCAAGAACGACCCGTAGGAGCCCACCCCGTGGGCGAATGGTTTTTTTGCAACCGCCGGCGTTTCACCGAAACCCCGTTCGCCGACGGTGTCGGCCCCTACGAGGCATCAAGCACCACCCGTAGGAGCCCACCTCGTGGGCGATTGTTTTTTTGCAACCGCCGGCGGTTCACCGAAATCCCATTCGCCGACGGTGTCGGCCTACGAGGCATCAAGCACCACCCGTAGGAGCCCACCCCGTGGGCGAATGGTTTTTGCGATCGCTGGCGGTTCACCGAACCGACGGGTTGTGCCTATAGACTTGCAGCATGAGCATGATTCGCATCGGCACCTCGGGTTACCAGTACGATCACTGGCGCGGCGTCCTTTATCCTGAACACGTGCCGAAGCGTCGCTGGTTCGAAATCTACGCGCAGAGTTTCGATTCCGTGGAGATCAACAACACCTTCTATCGCCTGCCGGGTGCCAACGTTTTCGACCACTGGCGCGAGCAGGCGCCGAAGGGGTTTCTTTATGCCTTGAAGTTCAGCCGCTACGGCACCCATCGGCGGCGCCTGAACGACCCGGAAAATTCCGTGACCCGATTCATCGAGGTGGCGCAGCGGCTGCACGAGGGGCTTGGTCCCATCCTCGTGCAACTGCCGCCGCGCTGGGACGTGAACGTGGCGCGCCTCGATGCCTTCCTGAGCTTCGTCCCGCGTCGCTACCGCTGGGCCGTGGAGGTGCGCGACCCGCGCTGGCTGACCGATGCGGTGTTCGCGACGCTCGCCCGGCACGGTGCTGCGCTGTGCATCCACGATCACATCAAGGACCACCCGCGCGAAATCACCAGTGACTGGGTCTATCTGCGCTACCACGGCGCGGCCACCGCGACCGGTTCATACAGCCGCAGCCAACTCGCCCGCGAGGCGGATTTCATGCGTGACTGCCTGGGGCGTGGGCATGATGTTTATGCGTACTTCAATAACGATCAGCAAGGCCACGCGGTGCGCAACGCCCTGCAACTCAAGAAATTCATGACCTGAGCGGCAGCGGCGTCTATGTTTCCTGAAGGACCCTGGCGAGGACTGTCCACGATGGAGCGCGTTCCGGTGACGTCACCCGAGGGCGGTTTCCGCATTATTGCGAAGACCGCACGCTCCGAGGCGGCGACCATGATCCTGCACCCGGGCCAGACCACCGGGGGCCCCGACAATCGTCACGCCAGCGACCAGTGGCTGTACGTGGTGGCCGGCCGCGGCGAGGCGGTAGTGGAGGGGCGTGAGGTGCCGCTCGACGAGGGCGATCTGCTCATGATCGAAGCCGGCGAACGCCACGAGGTGCGCTGCCTCGGCGACGCGCCCCTGGAAACGCTCAACATCTACGCCCCCCCGACCTACTGAGGCGAGCCGTGGATCGCATCGAGATCGAACGCCCGGCCTGGCGGCCGTTCCTGGATGAGTTCAGTCGGCGTCATCACGGCTGGCGGGTGACCCTCGGGGTGATCGACACTGAGGTGTTGCGTCGTGCCATGGAGGCCGAGGCACACCTCGTCACCGAGGACGCGTTGTTCGAAGGCATGGAGCTGGAAGTGGCCGCCGAGGGCGAACAGCTCGCCATCGTACTCGGGCTCGAACATGCCCTGTCCCGTCATGCCCTGCGCTCACCACGGCGCCTGTTCGTGGAGACCGAGGAGAGCGGGGCGGAAGACGGGCTGCGCGTCGATGCCATGGACGGTTCCACCCTACTCATGCGCTTTCGCGTTACGGCGCCGCCCGAGGCGCTGAACGGTTTCGCTGACACGGAACACTGATGAGCGACGTCCTCGTCGACGCGGCCGGCACATGCCTGGACGGCTTTCTCGATGTGCCCGAGCACGCACGCGGCCTGGTGGTGTTCGCACACGGCAGCGGCAGCACGCGCTTCAGCAATCGTGATCGCTATGTGGCCGATGAGCTGAACCTGAACGGCTATGCGACCCTGCTGTTCGATCTGCTCACGGTGGAGGAATACCGCGAAGATACCGAGACCGGCCTCATCCGCCACAACGTGGGCCTGCTCGCCGATCGTCTCACGGGAGCCGTGGACTGGGCAGGCACGCAGGCCTCGCTCAAGGCATTACCCCTCGGCCTGTTCAGCAGCGACACGGGCGCCGCCGCAGCGCTGGCGACCGCCGCCGAACGTGCCGCCACCGTGCAGGCCATCGTGTCCCAGGGCGGCCGGCCCGATCTCGCCGGCAATGCACTGCCCTGGGTGAAGGCGCCCACGCTGCTCATCGTCGGCGGCCACGACGTGCGCGGCCTGGAGCTCAACCGCCACGCCGCCACCTTCCTGCGCGGCGAAAACCGCATCGCCCTGGTGCCGGGCGCCGGGCATGCCTTCGACGAACCGGGCGCGCTGCAGAGCGTCGCGGAGCTGGCGCGTGACTGGTATCACGACTGGCTGCGCGCGCGCTGAGTCGAACGCCGGCCCGTGCTCACGCCGGCATGCGCCCTTCACCGGCCTCTTCGTGGGTCACGCCGTCGCGGATGTGATAGATGCGCTGGAAGGTGGGGATGATCTTCTCATCGTGGGTGACGACGATGACGGCCGTCTCGAACTTGCGCGCCATGTCGTTAAGGATCCGGATCACCGCCATGGCACGCTGTGAATCCAGCGGCGCCGTGGGCTCGTCGGCGAGGATCACCGGCGGGCGGTTGACCAACCCGCGCGCAATGGCCACGCGTTGCTGTTCGCCGCCGGAGAGCTGCGAGGGCATGGCGCGGGCGCGGTGTTGCACGTCCAGGGCGCCGAGCAATTCCAGCGCGCGGCGGCGCGCCTCGCCGTCGGGTACGCCGGCGAGCATGGGCAGCAGCGCGACGTTGTCGGTGACGTCGAGGAACGGGATCAGGTACGGCGCCTGGAACACGAAGCCGATGCGGTCGCGCCGCAGGGCGCGCAAATCGCGGACGTTCCAGCGATCGTCATAAATCACCTCGTTACCGAGGGTCATGCGCCCGGCGGTGGGTTCGATGACCGCGCCGAGGCACTTCAGCAGTGTGCTCTTGCCGGACCCGGAAGGCCCCACCAGCCCCACCACTTCACCGGGCGCCACGACCATGTCGACGCCGCGCAAGGCGTCGACGGCGGTATCGCCGGCGCCGTAGCGCTTGCGCAGCCCTTCGATGCGAATGCCTTTACCCATTCATCCTCCAATGGCCTCGGCCGGGTCGACGCGCAGGGCGATGCGAATGGCGATGAGGCTCGCCAGCACGCAGATCACCAGTACGGCGAAAAATCCCGTCAGCGAATCGAACGGCATCAACAGCACGTATTTCGGAAACATCGGCGCCGCGAAGGTGGCGGTAATCTTGCCGACCACGAAGCCGATCACCCCGAGGGCGATGGCCTGCTGCAAGATCAATGCGGCGATGGTGCGATTGCGGGTGCCAATCAGTTTCAGCACAGCGATCTCGCGGATCTTGTCCATGGTCAGCGTGTAGATGATGAACGCCACCACGGCGGCGCTCACCAGGGCCAGGATCGCCAGGAACATGCCGATCTGCCGGGCCGAGGTGGCGATAAGCTTGCCCACCAGGATCTGTTCCATCTGCGCGCGGTCGTACACCTGCAAGCGCTTCCAGCGCCGGATGGGCTCGGCCACGTCCTGCGGCAGGTGCCCGTCCTGCACCTGCACGAGGATGGCATTGACGAAGTTGTTGGCGGTTTGGGTGGCGACCACGGCATCGAGGAGGCCCGGCACCGGCTGAGCGAAGGTGGGATTCTGCGCCGTGCGGCGGCGCTGCATGAGGATGGCGTCGTTGTCCTTGAGGAACTGGGCCTCTTGCGCGCCTTTCAACGGGATGAACACCATGGGATCGCCGCTGGACGAGACCATGCGGCGGGTCAGCCCGACCACGGTGTAGTGCTGGCGGCGGATCTGAATGCGGTCGCCCAGGGCGAATCCCGTGGCGAGGTCGGCGACGGCCTCGTAATGCCCGCGCGTGATCTGTCGCCCGGCCACCAGATAAGGCGGCCAGCCGGGACTGCCCGGGCCGCCCGCGACGATGCCGGTGACCATCGCCCGCACGTCCTTTTCGCCCTTGCGCACCGGCATGGTCAGGTAGGTGACGTTGGCGGCGCGCGCGACCCCCGGCAGCACGGCGATGCCGCGCCACAAGTCGTCATAGACGCTCGACGATTCCGCGTAGGGACCGAGCGTGTCCTTTTGCACCACCCACAGGTCGGCGCCGCTGTTGTCGAGCAGCACCTTGGCGTCTTCGACCATGCCGCGGTAGACGCCCGCCATCACCAGGGTGACGCCAATCAACAGCCCGAGCCCGACGCCGGTAAAGATGAACTTGCCCCAGGAATGCAGGATGTCCCGACCGGCGAGGCTGATCATGGCGAGGCCTTCGTGAGGCGTTCGACCACGTGGATGCGGCTCTTGGTGCTGAGCGCCTGGCCGCTGTGTACCACTACCCGATCGCCGGCCTTCACACCTTGGCGGACCTGCACGTGGCCATCGAGGTCACTCGCCCCCAAGGCCACCGGCGTGAACGCCAGTTCGCCATCCCTGAGCAGCCAGACGCCCAGGCGGCCGTCGATGCGCTTGATGGCGGCATTGGGGATCACCGGCGCCGCGGGCAAGGCGGGCAGCGCCACCGTGACCTCGGCCAACTCGCCCAGCGGCGGCAGGTTCTGCGGCAGCTCCGCGAACACCACCTTCGCCAGGGTCTCTTCGGTGACCGCATCGGCGCGCGGCTCCACGCGCAGCACCCGTCCGGCGAGGCGTTCGTTTGAGCGCGAGCGCAACACGATGTGCGCACTCAAATCCGCTTGCAGGCCATTGGCGCTGATCTGGTCGAAGCGCGTGTCGATCCAATAGCGCGTTGGGTCGATGACCTCCACCACGGGCTGCCCGGCCACCACCGTGGTGCCCGGGTCCGCCGCGCGCGAGATCACCAGGCCGTCCACCGGCGCCGTCAGGCGCAGGTTGGCCCGCTGCGCGCGCAGGGCCTGGCGGTCCGATTGCAGCCGGGCGATCTCCTCGCGCGCGCCCGCCAGCGCGGCCTCGGCGATTTGCCGTTCCTGTAACTTGGCGGCAAACATCTCCTCGCTCACCAAGCCCTCTGCACGCAGTCCCTCGTAGCGTCGCGCCTGTGCTTGCGCAAAGGTATTGCGTGCTTCGGCCTCGCGCAGCACCGCCTGCGCGCGCTTCAATCCTGCCTCCGCGGCACGGATGCGATCATCGAGGTCGACCGGGTCCATTTCACCGAGCACCTGGCCGGCCGCCACCCGATCGCCCACCTGCACATCCAGCCGCATCACACGCCCGGCGTAGGTCGGGCCGATCTTGTAGGTGTACCGCGCCTCCACGGTGCCGGTGCCGAACAGGGCCGGTGTGATGGCTTCTTCCTGCACCGTGATGGCCGTGACCGCCACCGGTGCGAGAGGGCCGGATCGCACGGCCACATAGACGAAAAGCACCAGTAGCGGCAGGACGACGGCGAGCAGCGCCAAGGTGCGCCGTTGCAATGGCAATCGCTTCATTTGCAGGCTCCTATGCCGCGGCGATAGACGGCGAAGACGCCGGGCGCCTGGCGGCGAATGCGTGTGACGTCACCGGCGAGCAGCGATTGCATCACCAGGCCCTGGACGGTTCCGATGAAGAGCACGGCGGCATCGTCGGTGTTGAGATCGGCCGCCAGCTCACCGTTTTCCTTGCCGCGTTTCATCAAGGCCCTGAGCAGCTTGCCGTAGCGCTCGATCAGGCTCATGGCCATGCGCTTGGCGGGTGTTTCCTCCGCGCGCTGCAATTCGCCGAACATCACCCGCGGAACCCCCGGGTGTTCGCTGATGAACCCGATGTGCGCCATGAACATGGTTTCGAGGGCGGTGAGCACATCGGGCGCGCCCGCCGCCGCCTTCTCGACCCGCGCCAGCAACCGCGCGGCCACCCAGTCCATCACCGCCTGCAACACCGCGTCCTTGTTGGGGAAATGACGAAACAACGCGCCCTGGGTGAGGCCCATGCGCTTGGCGATGGCCGCAGTGGTGATCTCGCTGGGGTTTTGTTCCGCAGCCAGATCGATGACCGCCGCGACCGTCTCCTCACGACGCGCCTCGGCCGGCAGATGCTTGGGATGACGGGACATCGGTATCTCACAAAAGAAAGTAATCGATTACTAGCTTACGCCCGACGCCGGAGCTGTCAAGCGGGGATGCATCGCCTCAGTACAAAGGTTTGTGTCCAGTACCGAGTGGTAAGGAAGACGAGCGCAGGGACGCGCGAAGTACGACCCCATGGATGGGGGAGGTAGACCGCGCCGGGAGCAGGCGGTCGAGAGCGATACAGGGAGCCGTCGCTGAGGAACAGGCAGAGGAGAACGGTCGCGCAGTCCGGCAGTCTGTCGTGGTCAAGTTTTGCCGTTGCAGGCAAGCCTTCTGGCCCCCTCTCCCTCCGGGCTGTCTCCACTCCCTCTCCCTCCGGGAGAGGGTTGGGGAGAGGGGATCAATTCAGCCCGTAGTCACGTTGCGAAGCTACGTGACATCTTCATCCGCGGAATGTCAGGTAGCGCCGCGACGCATCTGCTCGCCCGTAGGTCACGTTGCGAAACTACGTGACATCTTCATCCCGCGTAATGCCAGGTAGCGCTGCGCGCAACCTGCCCTACAACGGAAGGCGCGACGCACGTGCTCACGAAACTAGGGCATCGAATCAGAGAAAGGCTCAACGCATCGCACGCACCGCAGGTCGGGTTTCCGGATCCTCACACTCGACCAACCGCTCGTCACCGTTCACCGGTGATAAAGGCGTAATCGCCCGTAGGTCACGTTGCGAAGCTACGTGACATCTTCATCCCGCGGAATGTCAGGTACCGCTGCGCGCAACCTGACCTACAACGGAAGGCGCGACGCACGTACTCACTAAAATGGGCCATCGAATAAGCCAAAGGCGCAACGCATCGCACGCACCGCAGATCGACTCTCCGGCTCCTCGCACCCGACCCGCTCAGCGGTGATAAAGGCGTAATCCGCCCGTAGGTCACGTTGCGAAGCTACGTGACATCTTCATCCCGCGGCATGTCAGGTACCGCTGCGCGCAACCTGACCTACAACGCAAGGCGCGACGCACGTACTCACTAAAATGGGCCATCGAATCAGCCAAAGGCGCAACGCATCGCACACACCGCAGCTCGACTCTCCGGCTCCTCGCACCCGACCCGCTCAGCGGTGATAAAGGCGTAATCGCCCGTAGGTCACGTTGCGAAGCTACGTGACATCTTCATCCCGCGGAAAGTCAGGTAGCGCTGCGCACGTGCTCACTAAACCGGGGCATCGAATCAGCCAAAGGCTCACCGCATGGCACGCACCGCGGGCCGGTTCTCCGGATCTACACACTCGACCACTCGCTTGTCACCGTTCACCGTGCGGGTAATGAAGGGATACACGTCCGTGTAGCCCAGAATGTCCGTCACCAGCAGCACCAGCAGCACAAAAATGGCCGCGCCCAGCACATCGCCGCCGGCCGGCAGCTCGTCGAGGCGCGCGGCCAGCTCATCGGCTTCCTCGGGTGTAAGCGCCGCGACGCGCCCCTCCAGGTCAGCCGGGTCCACCCCAAGCATCTTGAGCCGGGCGCGCAGATCGTCGCGGGCGAGCAGCGTACGCAGCTCGTCACGCTTGTCGGCGGCAAACAGCGCCTCGGTCGTAACCATCCCCGCCGCCGCCCGCGGCAAATGAAGAGCGCCCATGCCCACGCACAGCGTGAGCAGGGCGCAGAGCATCCTTGCCACCATGAAGAGACATCCCTCGCACGGTCATCCGTGACGGACAAAGCATAGAACATTCCCCGAGCGCGACCGCCGCCCATGCCTTGGACCACCAAATCCGCAGGAACACCATCCCGTAGGAGCGGCCTAAGGCCGCGATTCCTCCCCCGCCCCGATCCAACTGCACCCCGAGCCTGCTGAGACGGTGTCTACCCCACATCTCGCCTAGCTCGGCTTTCAAAGGCGCCGAAAGCCTGTACCGATGCATTTCGCAGGGCGCCGGCGCAGAAACGCCTCCATCCAGGCGCCGATGACCGACGCAAACGCTAAGACTTCAGAACAAGCAACTGCGTGCATCCGCCCTGTAAAGCGTGTTAGACGGCGATTTGCCGCTCATCTATGTTGAATGCTCAAATTGCCGTATATTTCCGGCATGGCCAAATGCGGCCAACACCGCGCCACTCAAGGAGAAACCGGCAATGGAGCACCGCAGATGACGTTGATATTGGTAGATCGGACGTTCAATTAATAGTTAGGCTCCACGGGAACCGGCATCGTGAACACCGACGAAAAGATTGCGCGTCTCGAGGAATTTCGAGCTCTCCTGCTAACTTGGCAGAAGAATCACGACCCAAACGATCGGAGGCAGATAAATCAGACGAAAGCGTGGGTCCGCCGCGAGGTAATCGAGGCGGGGTGCTTCAAAACGCTGACCATTTCGCCACCGCTGGCGGTTGGCGGGCTCATCATGCGAAATGTCGATCCATTTGCCATGATTTTCGATCCGCCGTACCTGATGAGCATGGTTCCCATCATCACAGACATGATCGACGAAACTGTTGGTCGGCTTCAGGCGGGCCCAGAAGAGCCACCGGAAGTGCAGCCCCGACTCGAAGTCGATGCGGACGTGCGAAAGGGATATGCCTTCATCGCCATGCCAATAGTAGTTGGTGACCCTGTGTGGGATGACGTGCTTGATGCGATAAAGGAAGCGGCAAAACGTTGCGGTATACATGCCGAGCGAGTTGATGAGCCGCAATCGAACGAACGCATCACAGATCGAATCCTCGAATCGATCGGAAAGGCCGAATATGTGATCGCGGACCTTACCGGGGCGCGTCCCAACGTCTTCTACGAGGCCGGCTACGCGCAAGGTCTGAAGAAAACACCGATTTACATCGCTCGCGAAGGCACGAAGCTCGAGTTCGACTTGAAGGCCTATCCAGTGATCTTCTTTCGAGGCGTGAAGGAACTCAAGGATCGTTTGGAGGAGCGCCTGCGTGGGCTCGCGGAGGCTAAGAGGTAGCAGCGTGTGGCCTAACAAGCAGTTGCAGCCGACCGTGATACCCAATCGCTGGCGCGGCGCAAGCGCGTCATTTCATTATGCGCTCGCGCCGCGCTGGACAGCGCAGCGTGCGGCGGCTGAACTGCGGCGTTAGCCATAGACATGAAGGGAGTGCTTGTGCAGGGCAAAGTAAAGTGGTTTTCGGAAGAGAAAGGTTATGGCTACATCGTCGGGGACGACCGTCGGGATTACTACTTTAATATCCGAGAAGTGCAGGGCGCGGACCTTCCACGCAATGGAGACGAAGTAGGTTTTGTTGGAAGTGAAGGGCAAAAGGGGCCGCGCGCAACATCTGTAGTCCTCATGGCGAGGGCGCGAAGTGCGAACCTGCGGTCTGATGACCGTGTAACGTGCCCCCACTGCGCAAAGAAGATGGTGCCTCGAATAATCACGTACAGAGGGAGCCCGCAACAGTCCGTATGTCCTTTTTGCGGGGGAACCTACAAGACATTCGGAGGCTGTTTCATTGCGACCGCAGTCTATGGAGATGCGTACGCACCGGAAGTCATCGCGCTTCGTCGTTTTCGCGACGAGAGCCTTGAACCATATCGCGTGGGCCGTGTATTGGTCTCCGTTTACTACCGGATTTCTCCCCCAATCGCTGCCTTCCTCTCGGGTCGCCCACTTCTGTCCGGCGCCGTCAGAAAGATCCTCACCCCATTGGCGAGGCGGAATGCGTGAGTTCAAAGACCAACCGCAACAAAGTTCATGACGCATGTAAGCATTCCTCCGGAGTTCGGTAGTCGAGTCGTTTGCGCGGCCTGGTGTTGAGTTGGCGAGCGATTCGGTCACAGTCGGCCTGGGTGATGTTCGCCATGCTTTTTCCTTTGGGAAGGTAGTGGCGAATCAGCCCGTTGGTGTTCTCGTTGGTTCCGCGTTCCCACGAGTGGTGGGGCGTCCCCCCCTCCACGGCAATGGTCCGCTTCATCTTTTCCGAGGAAAATAGTGAAGGTGCGCGCGTTACTCGCTCTTGTGCCGGCGCTACTAGCACCAACGACACTCCTTGCAGAGCAAATGCCTCAGGACGTCGGCGAGTTTTTGCGCCGAGCCGAGCTTTGCGTGCATTTCCGCCAAGAGCCGTGGCCGGAGGGGAAGTCAGCGGAAGATGCAGAAAGACGGGACTTCATCGTCAGGAACATCGAACAGTTTTGTACTGGGCTGGCAGAAGAGGACCGTAGCCTTCGGGAGAAGTACCGGGGTGAATCGTCGGTTATCAAGGCGCTGGATGGCGCGAAGGAATGGGAAGAGTAGGGTAGCGCCGGCCTCAGGTGGGACAGCCGGCCAGAGAAATTCGTCGGAATCGGAGGCTGAGGAATCCGCGCGAGTGCGCATGGTCCAGTTGTCGTGGGCATGTTGCGATCGCTACCGGACATGTCGTGGTCGGTGCCACGTTTCTGTCACGTAGGCGCTGTCGCGCCAACGTGACCTACGGTTGGTGTTGCGCTGGGCTTCACGTAGTGCGTAAAAAAATGCGAGGGCTACGGAAAGTCCGCTTGGAGACACGTGCTAACGGCGGGTTTCACGGATTGCGCTTCGCTCTATCCGGGCTACGGGTTAGCGGAGTCGCATTGCGCTCAATACGAACGCTCCCACGCCCAAGGCCGCCATGGCGGCGAACTCGTCCAGGTGGCCGGCGAAGCCGCCGCCCTTGAGGAACAGGTCGCGGATGATGACCAGGTAGTAGCGCAAGGGATCGAGCCAGGTGAGCCATTGCACCGGCGTTGGCATGTTATCGATGGGGAAGGCGAAGCCGGAGAGGATGATGGCCGGCATGATGAAGAACACGGCGAGCAGCATGGCCTGTTGCTGGGAGCTGGACCAGGTGGAGATGAGCAGCCCGAGCCCGAGGGTGCTCATGAGGAACAAGGCGCTGCCCGCGAACAGTGCGGGCAGGCTGCCGCGGAAGGGCACGTCGAACCAGCCGATGGCGAGGACGGCCACCAGGGCCACGTCGAACAGGCCCACGCAGGCCACCGGGATCATCTTGCCGAGCAGGAATTCGATGCGCCCGATGGGCGTGACTTCCAGGCGTTCCAGGGTGCCGAGCTCGCGTTCGCGCACCACGCTCATGGCGGTGAGCATGAGGGTGGTGATGAGTACCACGGTGGCGATGATGCCGGGTACGAAGAACAGCCGATCGTCCAGATTGGGGTTGAACCAGGCGCGTTCTTCCAGGCGCACGGGCGCGGCCGTGGTGGCGGTGGCCTGACGGACGATCTGCGCCAGTTGGCCGAGCACCAGTTGGGCGCTGTTGGAGTCGCTGCCGTCGGCGATGAGCTGGATCTGCGGGGCGGCGGAGAATGCTGCCGGCAGGTGCACGATGGCGCGCACGTCGCCGCGGGTGATGGCGTCGGCGGCCTGGGCCATGTCGGCGAAGTGCACCAGTTGGTAGTGACCGCCGGCGACGATGGCGTCGAGCACCGCCCGGCTTTCACCGGTGTGGGCGTGGTCCACCACACCCACCTGCGCGGAGCGCACGTCGAAGGTGGCGGCGTAGCCGAACACCAGCATCTGCAATAACGGCGGCACCACCACGAAAAAGCGCATGCGCGGGTCGCGCAGCAGCAGGCGGAACTCCTTGATGAGCAGCGCGCGCATGCGATAGGCCAGTTGCGCCAGGGCGCTCACGAGGCGAGCCCCAATCGCCGCGCCCGCGCGCGCAAGGCCAGCGCGAGCGCCACCAGCATGATCGCGAGGGCGGCGACCTGGGTCCACAGCACCAGCGGCATGAGGCCCTTGAGGAACACGACCTTGGACAGCAGCACGTAATAACGCGCCGGCACCAGGTAACTGATGAATTGCAGCGCCGCCGGCATGTTCTCGATGGCGAACACGAATCCCGAAAGCAGGAAGGCCGGCAGGAAGGTGCTGATGAGCGCCAACTGGCTGGCCAGCACCTGCTGGCCCGTGCTCACGGAAATAAGCGCGCCCTGGATCATCACCACCAGCAGGAACATGGCCGACACCACCGCAAGGCCGATGAAGGGGCCGCGCAGGGGCACGTCGAACAGGTACACCGCGGCGAACACCGCCACCAGCAGGTCGACCATGCCGATGACGAAGTAAGGCACCAGCTTGCCGGTGAGGAATTCGCCGCGCGTGAGCGGCGTGGTGCGCAGCATGACGATGTTGCCGAGCTCCATCTCGCGCGCCATGGTCAGTGAGGTCATGAGCGCGCCGATCACGGCCATGACGATGGCGATGACACCCGGGATGATGGCGAGCCGGCTCTCGCGGGTCTCGTTGAACCACACGCGGTCATCGAGGCGCAGTGCGGGCATGGACCGCTCGCGGGCGATCTCGTCCATGAGCGCGCGGGCGTAGTTGCGCACCAGGCGCGCGCTGTTGGCGTCCACGCCGTCGAGGATGAGTTGCAGGCGCGCCTCGCCGCGGCGCAGGTCCACGGCGAAGTCGGCGGGAATGACCAGCGCGCCCCACACCTCACCCGCCTGCACGCTTTCGCGCAGGGCGTCGCGATGGGGAAATACCCGGGTCACGCGAAAGCCGTTGCTGGCATCGAACCGCGCCGCGAGCTCGCGGCTCTCAGCGTCCAGCGACTCCACCAGCACGCCGATGGGCGCCTCGGTCACGTCCAGGCGGATCGCATAGCCGAACAGGAACAGCAGCATGGCCGGCATCAGCAGCATCAACGCCAGGCTGCGCCGATCCCGCAGCAGATGCCACCACTCCTTCCTAGCCATCGCCCGCACGTGCTGCCAGTTCATCACCACACCCAAGGGAAAAAAGCCAAACCACGGGGGACACGGGGAACACGGGGAAGGCGAAAAGAATTCTTGAAGCCGAGGATGGCAGATGCCGCCGGAAGCCGACGAAGGCGCAGCTCCGATACGCGAGCGTGGCCCTGGACCGTTGCCGCACGCCTGTTAACCACGATCAATCCTCCGTTCTTCCCCGTGTTCCCCGTGGTTAATGCTTTTGCTTTCGCCGTATGCGTTCATTCGCCCGCAGCCTCCTCAAGGACGGCGACGAAGATGTCTTCCAGGTCGGGGCGTGCCGTCTGGGCGGATTCCAGGCGCAGGCCCGCGGTGTTTGCCACGTGGGCGAATTGCTCCAACGCAGCGGCGGGCGAAGTGCCGGGGGTGAGGCGTACGCGCAGGCGGCCGGCGTGGGGGATGGCGTCGCGCACCGCGGCGTGGTCGGCCAGTTGGGTGGCGAGGGCGCGCACTGCGGGGCCGGCCAGTTCGACCATGGGCGTGGGCAGGGGGCGCGCCAGCATGGCCTCGGGCGTGCCTTCGGCGACGATGCGGCCCGCGTGCATGAGGGCGAGGCGATCGCAGAAGGCGGTTTCGTCCATGTAGTGGGTGGTGACCAGGATGCCGATGCCTTGGTCGGCGAGGTCGTAGATCACTTCCCAGAACTGCTGGCGCGCCGCCGGGTCGACGCCGCTGGTGGGTTCATCCAGGAACAGCACCTGGGGGCGGTGCAGCAGCGCCGCGGCGAGGGACAGCCGCCGCTGGAAACCGAGCGGCAAGGTGCCGCTGGCGTGGCCGCGCAGCGGCGCGAGATCGAATTGGTCGAGCACCTCGGCGCTGCGCCGACGCGCCTCGCGCGGCGACAGGCCGTACAGGCCCGCCTGCAACAACAGGTTTTCCTCGGCGCTGAGTTCCGCATACAGCGCGAAACCCTGCGCCACGTAGCCGAGCCGGGTGCGCGCCCGCCGCGGGTGACGCACCGTGTCCACGCCGGCCACGCGCACCTGGCCTTCGCTCACCGGCAGCAGGCCGCACAGCATGCGGATGGCGGTGGTCTTGCCGGCGCCGTTGGCGCCCAGCAGGCCGAACACCTCGCCGCGCGCCACGTACAGGTCGATATGGTCCACGGCGGTGAAGCGGCCGAAGTGGCGGGTGAGATCGCGCGCCGCGATGGCCGCATCGTTCATGGAGACTCCTGCGCGGTGTCGCGCAGCGTGACGTCGTGCAGGGTGGGGCGCGTCGCCTGCACGCGCAGCCCCGCGTCCAGGACCGCGAGCGCGGCGCGGAAGTCTGCCTCATCCGCATCGGCCTGCAACCACACGTGCAGACGCGCCCCCACCGGGAACACCTGCGCCACGCCGGGCAGCGTGCGCACCGCGCGGCGCAGGTGGCGCGCACGCGCGCCGCTGACCACGCGCAGACCGGCCTCCGCGCCGGTGAGCGCCTCGGGCGTGCCGCGGCGGAACACGCGGCCGTCGCGCAGCACCACCACGCGGTCGCAGCGCTCCGCCTCGTCCATGTTGGCGGTGGCGTAGAGAATGGCGACGTGTTGCGCGCGCACCTGCTCCAGCAGACGCCAGAAGGCGCGGCGCGACAGCGGGTCCACGCCGGTGGTCGGCTCGTCCAGGAACATGGCGCGCGGCGCACTGACCAGGGCGCAGGCGAGCGCCAGTTTCTGCATCATGCCGCCGGAGAGTTGTCCGGCGCGGCGGTGTTCGAAACCGGCGAGGCCGGTGCGGGTCAGCAGGTCCTGGATGCGCGCGTCGGCCTCGGCGGCGGCGAGGCCGTGCAGGTCGGCGAAGAAGCGCAGGTTTTCCATCACGCTTAGGTCCGTGTACAGGCCGAAGCGCTGCGGCATGAAGGCGATGCGCGCGCGCAGCGTCACGTCTGCCGGGTTGCCGCCCAGCACCTGCACGGCGCCGCGCTGCGGCGCAAGCTGACCGACGCCGATGCGCATCAAAGTGCTCTTGCCGGCGCCGTCCGGGCCGACCAGGCCGACGATCTCGCCCGCCCGCACCTCCAGGCTGACGCCGTCCAGCACGGCCCCGGCATCGTAGGCGAAGGCGGCGTCATCGATGCGGATGAGCGCGTCGCTCAAGGGGCGGTATCCAGATAGACGTCGGCGGGCATGCCGCGCTTGAGGCGGCCCTGTGCGTCGCTCACGTCGATGGTGACGCGGTACACCAGGTCGGTGCGCAGCTCCTGGGTCTCCACGGTGCGCGGGGTGAATTCGGCCTCGGGGGAGATGAAGCTGAGGCGTCCCTGGAATACCGTGTCGGGCAGCCCGTCCACGCGCACCTCGGCAGCCTGCCCGAGGCGCACCCGCGACAGCCAGGTCTCCGGCAGGAAGGCGCGCACCCAGGGTGCGTCCAACGCGGCCACGCGCAGGATGGGCTGGCCCGCCTGGAGCATCTCGCCGGTCTCGGCAAGGCGCACGCTTACTACTCCGCCGACGGGCGAGATCAGGGTGCCGTCGGCCAGTTGCTGCTCGGCCAGCTCCACGGCTGCGACGCGCGCCCGCCACTCGGCCTCGGCGGCGGCGATATCTTCCGTGCGCGGGCCTTCGCGCAGCAGTGCGAGGCGTTCATCGGCCTCATCCAGCTGCGCACGCGCCACCTGCCGCTCCAGCCGCGCCCGCTCCAAGTCCTGCTGCGAGGCCAGGTTGCGCGCGGCGATGTCGGCGATGCGCGCCTCCTCGGCGCGGGCGAAGGCCAGCCGTTGCTGCGCGCTGCGCTGCGCCGCCTCGGCGGCGCGCAGCTCCTGCACGCGCGTGCCGGCCCGCAGCGCCGCCAGCCGCGCCTCGGCCGCCTGCGCCTCCGCGCGGGCCCGCTGCACGGCGAGCCGGTAGGGCTCCGGGTCGAGCCGCGCCACCACCGCACCGGCCTCCACGGGCTGGCCCTCGTCCACGCGCCGTTCCACCAGGCGCCCGCCCACGCGGAACGACAGGTCCACCTCGCGCACCTCGACTGTGCCCGAAAGCCGCAGCCGGTCCTCATCGCCTTCCTGGGCGCAGGCGGTGACGAGCAGGGCGGCGAGCAGTGCGAGGGCAAGATGGCGCATGGTTTTTCGTTCTCAATCGTTCTTGGTCGAGCATGCATGAATTCGAAGGAATGGTGTAGTGCTGTGGGTCGTTGGCGGCTTGCAGGGATGATTTTGGTTCCTTTCTCGCAGGTTCCGCGGCGACTGCTTGCTGCGACGACTCCCACGGTATCCAGCATGCAAGCAGATTCATACCGGTAGCGATCGCGGCAGTTGTTTTGAGCCCCTCTTCCTGTCCTTCTCCCGGAGGGAGAAGGGACGAACTGGTGAGCGGCGTAGCGATCCGACGAACTCCAATGAAACGTCCCCTCTCCCTCAGGGAGACGACTGCAAGGATGCAGGAGGTAGGCAAAGCATGGAGCGAATTGCCGAGGGACAGGGAGAGGGGGGGTAATAACTGGGCACAAGCACTGCCGCAGCGACGGTTTCCTCGGCATCCAGCATGCAAGCACACTCATTACCGGTAGCGACACCGCGGCAATCTTGATCCCCTCTTCCTGTCCTTCTCCCGGAGGGAGAAGGGACGAACTGGTGAGCGGCGTAGCGATCCGACGAACTCCAATGAAACGTCCCCTCTCCCTCAGGGA
>JAWLGK010000022.1:0-33127 GCA_041685115.1 Gammaproteobacteria bacterium | reverse complement strand
GACGACTGCAAGGATGCAGGAGGTAGGCAAAGCATGGAGCGAATTGCCGAGGGACAGGGAGAGGGGGGTAATAACTGCACTAGCACTGCCGCAGCGACGGCTTCCTCGGCATCCAGCATGCAAGCACACTCATTACCGGTAGCGACACCGCGGCAATCTTGATCCCCTCTTCCTGTTCTTCTCCCGGAGGGAGAAGGGACGATCTGGTGAGCGGTGTAGCTGTCCGGACGAACCTCCAAAGAAAGATCCCCTCTCCCTCAGGGAGCTGTCTCTTGGTCACATCTTTCCGTTGTAGCCGTCCTTTTTTGCCCCCTCTCCCTCCGGGAGAGGGCTGGGGAGAGGGGATCAATTCAGATGCGGCCGTTGGTTTATTGATCCCCTCATCCCTGTCCTTCTCCCGGAGGGAGAAGGGACGCAAGCTTCTGTCTCTCCTAGAAATGATGTGACTAAGAGACAGCTCAGGGAGAGGGGGGGGGTAATAACCGCACAAGCACTGCCGCAGCGACGGCTTCCTCGCATCGAGCATGCGAGCACATTTCATAACCGGTAGCGACTGCAGCCATTGTTTTGATCCCACTTCCTGTCCTTCTCCCGGCGGGAGAAGGGACTATCTGGCGAGCGGCGTAGCTGTCCCGACGAATTCCAAGGGGAGCTAAACAGGACGATCCGGAACGGGCCGGAGAGAGGAGGGACTTCCGGGCCGGAACGTTGATCAGGCTTTTTCCCCCGTGCCACACTTGCAAAAACGCCCTCCGGGGGAGGTGCGCTCATGAAAGCATTCTGGCTTGTGCTGACATCGTTGATGCTCGCGGCGTGTGCGGCCGGGCCGCCGCCTGCGGGTGAGGCTATCGTGGGCAGTCCCGGTGTGCGTGAGGCCATCACCACGCCCGCCGAGGCGCAGGGGGCGCGGGTGCGCTGGGGCGGCGTGATCGCAGGCGTGCAGAATCGTGCCGACAGCTCATGGGTGGAGGTGGTCGCCCGTGACCTGGAAGACAATGGCCGTCCCCTGGAAGACGCACCGAGTCGCGGCCGCTTCCTGGCGCGCATCGAGGGCTTCGCCGATCCCGCCGACTACGAGCAGGGCAAGGAGATCACCGTGCGCGGTGTGGTGAGCGGTAGCGAGGCGCGCCAGATCGGTGATTACACCTATCGCTATCCGGTGGTGAACGTGGAGCGGGTACACGTGTGGGCGCCCCGTCCGATCGTCGAGCCCGCGTATCCCTATTACTACGATCCGTGGTACCCGTGGCCCTACTACCGGCCGTTCGGTCCCTGGTATCCGTACTGGTAAGGAGGGCGCATGAGGCGCGCAGGCGTGGTGGTGATGGCGATGTGGCTGGTGGCGGGCTGCGCCTCCGGCCCCCAGTTCCAGACCGAGGGCGTCGCCACGGGGCTGACCCCGCGCGAGGCCTCGACCCGCGGCGCCGACATCAGCGGTTCGCGGGTGTTGTGGGGCGGGGTGATCGTGGCGAGCACCAACGAGGAAAACACCACGCGGCTCGAAGTGCTGGGCTATCCGCTCGGTGGCAATCAGGACCCGGAGACCGATCGCAGTCCGAGCGGGCGCTTCCTGATCATCGAGGAGGGCTATCTGGAGACCGCGGACTACGCGCCGGGCCGCCGCATCACCGTGGTCGGTCCCGTCACCGAACTGCGCGAGGGCCGGATCGGCCAGTCGCCATACAGCTATCCGGTGGTCAATCCCGAGCGCATGCACCTCTGGCCGCGGGACACCGCGCGCCGCACCAGTGAGCCGCGGGTGCATTTCGGCGTGGGCGTGATCTTCGGTCGCTGACGGGCGAGGCAGTCGGCACGGCGGCGTGTTCTGCCGTGCGCAGTACACTTGGAGGAACCAGGGATGGAGACCTCACTGCTCGTCGGCGACGAAGCATTGCGCGCCCTTGCGGATAACGCGTTCCGCGCCTCTTACAACCGCCTCTACGAACGATGCCCGTGGGCGACCGCCTTTCAGCACCTCGATTTCCTTGACGTCTGGTATGCGGTTTATCGACAGCCGTATGCGCCGATCCTTGCGCTGGTGCACCGTCACGGCGAACTGTGCGGCGCGTTGGCGCTGGCGCGCTCGGCGACGGGCGGGCTGGTGGCGGCGGGCGCCCATCAGGCGGAGTACCAGGGCTGGCTCAGCGAGGCCGCAACATCGGACGCGGTGGCCGAGGGGATCTTTATGGCTCTGCGGCGCGCTTTTCCGGGGCGCACGCTGCGGTTGCGTTATTTGCCGCCCGGTGTGCCGCCGTTGTCCGATGCCCGGCACCTGTCACTGACGGCCCATCCGCGCCCGTTCATCGACACGGCGCGCGCGGTGCTGCGCACCAAGCAGCGCAACAAGATCAACAACCTCAACCGGCTTGGCACCTTGCATTTCGAGCAACTCACCGCGCTGGCGGACTACCGTCGCTACCAGGAGGCCATCGAGCTGCAATACAACCTGCGTCAGGGATGCGCCGACCTGTCGCGGGGATTTCTCGCCGATCCGCACAAGCGTGCCTTTCATGAGCGCCTGTTCGAACGCGGACTGCTGCACGTGACGCTCCTGCGTCTCGACGACGAATTGCTCGCCGCCAATCTGGGCCTGCATGGGCGCGACCAGGTGCACCTGGGCGTGTTCTCCAGCCACGTCTATCGCAGGTACAGCAAGCGCTCACCAGGCATCGTGCACATCCTGCTGCTGGCCGAACACCTGCGTGCGCAGGGTATCGGCCAACTCGATCTCACGCCGGGCGGCGAGTACAAGGACGAGGTGGCCAACGTCCACGACATCGCGCACACGCTGACCGTGCACCCGGGCCGCGCGGCGGTCTGGTCGGCGGGCCTGCGCGGTGCCGTGCGCCGGGCAGGCAAGTCCCTGCTCATGCACACCGGCGTGGCGCCCGCTGACCTGTGCCAACGCCTGGCGCTTCTGTCCTCGCCCAAGACGCCCAAACCGGTGCTCCTGGGGGTGCCTGCCGGCGCGGCCTGGGGCGATCCGCTGGCGGCGCGCGACCCATTACCCGATATCCTGCTGTACCGCCCGACCTCCCGGGGGCAGCCCGGTCGCGCGGTCTTTCTGCGGCAGGCGGTCGCGCACCTGGAGGCGGGGCACCGGCTGTTCACGCAACCGCACGACGGCGCGCTGCGCGCCTGGGCCTTTGCCCGGCTGCCCGGCCGGGGTGAAGCGGATGAGGCAGGCAGGGCGTTGCCGACCGGCGCGGCGCTGGTGCAACACCTCGGCTTTGCGCGTGGCACACCCCAAGCGGAGCGCGCGCTTTTCGTCCGCGCAATCCTCGCCGTGCTCGCGCAGGAACCGGCGGTGCGCTCGCTGTGGGTCGAGGCGCGCGGCCCGGCGCAGCGTCGGCTACTGACGGGCCTTGGCCTGTGCACTCGCGGGGCCGCCGCGGACCTGCGGGCGCAACCGCGCCCCAGCTGATGTGCGTGCGCCGCGCCCTGCCGTAAAGCGCTACGGTCTTGCCGACCTCCCCGGATGGCGGGGCCGCAGCCGCGCGGGTAAACTCCGCGCCCATGCTGAAATTCTCCGACCTTACCCTGCGCCGCGGCACCCGCGTGCTGGTGCGCGACGCCAGTTTCTCCATCCACGCGGGCCAGCGTGTCGGCGTCACGGGCGCGAACGGCGCTGGCAAGTCCAGCCTGTTTGCGCTCATCCGCGGCGAGTTGGCTCCGGACGGGGGTGAGTTTTCCTGCCCGGCCAACTGGGTGATCGCCCACGTGGCACAGGAGACGCCTGCGGTGGACACACCGGCCATCGACTACGTGATGGATGGCGACGCGGAACTGCGCGCCGTGGAAGCCGCCCTGGCGCAGGCGGAACGCGGCGGCGACGGCGGCGCGCTCGGTGAATTGCACGCGCGCCTCGACGCCATCGGCGGCTACGGCGCGCGTGCCCGCGCGGCGCGGCTCATGCATGGCCTCGGCTTCACCGGCGAGCAACAGACGCTCGCCGTGCGCTCGTTCTCGGGCGGCTGGCGCATGCGCCTGAATCTGGCGCGGGCGCTGATGTGCCGCTCCGATCTGCTGCTGCTCGACGAGCCCACCAATCACCTGGACCTGGACGCGGTGCTGTGGCTGGAGGACTGGCTGGCGGCCTATCCCGGCACCTTGTTGCTCATCTCCCACGACCGGGATTTTCTCGACCGCGTGGTCAACCACATCCTGCATCTGGAGCAGGAGCGCGCGGACCTGCAGACCGGCAACTACTCCGATTACGAACTGCACCGCGCCGAACGCATGGCGCAGCAGCAGGTGGCCTACGAGCGCCAGCAGCGCGAGGTGGCACACATCCAGTCGTTCATCGACCGCTTCCGCGCTAAGGCCACCAAGGCGCGCCAGGCGCAGAGCCGCCTCAAGGCGCTCGCGCGCATGGAACTGCTCGCCCCGGCGCACGTGGATTCGCCCTTCACCTTCCGTTTCCGGTCGCCGGAAAAGCTGCCCCATCCGCTGCTGGCCCTGGACAAGGTGGCGGCCGGTTACGGCGAACGCACCATCATCGCGGGCGCGAGCGCCAGCTTTGCGCCGGGCGCGCGCATCGGCCTGCTGGGCCAGAATGGCGCGGGCAAATCGACCTTCGTGAAATTGCTTGCGGGCGCCTTGTCGCCGAGCGGCGGCAAGCGCGAGCCTGCACCGGACCTGCGCATTGGTTATTTCGCCCAGCACCAGCTGGAGATGCTCGATCCGGAGGCTACACCGCTGCTGCATATGCAACGCCTGGACGGGCGCGCCACCGAGCAGGCGCTGCGCGATTTCCTCGGCAGTTTCGGCTTCGTCGGCGATCGCGCGTTGGAGCCGGTGGCGCCGTTCTCGGGCGGCGAGAAGGCGCGCCTCGCGCTCGCCCTCATCGTCTACCAGCGTCCCAACCTGCTGTTGTTGGACGAGCCCACCAATCACCTGGACATCGACATGCGCCACGCCCTCACCGTGGCCTTGCAGGACTACGAGGGTGCGCTGGTGCTGGTGTCCCACGACCGACATCTGCTGCGCAGCGTGGCCGACGAGTTCTGGCTGGTGGGCGATGGCCGGGTGCAGGCCTTTGATGGCGATCTGGAGGACTACCGTTCCTTCCTCGCGCAACGCCTCGCCGCACAGAGTGCGGCCGGCGAGGGCGAGGAAAAGGCCGGGCACAGCGCGGCGGCGCGCAAGGATCGGCGCCGCGAGGAGGCAGAACGGCGCGAGCGCCTGCGTCCGCTGCGCAAGGAGGTGGAGCGCTGCGAAAAACAACTGGACGAGGCCGGCCGAGTGAAAGCGCACGTCGATCAACAGCTCACCGATCCGACGCTTTACGAGGAGGCGGGCAAGGAGCGCCTCAAGGAACTGCTGCGCGACCAGGCCACCGCAGACCAGGCCCTCGCCAGGGCCGAGGACACCTGGCTGGCGGCGGTAGAACGGCTGGAGGCGGCGGAGCGCGCGGAGTAAGTCATCCAATACACGGAAGATGGATTCCGGCTTTCGCCGGAATGACGAGAGGCTGATCCGTTCCCCTTCTCCGTCACCCCGGCGAAAGCCGGGGTCCATGTTCCGGGGACTCCGACCTTCGCTGGGTGTGCGATCTTCGTCTCCCTACTAACTCAGCGCTGCACGTCCTCCTCCTGCTGCTGCATATCCGCGGGCGCGAAGGCCGCGAATTCCACTTCCGAGCGGCGGTTCGGCTGCAGGCACTGCACCAGGGCATCACCGGTCATTCCCTCGCACTGCACGATGGGGTTGCTCTCGCCCAGCGCCGCCAAGGAGATGCTTTCCTCCGGGATGCCCTCGGACACCAGGTAGTCCTTCACCGCCTCGGCGCGTCGCCGGGACAGATCCTGGTTGTACTCCTCAGGACCGATGCGGTCGGTGTGGCCGGCCACTTGCACCTGCATGCGTTCGGCATCACGGCTCGCGTCGACGATCTCGTCGAGTTTCTGCTTGCCCTGGTCGGTCAGGTCGGCCGAATCGAACCCGAAAGTGGTGTCCGTGTCGAGGGTGATGCGGCTCATGGGCGCCTGTGCCTGCGCCTCTTCGATGGGTTCGAGCTGAACCGGTGCGAAGCTGGTGGTGATGTCCGGATCGCACTGGATGGTCGCGTCGAGCGCCGTCCACTGACTGCTGCGCACGCACTCGCCCGTGCCGCTGCGGGCCACGTCACCGCGATCGGAGATCACATAGCCGGGCGCGGCGGCGAAGGCGACACCCGACATGGTCATCGCGCCGGCAATCAGTGAGACGCGGAACGGCTTCATCGTCATGGCTCTGTCCTCCCGGTGCTGGGCTTGCGTCGCCCCGCGAAGGGGCGCAGCGCTTATCCAAAAGCTAGCCGTCCATCAGGTGTTCCCGCGTCGCGCAAAACGTTTCTATAAGCCCGTTATTACCGCTGGGCAACCAGAAGGAAATGGTGATGGGTCATGGATAAGGTGAGGTGAGAGCCGTGGACGTGGCCCATGACAAGTGCTTTGGGAAATGGATTCAACGCGGAGACGCGCAGGGCACAGAGAACACAGCGCACGTGAAGTCAGCGCATGCGAACACCGTGCGCCAATTCCATGCCTCTGCGAACTCTGCGTCTCTGCGTTGGGCTGTTCTCCCCGAGCGTGCTTCCGCGTCAGGGATTGATGCCGCGCAGGTCCGCGCCCTGGCGGAGGAGCTCCACCTGCACGTCACCCACGGGGATCTCGCGGGGCGTGCGGCGGCGCAGGGCGGCCAGGGCCGCACAAACACCGGCGGCCTGCCCGGTGGCCATGGCGGTGGGCATGATGCGATAGGACGAATGGGCCTCGTGGGTGCCGGAGATGCAGCGCCCGGCCACCAGCAGACCCTCGACCTTCTGTGGCATGAGGGTGCGCAGCGGGATGTCGTAGGCCTCGCCCGGGGGCAGGCGCTTGAGCACGGTGCCCTTGCCCTTGGGGTTGTGCATGTCGATGGGATAGCTGCAACGGGCGACCACATCCTCGAACTTGCGTGCCGACAGCACGTCGCCTTCGGTGAGCTGGTAATCGCCGAGAAAACGCCGGGTCTCGCGCACGCCCACGCCGGCGCCGCTCTGATCCAGGTAGGCCTTTTCGAAGCCCGGCACGTACCGCCGCAGGAACGCGGAGACCTGGCGCATCTGGCGCCGGCTCTCCCATTCCGCATAGCTCAGGTCCCATACGTCCGTGCCGAGCACCGGAACGGAGCGGGTGACGCGGGTGCTGTTCACGGCCAATTCCCGTTCGCGCGGCGTCGCAAAGAACAGGATGTCCTCACGCGGGAGCGTGAGCTCGCCGGTGGCCGTGGCGCTGCGCACCAGGCTCCACAGACCGTGCACGCCGCGCCATTCGTCCGGGTGGGCGCGCGTATACGCCTGAAACGCGGTGCGCTCGAACTCGGCCATGCGAAACAGCAGCGTCATCGGCTGCACCATGCCGTCGTTGTCGCCCACCTCGTAGGGCGCGCCCGCCTGCGCCGCCACATCGCCGTCGCCAGTGCAATCGATGATGGTGCGCGCCCGCACCACCAGCGGCCCCGACTTGGTCTCGAACACCACCCCCTCCACGCGCCCGTCACCCACCACGCCGCTGGCGAAGGCGTGCAACAGAAAATGCACGCCCGCGTCGTCGGCCATCTCCAGCGCCACGAGCTTGAACAGCTCCGGATCGAACGGCACGGTATAGCCGGTGTCCAGGTTCGGTACCAGGGCGCCGCCTTCATCGATGAGCCGGGTGATAAAACGTTGCAGCACGCCGGCGATGACCGGCTCGCCGGGGCCGTGGTCGGTGGGCAGCAGATACTTGGTGCCGGCGCGCTGCGGACGCGGGGTCTCGGTGAAGTACGACATGAACGGCATCACCAGCGCGGCCGTGGCGTTGCCGCCGAAAAATCCGTAACGCTCGGCGAGGATCACGTCGGCGCCGGCGTCGGCGGCGCCGAGGGCGGCGCCCAGCCCGGCCGGTCCGCCGCCCACCACCAACACGTCGGTGTCGGCGGCGACGGTGGCGCGCCGCGGTGGCAGTTCGACGGTCTCTTCACGATGCGGACGGGGCAGGGCGGGCATGGTCAGTGCTGGGCGATGGGAAGTCGTGAGAGCAGTTCGGCGGCCAGGCGGTTGGTTTCGCGGGCCGCCGCCTTTTGTACGGGTAGCCGCTCTGCCATGCGCCGCTTGTTGGCGCGCCGATTGTCCCAGGCCTCATCGATGTGGGCGATCAACCGCCCGGCGTTCACCTGACCGATGGGCGGGGGCATGGCGATGCCCAGCTGATCGAGAAAGCCACTCACCTTGGGCGCATAGGGCAGCGCCACGAACGGCACGTTGCGCAGCGCCGCGAACAGCAGAAAGTGCAGGCGCATGCCCACGGCGAACTCGAAATGACCGAGCAGCGACAGTAACTGGCCTGCGGTGTACTCGCCCTTGAGTACGCTCGCGTGCTGTGCAAGCAGCATCTGGGCAATCACCGCATGGGATTGCTGCAAGTCGTGGTGGCGCCGCTCCATGGGGATGAACACCACCTCGGCCTTGAGGCGATCCACCATGTAATCGGCCGCGCTGGCCACCAGGGCGTGATAGGCATGCTGGCCGAGGTCCGGCGCGGCCACGCCGGGTTCGCGCACGGAAATGGCGATGCGCCGGCGGCGGCCTTCCATGCCCTCGCGCCGCAGGGCGCCCGGCGGCAGCGGCTCGGGTTGGAGCAGCAGGGCCGGATCGGCGGTGACCAGGATGGGTCG
Source organism: Gammaproteobacteria bacterium (assembly GCA_041685115.1). Lineage (GTDB taxonomy): Bacteria > Pseudomonadota > Gammaproteobacteria > Thiohalomonadales > Thiohalomonadaceae > JALOAT01. Next base: position 24,448 of record JAWLGK010000022.1, on the reverse strand, counting down.
TTGCACGCCGATGTCCTCCAGCAGATGCAGCGCCCCTTCCTCGCGCACCGTGATGAGGGCCGCGTCGTTGAGTGCGTTGCGCACCAGATCCCGTGCGGTGGAGTACTCCAGCGGGCCGACGCCGACGGCGTAGAACATCACCGGCACGCCGAGCTCCTGCGCCAGGGCCGCCTCACGCAGGTAGATGCGTGCCTCCGCGTCGAACAGGATCCCGCCGCCGCCGATGATGAGCAGATCGAGATCACGCAGCACGGGCAGGATGTCGCTGCGGCCGAGCTTGCGCACCGCGACCGCGTGCTCCACATCATGGCGTTCCAGCGTGTCCTCGGGATTTCGCGAAAGCACGGTGATTTCCACGGGAAGAGTGTTGCGCAATTGGCTGATGATGCATTGGAGGATCGCCTCGTCGCCCAGGTTGAGGCCGCCGTATGAGCCCGAAATCCCGACGCGAAACACGCGGTTCTGCCTGTCCATCAAACGCTCCCGCAGGAGGGACAAACGCGCCGTTGAGAGAGAATCTTATGCAGAGCATAGACGCCACGCCGTCGGGCCATGGCGCGGGCATGGCATGAAAAAAAGCGAACAACCACGGGGGGCACGGGGATTCGAGGTGCAGGGGCGGTAGGTTGCGTTGGGCGCTAAGCGGCTCGTGACAGGGCGGCGGGAAAAGTCACGTAGCTCTGCAACGTGACCTACGGCAGAGTCGGGCAGAGGTCACACAGCTTTGCAACGCGACCTACGGGCGCCTCTTTGACTCACCTTCCCTCAGTAGGTCACGTTGGCGGCAAGCGGCTACGTGACAGCGGCGGTATGAAGGACGTCACGTAGCTTCGCAACGTGACCTACGGCCGAGCAGGGCAGTAGTCACACAGCCCCGCAACGCGCGGCGCCTCTTTGACTCTCCGTCTTCCCCGTGTCCCCCGTGGTTATCGGCTTTTTCTTCTTACCCTCAGTAGGTCACGTTGGCGCGAAGCGGCTACGTGACAGCGGCGGTATGAAGGACGTCACGTAGCTTCGCAACGTGACCTACGGCCGAGCAGGGCAGTAGTCACACAGCCCCGCAACGCGCGGCACCTCTTTGACTCTCCGTCTTCCCCGTGTTCCCCGTGTCCCCCGTGGTTATCGGCCTTTTCTTCTCCCATCAGCCATTCCTGCAGCGCAGGATCTTCCAATAGCCGAACAGGTTGGTGCCGCGGATCTCTTCCACGTGCAGGCCGGTGTTGGCGAGGAATTCGCTCATGTCCAGGTTGGGGCGGAAGCCGGCCAGGCGCGAGCAGGGGGCGAGCAGGGTCTCCATGCGGCCAAGTACGGGATTGCGCGAGGAGAAGTGGTTGACGATGACGATGTCGCCGCCCGGCTTGCAGACGCGGCGCATCTCCGCCACCAGCTTTTTTGGATCGGGCACCACCGACACCACGTACATGGCGACCACCTTGTCGAAGCACGCATCGGGGAACGACATGGCCTGGGCATCCATCTCCAGGATGGCCTCCACCTGCGGTAACAACTCGCGTGCGACACGTCGCCGGGCGATGTCGAGCATCTCGCGCGACACGTCGATACCGGTCACGCGCACGCCGTGGGAATACAGCGGCAGCGACAGGCCGGTGCCCACGCCCACCTCGAGGATGTCGTCGCCGGGCTGGCAGCTCAGGGCATCGACGATGCGCTTGCGACCCGGGTGCATGATGGGCCCGAAGAGCACGTCGTAAATCCCGGCATAACGGCGATAGGCGCTGATGACCGAATCCAGGCTCATGACCTGGAGTTTGCTGTTGGTTTCCATACACTCTCCTTGGCTGCCGGAAAAAGATAGAACCTGCGCCGCCTTTCCGCCCCTTGCGGTGGAACGGCGCGTCACGCCCGGTCGAGCAGGTCGAGCAGGCCGTGCACCGGCACGCCGACCCACTCGGGGCGATGAGCCAGTTCATAGCGGACCTCGTACAGCGCCTTTTCCAGGATGAACAGGTCAAGCAAACGACGCGCATCGTCCGGGTCGGCGGGATAGAAGGGCTGGTCCTCGACCGCCGCCACGTAGCCGAGCAGGAAGGCCTCGACGACCATGCGTTCAAACTGCCGCGTGAAGGGCGAAAGGGCAGGCCGCAGAGCGGGGTTCTCGGTGCTGGCGCGCTGCAAGGCCGCGTGCGCCGCATAGCTGAACGAGCGCAGCATGCCGGCCACGTCGCGCAGGGGAGAGTGCTTGGCGGCGCGATCGGCATAGGGGCGTGCCGGTTCACCCTCGAAGTCGATGATGATGAAATCGGTCTCGGCCACCAGCACCTGGCCGAGATGCAGATCGCCGTGATAACGGCTTTTGAACACCTGCGACGTATCCAGGCGCAATGCATCGATGCGTGCGAGGAGGTGTTCGCGTGCAGCGAGCAACCGGTCGGCCGTTTCCTGCACCGCCTCAGGCAGTGCGGCGTCTGACAGCCTAGCGAGGGTGGTGAGCGCCTCGTCCCGTACCCGGGCGTGCCAACCCGCCCGTTCCACGTCCGGCACCGGCTCGGGCATGAACGCCGGGTTGCCCGTATCGCGTGCGAGGGCAACATGCAATTCACCGGTGCGGCGCCCGAGGGTGTGCATCATCATCAACTCGGTGGCGTGGACCTCAGCGGCCACGGCAGCACCGGGCTCGCAGCCGTCCGCCGCCTGGGCCATCTGGCATTGCGCCAGGTAGCGTTCCAGATAGCCCTGGGTATAGGCCCAGCCATCGCCCTGGTTTTCCATGTAGGCCTGCAACACCGCCAGGGTGACGGGCGCGCCGCCGTCCGGGGCGAACACGATCCAGCCCGCTATCGGGATGACGTTCGGGAAGGCCGACTCTTCGGTGAGGAACCGCCCCACCTCCACTTCGATACTGGTGCCCTCGGCAAGGCGCCGGTAGCCCTTCAGAAACAGGCGTTCGCCGATGACTACGGCGCTGTTGCTGGATTCGTGACCGGGGCGGCGCACGGTGACGGATTCTGCCTGTTCGGCAGGCCACAGCCGGTCGAAGGCGGAGGTGCGATGGAACTGCAGTTGGCCGCCGGGCACCGGAACGGCCTCACCCGCCGCGGCGGCGTCCACCAGGGCGCGACAGAAGTGCTCATCCGAATAGGCATCCGCGAGCACGCCCACGCGCGCGTGCTCGCGCACCTTGGCGAGGGCGTTGACCAGATGGGCGCGGTATTCCTCGTACTCGGCCTCCCAGTGCATGGAGAGCGGTAGGAAATAGTTTTCGTGTGCCCCGTCGCAGGCTACGTCGATCCAGGCAAGCAGCCAGCGGCGGCCTTGCCATTGCCATTCGAAAAGGCGCGCGAGCGTGGCCGACGCGATGCAACCGTGCGCCGCGAACCAACGCTGGCCCGGCAGCCAGGCAGGCAGCACCTCCAACTCGATCTGACTGCGCAACTCCAGCGCACGCTTCTCGCGGCGACTGTCGTGCTGGGCGAAGCTGAAGCTGTGCCAGCCCTCGAACAGCACCAAGACGGGCAATTCGATGGCGGGAAGGTTTTCCTGATGCCAGGACGGCACATCCGCCTGGGTGGCGAGCCGGAACCAGTACACGCCATAGCCCGAGAGGGTGAGCAGATAGGGCAGGTCGCCGATGGGTGGGAATGGAATGCGGCCCATCATCTCCACGGGCACACGCCCGCGCCAGCGCCCCAGGTTCAGCTCCACGGGCTGCGCCGTGCGCGACAGGTTCACCACGCAGAGGACGGTGTCCTCGCCGTGGGCGCGCACGTAGGCGAGGATCTTGCGATTGCCCGGATGCAGGAATTCCAGGCTGCCGCGGCTGAAGGCCTGGTAGGCCTTGCGCACCTCGAGCACACGACGCGTCCAATTGAGCTGTGACGACGGGTCGCGCGCCTGCGCCTCCACGTTCACCGCCTGATAGCCGTACACCGGGTCCATGATGGGCGGCAGGTACAGGCGCTGCGGGTCCGCGCGCGAGAAGCCGGCGTTGCGGTCGGGGCTCCACTGCATGGGCGTGCGCACGCCGTTGCGATCGCCCAGGTAGATGTTGTCGCCCATGGCGATCTCGTCGCCGTAATAGATGATGGGCGAGCCCGGCATGGACAGGAGCAGCGAGTTCATCAGCTTGATCTTGTCCGGGTCGTTGTCCATGAGCGGTGCGAGTCGGCGGCGGATACCCACGTTGACGCGCATGCGCCGGTCCGTGGCGTACACCTCGTACATGTAATCGCGCTCGCGGTCGGTGACCATTTCCAGGGTCAGCTCATCGTGGTTGCGCAGGAAAATCGCCCACTGGCAGGTGGCGGGGATGGGCGGGGTCTGGCGCATGATCTCCACGATGGGATGGCGGTCTTCCTGGGCGACGGCCATGTAGATGCGCGGCATGAGCGGGAAGTGATAGGCCATGTGGCATTCGTCGCCGTCGCCGAAATATTCGAGCACGTCCTCGGGCCATTGGTTGGCCTCGGCGAGGAACATGCGGTTGGCGTAGTGCGCGTCGACCACCGCGCGCATGCGCCGCAACACGGCGTGGGTCTCCGGGAGGTTTTCATTGCTGGTGCCGCTGCGCACGCACAGATACGGGATGGCATCCAGCCGCAGACCGTCCACGCCCATGTCCAGCCAGAAGCGCATCACCCGGATGACCGCCTCCACCACCCGCGGGTTGTTGTGGTTGAGGTCCGGCTGGTGGGAAAAAAAACGGTGCCAGTAATAGGCCTGTGCCACGTCGTCCCAGGCCCAGTTGGAGGTCTCCGTATCGGTGAAGATGATGCGGGTCTCCGGGAACTTCATCTTGGTCTTGCTCCACACGTAGAAATTGCGCCGGGCGGAGCCGGGCGGTGCGGCGCGCGCCGCCTGGAACCAGGGGTGCTGATCAGACGTGTGGTTGATGACCAGTTCGGTGACGATCTTCAGCCCGCGCCGATGGGCCTCGCGCACGAAGCGCTTGAAGTCGGCCAGGGTGCCGAAGGCGGGGTGCACGTTGCGGTAATCGGAGATGTCGTAGCCGTCATCGCGCATGGGCGAGGGATAGAACGGCAACAGCCAGACCGTATTGACCCCCAGGTCCTGGATGTAATCGAGCTTCTCCGCCAGCCCGCGAAAATCCCCCGTGCCGTCCCCGCTCGAATCGTAAAACGCCTTCACGTGCACCTGATAAATAATGGCGTCCTGGTACCACAGCGGATCGTCCTGCCAGGCGGCGGTCATGGGTGGGGCGAAACGCAAAGTACGCGGAGGCGCGGAGGGCGCGGAGAAAACCAAATCAGGCGAGGTTGCGCGGGAGCTGCCCAAAACAACCAATACAACGGGATTTTCTCCGCGTTCTCCGCGCCTCCGCGCCCTCCGCGTTGTGACCTCGCTTCGTGGTTCATTACATGAAATATTCGAAGTCACGCTCGCTGCGCACGCGGCGGCGCAGGCGGAAGATGGCGGCCGGGGTGTGGGCGGGGTCGAGGCGGACGAAGTTGCGCTCGCCCTGCCACAGGTAGCGGGCGTCGGTGAGCAGGTCGTGGACTTGGTAGCCGTGGCGCGGGTCGATGTCGAAGGGCTCCAGGGGCAGGGTGAGCCAGCCCGATTGCACGTAGTCCGGGTCCAGGTTCACGACCACCAGCACCACGTTGTCCGGGGCATGGGTGGACTTGCTGTAGGCAATGAGGCGCTCGTTGTCCACCTCGTGAAAGTGCAGGTTGCGGTTTTGGCGCAGCGCGGGGTTCTCGCGGCGGATGCGATTGAGCCGGGCGATGAAATCGCGCAACGAGTCCGGGCGGTGCAGGTCCCAGCGGCGGATCTGGTATTTCTCGGAATCGAGGTATTCCTCGCTGCCGGGGGCATGGGGTTCGGCCTGCAACAGCTCGAAGGCGGGGCCGTAGACGCCGTAGCTGGCGCTGAGCGTGCCGGCCAGCACCAGCCGCGCCATGAAGGCCGGGCGGCCGCCGAATTGCAGGTATTCCGGCAGGATGTCCGGTGTGTTGGGCCAGAAATTGGGCCGGAAGTATTCCGCCGCGGGGCCGCGGGTCAGTTCGGTGAGATAGTCCGTGAGTTCCTGCTTGGTGTTACGCCAGGTGAAGTAGGTATAGGACTGGGAAAACCCCAGCTTGGCCAGGCGGTGCATGATGCGCGGTCGTGAGAAGGCCTCGGCGAGAAACAGCACGTCCGGGTGCTCGCCCTTGATCTCGCCGATGAGCCACTCCCAGAACGGAAACGGCTTGGTGTGGGGATTGTCGACGCGGAAGATGTGCACGCCCTGCCCGAGCCAGAACCGCACCACGTCGCGCAGCTCGTCCCACAGTGGTCGCCAGGCGTCGCATTCGAAATCGAAGGGGTAGATGTCCTGGTATTTCTTCGGTGGGTTCTCCGCGTATTGCACCGACCCGTCCGGGCGATGGCGGAACCACTCCGGATGCTCGCTCACATAAGGATGATCGGGCGAACACTGGAAGGCGATGTCGATGGCCACCTCAAGGCCCAGCGCGGCGGCCCGGTCCATGAAACGCCGGAAGTCCTCCAGCGTCCCCAGTTGCGGATGTACCGCCTTGTGCCCGCCCTCCACGGCGCCGATGGCCCACGGACTGCCCGGATCGTCCGGCGCCGCCACCAGCAGGTTGTTGGGGCCCTTGCGCCGGGTACGGCCGATGGGATGGATGGGCGGCAGATAGAGCACATCGAAGCCCATGGCTGCGACGTATTCGAGCTGCGCCTCGCAGTCCCGGAAGCTGCCGTGGCCGTGCTCGCCGCAGGAGCGCGGGAACAGTTCATACCAGGCGGAGAAGCAGGCCTTTTCGCGGTCAACCCACAGCGTGAGGGCAGGCTCCTGCGCGGTGGCCAGGGAGCGATCGGGCCAGCGGTCCATCAGGCGCGCGAGGCCCTCGTCGAGGCCGTAGCGACGTCGTTCCTCCAGGGGGGCGTTGTCCACCATGCGTGCGGCGAACAGCTGCAACGGGTTGCGCTCCGCAGCCTCGGCGCGAGCCGCCGCCGCCTCCACCAGCTCCGCGCCCATGATCAGGGCGACGGTGATGTCGGCGGGGTCGTCACGGCGTGCGAAGTCGTGCCGCCAGGTGCGAAAATGATCCACCCAGGCGAGCACACGGTAGTAATGCAGACCTTCCCGGGTGACCTGGAAACGCCCGCGCCAGTGGTCGTTTACCCGGTATTCGAGCGGCGCCTCCTGCCAGTCGCCGTCGGCGGCATGACGGTATTGCACCACCGCCATGGGTTGATCGTGCCCGTCGCAGAACACGTCGGCCTCGATCACCACCTCGTCGCCCACGCAGCGCTTCACCGGAAAACGCCCACCATCGACCTGCGGGCGCACGCCCTCGATTACCGCCCGTCGCCGACCGTCGGTGATGGTCATGTCATCACGCTCCTCCCAAGAAACGTAGCAGGCACCGTCGGCGACGGCGGCGTGCTGTTGGGAGGGGCGCTCGCCCACGGTGTGGGCTCCTACAGGGTTATCGATGCGGTCGTAGGAGCCGACACCGTCGGCGAATGGGGTTTCGGTGAATGTTGGGGCTGTTGAAAAAAACATTCGCCCACGGTGTGGGCTCCTACGGGGTTATCTATGCAGTCGTAGGAGCCGACACCGTCGGCGAATGGGGTGTTGGGAAACGGGATAGGCCGTGGTTTTCCATCGGCGTTGCGAGACCGTTACGTGATCACGCCGGCTTGAAATACATCACCGACAGCGGCGGCAAGGTGAGTGATAGTCCCGTAGCCCGGATGAAGCGCAGCGAAATCCGGGGATATGCCGCGGTTTCCTGGATTGCGCTGCGCTTCATCCCGGCTACGAAATCCGGGCTACGAGACCGTCACATTGGTCAGACCGGCTTGAAGTACATCACCGAAAGCGGCGGCAGGGTGAGCGAAAGGGAATGGTAGCGACCCTGGGCCGACACCGGCGCCGCCTCGACGCCGCCCATGTTGCCCATGCCGCTGCCCCAATAAATGGTGGCATCGCTGTTCAGCAATTCGCGCCAGTAGCCGCCACGCGGCACGCCCACCACGTAGTTGTGGCGCGGCACCGGGGTCAGGTTGCAGACGATGAGCATCGTGTCGTCCGGGTTCTTGCCGCGGCGCAGGAAGGTGATGACGCTCGCCTCCCAATCATGGAAGTCCACCCACTCAAAGCCGTGATTGTCGAAGTCGACCTGGTACAGCGAGGGTTCACTGCGATAGACCGCGTTCAGGTCCTTGAGCCAGCGCTGCACGCCCTGGTGAGGCTCCCATTCATTGAGGTGCCACTGCACGCTGGCATCGTGGTTCCATTCGTCCCACTGGCCGATTTCACCGCCCATGAACAGGAGCTTCTTGCCGGGATGAGCCCACATGTAGCCGTACAGGGCGCGCAGGTTGGCGAACTTCTGCCAGTCGTCGCCGGGCATGCGGCGGATCAGCGAGCCCTTGCCGTGCACCACCTCGTCATGGGATAGCGGCAGCACGAAATTTTCGTGGAACGCGTACCAGATACTGAAGGTGAGCTGGTCGTGATGATACTTGCGGTGGATGGGTTCATGGGCGAAGTAATCCAGGGTGTCGTGCATCCATCCCATGTTCCACTTCATGCCGAAGCCGAGGCCGCCTGCGTAGGCGGGCCGCGACACCATGGGCCAGGCGGTGGATTCCTCGGCAATGGTCTGCACGTCCGGGTGCTCGCCATATACCGACTCGTTCAGCTTGCGCATGAAACCGATGGCCTCGATGTCTTCCTTGCCGCCGTACTGGTTGGGAATCCACTCGCCTTCCTTGCGCGCGTAATCGAGGTACAGCATGGAGGCCACTGCGTCCACGCGCAGGCCGTCGACATGGAACTGCTCCAGCCAGAACATCGCCGACGAGAGCAGGAATGAGCGCACCTCATGGCGGCCGAAGTTGAAGATGTAACTCTTCCACTCCGGGTGATAGCCGCGCTTCGGGTCCATGTGTTCGAACATGTAGGTGCCATCGAAATAGGCGAGACCGTGGGCATCGCTGGGGAAGTGGGACGGTACCCAATCGAGGATCACGCCGATGCCTTCCTGGTGCAGGCGGTCCACCAGCAATTTCATCTCTTCCGGCGTGCCGTGGCGCGAGGTGGGTGCGAAGTAGCCGAGCGTCTGGTAGCCCCATGACCCGCCGAACGGATGTTCCATGACGGGCAGGAACTCCACGTGGGTGAAGCCCATCCACTTCACATAGGAAACGAGCTGATCGGCGAGCTCAACGTATGACAGCGAGCGGTGCCCGTCTTCGGGTACGCGGCGCCAGGAACTGAGATGTACCTCGTACACGGACATGGGCGCATCGAGGGCGTTGCTTTCCTTGCGGGACAGCATCCAGGCGCCGTCCTGCCAGTCGTAGTCGCGGTCCCATACCATGGACGCGGAGCGCGGCGGCACTTCGTACAGGCGCGCGAAGGGGTCGATCTTCTCCACCTCGTAGCCGTTGTGATTGGAAACGATGTGGTACTTGTAGAGGTCACCGGGATTCAGACCGGCGATGAAACCTTCCCAGATCCCCGAACTGTCCCAGCGTGGCGCCAGGTGATGGGTGTGTTTGTTCCAGCCGTTGAAATCGCCGATGACCGAGACGTGGCGCGCATTTGGCGCCCACACCGCGAACAGCACCCCGGCCACGCCGTCCACGTTCATGACGTGAGCGCCGAGCTTTTCATAGAGCCGGTAATGATTGCCCTCTTTGAACAAATAGACGTCCTGCTCCGTGAGCAGACTCACGTCGTGTCGAACCGGTTCCGTGCTGATCACCGCCTGCCTGTTCATCCGTGCTCCCTTGCGATATTTGACAAAAGCTGCACCCGCAACGCCGTCGGCGCTGTCCCTGGTGTACTGCTCCGCCCTTGGGAGACTCCTTCGGGCGAACTGCTGGTCGGCCATCTGCGGCGTTGCGCTCTCTTGAAATGGGGCCGCCATTCCTGCGGAAGCACGCCTTGCGTCTGGTCAACCAGCGACTCGCTGGAAACGCCTCCAAGCGCGAGTACACGAGTAGGGTATGCGGGCTGAAATGTATGAAACCGTCGGGCATACGGCAGGTTCCAAAGAACCCCCGGGCCCGCTGTGTGCACTTAGCATAGTCGAGGAGCCCGCGGCTGCAATGCGGGTTTGTTAGGCCCGGAACGGTATCGCTGCGCATGTGGTGCGGCACGGTGCCGGTCGCGGATTTTTTCCGCTGGGCTTCATCAGGTCGCGTGACTCAGGTCATAAGTCGCGAAGCACTGTGCGGGCTGCGTGGCGCCTGCCGCCGGGAGGTCCAGGTAACTGGTGGCGAGCCGTGCATGCACCGGCGGTTCGAGCGCGGGGCCGTGCAGCAGTGGTACCAGTGGTTCGCCACCGAGCAGGGCGAGCGCATGGGTCAGGTAGAGGCGGTGCAACACCCGTGCGGCACACAGGGCGTGCAGGACACGCGGGCCGGCGATGGAATAGATCACACGATGTCCCGCCTCGGCCAGCATCGCCACCAGGGCGGCGCCGTCCAGGACCATGCCGGGTAGGCGCCGCACCGTGACCCCATGTGCACACAGTTGCCGTTCGCTCGCCCGGGGGGCGGCCTCGCCCGTGAGTACCAGCACGGGGCCTGGCAGCTTGGCCAAGGCGGCGTGTGGGATGTCCAGGGTTTCACTGACCGCGGCCACGGCCGGACCCGGCGGCAGACCGCGCGCCTCGCGCCAGGCACGCAACTCGGGCTCGGCGGCCACGGCGAGCAGATCCGTGTGCCGGTGCGCCGCGACCGCGCGCAAGTGGCGGGCGGTGGTAAGCAACACGTCCGCCTGCGCGGCGATCTCCAGGTACAGGCGCCAGTCGCGCGGATTGGCGATGAGCGGCGGGACCCGCAGCAATCCGCTATGCGGGTCGGGCAGGGCAATGCGCCCGTCCAGCGAAACGATGAAATTGCTGCACACGTATGGCCCTGGCGTGCGCGCACGCAGGTCGTGGGCGAGGTACAGGCCGGCGAGCGGTACCCGCTCGCCGGGATGGGGATACATTTCCAGCAGGTCGGTGGCCACGGAGCGGTCCTCCGTGGAAACGTAGCCGACTGGCGGTTCAGCGGCGCCAGAAACCCGGTGTGAGCAACACCAGCAGGGTGAATATTTCCAGACGCCCGAGCAACATGGCGAAGGACATGAGCCATAGGCCGGTGTCGGGTATGCCGGTGAAGTTGTTGCTGACACCGCCGAGTCCGGGCCCCAGGTTGTTGAGTGTCGCGGCCACCGCGCCGAAAGCGGTGATCTGGTCGAGGCCGAGCATCATCAGCGCCAGCATGAACACGGCAAACGCCGCCATGTAGGCGGCGAAGAAGCCCCATACCGCCTGAACCACGCGCGGCGGCACCACGCGGTTTTCGATTTTCAGTGGGCGCACCAGGTTTGGATGGATCAGATTGCTGATCTCCAGGATGCCCTGCTTGAACAGCACCACGAAGCGGATGGTCTTCATGCCGCCCGAGGTGGAGCCGGCGCAACCGCCCATGAAAGCGGCGAAGATGAGCATCACCGGCAGCATGGCCGGCCAGGTCGAGAAGTCGTCGATGCCGAAGCCCGTAGTGGTGATCACCGAGACCACCTCGAAGACGGCGTAGCGCGCGGCGGTGAGCACATCCGGGCGGGTGCCCTCATTCATCAGCACCAGGGTGGCGACGACACTCAGCACCAGGGCGACACCGAGAAACACACGCAACTCGGCGTTGTGCAGGAAAATCCGCGGCGAGTAGTTATGCCAGGCGGTGAAATGCAGGGCGAAACTGATGGAGCCGAGCAGCATGAATACCACGGCAATCGACTCGATGAGCGGACTGTCGAAATAGGCCAGGCTGGCGTCGTGGGTGGAGAAGCCGGCGGTGGAGACGGTGGAGAAGCTGTGCGCGATGGCGTCGAACAGGTCCATGCCGGCGAACCAATAAGCCAGTGCGCAGGCGAGGGTGAGCACGCCGTAGATCTTCCACAGCGCCTTGGCGGTGTGATTGATGCGCGGGGTGAGCTTCTCCTCCTTCATGGGGCCGGTGATCTCCGCCCGCACCAGCTGCATGCCGCCCACACCCATCATGGGCAGCAGCGCCACGGCGGTAACCACCACGCCGATGCCGCCCAGCCATTGCAGTTGCTGGCGATAGAACAGAATGGACTTGGGCAGTTCGTCGAGGCCGACGATCACGGTGGCGCCGGTGGTGGTGAATGCGGAGATGGCCTCGAATACGGCCCAGGCCGGCGACATACCCAGGCCGACCAGAAACGGCACCGCGGAGATCAGGCCGATGACCAGCCAGAACATGCCTACGATCACGAAACCGTCGCGGTTGCGCAGCGCGCGTTGGCCTGTGCGAAACGGCAGCCACAAAATGAGGCCCGCCACCAGCGCGGCCCACAGGATGGTCGCGAAATGGAACAGTTCGCCATCATCGTAAATGGCGGAAACCAGCACCGGCGGGAACAGACTCACGCTGAACAACATGAGCAGGATACCGAAGGTGCGGAGGACGATGGTCAGCTGCATGAACGATAAGCGCCCGGCCGGTCGATGGGGAGCCTATTTTCCCTGCATGCATCGCCCATTGCACCCCCCGTGGGACGAAATCCGCCCAAAATGGCCCCGATGCTGGACACCTAAACAGCGGTTTCGAACCCTGAACCACATGCCATCTCGCAAAGACGCCAAGATCGCAAAGGAAAAGGCCAAGGGAAGTACTGGAACCCGGAAAATGGCGGCACATCCATGTGCTGCGGGAAACGCCGATAAATCAGTGTTGCCCTTGGGCTTCTTTGGCACACCGGACACTGGTATAAGGTCGCCGCCATGTCTATCGATTCCACTCCGACCACCGGTCCGCTGCGCCGCTCCCTGCCTGTGGACATGGGGCTCGCCACGCTCGGCGTCACCATTGCCACCGGCCTTGCCTATCGCTTCGGCCCCCAGCTGACGCACCCGGACCTCGCGCTCATTTTCCTGGCAGCGGTGCTGTTCATCTCGGCGGGACTCGGCCTGTGGCCCTCGTTGTATGCGAGTGTGCTGAGTTTCTTCGTGTACAACTTCTTCTTCACGGAGCCGTATTTCGCATTCCGGGTGACCCATGCCACCGACCTGGTGCGGCTTGCCATGTTCCTGCTGGCGGCGATCGTCACCGGTCATCTGGCCGCACGTATGGGCAAGGCGGTCGAGACCGCCCGCGCCACTGCTCGCCGCACCCTGTCGCTGTACGACTTCAGCCGGCGCATGGGGGCGGTGGTGTCGGAAGTGGATGCGCTCGAAGCCACCGTGGACCATCTGGCTGCGACCCTCGGCCGCCCGGCCGTGGCGTTGCTGCCGGGTGCGGGAGGCCTCCTTGAGCAACGCGCGGCGAATGCCGAACAGGTCCGGGTGGGGGCGGGCGATCTGGTGCGCGCCCAACAGGTTTGGGAAGGGCGTAGCGTACCGCCGGGCCCGTGGCGTTTCCTGCGCTTGCAGACCGCGAGCGGCCCGATCGGGCTCGCTGCCATCGGCGCACCCGAGCTGACAGCGGAGGCGCTCGAACTGGCCGAGGGCCTGTGCGGCCAGGCGGCCGTGGCGCTTGAGCGCACCCAACTGGCCTGCGACCTGGAAGACACACGCATGGCCGCCGAGACCGAACAGTTGCGGGCGGCCTTGCTGGCCTCGCTGTCCCATGACCTGCGCGCGCCGCTTGCCGCCATTCACCATCAGGCCGACGACCTGCTGGCCGGTTCCATGACGCGCGAGACCTGTACCGTGGGTCTGCGCAGGATGCGCGATGAGGCCGACCGGCTCACCCGTTACTTGCAGAGCCTGCTCGATATGACGCGCATCGGCGATGAACGGCTGCCGTTACGACGTACCTCAATCGATCTGCGCACCATTATCGAGGCGGCCTGTGCACGCGAGTCGACCGCGCTGGCCCACTTCAAGCTGGCGCTGGACCTGCGGGAATTACCGCCGGCCTATGTGCATGCGGCCATGTTCGAGCAAGTGCTGGTGAACGTACTCGACAATGCCATCCGCTTCTCGCCGCCCGAGGGCACCATCGGCGTGCGCCTGCACGGCGAGTCGGGCACGGCGGTCATCGAGGTCAGCGACGAGGGGCCGGGCATGGCCAGCGAACTGTCATCCACGGAAGGGTCGCGCGGCCTCGGGCTGACCATTGCACGCGCCCTGGTCGGGGCCCACGGCGGCGACATGTCGATTGCGCCGGGACCGCAAGACCGTGGCACTGTGGTGCGCATCACGCTGCCGGTCCAGGCCTGACGCACCCGCGGCGCGGCATCCGTCACGTTTCACCCACCCGGCGCCGCGGTTTTCGCTATGGCTTGCGCAGTTCGCGTGAGTGGACCGTGAAAGAATGCCGCGTCGTTTTTTTGATTGGGCGTGGCATGGAGACCAACGAACAGGTGTTCGAGGCGCTGAGCCGCCAACGCATTTTCGAAGGGTTGAATCGGGCCGAACTGCTACCGGTGATGCAGGGTATCGCCGAACTGACGCTGCGCGCCGGCGACGTGCTGTTGCGCCCCGATCAGGTCAACGACACCATCTATCTGCTGGCCGACGGCCGGCTGCACGTGTTGCTCGAAGAAAACGCCGAGCCGCTGGCGACGCTGGACCCGGGGGAATGTGTCGGCGAGCTCTCCCTCATCGATCAGGAAACCACCTCGGCCTTCGTCATTGCGGCCAGCAAGGCGCGGCTGTTTACCATCGGGCGCACCGCGTTGTGGAGCCTCATGCAGGCCTCGCAGCATGTCACGCGCAACCTGCTTTCACTGCTGGTGCGGCGCTCGCGCGTGGACAAGGCGCGCCTGCGCGCCGGTGCCGAGGCGCGTCGGCGATGGGAACAGGCGGCGCTGGTGGACCCGGTCACCGGGCTATATAACCGGCGCTGGTTCGATCAGACCTTCGAACGCCAATTCGACTGCGCGCGCAAGGATGAGGTGGCGGTATCGCTGCTGATGGTCGACGTGGATCACTTCAAGAACTTCAACGACGAACATGGACACCCCGCCGGCGATGCGGCGCTGCGCACGGTGGCGTTCTGCCTGCGCGACCATCTGCGCCCCTCGGACCTGCTGGCCCGCTATGGCGGTGAGGAGTTCGCCATTTTGCTGCCGGGCGCCGATCGCGCCGTCGCCTGCTCCGTCGCGGAACGACTGCGCTGTGCCGTGGCGGCCATACCCCTGGCGCCTGCCGAACCCATCACTGTCTCCGTCGGCGTGGCCCAGGCGGCCACGGGCCACACCCTGAAGACCCTGCTCGACGAGGCCGATGCCGCCCTGTACCGCGCCAAGGCGGCCGGGCGGAACCGCACGGCGGTGTGAGTCGGCGTGTAAACGCGGAGGGCGCGGAGACGCGGAGGTCGCTGAGGACTGGAACTACGCAGAAAAGCCTGATTCGTGGCTCGTTACTCAGACCGTTCCTCGCTGCCTCACGCCCCGCGCCGCGGGGCGCTCACCCACCTTGTCATTGACGTTTAACCTGCCAGCACTTTTTCAGAAACTCCGCGTCCTCTGCGTCTTCCGCGTTTCGCCTCCCTAAGTGCCGTCTTCGCGCAGGATCTCCTCGCGGCCGACGCTGTCGACGGTGTACAGCACCACCGGCCGGCGCCAGAGTTTCTGGATGTATTCCATGACCCGTTGGGCACGCGGCAGGTCCAGGCCGCGCTGATCGATCTCGTGATGGTGGCGCAGCTTCAGTGTGCCGTCGGTCTTCACCTCGTCCACGCTGATGCGCGGTGTACCGAAATTGAATTTCGGGGCGAGGATGGCCTCACGCAGGGTGTGGATGTCGAAGTCGTCCACCAGCACCTCGCCGTCGCGACGGGCGTGATAGCGGAACAGGCTCAGTTCGTGCGCGAGGTCTTCGGTGAGGTAGTTGCGGATGAAGCCGAAATCGTCTTCCTCCTCCATGATCCGCCGCGCTGCGTCCACACCCTGGTCCTTGATGATGTGTTCCCAGATGGAAAAACCAAGATGGTAGGGGTTCAGCGATAACGCCACCTGGTCGCTGCCCGCGTAGGGTCGTACCACGTCGGAATGTGTCTTTGCCGCTTCGAGATAGAGATCGGGCGGCAGGAATTCCGCATCGCGCAACAGTCGAGCGTGCCAGTAGGAGGCCCAGCCTTCATTCATGATCTGACAGGCGAATACCGGGTAGAAATAGAACGATTCCTCGCGCACCGCCAGCAGAATGTCACGCTCCCAGCCGTCCAGCTCAGGTGCGTAGGTGGCCATGAACCACAGTAGATCGAACTCTTCATGGGGCGGCAGGGGCAGCCGGCGGCGCTGCAACGGGGGAGGCGCACCACTGCCCGTGAGGGCGTCATAACGTTGGTGAAACTCGTCAGGATCCTCGGCGGCGTGCGGTTTGTCGAACTCCGGGTACCTCTGGCGACGCAGCCCCTGGTGCATGTCGATGTTCTGTTCCAGCGAGAGCGCCGCGTCCAGCACGGCCTCCACGCGCCGCTGGCCGTACTCCTCGATGGCGCCTGTGATCTGCTTGGCATGGGAGGCGGCCTGTTCGACGATGTGGTAGCCCACCTCTTCCTGGCTGCGCCGGAACAGCAGGTTGTTTTTGGAAAAATCCGCATGACCGAGGACGTGCGCCACCACCAGGGTGTTTTCCTCAACGGTGTTGTCCGCCGACAGGTAGGCGCGACCCGGGTTGCCAGGAAACACCACCTCGAAGATGCGCGAATGACCCATGCGGTGCTGCACGAGCTGATAGATGTAGCGTACGCCGAATGACCAGTGTGGCATGCGTACGGGTAGCCCGTAGACGGCGATCTCCATCATGAACGCCGGAGGGACCAGCTCGAATTCCACGGGGAAATAGTCCAGACCCCGTTCCCGCGCCAGGTTTTCCAGGCGACCGATGTAATCGCGCAGTCTTTCGCTCATAGTCCTAAGAAAGTAGAAGAAGTCCGCGAGTGAACACCAATAAACGCAAATAATCCTGCACCTGTTGTCGCGATCCCTCACCCTGTCCTTCGCAACGCTCCATGCATTGCCTGTCCTGCAACACGTCGTCGCCCAGGAGAAGGGACCATCCCGGCGACGGCGGGAGACACGTAGACGGCTCTTACTCTTCACAACGGTCTGCACACACCTGCCTGGACGCCCCTTGCCCCTCCGGGAGAGGCTCCCTCTTGGTCGCATGTCCCCGTTGTGGCAAGCCCTTCTTGCCCCCTCTCCCTCCGGGCTGTCTCTTGGTCACATTTCGCCGTTGTAGCCAGTCCTTCTTACCCCCTCTCCCTCCGGGCTGTCTCTTTCACATTTTTCGTTGCGGACAGCCTTCTTGCTCCCTCTCCCTCCGGGAGAGGGCTGGGGAGAGGGGATCAATTCAGGTACGGCTATTGGTTTATTGATCCCCTCATCCTGTCCTTCGGCAATTCGCTCCATGCATTGCTCTCGACCGCCTGCTCCCGGCGCGGTCTACCTCCCCCATCCATGGGGTCGTACCTCCTGCATCCATGCAGTCGTCTCCCGGAGAGAGAAGCACGCAAGCCTCTGTCTCTCCAGCAAATGATGTGACTAAGAGACAGCCGGGAGCGGGGTAGGGACATCACAGCCGGGCTCATGCACACCTGGGATGTGTACGCATGAGCCCGGCACGGTGGCGAGCGACGTTCCGCACGACCTATGGCGTGCATCGATGTTCATTTGCGGAGTTCTTCCTCTTCGTTCTGGCGGCGGAAGAAATGGCGGATGGCTGCCCAGATGTCCTCTTCTTTGCCGAGGGAGTAGGTGGCTACGGGGAAGCCCTTCTTTTCCAACCGATAGAACAGCAGGGCAGTTTCGGTCTCGTCGATGGACTGGATGGTTCGCCCGGTCTCCAGGTAGCCGATGAAACTGGTGCGCGGGCCGATCTCGTCGAGTGCTTCGCTGGCCGCGCTACGGTCGTCAGTGAAGTTCTCGCCATCGGAGGCGTAGAACATGTACACGTTGTAGCGGGTCGGGTCATAGCGGCTTTCGATCACCTCCAGCGTCTTGTTGAAGGCCGTGGAGGCGACCGTGCCGCCACTGGCGCGCACCTGAAAGAACTGCTCCTCGGGGAACTCCCAGGCGTTCACGGTATGGGCGATGAACACCGTTTCGATGTGCTGATATTGCCGCCGCAGCCCCTGCAACGCCCAGAAGAAGAAGGTCTTCGCCAATCGGCGCTCTGCCTCGGTAACGCTGGACGACACATCGAGTGCGAAGATCACCACGGCGTGCGTGGCGGGCTTCTGGCGGCGCACCAATTGCCGAAACCGCAGGTCTTCATTGGTGAAGGCGGGCCCGTCGGGCTGTACTGCGCGGCGTTTGATGGCTTCCTTCAGCGAACGGCGCCGATCGAGGCGGGTACGTGCGCCGCGCCGGTCCCAGCCCTCGCGCACGTATTCGTCATCGTGCGTCGTGCCGCTCTTGGGCTCCAGGTTGGGTAGTTCGAGTTCTTCCCACAGCCATTCGACGATCTCGTCCACCTTGAATTCCAGGACGAACTCAAGCCCTCCATCACCGCTGCCGCCCGCTCCCTTGCCCTGAGAATTCTTGGGCTGAGATTGACGCAACACGTCGCCAGGCTCCACCTGTTCGCCCTGTCCCACACCATTGCGCTGGTCGGAATCGCCAAGCCGGAAGCGGTAGTGCTCAAGAAATCGGACCGGTACTTGCACGTTGCGGTTGCCGCCCGTACCAGACAGCACGTCGGCGCCCGCGGCCACGTCCATGATGCGGTCCTTGACCGCCTCCCGGACCTTCTCATTGTGCCGGAGCCAGTCGCGACTGCCGCGGGAAAACAGGTCGTACCAGCGATTTCCCTGGGTACTGCTTTCGTGACTTGTGTTCATGTCTACCTCGCCGGCGGGGTCATTCCTGCGATAGCAGCGTCGTCACGTAGTTCAGGGCCTCCTGTGCGGAATGCTGATCGTAGCCATATTCGTCGATGAGCCGTTGCTGCACGGCGGAAATCTTTTGCTGTGCATCCGCATCCGGCCGCGTGGTGGAGGTCACCAGCCGCAGCACGTCGCGCCGCTCCTCGAACAGGTATTGTTTGATGGCCTCGTGCAGTCGCGCGTGACTGTCCAGGGTGAACTTCTCGCCGCGTTTGAACGAAACCATGGCCTTGCGCACCACCTCCTGCCGGAACGATGTCTTGCCGGAATCGGACACCTTGATCTTCTCCTCCACCGAACGCATGAACCGCTCGTCCGGTGCGCGCGACTCATTGGTGATGGGGTCCTCTATCTGGCGTTGGTCCAGGGCGGCCTCGACCTCGTCGAGGTATTTCTCCAGCAGGTTTTGTGCCTCACCCTCGAAGGATGTGAACAACGCCTTGTGCACATCCTCCTTGACCCAGCGGTTGTAGAAATCCTTGCGCGTCAGCACGAGGAAGTCGATCCACTGACGCTTTTGCTTGGCATCCATGCGCGCATCCGCTTCGATGGCGTCCTTCAGCGCGAGCAGCACCTCCATGGTGGTGAGGCTGTGAACCTCTGAGCGAGTGATCGCATTGGAGATGGCGTTGATGACGAAGCGCGGCGACACACCGGTCAGGCCTTCGTCCGGGGTTTCCTTGCGCACCCGCTCCACTTCCGTTTCGGACATGCCCTCGATGGCTTCGCCCGCATACAGACGCAGCTTCTTGGTCATGTCGAGGTCCTGGCGTTCGCCCTTCTTCAGACGCGTGAGGATGGCGAACACCGCGACGGTGCGTAGCGCGTGCGGGTCGAGATGAACGGCACGGAATGCCGAGGCGTTGGAGATGAGCTTGGCATAGATGCGCGCTTCTTCGACGTAGTGCAAGGTGTACGGAACCTGCACGATCACCATACGGTCGAGCAAGGCCTCGTTTTCCTTTTCCTGGACGAACTTGTTGAACTCGGCGAGGTTGGTGTGCGCGACGATGGTCTCGTCCAGATAGATAAGCGGGAAGCGCGCCACCTTGACGTTCTTTTCCTGGGTGAGCGTGAGCAGGAGATACAGGAACTCACGCTTCACTTTGAGGATTTCGATCATCTCCAGCAGCCCACGACTGGCCGCATAGACCGCACCTGACCACGACCAGGCGCGCGGATCGCCCTCATCGCCGAATTCTGCGACCTTCGACAGGTCTACGGAACCGACCAAGTCGGCGATGTCTGCGGTTGTGGGGTCGTGGGGCGCGTAGGTGCCGACGCCCAGGCGCGAGGCCTCCGACAGGAAGATGCGCTCCACGGGGAAGCGCATGAAGTCACCGTCGTATTCTTCATGCAGGCGCGTCTGGCAGTGTGGACAGACCTGTCCCTGAATGTCCACGCCGTAGTTCTCGCGGAAATCGCCACGCAGCGTGTGCGGTACGAGGTGTAGCGGGGACTCGTGCACCGGGCAGCCGGCCAGCGCATACAGCGCGCCCTCGTCCGTTTGGCTGTATTCCTCGAGTCCACGCTTGAGCAGAATGACCAACGTGGACTTGCCGCCTGACGGTGGGCCGAGCAGCAGAAGCATGCGCCGCCCCACTTCGGAGCCGGCGCTCGCAGCTTTGAAATAATCGACCACCCGCGCGAGGGCATCATCGATGCCGAACAGTTCATTGGCAAACAGTCGCGTCGGTCGTTCGCTCGCGGTGTCGCGCGATTCCTTGACCTGATACCAATGCAACATGTCCCAGATGTACTGGTGACTGGTGCGCGCATAGGCGCCGGGTTGCGCGGGCATGATGTCCTCGAGGAATTCCCTCAGCGTACCTTCCCATGCGCGGGCCTTATGTTCGCGGCTGAAGGTCGCCAGTGATTCGAGGAAGCGGTTGCGATCGTTGTCGGTATCCCTGGTCATGTGTCTCGCCCGTTGCCTGGGTGAAGTTTAGTCAGTCTCAGCCAACCCGCTATTTACCCCTGAAGAAGTCAGGCAGTGCGCCGCACATGTTCCTTCACCAACCAATACTGGTACGCCCGTGTTCACGTATTGCATGTTTTGAAACGTGTCGCTCGCAGCATCCCTTAGTCGGGGTGGCCTCTTAAGGATAGAACGGCATACGCGTGCGTCTTGCGGATGCATCGGGTCGGGTGCGTGCAATCACGACGTTCGAAAACAACGACCCCGCCTTGCGGCGGGGCTTTCCGTTGAGCGTGCGACTCACAAACGTTCAGCGTGCGGGCATGACGTTCGAAGCCTGAAGCCCCTTGGGACCGCGTTGCAGATCGAAGGTCACCATCTGACCTTCCGTCAGTGTGCGGAAGCCGCTTCCGACGATCGCCGAATAATGTACGAAGACGTCCTCGCCGCCTTCCTCCGGGGCGATGAATCCGAAGCCCTTCGCGTCGTTGAACCACTTCACCGTGCCTTTGGTCATGCCAATACCTCGTGATTGAATGCTGAGCGGTAACCGCCGAGGCACCTGGCGGATGCCATCGGCGGTCAGAGTATAGACGCCGCTCAACGACGCAATGTCGCGCTCAGAAGGTGCGATAGTGGCGTTGGTCCGAGTGATCTCCGAGGGTGCGATCGCTGGTGGCGCGCACGCCCATCAAGCCGCCCCATACACCGACGATCAGCGAGAGCACGATAGCTGCGAACAGCCACCAGGAAGCGGCGCTCAAGGCATTGACGGCGGTTTGCGCCGCACCGCCTGCACCTTGACCGCCGGGGCCGACGATGGGCATGAGGTTGTCCACCACGGTGGTGGCGCGTTCCTCGGTGAAGCCCATTTGGTTCACCATGTAATCCACAGCGCCGGTGCGATCGCCCGCCTGCAGACGCGACTGGATCGCCGACATGTCCTCTCCGCTTATCTCACCGCCTTCCGTACCCGTGATGATGGACTGTAGTTGTTGTGTCATGCCGCCGCCCTGCTGCGCAGCCTGTGCCCCTTGCGAGACGAGCCCGAAAGCGCCGCCAAGCAGGTTGCCGATGGTCGTGGTGGCGAGCCAGGCGAAGAGCACCGTTACCGTGGCCCAGGCCACGAAGCCGTGCAGCAGGCCGTCGGCCCGGCGTGCGAGCCCGGACATGCGCGCCGCGACATAACCGCCTACGAACGCGGCGATGAGCATGCTGAGGCTGCTCCAGATCGCGGTGGCGATGGGAATGGCGCCAGCCCCTTCCGCTGCGGCTTGATCGGCGGCCGTGAGTCCCACGGCGATACCGAGCAAGGTGAGCAGCATGTAGGTGGCAAGCCCGGCGACGGCACCGGCGAAGATGGCGCTCCAGCGTATCGCGGGAACGGTGATGCGCCGGGCGGCCATGGTGGTCGAGATGGGCGATTCGATAGCGTGCGCTTCCATAGGATTGTTCCTCTCACGCTGGTCACGGGCGACGTGCCCGGTGATGGTTTGCCTCGCCCTCAGTCAAGTTCACAGGTTGACACTTTGCAATTGGCGAATCTAAACAGCGGACCTCCGTCTTGAAACACCTGGCTGACTGTTCGCCAAGGTGCAACGGACGCGCCAGGAGAGTGGAAAAGACGCCCCGGTCGTATGGGCGAGATCTCTGTTGATGCGAGCAGCGAGCCATGCCGGACCGTTCAGCGCCTGGATTCCTCGCAATGCCAAGTACGCGCGCGAGAAACAGGGGTGTTCTCTTGGCGGACATGGGCGTTTTGGCGAGACGGCTTTCTTTATCTATGCCGCGAATTCCAAAGGGGGGTGCGCGAGGACCGGGTGTCGGTGGTTACGTGCTTATGGGCAGGGCGAGGGGCAGGCAGGTGCTGATGGCGTGCAACGGTTGGAGAACTCAGCGGGAGATCGGCTGGTAGGCGACGTCGATGACGACGTAGTGATCGACACCGCCGGGCCGCTTGACACGGACTTCGTCGTCCAGCGTCTTGCGCAACAGGGCGCGTGCCATGGGTGAATCCATGCTGATCCAGCCCTTGGCCGGATCGAATTCGTCAGGCCCGACGATGCGGTAGACGTGCTCGGCGCCATGCGCATCCTCAAGACGTACCCAGGCACCAAAATAGATGCGTGAGATATCGTCCGGGCGCCGGTCCACCACCTGCAGAACCTCCAGGCGTTTGCGTAAAAAGCGCACGCGCCGATCGATCTCACGTAATTGTTTCTTGCCGTAGATGTATTCGGCATTCTCGGAGCGATCGCCGAGCGCGGCCGCTTCGGATACCGCTTGGGTGACCTGGGGGCGTTTCACTCGCCACAGATGGTTGAGTTCTTCTTCGAGGCGCTGGCGGCCTTCGGGGGTGATGTAACAGGAGGAGGGCGGTTGCGGGGGACGATAACGGGCCATGGTTCTTTCTTCCGATACGCCGACATTCTATGCGATCACAAGATCGGCGCCATGGGGATCGGTTTGCAGGTTGAGTGATAGCGGCGCCGTCGCAGGGTGTCTTACCGGGCGACGACTATATTAGGTGCACGCCCGGGCCGGGCACGGAAAAGAGGGACAAAGGCATGATGGAGCGCATCCTCGCCGTGACGCTGCTGATCCTGATGTCCGATGCCGAGGCCCAGCGGGACACGGAGCAGGCGCCGCCCAGCGCGACCGTAGCGCCGGCGCCCGATATCGCGGGCACGCCCGGCGGCGCGCAGGGCATCAACCCGGCGCTGGCGGAAATGACGGTGGGCGAACTGGCCGGTCGCACCCTGGTCAATCCGGCGGGTGACGAACTTGGCGAGGTGCAGGAAATCGCCCGGCGCTCGGTCGACGGCGAGCTGAACGCCATCGTGGGCGTGAGCGGATTCCTGGGTTTCGGTGATCGCCGGGTGGCCGTTCCGCTGTCGGAGATCACCTTCGAGGATGATCGGCTGGTGACCAGCATCGCCGATAGCCGCGGTGACCTGCGACGACGTGGCGCATCGTTCGATCAGACCGCCTTCAAGACCCTCACGGAACAGACCCGCATCGCCGACGCAGCGGTCGGCCCCGGTCCGGCAGGTGCGGACGAGCAGGCCGCGGCGCCGGGCGGCCCGCCTGCGGCGGCGGGTTTCCGCTTCGAGCAACTCGATGGGGACCGTGATGGCTACATCTCGTCCCAGGAGGCACAGCAGCACCCGGGCTTGCGTGAGCGCTGGGGGGACCTCGACCGCAACCAGGACGATCGGCTTGACCGCGCCGAGTTTGCAGGCTTCGAACCGTCGGGCACCGGGAAGGCGCGTCCGCGCGATCGGATCCGCGATCAGGAGCAGATGCGCCAGCGCTCGCCCCTGCGCAGTCCGGATCAGATGCGCCAGCGTGATCCGGCCGCGCGCTGAACACCCCGCTGCCTGGGACCGCCAAGGGGACGAGCGCGCCGTGGTTGCGTGCGCGCACGTTCTGGTTTAACCTTGCGCGCTCTTTCGGGGACCCCGCGGTCCGCGAAAGGTCCCGGAGAGGTGTCCGAGCGGTTGAAGGAGCACGCCTGGAAAGTGTGTGTACGCCAAAAACGTACCGAGGGTTCGAATCCCTCCCTCTCCGCCATTTATTGGCAATCCCGCTTTCTGTAACCGGCCGTCTGCCGGCGCATTCCCGAGTCGATGGCGGCCCGTGCCGGTTCCCTCGCGACGATAGGCTGTGAACCCCGCCAGGCCCGGAAGGGAGCAACGGTAGCAGCCGATTCGGGCGCCGGGGTGTGGCCGGTAC
>JAWLGK010000002.1:44915-326598 GCA_041685115.1 Gammaproteobacteria bacterium | reverse complement strand
CGTGATTTCACGGATCAGCTTGGTGAAAATCTTGCCGCGCTTTGCATCCTGGGCGTTCTTGCGATGCTGGATATTCGCCCACTTGCTGTGACCTGCCATTGGAAACCTCGTACTCTCGCAATCGCACGATCCTAACACTGGGCCGATCGGGTCGGAAGCCGCGCGGGTCTCTTCAAGGGGACCAACGCGGAGGGCGCGGAGGCGCGGAGGACGCAGAGGGGAATGCAATGGCTGCTCGGGAATTCGAGTTTTGCCCGACCTACTCGCAATAAATCCTGCAACACGCCCGCACTTTTTTGTTCTCCGCGTCCTCCGCGCCTCCGCGCCCTCCGCGTTATCACCCTGAGTCAGGACGAGGGATCGGAGAGCAGGAACACGGTGCTGTCCATGGCGTCGGTGTTTTCCTCGTAGACCAGTTCGTGCTGGCCCAGACGGATGATATCGCCGTGGTGCAGGCGCCGGCGCTGGATGCGTTCGCCGTTCACCAGGGTGCCGTTGGTGCTGCCCACGTCCTCCAGCTGCACCACCGGGTAGCTTTCCAGATACTCGCTCGGGGTGAGCAGCAGCACCGCGTGGGCACCGCTCACGGCCGGGTCGTCCAGCTGGATGTCGTTGCCGCGGCGCCGTCCGATGGCGATGCGTTCCTTATCGAGCATGCAGGTGCGCACCACCAACCCGTCGCAGCGCACCGTAAGCCGCGGTTTCATGCCGATCTCGGCCATGTTCACTCCACCTCGAAACGCAGGCGCGAGCCGGCGATCTCGATCTCGTCGCCGCTGGCCAGCGCCACGCCCTTCACGGCTACCGGCAGGTGATTCACCTGCGGCGGCTTGCCGGCCATGGGCAGCAGGCGGAATCCGCCCGCCTCGCGCAGCAGCACGGCGACTTCGCCGGACTTGCCGAGGGTGGTGCGCTCCTGGGTCACGTCGAGCACGCTGCCCGCGCGCGCCCCCGCCAGCACGCGCAGGCGCGCGGCGCGGGCCGGCGCCTGGGCGGGCGCGAACACCACCGTCGCGGCCATGTCCTGGACCTGTTCGTCGATGAACTTCAACTCGTGCTGGCCGATGCGTATCACGTCGCCATGCCGCAGTTCCTGCTTACTGATGCGCACGCCGTTGACGAAGGTGCCGTTGGTGCTGTCGAGATCGGTGATGGCAGGGGCGCCCATGAGGGACACGGCCGCGTGTTCGGAGCTGACCGTCTGATCGTCCAGCAATACGTCGTTCCCGGCCTTGCGCCCAATGGTGGTGCGCTGCTGATCCAGGGGGTAGTCCCGCAGGCTGACCCCTTCGCGCGTGATGATGAGCTTCGGCATATCGGTCCTCTGGTCAAAACACGGCCGGCACGGGCGGGCCCGTTCGTGGTCTCAAAGCACGTCCACCACGATGGCCGAAACGTTATCGCTGCCGCCCTTCTCGTTGGCCAGGGCCACCAGGTCGAGGGCGGCGACCTCCGGCGGCATGCCGCGGGCGAGCACGGCGGCGATCTCAGCGTCATCCGCCAGGTCGTTGAGGCCGTCGGAACACAGCAGCAGGCGATCGCCGCTGCGGACCTCATGGCGCTGCACCTCCACGTCCACTGCCGAGGCGCTGCCCAGGGCGCGGGTAATCACGTGGCGATGGCCCGATGCCCTCGCCTCCTCGGCACTCATGAACCCTCCGCTGACCATTTCCTGCACCAGGGAGTGATCGAGGGTGAGCCGTTCGAGGTTATCCGCCCGCCAGCGGTACAGGCGGGAATCGCCCACATGAGCCACCACCAGCTCCCGGGCGAGGAACTGCACCGCCACCACGGTGGAGCCCATGCCGGCATAGACCGCATTGGTCGCCGCGCGGCTGTGGATCTGTGCGTTGGCCTCGCGCACCGCCGCCGCCAGGCGCTGTTCCGGGTCGTCCGCCGAGTCCGCGCGCAGACGCGCGTCCAGGATGGACACCACCAGGCCACTGGCGACGTCGCCCGCCTTCTGCCCGCCGACACCGTCGGCGAGCACGGCGAAGCCGCGGGACTCGTCCCAGACGATGGCGTCTTCGTTCCGTTGGCGCTGGCGGCCCGGGTCCGTGACACCCCAAATGCGGATATTCGCCATCATTCCTCCCTGGGCTGTTCCCGGCAGCGGGCCAGGGCCACGGCCATGTCTGCGCCGCTCTGGTAGCGCCGCTCGGCGTCCTTTTGCAGGGACTTGCCGATGATGCGCGCGACGCAGGCAGGCAGGTCCTTGCGCAGCTTGCGGATGTCCGCCGGCTTTTCGTTGGCGATCTGGTACATGAGGCTCGCCAGGGAATCGCCCTTGAAGGGCAGCTCGCCGGTGAGCAGCTGGAACAGGGTGACGCCCAGGGAAAACAGGTCGGCGCGGCCGTCCACCTTGCGGCCGGCCACCTGCTCGGGCGACATGTAGGACGGGCTGCCGAGCACCGTGCCGGTGCGCGTCTTGCTGGAATCGGTGAGGCAGGCCACGCCGAAGTCGGTGACCTTCACGGTCCCTTCGGCGCGGTCGTAGACGATGTTGGCGGGCTTGATGTCGCGGTGCACCACGTTGCGGCCGTGGGCGTAGTCGAGGGCCTCGGCCACCTGGATGGCGATGGCCATGGTTTCTGCAAAGGGCAGCAGGTTGTCCGGGCGGCACCAGGTCGCCAGGTTCTGGCCCTTCAGGTAGTCCATGGCAATGTAGGCCAGGTCCTGCTCCTCGCCCACGTCGTAAATGGTGACGATGTTGGGATGGGCGAGCCGGCCGGCGGTCTCCGCCTCGCGGAAGAAGCGCTCGCGCACGGCATCGAGCTGTTCGCCGTCGAATTCCTGGGACAGGGCCATGGTCTTGATGGCCACGGTGCGGCCAATCTTCGGGTCCCGGCCCAGGTAGACCGCGCCCATGGCGCCGCGCCCGAGCTCGCGCTCCACCTCGTAGCGACCGAGGATGGGCCGCGTCAGGCCGGTGCTGCTCAGGATCACGGTCCCGGTGGGCGTGGTGGAGCCGGTCTTGCCGAACAACATGCGGCCATCCGCGTCGAGGTTGCGCTCCAGGCGTTCGCCCGCGTCACGGAACTTGGCCGACAGCCCCAGCAGATGTTCGAACACCGCGGCCGCCTTGCCGAACTGGCGCCGGCGCTCGAAATCGAGGCCGAGGGTGTACAGGCGCTCCAGCAGGTCCTCGTCGGCCGGGCAGCGGCGGTAGCGCTCCAGCGCCCCGTCCAGCTGCCCCTGGGTGTGATAGGACTGCCCGAGCAGGCGGTTGGCGGTGGCCAGCTCCACGGTGAGCGCCCGGGCGCGGGCGCCGAGCCGACGCTTGGCGAGCAGGGCCAGGGCACCGGTGAGCAGGGCGAGCACCGGGGTCACCAGCGGCACAAAGGTGGTGCGCAGGCTGATCAGCGCCATCTCCGCGGTCAGGGCCACGAACACCAGCAGCACCACCAGCACCACGGCGGTGCTGACCGCCAGCCGCGGCAGCACCAGCGCCAGCACCAGCGCCACCGCCAGCAGCGCGGCCCACTGGCTCCAGGCGCTCCAGGGCGGCACGCTGAACAGGGCACGGTCCACCACGGCGGCGGTGAGGCGCGCCTCGGCCACCACCGGGGCCACCCGCTCGCCGCCGGCGAACACCACAGGCTCCACGGCCATTGGGTCAGCTACCCCGAGCAGGACCACCTTGCCGGCGGGCTCGAAGTCCCCCTCGGCAACTGCACTGGCAGGAATGATCGGCACCGCGGGCAGGCTGCGGCGCGGGTAGACCCGCCAGGCGCCATCCGTGGCGATGGGCCCTTCCAGGGCCTCGATGGCATGGGCCTTGAGCGCCTCGGGGCCGGTCTCGGTGCCGGACAACAGCGCCGCCAGGCGCAGTGCGAAGCTGGGCGACCAGGCCTCACCGGCACGCACCACCAGCGGCGCGCGGAATACCGGGTCGGGGCCCGGTTCGAAATCCAGCACGGCGAGCTGTCGTGCGGGTGTGCGTTCCGGGGCCACGCGGGTCGGCATGAAGGGCTGGCCCGTAAGCAGGTTGGGAATACGGTGCAGCAGCGAATCCTGGCGCATCCCGGGCCAGGTGTGGATCGCCTCGGGGAAGTCCGCCGACGGGCGCGCCGATATGCGCTGCGGGAACACGCCCTCGACCACGTTGCCCGGCAGCCCCGGGAGTGCGGCCGGCACCGGCGGCACCAGGCCGATGGCCCGCGCCGGGGCGAGGCGTTCAGCCAGCTTCGGCCAGGGTTGGGCAGAAGGGTCTGGGTCGAGGGCAACCACCACGACGCTGCCGCTGCCCGTGGCGGGCAGCGTGAAGCGCTCGCCGAGCGCGAGTACATAACCCTCCAGCAGGGCGACCACAGGGCTGCCCGAGGCCAGAAAGAAGGCTGCGGCAATGAGCAGACCGAGGGTCCACTCGGATGTGCTGCGGGTGCGTCCCGTCATTGTTGTTCTCGTTGGCCGGGCATCGCCCCGGACACGGCTTTTTTACCACGCGGGCGCCGGTGAGAACCATGAATCACTTCAAGAAGTCGGGATCCGCCGTAGGCGCCGACACCGTCGGCGAATGCGGTCCGGTCGACCGCCGGGCGGTCGGAAACACCGCTCGCCCACGGTGTGGGCTCCTACGGGGCGGGTTCGGTGCGGCGCCGGGTGTGCGCGAGGAAGCGCCCATGGTGCAGGAATTGGCAGGTCTGCCGGGCCACGGCACGGGAAAACAGCATACTGATGTGGGTGACCGGGAGGGTGACGGTGTCAGTGACGCCGGCCAAGGTGGCCTCGTCGACGGCCACGGTGCCATCGTTGGGAAGGGGCAGGCTGCGGGTCAGGCGGCCGAGGCCGTAGGGCAGATCGCCGATGAGCACACCGAAATCACGCTGACCCTGCCACGGCGGCAGTGCCCCGGCGAGGGCCTGAAGGCCCTTGCCGAGCATCCAGCGGCCGGGCGCACGCCGGCCGAAGGCCGCGGCGGCTCGGCTGGCGCAATGCGGCGTGCCCAGGGTGACGACACGGCCGGGGCGCTGGCCCGGAAAGTCGAGGAGCAGCTTGCGGATCACCCGCCCGCCCATGCTGTGCCCCACCAGATGCACCGTGGACTCGGGCAGGCGCGCCAGGAACTCGTCGAGCCGCGCGGCATTCTCCGCGAGGCTGCGCCGCACCGTGCGGTAGCGGAACACGTAGACCTTGAACCCGCAGCGCCGCAGCTGCCGGCGTAAATAGGCCATGTCCAGGGTCCCGGTCATCCACAGCCCATGGACCAGCACCACGGCAGACGGTTCACCCATGGGAAATCCTTTCAAAAGCAACAAACACGGGGAACACGGGGATTCTGGATCAGGGGTCGATGAGGTCAGGTGTAGGTCAGGTTGCGCGCAGCGCTACCTGACATCTTGCCTGAAGAATGTCACGTAGCTTCGCAACGTGACCTACGACTGACATTCTTCAAGCTGCGGGAGCGAGCTTCTGCTCGCGACACCCGGTGGAATCGCGAGCAGAAGCTCGCTCCCACAAGAAACTGAGGAACCTTGTCTTCCCCGTGTTCCCCGTGTCCCCCGTGTTTGTCTTCTAAGGCGAAACGTCGAGCATGCGCTCCAGGGCGAGGCGGGCCAGGCGGGCGTCTTCGGCGGGCACCTGGATGCGGTTGACCACGTTGCCGTCGGCCAGGTTTTCCAGGGTCCAGGCCAGGTGCTGGGGGTCGATGCGGAACATGGTGGAGCACATGCAAACCGTGGGCGACATGAAGTGCACCTGCTTGCCCTCGTGCTTGTACTGCTCGTTGAGGCGATTGACCAGGTTGAGCTCCGTGCCCACCAGCCAGCGCGTGCCCGGCGCGGACTCCGCGACGGTCTTGATGATGTATTCGGTGGAACCCACGTAGTCGGACTTTTCGCACACCTCGAAGGGCGATTCCGGGTGGGAGATGATCTTCGCCTCGGGGAAACGCGCCTTGAAGCGGTCGATGTGCTCGGGCTGGAACATCTGGTGCACCGAGCAGAAACCCTTCCACAGGATCATGCGGGCCTTGCGGATCTGTTCCGGCGTGAGCCCGCCCATGGGCTGCTCGAAGTCCCACACCACCATTTCGTCCAGCGGGACGCCCATGCGATGGCCGGTGTTGCGGCCCAGGTGCTGGTCCGGGAAGAACAGCACCTTCTCGCGCTGGCCGAAGGACCACTCCAGCACCTTCTGCGCGTTGGACGAGGTGCAGACGATACCGCCGTGGCGCCCGCAGAAGGCCTTCAGGTCGGCCGCGGAATTGATGTAGGTGACGGGGGTGACGTGCTCATCCGGTTCGAGCACCGACGCCAGCTCCCGCCACGCCTTTTCCACGGCAGGCAGGCTGGCCATGTCGGCCATGGAGCAGCCGGCGGCCATGTCGGGGAGGATGGCGATCTGTTCCGGGCGCGACAGGATGTCGGCCACTTCCGCCATGAAATGCACACCGCAGAACACGATGTATTCCGCCTCGGAACCGGCGGCCTGGCGCGAGAGCTTCAGGGAATCGCCCGAGAAATCCGCGTGGCGGAACACCTCGTCGCGCTGGTAGTGATGGCCGAGGATGACCAGGCGCGTGCCGAGGCGGGCCTTGGCATCCAGGATGCGTGCCTCGCACTCGGCATCGTCCATCAATGAATAGCGGTGCATCGCCAATGCGGTGGTCATTGCTTGCCTCGGTGAAAAGCTTCAGCCGCGGAGGCCACGGAGAAGATCCTTCTCTTGGACCTTTCGCTTGCTCCGTGGACTCCGTGGCCTCCGTGGTTATTTCTTCATTCCGCCTTCGGCTGTTCTTTGGCCGGTTTGTTCACGCGGATGCCCAGCTCGCGCAGTTGCTCGAAGGCGACTTCCGAGGGCGCCTGGGTGAGCGGGTCGGCGGCGGTCTGGGTCTTGGGGAAGGCCATGACGTCGCGGATAGACTTGGCGCCGGTCATGAGCATGACCAAGCGGTCGAGGCCGAAGGCCAGGCCGCCGTGGGGCGGGCAGCCGAACTTGAGGGCGTCCAGCAGGAAGCCGAACTTGTCCTGGGCCTCTTCATCGGAAATGCCCAGGGCCTTGAACACGTTGGCCTGCACCTGCGGGCGGTAGATGCGCATGGAGCCGCCGCCGATCTCGGTGCCGTTCAGCACCATGTCGTAGGCGCGCGACAGGCAGGCGCTCGGGTCCGATTCCAGCAGGTCGATGTGCTCCTCCTTGGGGGAGGTGAACGGGTGATGCAGGGAATACCAGCGGTTGTCCTTCTCGTCCCACTCGAACATGGGGAAATCCACCACCCACAGGGGCTTCCAGGCGCCTTCCAGCAGGCCGAGGTCGTGGCCCAGCTTGATGCGCAGGGCGCCCAGGGCCTCGTTGACCACTTTGGTCTTGTCCGCGCCGAAGAACACCAGATCACCGTCTTCCGCCTGTGTGCGTTCAAGAATAGCGGTGATCACGTCGTCCGGCAGGAACTTGAGGATAGGCGATTGCAGGCCGTCGCGCCCCTTGGCCTTGTCGTTGACCTTGATGTAGGCCAGGCCCTTGGCGCCGTAGATGCCGACGAACTTGGTGTACTCGTCGATCTGCGAGCGCGACAGCTCACCGCCTTTGGGCAGGCGCATGGCAGCTACGCGGCACTTGGGGTCATTGGCGGGGCCGGAGAACACCTTGAACTCCACGGCCTTCATCAGGTCGTCCACGTCCACCAGTTCCAGGGGTACGCGCAGGTCGGGTTTGTCGGAGCCGTAGCGGCGCATGGCCTCGGCGTAGGTCATGCGCGGGAAGGGGTTGGGCAGGGCCTCCTGCAACACCTCGGCGAACAGCTCGCGGATCATGCCCTCCATGAGGGACATGATCTGCTCCTCGGAGAGGAACGAGGTCTCGATGTCCACCTGGGTGAACTCGGGCTGGCGATCGGCGCGCAGGTCCTCGTCGCGGAAACAGCGCACGATCTGGTAGTAACGGTCCACGCCCGCGATCATGAGCAGCTGCTTGAAAAGCTGCGGGGACTGCGGCAGGGCGAAGAAATGGCCCGGATGGGTGCGCGAGGGCACCAGGTAGTCGCGCGCGCCCTCGGGGGTGGCGCGGGTCAGCATGGGCGTTTCCACATCCATGAAGCCCTCCGCATCCAGGTAGTTGCGGATGGCTTTGCTCACGCGCGAGCGCAGGCGCAGGCGGCTGTGCATCTCGGGACGGCGCAGGTCCAGGTAGCGGTAGCGCAGGCGCACCTCTTCGCTGACGTCTTCGTCGTCGGAATCCAGCTGGAACGGGGGCGGCTCGGAGCGGTTCAGGATTTCGAGCTGCAGCGCCAGCACCTCCACCTTGCCGGTGGGCAGGTTGGGGTTCTCCGTGCCGGCAGGACGCGGGCGCACCTTGCCGCGCACCTTCAGCACGTATTCATTGCGCACCGCCTCGGCAATCTTGAAGGCCTCGGCGTAGTCCGGGTCGAACACCACCTGCACCAGCCCCTCGCGGTCACGCAGGTCCACGAAAATGACGCCCCCGTGGTCGCGGCGGCGGTGGACCCAGCCGGCCAGCTCCACTTCGTGGTCCAGGTTGAATTCGGTGACTTGCCCGCAGTAATGGGTGCGCATTCGGAAAAACCTGTTGGATTGGTGCGGAGTTAAAGGCGGGAATGTTACGGTCCCGCCCGGGCGGGCGCAACCTGGAGGTTATTGAAGAAAAAGCCCAAACACGGGGAACACGGGGGACACGGGGGAAAAAATGATGGCGAAGTGGACGGACTCATACGTTCGAAGCGCCGCCGTGGCGTTCGCCAACGGAGCGTACGAATCCTCAAAAACCCCGTGTTCCCCGTGTCCCCCGTGTTAAAGCTTTTTTCTTCAGCAGGTCAGCTATTGCCGCCACAGGCGCCGCCGCAGCCACCGCTGGCGCAGGCCGGGGCCGGGGATTCGGAGACGTTCTTCTTGCTGCCGCTCTTGAAGTCAGTTTCGTACCAGCCGCCGCCCTTGAGGCGGAAACCGGCGGCGGAGATGAGCTTTTGCAGCTCGGCCTTGCCGCAGGACGGGCAGTCGGTCAGTACGGGGTCACTCATTTTCTGCATGGCTTCCATCTGATGACCGCAAGCCTTGCAGGCGTATTCGTAAATGGGCATTCGGAGCACCTCTGTCTGTGCACATTCGGTGCGCGATATGGGGCGGCACCGGGGGAAATCAAGGATCGGATTATACGCGTGCGCCCGGGACGTGCATAAGAAGTCGTTAAAATGCACCTTCACGCCCCTATACTCTGGGGCACTGCTCCAACAAGCCAGACCATGCACTACAAACACACCGAAGCGCCGAGCGGCGGCAACGACTGGCGCTCCCTGCGCTCGCTCCTGCCTTTCCTTTGGAACTACCGCGGCCGCGCCGGGCTCGCCCTGCTGTTCCTGGTGCTCGCCAAGCTGGCCAATGTGGGTGTGCCCCTGGCGCTGAAGGAAGTAGTGGACTACCTGGACACCCCCGAGAAAACGGCCCTGGCCCTGCCCGTCGTGCTGCTGTTGGCCTATGGCGTACTGCGCCTGGGCAGCTCCGCCTTCAACGAACTGCGCGACGTGGTGTTCGCCAAGGTACGCTACGGCACCATGCGCGCCCTCTCCACCCGCGTGCTCGGCCATCTGCACGCCCTGTCCCTGCGCTATCACCTGGAGCGCAAGACCGGCGCCGTCACCCGCGACCTGGAGCGCGGCACCCGCAGCGCCGCCACCCTGCTCAACTACATGGTGTTCAACATCCTCCCCACCCTGGTGGAGGTGCTGCTCATCGCCGGCATATTGCTCATCCAGTACAGCGCCTGGTTCGCCGTGATCACCTTCGGCACCGTGGTGGTGTACGCGGCCTTCACTTTCGCCATCACCGAATGGCGCATGAAGTTCCGCCATCGCATGAACGCCCTGGAATCCCAGGGCAGCTCCCAGGCGGTGGACAGCCTCATCAATTACGAGACGGTGAAGTACTTCGTGAACGAAGGGCTTGAACACCGCCGCTACGACGACACGCTGCGCGGCTGGGAAGATGCGGCCATCAAGACCCAGACCTCGCTCTCCAGCCTCAACGTCGGCCAGGGCTCCATCATCGCCGTGGGCGTCACGCTCATCATGATCATGGCGGCCAACCAGGTCATCAGCGGCGCCATGACCCTGGGTGATTTGGTGCTGGTGAACGCCTTCATGTTGCAGATGTTCATCCCGCTCGGCTTCCTGGGCGTGGTGTACAGCCAGCTCAAACACTCGCTGGCCGACATGGACCAGATGTTCAAGCTGCTCGGCACCGAGCCCGAGGTACGCGACCGGCCCGATGCCGGTCCGCTCGAAGCCGGCGACGGCGCCATCCGTTTCGAGCACGTCGGCTTCGCCTATGCTCCCGAGCGACCCATCCTGCACGACGTGGATTTCGAGATCCCCGCCGGCCGCAAGATCGCCGTGGTGGGCGCCAGCGGTTCCGGCAAGTCCACCCTGGCCCGCCTGCTGTTCCGCTTCTACGACGTGAACGAAGGCCGCGTGCTGGTCAACGGCCAGGACGTGCGCCACGTGACCCAGGCCAGCCTGCGCAGCCAGATCGGCATCGTTCCTCAGGACACGGTGCTGTTCAACGACAGCATCGAATACAACATCGCCTACGGCCGCCCGGGCGCGAGCCGCGCCGAGATCGAACAGGCAGCGCGCACCGCCAACATCCACGACTTCATCGCTTCGCTGCCCCAGGGCTACGACACCGTGGTGGGCGAACGCGGCCTCAAACTCTCCGGCGGCGAGAAGCAGCGCATCGCCATCGCCCGCGCCGTGCTCAAAAACCCGCGCATCCTGGTGTTCGACGAGGCCACCTCATCGCTGGACAGCCACTCGGAAAAACTGATCCTGGAGGCCCTGCAACAGGCCGCCTCCAACCACACCACGTTGGTCATCGCGCATCGCCTGTCCACCATCGTGGACGCGGACCAGATCCTGGTCATGGATCAAGGCCGCATCGTCGAGCGCGGCACACATCATGAGTTGCTGTCGCGCGACGGCCTGTATGCGCGCATGTGGGCCCTGCAGCAGGAAGAGAAGCACGAGGAAGAGCGGGCGAAGAAACAGCCGGCACGGGCCCGGTGAACCCATGGCGCGCGCAAAGGACAGCCGCGCCAGGGCACTGCACGAGGGACGCATCCGCCCCACCCGGGAAGACCAGCTCGCCGCGCGCGGCAAGACCCTCCCCGACCTCATCGCGCCCGACCTGAAAGTGCTGTTCTGCGGCATCAACCCCGGTCTCTACACCGCCGCCGTGGGCCACCACTTCGCCCGCCCCGGCAACCGCTTCTGGCCGGCGCTGCACCAGGCCGGCTTCACCCCGCGGCTGTATTCGCCCTACGAGGAGGAGAAACTGCTCGACCTGGGGCTGGGGCTTACCAACCTGGTGGCGCGGGCCACGGCAGGCGCCGCAGAACTCACCCGTGAAGAACTGCAGGCCGGCGCCGAGGGCCTGAAGCGAAAGGTTGCGAAATACCGTCCCTGCTCAGTGGCCGTCCTCGGTCTGGGCGCCTATCGGATCGCATTCAAACAGCGTGATGCCGTACTGGGAGTACAGGCCAAGCAAATCGGCGAAGCGGCGGTGTGGGTAATGCCGAGTCCGAGTGGGGCGAATGCGTACTACCAAGCGAAGGTGTTGGTTGCGTTCTTGGGACAGTTGAAGGCTGCGACATAAGCATCCGCCCAAGGAGCCACGACACAAAGTTCACGCCTTTAGAGCCGCCGACTTAATCGGCTGCACCATGGGCCTGCCCGAACGAATCGAAAAAAAAAACGGCTGTGTAGGTGCTACGAGCCCGAATGGGATGAATGCGTCATTGAGCCAAGGGTGTTGGTCGAAATCCTGGAACGGTTGATGGTTGCAGGATGAACGACACACAGGCACAAGAGTCACACCACTGATGACAAAGGCCCCGGTTTGTTGCCGGGGCCGATCAATTCGACGCAATGAGATTGCGCTGCGTGGCGAGGCTGGCGCGTAATGGTAGTCAGGGTACGATTTGGACGGGCGTCTTGAGTACAGTCTCGTCGCCCTTAGGCGATGTCACCAGAACGTCCAGTATACCGTTCTCTGGATCTGCCTTGCCTTTGAGGGATACAGCAAACACGCTTGGCCCCAATGCCGACGAATTTGGAACGGTAAAAGAACTCTTGCCGCTCACTGAGCCGGCATCCGTGGAAACCGCAACCGTGGTACCTGCTGGCATCAGGTTCCCATTCTGGTCCCATACGCGAATAGTCACAGACTGGGTTTGCTCTACCTGGAAATTGATCACTGGCGGATCGACCTCGATCCAGGCGAAGGATGTCGACATCACGATGACGGCATTCTTATACACATATGTGGTGTTTTTTGGACTACACAGACTGGAGTGTTTGCAGAGTAGCCCATTGTATTTCCCGTCGACACCGTCATAGGTACCGTTTTCGTTGAAGTCCGCGATCGGTTCGTCCGCATCGCGAATACCGTTTTCGTTATCATCTCGAAATGGTTCTGGCCTGTCGGTGAAGTCATCACCATCGCCGAAAAGACCGTCACCATCGCGGTCGATGAAACTCTCCTCGCCGATCATGTGTGCACGTATGGTCGCGCGGCCACCGCCTGGAAACGAAATGCCAAGGGGCGAGTCAGAAGCCTTGGGATCGGGCAATCCAAGCCACGCGGGACGGGGGTTCTGGCTTCTCCAGATTACCTCGCACTTGCCGTCCACAGTGTTGCAGGAAGGACCGATTGCACCACCCTCCGTGGTGAAATAAATCGCTGTACCGTCAGGCACCGGATTGTTGAACCGGTCCGCGGCGAAAGCAGTCACCGTCACCTCGACACCCGCATGATCCCAACCTTCGGGATTGAAGGTACTCAGGCTTAGCGTAAAACTGTCTTCATCAGCGATCCCCGTGGACACCACCAAGCCGTCCGACATGGTTGCGATGCTTGGATTCGTGGCATAGACGGCCTTGACCTTTACGGTCGTGGGAACAGTACCTGAACTAACGGTCGTCTCGACATAGCCATCGGCGGTGCTGATAGCGCTCACCGGGTCCAGCGTGATGCCACCTACCGTGGTTTCAAGGCTGAAGTCGATCTGCTTGTTCCCGACCGGATTTCCATTCTTATCTTTTATCTGAAATCGTACGACCGACTGTTCATTCAAACCCGTGCCTTTGAGACCGATGTTGGTGGGGGTTGCCGATACAAATTCAAGCGTCCCCACCGCGGCTGGCTGGACTGTGACCGATCCCGTGGCCTCAAGCAGAGTTCCGTTCACGGTTGCGCGCGCGGTGATTACGTCGACGCCTTCGCAACCAGTCGCCTTGTATGTGGTGATTGTATACCCGTCCGTAGACTGAACCGGCGAGGTAAGGGTTGCCAATGATTGGCCAGTGCACTGGGAGCTAAACGAAACACTCACCGATGGAGATGTATAAAGGGAACCAGAGCTGTCAACCAGGGTTGCCGTCACGCCGGTCTGGCCACCAGCAGACAAGCTAGACAAGGCTAGCTCGAGTTCACCGGCAACGAAACTGCTGCCCGTCCCTCGTCCGAGACGTACCGTCCCAGCCGGATCTGAGGGATTTTCAGGATTCGTGGGATCTGTTGGATTGGTTGGAGTCGAGGGGCTAGTCGGAGCCTTTCCACCAAAGGCGTCTTCTTCTCGTTCACAACCGGAGAGAAGCCCGACAGCAAGCACGGCAACGAGAACGGAGATATAGGGCTTCATGTTCGCTTCCCTGTTGTTGGTTGTGTTTCCATGAGAGCACCGTTCGATGATACTCAGGACCCAATTCCCCGGGATGATAGTCTTGTCGAGGTTAGGCATGCAACCATCTGATAAGTCCCAAATTTGCGGCTTATGGGAAACATGACCCCGCAAATTGGTCATGCGAGCCCCCTCAAGCTGGAGCATTTTGTGATGGGGTTCACAACCCTCCATTCCAGTAGCTCAGACAAAGCGGATTCGGCGTGACGACTTTGGCTGTGAACCGTCGGGTGGCTGATAGCCTTCTTTACGTGGTAAATAACGCCGATGCGCTCAAAATCCCCAGACACCCTCCGCCTCCGCCGCGTCGGCATCGATACTTACCGCGAAAACGTGGCCTACATGCACCGCGAGTGCGTGTTCTACCGCGCCGAGGGTTTTCAGGCGCTCACCAAGATCGAGGTGAAGGCCAACGGCAAGCGCATCTATGCGGTACTGAACGTGGTAGACGACGAGCACATCGTCGCCGCCGATGAACTGGGCCTGTCGGAGCAGGCCTTCGATCAACTCGGGTTGGCTCCGGGCGAGGCGGTGAGCGTCTCCCAGGCGGAGGCGCCCGCGTCCATGGATGCGGTTAGGCGCAAGATTGCCGGGGAGCGGCTGCGGCTGGCGGACTTCCGCGCCATTACCCAGGACGTCATCAACAACCGCTATTCGAAAATGGAAATGGCGGCCTTCCTGGTGGCCTCGGGGCAGAACAATCTCGACCGCGAGGAAATCCTGCATCTGACCCGCGCCATGCTGGAGTCGGGCGAACGCCTGGACTGGCATGAGCCGCTGGTGGTGGACAAGCACTGCATCGGCGGCATCCCGGGCAACCGCACCACCATGCTCATCGTGCCCATCGTGGCGGCGCACGGCATGATGATGCCCAAGACCTCCAGCCGCGCCATCACCTCGCCCTCGGGCACCGCCGACACCATGGAGGTGCTGGCCAAGGTGGAGCTGACGCCGCGTCGGTTGCGCGAGCTGGTCCGCAAGGAGCGCGCCTGCCTGGCCTGGGGCGGTACGGCGCGGCTCGCCCCGGCCGACGACATCCTCATCTCCGTGGAACGGCCGCTCGGCATCGATTCCCAGGGCCAGATGATCGCGTCCATCCTGTCGAAAAAACTCGCCGCCGGCTCCACGCACCTGCTGCTCGATATCCCCGTCGGTCCCACCGCCAAGGTGCGCCACATGCGCGAGGCCTTGCAACTGCGCAAGCTGTTCGAATTCACCGGCGACCGCATGGGCATCCACCTGGAAGTGATCATCACCGACGGCGCACAACCGGTGGGGCGCGGCATCGGCCCGGTGCTGGAGACGCGCGACGTGATGCAGGTGCTGCGCAATGACCCGCAGGCGCCCCAGGACCTGCGCCAGAAGGCGCTGCGCCTGGCGGGCCGCATCCTGGAATTCGATCCGGACGTGCGCGGCGGCTACGGCTATTCCATCGCGCGCGACATCCTCGACTCAGGTCGAGCGCTGGAGAAAATGGAGGCCATCATCGCCGCACAGGGCGCGCAGACCGAGAAGTTCACGCCGGGCCGACTGCAATTCGAGGTCTGTGCGGACCGTGACGGCGTGGTGACGGTGGTCGACAACTTCCATA
Organism: Gammaproteobacteria bacterium; assembly: GCA_041685115.1. Classification (GTDB taxonomy): domain Bacteria; phylum Pseudomonadota; class Gammaproteobacteria; order Thiohalomonadales; family Thiohalomonadaceae; genus JALOAT01. The sequence goes on along the minus strand of JAWLGK010000002.1, from coordinate 311,318 downwards.
TTGGCAAGATCGCCCGCCTCGCCGGTGCGCCCATGGACAAGGGCGCCGGAGTGGACCTGCTGAAGAAACTGGGCGATACCGTGCACGCAGGCGAACCAATGTATCGCGTGCATGCGGAGTACCGTTCCGACTACCACTTCGCCAAAACCTATAGCGAACATCAGTCTGGCTACACTATCGGGGAGCCGACCCAGGTCACGAAGACGTACCTGGAATTTTGAGGACGACGCAGACAGGCATGGAATCGATCATCCTTGGTTTTTCCGACTACGACGCCCAGGGGCGCCGACTGGCACAGGCGCTGGGCAGCCCGTTTTCACTCATCGACGTGCACCGTTTTCCCGATGGCGAGAGCCGCGTCACACTACCCGCCGTCATGCCGGAACACGTGATCCTTTGCCGCAGCCTCGACCATCCCAACGCCAAGCTGGTGGAATTGTTGCTGGCGGCGCAAACCGCCCGCGAACTCGGCGCGCGACGCATCACCCTGGTGGCGCCGTATCTGTGCTATATGCGCCAGGACATCGCGTTCAATCCGGGTGAGGCGGTCAGCCAGCGCATCATCGGCGGTTTCCTGGCGGGCGTGTTCAATGCGCTGATCACGGTCGATCCACATCTGCACCGCATCCATGACCTCGCCGAGATCATGCCGGGCATCCACGCCCGTTCGCTGTCCTGCGCGGCGGCCATGGGCGATTTTCTGCGTGCGCGCGGTGGGCGGCCGTTACTGGTCGGACCCGATAGCGAATCCGAGCAGTGGGTGCACGCCTTGGCGCGCTACGCCGGGCTCGACTATGCCATTGCGCACAAGGAACGCCTCGGTGATCGCGAGGTACGTATCCGTATGCCCGAGGGTTCGTACCGCGGCCTCGAAGTGGTGCTGGTGGACGACATGGCGAGCACGGGACGGACCATGATCGGAATCGCGGAGATCCTGAAGGCCCAGGGCGCCGGCCCCATCCAGAGTCTCGTCACCCATGCGCTTCACGACGACGAGGCGGAACGCCTGATGCACGCGGTTGGCATCGAGCACGTGTGGAGCAGCGACAGCATTACCCATGCCAGCAACGCGGTATCTTTGACGGAGGTGCTTGCCGACGCGGTGAAGGCCATCGACTGACCCGCGTACCCTGACGGGTGCGGAATGTGCTGTCAGGAGCAACGCTCTACACTAGCCCCATGCGCCTCCCGCCCATCCCCTTCAACCTGTACCTGCTGCTGCTCGCGGCGGCGCTCCTGTTAACCTTGGTGCAGGTTGGTCTGCTCAGCATCGCCTTCGACAAACTGGGCCTGTCCATGGCCTCGGCCATCCTGTTGCTGATGATCTCGTTGGTCGGCAGCACCCTCAACCTGCCTTTGTTCCATCTCAAGACCGAGACCTTCCCCGAGCAGAGTCCATTGCCACCGCCCCTCGACCTGTTATGGAAACTGCCACGCTGGCAACAGGAGGGGCGCACCATCATTGCCCTGAACGTGGGCGGTGGGTTGGTGCCGCTGCTGTTCTCCGCTTATCTGCTCGGTTACCACGCCCTGCCGCTCTGGGAAGTGGCCGTCAGCGTCGCGGGCGTGACGGCCATCAGTTACACCTTCAGCCGACCCATGCCCGGGCTCGGCATCGGCATGCCCGTACTCATCGCGCCGCTCAGTGCCGCACTCATTGCCACCGTGGTGCGTCCCGACCAAAGTGCACCGCTCGCCTACATCTGTGGCACGCTCGGCGTACTCATCGGCGCCGACCTGCTGCGGTTGAAGGACATCCGGCGCCTGGGGGCGTCGCTCGCTTCCATCGGCGGCGCAGGTACCTTCGACGGGATCTATCTCACCGGACTGGTGGCAGTCTTGCTGGCGTGAATTCACAGCGTGTCCAACTCGGAGTTCCGTAGGTCACGTTGGCGCGCAGCGCCTACGTGACATGTCTACCGGAAGATGTCACGTAGCTTCGCAACGTGACCTACCGCCGTTGACAGTATGCCCAACGCCCCGGGGTCCGTAGGTCACGTTGGCGCGCAGCGCCTACGACATGTCGAGCGGAAGCACGTCACGTAGCTTCGCAACGTGACCTACGGCCGTTCACCGTATGCCCAACCCCCGGATCCGTAGGTCACGTTGGCGCGCAGCGCCTACGTGACAGTGCCGGAAGATGTCACGTAGCTTCGCAACGTGACCTACCGCCGTTCACAGTATGCCCAACGCCCGGGTCCGTAGGTCACGTTGGCGCGCAGCGCCTACGTGACAGTGCCGGAAGATGTCACGTAGCTTCGCAACGTGACCTACGGCCGTTCACAGTATGCCCAACCCCCGGGTCCGTAGGTCACGTTGGCGCGCAGCGCCTACGTGACAGTGCCGGAAGATGTCACGTAGCTTCGCAACGTGACCTACCGCCGTTCACAGTATGCCCAACGCCCGGGTCCGTAGGTCACGTTGGCGCGCAGCGCCTACGTGACAGTGCCGGAAGATGTCACGTAGCTTCGCAACGTGACCTACGGCCGTTCACAGTATGCCCAACCCCCGGGTCCGTAGGTCACGTTGGCGCGCAGCGCCTACGTGACAGTGCCGGAAGATGTCACGTAGCTTCGCAACGTGACCTACCGCCGTTCACAGTATGCCCAACGCCCGGGTCCGTAGGTCACGTTGGCGCGCAGCGCCTACGTGACAATGCACGGCACCGAGAGCGCATCATTCCGGCGCAAGCCGGGATCCATCCCGATGGACCCCGGCCGAATCCCTCCGTGGCAAGGGCCGTTTCACCGGCGCAATCGCGTATGATCCGCCCGATTCACCAGGAGGATCCCATGGGCACACCCAGCCCCCGCACCATTCTCATTACCGGGTGTTCGAGCGGCATCGGCCTGTGCGTCGCGCAGGGCCTGGCGGCACGTGGCCACCGCGTATTCGCCACGGCACGCAAGCGCGAGGATGTGACGCGTCTGACGGAAATCGGTCTGGAGAGCCTGCCACTCGATCTGGATGATTCCGCGTCCATTCGCAGCACCCTCGCCGAGGTGTTGCGTCGTACGGGTGGCACCCTCGATGCCCTGTTCAACAACGCCGCCTACGGTCAGCCCGGCGCCGTCGAAGACCTGCGCCGAGACGTCTTGCGTGCGCAACTGGAAACCAACCTGCTCGGTACGCACGAACTCACGGTGGAAGTGCTGAAGGTAATGCGCCGTCAGGGCCATGGCCGCATCATTCAAAACAGTTCGGTACTCGGCCTCGTAGGCCTGCCGTTTCGCGGCGCCTATGTGGCCAGCAAGTTCGCCCTGGAAGGTCTCACCGATACCTTGCGTTTGGAACTGGCCGACACCGGCATCCACGTGAGCCTGATCGAACCGGGCCCGATCGTCAGCCGCTTCCGCGCCAACAGCCTGGCTCGCCTGCATGCGCACATCGACATGGCGGCGAGTCCGTTCCGCCCACGCTACGAAGCCACGCTGAAACGCCTGCAAAAACCGGGGCCGGCGGCACCGTTTACCCTGCCGCCCGAGGCCGTACTCGCCAAGGTCGTGCATGCGCTGGAGTCGGGACGACCCAGGTCGCGCTATTACGTGACCTTCCCCACCTATTTGTTCGCGACGCTCAAGCGGCTGTGTTCACACCGCCTACTCGACCGCGTGCTGCTGCGGGTGTCGGCACACGAGCATCGCTAGGCCATACCGGCCACAGCCGGTGGTGGACCGGTGATGGAGAACAGGCCGACACGGCCACCCGATGTCTCATCGATCAGTAGAGCGCTCGACCTCCTCACCGGCACGCTCCACGGTCTCATCCACCGATTCACCCGCCCGCTCCGCAGGCCCCTCGCGTTCGCAAGCCGTCAGGGCGCCGCCAAGCAGCACCACCAGCCATGCAACCGCCACTCCCCGTTGCCATTCCATAGGGTGTACTCCCTGCCGTTTTGGCGCGTCCCGCAGCCGGGACGCGCCTCGACGACGGATTGCGATTACGGCTGGCCCATCCCGCCGCCGGAGGTCCCACCGGGCGGCGGTTGCTGGCCGGGGGTGGTGGCGTCGCCGCCGGCAGGCGGTGTTGGTGCGCGTTCGGCGGTGCCTTGATCGCCGGTCTGTCCGGTCTGTCCACCACCGCCATCGCAGCCTGCCATGCCAAGGCCGAGCAGGGCTGCGAACAAAAGCGTCATGAGCTTGTTCAATTGCATGCGTTTCTCCCTCGCTGGCGTGTCAAGTCGCTTTGAGCGTAGAACACGTATTCCGCACCGACTGCCAAGGGTTTGCTGATCGTGCTAGCGATTCCATGGAGCCGAACTCGCCAAAAACGCCACGCGGTTCGCCATGGGGCGTCCCCGGTATACTCGCGACAGGAGGAAGACCCATGAAAACAGCACTGGTCACGGGCGGGGCACAGGGCATCGGCAAGGCCATCGCGCTGGCCTTCCTGCGCAGCGGATACAACGTCTGCATTGCCGATTCGGACGAGGAGGCCGGCCGCGAGACGCTCGGTGAGTACCGTCACGAAGGGGCGCTCGCCTTCGTCACCGCCGACGTGAGCGTGGAGGCGCAGGTGCAGGCGTGCGTCGACGAGTGCGTACGACGCTTCGGGGGCATGGACGTGCTGGTGAACAACGCCGGCATCTTCACTACCACGCCGCTCACCGAACTCGGCTTCGAGACCTGGCAGCGCATCCTCGGTGTGAACCTCACCGGCGCCTTCCTGTGCACGCGGGCCGCAGCGCCATACCTGCGCAAGGCGCACGGCGCCATCATCAACATCACCTCGACGCGCGCGCACATGTCGGAACCGGATACCGAGGCTTATGCTGCCAGTAAGGGCGGCCTGCTCGCGCTGACCCACGCCCTTGCCGTGAGCCTCGGACCCGAAGTACGCGTCAATTGTGTGAGCCCCGGGTGGATCGACGTGAGTGCCTGGAAAAAGGTCAGCGCACGCCAGCCTGCGCAGCTGCGAGCGGAGGACCACGACCAACACCCGGTGGGACGCGTGGGTCGTCCCGAGGATGTGGCGGACATGGTGTTGTTCCTCGCCTCGGAGCAGGCCGGCTTCGTCACCGGTCAGGACTTCGTGGTGGACGGCGGCATGACCCGCAAGATGATCTATGTGGAGTGAGTACGCGGTGCTTCGCCGTGTGCGGCTTCCAGGTGATCCACCAGTTCGAAGGCCGCTGCCACATGGGCGCAGTTGATGGAGGCCTGGCGCCGCGAGCTGGGCGCGCCGAAGACGCTCGGGTCGTAATTGCCGCTCCAGTAGTCGTCGGCGGGCGCCAGCCTCACGTCCATCCACAGGCTGCCGTCCGCTGCCTGGCGCACCGCTTGCACCCGTTCCACGGCGATGATGGAGCCGTAATCCATTACCAAGCCGTACACCCAGTCCTCACGCATCATGCGTGGCACGAACCAGGCCGGTAGCAGCGCCTCTGCGGCGGCCACGTGTTCTTCCAGGGCAAGTTGGGTGTTTCTGGCATCCATCCGCTAACTCTAGTCGTGGTTGTTGCGCTTTTCTTCCACCGCCTTTTATTCGCATCGCACTCCCCGGATTCCGCTGCGCTTCATCCGGGCTACGCCAGCAGGTTTGTTAGCTGCGCGGCCAGCGCATCCCAATCAACCTCTGGCAGCACCTCGCCGGCGCCGACCCCGATGCCGATGAGCACCAGGCGTGGCGGCAGATCGCCCAAGGCCTCCGCCAGGCCAAGGGCGTCGGCCACGCCGAAGCCGTGCACTGCCGTGCCGGCATCCCGAGCCAGATCGGACGGTTGCAGCACATGCAGGCTCCCCGCCGTCACACCGAGCAAGGCGTCGATGATGGCCACACACGGGCGCCCGCGCAGGAGTGACAGCAGGTGCGCCCCCGGGCGATCGCAGCACTCGAACGCCAGTGCATCGCCGAGCCGCAATTGCAGTGCCTCCACAGCGCACCAGCCCACGCGGTCCGCCGCGAAGGGCGAACCGACGCCGAGCACCAGTGGTTTCATTGCCGTTCCAGATTGAGACGCAGGAAATGCGTGGAACAGGAGATGCAGGGATCGTAGTTGCGGATGACGGTTTCCGCCCGCAGGCGCAGCGCCTCTTCCGGCTGATCCAGGCCGAAGGCCAACAGGGAGCGGCGCAGGTCCTCCTCGATGCGCGCCTGGTTTTGGGCCGTGGGCGGGACGATCTCCGTATTCACCACACGCCCCTGACCATCCATTTCGAAACGGTGCCACAGGAAACCGCGCGGCGCCTCCGTACAGCCGTAGCCGACGCCCGCACGCGGCGTGGGCGCGATGTGCGGTTGGGCGGGACGGTAGTTTTCCAGGATGCGGATCGCCTCCAGCAGCGCCAGGTGGATCTCCACCGCGCGCGCCAGGGCGCTGTGGAACATGTTGCTGCTCGGGAAACGGATGCCGGTGGCCGCGAGGTTTTTCGCCACCGCCGGCGGCAGCCGGTCCATGTTCAGGTTCAGGCGCGCCAGCGGCCCGACCAGATACGGCTTGCCATCGAGCGTCGAATGCAGGGACGTGGAATGCGGCACATGGAATTCGCTGAAGCGTTCGCGATAGCTGCGGATGTCCATGTCGAGGCCGTGGTTCGACACCAGACGGCCCTCGTTCATGGGATATTCCTGAGGATGGCGCAGACTCACGCAGGTGAACGCCTGCACGTCGTCAGGCATGGGCAGCGATGCCACCCAGTGCACCAGCGCCTCGGCATCGGGCACGACCGCCTCGAGCCTGGCGAGCAGGTCGGCGGCCGCCTCGGGACTCGGTGCATGGGAAAAACCGCCGATACGCGCACCCACCGGGTGCACCGAACGTCCGCCCAGCAGACGCACGATGGCGTTGCCGAGTTCCTGCAATTGCAGGCCGCGGCGCACCTCCTCGGGGAATTTCTGCGCCATGGCGATGGCGGTGGGGAAGCCGAGGAAGTCCGGTGCGGCGAGCAGGTGCACGTGCAACGCGTGGCTCTCCAGCCATTCGCCGCAATAGAACAGTCGGCGCATGTCGCGCACCCAAGGGCCCGGGTCCATGCCGAAGGCCTGTTCGATGGCATGCGCCGCACTCATCTGATAGGCCACCGGACAAATGCCGCAGATGCGCGCCACCATGTCGGGCACATCGCGGAAACTGCGGCCTTCGAGGAATTTCTCGAACAGGCGCGGCGGTTCGAAGATGCGCAGGTGCAGGTGGTCGATGCGATCCCCGCTGATGTGCAGGTCCAGTGCGCCCTCGCCCTCCACACGGGCGAGCACCGGGACATGAATGGCGATTTCCCGTTTGTTCATTGTTCTGCCCCCTGCCAGCGCAAGCCTTCACTGTGGAACGGCTCGACGCCGCTGTTGATGAACAGGAAGCGTTGCGCGACCTCCTCGGGCACGAAACCGAGCCCGGCGAAGCGCCGACCCAGCGCGCCGGTATTGGGATTCTCAGCCGGACCATAGCAGCCGAAACAGTCCCGCCCGACACCGGGGCACAGGGCGCCGCAACCGGTGCGGGTGACCGGCCCCATGCACGGCTCCCCTTTGGCCACCAGCACGCAGACCTGGTTATTGCGCTTGCACTCGAGACAGAGCTTGTCGTGATGGTCGCGCGGGAGGGCGCCGAACAGCAGTGAGCGCACCGCCTCGATGACCTGGCGGCTGTTCACCGGGCAGCCCCAGAGTTCCAGATCGACGCGGATGTGATCGCGTACGGGCGTCGAGGTGGCAAGGATATCGATCACCTCGGGCTGCGCGTACACCCCGGCCACCCAGCGGTCCGCATCCGCCATGTTACGCAGCGCCTGGATACCACCGGCAGTCGCGCAGGCGCCGAGGGTCACCACCAAACGGCTATGCTCGCGCACCCGGAGGATACGTTCTGCTTCGTGGGGCGTGCTGATACTTCCCTCCACGAAGGCGATGTCCACCGGTGCGTCTTCATTCAGCAGTCCGGCCTCGGCGAAATGCACCATTTCCACCATGCTTGCGAGCGTGAGAAGCCCCTCCCCCAGGTTCAGGAAGGCGAGCTGACAACCGTCACAGGAACTGAACTTGTGAACCGCGACTCTCGGTTTCATTGTTTGTTCTCTTTATTTGTCCGCCAACGAACGCAAATGATCGAAGGCGCCATCGCGTAGGTCACGTTGCCGCGCAGCGGCTACGTGACACCCCCAGCATGACTGAAAATATCGCGGGCGAACCCTCAAGCCGGCGGTTATCCGAACCAGGTTCGCCGACGGTGTCGGCGCCTACAGACGCGCCGCGAGCAGGTGTTTGATCTCGTCATAGGAGAACACCGGCCCATCCTTGCACACGAATTTTTCGCCCATCTGGCAATGGCCGCACACACCGTGGCCGCACTGCATGTTGCGCTCCATGGACAGCCACAGGTCACGTTCGTCGAAGCCACGGGACAACAGGTCGCGGGCCACCGCCTGCATCATGCCCTGCGGGCCGCACATCATGACGGTGCTGTTGCGTGGATCGAGCTGCGCATCGCCCAGCAGTTCGGTCACCAGACCTTCGCGGAACGGCCAGCCGGGGCCGGCCTTGTCCGCCGCGACGAAGACCTGCGTATCGGGCAGCTTGGCCCAGGCCTGATAGCGCTCGCGCCAGATAAGGTCGTCGGCATGTTTGACACCTTGGATGATCACCAGGCGCCGGAAGCGTTCACGCCGGCGCAGCACGTAATTGATCACCGACATCACGGGCGCGCAACCGAGACCGCCCGTGACGATGACCACGTCGCGGCCTTCCGCCTGCGCCATGGGCCAGCCACGGCCGAACGGGCCGCGCACGCCCAGACGCGCCCCCTGTTGCAGATTGGCCAGGGCCCGCGTCACACGCCCCACGCTGCGGATGGTGTGGTCGAAGAGGTGATCGTCCTCCGGATCGGAGACGATGGAGATGGGCACCTCGCCCACGCCGTAGAGATAAAGCATGTTGAACTGCCCGGGAGCGAAGCCATAGCCGGCGTGCACGGCCGGTTCGGTGAAACGCAGGCGCAGCGTGTAGATGCTCGGCGACTCCTGGATGCGCTCGATGATCTCCGCCTCGTGCGGGACTTGGAAAGGCTGGACGGCACTCATGCATTCTCTCCCACGATGGCGGCGACTTCCTCGGTGAGGTCGATACCCACTGGACACCAGGTGATGCAGCGCCCACAGCCTACGCAGCCGGAACGGCCGTATTGTGCGTGCCAGCTGCCGAGCTTGTGGGTGAGCCATTGGCGATAACGCTTGCGTGTGTCGTCACGGATCACCACGCCGTGGATGTAGCTATGGCCTTCCGTGAAACATGAATCCCACACGCGCACGCGGCCCGCCTGCGTGCCATCGAGCGCGGCCTCGTCCAGTTGCGTGTTGCAAAAGCACGTGGGGCAGACCGATGTGCAATTACCGCAGGACAGGCAACGCACGGCGGTCTCGGTCCAGCGCGGGTGCTCCAGCTGCGCGAACAGACCCGCCTGGAGGTTACGCCCAGGCAGGCGGCGCTGCTGCCTGGCCGCCGCGGCACGCTGCTGCCCGGCTGCGTTGCTGTGTTCAGCGGAGGCGGCTGTCGTCGGCAACAGCGCGAGCAGTGCACGTCCGGCCTCCGACCCGGCCTGCATGACATAACCGTCGTCCAGTTCGTCGAGCATCAAGTCATAACCGGCGCTCGCAACCGGCCCGTCGCCGGTGGAGGCGCAGAAACAGGTCGCTGCCGGATGGCTGCAATTCACCGTGATCAACAATGCGCCTGCACGCCGGCTCGTGTAGTGAGCGTCATGGGCGAAGTGGGCATCGTGCAGGGCAAGGGCCGCGAGGTCGCATGCCCTCACACCGAGGATCGCCAGGCGCTGCCGGGCAGGCTTCACGGCGCTGAAGGTCAGGCGGCCCTGGTCCTGGGCGGCCTCCCACAGCGGTTCATGGGCGGCGAAGAAGAGGGGCTTGAGGGCCTGCGGACCGTTGGCGAAGGAAAACCGTCGTGGGGAAGCCGAATCGGACAACCGGTATTCGCCGGGTTGTTGTGCATCGCGTACCCCGGCCGGCAGTTCGTCCGCACAAGTCAGCTGCGCGAACACGATGGCGCCGTCCTGACGCCGGGGTCCGACAATCGTGTAGCCCGCCTCGACGAGTACGCGAAACAGTGCGTCGAGGCGTTCGCGAACCAGGAATTTCTGCTCGTCCACGAGAGTCCCTTTCATTGATTGTTGTGACCCGGTTATACCACAAGTCCACGGGCGTCACGGGGTTTGCCGAGCTGTTCGCGAGACAGCCGGGCGCTAACCGCACAGGAATAGGAAATGTCCTGCGTCCGCCCGCTCAGGCGGACGATACAGCAACCGTCCTCGCGTATGCTTCCAGCTTGAAGAAGGCCATCACCTGCGTCAGTTCCTGTGCCTGCACGTTCACACCTTCGGCTGATGCCGCGAGCTGTTCCGACGCGGCGGCAGTCTGCTGCGAGACGTCGTCCAGTTGTCGCACCGTGCTGGTGATCTGTGTGATCTCGCCGGTCTGTTCGTTGGAGGACTCGACGATCTTCTGCACCAGCTCCGCCGTATGGCGGATGCCGGGCACCACCTCGTCCAGCAGGCGCGCCGCCCGTTCGGCCACTTGCACGCTCTCCCCGGCCTCCTGGCGGATTTCCTGCGCGGCGGCCTGACTGCGTGCGGCCAAGGCGCGCACCTCGTCCGCCACAACGGCGAATCCCTTGCCGTGTTCACCAGCGCGCGCGGCCTCGATGGCGGCATTCAACGCCAGCAGATTGGTCTTGTAGGCGATGTCCTCGACCAGCGAGATCCTTTCCGTGATGCTGCGCATGGCAAGCACGGTCGCCTGCACGGCGCGGCCGCCTTCGGAGGCCTGCGAAGCCGCCGCCGCTGCAATGGCGTCCGTGGTCCTGGCGTCATCGGTGTTCTGCTGAACCGTGGCGGTCATGGTCGCCAGCGAGGCGCCGGTTTGCTCCACGCTGGCGGCGAGTTCGCTCGCCCCGGCGCTGAGCGACTGCGCCGTCCCGTTCACCTGGGCCGAGGTGCTCGACAAGGCGCAGGCGACGCTGTTCACCTCGCCGACCGCAGCGGCCAGGGATTGCAGCATGCGCTGCAGTGCGGACAGGAGCTGCCCGGTCTCGTCGCCCGAGCCGGCAGACACCCGGACGGACAGATCGCCCTGCGCCAGCCGGTCGGCTACCTCCACTGCGTGCCCGAGCGGGCGCGTGACGCTGCGGGTCAGCACATAGCCAAGCGGTATGGCGACGAGACACGCTGTCGCCAGGGCCGCCGCCACCAGCAGGCGGGCCGTTCCGGCGAGGCGGTCGGCGTTCGCCACGGCGGCGTCGCGCTCGTGGGTCAGCGCCGCGTCGAGCGTCCCCAGGCGCTTTCGCAGCTGGGCAAGCAGACGCAGGGTCTCGTCGTGGTAAATGGCCATGGCGCGCTGACTTGCGCCCTCCCGGACCAACGCGACGATACGCTGCGCCGAGGCATGCAAGGCGCGATGCTCGTCCTCCACCGCATCGAACACCTCACGAAATTCCCGGCTCGCGTGCGTGTACGCCCCGCTGTCGCGGAAGGCGTAATACCACTGCCCGAAGTCGCAGCGCGTCCAGTCCAGCTGTCCAGTGAACTCCCGGCCAAGTAAAAAGCTGTTACTGAGCTGGTTCGTCCAGTCCAGGTGGTCCACTTCCTTTTTAACCTGGAAAATCGCCTGCTCCATTTTCTCGCGCGCTTCCTGATTGGCCACAATCACGCCCTGAAACAGGATGAGCGCTACGATAGAGGCGATAATCAACGGAAGCAGAATGAGCGCTATGCCGCCACCGAGGCGTGTTCCGATCTTCATGTTCTTCATCACGATCACGATCCCTCCCGACCGAATAGCCGAATTGCTTCACACGGCCGCACTTCGCACGCAGCCGATACAACGGAGCTCCCACGTTTCTGGGACACGCGATACCGGAACGCCCGGACATCGATGTCGTCGGCAATCCACACGTTGTTCACGTCACGTCCGCACCTCTGCACCGACCGCACCGAAGGGGCGCAGACGCCCGTTGCGGGGGGCCAATCACATCCGGCCGTGCCCGTGTCTCTCAGGGTGCGGGGCACTGGAGCGGTTCCCGATGGTGTCGGACACGCCACCCGGGGCACAGGTATGCACGGGCCACGGGCGTCAGAATCAAACTGCCACGGACGGTCGCCCCTCCTGTCCGATCAGGGGACAGAGTTGCGCATTTCCACACCGGCCGTGTTCGAAACGGGTGTGAGTTTTCCGGCATAGTTGCCTCCCATCGCGGGCACAAGCGACCGTGCCTGCAATTGCCGATAGAGGGCCCAAATAACTGTTCCGAGCCACGCCACACCTGGATTGACTCTCGCCACGACACAAAGACGCCAATGGCTGGAACAGACGCACGATTTTCCGCTACTCTCGCTCGGCCTCTCCTTTGCGATCTTCGCCTCGTTGCGAGATGGCAGGTGTTTCAGGGTGCGAACAGCTGTTAAGCACCCGAATCGGTGGACAGCCCGGCCAGGCCCGTGGCGTCCGTGTGCCGTTGCGAAGCGACGCCCAATTCCCCGGCCACCCAGCGCTACACAGGTTCAATCAAGCCGGCGAAGTCCGTCCCCCTAGCAAAAAAGTCTGAATCGTCACGACGCCAAAACCTGACGTCAGCCTCGCCCCAATTCTCAGCTCCTTCAGCATGGTCGCTTCCTTGGGGCACAGCCCCTTTACGAACCTGACGCGGGACGCTGTTCGGCCAATGTGCAGCAGATGCACGTCCCGTTGACATGAATTCATGACCTGCCATCTCGGCGCCGAACGCGCCTTCCAACGCGTAGTGCTTGCTGTAGCGCTCAAAGCCCTTGCGGATGGCGAACAACAGCAGTCCCGCGTGCCAGGGCTGGGAAAAGGCCGCCATGGCAGTGCCGTCCGACACGGCGCGACGTACGTTGGCGATACCAAGCGCTCGCGACAGCAGGTAGCGGGCCGCGAGCGGCTGCTTCGCCCGCACACAGCGCAGGAACTCCACCCCGGTCATGCCGGCCATACGAAAATCCGCCACCACCACCGCGACGTCATCAAGCATCCCGAGCGCCTCAGTGGGTGAATGGGCCAGCCGCACCGGGTAACCGCGCGCGTGTGTCATGCGCACCAGCGACTGGCGCGTCGACGGGTCATCCTCCACCAGCAGCAGCGCGGGCCTAGCCATTGACGACCGCCTTTGCAGCTGCACCAGCGCCGAACCGGACGATCTCCTGTGCGATGCCGTCGAGCGGCATCACCGCGTCGATGCCGCCACGCTTGATGGCTTCCTTTGGCATGCCGAACACCACACACGTCTCCTCGTTCTGCGCCACGGTATGCGCACCCGCCGCCCGCATCTGCCGGATGCCCTCGGCGCCGTCGTCACCCATGCCGGTCATGATCACCCCGAGGGCATTGGCGCCCGCCGCTTTGGCCACCGAGTGAAAAAGCACATCCACCGATGGCCGGTGATGATTTACCACCGGCCCGTCGCGTACTTCGACGAAATACTGCGCGCCGCTGCGCCGCATGAGCATGTGGCGCCCCCCCGGGGCGATGTAGGCCATACCCGGAATGACCCGGTCGTGGTCTTTCGCCTCGCGCACTTCGATGTTGCACAGGCTGTCGAGCCGTCGTGCGAAGGCGGTGGTGAATTTTTCCGGCATGTGCTGGACGACGACGATCCCCGGCACGACCGCGGGCAGCGCCGACAACACCACCTCCAAGGCCTGAGTGCCTCCTGTGGAGGTACCGATGGCGACCACCCGATCGGTCGTTTCCGCCATCGCCATCGCCGGCGCTCCCGACACGACAGACCGCGCTGCCACCCGTGAGGCAAGCCGCTCGGTGCGGATGCGCGCCGCCGACTTGACCAGCCGCGCCAAGTGCGCGCCCTCGGTTTCGAGGAAATCCTTCACCCCGAGCTTGGGTTTGGTGACGATCTCCACAGCGCCGGCACTCATTGCCTCCACGGTGGTTTTTGCGCCCTGCTCGGTCAGTGACGAACAGATGATCACCGGCGTCGGCCGCTCGGCCATGATCTTGCGCAGGAAGGTGATCCCGTCCATGCGCGGCATTTCCACGTCGAGGATCAGCACGTCGGGCCATCGTCGCTGCATGTGATTCAAGGCGAAGATCGGATCCGATGCCGCACCCATCACCTCGATATCCGGGTCCGCCGAGAGCACTTCCGTCAGTACCCGCCGAATGACGGCGGAATCGTCCACCACCAGCACGGTCGTGCGTCGCTTGCTCATGGCGCCTCACCGCAGCTGGTAGATAGAGGGACGTATGCATGAGAATCCGCCGTCCAGCACGGTCATGCTCTCGGCATGACCGACAATGAGAAAACCACCAGGAAGCAACTGATTGCGCAGCCGTGTTACGAGCTTGCGACGTGTTTCGGTATCGAAATAGATCATGACGTTTCTCAGAAATATCACGTGATACTTGTCGAGTTCCGGCCAATTGCCATTGAGGTTGATGTGGAAGAATTCCGTCTTGCGTTTGAGATTCTGCTCAATGGTGAAAGACCCATGCTGACTGCGCACACCTTTGAGGCAAAAGCGGGACAGATAGCGATGGGGAATTTCGCCTGCAGACGCCATGGGGTAGACGGCCTTGTTCGCCACATCCAGCACACGCCGACTGATGTCGGAGCCATAGACCTTCCAATTGTCGTGTCCCGTGTGTTCGGACAAGGTCATGGCGAGGCTGTACACCTCCTCACCCGTTGAGCAAGCGGCACTCCATACCTTGATGTTTCCGGAGCGCGGCAGCGTGGGGAGGATGTGCGCGGCGAGATATTCGAAGTGGCGGGGTTCCCTGAAGAAATGTGTCTCGTTGGTGGTCAACAGGTCCACCATGATCTGCCGCTCGTCATCGTTTTCTTCGACCAACCGGCAGTAATCACTGAAGCTCCTCATCGCCAGTTGCCGCAGGCGAGACTCCAGGCGCGAGCTCACCAACGCCTTCTTGGAATCGTTCATGCTGATGCCGGCCCATTGGAACAGCAGGCCGCGCAACCGTCCGAACTCTTTTTCGTGCAAGGGCGGAGGAACCCACGCCGGATTCGGCGTGGGTTTCTTCTGCGTGATTAGATACATGGCACGGCCTCAGCCATTTCTTCGATGGAAAGCACCGCCGGATGGTCGAGGATGATCACGAACTCCCCGTCGACCCGCGCCATGGACAGAATGAAATCATCCCGGATACGGGTTCCGAAGCTTGGCGCCTGCTGCAAGTCATTCGCATCCACCGTGATCACCTGGTTGACTGCGTTGACCATCAGGCCGAGCTCCACCACCTCGTCCCCATGCTTCACATCCAATACGACCACGCAGGAACGCTTTCCAGCGGCTTCGCCGGGTAATTGCAAACGCTCTGCCAGGTCGATGACCGGAACGATGCGTCCACGCAGATTCAACACCCCGCTGATCTGCGCATTCACCATGGGCACGCGGGTGACGCCGCCGTATTCGATGATTTCCTTGACGTCCTGGATCCCGATGGCATAGGTCTCGTTCGCGACCGTGAAGGTAAGAACCTTACCGCCGACGAACTCGATGCTCCCGCTGACATTCTCGAGGGTTGCCAGTTCATCCATGGGGTTTTCCTCCACTATCAAGGAGTGGCAATGGCAGGGAAGAGGCCAGGCCTTCGAACTCGGCCACCGCGACCAGCGCCTCTATCTTCAGCAACAGCACGAAGGTGCCGCGCACCTTGCCCATCCCCAATGCAAAGTCCGTGCGAATCGAACCGTCCATGGTGGGTGCACGCTCGATATCGCCCGGTGCGAGATCGACAACCTCATTGACGGCATCGATCAATAGGCCGAAGTCAAAGGCCCGCGTCTTGTCGCCGTTATCCACTTCCGCAATGACGATGCACGTCCTCCGGCCGATGGTCATGGACGGAAGGCCGAAGCGCACCGCCAGGTCCACCACCGGGACAACCCGACCGCGCAGGTTGATGGTGCCCCGGACCGCCGCCGGGGCCATCGGCAGCGGTGTAATGGCGTCGCATTCGATAATCTCCTTGACGCGCGACACGGGAATGCCGAATCGCGCCTCACCGAGGCTCACGGTGAGGTACTTGTCCGTCTGCCCCACCGAGCCTGTCACCCCCGTTCTGGACGGGGCAGTCACCGCCGTCCCGCCTGCCATTACGCGCCCTCCAGCCCAAAGCGCTCAAAGTCACCGACGGCGTGCTTGTCGTCCTGGTGGCTGAGCGTCGTTTCCGCAGGCTTGCGCGCCTTGGCCGGCTTTTTCACCAGCGCCGGACGACTGCCTTCGGCGAGCTTGAAGAACGACACGGTGGCCGCCAGTTGCTGGGCCTGGGAGCTCATCTCCTCGGCCGTGGACGCCAGTTCCTCGGAACTGGAGGCGCTCTGCTGCGAGACCTTGTCGAGCTGAGAGACCGCCGTGTTCACCTGCGCCACGCCCGTGGCCTGCTCCTCCGAGGCCGCCGTGATCTCCTGCACCAATTCAGCGGTCTTCTTGATGTTGGGGACGATCTCCTCCAGCAGCTTGCCTGCCCGTTCAGCGATCTTGACGCTGTCGCCCGCCAGTCCAGAGATCTCCTGGGCCGATACTTGGCTGCGTTCGGCCAGCTTGCGTACCTCGTCGGCCACCACCGCGAAGCCTTTGCCGTGCTCCCCGGCGCGCGCCGCCTCGATCGCCGCATTGAGCGCCAGCAGGTTGGTCTTGTAGGCGATGTCCTCGATGATGCCGATCTTGTCGGCGATCTGTTTCATGGCATCGACGGTTTCCTGCACCGCCTTGCCGCCTTCATTGCCCTGCTGCGCAGACGTGGTGGCGATGGAGTCGGTGACCTTGGCGTTTTCCGCGTTCTGCTTAACCGAGGCGCCCATCTGCTCAAGGGACGCGCTGGTCTCTTCCACGCTCGCCGCCTGCTCTGTGGCGCCCTGGCTCAGCGACTGCGCAGTGGCCGCAACTTCCTCAGAAGCACTGGAGAGGGCTTCCGTGGCGCTGTTGATATCGCCGATCACCTGCGACAGCTTGCCAACCATCTGGCCCATGGCCTGCAGCAACTGGCCCGTTTCATCGCGTGACTTGCTTTCCACGTGAATGTCGAGATTGCCGTTTGCCATTTGATCAGCGACGTGCACCGCCTCGGCGAGTGGGCGCGTGATGCTGCGGGTAATCCAAAATGCGATCCCAAGGGCAAGTACCACAGCGGCTGCCGTCAGACCCAGCGTCATGTTGAAAGCGGTTCGGTATTCCGCCTGGGCCTGGACACCGGATTCGTTCATCAGGTTCGCCTGGAACTCGATGAAGGACGTGATCGCATTGAAGTATTCCGCCTGTGATTCGCGCAGGTCGGCAATCAGGAAAATGACCGCCTCGTCGCGCTGGTTCGATGCAATGAGCTGCGTCAGCTTGCTTTGGTCCGCGACGTAATGCTCCCGCGCCTCTTCCGTGGTCTTGAGGATCTGCTTGCCTTCTGTCGAGCGGATGGTCTCCGCCAACTTGTTTATGTTCGTGTCGATGATGACTTTGACATCATCGAGCCGCTTGGCCTCCCTTTGGATTTCCGTCGTGTCCGTCAGCAACAACATGTTGCGCACCGCACGCGCCGCGACGCCCAGGCTGTCATTGATCTGGTTGAGCAAGACGGTCTTGGGATACCTGTCGTTGAGAAGTATCTCGATGTGGCCATTGAGAGAGCTGAGGCGTGTTACACCCAGCACCGCAACCACCAACAACAACGCCATCAACAAGCCGAAGCCCAGGGCCAACCGCATTCCAATACGCATGTGACTGAACATTTCGCGACTCCTTCTTGAGAGTTTTACATTCCGACGGCATGGCGCGGCCCGTTGGCGGCCGCCTGTGTGGCTGTCTGAATCAATTGGGGAACGTCAAGGATCACCGCAACATCCCCGCTACCCAGAATTGTGGCCCCGCTCAGTCCCTGTACAGACCGGAAGAGTCGTCCGAGGGGCTTGATGACGGTCTGGTATTCACCCAGCAATTCGTCCACTACCAGTCCCGCCTTTTGACCGGCGTACGAAACGACCACGATATTTTCCCTGCTCTCTTCCGTGGGTGGCGCCTCCTGGAAGAGCTCACGCAAACGCAGGAAAGGAAGAACCTCCCCTCGTAGGTTGATGTAATGCGCCTGACCACGCTGGGCCTCGTTGCGTTCCTCGATCTCGATACATTCGATGACCGTATCGAGCGGGATCACATAGGAGCTGCCCGCCACGCCGACGCGGAAGCCGTCGATGATGGCGAGGGTCAGGGGCAGGCGGATGGACACCCGAGTGCCTTTGCCCTTCTCCGACTCGATATCCACGGTGCCGCGCAGCGCCTCGATGTTTCGCTTGACCACATCGAGGCCCACGCCGCGCCCCGAGAGATTGGTCACCTGTTTGGCGGTGCTGAGGCCCGGTTCGAAGGCCAGGCGGAGGATCTCCTGGTGGGTCAGGGTCTGCGTCGGGCCGACCACACCGGCATCCCGCGCCTTGGCCAGCAGCTTGTCCGGGTCGAGGCCATTGCCGTCGTCGGCCACCTGGATGACGATGCTGCCTGAATCGTGGAAGGCGTTCAGGGCGACGGTGCCCTTGCGCGGCTTGCCCGCGGCCTGGCGCTTCTCGGGCGACTCGATGCCATGGTCCATGGCGTTGCGCACCAGGTGCATCAGCGGGTCGCCGATCTTTTCCACCACGGTCTTGTCGAGCTCCGTTTCACCGCCCGAGATACTCAGGTCGATCTCCTTGCCGAGCTCCTGGCTGGTATCGCGCACCACACGCTGGAAGCGCGCGAAGGTCTCGGCGATCTGCACCATGCGCAGATTCAGGGCTGAGTCGCGGATATCCTCCACCAGCCGGGTCATGGCCGAGTTGGCCTCGATGAGCTGCTCGTTGCCGAGCTGCGTCGCGAGCAAATGGCTGGTGGCGCCGGCAATCACCAGCTCGCCCACCAGGTTGATGAGCTGGTCCAGCTTGGCTGCGTCCACGCGAATGGCCGTGGCAGGTGTGAGCCGGGCCCGCGGCTTGTCCTTGGGCGTATCGATCGCGCCGCGCTCGACCACGCCCTCGCTGGTGATCTCCACCATCACGGAGCCGGGCGCCGCCTCTGGCGCACTCTCCCCGTCTGCCGGCGCGGCGCCCGCCGCCGTTTCTTCGGGACGGATGACCAGCTCCGATTCATCGAGGAAGAATTCGAAGGCTTCGCGGACCGCCTCCGCGCTAAGGCTGGTGACATAATCGAAGCGAATTGACTGGTAGCACTTTTCGGGATTGAACTCCGAGAGCGTCGGAAAAGAGCCGATAAGCTGCGGCGCCTCGATACGGCCGTTGCTGCGCAGGTAACGCAGCAGAGAGAGCGGGTCCAGGCCATGTCCGAGCATGTCCGGACCGATGTTCCACTCGATATGCCAGCGCCGTTCACTCCCGGTATCGACTTCCACATGCGCTGCGGTTGCGGCCGCAGACGGGCTGTGCCCTGCCAGCCCTTCGAGCTGTGCAGTGATCGCCTCGCCCCGGGCCAGGGTGTCCGCATCTGGATCGCGCCCCTCCGCGGCGAGCGCGACCAATTCCGCTGTATGATCGCGGGCTCGCAGCAATTCGCCCACCAACGCGCTACTGACCTGCAAACGGCCGTTACGCAAGGCATCCAGCACGCCTTCCACGCGGTGCGTGAAACGGCCCACGTGGTCGAATCCGAACACGCCACTATTGCCTTTGATGGTGTGTGCGGCACGAAACAGGCTGTTGATCTGTTCTCGCGGGTCCTCCTGTTGTTCTAAGTCCAGGAGTCCATGCTCCATTTCTCCAAGCAGCTCGTCCGCCTCGAGAAAATACGTCTTGCGCGCCTCGTCCAGGTTCATGACTCACGCACCTCCTGCGGTGTCGACACCACCGCTTCCACACCCAGTAGCTCCAGGGCATCGCTCACCACCGGGCTCGGTTCGCTCAGGCGCAGCGCACCATTGTTGATTTCGGCCTCATGCTTCGCCGCAAGCAGCACCTGGATGCCGACGAAGTCGATCTCGGTGATCTGCGACAGATCCACCTCGGCATTCTGGTTGCTCACGATGTCGCGCATGGCGGTCTTCGCTTCGCTGGCGTTATAGATGTCGAGTTCGCCACTGAGAGCGAAACGACCTTGCGATGTTTTCGTGCAGTGCAACGACATGGCATTTCCCTCAGGCTGTAATGATCCGGCTGATGGCGTTGAGCATTTCGTCCGGTTTGAACGGCTTTATCATCCAGGCCTTGGCGCCGGCCTGCCGGCCGCGCTCGATGGCTTCCGGCTGTGACTCGGTGGTCAACATCATCACCGGGGTAAACTTGTAGGCAGGGCGTTTTTTGACTTCCCGCACCAGGGTGATGCCGTCGATGCCCGGCATGTTCACGTCGCTGATGATCAGGTTCACACGACGCCCGTCGAGAAACGCCAACGCCTCCTCACCGCTGCCCGCTTCGAACACCTCGAAGCTCGCGCTTTTCAGCGCGATCGACACCACTTGGCGCATCGATGCCGAGTCGTCCACTACGAGGATTGTCTTGGACATGGTTGTTACCTCAGAAGAATGTTATGGCCTTGCCGGTATCCACGTCCGTCTGCTGGCCATTATGGGCATCACGCTGCTCCTGCATGGTGTACAGGTGTTGCATGCGGTTTAGCAGCTCACTGATGCGTTGCGGATCGTCGACACCCGCCACCAGCGCCTGGGCACACTCATCCATGGAGGCCTCGATGGCGGCGAGAATCTGGTTGATGCGGTCCTGATATTGCAGCGAGACGAGAATCGAGGAGATCTCCGACTGGATGCCAAGGCTTACCGTGCGCATGGTCGACTCTGCCTCACTGAGCTGCTGCATGGCGGTGTGCAGTCGCTGGAGCACCTCGGTGATGGTGTCGAGGGCCCGACGTGAGGCGGAGGCATCCTGAGTCTCGATGGCCTCGATGGCGGCGACACTGGCGCCAATGCTTTCCGTGGCACGACGGCTGCGATCGGCGATGCGGCTACCGGCGTCGGCTGAAGTGGTCGAGAGCTCACGCACCTGGTCGGCCACGACCGCAAAGCCGCGGCCGGCATCGCCCGCACGCGCTGCCTCGATGGCGGCATTGAGCGCGAGCAGGTTGGTCTGCGAGGCAACCCGCCCCACTTCATCGGCCATGGAAGACATCTCCTCCACCAGAGAACGCAACTCACCCACCTGGGCGTAGGTGCGCCGTTTGGCATCAAGATCGCCGGTGATGATATCGACGACTTGCACCAGGGCATGCTCGCTGTCGCCGAACACCTGCTCCATGGAGGGCTGGTCACCGTCGGATCGGTCCACGGCCATGCCGCGTTCGATCTGGGTCACCAAGTCGGCAAAACGCTGGGCTAACGACTCCACCGCCTGCTGTGTCTGCCGCCGCGCATTGGAGACGTGGTTGCGCCAGATACCGACCAGATCGGACACCACGTGCAAGGCTTCGGACGGGCTCTCTCTCTCCGCAGCTGCCAGATCCTTTTCCAGATTGGCGATCCGTGCTTCGTAGATGCCGCGCAAGCGGAGGTTGCGACGCACGGCCTGGACAAGGGCAACAGCACTTGCCGCAAGGGCCAGCGCGCCTGCTATAGCCACGTTTTCCCGTGTGGGATGGGAAATCCACCAGACTGCCGGCACGGTTATTCCTGCGCCGATCAGCGTCCACCACCGCCAGCGTTCACGAAGCCGCTTGATCTGCATCGCCGATGCATCCACGGACATCATCCTCCTCAGGACATGGCCATCTGCGCGGCTGCTGCATGCCGCAAGGCGAGGTTCTGTGCCCGAAGCACTCCCCACAGGCAGCGGTGCACATCGTCTTCGTCGACGACATAGCGGTTGATGTAGTCACGCGCGCCGGCGCGCAGTGCTTTTGCCAATGCGGTATGGCCGCGGTCGGGAGAAACGACGTAACACACCGGACTGGACGCACGCTGACGCAGGGCGAATACCGCATTCGAAAGATCTTCGTGGTCCGGTAGTTCGGAGACGAACACGACGTCTGATTCGTCGATCCATTCGCTGCCAAGTGCTGCCTGCACGGACGGGAATGTCTCGCAGCGTACGCGGGCGCTGGGCCACTCCTTGATAAGGCGCGATAAAACGGCGCTGCTGATGGGATCGTTCGAGACGATGGCGGCCTTGATGATCTGTTGCACGTCACACCTCCATGGCGCATGCATTGGCGCCTTGAGTCAGCCCTCGGTTTTTCTTGGGCGGAGATTCAGGCTACGTAGCACACATATCACCCTCAATCGGTAACGGTCCTATTTGCCGTGCCTGTGCACGAATCCACGATTACGACAAAGGTTCATGGAGATCTCGCAATGCAGGCGCTCGGATACGCTTCCGCACTGGCGAATAGCGATTTGCGACGTGCACGCAACGCACGTGTAATGGTTTGTGGCAGCGGTCGGGAATTGCGTGAGGTGTGTGCACTGCTTAAACAGGAAGGCATTGCGGTGCGGAATCATCCCTATCCGAATGGCCCCGACTGGGTGTTCTCCGGAAGAAACTGCGATGTTGCGCTGTGCTACTCACCCCGCGGCGAACTGGCCGCAATCGATGCACTTGCGCAAGGCTGCCGTGAACACGCGATGCCGTGCTGCGTGATGATCGCGAAAGATGATCCGCAGGAACGCTTGCATATCCACGCACTGGGGGTTACGGATGTGGTTTGCGCACACTGGTCGCCGTTCGAAATCGCCGCACGCATGGTGCGGCTGTTGGCGGACCAGGTGCGCGTGACGCATGCCCGCTGCGTACATGCCACGTTGCGCAAGCGCATGTCCGACAAGAACCGCCAGCTCGACTGGACGCGACTGGAAATGGTGCACCGTTTGGGGCGCGCCGCCGAATACCGCGACAACGAAACCGGGCAGCACGTGATACGCGTGGGATTGTTTTGCGAAATCATCGGCCGCCGCCTGGCGATGCCCGTACATCAGGTGCAGTTGCTGCGCCATGCAAGCCCTCTGCACGACATCGGCAAGATCGGCGTAGCAGATGCGATTCTGCTCAAGTCGGGCCCGCTATCCGAAGACGAATGGAGCATCATGAAGCAGCACACGGTGATCGGCGCCGAAATCCTCGCCGGCACCGACGACGAGCTGTTGGAAATGGCGCGTGTGATCGCGTTGACGCATCACGAGCGCTGGGACGGGCAAGGCTACCCGGCGGGCCTGTCTGGCGAAGACATCCCAATGTGCGGACGCATCGCCTCGGTGTGCGACGTCTATGACGCCCTGACGTCCGATCGACCCTACAAGAAACGCTGGTCGCACACCGACGCCCTGGCCTATCTGAAACGCGGCCGCGGCACGCAGTTCGACCCTGACGTGGTAAATGCTTTCGTAGCATCCCTGCCCAAGATCCGTTCAGTGCAACGTCGCCACAGTGACAACGGTGCGCCCAACAACGTCTACTGTGGCGCCAGCTTCCCGTCAGAGTCGACGACCGGGTGCAACGCCGACTGGATCGGTATGTAGCGGGTCAGGCCTCCACGTTGTCCTGCTGTGCAGCTGCGATGGCACGTTGCAGCTGTCGGGTGGTGGCCGGCTTGCCCAGCAACTCGCAATCGGTGTCCTGAATGGCCGCCCTCACGCCGTCCAGGGGTTCACCCGTGAGGATGACGGCGGCCACATGTCCGCGTGTCCGCCCCCGAATCGCCTGGATGACCTCCAATCCGGTGCCGTCAGGGAGGCGGTAGTCTGCGACCACCAACGAGGGAACGACTTTGCCTTCAATCCGCTGCAAGGCCTCTGCGCAACTGCCGGCATCCACCACCTGATATCCCTGGCATTGCAGCAAGAGCGCCAGTCCCTCGCGGATCTCTGCATCATCTTCGAGCACCAGTGCGGTCGCTTTCTGACCTGGGATCCATGGCTCCTCGGGCTGCCCCGCGGCGGCCGGGGGCTGTTGCTCCTGCAACGGCACCCACAGGGTGAACACCGTCCCGTGATTGACCTCCGAATTCACCGCAATACGTACCTCGAGCAGACGCGCGAGGTGTTCGACGATGGCCAGGCCGAGGCCGAGCCCCTCACGCTTGCGGCCGCTGGCCCCCTGGTGGAATTCCTTGAAGATGTGCGGCAGGTCGGTCTGGGAGATACCGACGCCCGTATCGGCGATCTCGATGGCGACCATGACACCCTCGGTGCGCACCCCAACACGGACCTCACCCTCGTTGGTGTAGCGCATGGCGTTCGCAACCACATTGCGAACGATGCGCGTGAGTAGATGCCGGTCGCTACGCACCCAGACCTGTGAGGTTTCCACCTCCAGGTGAAGGCCCTTGGACTCTGCGATAGGCCCGAACTCCTCCTTGATCACGCGCATCACACGCTCGAGGCTCACCGGCGCGATGTCGGGCACGACGAGCCCGGCATCGAGTTTGGTCAGGTCGAGCAGCGCGCCGACCATGTCGCCCAGGTTGCCCACCGCCTCCCGCAGGCGGGTGATGATCTCGCGGTTGTGGTCGTCCAGTCTGCGCTCGTCCAGCAGGTGGATGAGAATGCTCATGGCCTGCAGCGGCTGGCGAAGGTCATGGCTGGCCGAGGCGATGAAGCGGGACTTGTGTGCGTTCGCCTGCTCCAGCTCCTGCTGGTGGCGTTGCCTGCCGAGTTCCGCCAAGTGCGTGTGGGTGACATCGGTGACCATCACGATGAGGAAGTCGACCTGCCCGGCATCGGTGTGCACGGCGCTCAGGGTCAGATCCACCCAGCGCAACTGCCGGTCTCCCGTGTGCAGGCGATGCCGGCCGCAGTAACCGTCACCGGTGGCCACTATCTGGGCAAGGGGCGGGGCGTCCGTGAAAAGGCCCTCCCAGGCGAGGTCGGGCAGGTGGTCGTCGTCATGGCCGCAAATGTCGGACATGGCGGCGTTCGCGTTCATGATGCGGCCGTCGGGGCTGATCATGGCGATACCGGTGCCGCCGTTGTCAAAGACGGCGCGCCAGCGCATTTCGCTGCGCTGCAACTGCTCCTCGGCCAGCTTGCGATCAGTGATGTCCCTGAGACTCGCCATGACGAGGCGCTGCTCGCCCGCGCGGAACGGCGCTGCGACTACTTCCACGTGTCCGCAACTGCCGTCACGCCGCAGCAACGGAAGCTCGAGCCGCACCGGGATGCCGTTACGCAGGTTGTGGAAGGCCGCGCGGACGCGCGGGTGGACGTCCGGGTGCAGATCCAACACGGTCATGCCGGTGAGCAGGTGTTGCGCGTAGCCGGTCATTGTCTCCGTGGCACCGTTCACCTGCGCAATGGCGCCATTCAGGTCGCAGACGATGATGGCGTCACTCACGTGTTCGAGGATCGCCCGCGAACCCTCGCCCAGGCAACCCGCCAACGCGGGCAGGTGCGTATTCGTGTCCACCAGGCTGACGAGCAGATATTCCAAGGCGCCGCCTTCGCCGTGCACGGGCTGGATGCTGCCGCGCCAGGCGTAAGGGGAGGCTTCGCCAGGGCCGGATGGGGTGGAGATGAACAAGGTGCGGGCTTGGCTCTCGGCAGCGCGGCAGCATGTCACCACGTCGATACCCAGATCGAACTCGCCGATAAACCGACCGGGCAGGGTCTCGCACTCATGCCCCACCACCGTGGCGAAGGCGCGGTTCGCGCCATGGATGCACAGGTCCGCGTCCAGCAGCACCGAACAGGTCTCGTGGGTTACCAGGGCCGCCAAAGAGCGGGCGTCCGGCGGGGAGGAGGACGCTTCGTGGCCTTGTCCGCTCCGGTGCAGGCCCACCGCCCGGAACAATCCCGTCAAGCTCGCCGCATACCCCCCGACACTCAGCACAGCCGCGGTGGCAAACGCTGGCCCGGCGGCGTATTCCGGCCGCAGGAGCAGCAGCAGCAGCACCGACGCCAGTTGGAGCCCCATACCCAAGAAAAGCCAGTCGGCCTGGACTGGTCGACTCTGCTGGCGGAGCAGGCGCAAACTGATGGCCAGGAGCAGGGCGGCGGTCGTCAGCGAGGCCAGCACCTGCAACTCTGGAGAAAACAGTTTCGGAAACAGGCTCGCCGCCAGGGTGCTGCCACCCAGCGCCATCGGCCAGGCGATGGCCGGTCGCGGCGCCCGCGCCAGCCAGAGGCCGCTGCTGATCAGCAGCGCCTCGGTCAGCCTGACGCGCCCCCAGCGCGGCAGATCGCACACCAGCTCACCGGTGGCGCTCGCCTGTGCCGTGTACCAGACCGCGCAAAGGCCCAGCAACCCGTAGGCGAAGCCAAGATAGGTCCACAGATTTGCTAGGCCGAGATGCATGGAGCGCGCCGCCAATACCGGCGGGAGCCAGCTCATCACCACCGCAGCGACAATGATTACCGAAAGGGGGGCAGACGTGTCGCGGAGCCACAACACGGCAAGGACCAGGGCGACCAGAAAAGGGAATAACCAGAGCAGAAAGCGCACTTCATACTGTGAAGCGGGTACAACACGCGAAGTCATCAAATGGTCACCCGTTCGCCTGATGATTGTTAGGGCCGAAGCGATTGTGAACCGGGGCGAGAGGTGAAACTCTCAGGATATTCCCTATTCATTTGAGTTTGGATATTGATGCACAAGGGAGTAGCGGATTTCTGGAGTCGGTTTCCTTGACAGGAATCGATTCATATCCCGCGGATTCGTCGATTCGATATGCAGCTTCAGGGAAATGGAAACAGGAGAGTAGGCAGTGAAAACGATAAGAACATTGGTAATCGAAGATCACGATGTGATGCGTTTCGGCCTGGTCACGCTGCTCAACCGCGAAGAGGACATTGCGGTGGTGGCCGAAGCGGGGGATGCCCACTCAGCGCTTTGCGCGTTGGGCAAAAACGCGGTTGACATAATTCTTCTCGATCTGACCTTGCCGGACGTGGACGGGCTGCAATTCATCAAACTCCTGACCACTCGTTATCCCCAGGTGCCGGTACTGGTCACCACCATGCACGACGAACTGCGCTACGGGGACCGCGCCATCGCCGCGGGGGCGCGGGGCTTCGTGATGAAGAGCGAGGCGCCGGATGTGTTGCTCGCGGGCATTCGCAAGGTGGCCGCAGGCGGCCACTACGCCTCCGATGAACTGCTCGCCCGCATGTCCAACGTGAGCGACCAGCCCCAGGCCACCGCCACACACCTGCCGTTGACCAACCGGGAAATCGAAGTGCTGCGTCTGCTCGGCCTCGGGTTGTCCTCGTCGGAAATCGCCCAGCGCCTGCACCGTTCGGTAAAGACCGTGGACGCCCATCGCGAAAACATCAAGAAGAAACTGGCGTTGAAAAACGCCAACGAGTTGATGCGCTACGCCGTGTGTTGGGTGGAAGAGGAGGCCACCTCGGTCAAACTGCGCTCCGACAACCTGTTACCGGAGGGGGTGGTGATCT
The DNA here is from genome assembly GCA_041685115.1 of Gammaproteobacteria bacterium. Classification (GTDB taxonomy): domain Bacteria; phylum Pseudomonadota; class Gammaproteobacteria; order Thiohalomonadales; family Thiohalomonadaceae; genus JALOAT01. Next base: position 284,019 of record JAWLGK010000002.1, on the reverse strand, counting down.
CGCCGATTCCCATGGACCTGGTCATGGCGACCGGCTGAAAACGACCAGCGCGGGCAAAGCGGTGGACGCGTATGGCCGCCCTCGTGGCGGCCCCGCGCTTGGCAAAAACAGAGGCCGGTAGCGGGACGCTGGTTGCTTTCATCCCTCCGGCGCAGCCGGAATCCATCCACGTTGAATCCGTGACAGAAACGCTCCACTGCGGCGTTGCTCCTGGGTTACATTCAGGGCGAATCGGGGCGCACAGTTCGGCGGAGGTGGAATGGGGCAACACGGCTATAAACCGGTCCTTATGGCGGTGCTGGCGCTGGCCGCCGCGGGCGCCTGCGCACAGCCGCGCGATCCCTTCGGCGAGCCCGAACTTTCCTTCCGCGTCCTGCTGGGTTCCCTCGACGGCGAGGAAAGCCCGGCGGGCCTGCGCAATGACAGCCCACGCTTTACCGTCGGTTTGAGCGCCTCGTCGCCCGTCGCGCTGGACGGCTTGCTGGCCGCCAACCTGGAGCTCTGGCTCTCGGAGCGCTCCTACGACACCCCGGCCCTGCCGCCCACACTCGATACCGCCAGTAACACCACCGAACTCACGGTAGCGGCGATCACTTACGGTCTCCGACTGCAACCGCTGAGCGGCGCGCTGCGGCCCTACATCATGGCCGCGGTGGGATTCCAAGGCAGTCGCTTGCGCACCAGCGGCACGGCCGGCGGCGTGCCGCGGACCGTGGAAGAAGAAACCGCCTCGCCCACCGCTCACCTCGGTGTCGGTGTGGAATGGGTCGTCGGGCGGGACTCGTTCGGCATCGACTACCGCCGCTGGTTCACCGAAGGCGAGTTCCGCGATTTCGGCATCGACGACACCGGTCTTGGTGGCGACTACCTGGGGCTGAGTCTCGGCACCCGCTGGTAGAGCCGCCGCTGCGTGGCCTGGAGGCCGCCTACCAGCGAGCGTTCACTTCCTGTTCCAGGAGTTCAATCTGCTCAAGCAGGGTGCGGGAAATCTCCACCAACTGCTGCAACTTGCCCATGGCGGCCTCAAACTCGTTGCGTGACACCAGGCCGTGGATCTGTTCGTAAATGCCGTGCAGCATCTCGTGGGGCGTCTGGATGTCGCGGAACACTTCCAGGTCGCTGAGCAAGCGGCTGCCTTCGCCGAAATACCACTGGCCAAAACGGCAGTCGGTGTGCCGAACCGGGGCCTTGTCGTCGTCGACCGGGACACCGTTGACCAACCCCTGTGCATAGGAACGCCAGCGGATGTGGGATGACTTGGCGCGACGAATCAACGCCAGGATTTCTGCCTTGTCTACCTGGGACATGGAAAAGCCTCCTTTCAGTTGCCGGAAACTCTGCACCAAACTACGGTCCAGCCGGCCACGCGGACGTTATCAGGGGTAAGTGACGGACTCAAGGCAGCCTGCCATTGCAAGGCCGAAGACGGGTCTGGTTCACACTTACGGTGGGTCCCGGGGCCGGGATCAAACAAACGAGTCAAAGACCAGGCTTGACAGGCGCCTGTTGGACGTTAGTAATTGTTAGACGCAGGGCAAGCAAAGGAGTGATGGCATGCGCGCAAACAGACAGGGTGAGGACGGCCCGGTGCCTTTTCGGTCCGGTCGCCTGTTCAGTGTCGGTGACAAGTGGTACTTCGCCACGCGGGAAGGGCTCGATCACGGTCCCTTCGACAGCAGGGCGGATGCAGAGGCGGAGCTGCGGCTTTTCCTGCGCGACATCGCCACCGCCGATCAGCGCCTCATCACCTGAACACGCCCCCGGCCGGTGCCCGCCGACCGGCATTCAGCCGCTCAGATGTTCTTCGAACAGGCGCGCGCGCAAGGATTCGAGGCCCTCGTTCACGTCTTCCGCGGCACTGCGGAGGATCTCCGGACAGAAAGCCACTTCGATGAACTCCGCCATGACTTCCTCGTCGGCGTTGTAGTGTGTCACCCACCAAACGCCCGGGATGCCCGTCTCCACCACTTCGGTGGCGCCGAGCGCAGACACTTCCGCCTGGACCTCGCCTTCGCCCAGCACCTCATCCAGCAGGTCATAGTCCTCGCTGGAAAGCGGCAGCCGCGCGAGATCGATGCTGGCACTTTCACCGGTTTCGAGCAGGTGCTGGAGCAGGCTGGCGATTTCGTTCAGCAACGCTCGACCGTTGCCGTTGCCATTCACCACACCCACGTGGATGTCATCGAGTCCCATGGTTCCGTTCCTGTAGCAAGTTCATGGCGAATTCGCGGGTTTCCCCAGGACCGGTGCAGCGCCCAAGTTCCATGTCCACACGATCGCCGGGCGCCGGTCCAGAGACATCGATGACGCGAACCCACCGGCGTCGACAGGAAACGGCTAAGGTGAAACCAGGGGTACCGCCTTCGATGCACTCCGCATGGGCGCCGCGCCTCCGCCGAGAGCGCATTGCCGATACCCGGCCCTTGACAGCCGAGCCAACGTAAACCGGTTACGGGGATCTTCGCAATAGTCTGAAGGCGTCATGACGAGAGAGGTGATGATGGCCCGGCGACGCAACCACGCATTGAGGGCGCTGCATGGATGGCTTAGTATGCCGCCAGCGCTTTGGCCCCGCTCGCCGCAACGGACATTGTCATGTGCCTCGGCATCCCCATGCAGGTGATCCAGCTCGACGGCCATACGGCACGCTGCAACGCCGGGGGCATCGAGCGCGAAATCAGCCTGTCCATGTCACAGGGCGAGCCGGTCATCCCGGGCGACCATGGGCTCCAGAAGCTCGCCTCCGATGATGCGCGCGCCACTTGGGCACTGCCCGCCGAGATGCTCGCGGTGGACGTCGGCCATGCGTGAACTCCCGGTCTGCCAGGACCTGTTGCGCGAGGTCTTGGACATCGCCCGGGAGCATCATGCCGAGCGGGTCGAACAGGTAGTTCTGTGCGTCGGGCCGCTTTCCGGCATCGAACCGAACCTGCTGGCCGATGCCTTCCCCTTCGCCAGCGCCGGCACCCGCGCCGAAGGCGCCGAACTGATCATCGAGATTGCGGCAGTGCGTGTGCGCTGCCTGAGCTGTGGCGCGGAAACCGACACCACCCCCAGCCGTCTGCTGTGCGGCCATTGCAGCGGCATTCGCACCCAACTGATGAGCGGCGACGAGCTGCGGCTCGTTTCCGTGCAACTGTCGGGAACGCCGCAACTGGCGACCCACCACTGATCCCACATGAACGAATTTTTGATCTCGCCAAGACGCTAAGAGCGCGAGGGGAGAGAAGAATGATTCCCTGGCGTCCCGGCGTGTTGGCGGGAGAAAACGTCTGCTAACCCGAGGCGAGCCGGTGCGCCGCGCGGGTGGTTTCCGGGAGGCGATAGCGCGGCGTGCAGGCGAGGGTCCAGTGGATGGCCTCCTCCAGATCGAGGGCATGGCCGATAGAAACGAACAACGGGCGGGTGTTCGTGCGGGTGCGCAGTACCGCCCCTATGACCTCGCCCATGTCCATGAGCGGCACCCAGGCGCCCCGTTCCCGCGGCACTTCGGTGTGCTCGCCCAGCAGGCGTGATTTGGCGGCGCCGATGGTGGCTACGTCCAGGAGCACGCCCAGGTGACAAGCCAGCCCGAAGCGGCGCGGATGAGCCAGGCCCTGCCCGTCGCAGAGCACCAGGTCCGGTGTGCTTTCGAGGACGGCGAAGGCCTCGAGCACGGCCGGGATCTCACGAAACGACAATAATCCCGGCACATAAGGGAAATGCGTCGGCGCCCGCGCCACGACCTGCTCGCGCAGCCCGAGCCCAGGAAAATCCAGCACCGCCACCGCCGCCCGGGTCACGGCGCCGCCCTGTTCGTAACCCACGTCCACACCCGCCACGCAACGCACCGCATCGAGCCGCCCCGTTCGCTGCACGCGGGGAGCGAGCTCCCGTTGCAGGGTCACGGCCTCCCGGGGCGTCATATCCCAAGGATGGGAGAAGGTCGGATACAGAGGCATGGCGTGAGTGTACGGTCGCGAACCAGGCAACGCGCCTCTTGCCATCAGGGATAGCCCATCCGGGTAATTGCGCCGTGTCTGACCGCCCCCCACACTTGAGCAGCCTCTCAATCACATCGGTTTCATGAACAGCGCACTCATCTTCGAAGCCACCGTCGAGGATTTCGACGACAAGGTTCTCCAGGCATCCGGCGAAGTCCCCGTGCTCGTGGATTTCTGGGCCGACTGGTGCGGTCCGTGCCTTTCGCTCGCCCCCATCCTGCACAAGGTCATGGAAGAGTATGCGGGCAGTGTGCGCCTGGCCAAGGTCGACGCGGACGAAAACATGAAGCTGTGCGGCCGCTACGGCCTGCGTGGATTCCCCACCGTGATCCTGTTCGTGGACGGTGAGGAAGTGGGCCGCTTCACCGGCAGCAGACCCGCCTCGTTCATCCGCGAATTCCTCGACCAGCACGTCCCGGCCTGAGACGTATCCCCGTCCCTCTCGTCACACAGAGCCGCGGAGCAGTACGCGCTATCAGGCGGCGAGCACCAGCCCCAAGGACAGCGTGACGCTGTGCAGCAGCATGGCGGCGATGGTGAGGCGGATGGCCGGCGCGAGGCGGGCGGGGATCGCCGCGAAGCGCAGCACATCCGCGGCGGCACGCAGGCTCAGCGGCAGGGCGATGAGTCCGAGCAATGCAGGCACGGGTAAGGCGCCCACCAGCACCAACAGCGGCAACATGCCGTAGGCACCGAGCACCAGGGCCAGATAGCCCCAGCGCGCGCGCTGCGGTCCGAGCCGCACGACCCAGTGGTGCTTGCCTGCCGCCGCGTCGGCGACGCGGTCTGGAAACTGGTTGATGTAAAGCAGGCCCGCCACCAGCAAGGCGTAGGGGGCGGCGGCAAGCAACGGCAGGGCTGCGAAATCACCGCGCTGCACCATGTCGGTGCCGAGCGGGATCCAAAAGCCGAAGCCGAGGGCCACGGACAGTTCGCCGAAGCCGCGGCTGTTCAGCGCCAGCGGCGGTGCCGAATAGGCCCAGCCGATAAGCAGACCCACGAACCCCACCCCCACCAGACCAAAACCGGCGTATGGCAGCAGAACAAGGCCGATGACCGCACTCACGGCGAACAGCAGGGTGCCGAATACGGCAGTCTCCCGCTCCGTAAGCACACCGTTTTGGATAAAACGACTACCGCCCGTGAAGGGATAGATGCGCTCCTGATTCATGGCATCCGTGCCATTGAGCGCATCGTAATAGTCGTTGAGCACGTTCACGCCCGCCTGCACCAGCATGGCGCCGAGCAGCGTGAGCAATGCCGTGAAGGCGATGAGGGTGACATTGTCGTGGTATGCCGTCGCCAGGCCGATAATCACCGGTGCCACGCTGGCGAGCAGAAACGGCGGCCGTGTGGCCGCCAGGTACTTGGCCACGGGTTGGCTTGCATAGCGTTCCACCGCCGGTTCGGCAATAGCCATGTGCAATTCTCCTCGAGTTGATTCTTTTGACCGTCGTGTGATTACGGGGTGCCCGTTGTCCGCACCTGCTGTATCAGGGCCTCCGCCTCGGGCAGGTTCACGTGCACATCGCGCTGCGGGAACGGGATGGTGATGCCGCACGCATCGAAGGCGCGCTTGATGGCCTCTTGAATACCGTTTTTCACCACGAGGAAGTTCTCCCGCTGTGCCCATACGGAGAACTGGATGTTCAGTGCCGATTCACCGAAGCCCAGAAAGATGAACAACGGCGACGGCTCGGCAAGGCACAGCGGTTCCTCTTCCGCCACCTGCATGAGAACCTCGCGCACACGGCCGATATCCTCGTGGCGTGCGACGCTTACCGCCACATCGATGCGCCGGATGGGAAACCGGCTGAAGTTGACGATCTCCGACTTGATCAGAGATTCGTTGGGTACGCGTACGTACACGTTGTCGAAGGTGCGCAGTTTCACGGAAAGCAGATCCACCGAGAGTACCTCGCCGGTGGTATCACCCACCTTGATGGCGTCACCCACCACGAACGGGCGTTCGGCAATGAGGAAAAGTCCGCTGATCAGATTGGAGGCGGAGGTCTGCGAAGCGAAGCCGGCGGCGACGGTGAGGATGCCCGCCGCCCCCAGCAGCACACTCGCGTCGAAGCCCAGGTGCGCGAGCGCCGAGGCGATGGCGGCGGCCATGGCCAGCCAGAAGGCGGTGCGCCGGACGATCATCAGGCCCTGTGCCGCCACGTACCTGCGAGCGCCATAAGCAGCGGCGAGGCTGAGGCTCTTGCCCAGCACATAGCCGATGGCGAGCACCACACAGGCGTGAATCAATTTGGGCAGGTAATCGTTACTGAGCAGGCTGGTAATCGCGTCCCAGTCCATCGGCCTCTCCCCGGCGGTTCAGCGTGTGCGGTTCACTCGTAGAAAATGCGGCTGAGGGCCTGGAACAGCACGAAGCCGCGTTCCACCTGGCGGCGCGGCGTCGCGAGCAACACCCCCGCCCCCGCTTGCGGTGGGAGCCCGTTATCGAGCCTCAAGGTGGCCAGCGCATCTTCGTCGCCCTGGCGCGTGAGCGTCACGGCGTCGGTCCACAGTATGCCGTTGTCCGCACGGTAGAGAGCGAGAAAAGGCGCCGGCATGTTGATGCGCTCCAGGTGGAAGGCCGCGTCGGTCACGTTGCGGATGTGGACCGGCGTGACGGCGCGCAGCGGATTGGGGCGAAGCGCCTGCACGTCGGTCTGGGCGCGCGTGCTCGCGGCATAACCAAGCCCGCCCTCCTTCACCGGCGGGCCGAACCAGGTATCCGACAGCCGGATCGCGGGCGTTTCATGGAGCAGGCGCGGTGGCTCGCCCACATGCACCGCGAGCCACAGGGGTGAACTCACGTACAGGGTGACGGCCTCGCCCGGCAGCACGCGTAGCGGTTGCGACAGCCGGGCGACGACTTGCCGATCGGCGAGCAGCGGCAGCAATTGCACGCTGTTGCCGCTGTCGCCCGCACCGAAGCGCAGCACCTCTGCCTGCGGCGGAATACCGGCACATGTCTCCATGCCCGCGTGTTCGTGGGCGGTGACCGCGCGTTCCTGACCGATACGCCATTCCTGGCGGCGGTGTTCCACCCACAGGGTCAACGTGCCTACGTGCCAGCACCCCACTTCGCCTTGCGCCAGGTGATACTCACCCCACCACGCAGTCATCGCGTCAACGGTCATGTGCGCATTGTGGCATCAAGCCTGTGGGGCCAACAGCCCACCGTGCTGTCTCTTGGTCACATTTCGCCGTTATTGCCAGCTCTTCTTGCCCCTCTCCCTCCGGGCCTCTCTCTTGGTCACATTGCACCGTTGTAGCCAGCCCCTCTTGCCCCCTCTCCCTCCGGGAGAGGGCTGGGGAGAGGGGATCAATTAAGGTGCGAATGTTGGTTTATTGATCCCCTCATCCTGTCCTTCGGCAATTCGCTCCATGCATTGCTCTCGACCGCCTGCTCCCGGCGCGGTCTACCTCCCCCATCCATGGGGTCGTACCTCCTGCATCCATGCAGTCGTCTCCCGGAGGGAGAAGGGACGCAAGCTCCTGCCTCTTCAAGAAATTATGTGACCAAGAGACAGCCCTCCGGGCGACGGGACGAATCTTTTTGCGGCGGCCGGTTAACGCGTTATTGCCTAGCCTCCGTCTCTCCTGCCGTGACGTGACCAAGCGACGGTGCAGTGGGCGAGAAGAAAAGCCTCAGTGCGTGAAGACCAATTCCCCGTCGCGGCGTTCCACCACGATACGATCGCCGCTGACGAAGCGTCCCTCCAGAATGGCCCGCGCGAGCGGGTTCTCCACCTGGCTCTGGATGGCGCGCTTGAGCGGACGGGCGCCATACACCGGGTCGAAGCCCGCCTCACCCAGTTTGTCGAGGGCGGCATCACTGAATTCCAGCCGGATGTCACGCTCGGCAAGGCGTCGCTGTAGATAGCCGGTCTGGATGGCGGCGATGGCGCGGATCTGATCCTTCTGCAGCGGATGGAACACCACCACTTCGTCCACGCGGTTGATGAACTCGGGGCGGAAGTACTGGCCCACGGTCTCCATGACCGCGGCCTTCATCTGCTCGTAGTGTTCCTCGCCGGCGAGTTCCTGGATGACCTGGCTGCCCAGGTTCGACGTCATCACCACCACCGCGTTGCGGAAATCGACGGTGCGGCCGTGGCCGTCGGTGAGGCGGCCGTCATCGAGCACCTGCAACAGGATGTTGAACACATCCGGATGGGCCTTCTCCACCTCGTCGAGCAGGATCACCGAATAGGGGCGACGGCGCACCGCCTCGGTGAGGTAACCGCCCTCCTCGTAGCCCACGTAGCCCGGCGGGGCGCCGATGAGCCGCGCCACCGAGTGCTTTTCCATGAACTCGGACATGTCGACGCGCACCATGGCCTCATCGGTGTCGAACATGAATTCCGCGAGGGACTTGCAGAGCTCGGTCTTGCCCACGCCCGTCGGGCCGAGGAACAGGAACGAGCCGATGGGCCGGTTCGGGTCGGACAGGCCCGCGCGCGAGCGGCGGATGGCGTCGGACACCACACGCACCGCCTCGTTTTGGCCGACCACGCGCTTGTGCAACGCCGTTTCCATGCGTAGCAGCTTGTCGCGCTCGCCTTCGAGCATTTTCGCCACCGGGATGCCCGTCCACTTGGACACCACCTCGGCGATCTCCTCGTCGGTCACCTTGTTGCGCAGCAACCGGGTGTCCTGCATCTCCGCCTGGGCGGCCATGTCGAGCTGTTTCTGCAATTCCGGGATGCGGCCATACTGCAACTCGGACATGCGTGCCAAGTCACCGGCGCGCCGTGCGGTTTCCAGATCCAGGCGTGCCCGATCCAGTGCTTCCTTGATGTGCTGGGTACCCTGCAGGGCGGCCTTTTCGGATTTCCAGATCTCCTCCAGGTCGGCGTAATCGCGTTCCAGCTTGCGGATCTCGTTTTCCAGGTCGGCGAAGCGCTTGCGCGAGGCCTCGTCACTTTCCTTCTTCAGCGCCTCACGTTCGATCTTGAGCTGGATGAGGCGGCGGTCGAGGCGATCCATTTCCTCGGGCTTGGAGTCCATTTCCAGGCGGATGCGCGAGGCGGCTTCGTCCATCAGATCGATGGCCTTGTCGGGCAGCTGGCGGTCGGTGATGTAGCGGTGCGAAAGCGTGGTGGCCGCGACGATGGCCGGGTCGGTGATCTCGACGCCGTGGTGCACTTCGTACTTGGGCTTGAGGCCGCGCAGGATGGCGATGGTGTCCTCCACGCTCGGCTCGTCCACCAGCACCTTCTGGAAACGACGTTCCAGGGCCGCGTCCTTCTCGATGTATTGGCGGTATTCATCCAACGTGGTGGCGCCGATGCAATGCAGTTCGCCGCGCGCCAACGCAGGCTTGAGCATGTTGCCCGCGTCCATGGCGCCCTCGGCCTTGCCGGCGCCCACCATGGTGTGGATCTCGTCGATGAACAGGATGATGTTGCCTTCCTGTTTGGCGATGTCGTTGAGCACCGCCTTGAGGCGTTCCTCGAACTCGCCGCGAAACTTGGCGCCGGCGATCAGCGCAGCCATGTCCAGGGCGAGCAGCCGCCGGCCCTTCAGGGATTCGGGCACTTCGCCGTTGACGATGCGCTGGGCAAGCCCTTCCACGATGGCGGTCTTGCCTACGCCCGGTTCACCAATCACCACCGGATTGTTCTTGGTGCGGCGCGCCAGTACCTGGGTGACACGGCGGATCTCGTCGTCGCGGCCGATGACCGGGTCGAGCTTGCCCTGTTCGGCGCGCTCGGTGAGGTCGATGGTGTATTTCTCCAGTGCCTGGCGCTGCTCCTCGGCGTTCGGGTCGTCCACTTTCTGGCCGCCGCGGACGTTGTCGATGGCGCGCTCGATACCCGCCTTGCTGGCGCCGCTCGTGCGCAACAGGTCGCCGAGCTGGCCCTTGTCCTCCACCGCTGCCAGCACGAACAGTTCCGAGGAGATGTACTGGTCCTTGCGTTGCTGCGCCAGCTTGTCGGTGAGATTGAGCAGGCGTCCGAGGTCGTTGGACAGGTGCACGTCACCGGCATTGCCTTCCACCCGCGGCAGCCGGTCGAGGGCCTCCCCCAGTTGGGAGCGCAGGGCATTCACATTGGCGCCCGCCTGACCGAGCAGGTAACGCACGGTACCGCCCTGCTGGTCGAGCAGGGCGGTCATCAGGTGCAGCGGTTCGATGAATTGGTGGTCGCGACCCACGGCCAGGCTTTGGGCCTCGGCCAGGGCCATCTGGAACTTGGTCGTCAGTTTGTCCATTCGCATGCAGCGCAATCCTCGGGCGAAAACCTTTCGATTAGTGCGCTAGATGGGGGCTGCGCCCCGACCCTTCAAGCAGGACGCGCCGGTTCGATGAGCGACTGGAGACGCATCAGGCACTCGTGGGAGGGAAGGTCCTGGCAGGGCACCGGGGCGAAGCCGGTGACACGGGCGCGACTCGGCAGCATCACCGAGGCCACCACCAGCCCCTGGCCGCGCACTCCTTCGATACGGGCGGCGTACACCGGCACACCGGCGAGACGGGCGAGCCGGGCCACGCCGGCCTTGAGGGGCCGCCGGGGGTCGCTGTCCAGGTGAATGGTGCCGTGTGGGAAAAGTGCCACCACGTCACCCGCACGCAGGGCCTTCAGGGCCTCGCGGAAGGCGCGCTCGGGCCGGCCGGTACGGTCCACGGGAATGCAACCGACCGCACGGAACAACCACTCCAGGCCGAAGCGGTGGTACTGCTCGCTGGCGATGATGAAACGCAGGGGACGGCGGCTGGCGGCAATGAGCAGCAGCGGATCCAGTCCCGAGACGTGATTCGCCGCGAGCACGGCAGGGCCGTCGTCCGGCAGTTCCAGATGCGCCGTCTCGAGGCCGTGCACGTAACGGCAAAAGAGCCGGTTCAGACCATCCAGGCGGTTCAGCCAGCGGTTTCCCCAATCCGCCTCACTGGCGCGCTCCAGAGCGTGTAGCAGCAGCCAGCCGGCGGCGAGGAAGAGGAGAAGAATAACCACGGGGAACACGGGGAAGGTCACTCGGTGTTCTCAAGCTGATACATCGCAGCAAGCATCAGGGGATACATTTTCCCGTAGGAGCCGACACCGTCGGCGAACGCAGTTTCGGGTAACTGCCGGCGGTTGGGAAAGGCATTCGCCCACGGGGTGTGCTCCTACGGCAAACATGGATATCCCCGTGTCCCCCGTGTTTCACGCTTTTTTCTTCGCCTTGGGTTCCTGGTAGACCTTGCGGCGGAACAGGTCGTTGCGGCGGGAGACCAGGCGGTCGAGGAACAGCATGCCGTCGAGGTGATCCATTTCGTGCTGCACGGCACGGGCCTCGAAGCCTTCGAATTCGAGTTCGAGTTGTTCGCCGTGCTGGTTTTGCGCTGCGAGGGTCAGGCCGGTCGCGCGGATGACATTGCCGGTGTAATCGGGCACGGACATGCAGCCCTCACGACCCACCTCCATGCCTTCCCAGCTGAGCACTTCGGGATTGATGAGAATGAGCTTGCCGTGATTCGGTACGGGCTTGCGCGTGACCGAGCAGTCCACGATGACGACGCGCTGAATGCGCCCCACCTGCGGCGCGGCGATACCGACACCACCGGGACCCGCGCGCATGGTCTCTTCCAGATCGGCGATGAAGGCGCGCAGTTCATCATCGAACCGCTCCACAGGTTCCGAGATGCGCTTCAGGCGCTCGTCCGGGTAGGTGAGTATTTCAAGAATGGCCATTTTGGAGAAAAGCCTTAACCACGGGGAACACGGGGGACACGGGGAAAGAAGAAATGCACAGCGTCTGCGCGCAGACCTGCGTGGCGGGCGTGGAGGCAAACTTGTGGGAGCGAGCTTCCGCTCGCGATGCTCGGCCGACGGAAATTGTGAGCTCGTCGCGAGCAGAAGCTCGCTCCCACACACGCCTGAAATCGTTTCCCCCGCGTCCCCCGTGGTTCATCTGTTTAGCCGTCAGCCAATCAGCGTTTCAAAGGTGTCGAGCTTGGCTTCGATGCCTTCGGCGGTGACCACGTCGAGGGCGGATTGCAGGGCCTCAACGCCTTCGCGTGCCACGCCCTCGATCTGCATGATGTAGATGGGCTTGGTCTCGGTGCCGGCCACGTCGGATTCCAGGTCGGTGATGTCCAGGCCTGCTTCTGCCAGCGCGCCCGTCACCTTGGCCACGATGCCGGCACGATCGGCACCGTAGACGGTGATGCGTACGTCGGGCACGTGATGGTGATGCAACTGGCCGTCGATGTGATCCACGTGGTAGTGCAGCCCGAGGGAGTCGGCCACCGGTTCGATGAGGTCGTGCAACTGCTTCACCGTACCCTCGTGACGCACCATGAGCATGATGGAGAAATTGCCGCCCAGGCGCATCATGCTGGCCTCGCCCAGATCGCTGCCACCGTCGAACAGGGCTGCGCTCACCTTGGCGACGATGCCGGGCCTGTCCTTGCCGACCAGGTTCAACATGTACCACTTGCTCATGACTCGCTCCTCTTCGCGGCTTCAGTGCAGCGTGGAATGAGAAAAATAAATGATGATGACGCCCGCTGCGATCAAGGCCGCCTGCTGCACCGTCGCACCCACGTTGACGCGCCGATGCAAACCGGGAATGAGGTCGGCGACGGCGATGTAGATGAAGCTGGAGGCCGCGATGGCGAGCACGTACGGCACCACGGATTGCACGTCCGACAGCGCGAAATACGCCAGCAAGCCGCCGACCACGGTGGCCGCGCTCGCCAGGACGTTGTACGCGAAGGCCTTGGCGCGGCTGAAGCCGCTTTGCAGCAGAATGGCGAAATCGCCCACTTCCTGGGGGATCTCGTGGGCCGCCACGGCGATGGCGGTGACGATACCCAGGTGCACGTCGGTGAGGAAGGCCGCGGCGATGAGCACGCCGTCCACGAAGTTGTGGATGGCATCGCCGACCAGAATCAGTACACCGGGCACCGATTGGTGGTGTTCATGCCCGGGTTCGCACACACCATGGTGGCAGTGGCGCCACAACACGAGCTTCTCAAGCAGGAAAAACGCCAGCAGCCCCAGCAGCACGGTGCCCAGCAGCTCATGGCTATCGATGCCGGGCGCCTCCAGGGCGTGCGGCAGAATGGCGAGGAACGCCGCGCCGAGCAGCGCACCGATGGCAAAGCTCACGAAGTGCGGCAAGGCACGGGTACGCAGGCGCTCGGGCATGATCAGAAACGAGCCGGCAGCGATCACGCTGAGCACGCCGCCCAGCAGACAAAACGCCACCACCAGCACAAGCAGATTCATAGGGGGACCGTCAGGAGATGCGGAAAGGCCGCATCATAACCGAAAAGCCTCCCGGCCCGCCCAGGTTGCGAAACGGTACGGCAAGACGTGCTACGGCGCCCGCTGTTCCGGCCCGCGGAGCAACCAGATCAGGCTGGCCACGCGCCCGGTGACACCGTCACGGCGGTAGGAATAGAAGCGCTCAACATCGCGGTAGGTGCACAGCCCGCCGCCGTGGATCGCCGTGACACCCTGGCGTTGCAGACGCAGGCGGGCAAGCGCATACAGGTCGGCGAGCCAGCGGCCCTGCGGTGACGGGCGGAATGCCTCGGCGGCACGTGCATCGTGGCGCAGGAATTCCGCACGCACCTCCTCCCCCACCTCAAAGGCATCGGGGCCGATGGCGGGACCAAGCCAGGCAAGCACGTCACCCGGCGACGTATCAAGGGCCTCCACGGTACGCTCCAGCACGCCCGCCGCCAGGCCGCGCCAGCCCGCGTGTGCCGCCGCCACACGCGTGCCGTGGCGGTCACAGAACAACACCGGCAAGCAGTCGGCGGTGAGCACCACGCACACCACGCCGGGGCCGGTCGCGAATCCGGCATCCGCCTCACCGCCGGCGAGCGCGGCATCCCGCGCGCAGGTGCCGTGCACCTGCTTCAGCCAGCCGGGCTCGCCCGGCAGCGCCAGGGCGCGTACCAGCCGCGCACGATTCTCCGCCACCGCCGCCGGCTCATCCCCCACGTGATCGCCCAGGTTGAGCGAGGCATACGGCCCCACGCTCACCCCGCCCGCGCGCGTCGTCACCGCCGCCCGCACATTCGCCGGCGCCGGCCAATCAGGAAAAATGAATTCCATGAGGATGGCTCACGTCAGCAAAAAAGCATTAACCACGGAGGACACGGGGAACACGGGGGAATTCGGTTTTCTTGGGTAGGAGTTGCCGCGTGATCGCATTGGCCGCGGGGGGCGGGCTCGGCCGTGGCGGTCGCGGCCTGAGGCCGCTACAGGTGCTGATAGCGACGACATCCCGGGATTAACCCCGTGTCCCCCATGGTCAACGCTTTTCTCTTCTCTCGGTTTGTCGGCGTTCATCCGCGAGCGGCGTCCTGTCGCAGCAGGCCCAGCAGCCGCTGCATGTCTTCGGGCAGCGGGGTGCTCCAGCTCAGGGCTTCGCCGGTGCGCGGGTGGTCGAGGCCAAGGCGGGCGGCGTGCAGGGCCTGGCGCGGGAACTGTTGCAGGCACTGGCGCAGTTCCTCGCTGACCCCGGCGGGCAGGCGCAGGCGGCCGCCGTAGACCGGGTCGCCCACCAGCGGGAAATTGATATGCGCCATGTGCACCCGGATCTGATGGGTGCGCCCGGTCTCCAGCTTGACCGTGACGTGGGTGTGGGCGCGGAAACGTTCGAGCACGCGGTAGTGGGTGATCGCCTCCCGCCCATGCGCCACCACGGCCATGCGCTTGCGATCCACGGGATGGCGATCGATGGGCGCATCCACGGTACCGCCGGCGGTCATCACGCGTACCGTCACGGCCTGGTATTCGCGGCTCACGCTGCGCGCCTGGAGTTGCTCGACCAGGGCGTTCTGGGCCTCGAGGGTGCGGGCCACCACCATCAGGCCGGTGGTGTCCTTGTCCAGACGATGCACGATGCCGGCGCGCGGTACGCCGGCCAGTTCAGGGGCGTGGTGCAGCAGCGCATTCAGCAGCGTGCCTTCCCAGTTGCCCGCCGCCGGATGGACCACCAGGCCGGCCGGCTTGTCGATGACGAGGAGTTCCGCGTCTTCATACACGATACGCAACGGAATGGGCTCGGCGGCGAAACGCCGGTCCTCCTCCACGATCACGTCCAGCACGATGGCCTCGCCGCCCGCCAGTTTGTCCTTCGGTCGCAACACGCGCCCATCCACCTGCACATGGCCGTCTTCGACCCAGCGCTTGAGGCGCGATCGGGAATAATCGGGAAACAGTTCGCTGAGGGCCTGATCCAGGCGGCGACCGGCCATTTCAGGCGGGACCTCGGCATGCAGGCGAAGGGGATCGGACATGGCTTTTTGATTCGGTGGCAGTGGGGCGGGTTATACTTGCGGGGCATTTCCGGGGGCGAAGGTCCCGTTCATGGGGTTAGTTCACTATGCGTTTCATCGGTTTCGCCGCGGGGCTGGTCTTATTGCTTGGCGGCTGTGCAGGTCTCAGCCAGGATCCGACCGCCAAGTGGAGCGCGGCGGAATTCTACACCGAGGCCAAATCCGCCCTGGATGAAGGTAATTACCAGCGCGCCATCGAACTGTACGGCAAGCTCGAGGCGCGTTATCCCTACGGGCCCTATGCGGAGCAGGCGCAGCTGGAAATCGCCTATGCCCATTACAAGGGCGAGGAGCCCGCCGCCGCGGTCGGCGCCGCCGAGCGCTTCATCAAGCTGCACCCGACGCATCCGAACGCCGATTATGCCTATTACCTGCGCGCCATCGCCAGTTTCGATCCACCGCCGGGATTCCTGGAACGCTTCGCCCCGCAGGACCCGGCCGACCGCGATCCGAGCGCGGCCCGCACGGCATTCAACAACTTCAAGGAACTGACGGAACGTTTTCCGGACAGCAAGTACGCGCAGGATGCCGTCAAGCGCATGGTGCACCTGCGCAACCTGCTTGCGCGGCACGAGGTCAAGGCGGCGGACTTCTACATGCGGCGCGGGGCGTGGCTCGCCGCCGCCAACCGCGCCAAGTACGTAGTCGAAAACTATCAGCAGACGCCTGCGGTCGCGGACGCCGTCGCGATTCTCGTCACCGCCTATCGTGAGATGAAGATGACCGACCTCGCCCAGGATGCCGAGAAAGTGCTTCAGCTCAATTATCCTGACCGGACGCCGTGGCGCCCGGGACAGGAATGATGAACGAATAGATTCCGGGTGACGCCGTTCAGGCCCGGACTCGAAAAATCAATACCGAGGGGGGATTGAGCATGTGGGATTTCTTCGAAACCGTCCGGCACCGGCATTCGGTTCGCCGCTACCTCGCCGACCGGGAGGTCGAACCGCAGCAGCTCCACGCGATCCTGGAGATGGCGTGCGCCGCGCCCTCCGCGGGGGATCTGCAGTCCTACCGTATCGTGGTTGTGCAGGACGGGGCCACGCGAGACGCGTTGGCCCGGGCCGCCGACAACCAAGCGTTCATCTCGGAGGCCCCCATCTGCCTGGTGTTCTGTGCCGACACGGAACGTGCAGAGGTGCGCTTCGGTGAACGCGGGCGTTCGCTCTACGCGGTGCAGGACGCCACCATCGCCGCCGCCTACGCGCAACTGGCCGTGGTCGCCGCCAACCTCGGCTCCACCTGGGTGGGTTATTTCGACGAGGCCGAGATCGCCCGGCTGCTGAACCTGCCTGCGGGCATGGCGCCCATCGCCCTGCTCAGCGTCGGCTACCCCGCCGAACTCCCCGAACTCAGCCCCCGCCGGCCGCTGGGCGATGTGGTGGATTACCGCTAGCTGCGTGAACGTCAGCGGAGGAAGAGCAAAGCATTAACCACAGGGGACACGGGGAACACGGGGGAATCCTTCGATGGTTCTGCCCTGACCCGTGGGAGCGGCCTCAAACCGCGATCATGGTCGGATACGTGCAATCGCGGCCTGGGGCCGCTCCTACAGGAACAAATAATTCCCCCGTGTTCCCCGTGTTCGGGCTTTTTCTTAAATCGCCGACGGGCCTTCCTCGCCGGTGCGGATGCGCAGCACGCGCTCGACGCTGGTGACGAAGATCTTGCCGTCGCCGATTTTGCCGGTGCGCGCCGCACTCATGATGGCCTCCAGGCAGGCGTCCACCTGATCGTCGTTGACCACCACTTCGATCTTCACCTTGGGCAGGAAATCCACCACGTATTCCGCGCCACGGTAGAGTTCGGTGTGGCCCTTCTGCCGGCCGAAACCCTTCACCTCGGTCGCCGTCATACCCTGCACGCCCTTCTCCGACAGCGCCTCACGCACGTCGTCCAGCTTGAAAGGCTTGATGATGGCTTCAATCTTCTTCATTGGGATTCCTCGCTGTCACTGCTTCACACCATATCACGTGCCAATCGCCCTGCCCGTAACGCGGAGGGCGCGGAGGCGCAGAGGACGCGGAGAACAACATATTGCTTCCCCTCCGCGTCCTCTGCGCCTCCGCGTACTCCGCGTTTGATCCAGCTATCACTCAACCCTTGAAACCGTTGGTGATGGGGTAGCGCCGATCGCGGCCGAAGGCGCGGCGGGTGATGCGTGGGCCCGGCGGCGCCTGACGGCGTTTGTATTCGTTGCGGTCCACCAGGTGCGCCACGCGCTCCACCGTGGCCCGTTCGAAGCCCGCGTCGATGATCTCCTCGATGGACTGGTCGCGCTCCACATAGCGTTCGAGGATGCCGTCGAGTACGTCATAAGGCGGCAGCGAATCGGAGTCGCGCTGGCCCGGGGCGAGTTCCGCCGAGGGCGCACGCTCGATGACGCGCCGCGGGATCACCGGCGCGATGCGGTTGCGGTATTCGGCGAGGCGATAGACCAGGGTCTTGGGCACGTCCTTCAGCACGTCGAAGCCGCCGGCCATGTCGCCGTACAGGGTGGAATAGCCCACCGCGGTTTCGCTCTTGTTAGCGGTGGTGAGCACCATCTTATGTTTCTTGTTGGACACGGCCATGAGGATCACACCGCGGCAACGGGCCTGGAGGTTTTCCTCGGTCACATCGGCCGGCAGGCCGGCGAACTCCTCTTCGAGACTCTCCATGAAGGCGTTGAAGGTGGGTTCGATGGGAATCACGCGAAACGGCACGCCCAGTGCCTCGGCCTCGAGCCGCGCATCCTCGATGCTCATGTCGGCGGTATAACGTGAGGGCATGGAAATGGCTTCGCAGCGCGCCGCGCCGATGGCGTCCACCGCCACGGCCAGCGCCAGGGCCGAGTCGATGCCGCCGGACAGGCCCAGCACCACACCCGTGAAGCGGTTCTTTTCGATGTAATCACGCACGCCGAGCACCAGGGCGCGATACACGCCTTCCTCCTCGCCGGTCACGGCCAGCGCCGGCGTGGGGACCGGCCATACCGCCTTCCCGTCGCCGTGGAATTCCGCCAGAAAAAGGTCCTCTTCGAAACCCGGTGCGCGCTGGCTTACCTGGCCGACGGCGTCCATGACGAAGCTGTGACCGTCGAACACCAGTTCGTCCTGGCCGCCCACCTGGTTCACATAGACCACCGGCACACGCGCGACCTCGATGCGCTGCTTGAGCACGCCTTCCCGTTCATCGCCCTTGCCGAGGTGAAAGGGCGAGGCGTTGATGTTCACCACCAGCTGCGCCCCTGCCGCCGCCGCTTCCTCCACCGGACCCGGCAGCCAGATGTCCTCGCACACCGTAATGCCCACGGGCACGCCATTGACCTCCACCACGCAGGTCTCGCCGCCCGGCACGAAATAGCGCCGTTCGTCGAACACGCCGTAATTGGGCAGATGGACCTTGTGATAGCTGCCGACGATGTGGCCGTCGCGCAGCAGCGACGCCGCGTTGTAGAGCCCGCCGGTGGCGCTGCGCGGATAGCCGAGGATCACGTCGATGCCGCGCACCTGACGCTTGATCTCCTCCAGTCCGGCGAGGGTGGCATCGAGAAACCCCGGGCGCAGCAGCAGGTCCTCGGGCGGATAACCGGTCAGTGCCAGCTCCGGAAATACCACCAGATCCGCCTTCAGCTCGTCGCGGGCACGCAATGCCCAGGCGACAATCTTCGCCGCATTCCCATCGATGTCGCCCACCGTGGGATTCAACTGCGCGAGTGCGATGCGCAGGGCAGTCATCGGACAGGCGTCCTTTCAGGCGAGGACAACGCGGAGGTCGCGGAGGCGCGGAGGTCGCGGAGAAAATCGATCACGTTTTCTTCCTCGGCGTTCTTCGCGCACCTACCGGGCAGGAAACACGAAGAAGACCATTCATATTCTTCCTCCGCGTCCTCCGCGTCCTCCGCGCCTCCGCGCCCTCCGCGTTGCGATTCCTCATCACTTCAGCACAGCCGCCATGCGCGCGCCCATGTCGGCCGGGGAGCGCACCACGTGCACGCCGGCGGCTTCCAGGGCGGCGAATTTTTCCTCGGCGGTGCCCTTGCCGCCGGCGATGATGGCGCCGGCGTGGCCCATGCGCTTGCCCTTGGGGGCGGTGACGCCGGCGATGTAGGCGACCACGGGCTTGGTGACGTGGGCCTTGATGAAGGCCGCGGCCTCTTCCTCGGCGCTGCCGCCGATCTCGCCCACCATGATGATGCCCTCGGTCTGCGGGTCGGCCTGGAAGCGCGCCAGCACGTCCACGAAGTTCATGCCCTGGATGGGATCGCCGCCGATGCCCACGCAGGTGCTCTGGCCCAGGCCCGTGCCGGTGGTCTGGTGCACGGCCTCATAGGTGAGCGTACCCGAGCGCGACACGATGCCGATGCGGCCCGGCAGGTGGATGGCGCCGGGCATGATGCCGATCTTGCATTCGCCCGGGGTGATGAGCCCCGGGCAGTTGGGGCCGATGAGGTTCACGTCCGGGTAGTGCGCGAGCGTGGCCTTCACCTTGAGCATGTCCAGCACCGGGATGCCCTCGGTGATGCAGGCGATGACCTTGATGCCCGCGTCGGCGGCCTCCAGGATGGCGTCGGCCGCATAGGGCGCGGGCACGTAGATCATGGTGGCGTCGGCGCCGGTGGCGGCCACCGCGTCGTGCACCGTGTCGAACACCGGACGGTCCAGGTGTTTCTGCCCGCCCTTGCCCGGCGTCACGCCGCCCACGAAGTGGGTGCCGTAGGCGATGGTCTGCTCGGAATGGAAAGTGCCCTGCTTGCCGGTGAAGCCCTGGCAGATCACCCGGGTGTGCTTGTCGACGAGAATGGCCATTACTTGCCCTCCGCGGCGGCGACGGCCTTCTGCGCCGCGTCCGTGAGACCCTGTGCCGGGGTGATGGCGAGACCGCTGTCGCGCAGCATGGACCGGCCCTGCTCCACGTTGGTGCCCTCCAGGCGCACCACCACGGGCACCGTGACGCCCACCTCCTTCACCGCCTTGATGACGCCCTCGGCGATGAGGTCGCAGCGCACGATGCCGCCGAAGATGTTCACCAGGATGGCCTTCACCTTGGGGTCGGAGAGGATCAGCTTGAAGGCCTCGGCCACCCTTTCTGCCGTCGTGCCGCCGCCCACGTCCAGGAAGTTGGCGGGCTGGCCGCCGTGCAACTGGATGAGGTCCATGGTGGCCATGGCCAGGCCGGCGCCGTTGACCATGCAGCCGATGTTGCCGTCCAGGGCCACGTAATTGAGGCTGTGCTGCTGGGCGCGGGTCTCGCGCTCGTCCTCCTGGGTGGGGTCGCGCAGATCGGCCAGCGCCTTCTGGCGATAGAGCGCGTTCTCGTCCAGGTTGATCTTGGCGTCCAGGGCGAGCAGCTTGCCCTCCTTGGTGACCACCAGCGGGTTGATCTCCACCAGGCTCAGGTCGCGCTCGGTGAACAGGCGGTAAAGACCCAGCATGATGCGCGTGAGTTCGTTCACCTGCGCCACATCGAGACCCAGGGCGAAACCGAGCCTGCGGCACTGGTAGCCCTGCAACCCGGCTATCGGGTCCACGGCGGCGGTGAGGATCTTTGCCGGATGGCTGGCCGCCACCTCCTCGATGTCCATGCCGCCGGCGCTGGAGGCCATGAAGGTGATCCTGCGCGTGGCGCGGTCCACCACTGCGCCCAGGTACAGCTCGCGGGCGATGTTCGAAACGGCTTCCACCAGCACCTGATTGACCGGCTGGCCCTCGGGACCGGACTGGTGGGTGACCAGGCGCGAGCCGAGCAGCTGGCCGGCGACGATCTCGGCCTGATCCGGGCTGTCGACCCGCTTCACGCCGCCCGCCTTGCCGCGCCCGCCGGCGTGCACCTGGGCCTTCACCACCCAGCCTCCGCCGCCCATGTCATGGGCCGCCTGGCGCGCCTCGGCGGCGCTGGCGGCGGTGCGCCCCTCCGGCACGGGAATGCCGTAATCCGCGAACAGCCGCTTGGCCTGGTACTCGTGGAGGTTCATTGCTGCGACCCGCAGGTGGAAAGCGCGGTATTTTGGAGCAAAGCGAAGGGCTTCGCAAAAGCCCGGTGGCCCCCTGCAAGTCCAGCGATTTACAATCCGCGCATGAATCTGCTGCGCATCCTGCTTCTCATCGCCATCGGCTGGCTGGTTTACCAGGTACTGGTTCGACCGTGGCTGGGCAATCGGCGCCTGCGGCAGCGCGCGCCGCGCCAAGTGCAGGCCGTGCGTTGCGCGCGCTGCGGCATCCACCTCCCGGCCAGTGATGCAGTCACGCGCGACGGGCAGTCCTATTGCAGCCAAGAGCATTCCCGCCTGGGACCCGATTGATGGAAACCGCCACACGCCTGCTCGGCGCCCCCGCGGACGCACGTGCCGGAGGCGTCGATGACGAGCACACCTGGAAACCGCTGCGCTTCCTGAATCTGTACCGGCTGACCCTGGGCGCGCTGTTTGCGGGCCTGTACCAGCTGGAGTCGCTACCGCCGCCGCTCGGGGCCACCGACCCGCAGCTGTTTTATGCGGTCTGCCTCACCTACGTGGCCTTCGCCGTGCTGGTCAACGGCCCCATCATCTGGCGCAGCCCCCGCTTCGACGTGCAGGTCTACGTACACCTGAGCATCGACATCCTGGCCCTGACCATGCTCATGCACGCCAGTGGCTCCATGGAGAGTGGGCTTGGCATGCTGCTGGTGGTGACCATCGCCGCCGCAGGCATGCTCACGGAGGGCCGCACCGCGGGGTTGTTCGCCGCCCTCGCCACCATTGCGGTGCTGCTTGAGCAGGTCTATTCGCACTGGTTCGGTCTGCATGGCTTCCTGAGCTATCCGCGCGCCGGCATGCTCGGCGCTACGTTCTTCGCCACGGCGGCGCTGGCGCGGGTGCTCGCTACGCGGATCCGGGAAAGCCAGGCCCTCGCTGCGGAGCGCGGCAACGACTTGGCCAACATGTCGCGGCTTACCGAATACGTCATTCAGCAAATGGATGCCGGCGTCCTGGTGGTGGATGCCAAGGGCCATCTGAAGCTCATGAACGTGGCCGCCTGGCGATTGCTGGGTTTTCCCCAGACGGACCGGCAGAAGACGCTGGGGGATGTCTCACCGGAACTGGCGGAACGACTGGCCGCCTGGCAACGGGACGCCGAGGACGCATACGGCACCCTCGCCGCCGCGGACGGCACCGGCGAGGTCATGCCGCACTTTGCCCGCATCGGCGACGCGGGCTATCTGATCTTCCTGGACGACGCCACCGCCGCGGCCCAGCAGGCCCAGCAACTGAAGCTGGCCGCGCTCGGCCGTCTCACCGCAAGCATCGCCCACGAAGTACGCAACCCGCTCGCGGCCATCGGTCACGCGGGCGAACTACTGGGGGAGTCGGAACAGCTCACGGCCTCCGATCGGCGCCTCACCGAGATCATCGGCCAGCAGGTGCACCGGGTGAACGGCATCATCGAGAGCGTCCTCCAGCTCGGCCGGCGCGACGCCTCGCGACCCGAGACCGTGCTGCTCCAGCCCTGGCTCACGCGCTTCGTCGAGGAACTGGTGCAGACCATGGAGGTTCCGCCGGAATACATCGCCTGCAGCGTGGAGCCGGCCGATCTCGCCATCCGCTTCGATGCGAACCAGTTGCGCCAGATCCTGGGCAACCTGTGCCAGAATGGCCTGCACCACGCCCGCAACGCACAGGAGCTTCCCAAGGTGGCCATCCGCGCGCATGTGCAGCAGGGGCGCGCCTTCATCGATGTGACGGACGCCGGTCCGGGCGTCTCCGCCGAGGCCCAGGCGCACCTGTTCGAGCCCTTCTTCACCACGGAGAAGACCGGTACCGGGCTGGGCCTGTACATTTCCCGCGAACTGGCCCAGTGCAACCGCGCGCGCCTCGATTTCCTGCCCGCGGCGGGCGAGACGACCGGGCGTTTCCGACTCTCCGTGGGCACACCGCTGAATCCCGCTTCAGAGCATGGCGAATAACAAGAAACATTTAGCGCTCATCATCGACGACGAGCCGGACATCCGCGAGCTTCTCGAACTGACCCTGTTGCGCATGGGTGTCGATACACGTTCCGCGGGCGATCTGGGCGAAGCGCGCGTGCTGCTGGCCGAGCAGAATTTCGACATCTGTCTCACGGACATGCGCCTGCCGGACGGCAATGGCATCGACCTGGTGCGTCACGTGCAGAAACACCGTCCTGGCATGCCCATCGCCATGATCACGGCCCACGGCAGCATGGAATCGGCCATCGAGGCACTCAAGGCCGGCGCCTTCGACTTCGTCTCCAAACCCGTGGAACTGCAGGTCCTGCGCGAACTGGTGAAGACCGCACTGCGCCTGGCGGAAAACGGCCGCGGCGCCGGCGACCAGGAGCCCAGCCTCACCCTGCTCGGCCGCTCGCCGGCCATGCAGGCCATTCGCACCACCATCGCCAAGCTGGCGCGCAGCCAGGCCCCGGTCTACATCAGCGGCGAATCGGGCACCGGCAAGGAACTGGTGGCGCGCCTCATCCACGCCCAGGGCCCGCGCGCCGAACACGCCTTCGTGCCCGTGAACTGCGGCGCCATCCCGACCGAGCTCATGGAAAGCGAGCTGTTCGGCCACAAGAAAGGCAGTTTCACCGGCGCGGCCGCGGACAAGGACGGCCTGTTCCAGGCCGCCAACGGCGGCACCCTGTTCCTGGATGAGGTGGCCGACCTGCCCCTGCACATGCAGGTGAAACTGCTGCGCGCCATCCAGGAAAAGGCGGTGCGCCCCGTCGGCGCCCAGCGCGAGACCCACGTGGACGTGCGCATCCTTTCCGCCACCCACAAGAACCTGGCGCAACTGGTACGCGAGGGCCGCTTCCGCGAGGACCTCTACTACCGCATCAACGTCATCGAGCTGCTGGTGCCTTCGCTACGCGAACGGCCCGAGGACATCCCGGAACTGGTGGAGCACATCCTGGAACGGCTCGGCCGCCAGCTCGGCGGCAGCGTCCCGCACCTGTCGGATGAGGCGCTCGATCGGCTGCTCGATTACCCCTTCCCCGGCAACGTACGCGAGCTGGAGAACATCCTTGAGCGCGCCATCACCCTTTGCGAGGGCGATGTCATCACCCCCGCCGAGTTGGGCCTGCCGGAGCCGCTGCCCGCCGAGGAGGATGAAGGGAACAACGGCGCTAACCTGGACGCCTACGTCAACGAACGGGAAAAGGAAGCCATCCTCAAGGCCCTCGAACAGACCCGCCACAACAAGACCGCCGCCGCGCGCCTGCTCGGCATCTCCTTCCGCGCCCTGCGCTATCGCCTCAAGAAACTCGGTCTGGATTGAGGAGGGCGTTCAGCGGAGTCGATAGCGGGAAACGCGGAGGACGCGGAGGCGCGGAGGACGCGGAGAAAAACTTAATTCGCTTCAATCACCTGACTCTTGGCTCGTGTCATCCTAAGCGCGAGGACCCACATCCGAAATCCCTCTGCGTCCTCCGCGCCTCCGCGTCCTCCGCGTTTCGCCCAAACTCAAATTCTGCCCGCCCAAGTCACCCGGTAGCCGCCCTTGCCGTCGGGGCGGCCGAGCAGGGGGAGGCTTTGGGCGAGGGCGGGCTCGGCGTCGGCCCGCGCGGTGAGGGTGGCGTCGAGGCGGTAGCTGCCCTTGCCCAGGGTGAGGTCCCCGGCGATGCCGAGGGGGCCGCCGCCGTCGCTCAGTTTGCCTATCAGCGTACCGTTGGGACCCGGCGCCAGCGCCACGCGGAGGTCGCCGAGGCGCACGGGCGTGGGCGAGACGATGGCGGCCTGGCGCCACAGCAGCGTGCCGGCGGCGGCCTCGAACTGCCCGGCGCGCCAGTCCAGTTGCTCGATACGCAAGGTCACCTTGCCGTCCACCTCCACCGGCAGCGGCAGGCTGACGCCCTGCAACAGCACGCCGGCGGGCAGGTCGCCTTCCATGCCGGACAGCGCCACGTGGTCCGTGCCGAGGCGCGCGCGACCGCTGAGCGCGCCGCCGGCCGGGCGGGTGCGGAAATCCACCCCCGCCTCGCCGAGCAGCAAGCGCCAGGGGCTCAGTGACCATTCGCTCGCACCGAGGGACAGCCCGGCCACGCGGGCCTCGGCCAAGCGGCCCGACCACACGGTGCCGTCGATGCCGCTGGCGCTCACGGCGATGCCCCGCGCCTGCAACAGCGTGGCCGCACGCGGCAGGGCCTGACTGGCCGGCAGGGTCGCCACCAGGGCCAGGGCAAAGGCGCCCGCACCAGCGAAAATCCAACCGAGGGGCAGTCTCATGCGCCGGCCTCCAGGGTGATGCGCGCATCCACCTTGCCCGCCTCGGCGCCGCGCTCCACCACGAGGCCGGTGACCCGCAGCCCCTGGGCGGCGATGAGCTGGTCGAGCCAGCGCAGGCTCTGGTCGAAGGGTGCCTGCTTGAGCCATACGCGCACCGCACGCTCACCGTCCGGCTGCACGCGCTCCAGCGCCGTGCCGAGCCCCTGGGCGCGCGCGGTGCGATCGACCACCGCCATGAGCGACTGGCCATTGCTCCGCTGCGGGCCGCGGCTGCCACGCAAGACCTGCACCTCGCGGGCCGATTGTTCCATCCAGGCGAGCAATGCCCGTTGCTCGGTCACCTCGCCAAGCAGGCGCGCACGGCCGTCCACCAGCGGCTCCCAGGCCAGCACGTACACGGCCAACACCAGCACGGCCGCGGCGCCGGCCGCCAGCACGCGGCGCTCGCGGGCCTGCAACTGTTCCCAATGAAGTCTCAGGCGTTCGATCATCGTGCCTCCCGAATTTGCAGGCGCGCTTCCACCTTGCCGCCGCGGGCGCTCGCGGTCTGGATGTCCACCCCGAGGCCCTGGCCGGTGAGGGCCTGCTTGAGCCGGTCGAGGGCCTGTAGATCGGACAGGTTCAGGTCCATGTCGAGCACGCCGTCCTTGTAGCGCAGGGCAGCGATTTCCGCGCTGCCGCCCCCGTGCACGACGGGCGCCGCCTGGGCGAGCAGGCCCGCGAACGCATCGCCCGAACCGTTCTTGAGCGCGGCCAGCCGGGTCTCCATCTGGCGGCGCGG
Source organism: Gammaproteobacteria bacterium (assembly GCA_041685115.1). Taxonomy (GTDB): domain Bacteria; phylum Pseudomonadota; class Gammaproteobacteria; order Thiohalomonadales; family Thiohalomonadaceae; genus JALOAT01. The sequence goes on along the minus strand of JAWLGK010000002.1, from coordinate 257,768 downwards.
GTCGACCACGTTGCGCGCCTCCGGGAAGGTCTCGCGGTAGATCGCCTCGATACGTTGCGACAGCTCATCGGCCTCGCGACTGAGGCGCAGGTAGTCCCAGGTGGCAAGACCGCCCTGGACCAGCAGCAGGACGCCCAGCAACACGGCGGCGCCGCGCCAGGGTCGCCACAGCCTGCCGATCTGCTCGCGGCGGCTGAACTCGCCCTGCAACAATTCGACGGGCGGCGTGCCGCCGAGCTGGCGGGCCAGCAGGCCCAGTTCCCCCTGCGGGCAGGCCTCGATCACCGCCAGTACCTGGCGGGCTTCGGCCGCCGCGACCGCCACCTGGGCGCTGCCGTCCTCGCGGGCATCGAACACCCGCAGCCGTTTCGGTCGCGCCTCGCCCGCCTGCTCGAAGGCGATGTCGAGCAGCAGCGGCAGGGTCTCCCGGTCGAGGGCATAGCCGCGGGCCGGGCCGGTGCGCAGCAGCGCGGTCTCGCGGCCGAGCAACAGGGTCCATTGCCCGGGCGTAAACGGCAGCGCCAGCACGTCGGGGACCAGCGAGGCGGCCTGCAACCCGGCCGCCGCGAGGGCGTCGAGCCACTCGCGCAGGCGCTCGCGCGCCACCACCGCCACCGCCAGGCCGCGTTCGTCGCGCTGTGCGCCGAGGGCGAAGTGCAGGTCCTCCACGTCGGCGCTGAGCTGTTCCTCGATGGCATAGGGGACCGCCTGGCGCAGCTTGTTGCGGTTCTTGAGCGGCAGGTCGGTTTCGGTCAGCAGCACGTGGGCGGCGGGCGCCAACACCACCGTGCGCAGGCCGGCGCCGGCGCGGCCGGCCTCGGCCAGGTCACCGCGCTGCTCGCGCAGGAAACCGCCATCGGCCTCCTGGACCAGCCAGGCGGCGCCGTGCTCCTCGATTCGGACGTAAAGGGTTCCTGCCATTTCAAAGGGTCCCTTGGGCGCGCCGCAGCACGCGGGTACCGTCTGTGCCGCGCTGCAACAGGCTGTAGGTGGTGAAGACGGAGCGACCGAACTGGACGTGCGACGTTATCACAAAGTAATCACTCTTCACGGCGAGCCCCTGCGCGGAAACCGTGCGGCCGGCAAAGGCCGCATGCTGCAAAAAATCCGACACCGATTCATGGCCCTGAGTGCCGCGATCGGCGAGCACCTGTTCGGCCTCGGCGCGCGCGACCTCCGCCAGCGCCATCACCAGTTCCGGTTTGTCCGGCGCGATGGTGTTCACGTTGAGCCCGGCCTCGCGCGGCAGCGCCGCCACGTAGGGCGAAAGCCGCGCCATCACCTCCGGTGTGACGCCAAGCAACAGGGCAAGTTCGCTGGGACTGGCCAGCGGCCCGTTGCCGGCCCGGTAGGGCGCTTCCAGACCCAGGTATTCCACGTCCTCGGCGCCGCCCAAGCGGGCCTCGTCGTCGGCATCCAGCCAGTCCGCCAGACGCTCGGCGATCTCCGGGTCGAGCTCCAGCGCCAGCAGCAGGCGGCGGAAGCGCTCCAGGGCCAGGGGTTCGATGCTGCCGTCGGCGGCGAGCAACGCGTTGACGTTGAAACGCCCCTGCATGTCCTCGGCCGCGCCAGCCAGCTGGCCGCCGTCCACTGGGATGGGCGGGAGCTCGGTGGCCCAGTCCTCGTCCAGGCTGTCCACCTGGTTGTCCTCGGCGTCCTGGCGCAGGATCTGCCCGGCCCAGCCCTCGATGCCGGCCACGTACAACATGGCCTGGTCGTATTCGAGCACGTTGGCGCTGCGGCGGATGTCCAGGTACTGGCGCGAGGTCATGGCCACCGCCGCCGTGGTCGCCAGGGCCACGATAAGCAGCGCGGTGATGAGCGCCACGCCCTGTTGGGCGCGGGGTCGCTTGTGGTTCATGGTCGTGCGGCGCGGGCTCATGGCGGTTCGCGGTCACCCGGGCACGGGCAACAGTCGCCGGATCTCGCCCAGGTCTTCGAGCTCGATCTGCACTTCCACGGCCAGCAGCCGCGGCAGCACGGCCTGGGCGTTCTGGGTGGGCAGGACGCCCGGCGGCCAGTCGTCCAGCCACTGCCGGCCCTCGTCCATGAAGCGCACCTGGAAGCGGCGCACGCCGGTGAGCACCCGGAGCGGATAGGCCGCACTGTCCTGGGCGCGATCGAGCACGCGCCAGCTGTGGCGCACCAGCACCTCGTCCTCCACGGCGTAACCGACCCGTTGCAGGGTGCTGCGCACCTGAGCGGCCGGATTGCGCCAGCCGCCGCGGGTGAGTTCCAGGAGCAGCGGCGCGAGGGGCCCGCCGCGCAAGGCCGGCAGCGCGTCGCCGTATTCGCTGCGCACGGCGCGGGGCGCCGCCTGGTTCAGATCGCGGGCCAGCAGGGTCAGGGCCGACTGGATCTCGGCCAGGCGCGCGGCCTGGCGCTCGGTCTCGGCGCGCGTCTGGAGGATGGCGTTGAGCCCGCCATAGGCGAGCACGGCCAGGATGGCGAACACCGCCAGCGCCACCAGCAGTTCGAGCAGGGTGAAGCCGCGGCTGCGGCGCGGGTGGTCGGTCATGGCTTGGGCAGGAAGGCGGTCACCGCATCGAGCGGTGCGCCGCGCTCGTCATCGTCCGCGCGCACCTCCACGTCGAGTCGGCGCACGTTCTGGTCGAAGGTCTCGGTGATCTTGCTGGTCCATTCCCACTGCCGGCCGGCCATCTCGACCTTGCCCCGGCGCGTGCCGGCGCCCGGCCAGTCGGCGCCGAGCTGGACCTCCGCCACCTGGTTCATGGCCACCCAGTGGGCGACGGTCTTGTCGCGCAGGTACACCGCGTTGGCGGTGTTGCTGGCACCGGTCTTGAGCAGCGCACCGAGGGCGATGCCGAGGATGGCGAGCGCCACCAGCACCTCCAGCAGGGTGAAGCCGCGCGCACCTTTCATGGCGCCTCCGCGGCACTCAGCTGCAGGTCGCCGAGCATCGGGCCGGTGAGCCGGTAGCGCGGACCCTCCACCACGCCCAGCTCCACCTCGAAGGCGGTGCGTTCGCCGTCGGAAAGCAGGAACACCTGCGGCTCCGGAGGCTCCTTGGGTTTGCCCAGGTCCACGGGCAGACCGTCCACGGCCAGTTCGAGGGAAAACCCCGCGGGCAGGGCGCGCCGCCGGAACACCTCGTCGGCGAGGGCGGCCCAGGTGTTGTCGTCGCGCAGCACCATGAACTGGTAACCGTCCCGGGCGAACAGCACGGCCATCTCCCGCGACTTGAGCACCGCCTCGTCACTCGCCAGGGCGACGAGGGCGGCGAGGCGGCGCGCCTCCAGCTCGGCCTCGCGCTCGCCGCTGCCGCCCACGGACAGGGCGGCGAAACTCACGATGATGCCGATGAGCACCAGCACCACCAGCAGCTCGATGAGGGTGAAGCCGGCGTGGCGCACGGCCCGCATGGGACGTCAGTCGAGGTTCCAGCTGCCGATGTCGGCAGCCACGCCCTCGCCGCCCGGGCGGCCGTCGGCGCCCAGGGAGAAGATGTCGATCTCGCCGTGGGCACCCGGGTTCAGGAACTGGTACTCGTTGCCCCAGGGGTCCTTGGGCAGGCGGTCCAGATAGCCCCCGGTCTTCCAGTTGCGCGCCTCGGGACTGCCCGCCGGCCGCTCCACCAGCGCCGTCAGGCCCTGGTCCGTGCTCGGATAGACGTAGTTGTCCAGGCGATACAGGTTCAGGGCGCTCTCCATGGCGCGGATGTCCTGCTTGGCCTTGGTGATACGGGCCGTATCAGGGCGGTCCATGACCTTGGGCACCACGATGGCGGCAAGGATGCCGAGGATGACCACCACCACCATCACTTCGATGAGCGTGAAGCCGCGGCTGGCGCGGCGCATATGCAGTTTTCTCATGTGTGTCTTTCCGTTTACCAGGTTTCTCGACATGCGACCGGGTCGATCATTATGCCTGCCCCCGATCTTTTCCAGGTTGTTCCGCGTCCCGCTTCGGTTCATTTCACCAGCTGGTTGAGATCGAAGATCGGTAGCAGGATAGCGAGCACCACCACCAGCACGATGCCGCCCATGGCGAGGATGAGCAGTGGCTCGAACAGGCCCATGATGGCGGCGATGGTGGTCTCCAGTTCCCGTTCCTGGTTCTCGGCGGCGCGCTCGAGCATCTCCTCCAGCCGGCCGCTCGACTCGCCCGAGGCGATGAGGTGCAGGGTCATGGGCGGAAAATAACCGCCACGCTCCAGGGCCGTGAACAGGCTGCTGCCCTCGCGCACCCGTGCGGCGGCCTCCTCCACCGAGGCGCGCATGGGCAGGCTGGAGAGTACCTGCGCGGCGATGCGCAGCGCCTCCAGCACCGGCACGCCGCTGGCCGCCAGGATGCTGAGGGTGCGTGCGAAACGGGCAGTGTTGAGGCCGCGCATGAGCCGCGCGATGAGTGGCAGGTGATGGAGCAGCACGTGGAAGCGCCAGCGCTGCGCCGGCACGCGCAAGGCGCGTCGGAAGGCCATCACGCCGAGCACCGTGCCGAGCAACAGCCAGATGCCGTGCTCGCGCAGGAAGTCGCTCAGACCGATGAGCAGGCGCGTGAGCAGCGGCAGTTGCTGGCCGATGCCTTCGAACACGCGCACCACCTCGGGCACCACGTAGGTGAGCAGGCCGACCGTCACCACCAGCGCCATGAGCGTGAGCATGGCGGGATAGAACAGCGCCAGCTGGATCTTCTGGCGCAGCTGCTGGCGGCTTTCCGTGTAGTCGGCGAGACGTTCGAGCACCGCGTCGAGATGGCCGGACTGCTCACCGGCGGCCACGGTGGCGCGATACAGCTCGGGGAAGGCGCGCGGAAATTCGGCCAGGCCGAAGGCCAGCGGGTGGCCTTCCGTCACGCGCGAACGCACCGCCAGGATCATGCTCTTGATGCGCGCCTTTTCGGTCTGCCGCGCCACCGTGCGCAGGGACTCCTCCAGCGGCAGCCCGGAACGCACCAGGGTGGCGAGCTGGCGCGTCACCAGGGCGAGATCGGTGGCGCTGATGCCGCGCCGCGAGCCGGTGCCGCCGCGCCTTCCCTCGCGCTCCACCACCGGAGCGACGGCGAGCGGCGTCAGCCCCTGCTCGCGCAGTTGCTGGCGCACCTGGCGGGCGTTGTCGCCCTCCATGACGCCCTTGCTCTGGCGGCCCCGGCTGTCCAGCGCGCTGTATTCGAAGGCGCCCATGGCTAGAAATGCCGCGTGACAAGTGACGTGGGTGTCCGCATTGGCGTGGGGCGCTTCGGTTGGAGCGACTCATATCCCCCCCTCTCCCCAGCCCTCTCCCGGAGGGAGAGGGGGCAAGAGGCATGCGGCCTAGATTGACGTCCCCGCTCCCTCCGGGAGACGACTGCATGGATGCAGGAGGTAGGGCAATGCATGGAGCAATTGCAGAGGGCCAGGGAGAGGGGGTAAAGGACAGGCGTGCGGCCGGATTGGCGTTCTCCCCCGGAGGGAGAAGGGGGTAAGAGGCGTCGCCTCTGACGTGCCGCCTTCACGCCCGGCACCTCACGCCTCGCGTTCGACTCAGCTTTCATGGGTTACGCGCAGCACTTCGGCCAGGGTGGTGTGGCCCGCCAGCACCCGGCGCATGCCGTCCTTGCGGATGCCCGGCGCGATGGGGCGCACATAGGCCTCCATCTCCGCCTCGCCGGCGCCGTCGTGGATCATGCCGCGCAGGGTGTCGTCCAGCGGGAACAGCTCGTAGATGCCGGTCCGCCCGCGATAACCCAGGTTCTTGCAGTGCGGGCAACCCACCGGGCCGTAAATGGTCGGTGGCGTGTCGGCGGGCACGCCGAGCAGCTCGCAGTCGCTGGCCGAGGCCGTATACGGGCGCTTGCAGTGATCGCAGAGGATGCGCACCAGGCGCTGGGCCAGCACGCCGAGCAGGCTCGACGAGAGCAGGAACGGCTCCACACCCATGTCGCGCAGGCGGGTGATGGCGCCGATGGCGGTATTGGTGTGCAGGGTGGACAGCACCAGGTGGCCGGTGAGACTGGACTGCACGGCGATCTCCACGGTTTCCAGGTCGCGGATCTCGCCCACCATTACCACGTCCGGGTCCTGGCGCAGGATGGCGCGCAGGCCGCGGGCGAAGCTCATGTCCACCTTGGCATTGACCTGGGTCTGGCCGACGCCGTCGAGGAAGTACTCGATGGGGTCCTCCACGGTCATGATGTTGCGGCTGTGATCGTTGAGACGCGACAGCACCGCATAGAGGGTGGTGGTCTTGCCGGAGCCGGTGGGGCCGGTCACCAGGATGATGCCGTGGGGCTGGCCAATGAGGTGCTCCATGCGCTGGAGGGTCACCGGGTCCATGCCCAGGTGCACCAGGTCGAGGCGACCCGCCTGTTTGTCGAGCAGACGCAGCACCACGCGCTCGCCGTGGCCCGACGGCAGGGTGGACACGCGCACGTCCACCGCCCGCCCGGCCACGCGCAGGGAGATGCGGCCATCCTGGGGCAGGCGCTTCTCGGCGATGTCGAGTCTGGCCATGACCTTGATGCGGGAGGCCAGCAGCGGCGCCAGGCCCTTCTGCGGCTGCAACACCTCGCGCAGCACGCCGTCCACCCGGAAGCGCACCACCAGGCGGTCTTCGAAGGGTTCGATGTGGATGTCCGACGCGCCCTCCTTCACCGCCTCGGTGAGCAGGGCGTTGATGAGCCGGATGATGGGCGCGTCGTCCTCGCTCTCGAGCAGGTCCTCGGGCTCGGCAATGGACTGGGCGATGTGGGCCAGGTCCAGGTCGTCGCCCAGGTCGCCCATCATCTGCATGGCGTCGCTGGAGGTGTTTTCATAGGCCTGGCGCAACAGGGCGTCGAAACGCTCCGCCGGCACCTGCTCCAGCAAGGCGGCCCGTCCCAGGTGGCGGCGCACCTCGGCCAGGGCCTCCAGGCTCACGCCGGGGCGATAGAACACCCGGGGGCCCTGCTCCGTCTCTCCGATGAACACCCCGTGGCGCTTGGCGAACGGAAACCCGAGGCGCGAGGAGCCGCCGGTCTGTGCGTCCGCCGGCGGCGTCGGCGCGGCATCGAAGATCTCGGACAGGTTGGTCATTGCGTGGTTGCGGTCCCCGGTGCCGCGCCGCCCGCGAAATCGTCCTGGAACGGTGGCGGCAGCACCAGCATGTCGTTGAGTTCCGGCAGCACCGGCGAGACGTTGTCGTTCATCAGGGCCACACCCCGCTCGCGCACTTCCATCTGGCGCGCGCGGATGTAGTTGTACTTTTCGCCGGACACCAAGGCGGTCTGTGTCTCGTCACGCAGGATCACCGGCCGCAGGAACACCATGAGATTGCGCTTCACCTTGGTGGTGCGCTTGTGGCTGAACAGCCAGCCGAGCACCGGGATGTCGCCCAGGATGGGCACGCGCTGATCGCTTTCCTGCAGGTCGTCGTCGATAAGACCACCCAATACCACGACCTGGCCGTCGTCCACCATCACCGCGGTCTTTAACGAACGCTTGTTTGTGATGATGTCCGCAGCATTGGTGGCGCCCGTGCTCACGCTGGACACCTCCTGGCTCACTTCCAGCTTGATGGCGTTACCTTCGTTGATCTGCGGGCGCACGCGCAGGGTCAGGCCCACGTCCTGGCGCTGGATGGTCTGAAACGGGCTGGTGGGTGTGGTACCGGCGCCGGTACTCGAATAGGAGCCGGTGATGAAGGGCACGTTCTGGCCGACGACGATCTCCGCCTCCTCGTTGTCCATGGTGACCACCGAGGGCGTGGACAGGATGTTGGTGTCGCCGTCGCCCGCCAGGGCGCGCACGAAGGCCGCGTAGCCGGTGGTATCGCCGCCGTTCCGCTTGATGTTGCCCGCGCCCAGCAGGGCGCCGTCCGGCACGGCCGGCAAGTTGCCGCTGGCGATGCTCGCGGCGATGCTGCTGATGCTCACGCCGGCGCCGGCGCCGAAATTGATGAAACCCACCGGGGCGCTGGCTTCCGGATTGAAGTAGGCCCATTGCACGCCCATTTCCTTGGACTGGGTGGACGAAATCTCCGCGATGACGCCTTCCACCAGCACTTGGGCGCGGCGCACGTCGAGCCGGCGGATCACCGCCTTGAGCGAGCGCATCACGTCTGGCGCGGCGCTGATGACCAGCGCATTGGTGGCCTCGTCGGCCTGGATGAAGGTGGCGTTGGCGCCGACGGCCGGTGTGCCCGCCGCCGGCTTGCCGTCCTTCGTCACCAGCGCACCGCTGACCCCGGTCAGCACGTTCGCCAGCTCTTCGGCCTTGGCGTAGCGCAGGTAGATGACCTCGGTGTTGCCCCCCGTTTCGAGCGGCGTATCCAGCTGCGCAATGATGCCGCGCAGGCGCAGGCGCTGGGTGGGGCCGCCGCTGATGAGGATGCTGTTGGTGCGTTCGTCGGCGACGATGGTGGGCTGACCCACCGGCGGCTGGTCCTTCTCGGCGGCCTGTTGCAGCGACTGGAGGATGCGCACCACCTCGGGCGCCGAGGCGTGGGCCAGCGGGATGATCTCCATGTCCGCATCGCCGGTGATGTCGATGCTCTCGATGAGCCTGACGATGCGCTCCACGACCGCGGCCTCACCGGAGGCGATGAGCACGTTGCTCGGCGGATAGGCCGCCAGGTGCGCCTGCTGGGAGAGCAGCGGGCGCAGGATGGGCACCAGCTGCGGCACCGCCACGTTGTCCACCTGGATGACCCGCGTCACGTACTCGTCGCCTTTGCCAGGGCTCCGGGACGTGGCCGTCGGGATGGCATCCTGCTTGGCATTGACGATGGGGACGATCTTCGAAGCGGCCTTGCCGGGCACCACGGCGAAACCGTGCACGTTGAGCACCGACAGGAACACCTGATACACCTCGTCGGCGCTGAGCGGGCGCGCGGATACCACCGTGACCCGCCCCTTCACCCGCGGATCGACGATGAAGTTACGGCCGGTCAGTTCCGAGACCGTACTGATTACCGCGGCCAGGTCGGCCTCCTTCAGGTTGAGGGTGATACGCTCGTCGGCCTGGAGGCGCTTGGAGGGGGTGGCGGGCGCCTGTCCCGCGCCCGGCGCGGGCGACGGCGCCGCATTGCCTGGACGGGGCGGCGGCGGAAGCTCGTCGGGCGCTTTCTGGGCGACCGCGGGGGTGCACAGCACACTGGCGGCGCAGAAGGCGATGCCGAGCCGCCAGGGCGCAGGGCGGTGGTGCCTGTTGAGCGGAAGATGCTGAAACATCCTGTTCCTTGTTGTTCTTGTTTACTGGCCGAGAGAAACGGTAACCGTCTCCTGACGACCGCCGCGGTCCAAGGTAAGGGTCAGTTCGCTCGAGTTCGTCAGCTGATTCAGCACCTGCCCGACCGTCGCCGGGTCATCGAGGGGGATTCCATTCACGCTGGTGACCACGTCCCCTGGCCGGAGTCCGACCTGGCGGAACAGCTGTTTTTCCTTGTTGGGCGATAACTTGTAGCCCTTAAGCTTACCCCCTTCCATGACCGGCTGCACGCGGGCGAAGGAGAAGGCCTGGGTGGGATCGTCGAGGATGCGCTGGCGCACCTCGCGGACCTGCGCGTCCAGGTCGGCGGGCGGCCCGGCCGAAGACATATCGCCACTCGAACGCTCGAAGGAGGACAGACTGCCGCCGCCCGACTCGGCGTCCTTCGGCAGAAACAGCGCCTCAAGGCGCCCGGCCCGTTGCAGAATCACCCGATCAGCCAGCACCTGATCGAGGGTGGCCCCGCCCGGCAGGTGGTCGCCCACCCGGTAGCTCAATTCGTTGCCACCGGCCGCAGCCACGATGGCGCGGGCGAACGGCGATCCCGTGGCAAGCACGCCACGCAGGGTCAGGTTGAGCCGGGTCTCGGGGGCATCCGCCCCCCTGGCAGCCACCACGGTGTCAGGCCTGCCGAACAAGGAGAGATCGGCGACCGGCGCCAGCCGCGGCGCCGCCGCGCGTGGCTGGCGCGGCACCAGGGTCGGCGCACTGTCGCCCACTACCGGGGCGGCGCCCGGCAGCAGCGTCCAGGTGAGTTCGGCGAGGCTCCAGGCCACGGCCAGCATCAGGAGCACCGAGACGCCATGCGCCCAGTGTTCTACCGGGATCTTGCGGAACCACTCAGCAAGCACACCCTCACTCCCTATTAGTCGGCCCTGTTCAGCATAGGCCCAATTGCGGCTGGCCACCTTACTCCAAGCAAACCGGCTGCTCAATCGTGGAATCGCGGAGTACGCATGAGCGTTCTTGTGGCGCACATCGCTGATGCAATGACCGGGCAAAGAGCGGCTGGCATGCCGATCTACGCCGCGCGCGATGATTCCGGCCCCGCCAACCTGCGCGCATACGTGCCGCGCATCACATTGGACTCTGGCGAGCGTTGCGCCGCGGCGCAGAAAGTCCGTAGACTTCCCGAGGCTTGCCAGACAGTTAGTGAAAAATCGGTCAAGGCTATCGAGAGAGGCCTTGCGGAAGAACAAGGAACTCATGGCCACTCCAACCACAAAGGTTCCGCTCAGCGGCCTCGCCCGACGCCTGATTCGTGACGGTCTGCTGTCTGAACAGGATGCCGAAAAGGCACAGGAACTCTCCAGCAAGAAGAAGGTTCCGTTCGTCACCTGGCTGGTCGAAAACCAACTGACCGCAGCGCGCGCCATCGCCAATGCCGCCGCCCAGGAATTCGGCGTCCCCCTGCTCGATATCGGCGCGTTCGATGTCGACCAGGAGGTCATCAAGCTGGTCGATGAAAAGCTCATGCGCGCCCATCATGCCCTGCCGCTGTACAAGCGTGGCAACCGGCTGTTCGTGGCCGTTTCCGATCCCACCAATCTGGCCGCCCTGGACGAGATAAAGTTCCATGTGGGCGCCAACACCGAAGCGGTGCTGGTGGAAGAGGACAAGCTCGCCCGGACCATCGAGAAGGCGCTCGAGAGCCAGGATGCGGCCATGAGCGCCTTCCAGGACTCGGACCTCGAAGACCTGGACATCAGCGCCGAGGATGAGGACGGCGCCGGTCCCGGGGCCGACGCCGCCGAGTCGGAGGTGGATGACACCCCCGTCGTCCGCTTCGTCAACAAGGTGTTGCTGGACGCCATCAACAAGGGCGCGTCCGATATCCATTTCGAACCGTACGAAAAGATGTACCGCGTGCGCTTCCGTCAGGATGGCATCCTGCGCGAAGTGGCGGCGCCGCCGGTCGCCCTGGCGCTGAAGATCGCCGCGCGCGTGAAAGTCATGTCACGCCTCGACATCTCGGAACGGCGCGTGCCCCAGGACGGCCGCATCAAGCTGACCCTGTCCAAGAACAAGGCCATCGACTTCCGTGTCAGCACCTGCCCGACCCTGTACGGGGAAAAGATCGTGCTGCGTATCCTCGACCCGACCAGCGCCAAGCTGGGTATCGATGTGCTGGGTTACGAGCCGGAGCAGAAGGCCCTCTACATGGAGGCGCTGGCCAAGCCCCACGGCATGATCCTGGTCACCGGCCCGACCGGTAGCGGTAAAACCGTGTCGCTGTACACGGGCCTGAACATCCTCAATACACCCGAGCGCAACATCTCCACGGCGGAAGACCCGGCGGAAATCAACCTGCCCGGCGTGAATCAGGTCAACGTGAATCCCAAGGTGGGCCTCACCTTCGCCTCGGCGCTGAAGGCCTTTTTGCGCCAGGACCCGGACGTGATCATGGTAGGTGAGATCCGTGACCTGGAAACCGCCGAGATCGCCGTCAAGGCAGCACAGACCGGTCACTTGGTGCTGTCCACACTGCATACCAACGATGCCCCGCAGACCATCGGCCGACTGGTCAACATCGGTGTCGCGCCCTACAACATCGCCTCCGCCGTGGCGCTCATCATTGCCCAGCGCCTGGCCCGCCGCCTGTGTCCGGCCTGCAAGGTCCCGGAAGACGTGCCGCGCGAGGCATTGCTCAAGGAAGGCTTCAAGGAATCGGAATTGAATGACCTGAAGCTCTACAAGGCCGGTGCGGGCTGCGACAAGTGCAACGGCGGTTACAAGGGCCGCGTCGGTGTCTATCAGGTGATGAAGCTTTCGGAAGAGATGCAGCGCATCATCATGAAAGGCGGCAACGCCATGGATCTGGCCGAGCAGGCCAAGCGCGAGGGCATCCCTGATTTACGTGAATCCGGCCTCAAGAAGGTCAAGGACGGCTTCACGAGCCTCGAAGAGATCAATCGCGTCACGAAGGAATAACCATGGCCGAGAAAGCAGCAGCGATGGAGCTGAAGGTCTTCTCCTGGGAGGGGACCGACAAGAAAGGCCAGCGTGTGAAGGGCGAGGCCAGGGCCACCAATGAGGCCATGGTCAAGATGGACCTGCGCCGGCAGGGCATCAATCCGCTGAAGGTCTCGAAAAAGGCCAAGTCGCGCGCGAGCGGGAAAAAGATCACGGCAAAGGACATCGCCATCTTCTCGCGCCAGCTCGCCACCATGATGTCCTCCGGTGTGCCCATCGTCCAGGCCTTCGAAATCATCGGCCGCGGCCACGATAACCCCTCCATGCGCGACCTCGTCCTGACCGTCAAGTCGGACGTGGAGGCCGGCGGCACCATGGCCGATGCCATGCGCAAGCATCCGCTCTATTTCGATAACCTCACCTGCAACCTGATCCATGCCGGTGAGCAGGCCGGTATCCTTGAGAACCTGCTGGACAAGATCGCCACCTACAAGGAAAAGAGCGAGGCCATCAAGAGCAAGATCAAGAAGGCGCTGTTCTATCCCACCGCGGTGGTGATCGTCTCCTTCATCATCACAGCCATCCTGCTCATTTTCGTCATCCCGCAGTTCGAATCCATGTTCTCGGGCATGGGCGCCGATCTACCCGCACTCACCAAGCTGGTCGTCAGTGCGTCGGAGGTCTTCCAGGCATGGTGGTGGGCGATCTTCGGCGGCCTGGGCGGGCTTGGCTGGGGTTTCGTGCAGTTGAAGCGACGCTCGAAGGCCTTCGCCGATGCCCTCGACCGGCTGTCGCTGAAAGTCCCGGTGATTGGTGCGATTCTGATCAAGGCGGCCATCGCGCGTTTCGCACGCACCCTCTCGACCATGTTCGCCGCTGGTGTACCGCTGGTGGAGGCCATGGATTCGGTGGCCGGCGCCGTGGGCAACGTGGTGTATGGGACGGCCGTGTATCGCATGCGCGATCAAGTGGCGACGGGCCAGTCCCTCACCTCGTCCATGATGGAGGCCAACCTGTTCCCCAACATGGTGGTGCAGATGGTCGCCATCGGTGAGGAGGCGGGCTCGCTCGACGGCATGCTCGGCAAGGTCGCTGATTTCTATGAGCAGGAAGTGGATGATGCTGTCGACGGCCTCAGCAGCCTGCTGGAGCCCCTCATCATGGCCTTCCTGGGCGTGGTGGTCGGCGGACTGGTCATCGCCATGTACCTGCCCATCTTCAAGATGGGTTCGGTGGTGATGTAAGCGCATGCCGGACGCCATCATTTTGCTCGCGGAAAATCCACCCGTCTTCGTGGCGGTCACCGCGGTGCTCGGGCTTCTGGTGGGCAGCTTCCTCAACGTGGTGATCTACCGCCTGCCCGTCATGCTCAACCGCTCCTGGCAAGACCAGTGCGCCGAGCTGTCGGGCGGCGAAACCGCCATCGCCCAGGCACCGTTCAACCTGGTGACGCCCGGCTCTACCTGCCCGCGCTGCGGACACCGCATCCGTGCCTGGGAAAACATCCCGGTCGTCAGTTATCTGATCCAGCGAGGGCGCTGTACGGCCTGCGGCGGCGCCATCAGCGTGCGTTATCCCATCATCGAAGCGGTGACCGCCGTGCTCACTGCGGCCGTCGCCTGGCACTTTGGTTTCGGCATGCAGGCCTTCGCGGCCATGCTCCTCACCTGGGCGCTCATTGCGCTCACCATGATCGATTTCGATCACCAGTTATTGCCCGACGACATCACCCTGCCGTTCCTGTGGCTCGGACTGTTGTTGAGCCTGCAGGGCGTTTTCGTGGACACCCCGACGGCCCTCATCGGCGCCATGGCCGGTTACCTGAGCCTGTGGTCTGTCTATCACGTGTTTCGCCTGCTGACCGGCAAGGAAGGCATGGGCTACGGCGACTTCAAGCTGCTGGCCCTGCTCGGTGCCTGGTTGGGCTGGCAGATGCTGCCGCTCATCATCTTGTTGTCCTCGCTGGTCGGTGCCGTGGTCGGCATCACGCTCATCCTGCTGCGTGGCCACGACCGCAACATCCCGATCCCCTTCGGACCCTATCTCGCCGCCGCAGGCTGGCTGACCCTGCTGTGGGGCCGCGAACTCACCGATCTCTATCTGGGCTGGATGGGTTAGGTGTTGCGGGTCGGTTTGACGGGGGGCATCGGCAGCGGGAAGTCCACTGCCAGCGGCCTTTTCGCGCAGCACGGTGTTCCGGTCATCGATGCGGACGCCATCGCACGCGAGGTCGTGGCGCCCGGCCGGCCGGCCCTCGCGGCGATCCGTCAGACCTTCGGGGCCGCGGCCATCGGTGCCGATGGGATGCTCGACCGCGCCTGGTTGCGTGCCCGGGTGTTTGCCGAGCCCGGCGAACGCCAACGGCTGGAGGAACTGCTCCATCCGCTCATCCGCGAGGCCATCCGCGATCGTGTGCGGCGCCTGACAGCGCCCTATTGCATCATCGCCATTCCCTTGCTGGTGGAAAAGGGTTGGCGGAGCGAGGTGGATCGCGTGCTGGTCATCGACGCGCCTGTGGAGCAACAGATCGCCCGCACTGCATCACGCGATCAGATGCACACGGAGGACGTCATGCGCATCCTCGCTGCGCAGGCCTCGCGCGAGGAGCGGCTGGCTGCCGCCGACGATGTACTCTGCAACGAGGGCGACCTGAATGCGCTACGCGAACGCGTTACACTATTGCACCAACGCTATTTACGCCTGGCCGGCCAGCGCTGAAGAAGTGCATGCGCCGGTCCTGGAGACTGCTCCGGTGCACCCATTCGTCGTCTACGAACATCCGCTCAATGAGCGCATGCGCAACCTCTTGCGCCTCGAATTCCTGTTTCGCCAGGCGCAGCATTGTCAGTCCGGCACCACCGCCTGGGACAGCCGGCTGTTCATCGTCACGCTGCTCGATATCCTGGCCATCCTCAGCCGCTCGGATCTGAAGACCGAACTCATCAAGGAACTGGAACGTCATCTGTCTACACTCGGCCGGCTGAGCGAGAGCCCGGATGTCGATCAGCAGCAGCTTGCGACCATTCTCAAGCATCTTGAGCAATTGCGCAGCGCCCTGCACGGCACCAGTGGTCCACTCGGGCAGGAACTGCGCGACAGCGAATTCCTGAACTGCGTGCGTCAACGCAGCACCATTCCCGGCGGCACCTGCGATTTCGACCTGCCGGCCTATCACCGCTGGCTGAACCGCCCGGCCGAAACGCGCCGCGAAATCCAGCAGGCGTGGCTGGAGTCACTGCGCCTGACCCGTCAAACGGTGGAATTGCTGCTCAAGCTGGTGCGCAACACCGCCGGACCGAGCCACGAAATCGCCGCCGCCGGCGGCTTCCAGCGGAACCTCGAGGCAGATCTGCCGTTCCAACTGATCCGTGTGGCAATCGATTCGGCGTTGCCGTATTACGCCGAGATCAGTGGCGGCAAACACCGCTTCACCATTCGTTTCCTCGAACCCAGCGAAGGCGGACGGCCCCAGCAGGCCACCGGCGACGTACCGTTCCGCCTATCCTGTTGCGCATTATGAAAGTGAAATGCCCCACCTGCGGGAAGTCCGTGGTTTGGACGCCTGAACAGCGTTGGCGCCCGTTCTGCAGCGAGCGTTGCAAGCTGATCGACCTGGGTGAATGGGCCGCCGAACGGCACGCCATTCCCGGAGAACCCGCCCCTGTCCCCGACGCGCACGACGGCGAGCGGGATTGAGAAAAAGCTCTAACACCGGGAACACGGGGTGGAGTACGGATGGGGGTATTCACCCGTCACGTTGGGGGGCTACGTGACGTCCTCCGACACGGAAGGGCGGGTTTGCACGCTTCGCACTGACCTACGACTCCACCAGGCCGCTACCAACCGCACCCAGGGTTCACACCCCAGAAACCCCGTGTTCCTCGTGTTTGGCTGTTTGCCCTCTACCCGCCCGTGCTGAAAGGAAATCGCGCACGGTAGCGCACGCCACGGGCGCTGAAGGTCACGTCGCCGATCCAGTCGGCACGGTCCTGGATGCAGACGGGGAGCACGACGGTCGCGCGCCAGGAATCGCCCCCCTCTGCCAGCATCCGATAACGGTTGTCACCCATGTCCATGCCGATCATGGACAGTTCGAGCACAGGCGCCTCGACCTGCACGCCGGCGGTACGCACCATCACCACCATGGGTTTGAGCGCAACCGGGGCGGGCGGCAGCTGCAGTTCCACGCGCAGCCCCTCGCCGGTGGCCGCGCAAGGCCCTGCGGTGACGTCGCAGGCGGGATCCGTGTGGAGCGTCGTGAAGTTCGCGCTTTCATTGCCACCGCCGCAACCGGCGAGCACCAGGACCATCAGGGCCGGCAGGACGTGCCTCATAGCATCACCTGGTCCCCTTCCCACAGCCCGCGGATCGCCGCGATGCCCTGCGCACCTTGGCGGCGCGCCGTGATGAAATCATCGAGCGCCAGCCCACCCAAGGCGAACACCGGCAGGCGCGTGGTCTCGACGAGGGCATGAAAGCCGTCCCAGCCGAGTACCGGTGCAGCCGGGTGACTGGCGGTGGGCTGCACCGGGGAGAGCACGACGAAATCCGCACCGATCCGTTCGGCCTGGGCGAGATCCCCGCAACCGTGGCAGGAGGCTGCCACCCAGTAATGGGCGGGTAGCGGCCGCGCCGCACAGGCGTGCAAGCGCGCCGCAGACAGATGCACACCGTCGGCGCCGAGCCTCAGGGCGAGCTCGGGCTCGCTATTGAGTAGTACGCGAGCACCGTGGGCATGTGCCAAGCGGACTACGCGGGCCGCCAAATCTTCTAACGCCCGGCCGCCGAGGTGTTTGCTGCGCAGTTGGAGCAGGCGCACGCCCGCGCGCAGTCGCCCTTCGAGGTGATGCAGGAAGGGTTCCTCGGCTTGCGGTTCGGGGGTGACCAGATAGTGACCGGGCAGCCGTGCGGCCGCCACAATGGGAGCGTTGGCGGCTGGAAAACGGAAATCGGTCAGCGATTCACCATCTGCCCAACAAACCGCTTGACCCTCCCGGCCGTGGGGCTCACCGGCGAACGACGTGACTTCCCAGACGTCCAGGAGCACGTCCCTGTCCGGGTAACGATGCCGCACGCGGATGAGCGGCGTGCACGCCTGCACCGCGATACCCAGTTCCTCATCGAGTTCCCGACCGAGCGCCGCCTGTACGTCCTCGCCGGGTTCCACCTTTCCGCCGGGGAACTCCCACAACCCGCCCTGGTGCAAATGCGCCGGCCGCTCGGCAATCAGCACGCGCCCGGCGCCATCGCGGATCACCGCTGCGGCCACGTGCAGCCAGCCTTGCTCATCGCTCAAGTCAGTCATATCAATCAATGGGCCAAAACACGGAGCACGCAAAGGCGCGGAGCACGCGGAGAAACCCGGAAGTACTCGCTATGGGCTGGGTTGCTACAGGCTTACCAGAGGCAAATTGCACTTTCTTTCCGCGGCCTCCGCGCCTTTGCGTGCTCCGCGTTTCGCCCATGACGTCAAGCCAGACTCAGGTGCGGTATTCCGCGTTGATGCGCACGTAGTCGTAGGAGAAATCGCAGGTCCAGACCCGCTCGCGCACGCTGCCGCGGGCGAGGTCGATGCGAATGGTGATCTCCTCCTGCACCATCACGGCGGCGCCGCGCGCTTCCTCGTAGTCTTCGGCGCGGCCACCGTTGCGCACGATGCAGACATCACCCAGGTGGATGGTCACCGCGTTCAGATCCAGGTCGACGATGCCCGCGCGGCCAACGGCCGCAAGGATGCGTCCCCAGTTCGGATCGCTGGCGAACGCCGCCGTCTTCACCAGCGGCGATTGGGCCACGGCATAGGCCGCATCGAGGCATTCGCCACTATCGCGACCGCCGCCCACATCGACGGTGATGAACTTGGTGGCGCCCTCGCCATCGCGCACGATGGCCTGCGCAAGTTCCTCACAGATCTCGGCAACGGCCTCCGAGAACACGGACAATGCAGGGGCTTCGACGATCTGCACACCGCTTGCGCCGGTTGCCGCCAGGATGCATGAGTCGTTGGTGGAGGTGTCGCCGTCTACGGTGATGCGGTTGAACGATCGGTTCACCGCAGCCTCCAGGCATGCCTGCAACCGCTCCTGGGACACCGCTGCATCGGTGGCAACAAAGGCCAGCATGGTCGCCATATCGGGGCGGATCATGCCGGCGCCCTTGGCGATGCCGGTGATGGTCACGGTCTTCCCGTCGATGACCAGCTGGCGCGACGCCCCCTTGGGAACCGTATCCGTGGTCATGATGCCGTGCGCTGCGGCCTCCCACGCCTCCCCCGCCAGTGCGGCAACGGCGTCGGGAAGTGCAGCCATGATCTTCGCCACCGGCAACGGCTCACCGATGACGCCCGTGGAGAACGGCAGCACCTCTGCTGCGGTGCAGCCGGCCACCCGGGCCAGCGCGGCGCAGCACGCCTGCGCATCGGTCATGCCGCGTTCACCCGTGCCCGCATTGGCGTTGCCGGTGTTCACGAGCAGATAACGGGGGCGGGCCTTGCCCAGGTGCTCCCGTGAAAGCACCACCGGAGCGGCGCAGAAGGCGTTGCGCGTGAAGACGGCGGCACAGGTCGATTGCGGCGCCAGTTCCATGACCACGAGGTCACGACGGCCCGGCGTTTTCACACCTGCAGAAGCCACGCCGATGCGAAAGCCGGGCACCGGCGCCATCGAAGGAATTCCCTTGAATCCCACTGCCATTCATCGAACTCCCGGAAGCAAAATCGCGAAGGGCCCGTTCGGGCCCTTCGCAGGAAGATTCAGGCTAGCCGCCCGTGGCACTGTTTGAATTTCTTACCGGAACCACACGGGCACGGTTCGTTGCGACCGATCTTGCGTGCCTCGCGCACGAACGGCTGCGGCGCCTCGCCAGCGGCTTCCGAAACGGGCTCGTCCTGCGGCGGGTTGAACGATGCCGCGGGTGCATGTTCGTACTGCACCGGCGCCGCCGCGCGACGCTGTTCCTCGACCGCCTCGACGTCCTCGGGTGCACGGACCTGAACGCGCGATACCAAGGCGATCACGTCATGCTTGATACGCTCCAGGAGCTGCCCGAACAGCACGAACGCCTCACGCTTGTACTCCTGCTTTGGGTTCTTCTGCGCGTAACCGCGCAGATGAATACCCTGGCGCAGATAGTCCATGGCAGCAAGATGCTCTTTCCAGAGGCCGTCGAGCACCTGCAACATCACGGCCTTTTCGAAATGGCGCATCACCGCCGTACCGGCCATGTCCTCTTTCTGCTTTGCCACCTGCACCATCTCCTCCAGAACGCGCTCACGCAGCGTCTCCTCGTGCAGGTCGTGATCGGTATCGAGCCAGCCCTGGACATCCAGACGCAAACCGAATTCCCGATCCAGCGCCTCGGTGAGCCCGGCAATATCCCACTGCTCCTCCAGGCTCTGCCGCGGGATGTACTGGTCGATGACGTCGTTCAGCACATCCTCGCGAATGGCAGCGATGGTTTCGGAGATATCCTCCGCGGCCATGAGCTCGTTGCGCTGCTCGTAGATGACCTTGCGCTGATCGTTCGCGACGTCGTCGTACTCGAGCAACTGCTTGCGGATGTCGAAGTTGTGGCCTTCCACCTTGCGCTGGGCGTTCTCGATAGCCTTGGTCACCCAGGGATGCTCGATGGCCTCGCCTTCCTGCATGCCCAGGCGCTGCATCAGACCTGCCACGCGATCGGAGGCGAAGATACGCATGAGGCTGTCTTCGAGCGACAGATAGAAACGGCTCGAACCCGGATCGCCCTGACGACCGGCACGGCCGCGCAGCTGATTGTCGACGCGGCGCGACTCGTGACGTTCGGTACCGATGATGTGCAAACCGCCGGCGGCGAGAACCTGATCGTGGCGCTGACGCCACTCGTCACGAACCCCTTGCGCGGTGTCCGCATCCACGTCGCCCAGGGCGGCGATTTCCGCATCGGGATTGCCACCCAGGACGATGTCAGTGCCTCGGCCGGCCATGTTCGTCGCAATGGTCACGGCTCCGGGACGGCCAGCCTGGGCAACGATGTCCGCCTCGCGCTCATGCTGCTTGGCATTCAGCACCTCGTGCTTGATGCCCTCCTTCTTCAACAGCTTGGCAAGGTACTCGGAGATCTCGATGGACGTGGTGCCCACCAACACGGGCTGGCCGCGCTTTGTGCAATCCTTGATGTCTTCGATGACAGCATCGAACTTCTCGCGCGCCGTGAGGTACACGAGATCGCCCATGTCGTTGCGGATCATCGGCTTGTTGGTGGGAATCACCACCACTTCCAGGCCGTAGATCTGCTGGAATTCGAAGGCTTCCGTGTCCGCCGTACCGGTCATGCCGGCTAGCTTGTTGTACAGGCGGAAATAGTTCTGGAAGGTGATCGAGGCGAGCGTCTGGTTCTCGCTCTGGATCTTTACGCCTTCCTTCGCCTCCACTGCCTGATGTAGTCCGTCGGACCAGCGCCGGCCAGGCATGGTGCGGCCCGTAAATTCGTCCACGATGACGATTTCATCGTTCCGTACGATGTACTCCACATCACGGTGGTACAGCACGTGGGCGCGCAGCGCAGCATTCAAGTGGTGCATCAGGCCGATGTTGGCGGCATCGTACAGGCTCTCACCTTCGCGCAGAATGCCGGTTTCCAGCAGCAGATCTTCCACGTGCTGATGGCCTTGCTCGGTCAGGTATACCTGCTTGGCCTTCTCGTCGACCGTGTAGTCACCCGGGACCTCTTCCGATTCCTGCTTGTGCAGATTCGGGATGAGCGTGTTGATGCGCTGATACAGATCCGAGCTGTCTTCCGCCGGGCCGGAAATGATGAGTGGCGTGCGCGCCTCATCGATAAGGATCGAGTCCACCTCGTCAATGATGGTGTAGTTGAGTTCGCGTTGAACCTTTTCGGCGAGCGTGAAGGCCATGTTGTCGCGCAGATAATCGAACCCGAACTCATTGTTCGTTCCGTAGGTGATGTCCGCGGCATAGGCTTCGCGCTTGGCGGCGGAATCCATCCCGGCCACTGCCACCCCAACCGTGAGGCCGAGGAAGTTGTACAGGCGCCCCATCCACTGGGAGTCGCGGCGTGCCAGGTAATCGTTCACGGTAATGACGTGTACGCCCTTACCGGGCAGCGCGTTTAGGTAGGCAGCGAGGGTGGCAACCAGCGTTTTGCCTTCGCCGGTGCGCATTTCAGCGATTTTTCCGCTGTTGAGGACCATGCCACCGATGAGCTGAACGTCGTAGTGACGCATGCCGAGCACGCGGCGACTGGCCTCGCGCACCACGGCAAAGGCCTCGGGCAAGAGATCGTCGAGGGCGGTGCCCGCCGCAAGCCTATCGCGGAATTCCACCGTCTTGGCGCCGAGGGCTTCATCCGAAAGCGCCTGCATCGCCGGTTCGAGCGCATTGATTTGCGCAACCGTCTTGCCAAGCCGTTTTACGATCCGCTCGTTACGGCTGCCGAAAATCTTGTTCAGCAACAGACTTACCATGGAATCCTACGTGGTGGGCAAAAATTCAGGGAATGATACCGCACTCGGCCGGGTTACGGCGCGCCAGGAGCGCGCTTGCGGGTACTCGCGGGGAGCACACTGGAGGGCGACGCGCCCTTGAGATGCTGTGGATTGGCCGGTCTTAAACACTGACCGGCCCGCTGCGGATTGGTTCAGCGCGCCGCCTGGATATAGCTGAGCGGGTCCACGTGGACACCGTTACGCAGCACCTCGAAATGGATGTGCGGTCCGGTGGAGCGGCCGGTGGAGCCCATGGTGGCCACGGCTTGGCCCTTGCGGACCGGCTCGCCGAGCTGTACCACGATGTCCTTGTTGTGCCCGTAGCGGGTGACGTAGCCGTTACCGTGGGTGACCTCGACCAGGTTGCCGTAGCCGTAGCGCTCACCCGCCCAGGTCACCACCCCCGAGGCCACCGCAATCACCTCCGAACCTTCCTTGCCCGCCAGATCAATGCCGTTGTGACGGTGCGGGCGCCCGGTAAAAGGGTCGTTACGGATACCGAAATAGGACGAGATCCAGCCGCCCTTGGCGGGTCGACCGGCGGGAAACACCTCGGCCTGCATGTTGCGGTTGATGAGCATGGTCTCGAGGACGTCGAGCTGCTGGCCGCGGTCGTCAAGTTTCTGCGACAGGTCGCCGAGCTGTGCGATGAAGTCGGCGATCTCCAGCCGTTCTGGGCCGTCTGTGGTCACCGGACCGCCCTGGCCGGGGGGATTTTCAAAATCGAATTCGCCGTCTTCGAGGTTGGCCATGCGGGTCAGCCGCTGGCCCAGGGCGTCGAGGCGGATAACGTGCGCCTGCATCTGGCCAAGGCGCAGCGCGAGTGCGTTCAGGTTTTCCTGGGCGACCCGCTGGGCCTCGTCGATGGCCGCGCGCTGTGCCTCCATTTCCTTGGCCCAGGCCGCGGACAGGGCATGGGGTTCCGATGCCCGTATGCCGACGTGATAGCCGGCCAGCCCCCCCGCGAGCGGAAGAATGATGAAAATCGCGATGGCTGCCACGACGACACCGTTCCTGCCCAGATTCAGACAGCGGGAACGCGTGTGGCACTTGGTCAAAAATAGAATGTTCATGATAGGGACCTTTACTTCCGAACCGGTCGCCCGGATCATTCGGATCGTTTTGTTACTTTTCTGGTGCCCCTCTTGAGCAAGCCTCGTCGTGCCGATCAACTGGGCCTTGCCGCCGGCCTACAACATCTCATCGATCGGGCCCGCCGGTTGACCCTCGTAAATCAACTGGTGGCGAGACACCTGCCGGCCACCCTTGCCCCGCACCTGCGCGTGGCCAATCTCCGGGGCGGCGTCCTGGTGCTCCAGGCGGACTCCCCCGCCTGGCGCATGCGCGCCCACTATCTCGCGCCCGAACTGGTAGCCACCCTTCGCACACTGCCCGAACTGGCGGGTCTGGTATCCGTCCAGGTCCGGGTGGCGCCGCCAACCGCTGCGGTTCAACCCCCGCCGCGCCTGCAACCGCCGGCGATTTCCGGCGAGGCCGGACGCTGCCTTGCCGATGCGGCCGAGTCGATCTCCGACCCCAGGCTCCGTGCGTCCCTACGCCGTCTCGCCGCCCACCGCCGCAACTAGCTGACGGCGACGGGCTGGATGTAGGAGATCGGCGCCTGCTGCGGGTCGTCGAAGGTCACCTGTTCCCAGGCGGTCTCATCAGCGATAAGGGCGAGCAGCAAACGGTTGTTGAGCGCATGGCCGGACTTGTAGCCGGTGAACGCGCCGATGAGGCTGCAGCCCAGCAGGTACAAGTCGCCGATGGAATCGAGGATCTTGTGCTTGACGAATTCGTCCTCGTAGCGGAGGCCGTCCTCGTTGAGGACGCGGTACTCATCCACCACGATGGCGTTGTCCAGGCTGCCGCCCAGGGCGAGGTTGCGCGCGCGCAGGGCCTCGAGCTGGCTCATGAAGCCGAAGGTACGCGCCCGGCTGACCTCTTTCACGAACGAAGTAGTCGAGAAATCCACTTCAGCGTGCTGGCTGCGACCGGAAAACGCCGGATGGTCGAAGGCAATGCGGAAGGAAACCTTGAAACCTTCAAAGGGATCGAAGCGCGCCCACTTGTCGCCATCCTCGACGAGGATGCTGCGCTTGATGCGGATGAAACGCTTGGGCGCCTCCTGCTCCACGATACCGGCGGACTGCAGCAGGAATACGAACGGACCCGCACTGCCATCCATGATGGGAACTTCCGGGGCGCTCACGTCCACGTAGGCGTTGTCGATACCCATGCCGGCCATGGCCGACAGCAGGTGCTCTACGGTGGAAATCCGCACACCGTCTTTGATCAACGTGGTCGACAGGGTGGTGTCGCCCACGTTCTCGGCGTTGGCCGGAATCTCCACCTCGCCTTCCAGATCGACGCGGCGGAACACGATACCCGTATTGACGGGGGCGGGACGCAGGGTCAGGTAGACCTTCTCGCCCGTATGGAGACCGACCCCGGTTGCCCGGATGATGTTCTTCAGTGTGCGCTGGCGGATCATGGATCGGCCTGTAAGCCTTTGATTTATCTTAAGGTGACAAAAATCGTGACAAATGGTAACACAGGGCCATACCCCTGCCTAGTGAACGGGTTCACACCCGTTTCCCGTTCCTACCCCTTTATCGTCTCTTCCGCCTTCTGACTTGAATCAGTGCCTTTCAGTCCGCTTGGCGCCGCAGGAAAGCGGGAATATCGAGCAGGTCCAGGTTCGGGTCCTGGTCCCTCTCCCGTTCACGCAGGCGTTGGATGGTCGGCCGCTCCAGGTGCGTGTAGTCGATTTCGCCCGTGGTGGCGTTGCGCGCCGTCGCAACCACCCTGAGGTTCTGCTCGACCTGCTGCTGGGACTTGCGCCCCAGACCGGTCGCCACCACGGTCACACGCAGTTCGTCACTCATCTCCGGATCGATGACCGTTCCCACCACCACGGTGGCGTTGTCGGCGGCGAATTCCTTGACGGCGACACCCACTTCCTCGAATTCACCGATGGACATGTCGAGACCCGCGGTGACGTTCACCAGAATCCCACGTGCACCGGACAGGTCGATGTCTTCCAGCAAGGGGCTGGAGATGGCCATTTCCGCCGCCGCACGGGCACGACCTTCGCCGCGCGCCACGCCGGAACCCATCATGGCCATGCCCATCTCCGACATCACGGTGCGCACGTCGGCGAAGTCCACGTTGATGAGGCCCGGACGCGTGATCAGTTCCGCAATGCCCTGCACCGCACCGAGCAGCACGTTGTTGGCGGCTTTGAAGGCGTCGAGCAGGGTCATCTGCTTGCCGAGTACCGACAGGAGCTTCTCGTTGGGGATGGTGATGAGCGAATCCACGTACTGCTTGAGTTCCTCGATGCCCTTCTGCGCGATATCCATGCGCTTCTTGCCTTCGAAGGGGAACGGCTTGGTGACCACCGCCACGGTAAGGATGCCCAGCTCCTTGGCTACTTGGGCGACGATGGGTGCGCCGCCGGTACCGGTACCACCGCCCATGCCAGCGGTGATGAACACCATGTCCGCCCCTTCGAGTACTTCCTGGATGCGTTCACGATCCTCGATGGCAGCCTGTCGGCCGATGTCCGGATTGGCGCCCGCGCCAAGGCCCTTGGTGATGGTGCTTCCCAGCTGCAGCACCGTGCGAGCCGAGGACTTCTTGAGTGCCTGGGCATCGGTGTTGGCGCAGACGAAATCCACACCTTCGATGCTCGAAGCGACCATGTACTCCAGGGCGTTGCCGCCGCCGCCGCCCACGCCCACTACCTTGATCACGGCGCTTTGCGCCTGCGCATCCATCAGTTCGAACATTGTTATCTCCTCTTGATTTTTATTCGGCCCCGCGCCCGGCGAAGCTCAGAAATTACCTTGGAACCAATGCTTCATGCGTTTCCAGATGCCATTCACGCCCGCGCTCTGCAGCAGATCGCGGGAACCGCCCCGGTTGTGTCTGCCATAGAGCAACAGGCCGACCCCGGTGGAATAAATCGGATTGCGTACCACATCGACCAGACCGGCAACGCCTTGCGGGACCCCCAGCCGCACCGGCATGTGAAAGATCTCTTCGGCGAGTTCGACGACACCTTCCATCTTCGCCGTGCCGCCGGTGATCACCACACCGGCCGCGCACAGGTCCTCGAAACCACTACGACGCAATTCGGCTTGCACCAGCGTGAACAATTCCTCGTAGCGTGGCTCGACCACCTCCGCCAGGGTCTGGCGGGCCAGACGGCGCGCCGGCCGGTCACCCACGCTCGGCACCTCGATGGTTTCTTCGGCACTGGCCAGTTGCGTCAGCGCACAGGCGTACTTGACCTTGATCTCCTCGGCGAACTGGGTCGGCGTGCGCAGCGCCACGGCAATGTCGTTGGTGACCTGATCGCCCGCGATGGGGATCACCGCGGTATGGCGTATCGCCCCTTCCGTGAACACGGCGAGGTCGGTGGTGCCTCCGCCGATGTCCACCAGGCAGACGCCCAGTTCCTTTTCGTCATCCGACAGCGCCGCATACGCCGACGCGAGCTGCTCAAGCACGATGTCGTCCACCTCGAGACCGCAGCGGCGCACGCACTTGACGATGTTCTGCACCGCGCTCACCGCCCCGGTGACCAGATGCACCTTGGCCTCGAGGCGCACCCCCGACATGCCCACGGGCTCCTTGATGCCTTCCTGGCTGTCGATGATGAACTCCTGGGCCAGGGTGTGAAGAATCTGCTGATCCGCTGGAATCGCCACCGCACGGGCCGCGTCGATCACGCGTTCCACGTCGCCGACGGACACCTCTTTCTCACGGATCGCCACGATGCCGTGGGAGTTGAGGCTGCGGATATGGCTGCCGGCAATGCCGGCGTACACGGAATGGATTTGGCAGCCCGCCATGAGCTCGGCCTCTTCCACCGCCCGCTGAATGGACTGCACCGTGGACTCGATATTCACCACCACACCCTTTTTCAGGCCGCGTGAGGGATGTGAGCCCAGGCCGACGATCTCAACCTCGTTGGTGGGTGTGACCTCGCCCACGATGCTCACCACCTTGGACGTGCCGATGTCGAGCGCGACGATCAGATTCTTTTCAGTTTTCTTCGACATGCGTTCCTTCCCCCGTCAGGCCGTGGGGTTCGGCTTCTTCCAAGCCACAGCAAACCCGTTTGTATACCGCAGGTCCACCTGTGCGATGCCATCGGCGCGGCCCGCCAGCGCGGTCGGATAGACGCGCACGAAACGCTCCAGGCGGGCCTGCGGATCATCGCGTCCAAGCAACACTACCAGCCCGTTGTCGAGGCGCAGTTCCAGTGCGCGCCGTTCGCTCATGCGCAAGGCCGCCACGCCGAGGCCGAGCGGCGCGAGGATTTCGCGCAGTTCCCGGTAACGCTGGGCCACACTGGCCGCGCTGTCCTGAGGGCCTGCCAGCACCGGCAGGCCTTGCGGCCATTCCGCATCCGCGGGTGCAAACACGTGGCCTTCCGCGCTCACCAGCGCCGCCTCGCCCCAGCGCGCCAGTGCCTGGTGCTCGCGCAACTCCACCGCGACCACGTCCGGCCATATGCGCCGCACGGCCACTTCACGGACCCATGGCAGCGCATTGATCTCGTCCCGCATCACATCCACGTCCAGCGCCAGGAAACCTCCGGCCGCATGGGCCTGTGCAATGGCACGGACATGTTCGCCGCGGGTGTGCGTGAGCTCACCGCCAAGCCGCAGGGTGCGTACCGGCAAGGCCGTCGGCTCAAGCAGATGCTGGACACCCATGCCGGCCGTGACGGTCACGGCGACCAGGGCGAGCATCAACCCGGTTACGCGCAGACGCGGCGACCGTCGGGCCTGTTGATCGTGCGGACGGGCCTGACGCCTCACGCACGGACCTCCAGGGTGGCCGTCAGGATGCGCCAGACGAGTTCGTCAAAGCCGATACCGGCCGCGCGCGCCGCCATGGGGACCAGGCTGTGATCGGTCATACCCGGCACTGTGTTCGCCTCCAGCAGGTAGGGTGCACCGTCGCTGCCGACCAGGAAGTCGATGCGCGCCCAGCCACGGCAGCCGAGCGCCTGGAAGCCACGCTGCGCCAGCCGCTGCATCGTTTGCTCCTGCGCCGGCGGCAACCCGCACGGGCACAGGTAACGCGTGTCGTCACGAAAATACTTCGCGTCGTAGTCGTAGAACTCGTTGGCCGGCTCGATCTTGATGACCGGAAGCGCCTCGCCATCGAGGATCGCCACCGTGTATTCGCCGCCACCGACGAAGCATTCCGCGAGCACCAGGCGATCGAACTTGTTGGCCTCGCGCCAGGCATCATGCAGTTCACCTGCCGCCTTCACCTTGATGACGCCGACGCTCGACCCCTCGTGTACCGGTTTCACGAACAAGGGCAGACCGAGTTCCCGCTCCACCGCGTCGAAATCGCTGCTCTCATCCAGCAACCGGTACGCCGGTACGGGCAGGCCGGCGGCCTGCCACACCAGCTTGCTGCGCCACTTGTCCATGCCCAGCGACGAGCCGAGCACGCCGCTGCCTGTGTAGGGGAGACCGAGCGCCTCCAGCGCCCCCTGCATGACACCGTCCTCGCCACCGCGACCGTGCAGGGCGATGAACACGCGCTGGAAACCGCCCCGTGCGAGCGCACTCACCGTTTCGGCGCCGCTGCCCACGTCGATGCCATGGGCGTCCACACCGCGGCGCGTGAGCGCCGCAAGCACCGCATTGCCGCTCTTGAGCGAGACCTCGCGCTCTGCCGAGGTGCCGCCCATCAGCACCGCCACTTTTCCGAAATCTGCTGCCGTGATTGCCTGTTTCATGGTTCACCGACCACCCGCACCTCGGGTTCCAGTCGAATACCGTGTTGTGCCTCGATGCGCTCCGCCACATGGGCGATGAGGGCCTCGATGTCCGCGGCCTTTGCCGTCCCCGTGTTGACGATGAAATTGGCATGCCGTTCCGACACGCACGCACCGCCGATACAGAAGCCCTTCAATCCGCTGGCCTCGATGAGCCGCCCCGCGAAATCGCCTTCGGGATTGCGAAACACCGATCCCGCATTGGCCTGCTGCGTGGGCTGCGAAGCACTGCGCCTGTCCAGCCACTCGCGCATGCGCGCCGCCAGTTCGCCGGGCTCGCCTGCGCCAAGGCGCAAGGTGGCGGCCACGAACCACTCGCCGGCCGGACCGCGCACGCGGCGATAACCCGTCTCGAATTCCTCCGCTCGCCGGCGACGGATTTCACCGCTACGGTCGATGGTCTCCACTTCCGTCACCAAACGCCAGGTCTCGCTGCCGAAGCAGCCCGCGTTCATGGCCAAGGCCCCGCCGAAGGTGCCCGGGATGCCGACCAGGAACTCCGCGCCGGCCAGTCCCTCGCGCGCGCAAAAGCGCGCGAGGATGGCGCAGGGCACGCCCGCCTCCACGCGCACCGAATCCTCGCCCGTGCGCGCGAGCCCGCCCAGCGACTTGCCCGTGGCGATCACCGTGCCGCGGATCCCGCCGTCGCGCACCAGCAGATTGCTGCCGAGGCCGAGCCAGAACAGCGGTTCACCCGCGGGCAAACTGCGAAGCAAATCCGCCAGGTCCTGCACATCCGCCGGCATGTAGAAGCGGTCGGCCGGCCCGCCCACGCGCCAGGTGGTATGGCGCGCCATGGGCTCGTCGCGCAGCAGCGTGCCGCGCAGCGGCGACGGTTGCGCGCATGCGCCGATCATGCGACATCCTCGCGGGCCAGCGTCTCCGCAAGACGCGGTGCGGCGTGACCGATGTCACCTGCGCCCATGGTCACCACCACGTCGCCGTCGCGTAAGACACCGAGCAGGGTGTTGTCGAGGTCCGCGGCGGTGGGCACGAACACCGGGTCCACCTGACCGCGGGCGCGAACGGCACGGCACAGCGTGCGACCGTCCGCACCGGTGATCGGTTTCTCGCCAGCGGGATACACCTCGAGCAGTAGCAGCGCGTCGACGCTGGACAGTACCTCGGAAAAATCCTCAAACAGGTCACGGGTGCGCGTGAAACGGTGCGGCTGGAAGGCCAGTACCAGGCGACGCTCGGGCCAGGCGGCGCGCGTCGCCTGCAAGGTAGCGGCGATCTCACGCGGGTGATGACCGTAATCGTCGACGAGGGTGATACGGCCTTGGCGCGTGACGATGTCGCCGTAGATCTGGAAACGCCGGCCGATACCCTGGAAGGTGTCGAGGGCGCGCTGGATCGCCCCGTCGTCCACGCCGACCTCCGTGGCCACCGTGATGGCGGCGAGGGCATTCAGTACGTTATGACGGCCCGGCAGATTGAGGGTGACCGGTAGCGGCGCCAGGTCGGGGCGCAGCACGGTGAAGTGATTGCGCAGGCCCTCCTGGCGGATATCCACCGCACGCACGTCGGCCTCCGCGTCGAACCCGTAGGTCAGCACCGGGCGCGTCACCTCCGGCACCATGGCACGGATCACCGGGTCTTCGTGACACAGCACCGCCAGGCCATAGAACGGCAAATGGTGCAGGAATTCGGCGAAGGTCTGCTTCAGCCGTGTGAAGTCGCCTTCGTAGGTGGCCATGTGATCGGCGTCGATGTTGGTCACGATGGCGATCATGGGCAGCAGGTACAGGAACGACGCATCACTCTCATCGGCCTCGGCGACCAGATAGCGGCTCTCGCCCAGGCGCGCGTTGGTGCCGGCACTGTTGAGCTTGCCGCCGATGACGAAGGTGGGATCGAGGCCGCCCTCGGCCATGAGGCTCGCCACCAGGCTGGTGGTGGTGGTCTTGCCGTGGGTGCCGGCCACCGCGATGCCGTAGCGAAAGCGCATGAGCTCGGCGAGCATCTCCGCGCGCGGCACCACCGGGATGTGCTGCGCATGCGCCGCCTGTACCTCGGGATTGTCCTCGCCGATGGCGGACGAGATCACCACGGCGTCACAACCGGCGATGTTTTCTGCGGTATGGCCGATGAAGATATGTGCGCCGAGGTCACTGAGCCGTCGTGTCACGGCGTTTTCGCGCAGATCGGAGCCGGTCAGGCGATAACCGAGATTGATCAGCACCTCGGCGATACCGCCCATGCCGGCGCCGCCGACGCCGACCATGTGGATGCAGCGGATGCGGCGCATGGGATTTTTGTCGGACGAGCGCTTGCCAGTCATTTCGTGTGCGCCTCCGTCGCGCGCTTGAGGCAGAGATCGGCCACCGTGCGGGTGGCATCGGGGCGGGCCAGGCGGCGCGCGGCCTCTGCCATGGCCTGCAGACGTTCACGCCCCTGTTCGGGTTCCGCGCAGAAATCGCGCAGGGCCTCGGCAAGGTTCGCCGGGGTGAGCGATTCCTGGGGCAACAGCACGCCGGCGCGGGCCTGGACCAAGAACTGCGCGTTGTAGGTCTGGTGGTCGTCCACCGCGAAGGGAAACGGCACCAGCAGCGCAGGCACGCCCGCGGCAGCCAGTTCGCTCACCGTGAGGGCGCCGGCGCGGCAGATGAGCAGGTCGGCCCAGGCGTAGGCCGCCGCCATGTCGTCCACGAAGGGCTGCACCTCGGCCTCCACCTGCGCTTCGCGGTAGAACCGTCGCGCCGCCTCGATGTTGCGCCGGCCGCTCTGGTGGCGTACTTCGGGGCGGATCGCCGGCTCGATCAGGGCCAGCGCCTTGGGCACGTTCTCGTTGAGCGCCATGGCGCCAAGACTGCCGCCGATCACCAGCAGGCGCAGGGGACCGGAACGCTGCGCGTAACGCACGGACGGTGCCGGCACGGACGCGATGGCCTCGCGCACCGGATTGCCGGTCTGGACCGCCGCGGCGAAGGCGCCGGGGAAGGCCTCCATCACCGTGTCGGCGATGCGTGCCAGCAACCGGTTGGTCAGGCCCGCGATGGCATTCTGTTCGTGCACGAGCAAGGGAATACCCAGCAGCTTCGCCGCCACACCGCCGGGACCGGTGACGAAGCCGCCCATGCCGAGCACCGCGGCGGGGCGCACACGGCGCAGGACAAGCAGCGCCTGCCACAGGGCGCGGGTGAGGCGAAACGGCGCCAGCAGCCAGCCGAGCAGCCCCTTGCCGCGCAGCCCGGCCACGTCGATGTATTCCATGGGCAAGCCGGTGTCGGCCACCAGCTGCACCTCCATGCCACCCGGGGTGCCGAGCCAATGCACCTGCACGCCGCGGGCGGTGAGGTCGTGGGCCACGGCCAGGGCCGGGAACACGTGTCCGCCGGTGCCGGCGGCCATGATGAGGACACG
Organism: Gammaproteobacteria bacterium; assembly: GCA_041685115.1. Taxonomy (GTDB): domain Bacteria; phylum Pseudomonadota; class Gammaproteobacteria; order Thiohalomonadales; family Thiohalomonadaceae; genus JALOAT01. Next base: position 226,007 of record JAWLGK010000002.1, on the reverse strand, counting down.
CACGCTCATCGCCTGACACCTCCTTCGAGGCGGCGGACCTCGTGGTCCACGCGCAGCAGCAGCGCGATGGCGATGCATACCACCAGCAGGCTCGAGCGCCCGTAGCTCATGAGCGGCAGCGTCAACCCCTTGGTGGGCAGCGCGCCCATGTTGACGCCCATGTTCACGAAGGCCTGGATGGCGAGCCACAGGGTGATGCCAAAGGCCAGGTGCCCGGCGAAGGTCAGACCGGCGCGCGAGGCGCGCCGGCCGATGGCGAAGCCGCGCCAGGCCAGGAAGGCAAACAGCAGGATCACCGCCACCACGCCGAGCAGGCCGAGTTCCTCCGCGAGCACCGCGAACAGAAAGTCCGTGTGCGCCTCGGGCATGTAGAACAGCTTCTGCACACTGCCGCCCAGCCCCACACCGAACCACTCGCCACGACCGAAGGCGATGAGCGCCTGGATGAGCTGATAGCCGCTGTTGAAGGGATCGGCCCACGGATTAGTAAAGGTGGTCAGGCGTTCCATGCGATAGGGCGAGGACACCGCCAGCAGCGCCAGTACGCCGCCCGCCGCGACGACCAATGCGCCGAACAGGGAGAGGCGCACCCCACCGAGGAACAGCATGCCCATCACCGTGGCGAGGATCACCACCGTGGCACCAAAATCGGGCTCCAGCAGCAACAGCAATACCGGCGCCGCCATCAGCGCAAGCGGCTTCAGAAAGCCACCGAACGTGGACCGCACCGCCTCCTCGTGACGGACCAGATAGCCGGCCACGTAAACCACGGCGGCCAGCTTGGCGAATTCGGACACCTGGAAACTCAGCGGACCCAGTGCCAGCCAGCGGGTGCTGCCGTTGGCGGTGCGGCCGAGCCCCGGGATGAGCACGATGGCCAGCAAGGCCGTCGCCACGATGAGCATGGGCAGGCCGAGGCGCTGCCAAACCTCGAGGGGCATACGCAGGGCGACGAATCCGAGCAGTACGCCGATGCCCAGGGTCATGAGCTGACGTGTGAGAAAGAAGAACGGCGTGCCCAGTTGTCGATCGGCCGTGGACACGGACGCCGAGCCGACCATCACCAGACCGATCCCGAGCAGCACGAACACGGTCAGCAACAGTGGTCCATCCCAGGCCGCCGGTGCGCGGCGAGCGGCAGCGTGCATGCCGAAGGCGGCGCTCATGCGGCAAGCCCCCGCACCGTGGCAGTGAACGCGTCGCCCCGGTGTTCGTAATTACGAAACATGTCGAAACTCGCACAGGCGGGTGACAGCACCACCACATCGCCGGGTCGCGCGCTCTGCTTCGCCAGGCGCACGGCCTGGTCCATGCCCGTGGCATGCAGCACCGGCGCGGCGCCGGCAAGCGCCGCCTCGATGATGGGCGCATCACGGCCGATGAGCACCACCGCCCGCGCCCGCGCCGCGACGGCCGGCGCCAGCGGGGTGAAGTCCTGGTCCTTACCCTCGCCGCCGGCGATGAGCACCAGTTTCGTACCGGGCATGCCGGCGATGGCGGCCAGCGTGGAGCCCACGTTGGTGCCCTTGGAATCGTTGTAGTAGCGCACGCCGTCGATCTCGGCCACGAACGCGCAGCGGTGGGGAAGACCCGGGAACTCGCGCAACGTCGCGACCATGGCGTCCACAGGCAGCCCGACGGCATCACCGAGGGCGAGCGCCGCGAGGGCGTTGGCCAGGTTGTGGCGGCCCGGGATACGCACCTCGTCGGCGAGCATAAGCGCCCGCTCGCCGTGCGCAAGCCACGCGCGGCCGTCCATGTCGCGCACGCCGAAGTCGTCGCCGTGGCGCGGCGCAGACAGCGTGAAGCGCACCACGCGACGGCGGGCGTCGGCCATGGCGGCGCACAGCGGATCATCGGCGTTCAACACCATCACCCCGCTGCCCTGGAACACGCGCTGCTTCACCGCCGCGTAGCCGAGCAACGAGTGATGGCGATCCAGGTGGTCGTCGCTCAGGTTGAGCACCGCCGCGGCGGCACAATCGAGGGAGGCGGTGGTCTCCAGCTGAAAACTGGACAGTTCGAGCACATACAGGTCCGGCCGTCCCTGGCCAAGCAGATCCAGCGCGGGCGTGCCGAGATTGCCGCCCACGCGCACGTCCCTGCCGGCGCAGCGCGCCATCTCGCCCAGCAGGGTCGTGGTAGTGCTCTTGCCGTTGGAGCCGGTGATGGCGATCACCGGCGCGTCGGCCGCCAGCGCAAACAGCTCGATGTCGCCCACCACCGGCACCCCGGCGGCCCGGGCCGCGGCAACGGCGGGCGTGTCCGGCGCCAGGCCGGGACTCAGCACGAGGGTGTGCGCGCGCGCGAAGAGATCCGCATCGAAGGCACCGAGCTTGACCTCCACGCCCGGCAGTTCCCGGCGCAGCTCGTCGAGGCCGGGCGGTGCGGCGCGCGAATCCGCCACCGCGAAGGCGATGCCGCGCCGCGCCAGGAAACGCGCCACCGACAGCCCGGTCTTGCCCAGGCCGACGACCAGCCAGGGCGAGTGGCCGGCGGAGGATTGCAGCGCGTGTGCGGTGGCGGTCGTCATCAGCGGACCTTCAGGGTGGCGAGGCCGATCAGGACCAGCACGACGGTGATGATCCAGAAGCGCACGATCACGCGCGGTTCCGGCCAGCCCTTCAGCTCGAAGTGATGGTGCAACGGCGCCATGCGGAAGATGCGCCGGCCGGTGAGCTTGTAGGAACCCACCTGCAGGATCACCGACACGGTCTCCATCACGAACACGCCGCCCATGATGAACAGCACCAGCTCCTGGCGCACTACCACGGCGATGGTGCCGAGCGCCGCGCCGAGCGCCAGCGCGCCCACGTCGCCCATGAACACCTGCGCCGGATAGGCGTTGAACCAAAGGAAACCGAGCCCCGCGCCCACCAGGGCGCTGCAGATGATCAGCACCTCGCCGGCGCCGGCCACGTAGGGGATGCCCAGGTAGCCTGCGAAATTCACGTTGCCGGTCACGTAGGCGAACACGCCGAGCGCACCGGCCACCATGACCGTGGGCATGATGGCGAGGCCATCCAGGCCGTCGGTGAGGTTAACGGCATTGCTGGTGCCCACGATGACGAAGTAGGCGAGCAGCACGAAGCCGACGCCGAGCGGAATGGAGACGTTCTTGAAGAACGGCACGATGAGCTGGGTCTCCGCCGGCGTGGTGGCGCTCATGAATAGCACCAGCGCCGCACCGAGGCCAAACAGCGATTGCAGGAAATATTTTTCCTTGGCGCGCAGACCGGTGGACTGCTTTTTGATGATCTTGCGGTAATCGTCCACCCAGCCAATGGCGCCGAACAGCAGCGTCACCATCAGCACCACCCAGACATAGCGGTTGCCGAGGTCCGCCCACAGCAGCGTACCCGCGGCCACCGCGAACAGGATCAAGGCACCACCCATGGTCGGGGTGCCGGCCTTGGACAAGTGGCTCTGTGGACCGTCGTCGCGGACGAACTGGCCGATCTGGTGGAAGGTGAGCCGGCGAATGAGTACAGGCCCGAACCACAGCGAGATGAGCAGCGCGGTGAGCACCCCCAGGATGGCGCGCAGGGTCAGGTACTGAAAGACGTTGAAGCCCGAGTAGTACTGCGTCAGGTATTCGGTCAGGTGATAGAGCATCGTCAGCCCTCGGTACCGCTCAAAGCGGCCACCACGTTTTCCATGCGGCGGCTGCGTGATCCCTTCACGAGCACCGTCACGTTTGCTCCCAGCACCGGCAGCAGCGCGGCCACGAGACCGGACTGGTCGGAGAAATGTCGCGCCCCCGAACCGAAGGCCTCCACGGCATGCCGGGACAGCTCACCGGTGGCGTACAGTCCGTCCAGACCCAGTGCGCGCGCGGTCCTGCCTGCCTCCGCGTGCAGCGCCGCCGCGCTCTCACCCAGTTCGCCCATGTCGCCGAGCACCAACAGGCGACGTCCGCCGCGTGCGGCGAGCACTTCCATACCGGCGCGCAGCGACGCGGGGTTGGCGTTGTAGGTGTCGTCGATGATCGCCGCGCCGTGGTGGCCGCGACGTTGTTCGAGCCGGCCGTGCACCGGGCGCATGGCAGCCAGGCCCGCCTGCACCATGGACGGCGTGGCGCCCATGGCCAGGCTCGCGGCCGTGGCGGCGAGCGCGTTCATGACGTTGTGCCTGCCGGGCAGCGCCAGCTTCGCTTCGAATTCGCCGCGCGCATGGCGCACCCGGAGGCGACTGCCGTCCGCCTGTGCCTGCCAGCGCCCGCACACATCGGCCCCTTCATCCAGGCCGAAGGTGACCACGCGATGGGGCGTCGCCATGGCGCGCCACCGCGCGGCGAACTCCGAGTCACCGTTCACCACGGCAATGCCGCCGTCGCGCAGGCCGGCGAAGATCTCGCCCTTGGCATCGGCCACGCCGGCGACACTGCCGAAGCCTTCGAGGTGCGCGGGCCCGGCGTTGTTGAGCAGCGCCACGTCGGGGCGCGTAACGGCGGTGAGGTAGGCGATCTCGCCGGGGTGATTGGCACCCATCTCGATGACGCCGGCGCGATGTTCCGGCGCGAGGCGCAACAAGGTGTAGGGCACGCCCAGGTCGTTGTTGAGATTGCCGCGCGTGGCCAGTACCGGACCGGCCAGGCCGAGGATGGCGGCGATCATCTCCTTGGTGGTGGTCTTGCCGTTGCTGCCGGTGAGCGCCACCAGCGGCGTGCCGAGCACGGTGCGCCAGGCACTCGCCAGCTGCGCCAGCGCGATGCGCGTGTTCGGCACGAGGATCTGGGCGATGGCCACCGGCACGCGGCGTTCCACCAGGGCGACGGCGGCGCCGCGACGGGCGGCGTCCAGTACGTGATCGTGGCCGTCGTGGCGCGCGCCGCGCAGCGCCACGAACAGGTCGCCGGGCGCGACCTGACGCGAATCACCGCAGACGCCAGCGAACTCGCGATCGCGACCCACCCAGTCGGCGCCCAACCAGGCCGCCGCGCGCACCAGCGTGCTGCGGATACCTTCAGCCATGGAGGACCTCCTCGCCGAAAAAGCGGCTCACCTCGATCCGATCGCTGAAAGGCAGCTTGCGGTCGCCGATGTGTTGCTCGGTTTCGTGCCCCTTGCCCGCCACCAGCACCACGTCGTCGGGGCCGGCCTGGGCCAGGGCCGCATGAATGGCGCGCGCACGGTCGCGGATCACCTGCGCCCGTTCCGGATGAGTCATGCCGCGCGTGATTTCTTCCACAATGAATTCAGGATCTTCGGACCGTGGATTGTCGTCGGTCACGACCACCTGGTCTGCGAGGCGTTCGGCAACTTTGCCCATGATGGGACGCTTGCCGCGATCCCGGTCCCCGCCGCAGCCGAACACGCACACCAGCCGGCCGCGGGTGTGGGCGCGTGCGGCCGAGAGCACTTGTTCGAGCGCGTCGGGGGTGTGGGCGTAGTCGACCACGGCGATGGGCCGGCCTGCACCGCCGCCGAAGCGTTCCATGCGCCCGGGCACGGCGCGCAGGCGCGCCAAGCGCGTCGCGGCAGTATCCGGCGCCATGCCGAGCAGCAGCAGCGCCGCCAGGGCGGCAAGCAGATTGCTCGCATTGAAGCGGCCGATAAGCGGGCTTTCGATGCGCGCAACGCCGGCCGGCGTCACGGCCTCGAAGGCGATGCCCGCTGGTCCCAGGCGCAGGTCGCGGGCGGACACCTCGGGCGTGAACGCGGCATCGAGGCCGTAGCCGAGCACGCGCAGCTTGCCGGCGAGCTGGGCATGCCACTCGCGGCCGACCGGGTCGTCCAGGTTCAATGCCGCGGCCTGCAGGCCCGGCATCTGGAACAGCAACCGTTTGGCGGCCGCATACGCGGCCATGTCGCCGTGGTAGTCCAGGTGCTCGCGCGTGAGATTGGTGAATACGGCCGCCTGGAACTGCACGCCGTTTACGCGCCCCTGATCGAGACCGTGCGACGACACCTCCATGGCCACCGCGCGCGCGCCCGCGGCGAGAAGATCGGCGAGTGTGGCCTGCACGCTCACCGCATCGGGCGTGGTGTGGCCCGTGCTTTCCAGTTGCGAGACCAGGCCGTTGCCGAGCGTACCGATCACCCCGGCCGGTGCGTCGACCGCCAGGGCATGGGCGATGAACTGACTCACCGAGGTCTTGCCGTTGGTGCCGGTCACGCCGATGACTGGCATGTGCCGCGAGGGCTCGCCGTAGAAGCGCGCCGCGATGAGCCCGGCCTGGCGGCGCAGCTCCGGAATGCCGATGACCGGGACTTCGCCCGCCGGCAGTTGAATGGCGTCGATGCGTGCCTGGCCTTCGGTCTCCACCGCAATGGCGCGTGCGCCGCGATGCACCGCCTGTTCCATGAAACTGGCGCCGTGGCTGCGGCTGCCGGCACAGGCGAGAAACAACCCGCCGGATTCCACCTTGCGGCTGTCCAGGGTGATGCCGTCAATGGACCGGTCCAGGGCCTCGGGCAGGTTGGCCAGGCCGTCCAGCAACTGACGCAGGCGCGCGCTCACAGGAAACCTCCTGCCTGCGCAAGATGCGCGCCGTCCTGCAGGGGCAGGTCGTCGGGAGGGATGTCCAGCAGGCGCATGGCGCCGGCCATCACCGCGCCGAACACGGGCGCGGCCACCTCACCGCCGTAGTACTGGTCCGTGCTGGGCTCGTCCAGCACCACCACCATGGCCAGGCGCGGGCGAGTGGCCGGGGCCATGCCGGCAAACACGGCGAAATAGCGCTCCTGGCTGTAGCCGCCGGCCTCGGCCTTGCGGGCCGTGCCGGTCTTGCCCGCCACGCGATAACCGGCCACGCGTGCACGGGTACCGGTGCCGCCTTCGATGGTGACCGACTCGAGCATCTTGCGAACCTGCGTAACCGTCGTCCCGGAAATGACGGGCGTGCCTTCCGCGGGCTCGGCGCGCGCCAGGAAACTCACCGGTCGCAACCGGCCGTCGCCCGCAAGCACGGTATACGCCTGCGCCAGCTGCAAAGGCGTGACGGACAGTCCGTATCCGTACGACAGGGTGGCGCGCTCCACGTCGCCGAAGCGACCGGCCGCGAGCACGCCGGCCACCTCGCCCGGGAAGCCGCTGCCCGTGGGGGCGCCGAAACCGACCCGCTGCAGCATGTTGCGCACCGCGTTCGGTTCCAGGGCGAGCGCGAGCAGGCTGGCGCCGACGTTGCTCGATTTCTGCAACACCGTGGCGACGTCGATGGCGCCCAGGTTGTGGTGATCACGCACCATGCTGCGGCCCACGCGCAGAAAACCGGGCGCGGTGTCGACGACGGTGTTCGGGCGGAACTTGCCGCTTTCCAGGGCCGCCGCCACCGTGAACGGCTTCACGGTGGAGCCCGGCTCGAACACGTCGGTGATGGCGCGGTTGCGGGCACGGGCGCTGGCGCGGTGGCGCAGGTTGTTGGGGTTATACGCAGGCTGATTCACCATGGCGAGCACCTCGCCGGTGCGGGTATCCAGCACCACCGCCGAGCCGCCGCGGGCGCGGTGGTGCAGCACCGCGGCCTTCAGTTCGCGGTAGGCGAGATACTGGATGCGCCGGTCGATGCTGGTGCGCAGGTCGCGGCCGGGGCGCGGCTCGCTGATGCTCGCCACGTTCTCGACAATGCGGCCGAGCCGGTCCTTGATGACGCGCTTGCTGCCGGCGATGCCCCGCAGCAAGTCGTCATACATGAGTTCGATGCCCTCAATGCCATGGTCGTCCACGTCGGTGAAGCCGAGGACGTGACCGGTCACTTCGCCGGTGGGGTAATAGCGGCGGTATTCACGCTGCAAGGCCACGCCCGGGATCTGCAAGGCGGCGACCTTCTGCGCCGTCTCGGGTGAGACGTGGCGCTGCAGGTAGACGAACTCGCGACCCTTGCGCTCGGCCACCAGGCGCTCGAGCGCCCTGTGGTCCATGCCCAGCACCTTGGCGAGCGGCGCCAGGCCCGCGCGGTGCGCGATGAGCTCGCGCGGATTGGCCCATACCGACTCCACCGGCGTGCTGATGGCGAGCGGCTCGCCCTGGCGATCGGTGATCATGCCGCGGTGCGCAGGCACCGGCACCACGCGCAGCGCGCGCGCATCGCCCTGCTGCTGGAGGAAATCCCGATTGAGCACGTGCAGGTCCACCGCACGCCACAGCAGCGCGGCCGTGGCGAGACCGAACACGCCGACCACGAAGGCCAGGCGTCCCGGTTGAACGGACCCGCTCGTGCGCGCTGTCATGGCCGCACCACCCGCACCTGTTCGGGCGCCGGCAGACGCATGGACAAGCTGTCGCGCGCCACGGCCTCCACACGCCCGTGAGTGGCCCAGGTGCTCTGCTCCAGCTGCATGCGGCCCCATTCCACGTCGAGCCCGTCGCGGATCTCCTGCAAGGCCTGGAGTTCGATAAACAACTTGCGAGACTCGTGGCTCGCGTACACCACCGCCAGCGCAGAGCCGAAGCAGCCGAGACCGAGCACCACGACGAGGATACGCAGCATCAGGGCGTCCTCTCGGCCACACGCAGCACCGCGCTGCGCGCGCGCGGATTGGTATGCAGCTCGGCGTCGCCCGCGCGGATCGCCTTGCCCGCGCCGCGCAGGCGCGGCTGGTGCGCGGGCATCACCGGCAGGTGGCGCGGCAGTTCGGGGCCACGCTCCTCGTCGCGGATGAAGCGCTTCACGCGGCGATCCTCGAGGGAATGGAAACTGATGACGGCCAGCCGGCCCAGCGGGGCCAGCATGGCGAGGGTTTGCGGCAGAAAGGCGTCGAGGTCCTCGAGCTCACGGTTGATGAAGATGCGCAGGGCCTGGAAGCTGCGGGTGGCCGGGTCCTTGTGGCGTTCGTGGCTCGGGCTTGCCTTGGCGATGAGCTCCGCCAGTTCGCGGGTGGTGCGCACCGCTCCCTCGGCCTCGCGCCGGCGCACGATGGCACGTGCAATGCGCCGCGCGTGACGTTCCTCACCGTATTCGAACAGCACCCGGGCGATATCGCCTTCCTCGGCGTGGGCCAGCCAGTCGGCGACGCTCTCGCCGCTGTCCGGGTCCATGCGCATGTCGAGCGGGCCTTCGGTGCGGAAGCTGAAGCCGCGTTCGGGCTGGTCGAGCTGGGGCGACGACACGCCCAAGTCGAGCAAAATGCCATCGACCTTGCCGTTCCAGCCCCGTTCAGCCACCAGGTTTCCCAACATGGAGAAACTCCCCCGCACGATCTCGAAGCGCGCATCCCCGCGAAAGCGCTGCTGCGCCGCCGCCACCGCCGCGGGATCCTTGTCGGTGGCGAGCAGGCGGCCGTCCGGGCCGAGCCGGGCGAGGATCTCCCCCGCGTGGCCGCCCCGGCCAAAGGTGCCGTCCAGGTAAATCCCGTCGGCACGGATTCGAAGCGCCGTCAGCACTTCCGCCAACAGCACCGGTTTGTGTTCCTGGGCAGTCATCAGAGGACCAGATTCTGGAGTTCGGCCGACAGGGCGGCATCATCGATGCCCTCCGCCAGCCAGGCGTCGCGACGCGAATTCCACAGCGCCTCGTCCCACAGCTCGAATTTCTTGCCCTGCCCGACCAGCACGACCTTGTGCTCCAGGCCGGCGTATTCGCGCAGCATCGGCGCGAGCAACAGGCGCCCGGCCCCGTCCATTTCGGTGTCGGTCGCATAGCCCATGAGCAAACGGCGCAGGCGCGTGGCGGCGGCATTGAAGGCAGGGAGGGCGTCGAGCTTGGCCTGAATGGCGTCCCACTCCGGGAGCGGATAGAGCCACAGGCAGCGATCACTGGTGTCGATGGTGATGACGAGCTGACCGCTACAGCGCTCCAGCAGGCGCTCGCGGTAGCGCGCGGGCATCGCCATGCGGCCCTTCGCATCGACACTGAGTGCGTTGACTCCCCTGAACACTGGCGCTCCCCGGGTGGCGGATTCCTTCCCACTTTGATCCACTTTCTACCACCTGGGCACCACTATAGGGACCGCACGGCGCGGGTGTCAAGGCGCGCCAAAGCAAAATGTCGCTTTATCAACAGTGACTTAGCGAAGGTGGACGGGAGTGGATCGGTTAGGAAATCCGCCTAAGAACGGGGTTATTCCGACGAATCAAACGGTTGGCGCTGAAAGCTCAGGGAGGACATGAAAAGAAAGGGGGAGTCGGCCTGTAAGCCGGGTTCTGTCGTGGACAGCCATTCATCTGGGACGCACGTCACCGTGCGCCTCAAGCGACCTACCCGGGAACGGTGCGGGCCGCACCTGTGTTCCCCTATTTGGTCTTGCTCCGGGTGGGGTTTACCGTGCCGCGGCGTGTTGCCACCCGCGCGGTGCGCTCTTACCGCACCTTTTCACCCTTACCGGCCCCGAAGGGCTTAGGCGGTATGTTTTCTGTGGCACTTTCCGTGGGCTCGCGCCCCCCAGGCGTTACCTGGCACCCTGCCCTATGGAGCCCGGACTTTCCTCCATCCCCGAAGGGACAGCGGCTGCCCGGCCGACTCCCGCGCGAACGATACCGGCCCGCAGGGGCCGACTCAAGCTTGGAGCGCAAATGAAATCACCGGGTTCAACGCGGAGGACGCGGAGACGCGGAGATCGCGGAGGGGTGGAATGCCGATTGCCGGAGCTTTCCCTCTAAATGACAGCCTAGTAATAACGCCCCCGACTACGTTTTCTCCGCGTCCTCTGCGTCTCCGCGTCCTCCGCGTTTCGTCTCGTCAGAAAGAGAAAGCAGTGCCTGGTAGAGCAGGTTCTTTTTCTTGCCGGTGATTTCTGCGGCAAGGGCGGCGGCCTGGCGGGGGGGGAGTTCGGCGGCGAGGAGTTTCAGGATGCGCAGGGTCTCGGCGTCGAGTTCGCCTTCTGTCGCCGGCGCGCCGTGTACCACGATCACCAGTTCGCCGCGTCGCTGGTTGGGATCCTCGGCCACCCAACGGGTCAGGCCGCCCAGCGGCGCCCGGCGGATGGTCTCGAAGGTCTTGGTGAGTTCGCGGGCGAGCGCGGCTTCTCGCGCCTCGCCAAAAATGGCGGCCAGATCGGCGAGGGTCTCGGCGATACGGTGCGGGGCCTCGAAGAACACCAGGGTGCGCGGCTCGGCCGCCAGTTCCTGCAGGCGCTTGCGCCGTGCGCCTTCCTTGGACGGCAGAAAACCTTCGAATACGAAGCGGTCGGTGGGCACGCCCGCCGCTGCGAGCGCGGCCAACACGGCGCTCGGACCGGGCACCGGCACCACGCGAATGCCGGCGTCCTGCGCGGCCCGCACCAGGTGAAAACCGGGATCGCTGACCAGCGGTGTGCCCGCATCCGAGACCTGCGCCACACTTTCGCCCGCGCGCAGCCGGTGCACCAAATCGTCGAGCGCGCGGCGTTCGTTGTGCTCATGCAGCGAAACCAGCGGGCGTTCGATGCCGAAGTGGCTCAGCAGGCCGCGCGTGTGGCGCGTGTCCTCGGCGGCGATCACATCGACACCGGCGAGCACGTCACGGGCGCGCGCGCTCAGATCCGCCAGATTGCCGATCGGCGTGGCTACCACGTAAAGCGTGCCTTTTTCAATTGACACTACAAGCTCCCGGACAAGATACTTGGCAATTCCAAAACGGAAAGCTACCACACCCGCTTCGCCGCGTTCCCCGTCCGATGCGCCTGCTCCTACGTCTCGCTCCCCTCATTCTGCTGCTCGCTGGTTGCGCCACAGGCCCGACAGGACCGCGCGAGGGCGTCGCCCCCGATGCAGCCCCTGCCTACCGGGCGCTGGATGCCGGCAACTACCAGCGTGCCGCCTCGTTGTTCGAGCGGCTCGCCAGCGAATCGCAGCCGCCCCAGCGTCAGGACTACCGCATCAGTGCCGTGGAGGCCCTGCTGTGGGCCGATCTGGTTCCCCAGGCAGTTCAGCTGCTGGCCCGCATCGACCCCGCGGGGATGGACACACGCGGCCACGCACGCATGCAGTTGGCCGAGGCCCGCATCGCCCTGAAGCGCCGCGATGCCGAAGACGCCCTCGCCATCCTCGCCGGCCAGCGCGCGCCGGCCAGCGAACCGGTGCTGCTGGCGGACTACCACCAACTGCGCGGTCTCGCCTATCAGCAACTGGGCAATCACCTGGAAGCAGCGCGCGAGTGGGTCATGCGCGAACCGTTCCTAGTCCAGCCCGAGACGGTGCTCGCCAACCAGCGCGCCATCTGGGACAGCCTCACCCAGCTCTCCGCACCCGTGCTACTCGCATTGCAAACCGCTCCCCCGGATGTGCTGAGCGGCTGGATGGACCTGGTGCGCATCGGCAAGTCCCTGCATACCGCACCACAGCTGCAGGCGCAGCTGGCCAACTGGCACCGGTTGTTCCCCGAGCACCCGGTACAGGACATGCTGCTCGAGGAATTGCGCTTGCGCAGCCAGGAAAGCATGGCGCCACCCGCCAAGATCGCCATGTTGCTGCCCTTCACGGGTGATTTCGCCGGCGCCGCGACCGCGGTACGCGATGGCATGCTCGCCGCCCACTATGCCGATCCGAACCGCATCGGTATCGTACTTCGCAGCTACGACACCGGCGGTAACGCCGGCCAAGCCAACGCTGCCTATGAGCAGGCCGTGGCCGACGGCGCGGAGTTCATCGTCGGGCCGCTCACCAAGGAGGCGGTGGATGCCATCGCCTCCCGTTGGTCGCTGCCCATACCGACCATGGCGCTGAACGTGGGCGAGCGTCACGGCCCCGACAATTTCTACCAGTTCGGCCTGGTCCCGGAGGATGAGGCGGAGCAGGTCGCGGAGCGGGCATGGATCGATGGCATGACGCGCGCCGCCATCGTCGCACCTACGGGACCCTGGGGCAGTCGCCTCGCCGAGGCCTTTGAATCGCGCTGGCGCGAACTCGGCGGCGAGGTGGTCGCCACGGTGGGCTACGACGCTCAGAACAACGACTTCTCCGCACCGCTGCGTCAGCTGCTTGCCGTAGACGCGAGTGATCGCCGCCACCGGCAGATCGCTACGACGCTGGGCCAGCGCCTGGAATTCACGCCGCGTCGGCGCCAGGACGTGGATTTCGTGTTCTTGGCCGGCTTCCCGCGCCAGGTGCGCCTGCTCAAGCCCCAGCTGAATTTCCACCACGCCTCCGACCTGCCGGTATACAGCACCTCACACCTGTTCTCGGGCACGGTCACGCCGCACCTGGACCGCGACATGGACGGCGTGGTGTTCGGCGACATGCCGTGGGTGCTGGAGGGTCTGCAACCGGCGGCGCTCAAGCAACACGACGGCCAGATGCGCCGGCTGGTGGCGCTCGGCAGCGATGCCTACAAGGTGATCCCTTACCTGCGCCTGCTCAAGCGCTACCCCGAAGAACGTTTCGAGGGCGGCACCGGCACCCTGCGCATGGACGGTGACAATCGCCTGCGCCGCAGCATCGCCTGGGCACGCTTCAATGCGGGTCGGCCGCGCGCCCTGGTCGAGACCACGCCCGACGCCGCCGGGCGTTGAAATGGTCCGCTCGTCCAGGACCTTGGGCGAACAGGCGGAAGACGCTGCGCTGCACCATCTGGAGCAGCATGGCCTGACGCAGATCGCGCGCAATTTCCGCTGCCGCCAGGGCGAGATCGACCTGGTCATGCGGCATGGCGCCACACACGTGTTCGTGGAAGTACGCTACCGCAGCCAGGACCGCTTCGGCGGGGCGGCAGCGAGCGTCGACCTCCGCAAGCAGCAACGCATCAGCACGGCGGCACAATTTTTTCTTCAACGTCATCCGCAGGCCGCGCGCGGGCCCTGCCGCTTCGATGTGGTGGCGGTGAGCCCGGCAACGTCAGGCGGATGGCGCATCGACTGGATCCAGAACGCTTTCGAGCTCGCGTAACGGGAAAATCATGCAGGAACGTATCAAACAGCTGTTCGAGCAAAGCATCGAAACCAAACGGGCCTCTCTCGAACGCCTCACACCCGCCATCGAGATGGCGGCATCGTGCATGGCGCACTGCCTGCTCGGGGAAAAGAAGATCCTCAGCTGCGGCAATGGCGGCTCCGCCGGCGATGCCCAGCACTTCTCTTCGGAAATGCTCAACCGCTTCGAGCGCGAACGCCCGGGCCTGCCCGCGGTGGCGCTCACCACGGATGCGTCCACCGTCACCTCCATCGCCAACGACTACCACTTCGACGAGATCTTTTCGAAACAGGTGCGCGCGCTCGGCCAGGCCGAGGATGTACTGCTCGCCATCTCGACCAGCGGCAACTCGCCCAACGTGGTGAACGCAATCAAGGCTGCCCACGCTAGGGGCATGCATGTGGTGGCGCTCACCGGCAAGGATGGCGGCCGCATGGCGGAGCACCTGCGCGACGACGACGTGGAGATCCGTGTCCCTTCGTCGACCACCGCGCGCATCCAGGAGGTGCATCTGCTGGTCATCCACTGCCTGTGCGATCTCATCGACCTGCAACTGTTTGGGGAGCAGGTCTGATCTTGCACGACGATTCCCCAGCGCCGCTCCCGAGCGCCCTGCTCGAACGCCTCGCCCGGGCCGTCGGTGACGGCGGTGCGCTCCTCACCGGAGCGGCCGATCGCTGGGCCTACGGTTACGACAACAGCCGCCGTCACGCACAACCCGGCGCCGTGGCACTGCCCACCGATCACGCCGCCGTCTGCGCCGTGGTGTGCGCCTGCCACGAGGCCGGGGTGCCGTTGGTGCCGCGCGGCCACGGCACCGGCACCGCCGGTGCGTCGGTGCCGCTCCCGGGCGCGGTCGTGCTCGGCCTCGAGCGCCTCGGGCGCATCGTGCGCGTGGACCCGGCCAACCGGCTGCTCGTCGCCGAGCCCGGTGTGACCAACCAGGCCATCCAGCAGGCGGCGGCGGCACACGGCTTTTTCTGGGCGCCCGATCCCACCAGTGCGGCGGTATGCACCCTCGGGGGCAATCTCGCCTGCAATGCCGCGGGACCGCGCGCCGTGAAATACGGCACCACCCGCGACAACGTGCTAGGCCTCCAGGCCGTGACCGGCACCGGCGCGCCCCTGCGCACCGGCGTGCTCACCACCAAGGGCGTGGTGGGCTACGATCTCACCCGCTTGCTCATCGGCTCCGAGGGCACCCTGGCGGTCATCACCGAGGCCACCCTCAAGCTCACGCCGCTGCCCGAGGCCAAGGCGACCTTGCGCGCCGTCTACGCCGACATGGATGCCGCCGCACGCGCGGTGACGCGCATCATGGCCCAGCCCGTGACGCCCTGTGCCCTGGAATTCATCGATGCCGCCGCCATCGAGATGGTGCGCCGTTATTCCAAGGCAGAGCTGCCTACGGACGCCGGCGCGCTGCTGATGATCGAGGTGGACGGTTCCCGCGCCTGCCTGGATGCCATGGTGGCGGCGGTCGCCCAGGCCGCGGACGGCGATGGCTGCCTGGACGTACGCTCGGCGCAGGATGCGGCGGAGGTGGTGCGCCTTTGGGAGACGCGCAAGGCCCTCTCCCCTGCCCTGCGCAATGTGGCACCAAAGAAGATCAACGAGGACGTGGCCGTGCCGGTGTCACGCATGCCCGAGCTGATCAACGGGTTGGCCGCGCTGTCGGCCCACTACGGCGTGACCATCGTGAATTTCGGTCATGCGGGCAACGGCAACATCCACGTGAACCTGCTGGTGGATCCGGACGATGCCCTGCAGATGGAACGTGCGGAACCTTGCCTGTCCGATGTGTTCGACTTGGTGCTGCGTCTCGGCGGCACACTCTCGGGCGAACACGGCATCGGCACCGAAAAGCGCGATTTCGTCAGTCGTGAACTCGATCCCGTCGCCCTCCAACTCATGCACGCCATCAAGGCCCAGTTCGACCCCAAGGGCATCCTCAACCCGGGCAAAAAGCTCCCCACCATTCAGGCCGCAAGGAACCGAGGCTGAGCCCACGAGAACACAGCGCGACCCGCCGTAAGGGAAAAGCAAGGAAACCGCCGCCCTTGCCATATCGCGACGTAGCATGGGGATGCTCGCACTACACATCCACCGAATGAGGCTTTGACAATTGTCATTCCGCGCATCGGCCCGTTCAGCATAGGATGCCACCCAAGCGATCACCGTTTCGCGTGCAACGCCTTGTGACCACCACCGCCGGACGGCGGCACACCAAGGGCAAGTTGCGCACCTGACACCATGTGCATCGGTTCCCACCCTTCTTGGTGTTGGGCCCTCACTCAAACATTGGCACCCAAGGTGTTCGGCATGTCGCGACGGGTACGAGCATCCGGCTTATGCATCGCCGCCGCCATGGCGATGTGTGTTCCCCATCGGGCGCCGGCCATACAACCACCCGATGCAGGGCGAATCCTCGAAGGCATACGGCCGGCGCCGCAACTACCTCCGGCCGTGGATGCGGTCGTTCCCGACCCGCCGCCCGATCGTCCAGCGCTGCAACTCCCCGCCGATATCAGCGTTTTCGTCACGCAATTTCGTATTACCGGCGCTCGCGTTTTCACCGATAGCGAGCTCCTTGCCCTGCTCGACGGTCTGCCGCGGGAGTTGAGTTTGGCTGATCTGCAAGGGATTGCCGATCGCATCACGCAACATTACAGGAAAAGTGGATACCCCCTGGCCCGGGCCTATATCCCCGCGCAGGCGATTGAAAACGGTGTCGTCGAGATCCGCGTGCTAGAAGGACGCCTGGGAAGACTCGTCGTGGACAACCGTTCGCTGCTCGCCGACCAGCCTGTAGCCAAACACTTGAGCGGTTTGCGTGAGGGGGAGACTATCGAGGCAACACGCCTGGAACGCACCCTGCTGTTGCTTGACGAGCTACCGGGTGTGGAGGTGCGCTCCACACTGAAGCCGGGGGCCTCCGTCGGCCTGACTGAGCTGAACGTGTCGCTGGACCCGGAACGGCGCATCACTGGCAGTGTGGAAAGCGACACGTTCGGTGACCGCTACACCGGCAGTCTTCGTGCCGGGGCCGCATTGAACATCAACAGTCCAGCCGGACTCGGGGATGTGCTCTCGCTGCGTACGCTGAGTGCCGGTGAAGGGCTCAGCTACGGTCGCGTCAGCTATCAGGCGCCACTCGATGTCACCGGGACCAAGGCGGGTGTCGCCTGGTCACAGACGCGCTATCGCTTGGGTGAGGAATTCGAGGATCTGGATGCGCACGGCGAGGCCACGACCGGCACGGTCTACCTGCTGCAGCCGCTGTTGCGAAGCCGGCGGACCCACCTCGACGCGCAGCTCACTTATGAACAGAAACGGCTCGACGACCGGCTCGACGCCGTCTCGACCGAAACCCACAGAACCCTGAACCTGTGGAGCATCGGCCTGAGCGGCGATCACGCGGACGGGTTCGGCGGCGGCGGCGTGGTCCGCTATGCCGCAAGCCTGGTCGCTGGCGAGCTCGAACTGGACGCCACCAGCGCCGCACTCGATGCCGAAGGTCTGCGTTCGGCAGGCAGCTATTCAAAAGCCACCTATCATCTCGTCCGCCTGCAACAGCTTGCCGGCAAGCTTGATGCGAGGATGCAGCTGTCCGGGCAGGCTGCCAAAAAGAACCTCGACTCCTCGGAGAAGTTTTCGCTGGGGGGTGCCTACGGCGTGCGCGCCTATCCCCAGGGCGAAGCGGCCGCTGACGATGCCTGGTTGCTGAATCTGGAATTGCGCTATGCGCCCGCCCCCGCCTGGTTGTTGTCGGCTTTCTACGACACCGGCAGCGGCGACCTCAGCCACGCTCCAACCCCCGGCGCGTCCGGTAACACCCGTCGGCTTTCCGGTGCCGGTCTCGGTGTCGCCTGGAGCGGTGCTAACGATGTTTGGCTCCAGGCCTTCGCCGCCTGGCGCATGGCGGACGAACCCGTCGCCGAAAAGGATCGCAGCCCGCGTCTTTGGCTACAGGCTGTGAAGTATTTCTAACCGCGATTCGCGTCAGGACTTTTCGTCATGAATCATGCCTACCGCCTGGTGTGGAATGCAGCGCTGAACGCCTATGTGCCTGTGCCGGAATTCACGCGCCGCCGAGGCAAGCACGCCACCGGCAAGGCCGCCGCTGCTGCGGTGCTGGCTGGCCTGGCGTTCAATGTGCTGGCACTGCCGATCGATGGTCACGTGAGTGTGGGTCAAGGCAGCATTTCCACCGACGGCAGTACCATGACGGTCACGCAGGACTCGGCCAACCTGGCGATCAATTGGCACAGCTTCAGCATCGCCCCGGGCGAGCGCGTGGTCTTTCAGCAACCGGACAGCCGCGCCATTGCGCTGAACCGCGTGCTGGGCAATGGCCCCTCGGCCATCTACGGCAGCCTGCAGGCCAACGGGAAAGTGTTTTTGCTCAATCCGAACGGCGTGTTGTTCGGCAACACTGCCCAAGTGAACGTGGGCGGCCTGGTGGCGTCCACCTTGGGCCTTTCCGATGAGGATTTCCGGACGGGGCGATTTGCCTTTCGCGGAGTGGGCGGCAACGTCACAAACCAGGGAATGATCACCGCCAACGACGGCGGTTTCGTGGCCTTGCTGGGCGGCCAGGTCTCCAACGAGGGCGTCATTGCCGCCCGCCTGGGTACGGTTGCATTGGGCGCCGGCGAGCAGATCACGCTCGATTTTGCAGGCGATCGCCTGGTTAGCATGCAAGTGGACAAGGGTACGCTGAACGCCCTGGCGCAGAACCGCCAACTCATCCGGGCCGACGGTGGCGCAGTGTTCCTCACCGCCAATGCGGCCGATGCCGTGGTCCGTGCAGTGGTCAACAACGACGGCGTCATCGAAGCGCGCACCGTGGAGAATCGCAACGGCACCATTGTATTGCTCGGCGACATGCAACACGGCGTCGCCCAGGTCGCCGGTACCTTGGACGCCTCGGCGCCGGAGGGCGGCGACGGCGGATTCATCGAGACCTCTGCCGCGCAGGTGAATGTGGCCGACGATGCCCGCATCACCACGGCCGCCCCGCAAGGCAACGCCGGTGAGTGGCTCATCGATCCCAACGACTACACCATCGCGGCGAGCGGCGGCGATATCCGCGGTGCCACCTTGTCGAGCAACCTGGCGAACGGAAACGTCAGCATTTTGAGCAGCCAGGGGACCCGTGCGGGCAATGGCGACATTTTCGTCAACGATTCCATTTCCTGGAGCGCGAACACCCGGCTCACCCTGTCTGCCTACCGCAACATCGAGATCAACTCAAACATCACCGCCACCGGCAACACAGCGGGCCTGACGCTCACGCCCAATACGGGTGGCGCCGGCGGCAGCTATCACCTCAACCACGGTGCCGTGGTCACGCTCTCCGGTTCTACGCCCGGCCTCTCCATCGCCGGTCAGACCTATACGGTGATCAACAACATCAACGCGCTCCAGGCCATGCGCAACAACCTGGGCGGCCGTTACGCGCTGGGGAGCAACATCGACGCCTCCGTCACGTACGATTGGTACGTGGCCGGCGGAGGATTCGAGCCGGTGGGCGCCAACGGCACCTCGGGCTTTACGGGAACCTTCGAGGGTTTCAATCACACTGTCTCGGACCTTTTCATCGACAAGTCCTTGGGTAGTTTCTATGTCGGCCTCTTCGGCACCGTGGCCGGCACCGTGAAGAACACCGGACTCATCGATGGGGAAGTGCGCGGTTACATGTACGTCGGGGGGCTCGCCGGCAGCAATTCAGGCACCATCGAGAATTGCTACACCACCGGCGATGCCTACGCCGTCGACGGTCGTGTGGGCGGTCTGGTGGGGTACAACAGCGGCGCCGTCAGGAACAGCTATTCCATCGGGGACATCAACGGCAACACCAATAATAGAGGTGCCTATGTAGGCGGCCTCGTCGGGTATAACGGTACCGGCGGCACCATCAGCGGCAGCTACACGACGGCGTCGGTGTGGGGTGGCCAGTCGGTCGGTGGACTGGTCGGTTACAACATCGAAGGTGCGCGCATCGAGAACAGCTACAGCAAGGCAAGCGCGGTGATGGGCAACACCCTGGACTACGGTTTGGGCCAAAGCATCGGCGGCCTGGTGGGCGAGAACAAGGGCGAGATCATCAACACCTACACCGATGCGGGCTGGGTTCAGGGCAGCGACAAAGTCGGCGAATTGGTCGGGACCAATTACGGCAAGATCCTCAACAGCCTCGGTGATGCGGTCATTGGCTGTACCGGTTATTACTGCGGCGGATGGGCAGGGGTGGTTTACGCCGGCAGTGAGTTTACCGGTACCCGTTCGGTTGCGGATGCCGAACTGTATCGAGCGAGCACCTTCAGCGCCTGGGACATCGCCACGAACGGCGGAAGCGGCGCGGTGTGGCGCATCTACGACACCCATAGCACGCCCCTGCTGAGCAGCTTTCTCAAGCCGGTGAGCGTGACCGCGAACGATGTCACCAAGACGTACGATCGCAATACGTTCAGTGGCGGCGCTGGCGTCGTCTGGTCGGTTCCTGAAGCAGCCAGCGCGTTCTCCGGCAGTCTTTCATACGAAGGTACGGCGCAGGGCGCGAGGAACGCAGGCAGTTATGTCATCACACCCACCGGTTACTGGGCGAATAATCAGCACGGCTACGACCTCATCGCACTCAATGGCACCCTGACAGTCAACAAGGCGCCGTTGACCATTACCGCTGCCGGCGACAGCAAAACCTACGACGGCACCACTGTCTCGCCCCTCACCCCGACGGCAAGCGGATTACTGAACGGTGACACCTTCACACTACTCAAACAGGCCTTCAGTTCCGCGGATGTGGGCGATCGCAGCCTGTCCGCCGCCTACACCATCAACGATGGCAACGGTGGCGGCAATTACGCGGTCACTTCGGTCACTGCCAGCGGGACCATCACACCGGCGGACCTCACCATAACCGCGCATGGTGCGAGCAAGAGCTACGGAACAGCGCTCGTCCTTGCGGGCACCGAGTTCAGCAGCATCGGTTTGAAAAACAATGAGACCATTGCCAGCGTGAGCCTGGCCAGTGAGGGCTTCGCGTCTGATGCCACGGTTACGGGCGGTCCCTACGTCATCAACGCAACGGGCGCCACCGGCGGCAGTTTCAAGCCATCGAACTACGCCATCACCTATGTACCGGGTCAGCTGATCGTGACCAAGGCGAACCTCGTAGTGACCGCCAACGATGCCGGCAAGACCTACGACGGCCTGACCTTCACCGGCGGCTACGGTGTGAGTTACAGCGGCTTCGTCAACGGCGAGACCGCCGCAGTGCTCGGCGGCACCATCGTCTACGGCGGTGCAAGCCAGGGTGCAACGAATGCCGGCAGCTATGCCATCAGCGCATCCGGTCTGACCGCCGACAACTACGCCATCGCCTTCCAGGACGGCACCCTTACCATCGACAAGGCGCCACTCACCGTGACGGCGAACGGTGCAAACAAGATCTATGACGGACTCGCCTTCATCGGCGGTAACGGTGTCAGCTACAGCGGCTTCGTCAACGGCGAGACCGCCGCGGTGCTCGGCGGCAGCACCATCTACGGGGGCACCAGTCAGGAGGCGAAGAATGCCGGCAGTTATGTGATCAGCGCCTCCGGTCTGAGCGCCGACAACTACGCCATCGCCTACCAGGACGGCGCCCTCACCATCGACAAGGCGGCACTCACGGTGACGGCGAATGGTGCCAACAAGACCTATGACGGACTGGTTTTCACCGGCGGTAACGGTGTCAGCTACGACGGCTTCGTCAACGGCGAGAGCACCACGGTGCTCGGCGGCAGCATCGCCTACGGGGGCACAAGTCAGGGTGCGAAGAGTGCCGGCAGCTATGCGATCAGCGCATCCGGTCTGACCGCCGAAAACTACGCCATCGCCTACCAGGACGGCACCCTCACCATCGACAAGGCGGCACTCACCGTGACGGCGAACGGTACCAGCAAGACCTATGACGGACTCGCCTTTACCGGCGGTAACGGTGTCAGCTACGACGGCTTCGTCAACGGCGAGACCGCCGCGGTACTCGGCGGCATCGTCGTCTACGGAGGAACGAGTCAGGGTGCGAAGAATGCCGGCGACTATGTCATTGGCGCATCAGGTCTGACCTCGGACAACTACACCATCGCCTACCAGGACGGTACACTCACCATCGACAAGGCTACCCTCATCGTCACAGCGAACGACGCAGCCAAGGCCTATGACGGATTGGCCTTCACCGGCGGCAACGGCGTCAGCTACAGCGGTTTCGTCAACGACGAAACCGCTGCGGTACTCGGCGGCAATCTGTCCTACGCCGGCAGTGCGCAGGGTGCCCGCAACGCAGGAAACTACACGCTCACAGCAACGGGGCTAAGCGCTGCCAACTACGCCATCGATTACCTCAATGGTGCCCTTTCCATCACGCCGGCCGCCATCACGATTTCCACGGACGACGTCAGTAAACCCTATGACGGCAACACGTCGGCCCCAGGGCGACCGATCGTCACCGACGGTACGCTGTTCGTGGGTGATCGCCTTTCGGGGGGGCGTTTCATCTTCAGCGATCCCAACATGGGCACAAACAAAACAGTCAGCGTGTCAGGTGTAACGGTCGATGACGGAAATGCTGGCAATAATTACACCATCACTTTCGTAGACAACAGCACCAGCGCCATCACGCCGGCCATCAACAGGCGGAATGTACGCATGGCGCTTTCGGGGGGCGATGATAGACAACTCGTGGCGGTACGCCGCGGTCCACACTGGACCGCGTCCGGGCTTACTGATCGGTCAGCGGGAATTCGTATCGTAGCCAGCGGAATCGCTTTGCCAGCCGGGGTCGAGCTGGGCACGACCATGGGCGACGATATCGTGGAAGATACGGCCCACTGACCCTCGCACTGGCACCGGGAAGCGGAACACAGCAATGAGCGGGATGCGCATGCGGTCAGGTGTTATTTCACGATGCGCAGCGACGGGCGCTTGGGTTTAGTGTCTTCCGGTGGCTGGTCGTCCGGGGGGGTGGGCTCGGTGCCCTCCTCGTCGGAGAAGATCATGCCGCGGCCGTTTTCGCGGGCATAGACGGCGAGCACGGCAGCAACGGGCACGTAGACATGGCGGGGCGAACCGCCGAAGCGCGCCTCGAATTCCACCGCGTCGTTGCGAAGTTGTAACGCCTTGACCGCGCGCGGCGCGACGTTGAAGACGATCTTGCCGTCCTCAGCGTATTCCGTCGGCACCACGGTGCCGGGCGCACCGGCATCCACCAGGATATGCGGTGTGAGGTCGTTGTCGACGATCCACTCGTGAAGGGCTCGAAGCAAATAGGGTCGGCTGGGCGTCATCGCTCACCAGGCATCGGAACGGAAAGCTCAGCTGCGAAGCTCTTTCTCGGCTTCGGTCAGACTGAGACGGAAAGACGGGCGCTTGAACAGCCTGTTTGCATAACCGGCAAGCGCTTTGGCCGTCGAAGGTAATTCTATCTTCATCTGGGGTAGGCGCCACAGTAGGGGCGCCAACATGCAGTCGGCCAAGGTGAATTCATCGCTCATGAAGAAGGCCTTGTGCCGGAAAACCGGCTCGAGAACCTGCAAATCCTCGCTCAACGCCCTACGACCAGCCATCACGGTCTTGCCGTTGCCCGCAAGGATACTGTCCATGCGCCCGTAGAGTTCCTTCCCGAACCGCACCAGGCTCAGGCGCAGACGCGCCCGCGACACGGGATCGGCAGGCAGGAGCGGAGGATGGGGGAAGCGTTCATCCAAGTATTCCAGGATAACCGCCGGCTCGTACAACACGAGTTCGCGATCGACCAGCGTGGGTACCGCGGCTTCGGGGCTGACTTCGGCCAGTTCTTCGGGAATGCCGGAGGACGTCAGTTGGATGATGTCGGCCTCGATGCCCTTCTCGGCGATGGCGAGGCGCACTTGGTGACTGTACGCATCGGAACGTGAAAACAGCGCCATCCCTGAGCGCCGACTGACAGAAAGGACCATGGAAGTCTCCTGTCGTTACGCGGACCAGGCGGCGCCTGGTCTCGCACAGGGAAGGGAGCGGGGCCGCCGGCCCCGCTCCTCGCCCATCAGTGGACGTCCTTCCAATACTCCTTCTTGAGGAGGTAGGCAACCACCAGGAACAACGCCAGGAAGCCGAGCACCCACCAGCCCATGCGCTGGCGCTCGAGCTGGGCCGGCTCGCCCAGGTAAACCATGAAGTTCACCAGGTCACGCACCGCCTCGTCATACTCTGCAGGCGTCATCTTGCCGGGCTGCACCAACTCGAAACCTGCAAGCACCTGCTTCTCAGAGCCATCGGCGGCCTTTTCGGACTTGTACACCGCCTTCTGCATGCCCTGCAGGTCCCACAGTACGTGGGGCATGCCCACATCCGCGAACACTGCGTTGTTCACGCCGAAGGGACGCTTTTCATCCACGTAGAACGTGCGCATGTAGGTGTACAGGTAGTCCGCACCGCGGGCGCGGGCCATCACCGACAGATCCGGCGGCGGTGCACCGAACCAGGCCTTGCCATCGGCCGCGGACATGGCCACCTTCATGGTGTCACCGATCTTGTCAGTCGTGAACATGAGGTTCTGCTGAACCTGTTCGTCGGTGAGGCCCAGGTCGCGGCCCATGCGGTTGTAACGCATGAACTGCGCCGAGTGGCAGCTCAGGCAGTAGTTGGTGAACAACTGCGCACCACGCTGCAACGAGGCCGTGTCGGACAGATCCACGTTGGCCTTGTCCAGGTGGACACCACCGCCCGCCGCGAGCGAGAGACCAGGCAGCGCGGCAAAGACAAATGCAACGATGAGCTTTCTCATTGGGTCACCCTTTCCGGAACCGGCTTGGTCTTCTCGAACTTCGGAATGAATGCGAGCGCGATGAAGAACACGAAGTAGTAGATGGTGCCAAGCTGGGCTATCAGCGTGAACAGATCGGTGCTGGGTTTCATACCGAGGAAGCCCAGTAGGATGAAGTCGGCCGCAAACAAGGCCAGCAGAACCTTGAAGCACAGGCCGCGATAGCGGATGGACTTCACCGGGCTGCGATCCAGCCAGGGCAGGAAGAACAGGATCACCACGGCCGCACCCATCACCACCACGCCGGGGAACGCAGAGCCGGCAATGGACGGCACGGCGCGCAGCATGGCGTAGAAAGGCGTGAAGTACCACACCGGCGCAATGTGCGCAGGCGTCTTCATGGGGTCAGCGGGCTCGAAGTTGGGGTGCTCCAGGAAGAAGCCGTTCATCTCCGGCGCGAAGAACACCACGGCGGCGAAGAACATCAGGAACACCACCACGCCGACGATATCCTTCACCGTGTAGTACGGGTGGAAGGGGATGCCGTCCAGCGGGATATGGGTGACCGGGTCCTTCTTCTTCTTGATTTCCACGCCGTCGGGGTTGTTGGAACCCACTTCGTGCAGGGCGAGGATGTGAGCAACCACCAGGCCGACCAGTACCAGGGGCACAGCGATCACGTGGAAGGCGAAGAAGCGGTTCAGGGTGGCGTCGGAAACGACGTAGTCACCGCGAATCCACAGGGACAGGTCCTCGCCGATGAACGGCACGGCGGAGAACAGGTTCACGATGACCTGCGCGCCCCAGTAGGACATCTGGCCCCAGGGGAGGAGGTAGCCGAAGAAGGCCTCGGCCATCAGCGCCAGATAGATCAGGCAGCCGAAGATCCAGATCAGTTCGCGGGGCTTCTTGTACGAGCCGTACATGAGGCCGCGGAACATGTGCAGATACACCACCACGAAGAACGCCGAGGCGCCGGTGGAGTGCATGTAGCGGATCAGCCAGCCGTAGTCCACGTCACGCATGATGTACTCGACGGACGCGAACGCCAGGGCGCCGTCCGGCTTGTAGTTCATGGTGAGGAAGATGCCGGTGACGATCTGGATGGCCAGCACCAGGATGGCGAGGGAGCCGAAGAAGTACCAGAAGTTGAAGTTCTTCGGTGCGTAGTACTCGGAAAGGTGCTCTTTCCACATCTTGCTGAGCGGGAAACGGTCGTCCACCCAGCCGAGGACTTGGGTCATCATGTTGCTCATTACGCCGCTCCTTCGTCTACGCCGACCAGAATGCGGGTGTCGGCCAGGAACTTATACGGCGGCACCTCGAGGTTCTTGGGGGCAGGCACGCCCTTGTACACGCGGCCGGCCAGGTCGAACTTGGAACCGTGGCAGGGGCAGAAGAAGCCACCCTTCCAGTCGGCGCCCAGATCCGCCGGCGCGATGTCGGGGCGGTAGGTGGGCGAGCAGCCCAGGTGGGTGCAGATGCCGACGATCACCGCGTACTCAGGCTTGATCGAGCGACCAGCGTTCTTGCAGTACTCCGGCTGCTGGGTAGCGTCGGACGCGGGGTCGAGCAACACATCTTCGAGGGACGACAGGTCCTTCAGGTTCTGCTCGGTACGGCGGACGATCCACACCGGTTTGCCACGCCACTCGACGGTCATCATCTGACCGGCTTCGAGCTTGCTGACGTCGGCCTCGACGGGGGCACCAGCGGCCTGTGCGCGAGCGCTCGGCTGCATGGACAAGATAAACGGAGCCAAGGCATACGCGGTTCCCACACCGCCCACCACAGTGGTGAGCGCGGTAAGAACGCGGCGCCGGCCCTTATCAACGCCTTCTTTGCTCATCAAACCTCTCCCAATGACCCTAACTGAAGAAAAAGCATGTAACCCACCGCGATGCGAATGGTTCTGCTTTCGAAATTACAAATATAGTTATGCACTTCTATGGAATTAACCGCGGATTCTCGTACAAAGCAAGGAAGCAGGTCAAGAACGCTTCAGGCTGGATTTGCCTCGTCCACAAAAACGTGAATCAGTCTAAAACGCTGTGCCAGCTGCTCGCCCAGGGCCTGGACGCCGTAGCGTTCCGTGGCATGGTGGCCCGCGGCGAAGTAGTGAATACCCTGCTCACGTGCGACATGGAAGGTGCGTTCGGAGATCTCACCGCTCACATAGGCATCGAGCCCCAGGGCTGCAGCCTGTTCCAGATAGTCCTGTGCGGCGCCGCTACACCAACCCACACGCTGGATGGGCCGCTCGGCAGCGATGTGCAGTGGGGCACGTCCCAGGTGACTTGTCAGGCGCCGGGCGAATTCCTCGCCGCTCGTGACGGATGAGACCTCACCGTACATCGCCACCTCCGCTGCGCCGAACCGGCCGTGCACCGCCAGCTGCAGGTCCACCGCCAGACGGGCGTTGTTGCCGATCTGCGGGTGGGCATCCAGGGGTAGATGGTAAGCAAGCAGGCTGATCCGGTTGCCGAGCAAGGCCCCCAGGCGGCGCGCCTTCATGCCGATGATCCGCGGGTCCTCGCCGCGCCAGAAATAACCGTGGTGAACCAGGACGAGATCGGCCTCCTGGGCGATGGCAGCATCAATGAGCGCCTGGCTCGCAGTCACGCCTGAAACGATACGCCGCACCTCAGCCCGCCCCTCCACCTGCAGGCCGTTGGGGCAGTAATCCTGGAAACGGGCGCTCTCGAGGAATTCATCGCAGAACGCCACCAACTCGTGCAGATTCACCATGCCACAGTCCGATTCAGTTAAACTGGCCGCCTCGTCGACCGTAGGATAAACGATGGCCGTGTACCGCCGCCTCGCGTTTCTCTTTCAATCCATCACCGTCGGACTCGCTATCGCCTTCCTCCTGTTGTTGTGGAAGCCCGAGATCTTCGACCTCGGCACGCCCAGGGTGCAGGTACTGGAGGCCCCGGCGGGGGCGCGCGAGCGTATCGGCGGTCTGTCCTTCGCCGACGCCGTGGGCGTGGCCGCCCCGGCGGTGGTCAATGTCAACACGCGTAAGCTGGTGCAGGAGCGCGCCAATCCGCTGTTCGACGACCCGGTGTTCCGCCACTTCTTCGGCGACAGCCTGGGCCCGGCGCCGCGCCGGCGTCTGGAAACCAGCCTGGGCTCGGGTGTCATCATCAGCGCACAGGGTTACATCCTCACCAACAACCACGTGATCGACGGCGCCGAGGAGATCCAGGTTTCCCTGCGCGACGGGCGCACCGCGGCGGCCACCGTGGTGGGGACCGATCCCGAAGCGGACCTGGCGGTGCTCAAGGTGTCGCTCCCGGACCTGCCCACGGTGGTGCTGGGCCGTTCCGAAGACCTGCGCGAGGGCGACGTGGTGCTCGCCATCGGCAATCCCTTCGGCGTAGGCCAGACCGTCACCCAGGGCATCGTCAGCGCCACCGGGCGCACCCAGCTCGGCATCAGCACCTTCGAAAACTTCATCCAGACCGACGCCGCCATCAACCCGGGCAATTCGGGGGGCGCACTCATCAACGCCGCCGGCGAACTGGTGGGCATCAACACCGCCATTTTCACCCGTACCGGCGGCTCGCAGGGTATCGGTTTCGCCATCCCCGTGACGATCGCACGGGACGTCATGGAACAGATCATCGAGACCGGCCACGTGAGCCGTGGCTGGCTGGGCATCGAGATCCAGGACCTCAGCCCGGAGCTGGCCGAGTCCTTCGGCATGAGTGGACAACGCGGGGTAGTCGTTGCCGGCGTCCTGACCAACGGCCCGGCCCACCAGGCGGGCATGCAGCCCGGTGACGTGATCCTCAGCATCGCCGGCAAATCCGTGCACAACGTCACTACTGCGCTCGGCATCATCGCCCAGAACCGCCCGGGCAACCCGGTGGACATCGAAGTGATCCGGGAAGGGAACAGGCTGATGCTGCACGCGAAAGCGGGCGAACGCCCGCTCCAGCCACCCGCCTGATTGGCATTGCCGCCTCGCGGATGCCGCGGGCTATAGTTCGGGAAAGCCCTCGGGAGGCCTCGCCATGGGCAAGATACTCCTGGCGCCCGCGTGCGCCCTGGTTTTCACCTTCGGCACAGCCGTTGCGCAGCCCCCTGTGGAACTCCAGCAATCCATCGCCCAGGCGCGCGGCATCACCCAGGACGTGGGCGCACTGTTGCTGGGTGAGCGGCTTCAGGACCCGGTGCTGTTGCGCGATCTCGCCCAGGTGATGAATCTCCTCACCTTCGCCCTCCATGACATGGCCGCGCATGCCGAATACGGCGCCTTCACCGACGCGCAGCGCGATCAACTCTCGGCGACCCTCGACCAGGCCCGCCTGATGGTGGACCAGATGGAGGAGCGCATCCTCGAGCAGAAGCTGCAGCCATGAAGCGACGGCGCAACGCCACGCGCCTTCGAGTGCCGTCCTGCCACACCTCGCCGTTCACACCGACCGATCCACCGTCCGCCCCTTGCCACTCACAGCGTGATCCGCTGCGGGTTGTTCCGCTGCGTGGCGTAGAGCGCAAACAGCACGAGAAAGGAGAAGGCCACCATGCTGCCGGCGAGCCAATGGGCTTGGGCGTATTCCATCGCCTCCACATGATCGTAGATCTGCACCGACACGACCCGTGTCTCGCCCGGGATGTTGCCGCCGATCATGAGCACCACACCGAATTCACCGACGGTGTGGGCGAAACCGAGCACGGCCGCGGTCATGAACCCCGGCCGGGCCAGCGGCACCACCACCGTCCAGAAGCGGTCCCACGGGCCGGCACGCAGCGTGGCCGCCACCTCCAGCGGTCGCCGACCCAAGGCCTCAATGGCGTTCTGGATCGGCTGTACGACGAAAGGCATGGAATAGAGGACCGACGCCACCACGAGCCCCCAGAAGGTGAACGGCAAGGTGCCGATGCCGAGCCACTGCGTGAACTGACCCACCGGGCCGTTCGGTCCCATGGTCAACAGCAGGTAAAAACCCAGCACCGTGGGCGGCAACACCAGCGGCAGCGCCACCACTGCACCGACCGGCCCTTTCCAGAGCGAGCGCGTGTGCGCCAACCACCAGGCAAGCGGCGTGCCGATGAGCAGCAGGAGGAAGGTGGTAACACCCGCGAGACGCAGGGTCAGCCAGATCGCCGTGAGGTCCGCATCGGAGAAGCCCATGTCCCCTGCCTGTTCAGATTCTGTAGCCGTAGGCGCGGATGATAGCCTTGGCCTTGTCGCCACGCAGGTACTGCATCAGCGCTTCGGCCGCCGCGTTGCCCTCACCGTTGGAGACAATCACGGCATCCTGGCGGATGGGGGCGTGCATGGTATCCGGCACGATCCAGGCCGAACCGGAGGTGATCTTACCGTCCTTCATTACTTGTGAAAGGGCCACGAAGCCCAGGTCGGCATTGCCCGTCGAAGCGAACTGGTAGGTCTGGGCGATGTTCTCGCCGAACACGAATTTTGGCTTGACCGCGTCCATCAGGCCCATGCCGGTCAACACCTCCGCCGCCGCCTTGCCATAGGGCGCCAGCTTGGGATTGGCGATCGCAAATCGCTTGAACCGGTTGTTCTTCAACACCTCGCCATCGGCATCAACGAACCCTTCACTGGCCGACCACAGCACCAGCGTACCGACAGCATATGTAAAGCGTGAACCCGCGACCGCAAGCCCCTCCTGTTCGAGCTTGGTGGGCGCTTTGTCGTCGGCCGCAAGAAACACCTGGAACGGCGCGCCGTGCCTGATCTGGGCGTAGAACTTGCCCGTAGAGCCGAAGGAAAGCACGGCCTTGTGGCCCGTATCCTCCTCGAACGCAGCGGCGATGGCCTTCATGGGCGCCGTGAAGTTTGCCGCTACGGCGACGCTCACTTCTTCGGCCTGTGCCAAGGCGGCACCCACCAGGGCGGCAAGCCCCAAGGCGATGTTCTTCCGCTTCGTTTTCATGGTTTGTTTCAGACCTTTGGTTGGCGACCGCTTGGCGCGGTATATACGGCCAGATATATCGCAAACTACAAGTGCCCGGTCATGCCTCGCGGGGCCTGAGGAATCCCGGGGCACGCACATGTCGGGCCGGCCTTCAGTCGGACGGCGGCGACATTCGCTATATCCGCATGAATATTCCGCCAGTGACTTTACATGCCAGCGTGCGGGCAATCAATGTGGATCGACGGGTGGGCGCTTGGCGAGCAGTTTGACGAGGTCGGCCATTTCTGACGCCACGGCCTCCGCAGCGCGCCTTTCCATTAACCGGTAGCGTTCCAGGATCTCGAGTCCCAGTTCGCTGACCACCGCACCGCCGCCACCTTTGCCGCCCAAGGCGGTTTCCACCAACGGGGCCCGAAAGCACTGATTCATGGTCTCCACCAGGAGCCATGCTCGCCGATAGGACATGCCCATCTTTCGGGCCGCCGCCGAAATGGAACCGGTCTCGATGATGGCCGTCAGCAGGTCGGCTTTACCGGGCCCCATGGCGATGGCGTCACCAAACAGGACACGCACGCGCGGAACGTTCTTCGGAGATTTCTGCGTCTTCGTCATCATCGGCCGATCATAGCCGCGCCGGGACGCCAAGCGAACCGGCTCCGGACACGAAGGGCCTGTGGTGCACGTCGATAGTGTCCGTCAGGGCATTGTCTCGCGCACGTTCGATACACGGCAGGGCATCGATTCGCCGACGCAGTCGATTCCCGGCGTGTGGCTGCGGCTAGCGGGTTTCAGAATCGGGTTCACGCACCTCGAAGGCGCTGAATTCACTGCGGCTCAACACGCCATCACCATCCTGGTCATAGAGGCGGAAGCGATCGCGCAGCGGCCCCAGCGCGTTTACCTCGGCCGGCGTGAGCAGGCCGTCGGCATCCGCGTCGAGACTGGCGAAATCTGCCACACCCACAGTGGAGCGACGCAGCCGGTAGTAGCGCTCCACGCGCGCCATCCAGCGCGTGTCACCGCTCTGCCAGGCTTCGGTATCCAGGATGGGCGCCTCCATCAAGGTCTCGCGGTTCATGGCGAGCACCATGTAGTCCTTGCCGATGGCGGGCCTGGCCACGTCCCAGGGCACGGCGGTGAGGCTGTCGCCCATGTGCAGGAAGCCGCCATAGGCGACGATGAGATAACGCACCCGACCGGAGGCTTCAATCACGATCTCGCGCACCTGCCCGAGCCGTTCACCGTCGGGATTGCGCACCTCCTTGCCGAGGAGTTCGGTGGCGCGATACGGCTCCGCCGTGTCCGGTTCCTGCGGCTGAGCCATTGCCGCGTGAGCCAAGAGCAGACTCAGAGCGAAGAACACAGCATGCCTGCGCATACCGCTCCCTCCTTCGAGGCCCCGCAGCAAAGATTCGATCATTTTCCTTGTCCACGCCTTCGCGGCAGCCGTTAACTTCGCTCACGGGATCCCGGCGCGGTACTCACCGTATCCGCACCCGCACGGTTCTACACTGAGATCAGCCCGTGCCCGAGAGGATGGCCCATGCCCCGCGCCCTGCTCGTCGCCAACACGCGTGCCCGAGCCGGCACTCGGGGGGTCGGCAGCGCGGTGAAGCATCTGCTGGAGCGCGGCTTTGCGGTGGACTCCATGGTGACCGCCAAGCCGGACGAGGTGCCGACATTGATCGGCACACACTGCGCACCCGCCGACGTGGTCGTGGTGGGTGGCGGCGACGGCACCCTCAACGTGGCGGCGCCGGCCCTGATCGGTTGTGGACGCCCGGTGGGCATCCTGCCGCTGGGCACGGCCAACGATCTGGCCCGCACCCTGCTGATTCCCTTCGAGCCTGCCTCGGCCATGGAGGTGGTGGCGCAGGGCCGCACGCGACGCATCGACCTGGGTCGCGTGAACGGGGTGTATTTTTTCAACGTGGCGAGCGTCGGCCTGAGCGTGCGCGTGGCGCGACGGGTCACTCCGGAACTCAAACAGCGCTTCGGCGCCCTCGCCTATGCACGCGCGGCCGTCACCGAAATCATGCGCCTGCGCCCGTTTCGCGCGCGCATCGACAGCGGCAACGAACACCTGGAAGTGGAGGCCGTGCAGATCGCCGTGGGCAATGGCCGCTATCACGGCGGCGGCACCCCCGTGGCGGCCCGGGCCGAGGTGGACGACCGGCAGTTGTTTCTCTACAGCATCCCACCGCAGCGCCTGCTCAGGCTGCTGCGACTGGTTCCGCTGATCCGTCGCGGCGCACACAGCGAAACACCCCATGTGCTGCTGTTGCACGACAGGGAAATCATGTTGCACACCGCGCGTCCCATGCCCGTGGATACCGATGGCGAACTCACCACGCACACGCCTGCGCACTTCGAAGTGCTGCCCGCGGTGCTGCCGGTATTCGTACCCGAGGCCTACGAGATCGAGAGGAGACGCCGTGCTGCGCAGTGAGGCCCAGGCACTGCTGAACGAACTGCATGCGGCGCTGCTTGCCACGGCCCACTACCGAAATGCGTTGGCGAAGCAGTTGCCCGGGAGCGCGGAGTCGCTGCGAACACAGGCTATCGAGCGTGAACGATGGGGCGAGCGCTTGGCCGAGATCATCCGCGCGACCTGTGATCTGCCCGATGCGCCGGATCCGGAACGCGAGATAGCGCGCGAACTGGCCCTGCGCCTGCGTGAAGTGCTGCTGGGGGATGCGGCCGCTCTCGAAGCGCTGGCACGCGAGGATGCGCGACTGCGCAACCTGGTACAACGCACGCGCGCCGAGGCACTGTCCGAGGATGCACAGGCCTTGCTGACGGAAATGGCACAGGCGCTCGGCTGAGCGCCTGTCCTGTTACTGCTTCAGGCGGTACTCGGCGGATCGGGCGTGGGCGGTCAGCCCTTCGCCGCGCGCCAGGGTCGATGCGGTCTTGCCCAGCGCCGCAGCCCCCTCGGCCGAGCAGAAGATCAGGCTCGAACGCTTCTGGAAATCGTAGACGCCGAGCGGCGAGGAGAAGCGCGCCGTGCGCGAGGTAGGCAGCACGTGGTTGGGGCCGGCGCAGTAGTCGCCCACCGCCTCGGCGGTGTAGCGGCCCATGAAAATGGCGCCGGCGTGACGGATGCGCGGCGCCATGGCCTGGGGGTCTTCCACGGAGAGTTCCAGGTGCTCAGGGGCAATGTAGTTGGCGACCGCCACCGCCTCGTCCATGTCCTTCACCTTGATGAGCGCACCGCGCCCGCCGATGGACTTCTCGATGATGGTGCGCCGCTCCATGGTGGGCAGCAGCTTCTCGATGCTGGCGGCGACCTGATCGAGGAAGGCGCCGTCGGGGCTCACCAGGATGGACTGGGCATCCTCGTCGTGCTCCGCCTGGGAGAACAGGTCCATGGCGATCCAGTCCGGATCGGTTTTGCCGTCGCACACCACCAGGATCTCGGACGGGCCCGCGATCATGTCGATGCCCACGGTACCGAACACCATGCCCTTGGCGGTGGCCACGAAGATGTTGCCGGGGCCGACGATCTTGTCCACCCGCGGGATGGTTTCGGTGCCGTAGGCGAGCGCCGCCACGGCCTGGGCGCCGCCCACCGCGAACACGCGGTCCACGCCACACACGTGCGCCGCGGCGAGCACCAGTTCGTTCACCTCGCCACCGGGCGTCGGCACCACCATGACCAGTTCGCCCACGCCGGCGACCTTGGCCGGCAGCGCATTCATGAGCACCGATGACGGATAGGCCGCCTTGCCGCCCGGCACGTACAGGCCCGCGCGTTCCAGCGGCGTGACCTGTTGGCCGAGCACGGTGCCGTCCGCTTCGGTGTAGCTCCAGGAGGACTGCTTCTGGTGTTCGTGATAGGCGCGCACGCGCTGTGCGGAAAGCTCCAGCGCCTCACGCTGCGGGGCGGGGATGCGCGCGAAGGCCTCGGCGAGCCGCACCCTGGGGATCTCCAGTTCGGCCATGGACGCCGCGTTGGTACGGTCGAAGCGGTTGGTGTATTCGAGCACCGCCGCATCGCCGCGGGTCTTCACCGCGTGCAGGATCTCGCGCACCGTGGCGTTCACCTGGTCGTCGGACACGCCTTCCCAGGCCAGCAGTTGCTCGAGCTTGGTCCAGAAATCGGCGCTAAGCGAATCGAGTCGGGCGATCATCGGTACTCCTGAATGGAAAAACGCACTAACCAAGGGGAACACGCGGGACACGGGGGACACGGGGAAAACCGGTTTCTTGGCCCCGTGTTCCCCGTGTCCCCCGTGGTTATCTCTTCTTCAGTCGTTCATCCCGCGCCGCTGCGCGACCGCTTCGGCGACGGCGTCGATGAAGGCCTTCACGCGTGCGTGCTTGATCTTCAACGAGGCGCGGTTGACCACCAGGCGCGAGCTGATGTCAGCGATGTGTTCCAGCGGTTCGAGGCCGTTGGCGCGCAGGGTGTTGCCGGTGTCCACCAGATCGACGATGCGATCGGCCAGCCCCACCAGCGGCGCCAGTTCCATGGAGCCGTAGAGCTTGATCACCTCCACCTGTTTGCCCTGCTCGGCGTAGTAACGCCGCGCGATGTTCGCGAACTTGGTGGCGATGCGCAGACGCCCGCGCGGTTCCGGGCCGGGCCGGCCCGCGACCATGAGGCGGCAGCGCGCGATGTGGAGGTCGAGGGGCTCGTACAGCCCTTCGCCGCCGTGCTCCATGAGCACGTCCTTGCCCGCCACGCCGAGGTCGGCGGCACCGTAGGCCACATAGGTAGGCACGTCGGTGGCGCGGATGATCACCAACTTCACGTCGTCGCGATTGGTGTCCAGGATGAGTTTACGGCTGGTCTCCGGGTCGTCCTTGGGCACGATGCCCGCATGGGCGAGCAGCGGCAGTGTTTCCTTGAAAATGCGGCCCTTGGACAGGGCGATGGTCAGGGTTTCCGTCATGGCATCACATCGCGCAGGGCGCGGCGTTTGAACAGGCGGTCGGGCACGCGCTGGATGTGCGCACCCAGCTGGCCCAGCTTCTCTTCGATGCTCTCGTAGCCGCGATCGATGTGGTAGATGCGATCGACCACGGTCTCGCCGTCCGCCACCAGGCCCGCCAGCACCAGGCTCGCGGAGGCGCGCAGATCGGTGGCCATCACCGGCGCCCCCGTGAGCCGCGGCTTGCCGGTGACGATGGCCGTGTTGCCTTCGACGCGGATGTCCGCGCCCATGCGCTGCAGCTCCTGCACGTGCATGAAGCGGTTCTCGAACACGGTCTCGGTGACGGTGCCGGTACCCTCGGCGACTGCATTGAGGGCAGTGAACTGGGCCTGCATGTCCGTGGGGAAGGCCGGATAGGGCGCGGTGTGGACGCTCACCGCCTTGGGGCGGCGGCCCTTCATATCCAGACTGATCCAATCTGCGCCGCATTCGATCTCCGCACCGGCCTCACGCAGCTTGAGCAACACGGCCTCGAGCTGGGTCGGGTCGGTGTCCTTCACCTTCACACGGCCGCCGGTGATGGCGCCGGCCACCAGGTAGGTGCCGGTCTCGATGCGATCGGGCAGCACCGAGTAACGCCCGCCGGAGAGGCTTTCCACGCCCTCGATGGTGAGCGTGCCGGTGCCCGCGCCTTCGATGCGCGCGCCCAGGCTGTTCAGGCAGTTGGCCAGGTCCACCACCTCGGGTTCGCGGGCGGCGTTCTCGATAACCGTGGTGCCCTTGGCCAGGGTGGCCGCCATGAGCAGGTTTTCGGTGCCGGTCACCGAGACGATGTCCATGACGATGCGCGCACCGCGCAGGCGGTCTGCCCGGGCCTTCACGTAGCCGTTCTCGACCTTGATATCGGCGCCCATGGCCTGCAGCCCCTCGATATGCAGGTTCACCGGTCGCGTGCCGATGGCGCAGCCGCCGGGCAGCGAGACCTCGGCGCGACCGTAACGCGCGACCAGCGGGCCAAGCACCAGGATGGAAGCGCGCATGGTCTTGACCAGTTCGTACGGCGCCACGAAGTCACGGATGGTGGCTGCATTGACCTCGATATTGAGCTTTTCATCCACCACCAGATACACGCCCATTTGGCCGAGCAGCTCCATGGTGGTGGTGATGTCCTGCAGGTGCGGCACGTTGCAAACGGTGACCGGATTGTCGGCGAGCAGCGTGGCGGCCAGGATCGGGAGCGCCGCATTTTTCGCGCCCGAGATGCGGAGTTCGCCGTGCAGCGGTCCGCCCCCGGTGATGATCAATTTATCCATAAAGCGATGGGCACCCCAAGTCCGCGCCACGAAATACGGGCACGGAAGGAAAAATCAGGAAATCTTTAGTTTTTTGGCCTTTTCCCACTCGTTCGGGGTGTAGGCCTTGATGGAGAGCGCGTGGATGGCGCCGCTAGTGATGCGGTCGCCGAGCGTACCGTAGACCGCCTGCTGGCGCTTGACGGCCGACAAGCCGGCGAACACCTCGCCGACGACGATGGCCTCGAAATGACTGCCGTCACCGCTCACCTGCACGGTGACACCGCCCAGTCCCTGCTCGATGAGATTCTGAACCTCGTTCGGCTCCATCGCATGCTCCGCGTGCCTGAAGAGCCGCAAATCATACCCTCAGGCAGCGGATTTGTAACCCACGGCGGGCGATCGGGCCGGCCGCTGTCAGGCGCCTGAAACGGGGAAAATCCCGCCCGTGGGAGCGGGCTTCTGCTCGCAGCACAGTCCCAGGAGGCCGCTGCCTGGGAACCGCGAGCGGAAGCTCGCTCCCACGCACGAAAATCCCTCACGGTGTGCTCTGTGCGTCCCACGATTTGCTGCGGTGGAACAAAACCATCGCGGCCTGAGGCCGCTCCGGGGAAGATACCGGAAGGCTTAGCCGGGGTTGCGGTTTCACACCGCGGTTTCCACGGGGAGGATGCCTTCCAGGTCGCTCACGTGGGCGATGGCGCGCAGTTGCGCCGGGACGGCGCGGAACACCACCGCCTTGTTGGCCGCCCGGGCCTGGCGCAGCCATTCCACCATCAGGGCCAGGCCCGCGCTGTCGGCGCGCACCACACCGGCCAGGTCGAACTCCAGTTCGGCTTCCGGCGCCGCAAACGCCGCCACGCTGGCTTCCCGCAGGGCGGTGGCGCTGTTGAAGCCCATCTCGCCACTGACGCGGTACTGGCCGGGGGCCGTTTGCTCAAAGGATGCCTCAGCCACCCTGCGCCCCCCGCTTGTTCCTGGACTCAAGCTTGGCGATCAGGTCGTCAATACCGCCGGTCCGGATCTCGCTGGCGAAGGACGTGCGGTAATTGCTCACCAGACTGACACCGTCCACGCTGATGTCGTAGACCTTCCAGCCGTCCTTGCGGTGGTACATGTTGTAATTGATAGGGATGGGATAGGCGCTGCCCTTCTGCACGATCTGGGTACGCACCACGACGCGCTCGGTATTGTCGCCCGCCAGCAACGGCAGGTACTCGATGGTCTGATCGGTGTATTCCAGCAGGGCCTTGGCGTAGGTCCGCACCAGGAGGTCGCGGAATTCGTTGGTGAAGCGCTCGCGCTGGCCCGCGTCGGCGGAACGCCAATGCTTGCCCAGCACCCACTGGGACATGCGGGCGAAGTCGAAATGCGGCAGGACGATGTCTTCGACCAGCGGATAGATGAGATCAGGATTGGCCTTCAGGCGTTCCTGGTCCTGCTTGAGCCGGTCGAGCACCTTCTCGGCCGTCTGCTGCACCAGCTGCTGGGCCTCTTGCGGGTCCTGCGCGTGTGCCGGCGCCACGGCCAAGGTCAGGGCCAACAGGGCGCCCGTCCATAGTTTGCCCCACATCAGTTGTCTCCCTCCGCTGCCTTGTTGAACAGGAACTGGCCGATGAGCTGCTCCAATACCAGAGACGATTGGGTGAGCTCGATCTCGTTACCGGGCTTGAGCACCTCGTCCGAGCCGCCCGGTTCCATGCCGATGTACTTCTCACCGAGCAGTCCGGCGGTGAAGATGGCCGCGCTGGTGTCCCGGGGCAGGTTGTCGAAGCGGTTGTCGATGCGCATGGTCACGATGGCCTGGTAGGTGCGCGGGTCGAAACCAATCTTAGTCACCCGGCCGATATTTACCCCGGCCATGGTGACCGGCGAGCGTTCCTTCAGCCCGGAAATGTTCTCGAAGCGCGCCGTGAGTACATAGCCGCCCTCGTCCAGCACGCCGCTCAGGTTGCTCACCCGCATGGTGAGCATGAACAGGGCGGCGATGCCGGCTGCCACGAACACACCGACCCAGATCTCCAGGGTACGTGGGTTGGCCATTGCTTAGTCTCCAAACATCAGTGCAGTCAAAATGAAATCCAGGCCGAGCACGGCCAGCGAGGTATGCACCACGGTACGGGTGGTGGCGCGGCTCACACCCTCCGAGGTGGGAATGGCGTCGTAGCCTTCGAACACCGCGATCCAGGTGGCGACCAGACCGAACACCACACTCTTGATGAAGCCGTTGGCAATGTCTTCGTAGATTTCCACCGAGGCCTGCATCTGCGACCAGTAGGCCCCTTCATCGACCCCCAGCAGGAGCACGCCGACCACGTAGCCGCCCAGCACGCCCACGGCGCTGAAGATGGATGCCAGCAGCGGCATGCTGATGACGCCCGCGAGGAAGCGCGGCGCCAGCACGCGGCTGATGGGGTCCACCGCCATCATCTCCATGCCCGAGAGCTGCTCGGTGGCCTTCATGAGGCCGATCTCGGCGGTGAGCGCGGAGCCGGCGCGACCGGCGAACAACAACGCGGTCACCACCGGCCCGAGTTCACGCACCAGGGTGAGCGAGACCACCGTGCCGAGGGACTCCTCGGCACCGAAATCCACCAGGATGTTGTAGCCCTGCAGGCCGAGCACCATACCGACGAACAGACCGGATACCACGATGATGAGCAGGGACAGCACGCCCACCGAGTAGATCTGCTGGATCACCAGCCAGAAGCGCGGCACGAGCCCGGCCTGACGCCACAGGATCGACAATAGCAGCAGGTGACCGCGACCCAAGCGCTCGAAGAAATCGAGGGCGCGGCGGCCCAGTTCGGCAAGGAGATTGATCATCGTGCCTCGCCCCCTGCCAGCAGGTCTTCCAGATAGTCGGGGGCCGGATAGTGGAACGGCACCGGGCCGTCCGGTTGGCCGCGCAGAAACTGCTGCGCCCACTGCGAGCGGGACTCGCGCAGTTCCGCCGGGGTGCCGTGTGCCACGACGCGTCCTTCGGACAATAAATAGATGTAATCGGAAATGGCCGCAGTCTCGGCCACGTCGTGGGACACCACCACGCTGGTGAGGCCAAGGCTGTCGTTGAGGTGGCGGATGAGCTTGAGCAGCACGCCCATGGAAATGGGGTCCTGGCCGGTGAAGGGCTCGTCGTACATGATCATCATGGGGTCCAGGGCGATGGCACGGGCAAGC
Organism: Gammaproteobacteria bacterium; assembly: GCA_041685115.1. Taxonomy (GTDB): domain Bacteria; phylum Pseudomonadota; class Gammaproteobacteria; order Thiohalomonadales; family Thiohalomonadaceae; genus JALOAT01. Next base: position 186,211 of record JAWLGK010000002.1, on the reverse strand, counting down.
GCCACGCGCCTCGCCATGCCGCCGGAAAGCTCACTGGGCATCAGGTCGCGCGCACCGCGCAGGCCCACCGCCTCAAGCTTCATGAGCACCAGGTCGCGGATCATGCTCTCCGGCAGATCGGTGTGCTCGCGCAGCGGAAAGGCCACGTTCTCGAATACGCTGACGTCGGTAAGCAGTGCGCCGCTCTGAAACAGCATACCCATGCGTTTGCGCAGGTCGTAAAGGGCCTTGGTGCGCAGTCTGGGCACGTCCTGGCCATTCACACGGATGGTGCCGGCCTGTGGTTTCAGCTGGCCGCCGAGCAACCGCAACAAAGTGGTCTTGCCGGTGCCGCTCGGGCCCATGATGGCGGTTATCTGGCCGCGGCGAATGTCGAGATCCACGCCGTCGAAGATCAGCCGTTTGCCGCGCGTAAAGCGCATGCCGCGGATCTCCGCCAGCGTCCCGTTGTTGTTAGGATTTTCCATGATGTGTTCTTTTGCAGACGCCACAGTGTCGGGAAGTTGGCTGGCGGCGTCAACCGCACATGCCGAGGAGCTGCCGGAGGGTATACGCAGCACGCAAGGCGGCAAGATCGGGTGGCGCGCCCCGGAACAGCAGCAGCGCGGGTCCGTTGGCCGCCAGGCGGGTCAAGTGTGTGCGCAACAGGCGCAGGTCGGGCGCGGGTCCACCCCAGGTACCGAAGGCCAGCGGCGCCGAACCCGCGATGGGCACCGCCAGCCGCCCAGCCCACCATGCCTCGCCGCCAGAGGCATGGCCCGCAGGCAACAGCACACCGGCGACGCGCTCACCCAGCCGCTCCGCGGCCGCGAGAAACCTGTCGCGTACGCCTTCGGCCGCGGGCAGTTCGAGAAAGAAGCGGCCTTCGGGCGGACTATCCTCGCACCAGGCCGTCACGTCCGGCGCATCGTCCCAGGCCGTGGCGGGGACCGTCACGGCATCGAATTCATTGAAAAAATATGCCAGCCGCCACGCGGGCGGCAGATCGTCCGGGTAGAATCCGCCGACCCAGCCCGGGTGGTCCCAGCCGTAGGGAGCAAGGTAAAGTGTCATGCCGTACGAGAATGAGAACAAACGCGAGGGCCGATGATAGCCCACGCAGCCACCAGGCCAATTCACTGATGGGTGAAATCGTCCGCTTCAAATCCGCGCGCCCACAGGCGCATCACCAGGGCAAGACCCTGTGCCGCAGCGGCTTTCATAAATGGGAAATCGTCAACGACCGCCCCTTCGACGTGAAGACGGGCCGTCTCGTCACGAGCTATCGCTGCAAGCGCTGTGGCGCCACCCGCACGGAGGCGCGCTGATGCGCTTCCCCATCATTGCCACCACCGTCCTGCTGCTGTCGGGCTGCGCCACTTTGAATGCACCGCCCGAGGAGCACGACCCTTTCGAACGCGTCAACCGCTCGGTGTATCGCTTCAACGACGCGGTGGACCGCAACGTCCTCAAGCCCGTGGCCGAGGTGTACGACGACGTGGTGCCGAACGCCGTCGACACCGGCATCAGCAATTTTTTTTCCAACCTCGGTGACGTGCTGGTGCTGGTGAATGACATCCTCCAGGCCAAGCCCCGTCAGGCGCTGTCTGATTTCTCGCGCATCGTATGGAACACCACCGTGGGGCTGTTCGGGCTCATCGACGTGGCCACGCCGCTCGGCCTGCCCAAGCACAACGAGGATTTCGGTCAGACCCTGGGCTACTGGGGCGTGGAAACCGGGCCTTATCTGGTGCTGCCCTTTCTCGGCCCAAGCACGGTGCGTGACGGCGCCGGCTCGGTGGGCTCCTGGTACGTGGACCCTTTGGCGGAGGCGAGCCCCGACTACGACACCTACTACGGCGCCGTGGCGGTCAAGGCGGTGGATACACGCGCCGGGTTGCTCAAGGCCAGCAGCCTGCTCGAACAGGCCGCGCTCGACCCTTACGTGTTCATGCGTGAGGCCTATCTGCAACACCGCCTCAACCTGGTCTACGACGGCGCGCCGCCTACCCCCGAGTTCGATATCTTCGACGAGGAATTCGACGAGGAACCGGACGAGGAAGCGGCGCCGGAGACGCCTTGATAACGGGGGAATCCAACACAGAGGCGCAGAGACGCAGAGAACACAGAGGATTGACTGGAGCACGGGCCGGGTACCTGTGACTGCCCGCCTTAAACATTTCGCTGTGATCTCTCTGTGTCTCTGCGCCTCTGTGTTTGGGCTGTTATCGGCCGTTGGGCGAAAAACGGCCGCAAGGCGCAAAACCGCGCCCCGGTGCTGGCGCCGGCCAGGGGCTTTCAGGACAATAGGCCGCCGGTGCCGCCCTGACCCGCAGCCGGCATACGTCATCTATCGTTTTTCATTCGTAAGCTGAGTGAGTGCCATGGAAACCGAAACCTTTACCGTGAAGAACATCAAGTGCGGCGGTTGTGTCGCCAATGTGCAGAAGGGCCTCAAGGAACTCGCGGCCGTGGAAGACGTGCAGGTCACCATCGACGGCGGTCAGGTCACCGTGACGGGCCAGGGTCTTTCCCGTGCGCAGATCGCCGCACGCCTGAATGAACTGGGATACCCGGAAGCCTGATGCCCCGTACCATCGACACCCAACGGCTGTGCGAGCTCGGTCGCGCGGTCATCGACACCGAAGCAAAGGCGGTGTTCGCCCTGGCCGAACGTATCGGCGACGGGTTTGCGAGCGCCTGTCGCTTCATGCTCGCCTGCGAGGGTCGCGTGGTGGTGACCGGCATGGGCAAGTCCGGCCACATCGGCGGCAAGATCGCCGCCACCCTGGCGAGCACCGGCACGCCGGCCTTTTTCGTCCACCCCGGTGAGGCCAGCCACGGCGACCTGGGCATGATCACCGCCCGGGACGTGGTCATCGCCCTGTCCAATTCCGGCGAGACCGAGGAACTGCTCACCATCCTGCCCATCATCAAGCGCCTCGGCGTGCCGCTCATCGCCCTCACCGGGCAGGTCCGCTCGCGCCTTGGCCAGGCGGCCGACGTGGTGCTGGACGTGAGCGTCGCCAAGGAGGCCTGCCCGCTCGGCCTCGCGCCGACCTCCAGCACCACGGTGACGCTGGTCATGGGCGACGCCCTGGCCGTGGCCCTCCTGGAGGCACGCGGCTTCACCGCGGAAGACTTCGCCCTCTCCCACCCGGCCGGCTCCCTGGGCCGCCGCCTGCTGCTGCGCATCGACGACATCATGCACACCGGCGAGGCCGTGCCGCAGGTGGGTGAGTCCGCGGCGCTGTCCGCCGCCCTGGCGGAGATGAGCCGTAAGGGCCTGGGCATGACCGTGGTGGTCGACGCGGACGAATGCGTGGCGGGCATCTTCACAGACGGCGACCTGCGCCGCCTGCTCGACCACGGCGAGGTGAACATCCAGAACATGGTCGTCGGCGAGGTCATGAAGCGCGGCTGCCTCACAGTGCAGGCCGGACGGCTCGCCGCCGAGGCCCTGCAGATCATGGACAGCCGCCGCATCAACGCCCTGCCGGTGGTGGACGCCGACGGCCGCCTGCTCGGCGCCCTCAACATGCACGACCTCCTGCGCGCGGGGGTGGTCTGAGCCGAACATGGAAGAGAAAAGCCTGACCACGGGGAACACGGGGAAATCGTTCTTTCTGTGGGAGCGGCCTTCAGGCCGCGACGGCGCGGCATCCGACGACAATCGCGGCCTGAGCCGCTCTTACGGCAGGAATAACCAGTGATGGATTTTCCCCCCGTGTTCCCCGTGTCCCCGTGGTTAATGCTTTTCGCCTTTATCCGCTTGCGGATTTTTCGTGAAACAGGTTGGGATTAGCAGATGCAAGACCTCATGCAGAAAGCCGCCGCCATCCGCCTCGTCATCTTCGACGTGGACGGCGTGCTCACGGACGGCAGCCTGTTCATCGGCGACCGTGGCGAGGAATACAAGGCCTTCCACTCCCGTGACGGTCATGGCATGAAGATGCTGCTGTCCACCGGCGTGGATATCGCCATCATCACCGGCCGCACCTCCGAGGTGGTCCGTCACCGCATGGAAAACCTTGGCATCCAGCACGTCTATCAGGGCTGCCTTGATAAGCTGCCGTTTTTCGAACAGGTCATGGCCAAGCTGGGCCTTTCACCGCACCAGGTCGCCTACGTGGGCGACGACGTGGTGGACGTGCCCGTGATGTCGCGGGTCGGCCTGGCGGTCGCTGTGCAGGACGCCCACCACCTCACCAAGCGCCACGCCCACTGGATCACCCCGAACGGCGGCGGGCGCGGCGCCGCCCGCGACCTGTGCGAGCTCGTCATGGAAGCGCAGGGCACCCTCTCCGCGCAGCTGGCCAAATACCTGCAATGATCCGCCGCCTCCTGCCCGTGCTGCTCGCCGCGGTGGTGCTCGCGCTGGCCGCGCTGCTCACCCGCGAGCCGGACACGGCGCCGCCCGCGCTCGCCGGGAGCGGCCCCGATTACTTCATCACCGGCCTGGTGGCGACCGAGATGGACCTGGACGGCAGACTGCATCAACGCCTCGCGGCCGAGCGGCTCACCCATTTCGCCACCGATGACCGCGCCGTGCTCGACCGCCCGCACCTGGTCGTGTACGAGCAGCCCGCCCCCTGGCACGCCTATGCAGTACGCGGCCAGGTCTTCGCTGGCGGCGAACGCGTGGCGCTCGATGGCGGTGTGCGTCTCACCCGCACGCTGAACGGCCTGGAGGAGATCACCACGGAAACCTTGCAGCTCTACCCCGAACAGCGTCTTGCCGAAACGGACGACCCAATCACCTACCAGGGTGCCGGCCGCACCGTTCACGCCGTCGGCATGGAGGCGTCGCTGGCCGGGTCGCGCGTGCTGTTCAAGTCCGAGGTGCGGGGGACCTATGCCCCGTAAATCCATCGCTCTGCTGCTGCTTGTCGTGCTCGCCGGCCCTGCGTCCGCGCTGGAGAGCGATCGCCAACAACCCATCCACATCCAGGCAGACCGGGTGCTGGTGGACGAGACGCGTAAGATCAGCACCTACACGGGCAACGTGGAGCTCACCCAGGGCACCTTGCATGTGACCGCCGAACAGGTGGAGGTGCACCGTGCCGAGAAGGGCATCCGCCAGCTCGTCGCCACCGGCGCACCGGTCACCTTCCGGCAGCGCCCCGACGGCGCCGAGGACGACGTGCGCGGCCAAGCCAACCGGGTCGAGTACTACGCGGACAAGGCGCTCGTGGACCTCATCGGCGAGGCCCACCTGTGGCAGGGCCGCGATGAATTCTCCGGGCCGCGCATCAGCTACGAATCCGACAGGAACAGGGTGCGCGCGGCCGGCGACGGCCGGGTGCGCGCCATCATCCATCCGCAGAACGGCAAGGACCAATGACTCCAGTACGACTGGCGGCGGAACACCTGGGCAAACGCTACGGCTCGCGCACGGTGGTGCGCGACGTCTCGCTGCACATCGACAGCGGCGAGGTGGTGGGGCTGCTCGGGCCGAACGGTGCCGGCAAGACCACCTGCTTCTACATGGTCGTGGGCCTGGTGCCCGCGGACCAGGGCACCATCACGCTGGAGGGCCGTGACCTCACGCGCCTGCCCATGCACGAACGCGCCCGCCTCGGCATCGGCTACCTGCCGCAGGAGGCCTCGGTATTCCGCAAACTCACCGTGGCCGAGAACATCATGGCCATCCTGGAGACGCGCAAGGAACTGACCCCTCAACAGCGCGAGCAGCGCCTCGACGGGTTGCTTGGCGAACTGCACATCCACCACATCCGCGACAGCCTGGGCATGGCGCTCTCCGGCGGCGAGCGCCGCCGCGTGGAGATCGCCCGCTCCCTGGCCATGGAGCCGCGTTTCATTCTGCTGGATGAACCCTTCGCGGGTGTCGACCCCATTTCGGTCATCGACATCCAGGGCATCGTCAATCATCTCACCGAGCTGGGCATCGGCGTGCTCATCACCGACCACAACGTACGCGAGACCCTGCGCATCTGCGAGCGCGCCTATATCCTCTCCGAAGGCGGCGTCATCGCCGAGGGGCGCCCCCAGACGCTCATGGAGAATCAAAAAGTCAAGGAAGTCTATCTTGGTCAGCACTTTCAGCTGTAATGGCCGTCGCTTGCGCCAGCCGGCACGGAAAATGCGGTAGACTGGAGTCCCTGTCGGGTACGGGGGCTTGTGCCCAGGCCCGCTGAAAAGGTGCCATGAAACAGTCGCTGCAACTCCGCCTCGGCCAACATCTCACCATGACGCCCCAGCTGCAGCAGGCGATCCGCCTGTTGCAGCTGTCGACGCTCGAATTGCGTACCGAGGTCCAGCAGGCCCTCGAGAGCAATCCCATGCTCGAGATGGAAGACGAGGCCGCCGACGAACTGGAGCCGCCCGCCGAACCGGAACGCACCGCCAGCGGCGACGACGATTTCGGGATCACCGACGAGCGCGGCGACGGCGAGGCCGATCTCGAACTGGCACAGTCGGAGATCCCCGACGAACTTCCGGTCGACAGCGCGTGGGACGACGTGTTCGAAAACATCAGCACGGGCCCCATGACCGGCAGCGACCAGGACGACCGCGATTACGACGTGGGCGACACTCTCCCCGAGAGCCTGCGCTCGCACCTGCTGTGGCAACTCGCCCTGGCGCCGATGTCCGACAAGGACCGTCTCATCGGCGAGGCCATCATCGACGCGGTGAACGAGGACGGCCTGCTCGGCCAGAGCCTGGAAGAGATCCACGAGGGCCTGCCTGGGGAACTGGAGGCGGAACTCGACGAGGTCACAGCGGTGCTGCATGTGGTGCAGAACTTCGATCCGCCAGGCGTCGCTGCGCGCGACCTGCGTGAGAGCCTGCTCATCCAGCTCAAGCAGTTGCCCGCGGGCACCCCGTGGCTGGCAGAAGCCCGCAGCACCCTCGCGGATTTCTTCACGCTACTCGCCGCCCGCGACTATGCGCAGCTCAAACGCCGCCTGAGTCTGGAAGACGGTCCCCTGTCACAGGTGATTCGCCTCATCCAGTCCCTCAACCCGCGACCGGGCGGCCATATCAGCGACACCAAGCCCCAGTACATCGTGCCCGACGTGATCGTGCACAAGCGCAACGGCCGCTGGCGGGTGGAACTCAACCCGGACGCGGCGCCGCGCCTGCGCATCAATGCCCAGTACGCCAACCTGGCCAAGCAGGTGCACAGCGCCAGCGACTCCACGTACATGAAGAACCAGCTGCAGGAGGCGCGCTGGTTCATCAAGAGCCTGCTGAGCCGCAATGAGACGCTACTCAAGGTGGCCAGCACCATCGTCGAACGCCAGCGCGATTTCCTGGAGCACGGCGAGGTGGCCATGCGCGCCCTGGTGCTGCACGACATCGCCGAAAGCGTAGGCATGCACGAGTCCACGATTTCCCGCGTGACCACGCGTAAGTACATGCACACTCCGCGTGGCATTTTCGAGCTGAAGTACTTCTTCTCGAGTCACGTGTCCACGGCCAGCGGCGGGGAATGTTCTTCCACCGCCATCCGGGCCTTGATCAAGAAGCTGTTGGCGGAGGAAAATCCCGCCAAACCCTTGAGCGACAGCAAGATCGCCGAAGTTCTCTCCGACCAGGGGATCAACGTGGCCCGCCGCACGGTCGCCAAGTACCGCGAAGCGATGGCCATTCCACCCTCCAATGAACGCAAACGCCTGGCCTAGGCGTCCAACCCCGAAGAAGGAAAGCCCGATGCAACTGAATATCACCGGTCATCACGTGGAGATCACCGACGCACTGCGCGCCTATGTGAGTGACAAGCTGAGCCGACTGGAGCGCCACTTCGACCACCTGACCAATGCCCACGTGGTGCTGTCGGTGGAAAAGCTGCGCCAGAAGGCCGAGGCTACCATTCACGTTGCCGGTAACGATCTATTCGCGGAATGCGTGGACGAGGACATGTACGCCGCCATCGATGCCCTGGTGGACAAGCTCGACCGCCAGCTCATGAAGCACAAGGAGAAGCTCTCGGACCACCGCGGCGAGAGCGCCTTGAAGCAGGCGTTCGAATAAGTCGCAGGCCGGCACATTATGCGCTTGCCCGATCTCATCACCCTCGAGCGCATAGAGTGCGACATCGAGGCCGGCAGCAAGAAACGCGCGCTGGAACTGATCAGCGCGCTCATCGCCCGCGGCGACGTCGGCCTTGGTGAGGCCGAGGTGTTCGAGAGCCTGCTGGCTCGTGAACGCCTCGGCAGCACCGGCCTGGGCCACGGCGTGGCCCTGCCGCACGGCCGCGTGAAGACCAGCGAGAAGACCGTTGGGGCGTTCGTACGCCTGCGCAAGGGCGTCGAATTCGACGCCGTGGATCGCGAGCCTGTGGACATGCTGTTTGCCATGCTGGTGCCGGAACACTCCACTGACGAGCACCTGGAGATGCTTGCCCAACTGGCGGAAATGTTCAGTGACGCGGACATGCGCCGCAGGCTGCGCGAGGCCACCGATCCTGCGGCGATCAAGCGTCTCATCGACAGCTGGCAGCCGGAGGCGTACTGAGCATGACCGCCCTGACGGTCACGATCGAAAAGCTGCACGGCAGCTATGCGCGGCGCCTGGAGATGGAATGGCTGGCCGGACACGGCCGTGGCGACCGGCCGCTGGTGCCGCCCGACACCGAACCGGGGCGCGTTTCCCTCATCGGGCACCTGAACTTTATTCACCCCCACCGTATTCAGGTGCTCGGCCACTCAGAATTCGAGTACCTGGCAGGTCTGGCGCAGGATGCCCTGGAGGATATCCTGGCCGCCCTGTTTTCGGAGGCGAGCGCCGCGGTGGTGGTCACCGACGGTCACGAGGTCTCCGCCGAGTTCATCGCCCGGGCGGAGGCCAGCGGCACCCCGCTGTTCGCCTCCAGACTCGCCACCGACAAGCTCATCGACCACGTGAGCTATTACCTGTCCGCCATGCTCGCCGACAAGGTCATCCTGCACGGCGTGTTCATGGACGTCATGGGCATCGGCGTGCTGCTCACGGGTGAGAGTGCCGTCGGCAAGAGCGAGCTGGCGCTGGAACTCATCTCCCGCGGTCACCGGCTCATCGCCGACGATGCGCCGGAGTTCTCGCGCACCTCGCCGGACACCCTGTACGGCGCCTGTCCCGAGCTGCTGCGCGATTTCCTGGAGGTACGCGGGCTCGGTGTGCTGAACATCCGCGCCATGTTCGGCGACAGCGCCATCAAGAAGGGCAAGAACCTGCGCCTGGTGGTGAATCTCACACCCATCGTGCCGGAGGGCATGGAGCTGGATCGGCTCTACGGTACACGCCACACCCGCGAGATCCTCGAGGTGGAGGTCGCCGAGATCCAGTTGCCGGTGGCCCCGGGGCGCAACCTCGCGGTGCTGGTCGAGGCCGCTGCACGCAGCCAGATCCTGTTCCACAACGGCTACGACGCAACCGCCGATTTCATCACGCGCCAGCGGCAGCTCATGAACTCGGAAGGCCCATGAACAGGCGGTCTGGGGGCATAGCAGAGCTGCGGACAGCAAGCCGCCACGAGGGTCCGGCATGAAGCTGTTCATCGTCAGCGGCATCTCCGGCGCCGGCAAGAGTACCGTTCTGTACGCCCTCGAGGACCTGGGCTTTTATTGCATCGACAACCTGCCGGTGGCGCTGCTGCCGGCCTTCGCCAGCGAGTTGCTCGGCAGCCCCAAGCACTACAGCAATGCCGCCGTCGGCATCGACGCACGCAACCTGGCTAATGATCTGAGCGTGTTCCCGGAACTGCTCGATCAGCTCCACAACGCCGGCGTCGAGACCCGCATCGTGTTCCTGGATGCGGAAGACGGGGTGGTGATCACGCGCTTTTCCGAGACCCGGCGCATGCACCCACTCACCCGCGGCAATACCCCGCTGGCCGAGGCCATCCGTCAGGAACGGGCGTTGCTGAACCCCATTTCTTCACGTGCCGATCTCACCATCGACACCAGCCGCACCAATATCCACCAGCTGCGCGAACTGGTGCGCGAGCGCCTCGGCCAGACGCCCGGCGGGCGCATGTCCATCCTGTTCGAATCCTTCGGCTTCAAGCACGGCATCCCGGTGGATGCGGATTTCGTCTTTGACGTGCGCTGCCTGCCCAATCCCCATTGGGACCCGCAGCTGCGCTCGCTGACCGGCCGCTCCCCGGAGGTCATCGAGTTCCTGACCCGCGATCCGCTGGTGGAAAAGATGTTCAACGACATCGCCGGCTTCCTGACCGGCTGGATCCCACGTTTCGAGGCGGACAACCGCAGCTACATGACCGTCGCGGTCGGCTGCACCGGCGGCCAGCATCGCTCCGTATACTTTACAGAACGGCTTTCGCAATACTTCCGGGCCCGTGACATGCGGGTTCTGACCAGACATCGGGAATTGTCATGACGGTGGGACTTCTCATCATCGCCCACGACCAACTCGGGCAGGTGCTGCTCGATACGGTCCTCGGCACCCTCGGCACCCTTCCCCTGCCGGCAAAGGCGCTATCCGTGTCGCGCGACGTGGACCCGGACGAACAGCTCAAACGCGCCCGTGAACTCACCCGCCGCCTCGATACAGGCGACGGGGTGCTGGTGCTCACGGACATGTACGGTTCCACGCCCGGCAACATCGCCTGCCGGCTGCTTGATGAACACGTGCAGGTGATCGCCGGCGTGAACCTGCCCATGGTGTTCCGTGTGCTCAATTATCCCGACCTGGACCTCGACGCCCTGGCGGAGAAAGCCGTGTCCGGCGGTACCGCCGGCGTGCTGCGCTGCGAACAACCGCAAGTACATTGAAGGGCCAGCATGCTCAGCAAGGAAATCACCATCGTCAACAAGCTGGGCCTGCACGCGCGGGCCGCCGCCAAATTCGTCGGATTGGCGTCGCGCTTCAAGAGCGACATCCACCTGGCGCGTAACGGCCGGCGCGTCAACGGCAAGAGCATCATGGGCGTGATGATGCTCGCGGCGGCCCGCGGCACCACCGTGCTGCTGGACGTGGAGGGTGAAGACGAACAGCAGGCCCTTGACCAGCTCGAGGAACTCATCCAGCAGCGCTTCGGCGAGGAAGCCTAGGCCAACCATGGCGGTCGCGCTGCTCGGGATCGGCGTCTCCAAGGGTACCGCCATCGGCCGTGCGCGCATCATCCAGCACGGCCAAGTCGAAGTGCTCGAGTATGCACTGCCCGCCCGCCTCATCGATGACGAGATAGCGCGCTTCCGCGCCGCAATGGAGGCTGCCAAGCAGCAGCTGCGCTCCATACGCGAACGCGTGCCGGCCGGCACGCCGCAAGACATCGCTTCCTTCATCGATACCCACCTGCTCATGCTGGAGGATCACACCCTCAGCGCAGGCACCGAAGAGATCATCCGTACCCGCCAGTGCAACGCCGAATGGGCCTTGAAGCTGCAGAAGGATGCTGTGGTGCGGGTGTTCGAATCCATGGACGACCCCTATCTCAGCAGCCGTCGGGACGACGTCGAACATGCGGTGAGCCGTGTGCAGCACATCCTGCTCGACCAGGATCGCCATCAGCACCTGGAAGCAGGCGGCGAGGAAGGGCGCATCATCCTCGCCGACGAACTCTCGCCCGCCGAGCTGGTGCTGCTGCACCACCAGAACATCGCCGGCATCGTCACCGAGCGTGGCGGTGCGGTCTCCCATACGGCCATTCTGGCGCGCAGCCTCGCCATTCCCGCCGCGGTCGGTGTGCCGCGCCCGGACCTGGGGGTGCATGAAGATGAGATGGTGGTGCTTGACGGCGCACAAGGCGTGCTGCTGGCGGGTCTTGGCGAGGCGGATCTCGCCTACTACCGTCGCCGGCAGCAGGCCGAACGCCGCCACCGCAACGAGCTGCGCAAGCTGCGCGATCTGCCGGCCGTCACCCGCGACGGTGTCACCATCGACCTGCATGCCAACGTGGAGCTGCCCGAGGACGTGACGGCCATGCGCCGTGCGGGCGCCACGGGCGTGGGCCTGTTCCGGACCGAGTTCCTGTTCATGAACCGCAGTACGGCGCCGGACGAGGAAGAGCAGTTAGACGTCTATCGCCAGATGTTGCGCAAGACCCGCGGCGGCGTGCTCACCATCCGCACACTCGACCTCGGTGCGGACAAACCGGTGGGCCCGTTTAGCGAATTCGCCGGCCCCAATCCGGCACTCGGTCTGCGCGGTGTGCGCCTGTGCCTGAAGGAAGCGGATTTGTTCACACCCCAACTGCGCGCCATCCTGCGCGCCTCTGCGTTCGGGCCGGTGCGCATGCTGGTGCCCATGCTGACCAACCTGGCCGAGGTCCAGCAGGTGCTGCAACTGGTGGACGACATGAAGCAGGCCCTGGCGCGCGAAGGCCAGCGCTTCAAAACAAACCTGCCTGTCGGCGCCATGATCGAGGTGCCCGCGGCGGCCCTGTGCGCCGACAGCTTTGCCACCCGCCTCGACTTCTTTTCCATCGGCACCAACGACCTCATTCAGTACACCCTCGCCACCGACCGCATGGACGAAGAGGTCAATCACCTCTATGACCCGCTGCATCCGGCGGTGCTGCAACTCATCCAACATACCTTGCGGGCAGGTGCCCGTGCCCGCGTGCCCGTGGGCATGTGCGGCGAAATGGCGGGGGACACCCGCTATACACGCCTGCTGCTGGGCCTTGGCCTGCGCGAGTTCTCCATGCCGCCCAGCGCCATCCTCGAGGTCAAGCGCGTCATCATGCAAAGCGATATCGGCGAACTACACCGCCGCGCGGGGCGCCTGCTGCGCTGCACCGACCCCGAACAACTCGCCCACCACCTCGACCAGCTCAACGCCTGACGGAGGACGTGAAACGCGGAGGACGCGGAGGATCGTTCTCACGCCCGTTGTGCCGCCAGCCGTGTCACCTGCGCTGCGCACAACCCGTTCAGCGATGCTTTTCTCCGCGGCCTCCGCGTCAAACCCTTCGTCTGGACAAGGGCTGTTAGAATCGCCTCATGACCGAGCCCGATCCCTTTGAAGAAATCAGCGAGCGCCTGTATGAGGCCTTGCACGAGGACGATCTGCCACGTGCGCGGCAGCTGGTGAACAGCCTGCATCCGGCGGAGATCGGCTCGCTGCTGGAATCCCTGCCGCAGGACGAGCGTCTGCGCGCCTGGGCGGAGGTGGATGCGGACGTCGCTGGCGAGGTGCTCATCCACCTGCGGGAGGAAGTGCGCGCGGGTCTCATCCGTGACATGCCCGCCGAGGAATTGATCGCCGCCACGGAAGACCTGGACCCGGACGATCTGGCCGATCTCATCCCCGACCTGCCCGACACGATCATCGCCCAGTTGCTGTCCACCATGGACGCACAGGAACGCGCACGCCTGGAAGCGGTGCTGCCCTATCCGGAAGATACCGCGGGCGGCCTCATGAACGTGGATACCGTCAATGTGCGTGCCGCCCTCACCCTGGATGTGGTGCTGCGTTACCTGCGCCTGCTCGGGCGCCTGCCGGAGACCACCGACAGCCTGATGGTGGTCGACCGCGCCGGCCACCTGCTCGGTGTGCTACCGCTCACTGAAGTGCTCACACGCGATCCCTCGCTCACGGTGGCGGAGGTAATGCACCACGAGGTGGAAGGCATTCCCGCGGATACACTGGCGCCGGATGTGGCCAAGCGCTTCGAGTACCTCGATCTGGTAACGGCCCCCGTGGTCGACCAGGATGGACGCCTGCTGGGGCGTATCACCGTCGACGACGTACTGGACGTGATCCGCGACGAGGCCGAGCACTCCCTCATGCGCATGGGCGGCCTCAGCGAGGAGGAAGACATGTTCGCGCCGGTGCGCCAGAGCGCACGCCGCCGCGCGGTATGGCTCGGCATCAATCTGGCCGCTGCGCTGATGGCCGCCTGGGTCATCGGCCTGTTCAGTGCCACTATCGAAAAACTGGTCGCCCTGGCGGTGCTCATGCCGGTGGTCGCGAGCATGGGCGGCGTGGCCGGCAGTCAGACGCTCACGCTGGTCACTCGCGGCCTGGCGCTCGGCCAGGTGCGCTGGAGCAATGCACCCCGCCTGCTGGCGAACGAACTCACGGTCGGACTGGTCAACGGTCTCACCTGGGCCGTGGTCATTGCGCTGCTGGCGGCCACGTGGTTCGACAACCTGTCGCTCGGCGCCGTCATCGGCGCCGCGGTGGTCGCCAACTTGCTCATCGCCGCCCTGGCCGGCGCCACCATTCCGCTCGCCCTGCGCCGCCTGGGCGTCGATCCGGCGCTGGCCGGTACCGTGCTGCTCATCACCGTCACCGACGTGGTGGGCTTCTTCGTGTTTCTCGGTCTCGCCGCGATGTTCCTGGTTTGATGCGGCCATAATCCAGCCATGCCCATCAAAGACCGCGACCTCGGCGACCTGAACCACGCGAGCCGCAGTGCGCGCAAACGTGACAGCGAGGCCCTACAGAAACTGGGCACCGAACTGGTCAAGTTGCCCGACACCGAACTCGCGAGGATACCGCTGCCGGAGGACTTGGCCGAAGCCGTTTCGCTGGCCCGGCGCTTGCCGAAGGGCGGCGGCCTGCGCCGCCAGATGCAACACATCGGCGCCCTCATGCGCCGCGTGGATGCCACGCCCATCCGTAGTGCGCTGGCGGGGCTGCGCACCGAACATGCCACGGCCGCCGAGGCCCTTCATCGGGTGGAGCGCTGGCGCGACCGCTTGCTCGCGGAAGGTGACGCCGGTGTCGATGCCCTGCTCGAAGACGCGCCCCATGCCGATGGTGTGCGCCTGCGCCGGCTCATTGCAGAGGCCCATCATGAACGCGCCCAGTCAAAGCCGCCCCGCGCCACCCGCGAACTGTTCCGCTACCTGCGCGACGCAGTGCTGCGGTGAGCCCTCCACGGAAGGGCTGTCGGAACGCGGCCCTCTGGGCGACTTGCCGTTGGTTTCTCTCCACGCAGAGCGAAGAATCGCCTCCCACGGGGAGGAATGTCTGTGGAGCGGCCTGAGGCCGCGCCTGCCGGAAAGGCATCGGCCCGCACCGCCCGAAGTCCTCAACGCGGGAGCTGTTTCAGCATCCACAGCGCCGCTTCGATCCGCGAGCGCAGATTCAGTTTCTTCAGCAGGTGCTTGACGTGAACCTTTACCGTACCCTCACTGATGTCCAACTGTCTGGCGATCATCTTGTTGCTTTGCCCCTGCGCGATCAGGCGCAGAATCTCCTCCTCGCGCTCGGTGAGCCCGGCCTGCTCGGCATCCTTCGCCCGCACCTCCTCGCGCAACGCCTGAGCCAGTAGCTCCGAGACGCGTTCACTGATCACCGTCCGCCCTTCGGCCGCCAGGAGCAGCCGCTCAAGGATGTCCTCCGGTTCCATGTCCTTGAGCAGGTAACCATCCGCACCGCCACGCAAAGCAGCGATGATGTTGTCTTCGCTGTCCGACACCGTCAGCATCACCACCCGTGCGTCCAGGTCGGCATCCTTGAGGGATTTCAGTGTGGCGATGCCGTCCAGGCCCGGAAGGTTCATGTCGAGCAGGATGATATCGGGGTTGAGATGCTTCGCAAGTTCCACGCCTTCGCCACCCGACGCGGCTTCACCGATGAGCCGCAGATTCGGCGTCATGCCAAGGAGATCGGCCACCCCCTTCCGGAACAGCGGGTGATCGTCGATGGTGATGACGGTGTAATAGTCCTTCATCAGAAGATCCCTTCCTTCAAAGCCAGTTTGATACTGGGTTGCGGCATGAAACTGAGTTCCACACGTGTCCCGCCCTGCGCCTGGGTGCCGTAGCGCAGGGTACCGTTCAGCCCCTGGGCACGGTCCTGCATGATGGCAATGCCATAGTGTCCTCTGCGTTCCGCCTCGCCGGGAATACCGTGGCCATCGTCTTCGATGATCACCACGACCTTTCCGGCATCGTCGTTGCGAAGCAACACCGAGGCGTGGCGGGCTCGGGCATGCTGGGCGACATTGGAAAGTGCCTCGCGGACGATTTGCAGCACATGTATTTCCTCGTTGGCCGACAGCCGCCCCGAGGGTAGCCGGTTCTCCAACCCGAAGCTCACGTCGGGATGGCGCGCGGCGAATTCCGCAATGGTCTCCTCCAGCGCCGCGCCCAGCTCGCGGCCATCCATCTTGAGGCGGAAAGTGGTCAGCAGCTCACGCAACTGACGATAGGCACTGGAAACACCTTCACGCAACTCCTGGACAATATCGCCGGCAAGCGCGGCGCCGTCGGGCTGATTGATCGCGCGGTCGAGACGGCTCACCTGTATTTTCAGATAGGAAAGCGACTGCGCCAGGGAATCATGCAGTTCGCGGGCGATGACGCTGCGTTCCTCGAACAGTGCGATGCGCCGGCTCTCCGTACCGCGCTGGGCCACCTGGATTGCGATGTCGATGTGGTCCGCAACGGCTTCCAGCAATTGCACCTGCCATGGCTCGGGGCTGCGTCCCTCGGGGATCTCCATCAGCAGTACGCCGTATTGGCGATTTTGATCCTGAATGGGCACGGAGAGGGTCCTGGCGATCGCCCCGCGGGGGTCCGTCACCTCGACGACGTGGGAGCCCGCACCGTTGAAACAGAGTTTGCAGCGCGGCTCCTCACAAAGGCATGGCTGCTCGCGGGACACGTGTTGCGTCGAGGCGATCTTGTAGGCCGCTGCACATCCGGGTTCGGCAAGACAGATGGCGCCGCCGCCAAGGCCAAGCACATCTTCCAGTTCGTGCAGCAACTCATTGAAACTGTGCTCACCCAGCGGCGCCTCGCTGAGGCGACGTGCAGTGTTGTAAAGGAGCTGAAGCGTTCGGTTGGTCCGTTCCAGGTCCAGGGTCTTGGTGTGCACACGCTGTTCGAGGTCACCATACAGCCGCGACAGGTCCTCGGCCATGATGTTAAAGGTGTGCGCCAAATGTCCCAATTCATCGTCGCTGTGAAACCGCGTACGGACGGAAAAATCCCCATGCCTGGCCGCCTTTGCGCTACGCATGAGATCACGCAGGGGGACGAGTACCCGACTGTGGGTGAGGTACATGGTAATGAACACCACACCCACAGTGAGGAACAACGCCACGGACTGCATCACGCGGAGCAACTGGATGCGCGATTCGAGATCGAGTTCGAGGATATGAACGAGGTGATCGATGTCCTTCACGTAGTCGTCTATGGTCGCCAGATACTCTCCGCGTAGCACCTCCGCCCGCCGTGTATCCACGATGGCGCTTCTGACATAGTCGCCAAGGAGCGGGAGGATCTCCATCCGCCACCGCAGTACGATCAAGTCGTACGCCTCGCGCATCGGGTGTTCCTGCGCAAAGGGAATGACGCGGGTGATGCGCGGGTTCTTCAGGCGTGCTTGATATTCCTGCACCAACTCCCCCGTGGTGCGCGCCGCCTCCACGATGTCCATATCCGCCCGCTCCGCCAGGCTGCCCGCTATCCGGTACGACTGCATGCGCAACGAACCCGCCTGGTTGATTGCCGCCGCCAGGCCTTCCATGGTTTCGGTAATGAAGAAGGACCCGAGCATGCTGATGAACGCCATTCCGCAAATCGCGCTCATGGCAAGACCCAGACTTCTCAGCAGCGATTGCTTGGGCACCATGGCGTCCGCCTCCGTGAAATGGGACGACGCCATTATGCGCCCCAGACCCGGTTATGAAGGAATACCCCTTCGTTTCCCGCTGACACCGCCACGCCCTCCATACGTTCAGCCCCGATAGGATTACACCATTTTCAATCAAGCGGTTAGCCGTCTACTCCCACTACCACCTTGGTGGTAACCGGTCGCAGTACCGGCATTTTCACCCCCCTTTCCCCGCCGTTTCACACGCATAGACTCGCCTCCAGTGCTCCCGTGGAGGAGCCGTGTCCACAGGGCCGTTTTCGATAAGGAGAGCTCTGCCATGGCCAGTCTAAAAACGAAACAGATCTCCGTTGTAACCATGAGCACGCTCTCGTTCACCGCGTGCTTTGCCGTGTGGGTGATGTTTTCTGTCATCGGCATCCCCATCAAGAATCAGCTCGGTCTCAGTCAGACGGAATTCGGCATCCTCGCCGCCATGCCCATCCTGAGCGGTTCGTTGATCCGCCTGCCCATCGGTGTGCTCACGGACCGCTACGGTGGACGTCCGGTGTTCTTCTGGCTGATGGTGCTGGTGATTCCGCCGGTGTACCTCATCAGCCTGGCGAGCGAGTACTGGCATTTCCTCCTGCTCGGCCTCTACATGGGCATCGCCGGCGGGTCCTTCACGGTGGGCATCGCCTACACCGCACGCTGGTTCGAACGCAAGAACCAGGGTTTTGCCATGGGCATCTTTGGTGCCGGCAATGCAGGTGCCGCACTCACCAAGTTCGTCGCGCCCTCCATCGTGGTCGCGTGGGGCTGGCAGGCTGTCCCGCAGATCTATGCGCTGATGATGACGGTGACGGCGGTGCTGTTCTGGCTGTTCTCGTACACGGATGCAACCCATGAAGTAGAGGCAGAAGGGACGCTCCGCGAGCAGCTGAAGATGCTGAAAGACCCGACCATCTGGAAATACTGCCAGTACTACTCGCTGGTGTTCGGCGGCTACGTCGGCGTCTCCCTGTGGATGACGCGCTACTACATGGGTGAGTACGGACATTCCATCCAGACCGCTGCACTCCTCGCATCCATTTTTGTGCTTCCTTCCGGCGTCATACGCGCCATTGGCGGCTGGCTGTCCGATCGCCTCGGTGCGCATACCGTCACATGGTGGGTGATGTGGACCTCGCTGGTATGTCTCTTCTTCATGTCCTATCCGCAGACCGACCTGGTGATCCACACCGTGAATGGCACGGAGATTCACATGCACGTCGGCATCAACGAATGGGTGTTCACCGCCCTGCTGTTCATCGTCGGCATTGCCTGGGGCATCGGCAAGGCCTCGGTTTTCAAGTACATCAGTGACGAATACGGCAAGGACATCGGCGTAGCCTCCGGCATCGTGGGCCTCGTCGGCGGTCTTGGCGGATTCCTGCTGCCGATCATGTTCGGCGCCATGCTCGACGTCAGCGGCGTCAACAGTACCGCATTCATGCTCCTGTTCGGCATCACCC
Source organism: Gammaproteobacteria bacterium (assembly GCA_041685115.1). Lineage (GTDB taxonomy): Bacteria > Pseudomonadota > Gammaproteobacteria > Thiohalomonadales > Thiohalomonadaceae > JALOAT01. Next base: position 167,255 of record JAWLGK010000002.1, on the reverse strand, counting down.
TCGTTTCCATCATGTGGATGCAGTACTCCGGCGAACGCGTCAAGGACCGCGCGACGCGCACATCGACCGCGCTCAATTCCACGAACCGCAACGACACCACCACAGAAGGAGTCATGCCATGAGCACCACCCACCTGGACCCGCTGCTGAGGCCGAAGAAAGTGCTGTCCTCGGCGTACATTGCCCAATGGGACGTTGAGGACAACGAATTTTGGGAACACCAAGGCAAGCGCGTGGCGCAGAGCAATCTGTGGATCTCCATCCCCAGCCTGCTCATGAGCTTCGCCATCTGGCTCATGTGGGGGATCATCACCGTACAGATGTTGAACCTCGGCTTTCCGTTCACGCCGGCCGAGCTGTTCACCCTCACGGCGATCTCCGGACTCACCGGCGCCACCCTGCGCATTCCGGCCTCGTTCATGATCCGCATCGCGGGCGGCCGCAACACTATCTTCCTGACTACCGCCATGCTGATGATTCCGGCCGTCGGCACCGGATTCGCGCTACAAGATCCCAACACGCCCTTGTGGGTATTTCAGTTGCTCGCGCTGTTGTCGGGCATCGGTGGCGGCAACTTCGCCTCATCCATGAGCAATATCAGTGGTTTCTTTCCGAAGCGCCAGCAGGGTTTGGCACTCGGTCTGAATGCCGGGCTCGGCAACTTCGGTGTGACCACCATGCAGATCCTCATTCCGGCGGTCATGACCGTAGGACTGTTCGGCGCCTTGGGCGGAGAACCGATGACGCTGATGAAGGACAGCGGCTCTCTCATCGGGAAAATTCCCGCCGGCTCCGACACCTACATCCAGAACAGTGGCTTCGTGTGGCTGTTGTTCCTGATTCCGCTCGCCTTCTTTGGCTGGCTGCGCATGCACAACCTGCTGCCGATCACACCCAATCCCGGCCATCCGCTCGGCGCCTTCGCAAAGATCACCGGGCTTTACCTGATCGGCTTCGCCACCGCGGCAGCCGGACTGTACCTGTATCTGCCCGCGCCCACGGGTCTCGGCGTGCTCAACATGTGGCACACCATGGCGTTGATCATCGTCGCGACGCTGTTTCTCATGCGGCTGATGCCCGGAAGCATCCGCACCAACATCATGCGGCAGTTCGCCATCTTCAAGGACAAGCACACCTGGTCCATGTCGGTGCTCTACGTCCTCACCTTCGGGTCCTTCATCGGCTTTTCCATGGCGCTGCCCCTTTCCATCACCGTCATCTTCGGCTTCAGCACGCTGCCCGATGCCGAAGGTGTAATGCAGCGTGTCGTCAACCCGAACGCGCCGAGCGCCCTCACCTATGCGTGGATGGGCCCGTTCATCGGTGCGCTCATCCGTCCCGTCGGCGGCTGGGTCGCGGACAAGGTAGGCGGCTCCATCGTCACCCAAGTGATCTCCGCGGTCATGGTCGTGGCCTCCGCGGCGGTCGGCTATGTGATGTTCCTTGCCTACAACTCACCCGCGCCAGAGCAGTATTTCTTTGGCTTCCTATCGCTGTTCATCGTGCTGTTCGCGGCCAGCGGCATGGGCAACGGCTCCACCTTCCGCACCATCGGCATCATTTACGACCGTGAGAAGGCCGGCCCAGTGTTGGGCTGGACCTCGGCCATTGCCGCCTACGGTGCCTTCGTGGCGCCGATCGTCATCGGCGACCAGATCAAGGCCGGCACCCCGGAACTGGCCATGTATGCGTTTTCGGTCTTCTACGCGGTCTGCATGGTGCTCAACTGGTGGTTTTACCTGCGCCGCAACGCCTACGTGAAGAACCCCTGAACCATCCCGAAAGCACACGCCGCGATGCCACCGCGGCGTGAAAACTGGAGAACAGCCATGAGTCACTTCCTGGAAAGACTGAAATTCTTCAAGACACCGAAAGAGACGTTTTCCGATGGTCACGGCATCGTCACCGACGAATCGCGTCAATGGGAGGACGGTTACCGGAACCGTTGGCGATTCGACAAAATCGTGCGCTCCACCCACGGCGTCAACTGTACCGGCGGCTGCTCCTGGAAGATTCACGTAAAAAACGGTCTCGTGGCCTTCGAGATGCAGCAGACGGACTATCCGCGCACGCGCCCCGACATGCCCAACCATGAACCGCGCGGCTGCCAGCGCGGCGCCAGCTTCTCCTGGTATCTGTACAGCCCCCATCGGGTGAAATACCCGCTGGTGCGCGGGCGCCTGCTGGAACTTTATCGGGCCGAACGCGCCGCCGGCAAAGACCCTGTGGAGGCCTGGGCGAGTATTCAGGCCGATCCCGAGAAGCGGCGGAAATACACCGCGGTGCGCGGCCTCGGCGGTTTCGTCCGCGGCGACTGGCAGGAAGTGGTGGAGATCATCGCTGCCGCCAACGTTTACACCATCGACAAGTGGGGACCGGACCGGATCTTCGGTTTCTCGCCCATCCCCGCCATGTCCATGATCAGCTATGCCGCGGGCTCGCGCTATCTGTCGCTCATCGGCGGTGCATGCGGCTCCTTCTACGACTGGTACTGCGATCTGCCGCCGGCCTCGCCGCAGGTATGGGGCGAGCAGACCGATGTGCCCGAGGCCGCGGACTGGTACAACTCCGGCTACATCATCGTCTGCGGTGCCAACCTGCCCATGACCCGCACGCCCGATGCGCACTTCGCCATCGAGTCGCGCTACAAGGGCACCAAGGTCGTCTCCATGGCGCCTGACTACGCCGAGTACGTGAAATTCGCCGATCTATGGATGCCCGTGCGCCAGGGTACCGACGCGGCCGCGTTCATGGCCATGGGGCACGTGGCGCTCAAGGAGTTTCTGGTCGACAAACAAGACCCGTACTTCGCCGAATACAACAAGAAGTACACCGACATGCCGGTGCAGGTACTGCTGCGCAAGCAGGGCGATCGCTATGTCACCGATCGCTTCCTGCGCGCCTCCGATTTCGACGGCAGCCTCGGCGAGAAGAACAACCCCGAGTGGAAGACCATCGTTTACGACGCCACGCGCAAGGCATTCGTTTGCCCGAACGGCTCCGTGGGATTCCGTTGGGGTGAAGAAGGCAAGTGGAACCTGCTGTCGCGTGATGCCGCGACACAAACGGAAATCGACCCGGCACTCAGCTGTATTGACGACCGCGACACGGTGGTGACGGTCGCCTTCCCACATTTCGTGCCCGATGAGCCGGAGGTGATGCTGCGCAACATCCCGGTGCGCAAGGTGAAGACCACCCAGGGTGAAGCCTACGTGGCCAGCGTGTTCGATCTCACCGTGGCGCAGTACGGCATCGATCGCGGTTTGGGTGACGACCTGGCGCGCTCCTACGACGACATCCAGGTCCCTTACACACCGGCGTGGGCGGAGACCGTCACAGGCGTGAAGCGGGCCGACCTCGCGCGCACCGGCCGCGAGTTCGCCGAAAACGCCTCGCGCACGCACGGCAAATCCATGGTGATCCTGGGCGCGGCGATCAACCACTGGTTCCACAATGACATGAACTACCGCGCCATCATGAACCTGCTGCACATCTGTGGCTGCGTGGGTCAGTCGGGCGGCGGTTGGGCGCATTACGTCGGTCAGGAAAAGCTGCGTCCGCAGGCGGGTTGGGCCCCGGTGGCGTTCGCGCTGGACTGGCACCGCCCGCCCCGCCACATGAACAGCACCACTTACTTCTACTTCCATACCGACCAGTGGCGCTATGAAAAGGTGGACGGCGATGCGCTGCTGGCCCCCACGGCCAAGGCAAAGTATCGCGGCTACACCCTGGCCGACTACAACGTGGTATCCCAGCGCCTCGGCTGGCTACCCTCGGCGCCCCACTTCAATCGCAACCCGCTCGACCTCGTCGCCGAAGCGGAAGCTGGCGGCGCCAAGGATGAAAAGGGCGTGGCCGACTATCTGGTGAAGAAACTCAAGAGCGGTGAAGTCGCCTTCGCCTCGGAGGACATCGACGCGCCGGAAAACTTCCCACGCAACATGTTCGTCTGGCGCGGCAACCTGCTCGGCTGTTCAGCCAAGGGCCACGAATACTTTCTCAAGCACCTGGTCGGGGCACAAAACGGCGTGTTGCAGGAGGGCGTGGACGGCAAGCGGAGTCAGGAAATCCGTTGGCGTGAACAGGCGCCGACAGCCAAGCTGGACCTGATGGTGGACATCAACTTCCGCCTCAACTCCACCGGCGCCTATTCCGACATCGTGCTGCCCACCGCCACCTGGTACGAGAAGTCGGACCTCAACACCACGGACATGCATCCGTTCGTCCACCCGCTCTCAGAAGCCGTGGACCCGGCTTGGGAATCCAAGTCCGACTGGCAAATCTTCAAGAACATCGCCAGGCAGTTTTCCGAGTTGGCGGGCAAACATCTGGGCACGCGCAAGGACCTGATAGCACTGCCCATGCAGCACGATTCGCCTATGGCGCTGGCGCAACCGCTTGGTGAAGTGCGCGACTGGAAGCGAGGCGAGTGCGAGCCGGTTCCCGGCAAGACCCTGCCGATGCTGAAGGTGGTGGAGCGCGATTACGCCAACACCTTCAAGAAGTTCACCGCCCTAGGCCCGTTGATGACCAAACTCGGCAACAACATCAAGGGTATCGACTGGAACACCGAGGAAGAATACGGGCACCTCAAGGAACTGAATGGTGTGGTGCTTGAAGAGGGCATCAGCAAGGGCATGCCGCGCCTCGACAGCGACATCGCGGTATGCGACACCGTGCTGGCCATGGCGCCGGAAACCAACGGCGAGGTGGCGCACAAGTCCTGGCGCGCGCTGGGCAAGAAGACCGGCATCGACCACAACCACCTGTGCGATCCCCGCCGTGACGAACGGATCCTCTATCGCGACATCCAGGCGCAGCCGCGCAAGATCATCACCGCGCCTACCTGGTCCGGCATCGAGTCCGATCATGTCTCGTATAACGCCTGCTGGACCAACCTCCACGAGCGCATTCCGTTCCGTACGCTCACCGGCCGCGCCCAGTTCTACCAGGACCACGAGTGGATGCTCGATTTCGGTGAGGGACTGTGCGCCTACAAACCACCCGTCGATTTGAAGGCGCACGAAACCATCCCGGACAGCGTGCGCGCCAAGCCGCACCTGGTGTTGAACTGGATTACACCGCATTCCAAGTGGGGCATTCACAGCACCTACAACGACAACCTGCGCATGCTGAGCCTGTTCCGCGGCGGCCCCACCATGTGGATTGCCGAACTGGACGCCAAGAGCATCGGGCTCAAGGACAACGACTGGGTGGAGGCAGTGAACGGCAACGGCGCCACCGTAGCGCGCCTGGTGGTGAGCCAGCGCGTGCCTCGCGGCATGGCGCTCATGTATCACGCCCAGGAGAAGATCGTGAACGTGCCGGGTTCCAACACCACCGGCAAGCGCGGCGGCATTCTCAACTCGGTGACGCGCATCGTACTCAAGCCGACACACATGATTGGCGGCTATGCCCAGTACGCCTATGCGTTCAATTACTACGGCACGGTCGGTTCACAGCGCGACGAGTTCGTGGTCATCCACAAGATCGAAGACCACGAGGTCGATTGGCTGGAGCGTCCCCTGACACCCGAGCGCGAGGCGCAGCTCAATCCGCCTGGCATCGAGAACTGACATGCAGACACAAGGAGCAACGATGCGTAGGCATTGCGCATCGAACATCGAATCCGGCTTGAATACTTTGGGAGCGAAGCCATGAAAGTGCGTGCGCAAATCGCAATGGTGCTGAACCTGGACAAATGCATCGGGTGTCACACCTGCTCGGTCACCTGCAAGAACGTGTGGACCAACCGCAAAGGCGTCGAATACGCGTGGTTCAACAACGTGGAATCCAAGCCCGGCATCGGGTTTCCCAGGAACTGGGAAGACCAGAACAAGTGGCGCGGCGGCTGGATCCGTACCAATGGCAAACTCGAGCTGCGCGCAGGCGGCCGAGCCAAGAAGCTGCTGAACATCTTCGCCAATCCGGACCTGCCGCAGATCGACGACTATTACGTGCCTTTCGACTACGACTACGGTCATCTGCAGAAGGCGCGGCTTTCCGAGGCGGCGCCGACCGCCCGGCCACGTTCGCAACTCGACGGCAGCCGGATGGAGAAGATCGAGTGGGGCCCGAACTGGGAAGATGATCTCGCCGGCGAGTTCGACAAGCGCAGCGCGGACGTGAACTTCGAAGGCGTGCAGAAGCAGATGTACTCCGAGTTCAAGAATACCTTCCATATGTATCTGCCGCGCCTGTGCAACCACTGTCTGAACCCGGCCTGTGTGGCGTCCTGCCCGGCGGGCTCCATCTACAAGCGTGAGGAAGACGGCATCGTGCTGGTGGACCAGGACAAATGCCGCGGCTGGCGCATGTGCATCTCAGGATGTCCCTATAAGAAGGTCTATTACAACTGGGAGTCCGGCAAATCGGAGAAGTGCATTGGCTGCTATCCGCGCATCGAATCCGGCATGCCCACGGTGTGCGCGGAGTCCTGCGTGGGGCGCATCCGTTATCAGGGGGTGATCCTCTACGACGCCGATCGCATCAGCGCGGTAGCGGGTACGGAAAAAGAACGCGACCTCTATCGTTCCCACCTCGACATATTCCTCGACCCCAATGACCCGGCGGTGATCGAACAGGCGCGGGCCGACGGCATCCCGGACAGCTGGATCACCGCGGCACAGCGCTCCCCGGTTTGGAAGATGGCCATGGAATGGAAGATCGCCTTCCCGATCCATCCCGAGTACCGCACGCTGCCGATGATGTGGTACGTACCGCCCTTGTCGCCGGTGCAGAGCCAGCTCGACCAGGGTGCACTGCCCACCGAGGCGGACGGCGTGATTCCCAAAGCCGACGCCCTGCGTTTTCCGGTGCGCTATCTCGCCAACCTGCTCACCGCCGGCGACACGGCGCCCATCGAGAGCGCCCTGAACCGGCTGATTGCCATGCGCAGCTACCAGCGCACGAAGCGCGTGGAAGGACGGGAAGATGCCTCCATGCTTGGTCGCGTCGGCCTCAGCGAGGCGCAGGCGGAAGAGATGTATCGCTATCTCGCCATCGCCAACTACGAAGACCGTTTCGTCATCCCGACCGCCCATGAGGAGTATCGCCAGGAAGACTATTACGCCTTCCAGGGACAGAACGGTCTCCAGTTCGGCAACAGCGTGCCCGGCGAACAGGGATTCTCGCTGTTTCCGACCAAGCGCAGCGCGAGCGCCGTGCCCATCGAGTTCGTACCGCCGCCGCGGCGCGAGAAGGTGAGCGGTGAATGAGACGTCGGACGCAACCAGAAACAGATAGCGGGGATACCACCATGCTCATCTACAAAGTCCTTTCCCTCCTGCTCGACTATCCCGATGGCGAGTTGCAGGAAAATCTCGATGCGATAGCCAGGATCGTGAGCAGCGAGTCCGGCCTCACGCAGGGCGAGCGCAGTGAGCTGCTGAAGGTCATCGAATGGATGCGCAGCGAGTCGTTGATCGATTTGCAGGCGCGCTACGTCGAGACCTTCGATCTGACGGCGGAACACAGTCTCCACCTAACCCACCACACCTTCGGGGACAGCCGCGAGCGTGGTCCCGCGCTGGTGGAACTGAGCGAGTTTTACAAAGCTCATGGATTGGAGGCGGGCCAGGGAGAACTGCCCGACTACCTGCCGCTGATCCTTGAGTACGCCGCCACGCTCGACGAGTTCGAGGCACGGATGTTTCTCGGGGAAACCGCCAAGGTGCTCGAAGGCGTCGCTTCGAGCCTGGAAAACAAGCAATCACCCTATGCGCCGCTGATTCGCACCGTGGAGCGCCACGGGCATCTGGCGCGTAGCGCAGCCTAGGAGACCAGCCATGAATCTGCACGACTTCCTCTACGGCGTGTATCCCTATCTCGCCGGCACGGTATTCCTGATCGGCAGCTGGGTGCGGTTCGATCGGGAGCAATACACCTGGAAGACCGATTCGAGCCAGCTGCTCGCTCGGGGCAACATGCGCCTCGCCAGCAACCTGTTCCACGTCGGCATCCTTGCCATCTTCTTCGGACACCTGGTGGGACTGCTCACGCCGCACAGCCTGTTTCTCGCCATGGGCGTGTCCGATCTTGCGCACCAGTATGTCGCCATTGCGGCGGGCTCGGTGTTCGGAACCCTGTGCCTGGTGGGTGGCGTAATGCTGTGGCTGCGCCGGCTCACCAATCCACGCGTGCGCGCGGTGAGCAGGAAGATGGACATCTTCATCCTCAGCTGGCTCCTCTGCACGCTGCTACTCGGTCTGTCCACCCTGCCGGTGTCGCTTGGACACGCCGGGCACGGCAATGCCGCCGTCATGATCGCCTTGGCCGATTGGGTGCAAAGCGTCGCAACGTTCCGTGCCGATCCGGCCCTGCTCGCGCCGGTGGATACCCTCTTCAAGGTGCATCTGTTCTTCGGGATGACGGTCTTCCTGCTCTTTCCTTTCACCCGGCTCGTCCACATCTGGAGCGTCCCTGTGGGCTATCTGGGGCGTGCCTATCAGGTGGTACGGCACAAGCGTGTGACGGCCTACTGAAGGCGCCGGTTGCTTTGTTGCCGCGGGCGCACCGCAGGCCCGCGGCAGGTTCGGTTTCAGGTGAAGGACAGGAGTTCGGGGTGAAGACGAATCCTTACGCAGTTTTCGAACGCCAGGTGATGGTGAATGGAAGGCCGGTGCTTACCGACCAGGAAGGCTATATCCAGGATCTCGGCGAGTGGAGCGAATCCTTTGCCCGGGTACTGGCCGAACAGGAGCAGTTGACACTCACGGATGAGCACTGGGACGTCATTCGGTTCATCCGTGCCTACTACGAACGGCACGACATGCAGGCGCAGGTACGGGACATGATCAAGCATTTCGCCAAGGTCTGGGGTCCGGAACGGGGCAACAACCGCCATCTGCACGATCTGTTTCCCATGGGCGGGCCGCAAAAGCAGGGCAATCGTCTGGCCGGCATCCGCCGCACCAAGGGTGAGCACTGATCGTACACGGCGGCGTACAACGTCGCGGAAGGGCGAGCCATGTTCGATAGCTTCGGCAGACACATCGAGTATCTGCGGGTATCGGTGACCGACCGGTGCAATTATCGCTGCTTCTATTGCATGCCGGACGGTCATGTGCCGTGCGCGTCCCGCGACGAGGTGCTGAACAGCGGGGAACTGACGCGGTTGATCGGGCTGTTCGCCGCGCTGGGTGTGCGGCGGGTGCGCATCACGGGTGGCGAGCCGCTGGTGCGGCGCGACATCGAAACCATCGTCGCGGGTGTGCGGCAGACACCTGGTATCGATGACATCTCGCTGTCCACCAACGGGCATCTGCTCGACGAACAGGCGCCGGGTCTCCGTGCGGCCGGGCTCGATCGCATCAACGTCTCGCTCGATTCGCTGGCCCCCGCCGTGTTCCACACGGTCACCGGCCATGACGCCCTGGAACGGGTGCTGAAGGGCATCGACACGGCGAAGGCGGTGGGGCTCGGGCCCGTGAAGGTGAACACCGTCGTCCTGAAGGGGGTGAACGACGGCGAGGTCGGGCAGTTTCTCGACTACTGCCTGCCGCGTGGACTGGAATTGCGTTTCATCGAAACCATGCCGCTGAACGGGAGCGACGCGGTGCGCAGCCGTCACTACATGCCGGCGGAAGACATCCTCGAACGTGTGCGCGCCCATTGCGGCACCGATCTCATCCCCGAAACGACCGGCCGTGGTTCAGGACCGGCGCGCTATTTCCGGCTAGGCGCTGGACCGGGGCGTGTCGGGGTGATTAGCGCCATGTCGCAGCATTTTTGCGCCGCCTGCAACCGGGTGCGGCTCACCGCCACCGGTGATCTGGTGCTTTGCCTCGGTCACGAGGCGGCGGTACCCCTGGGCCGACTCCTGCGCGCCGGCGCCACGGACCGCCAATTGGCCAAGGCCATTCTCGACGGCATCGCGCGCAAGCCCGAGCACCACACCTTCCACATCAAGCCGTCCACGCAAGCCATGTCCCGCCTGGGCGGATGACCTGCACCAACCACGGCGCTAAAGAAGTGAGCGTGACGCGGAGGGCGCGGAGACGCGGAGGACGCGGAGGGAATGGGATACCCAAGTGTTCTGAATGCAGAAGCTGAGGGCTCACCCGGCCATGGGCAGTGCGCTGTCGCGCAGAAAACCGTGGGCATGGGCATAGAGGGCGTGAGGAGAGAGACCGCGCCGTGATCGCCAACTGCGCACCCTTAAGCGAAGGGTCTCCAAGTTGGACGCTGTGGTGGTTGCGGCCTTGAAGACAACGTGAAAATCAAGTGCCACGATTTTTGTTTAGAGGGGCCTTCGCGGCTGAAGAAGTAAGCCTAATAAGCCTAACGTGGAAGGCGCGGAGGAACCCTGTTTTTTCTCCGCGTCCTCCGCGCCTCCGCGCCCTCCGCGTTCAAATCCAAGACCAGTTCGTCTTCGCCAAAAACTACGGCAGCGTGCAGGCGATGCGGCGGTGGTCGAGCACCGGGAAGCTGCGGCGGATGCCGGCCAGGCGCTCGCGATCCATGTCCGCGCTGATGATGCCGGAACCGCGCGGCAGGCGGTCGAGCACGATGCCCCACGGGTCGACGATCATGCTGTTGCCGTGGGTTTCGCGGCCGTTCACGTGGAAGCCACCCTGTGCGGCGGCGACCACATACGCGAGGTTCTCGATGGCGCGTGCGCGCACCAGTGTCTCCCAGTGTGCCTTGCCGGTAATGGCCGTGAAGGCGGCGGGCAGCGCGATGATGTCCACGCCATGTCGTGCCATGTTGCGGAACAGCTCAGGGAAGCGCAGGTCGTAGCACACGGACAAGCCGAGCCTGCCGAACGGGGTGTCCACCACCACCACTTCGCCGCCCGGCTCGATGGTCTCCGATTCGGTGTAGTTCTCCCCCGTTTCCTCGATATGCACGTCGAACAGGTGCACCTTGTCGTAGCGCGCCACACGCTGGCCACGATCATTGAACAACAGGCATGCAGCACGCACCTTGTTGGCTTCCTGCGCAGCGATGGGCACCGTGCCGCCCACAATCCAGATACCGTGGCTCCTGGCCTGCTCGGCCAGGAACTCCTGGATGGGACCTTTGCCATCCTGTTCCTTGATATTGAATTTGTCCTGCTCGGTCATGCCCATGTGGGCGAAGTTTTCCGGCAGCACGACCAGCTCGGCGCCGGCCGCGCGCGCGCGGCCAATGAGGCGTTCGGCCTCGAGCAGGTTGGCATGGACGTTGGGACCGGAAGCCATCTGAATGGCGGCGAGGCGACTCATGGAAGACCCTTTGTTTTTGTTTCTGACGTCATGCGGCGGTATCACTGCGAATCAGCATAGCACTAACGTCGTTCGCCCGACGAGACGCGTGCAGGCGCTGTGTTCCGTCGGCGCATGACGCGTGATGCGGCAATCGCGCACAGCAACATGTTCAAGGTTTTTTCACAGATTTTCGAGGCGTTTTACCACCGGCTTTTCCCACGGCCCCGTCACGGTGTAACGAAACTGCGCGGCCTGGTCGATCTGCTTCTTGAAAATGCTCTGGAACAACAGCAGCACCGCACCGACCTGCGGCCCGAGGGCGATGCCACCGGCCACCGGCAGCGAGCCGGCCACTTCCGGGACGACCGTGATGGTGTGATCGTAATCACGGTTTGCTAGACCGGTGCGCCCGCTGATGAACACACCGGCAGGCAAGGTATCCAGGTGCAGATCGCTGGTGTAGGCGTTGCCGTCTTCGATGCGGAACGTGCCTTCCATCGCGCGGAAGCGGATGCCTTTCTCGAAGATGTCGCGAAAATCCAGCGTGAGGCGGCGCGGCAGGGCCTCGAGGCTCAGCAATCCCAGCAGACGGCCGGCGCCCGGCTCCACCTCCTCGAGCACGCCCTCGGTGATTTTCAGGTGCACGTCACCATCGGTGCGCGCCATGGCGTAGGCCTGCGGTGCACCGGGCCAGCCGATCTTCAGCTCGGCATCCATGTGCCCTTTGCGGATGGTGCTCGCCAGTCCGAAGCTCTGCGCGAGGGAGCCGAGATTGGGCGAATGCACCGCCAGTTCCAGCTGTGTGCGTGCGATCTGGCCGCGCCGCCAATGGCCTGTTCCGGAGACCTCCAGCAAGTGGCCGCGCAAGCTGAAATCTCGCAGCACCACCTGACCCGGTCCCGGAACAGCCTCGAAGGCAAGGCGTCCAAGTGATCGGCCATCCAGGAAAAAACGTTCCACCTGGAAGCTGAGGGGCGGGATCAGTTCGTCGCGTGTTGCCGCCGATGCACCCTGGCTCGCACCGGCAGACAGGCGCACATCGAGTTTTTCCAGTGCCACGATCACCGGCAGCGGTGGTTTGCGCGGCGCGCTGGCACGCAACGCCGGTCCCTGCGGCAGCAACGCGGTCCAGGCAGCAGGCTCCAGACTGTCGAGACGCCCGGTAATGCGCAGTGCCGGCGACTCCGGCAGGTTGAGCGGGGCGTCGGCACCGAAGTGCAGTGCGGCCCGCACGAGGGCGCCGTCCGCGCCCCGTTCCCAGGCGGCGCTGGCGCGCCCGAGCAGGGTCAGGTCGGTCTGGTTTGCACGCGGCCCGGTGAAGTAGGTGGTCACCTCCAAGTCCTGGCGTTCCTCGGCCGGCTTGCCCAACGGGTCCGGCAGATCCATTCCCAGGCCTTCCAGCGGACTTTGCACGCGCAGCAGGCTTTCGCCGTCGGCGCCGTCGATGATCAGGCGGCCGTTCCACGAGGCCCTGCCGTGCAGACGCTTGCTGAGCGGCGACGGGAAACGCGCCGCCAGGCCCTCGCCGAGCACGGTGCCCGCGAACATGACCTCGGTGTCCGACCCGCGCGGCAACACGCCGACAGTCACCGGCTCATCGAACAGCCGTGCCGCAATTCCCGTGGCCTTGAACACGCGATCGGCAAAATCCAGGGTGCCGTGAATGTCCGTGAACTCGACACCCTCGGCGACGCGCAATCGGCTGTCCAGGAAGCGCACCGCGCCGCCGACACGGGGCGGTGCGCCCTGGCTGCTGAGCGGCAGCTCGAAGCGCAGCGCCAGCGCCGACTGGCCGCCCGCGGTGAAACCTGCGAGGGCTCCAGCGAATTCACCCGCCAAGCCGCTGATGCGCAGGTAGTCAAAGATGTTGCTCAAGGGCCCCCGCACCTGGCCATCGACCAGCAGGCGCGCGTGTCGCAGTTCGGGGATGGTCACCACGGTGCGCTGCACGGCGCTGCCCATCAGCCGTGCGGCGCGGGCCTCGATGCGCATGCCGCCGCCATCGAACACCACCTCGCCGTCGATGCGCTCCAGCTGTGGCCAGCGTGGCATGTAATCCAGTTGCACGTCCTCGGCGTGGAAGCGCACCAGAAAGCGACCTGGCGTGCGCTCGAAGGGGAAATCACGCAGCCGGCCGTGGAACACCACGTTGCCTTCGCGCACGCGGCCCGCCTTGAAGGCGCGATCCAGCCAGCGCACCGTCGCGTCCGGCATGATGTGCGCGGGCAGGTAGCGATAGACCGCGGTGGCGCGACCGTTGTGGAAATCGCCCACCAAGTCGAGATGCGGGCTGCCCGCGTCCGGCACGGTCACGGTCACCGCGGCGCGCAGGGAGATGTCGTCGTTGGAGGCCACCAACTCGCGCGAGCTCAGGCGCCAGGCGGGGCCATCCCGATGCAGGCGCACCTCGCCGCTCAGGCCACGGAGGGGCAGCGGGTCACGGAACAGCTGCGGCACCACCAGCGCCGCCTCACGTGTGGCGAGGCGCAGCCCCGCCTCGCCCTGCGCATACCAGGCATAGCCGTCCATCCCCCGCACGCCCGGACGGGAGGCGTGCGGCGCCAGGGCCAGGTCCTTGAACTCCGCACCGGCGCGCCAGCCCGCGCCGTCCCAGGCCACGTGCACGTTGCGCAGGTCGCCCACGGCGCCCAGCTCCTGCAGGGTCTGGCGCTGCACCGCGTCCAGAGGAAACAGGGCGGCCGCGGCGCTCACGTCCTCCAGGCGCAGGAAACTCGCCTGCAACTGCAGCGGGCCAAGGCCCGGCCCGGGTTGCGCGACATAGCGCAGCTGGGCCCGTGTCGGCGCCCAGCGGCGTCCGGCGCGGATAACCGTCAGGTCTGCCAGTTCGAAGACATTGCCGTCGTCCGCGTGATGCCAGGAAAAACGTGCACCCAGCGCATCGAGACGGAAGGCCCCATCCGGACCGTCGATGGCGAGGTGCTCCACGGTGAATTCGCCTTCGAGGGATTGCAGGCGTCCTTCCCAGCGGCCCCAGGTCCTGGCGGTGACCTCGCCGGCGGCGTCCGGGAGCCCGGCGATGGGTAACAACTCGCGCACCCCGGCGGGGCGCGCCCGCTCCACCGCCGCATAGACATCCCCCTTCACCTTGGGAAGGTGCAGCAGGTTGCCATGCAGATCGGCCGAGACGTGTAAGGTGCTGCCCAGGTCGTCCGGGAGATGGAGCGCGGCGTTGAGACGATGACGGTCACCGTCATTGCGCAGTTCCAGGGTCACCTTTTCGAAGGCGTGCTCACGCCCGGTCACCTGGTCGCGCAACAGCAGACTGCTCTCGCGCAGCGTCAGATGCTGTTGTGCCAGCAGCCAGCGCGTGACGGCGAAGGGGTCTTCGTTGCTCTGGCGGCCGTTGCGCGGCAGGGAAAGACCTTCCACCAGCAACTCACCGTTGCTGCGCCGCTCCACGGCGAGCCGCGCGCCCACCACGGTCAGTTCACTCATCACCAGCTGCGCGCCGCGCAGGCTGGCGATGGGATCGATGCCCACGTGGATGGAGGCGAAGCGGGCCAGCTCGCGGCTACCGCCGGGCTCCACCAGCGCCACGCCGTCCAGGATCAAGGTGGGCGAGAGCACCAGCAGGCGCGCATCCAGGCCCTCGATGCGCACCGGATGGCCCAGATAACCGCCCACCCACGCCTCCACCTGGGCGCGGTATCCGGATGCATGGGGCAGCACCAGCCGCACGCCGGTCAGCATCAGCGCGGCGAGCACCAGCACCGCCGCGACACCGTAGCCGAGCAGCCTGCGAAGACGTTGCAGGGGAGTTAACGGTTTCACATGACCTCCGTGGCCATGCTGCCAAACGAGCGCGTCAGAAAACGGACCAAATTAACAGCCAAGACTCACATGAGCACCACGTCAAATTGCTCTCGCGAGTACATGCCCTCCACCTGGAACTTGATGGGACGGCCGATGAACTCCTCCAGTTCCACCACCGATGTGGATTCTTCATCCAGCAGCATGTCCACCACTTCCT
Source organism: Gammaproteobacteria bacterium (assembly GCA_041685115.1). Taxonomy (GTDB): domain Bacteria; phylum Pseudomonadota; class Gammaproteobacteria; order Thiohalomonadales; family Thiohalomonadaceae; genus JALOAT01. The sequence goes on along the minus strand of JAWLGK010000002.1, from coordinate 152,076 downwards.
GCGCGGCCAGCACCAGCAGCTGGCGCGCCTCGAACTGGCGCGACTCGCGCATGATCTCGCGGAAGATCTCGTAGCACACGGTCTCGGGCGTCTTGAGGGTACCGCGGCCGTTGCAGGTGGGACACGCCTCGCAGAGGATATGTTCCAGGCTCTCGCGGGTGCGCTTGCGGGTCATCTGCACCAGACCGAGGGAGGAGACCTCGCTGATGTGCGACTTGGCATGGTCGCGCTCCAGCGCCTTCTCCAGGCTGCGCAGCACCTGGCGACGATGCTCCGCATCGGTCATGTCGATGAAATCGATGATGATGATGCCGCCCAGGTTGCGCAGGCGCAGTTGCCGCGCGATGGCCTGGGTGGCCTCCAGGTTGGTCTTGAAGATGGTCTCTTCCAGGTTGCGATGGCCCACGAACGCGCCGGTGTTCACGTCGATGGTGGTCATGGCCTCGGTCTGGTCGATGATGAGGTAGCCGCCGGACTTGAGCTGCACCTTGCGCTCCAGGGCGCGGGAGATCTCGTCCTCCACACCGTAGATATCGAAGATGGGGCGCTCGCCCGAATAGTGCTCGATGCAGGGGGCGATCTCCTGGATGAACTTGCCGGCGAACTTGGCCACCTTCTGATAGGTCTCGCGCGAGTCGATGCGGATCTTCTCCACCTGGGTGCCGACCAGGTCGCGCATGGTACGCATTACCAGCGGCAGGTCCTCATGGATCAGCGTGCCAGGTTTATCGGTGGTCGCACGTTCGCGGATGGCCGCCCACAGCTTGGCGAGAAACGCCATGTCCTTGGCGATGGCCTCGGCATCCACGCCCTCGGCGGCGGTGCGCACGATATAACCGCCGGGCGGATATTCCCCCTGGTGTTCCTGCACGATGCTGCGCAGGCGTTGGCGCTCTTCCTCGTTGTCGATCTTCTGCGACACGCCGATGTGGCTGATGCCCGGCATGAACACCAGAAAACGTGCGGGAATCGCCAGGTGGGTGCTGAGCCGCGCGCCCTTGGTGCCAAGCGGATCCTTCACCACCTGCACCAGGATCTCCTGGCCGTCGCGCACCAGATGCGTGATGTTCTCCACGGTGCGACCGTTGGGGCGATGCTCGCCCTCGTCGTTGACCGTGCGACTCGCATGCTCGGGGATCAGGATGTCCGAGGCATGCAGGAAGGCGGTGCGCTCCAGGCCGATGTCCACGAAGGCGGCCTGCATGCCCGGCAACACGCGCGAGATGCGGCCCTTGTAGATATTGCCCACCAGGCCGCGCTTGCGCGTGCGCTCGATGTGCACCTCCTGCAACACACCGTTTTCCACGAAGGCCACGCGCGTCTCGCGCGGCGTGACGTTGACCAGCAGCTCCTCACTCATGCATGCGTTCCCTGATTCCAGTCTGTGGTCACGTCGATGCCGCTCTCGCGCAGCAGTTCCGCGGTTTCGAACAGGGGCAGGCCCATCACCCCGGAATAGCTGCCTTGCAGCCGCTCGATGAACAGCGCCGCGCGACCCTGTATACCGTAGCCGCCCGCCTTGTCCACCGGTTCGCCGCTGGCCCAGTAGGCCGCGCATTCGGCGGCGCCGAGGGCGCGAAAACTGACCGCACTCACGGACAGGCGGCTGTGTGCCTCGCCGTCGGCATCGACCAGCGCGACACCCGTATACACATGATGGGTACGCCCGGACAGCCGCGACAGCATGGCGATGCCTTCCTCGCGATCGGCGGGCTTGCCCAACACCTCGTCATCGAGCACCACCGTGGTATCGGCGGCGAGCACCGGATGGGGATCGTCGGCCGGCAGGCGCGCGCGCACCGCCTGGGCCTTCGCCAGGGCGAGGCGCAGCACATAGACCTCCGGCGCCTCGCCCGGATGGCGGTCCTCCGGAATGTCTGCCACCAACACGCGGGCGGAGATCCCCGCCTGGGCCAGCAGTTCGCGGCGCCTGGGCGAGGCCGAGGCGAGATAAAGCGTGAACGGATCCATCCTGACGAAACCTTTCTCAGAAGAGATTGAACCACGGGGGACACGGGGAACACGGGGTAAAAACCACTGTGAATTATCGATGCGGGCTGAGGCCGCTCCTACAGAAAATCCCCTCCCCGTGTCCCCCGTGTCCCCCGTGGTTAATGCTTTTTTCTTGCTTAAGGGGGAATGGTAACCCGCCAAGCTCAGCGGTGATAAGGATGGCCGCGCAGGAGGCTGTGGGCGCGGTAGATCTGTTCGGCGAGCACCACGCGCACCAGGGGGTGCGGCAACGTCAGGGGTGACAGCGACCACAGCACATCGGCGCGTTCGCGGCAGCGTGCGTCGAGTCCGTCCGGCCCGCCCACCAGCAGGGCCACGTCGCGCCCGCCCTGCATCCACTCGCCCAGGCGCCGGGACAGGTCTTCGGTGCTCCAGGCCCGGCCCTTCACCTCCAGCGCCACCACCAGCGCGCCCTTGGGAAGGGCGGCCAGGATACGGTCGCCCTCCTCCGCCATCAGCCGCGCCACGTCCGCGCCCTTGGTACGCTTGCCGGGCGCGATCTCCACCAGCCGCAGACTGCATTCCGGCGGCAGCCGCTTCACGTATTCCGCATACCCCGCCTGCACCCAGGCCGGCATGCGATCACCCACCGCAATCAAATGAATCCGCATGGTTCTAAGAAAAAACCACGGGGAACACGGGGAAGAATTTTTCCTGGAGCGACTTATGCCCCGCAGGGTGCTCAGGACCGCGATTGCCTTTACGGCCGCAGACATCGCGGCCTGAGGTCGCTCCTACGGGCCACGAGGAACATTCACAATTCATTCTTTCCCCCGTGCCCCCCGTGTTAATGCCTTTCCCCCGCCGGCGCTTCCTCGCCCCAGAGTTTTTCCAGGTTGTAGAACTCGCGGGTCTGGGGGTGCATGACGTGGACGACCACGTCGCCCAGGTCGACCAGCACCCATTCGCTGTTGCGGTCGCCTTCCACGCCGAGGGGCTGGAGGCCGTGTTCCTTGGCCTTTTCGACCACGCCGTCGGCGAGCGCACGCACCTGGCGGTTGGAGGTGCCGCTTGAGATCACCATGAGGTCGGTCACGTTGGATTTGCCGCGCACGTCCAGGACCTTGATGTCCATGCCCTTGCGATCTTCCAGGGCCTCGATCACCAACGCCTTGAGTTCTTCCAGATTCATTTACACCTTCCGATAAAGGCCGTTTTGTTCGATATAGCGCCAGACGGCGTCCGGCAACAGATAGCGGGCGCTGCCGCCTGCCGCGATGCTGGCGCGGATGGCGGTGGCGGAGATGTCCAGGGCCGTGACCGGCTGCAACCAGATGCCACCCGCGGGCCGCCCATGCAGCTCCGCCGGTGACGCCAGCTGCCGCGTCGCAAGCAGTGTGCGTACGGCTTCGTCGGCCCGTTCGGCCAAGGCATCGCGTGGAAAGCCCGGGCGGTGCATCACCACCAGATGGGTCAATTCCGGGAGCGCCTGCCACTGGTGCCAACCCGGCAGGCCGAGGAAGGCATCCGTGCCGAGCAACAGGCACAGGGGCCGCGCGTCGCCCAATTCCGCGCGCAGTTCACGCAAGGTATCCACGGTGTAGGACGGGCCGGGGCGCTGGAGTTCGCGCCCATCCACCACGAAGCCCGGCTGGTCGGCCACCGCGAGCCGCAGCATGGCGAGGCGCTGTTCGGGACTCGCCACCGGTGCGCTGCGGTGTGGCGGCACCGCCGCAGGGAGCAGCCGCAACTCGGACAGGCCGAGCGCTTGCAGGCATTCCAGGGCGGGCCGCAAATGGCCGAAGTGGACCGGGTCGAAGGTCCCTCCGAACAGGCCCACGGCGCCCATGCCGGCGTGTGGCGTCACTCGCGGATATGACCGTCGCCGAGCAGGACCCACTTCTGCGAGGTGAGGCCTTCGAGGCCCACCGGGCCGCGGGCGTGGATCTTGTCGGTGGAGATGCCGATCTCGGCGCCGAGGCCGTAGACGAAGCCGTCGGCCAGGCGCGTAGAGGCGTTCACCATCACCGAGCTGGAGTCCACCTCGGCCAGGAAACGGCGCGCGCGAGACAGGTCTTCGGTGACGATGGCCTCGGTGTGGCCCGAGCTGTGGCGCGCGATGTGGTCCATGGCCTCGTCCAGGTCCTTCACCACGCGGATGGACAGGATGGGCGCCAGGTATTCCTCGTCCCAGTCCGCCTCGGTGGCGGCCTTGGCGAAGGGCAGCAGGCGCCGGGTGGTTTCGCAGCCGCGCAGCTCGACGCCCTTTTCCTGGTACATGCGCCCCAGTTCGGGCAGCACCCGTTCGGCCACGCCCTCGGCCACCAGCAGGGTCTCCATGGTGTTGCAGGTGCCGTAGCGCTGGGTCTTGGCGTTGAAGGCCACGCGCATGGCCTTGTCCAGATCCGCCATGTCGTCGATGTACACGTGGCAGACGCCGTGCAGGTGCTTGATGACCGGCACGCGCGCCTCGGCGGTGATGCGCTCGATGAGCGACTTGCCGCCGCGCGGCACGATCACGTCCACGTATTTCGTCATGGTGATGAGTGCACCCACGGCGGCGCGGTCGGCGGTCTCCAGCACCTGCACCGCATCGGCGGGCAGGCCCGCGGCGGCGAGGCCCTCGCGGATGCACGCGGCGATGGCCTGGTTGGAATGCAGCGCCTCGGAACCGCCGCGCAGGATGGCGGCGTTGCCGGCCTTCAGGCACAGGCCCGCGGCGTCGGCGGTCACGTTGGGGCGCGATTCATAGATGATGCCGATGACGCCCAGGGGCACGCGCATGCGCCCGAGCTGAAAGCCCTGCGGGCGGTACTTCATGTCGCTGATCTCGCCCACCGGATCGGGCAGCTCGGCCATCTGGCGCAGGCCCTCGGCCATGGCGGCCACGCCGGCGTCGGTGATGGCGAGACGATCGAGCATGGCCGCGTCCAGACCCTTGGCGCGCCCGGCCTCCAGGTCCTTGGCGTTCTCCGCCACCAGCTGCGCGCGCTCGCGCTCCAGCGCATCGGCGATGGCGTGCAGCGCCGCATTCTTGGTCCCGGTGTTCGCCCGCGCCATCTCACGCGCCGCCGCCCGGGCCTTCTGCCCCACCGTTTCCATATACTGCCGAACGTCCATCAGTAGCCTCTTTCACGAATCGCAAAAAAGATCAAACACGGGGAACACGGGGTACACGGGGGGAATACAAATGGGTTGTCCTTTCCCCGTGTCCCCCGTGTTCCCCGTGTTAATGGCTTTTTTCTCGCCGTTCAAACCACCCGCACGCCGGCGATGAAGAGGGCCAATTGTAACAACTCGTCCCAGGGGTTGCCCGGCTCCTGGCCTTTCACCTGGCGGTCGATGCGGGCGCCCAGGAGCAGGAGGCGTTGCCATTGGCGCGGTTTGTGGCGCGCCAGCGCAGCACGCACCAGCGGCTTGCGTTTGTCCCAGATGCGGTACTTGGCCATGGCCGCGTCCACGCCCGTGACCGGCGCCTCGCCGGCCACGCCGACCAGGTTGCGGCCTTCCCACAACAGCACACCCAGTACCGCGAGCGGCTCCACACCTTCGGCGCGCAGGCCTTGCAGGATGCGTGCGGCGCGCACGCCGTCGCCGGCCAGGGCGGCATCGAGGAGTTCAAAGGTGCCGAAGCGGGCGCTGTTGGCCACCGCCTCGGCGACCTGGGCGGCATCCACGCGGCCTTCACCGTAGAGCAGGCGCAGCTTGTCGATCTCCTGCGCCGCCGCGAGCAGGTTGCCTTCCACGCGATCGGCCAGCAGTTGCACCGCGTCCGGCGTGGCCTGGAGCCCGCGCGACTGCATGCGCCGGCCGATCCAGCCCGGCAGCTGGGCGCTGTCCACCGGCCAGACCTGGATGAACGCTCCGACGGCCTCCAGGGCCGTGAGCCACTTGGGCAATTGCCTCTCGGGCTTGCCGAGGGTGACCAGCAGCAGGTTGTCGGTGGAGGCGGCATGCGCGTAGGCCGTGAGTGTCTTGGCGCCTTCGTCGCCCACCTTGGTGCCGGTGATGCGCAGCTCGATGATGCGCCGTTCCGCGAACAGCGACAGGCCCTGGGCGGTGGCCAGCAGCGACGACCATTCGAAGCCGCTCTCCACGTGCATCACGGCGCGCTCGGTGTAGCCGCGCGCCCGCGCCGCCGCGCGGATGGCATCGGCGGCCTCGGCCATCTGCAGGGGCTCCTCGCCGCTCAGCAGATAGACCGGCAGCAGGTCACCGCGCAGATGGGTCGCCAGCTGCTCGGGGCGCAGTCTCATGGCGCGGGCGTCTGCGCCTGACGGTTGATCTGGCGCAGCAGCTGACGCACCGCCTGGCGGCGCATCTCCACCATCAACAGCTCTTCCTCATTGCCGGCGCCGAGCACGTTGGCGGGGTCGTAGTTGTAGGTGCGCACCACGGTGACCGTCTGCTGCGGGGCCAAGGCCTCGCCAGCCGGCGCATTGAGCGCAGCGGTGAGCACGTAGCGCAGTTCGTACTCGCTGGCGTTGCCCGCCGCGTTGACGCTGGCCACGCGCCGGTGCACGCGTTCATTGGCCACGACCAGCACCGCCGTGGCGCCCTCGCCCGGCCCCACCAGCGCGCCGCCCGCGTTGCGCAGCACCTGGGCGACCTCGACGCCGAGCGGTCCTTCCAGCGCGGTGCCACGCAGCTCGGTGCGCGTCATCGCCTCGGGCAGCACCGTGGCGCCGCGCAGGTGAAAGCCGCAGCCCGCCAGGACGACGGCCAGGCTCAGTACCCACGCCGTGCGCCAGCGGCTCATCCCTTCACCACCACGTTCACCAGGCGGCCCGGCACCACGATGACCTTCGCGATGGGCTTGCCCTCCACGAAGCGCTGCACGTTGGCGTCGGCGAGGGCGGCCGCCTCGATGGCCGCCTTGTCCGCACCCGCAGGCACGCTGATCTGGCCGCGCACCTTGCCGTTCACCTGCACCACCAGGTCGATGCTGTCGCGCTGGAGCGCGCCTTCGTCCACCTGCGGCCAGGCGGCCATGAGGATGTCGGTGCCGTAGCTCAGCTCCGACCACAGGTGCTGGGTAAGATGCGGCGCGATGGGCGAGAGCAGGCGCAGCAGCAGCGAGAAGCCCTCGGCGATCACCGCCGCGTGGGCCGCCTGCGGGCCGGCGTCGGCCTTCAGATCGGTGAGGGCGTTGAGCATCTTCATGCAGCCGGCCACCACGGTGTTGAACTGGTATTTGCCGAAGTCGCCGAGGGCCTGGCGCAGATTCTCGTGCACCGCGCGGCGCGCGTCCTTCTGCACGCCCGTGGCCTGGGCCAGCCCATCCCCACCGTCACGGCCACGCACGATCGCCTCGCGGTTATCGCGCGCGAAGCCGTAGATGCGGCGCAGGAAACGGTAGATGCCTTCCACCGCCGAGTCGTTCCACTCCAGCGTGGCCTCGGGCGGCGCCGCGAACATCATGAACACGCGCGCGGTGTCGGCGCCGTATTTCTCGATGAGCGCCTGCGGGTCCACGCCGTTGAGCTTGGACTTGGACATGGTGCCGATGCCGCCGTATTCCACCGGCTGGCCGTCGGTCTTGGCCTTGACCGAGACGATCTTGCCCTGCTCGTCACGGCTCACCTCCACCTCATCGGGCGGGAAGTATTCGATGCCGCCCGCCGCACCCTTGCGGAAGAAGATGTGGTTCAACACCATGCCCTGGGTGAGCAGGTTGGCGAAGGGCTCACGGGTCTTGGTGAGCCCCAGGTCGCGCATCACCTTGGTCCAGAAGCGCGAATACAGCAGGTGCAGGATGGCGTGCTCGATGCCGCCGATGTACTGGTCCACGGGCATCCAGTAGTCGGCGCGCTCGTCCACCATGACCTCGGCGCCCGGTACGCAATAGCGGAAGAAATACCAGGACGAATCCACGAAGGTGTCCATGGTATCGGTCTCGCGCTGGGCCGCGCCGCCGCACTTCGGGCAGGTGCAGTTGAGGAATTCCGGCGACTTGGCCAGCGGGTTGCTCGAGCCGTCCGGCACCAGGTGCTCGGGCAGCACCACAGGCAGCTGATCGTCCGGCACCGGCACGTCGCCGCACTGGGCGCACTTGATCATGGGGATGGGCGTGCCCCAGTAGCGCTGGCGCGAAATGCCCCAGTCGCGCAGGCGCCAAGTGACCTTCTTCTCGCCCAGGTTCTTGGCGGACAGGTCGGCGGCGATGGCGTCCACCGCCTGCTCAAAAGTGAGGCCGTCGTACTGCGCCGAATTGATGAGCGTGCCGTGCTCGGCGTAGGCCTCTTGCCACGGAATGCTCACCGCATCGCCTGCCGAGGTGCGGATCACGGTCTTCACCGGCAGGCCGTACTTGTGGGCGAATTCGAAGTCGCGCTCGTCGTGGGCCGGCACGGCCATCACCGCGCCCTCGCCATAACCCATGAGCACGTAGTTGCCCACCCACAGCGGCAGCTGCTCGCCCGTGAGCGGGTGCTTCACGGTGAGGCCGGTGGCCATGCCCTTCTTTTCCTGGGTGGCGATCTCCGCCTCGGTGGTGCCGCCCTTCTTGCATTCCTCGATGAAGGCGGCCAGTTCCGGATTGGACTTGGCGGCATGCAGGGCCAGCGGATGTTCCGCGGCCACCGCCACGTAGGTGGCGCCCATGAGGGTGTCGGCGCGGGTGGTGAACACCCACAGGATGCCCTGCTCGGGAATGGTGCCACCCGTTGCCCCCTCTCCCCTGCCCTCTCCCTCAAGGGGAGAGGGGGACGAAGTGGCGCCTGCGGCGCGGAGATCATATGGGAAACCGACACGCACGCCGTGGCTCTTGCCGATCCAGTTCTTCTGCATCAGCTTCACCTGCTCGGGCCAGCCCGGCAGGGTGTCGAGGTCGGCGAGCAGTTCTTCCGCGTAGCCGGTGATCGCCATGTAGTACATGGGGATCTCGCGCTTCTCCACCAACGCGCCGGTGCGCCAGCCGCGGCCGTCGATCACCTGCTCGTTGGCGAGCACGGTCTGATCCACCGGATCCCAGTTCACGGTGCCGGTCTTGCGATAGACGATGCCCTTCTCGAGCAGGCGCAGGAACAGCCACTGGTTCCAGCGGTAGTAATCGGGCGAGCAGGTGGCGACCTCGCGCTCCCAGTCGATGGCGAAGCCCAGGGACTTCAGCTGCATCTTCATGTAGGCGATGTTGTCGTAGGTCCACTGCGCGGGCGGCACGCCGTTCTTCATGGCGGCGTTTTCCGCGGGCAGGCCGAAGGCGTCCCAGCCCATGGGCTGCAGCACATTGCGGCCCAGCATGCGCTGGTAACGGGTGATCACGTCGCCGATGGTGTAGTTGCGCACGTGGCCCATGTGCAGCCGGCCGCTCGGATAGGGGAACATGGACAGGCAATAGAACTTCTCCCTGCCCGGCTCCTCGCTCACCTGGAAGACCCGCGCGGCCTCCCACTGCTGCTGCACGTCGCGCTCGATTGCTTGCGGTTCGTAATGCTCGTTCACGCCGCCTCCAAAGGCTGGGAATGGGCCGTTTTTCCCGGCCCGTAAAAAGCCGTTAAGGATACCGTAGGAGCCGAGGTGCCACCAAGAAACCCGACTCGGGGAAAACGCGGAGAACGCGGAGGCGCGGAGGACGCGGAGAAATCCGTATTTCTGACACCTGTCATCTGTCGCGTTTTCTGACGCCGGAGTGACCTCGCACCGCGTTGGGCTTGACACCGACAACACGCCGTCTTGGCAATGATTCTCCGCGTCCTCAGCGCCTCCGCGGCCTCCGTGTTGTCTCATCCGGTTGGCACGCCCGTGCCGCTCGTTCACACTAGCGGAAAAGCCGCTGGAGACTGCCGTGAACGAACAGGACAACAAGCACCGCCTTGCCGACGCCTATGAACGCATGCTGGAACGGGTGCAGGGTTTCGTGCAGGAGGTGGAGCACGAGGCGGGACCGGCCGTGAAGCACGCCATCGAGCGCGCCCGCGATGCCGCGGCCGACCTGGGGGAGCTCACCCGTGACGAGGCCGAGCGCGTGGCCTACTACCTGCGCCGCGACCTGGAAGACGCGGGCAAGTTTCTGAAGGATTCGGGGGAGGAACTGGGTGGCTGGTTGCGCTTCGACGCGCAGCTCATCGAACGCAGCCTGGCCTGGCTGTTCCTGCAGGCGGCCGATCGCACCAAGGTAGAGCTGGAGCGCCTGCACCTGGAGGCGGAAGCCGTTGGCGAATGGCACAGCGGCGAGGTGACCGGTCCGGGCACCCTGATCTGCAAGAGCTGCGGCAATGAACTGGTGATGCGCCGCGCCGCGCACATTCCACCCTGCTCCCGCTGCGGCGGCACCGATTTCCGCCGCTCACCTACGTAGCGAGGGAGCGTAGCGGAATCCGGGACACCGCCTCGATCGAGAAGAAAACAGCCCAACGCAGAGACGCAGAGACGCAGAGAACGCTAAGAAGGACGTTGCAAGGGACGTTTCTCCGCCGCTATGACACAGGCGGTCGTGCCGCCGCCTAGGCGCGTCCTGCCCTGTTTGGAAGGAAGTGTCACGGACCCTCGTACACAGCGATTCGCACCCTGCAGATGCGCAACAGCGCGAAAGCGAGGGCCGCAAGCACGGACAGCACCCCGTAATCACCCCAGATCACGTACGGCGTGGAGCCGCGCATGGGCTGCACCGTCCCTTCCAACACGAAGGTCTCGAACTGCGGCGAGCGGGCCAGGATGTCTCCACGGTGGTCCACCAGGGCGGAGATGCCGTTGGTGGTGGCACGCAGCAGCGGCCGACCGGTCTCCAGCGAGCGCATGCGCGCAATCTGCAGGTGCTGGTGGGGTGCCAGGGAATCCCCGTACCAGGCGTTGTTCGAACCATTGATGAGCAACCGCGCCTCCGGCAGGCGGCGGATGACCTCGGTACCGAAGGCGTCCTCGTAACAGATGGACACCGCCGCCGGCAGGCCTGCCACGGTGATGGGCGGCTGCGCCGCATCGCCGCGGCTGAAGCCGGACATGGGCAGGTCGAAAAAGCGGATGAGCCCGCGCAGCCAGTCCTCCAGCGGCACGTATTCGCCGAAGGGCACCAGGTGCGACTTGCGGTGAAACTGACCGCTGTCCAGGGCCATCATGGTGGTGTAGTAGCGCTCGCCGTCGCCATCGAGTAGCGGCACGCCCAGGATCACGTCGGTGCCTGCCGCGCGCGCCTGCGCGGCCAGGGGCGCGAAGTAGTCTTCCTGCAGGTCCTGGTAGAACAGGGTCACGGCATTCTCGGGCCAGACCACCAGGTCCGTACCGAGGCGGGCCAGGGTCAGGTCGGCGTAGACCGACAGCCGGCGCGCCACCCCTTCCGGGTCCCACTTGGTGAGCTGTGGCTGGTTGCCCTGGACCAGCGCCACGGACAGCGGCTCGCCCTCGGGTTCGGTCCAGGCGATCTGCGCGAGCGCCCCGCCGGCGCCCCAGACCCCCACGGCCAGCGCGGTGACCGGCAGCCAGCCGGTTCCCCGGCCCTGCCACAGCAGGGCCAGCGCACCGGCGCTGACGGCCGCCAGCCAGCCAACGCCGTACACCCCGAATACCGGCGCATAGCCCGCCAGCGGGGTATCGATGACGCCGTAGCCGACGCTCAGCCAGGGAAAGCCGGTGAAAAACCAGCCACGAAACCACTCCACGGCGATCCACGCCAGCGGCAGGCCAATGAGGTAGCGTTGCGCCGGCGAAAGACGCCGGCCTGCCCAGGCGGCGAGGGCGCCGAACAGTCCCGTGTACAGGGACAGCACGGCCACGAACAGCGCCGTCAGGAGTCCGGCGAGCGGCGCGGCGGTGAGGCCGAAGTCGTGGATGGCCACATAGACCCAGGACACACCCACGCCGAAGGCGCCGAGGCCATAGAGAAATCCCCGCAGGAAACTCCGGCGCGGGTCGTCCGTCCGGACCAGGACGAACAACGCCGCCAGCGAGAGAAATATGAAAGGGAAAAACGCGAGCGGCGCGTAGCCGAGCGGCAGCAGGGCACCGGCCAGCAGCGCGGCGAGATGCCCGCCGCGCCCGCCCGGTTCAGCTGGCGAGATGTTCACCGGAAGCTGCGGCACCACTCGCGGCGCCGTCCTTGAGCGTCGGAGCCATGTGCAGCAGATGGATGCGCCGGTTGTCGGCGCGCAGCACCTTGAAGCGATAGCCGTCGAACTCGGTCTCCTCGTCGCGCTTGGGCAGATGCCCGAAGGCATTCATGACCAGGCCGCCGATGGTGTCGAACTCCTCGTCGCTGAACGAGGTGCCGATCTCGTCGTTCAGGTCCTCGATGGGGGTGAGGGCACGCACCGTATACTCGCCGTTGCCCAGCACGAAGATATTGCTGTCTTCCTCGTCGATGTCGTGCTCATCCTCGATCTCGCCGACGATCTGCTCGATGACGTCCTCGATGGTGACCAGGCCCGCCACGCCGCCGTATTCGTCCACCACGACGGCCATGTGGTTGCGGTTTTGGCGGAATTCCTTGAGCAGCACGTTGAGGCGCTTGCTCTCCGGCACGAAAAAGGCCGGGCGCAGCACCTCGCGGATGTCAAAGCGGGCGTTCTCGCCCTGGGCCACGAAGGGCAGCAGGTCCTTGGCCAGCAGGATGCCGATGACCTCGTCGCGGCTGTCGCCGATCACGGGGTAGCGCGAATGCGCCGATTCGATGATGGTGGGCAGGAATTCCTTCGGCAAAGCGTCACGCTCCACCACCGCCATCTGCGAGCGGGGCACCATGACGTCACGCACCTGCATTTCCGAAACGGCCAGCACGCCCTCGGTCATGGACAGCGCGTCGGCGTCCATGAGCCCGCGGCGATAGGCATCGCGCAGGATCTCGATGAGCTCTTCCCGATCCCTCGGTTCGGCTTGCAGGACCTGGCCGAGTCGTTCCAGCCAGCTTCGGTGGGGCCGCTCGTCGGCGGCGGTACTAGGTCGATCTTCCTTCATTCAGAACACACTACTCGTAGGGATTGGGATAGCCTAGGCCAGCGAGGACGGCGGTTTCAAGCGCCTCCATCTCCTCGGCCTCGCCCGGCTCCAGATGATCATAGCCGAGCAGATGCAGGGTACCGTGCACCACCATGTGGGCCCAATGGGCCTCGGGGGTCTTGTCCTGCGCGGCCGCCTCGCGTGCCACCACGGGCGCGCAGACCACGATGTCGCCGAGCAGCGGCAGGTCGAGGCCCGGCGGGGCCTCGAAGGGAAACGAGAGCACGTTAGTGGGCCCTTGCTTCTTCCGGTACGTCTGATTCAGCTCGGCACTCTCGTCCTCGTCCACGATGCGCACCGTGAGCTCCGCCTCGTCGCGCCGCCCGGTCAATGCGGCCTCCACCCAGCGGCGCACCAGCACCTCGCCGGGCACGGCGGGCCCGCCCTCGTGGGCCAGTTGATAGTCCAGTTCCAGGTTCATGGGGCGTGGGAACCGAAGAAAAAACGGAACGCGGAGGGCGCGGAGGGGGACGCGGAGAAATGAACAGGGAAACCCCTCTTCTCCTCTGCGGCCTCCTTCTTCCCTTCGCGTCCTCCGCGTCGAAGTCTTTTTGTGATCACGCCTTCGGTTCCGATGCCTCGTGGCGCTCGTAGGCGTTGACGATGCGCTGCACCAGGGGGTGGCGCACCACGTCCTTGGCCAGGAAGAAACCGAAGCTGATGCCGTCCACGTCCTTCAGCACCTCGATGACGTGGCGCAGGCCCGACTGGGTGCCGCGCGGCAGGTCGATCTGGGTGACGTCGCCGGTGACCACGGCGGTGGAGCCGAAGCCGATGCGGGTGAGGAACATCTTCATCTGCTCGACGGTGGTGTTCTGAGCCTCGTCGAGGATGATGAAGGCGTCGTTGAGGGTGCGCCCGCGCATATAGGCCAGCGGCGCCACCTCGATGACGTTGCGCTCCATGAGCCGCGCCACGGCCTCGAAGCCCAGCATCTCATAGAGGGCGTCGTAGAGCGGGCGCAGGTACGGGTCCACCTTCTGGGACAGGTCGCCGGGCAGAAAGCCCAGGCGCTCGCCGGCCTCCACGGCCGGGCGGGTGAGCACCACCTTGCGCACTTGGTCACGCTCCAGGGCGTCCACGGCGCAGGCCACGGCCAGGTAGGTCTTGCCGGTGCCGGCGGGACCGATGCCGAAGTTGATGTCGTGGGACAGGATGTTCTTGAGGTAGCGCTTCTGGTTCGGACCGCGTCCGCGAACCACGCCGCGCTTGGTGCGGATGACGACCTCTTCCTCTTCCTCGGTCTCCAGGAGCGATTCCACACCGGATTCCTGCAGGAACAGGTGCACGGCCGACGGGCTCAACACCTCACCGGCGGTGCTCTTGTACAGCCCCTTCAACACCTCGCCTGCGGCACGCACCGACTCGCCCTCGCCGATGACCCGGAAGGTGTTGCCACGGTTGTTCACCTCCACCCCGAGACGACGCTCGATCAGGCGCAGGTGTTCATCCCATTGGCCACAGAGGTTGGCGAGACGCCGGTTGTCGGCAGGTTCCAGGACCAGGTCCAGGCTTTCAGGCAGTTCGTTCAAAGAGGCGGCTAGTGCGGACATCAATGCGGTAAGGATAACCCAGGTGGGATTGAAGTCACTACTGTGACAGCGGGTTTGGTCTGGCGGTTCAGACCCCACGCCGCAACGCGGAGGGCGCGGAGACGCGGAGGACGCGGAGAACAGAAAGGGCGCTCAAGGGTTCGTGCGTTCGGGGCTGCATGGTCCCTTGCCGCCCGCGCTTCGCCGTTTGAACACCGCGCAACTGACGGGGAACAAGGGAGTTGAATAGACCGCGTGGTCCAACATTCCCTATCTCCGCGCCCTCCGCGTTGACCCATCGGATAGACCGTGGCTCGTGTCCAGACTATTTCAGACGCCCGCGCAGGGAATTGGGCAGGGCCTCGGTGATTTCCACGTCCACGAGCTGGCCGATGAGCGCCGCGGGGCCGTCGAAATTGACCACGCGGTTGTTTTCCGTGCGGCCGGCCAGCTGGTGCGGGTCCTTGCGCGAGGGGCCTTCCACCAGCACGCGCTGCACCGTGCCCACCATCTTGCGGCTGATGATCTGGGCCTGGTGGTTGATGAGGTTCTGCAGCTGCTGCAGGCGGACCTTCTTCTCCTCCAGGGTCACGTCGTCCGGCATGTCGGCGGCCGGCGTGCCCGGGCGCGGGCTGTAGATGAAGCTGAAAGAGGCGTCGAAATCCAGCTCCTCCACCACGCGCAGGGTGGCCTTGTGGTCGTACTCGGTCTCGCCGGGAAAGCCCACGATGAAGTCCGAGGACAGCGACAGGTCGGGGCGGATGGCGCGCAGCTTGCGCACGATGTTCTTGTATTCCAGCACCGTATGCCCGCGCTTCATGAGCGCCAGGATGCGGTCGGAGCCGCTTTGCAGCGGCAGGTGCAGGTGGCTCACCAGCTTGGGCACACGCGCGTACACCTCGATGAGCCGATCGCTGAATTCCATGGGGTGGGAGGTGGTGAAGCGGATGCGCTCGATGCCGTCGATGGCCGCCACGTACTCGATGAGCAGGGCGAGATCGCCGATCTCACCGTCATGCATCTGCCCGCGCCAGGCGTTCACGTTCTGGCCTAGCAGGTTCACCTCGCGCACGCCCTGTTGGGTGAGTGCGACGATCTCGGCGATGACGTCATCGAACGGCCGGCTCACCTCGGCGCCGCGGGTGAAGGGCACGATGCAGTAGGTGCAGTACTTGGAGCAACCTTCCATGATGGACACGAAGGCCGTGGGCCCTTCCGCACGCGGCTCGGGCAGGCGATCGAACTTCTCGATCTCCGGGAAGGACACGTCCACCACCGCCTTGCCGTCGGACCACACCTGCTTGAGCATCTCCGGCAGGCGGTGCAGGGTCTGCGGCCCGAACACCAGGTCCACGAAGGGCGCGCGCGCACGGATCGCCTCGCCCTCCTGGCTCGCCACGCAACCGCCCACACCGATCACCACCCCGGGTCGCGCGGCCTTCAGTTCCTTCCACACGCCCAGCTGGGAAAACACCTTCTCCTGCGCCTTCTCGCGCACCGAGCAGGTGTTCAGCAATAACACGTCCGCCTCGTCCGGCGATTCCACCGGCGTCAGCCCGCAGGACTCCCGCAGCACGTCCACCATCTTGGCGGTGTCGTACTCGTTCATCTGGCAGCCGAAAGTGCGGATATGGACAGTGCTAGGCATGTTGAGAAAACCTGGAAAAAAGCTCTGAACCACGGGACACGGGGAAATCCATGTTCCTGTAACGGGCCGTAGGTCACGTTGCGAAGCTACGTGACATCTTCGTACCGCGCATCGTCAATCGTGCCCAAGAACAAGAAAAAGTTTTAACCACCGGGGACACGGGGAAACCCGTTTTCCTGTGAAGGCGTAGGTCACGTTGCGAAGCTACGTGACATCTTTGTGCCGCCCATCGTCACGTAGGCGCTGCGCACCAACCTGACCTGCTGCATCTCCCACCCCCGTGTTCCCCGTGGTTGACTGCTTTTTTCTTAGCGGTATTCGCACAGCCGTAGGTCACGTTGCGAAGCTACGTGACATCTTCGCGCCGCGCATCGTCACGTAGGTGCGGCGCGCCAACGTGACCTACGGCACCTCTTACCCCCGTGTTCCCCGTGGTTGATGCTTCTTCCCGTATTTACCGGTACTCGCACAGGTACGCCGTGTCGCGCGTGACCTTGAGCTGGAATTTGGAATCGCCGGGGACGTTGAAGCTGGAACCGGCGGTGAAGGTCTGCCAGTCGGCAGCGCCCGGGAGCTTGACCACCAGCTCGCCGCTGACGACGGTCATCACCTCAGGCGCGCCGGTGCCGAATTCGTATTCGCCCGCGGCCATCACGCCCACCGTGGCCGCGCTGCCCTCGCCCTGAAAGCCCAGGGACTTCACCTTGCCGTCAAAATACTCGTTCACCTTGATCATGGCGGGTTCTTTCCGGGGGAGAAAAACGGACCGGCAAGTTTGCCGCCGCTGCCGGTCAGTTGCAAGGGCAAGAAAAAGCAATAACCACGGGGGACACGGGGAACACGGGGGTGGAAGAAGCATCCGATCTATATATGAAATCGTCGCGCCGGAACGCAGAGCGGCCTGGCAGGAATCGGCGCAAAAAACAAGGATTTCCCCGTGTCCCCCGTGCCCCCCGTGGTTAATGCTTTGCTCCAACCCGGGCCGGAAACGGAGGCAAAGCGATGAGGCGTCTGCTGACAGTCATGCTGCTGTCCCTGCCCTTTGCCGCCCTCGCCCAGGGGGCGCGGGTGGTGCAGTTCAATCTCATCGACGAGCGCGGGCTGGGGCAGCCCATCGGGCGCATCGCCTTCGAGGACACCCGCTACGGCCTGCTCATTTCGCCGAGTCTGAACAGCCTGCCGCCGGGTCTGCACGGTTTCCACGTGCACGAAAAACCCAGCTGCGACGCGGGGAAGGAGAAGGGAGAGGTCAAGCCCGGACTGGCCGCCGGCGGCCATTACGATCCGGACCGCAGCCGACGGCATCGCGGCCCCTACCGCGACGACGGCCACAAAGGCGACCTGCCCGTGCTCTATGTGGACGGAAACGGCAATGCCGAGGTCCAGGTGCTGGCGCCGCGCCTACGGTTGCGGGATTTCATCGGCCGCAGCGTGATGATCCACGCAGGCAGCGACAATTACCTGGACACCCCGGAATCCCTGGGCGGCGGAGGCGGGCGCATCGCCTGCGCGGTCTGGTAATCCATCGACGAGCGCCGGCAACGCAAAATGAAACGGGGCCCGAAGGCCCCGTTCGTTGCGGCCGAAGCGTGGTCTATTCGCGATCGCGCGGCACCACCTTCAGGTAGCCACGGCCCTCGAAGGCCGCGCCGTCGGTGGTCTGACCGCGCATGATGCCTTCGGTGTCACCCACCTTGAAGCCCATGGCCTGATTCTCGAAATGGCACAGGCGGTCCACTCGCCCGTCACCGTTCACGTCCTTGCCGACCCAATTGCACTTGGACAAGCTCTTCTCGGTGCCGGTCCGGCCGAAGGTGAGGGTGTCCGGGTCCACGTTCATAGCCTCGAAGTCGGGGCCGCTCAGGATGGCGACCGGCACCTTGCCGCGGCTCTTGGGATTGAGCGGGGCGACGTTGTTGTTGCCGGGCTTGATGTCGATGGCCACCTGCTTGGTGCTCGGGCTGACGCCGGAGATGTGCAGGATGTAGTCGCCTTCCATCACGTAGCCCATGCGCGCCTCGCCGCCAGGCATGAAGGAGCGGCCGAAATTGCTCACACCGACGGTATAACGGCCCGTTGCCGGCACCACGAACTTATCGACGCGGGGATCACGCCAGCTGGCGCTGCCTTCATCGATGGAGTCGGAGCGATCGGCGTAGCGCAGCATGTCGTACTCGGGTCCCGGGCCGAATATGGCGATGACCGTGTACACCGACTGGCCCATGCCGTAGGCACCGTCGATGTCCACGTCGAGGACATCGCCGGCCTGTGCGTTGAACGCGTAGTAGTCCACATCGCCGGGGCCACCATTGCCCAGGTGTCCCTGCAACGTGATCATGGCACCCGTGGAGCGGAGGCTCTGCGCCTCTCCGATGGGATGATTGATCTCGATTTCCCCTGCCATGGCAGGCACGCTCACCGCAAATAACAGAGCAGCCGCCAGAGTGCTTGAAGTCGTATCCATGGATGAAGCTCCCCCTTCGTGATAAATCGTCGTTATCTTTAGGAGGTTCGCCATGTTTCGGGCGTGACCTGTTACACAAGTTAGTCAGAAACTGTGCACCAGACCACGTTTGTCCATAGCAGGCGTGACGGACTTCACAATCGGCAGACCCCGTGTGGGACTTGCCGCGCCTACCGCGGAGAGGAGTCAGCCGGTGATCGAAAGGCAGCCCGCAGGCGTTTTTCGAAAGCCTGCCGGCCGGGCCTATTTTTCGGCGCGCTTCGCCTCCTCCCAAAGCGCGTCCATCTCGGCCAAATCGCTTTGTTCCGGGCGCTTGCCGCGTTCGCGCAGTGCCGCCTCGATGTAGCGGAAGCGCCGTTCGAACTTGTGATTGGTGGTCCGCAGGGCGGCCTCCGCGTCCACGCCCGCATAGCGGGCCAGGTTGGCGCAGGCAAACAACAGGTCGCCGATCTCCCCGTGCAGCGCCTGGATATCGCCCGCAGCGACCTCGGCGCGCACCTCGCTGAGTTCCTCGTCCAGCTTTTCCAGCACCCCCGAGATGTCCGGCCACTGAAAGCCGACCCGCGCCGCACGCCTTTGCAGTTTCTCCGCGCGGGCGAGTGCTGGCAGCGTGCGCGTGATACCGTCCAGGAGACTTTCGTGACCACCCCTGTCCGCGCGCTCCTGCGCCTTGTGCGCCTCCCAGGCGGCGCTCTGTTCAGCCGCGGAGTCGATGCGCTCCCCGGCAAACACGTGGGGGTGACGCCGCCGCATCTTTTCCACGATGGCCGCCACCACATCACCGAACGCGAATGCCCCCTGTTCCTCCGCCATGCGGGCATGGAACACCACCTGGAACAGCAGGTCGCCCAGTTCGTCCTTCAGGTCCTGGAGATCGCCATGCTCGATGGCGTCGGCCACCTCGTAGGCCTCCTCGATGGTGTAGGGGGCAATGCTGGCGAAGGTCTGTTCACGATCCCAGGGACAGCCCGCTTGCGGGTCGCGCAGGCGGGCCATGACGGCAAGCAGTTCGTCGATGTGGCTCATGCAAGATTCCCGAGAAAAAATCCAACACAGCGGCGCAGAGGCGCGGAGATCGCAGAGGAGACTGTGTAGTACGTCGTCGGATGGTAACTCACATCACCCCGCAAAAGGATGAAACCTCGGTGGCGCCGGCGGTAGACTCTGCGGCCATGAAGATCGGACTTGCACTGGGCAGCGGCAGTGCGCGCGGCTGGGCCCACATCGGGATCATCCGCGCGTTGCATGACAACGGCATCGAACCGCAGATCGTCTGCGGCACGTCCATCGGCGCGCTGGTGGGCGCGGTTTACGCCAGCGGCACGCTTGATCAGTTCGAGGCCTGGGTACGGGACCTGGACTGGTGGTCCATCGTGCGCTTTATGGATCCGGGCATCGCCGGTGGCGGCTTCATGGAAGGCGAGCACCTCATGAAGGTCATGGCCGAGCACCTGAATCCCGGCAACATAGAAGACCTGCCGAAAACCTTCGCCGCGGTGGCCACCAACCTGCGCACGGGGCAGGAGCTTTGGATGCAGAAAGATTCGCTGGTGGACGCGGTGCGCGCCTCCATCGCCCTGCCCGGACTGTTCACGCCCGTGCGCCATGAGGATTCCTGGCTGGTGGACGGCGGTCTGGTCAATCCGGTGCCGGTCTCCTTGTGCCGCTCGCTGGGCGCAGACGTGACCATTGCGGTGAACCTGAACGGCGACATCGTCGGCCGTCGTCTGCCAAGCCACGAGGCCGTGGCGCGCGAAAAGCGCACCAAATCGCCGGCCGCATGGAATCAGTTCACCGACCGCTTGCACGAAACCCTCAAGGACAGCAGCTTCGGCCGCCTCGTGGCACGCCGCGAGCCGCCCGGCCCGGGGATGTTCGACGTGGTGGCCAGCGCCATCAACATCATGCAGGACCGCATCACGCGCTCGCGCATGGCGGGCGATCCGCCCGACGTGCTGCTTGCCCCACGCCTCGCCCAGATCGGCCTGCTGGAATTCGACCGTGCTGAAGAGGCCATCGCCGAAGGCCGCCGCGCCGTGGAGCGCATGCTGCCCATCATCCGCCCGCTACTGAAATCCGGCTCCGTGGCTTGACGGCAAAACGCGGAGATCGCGGAGGCGCGGAGGACGCGGAGATATAAACAGTTCCCACGTACGCGCTCCAGAGTCCCGCACGTGCGCACTGACAAAATCTTCTCCGCGTCCTCCGCGCCTCCGCGCCCTCCGCGTTGATCCCGCCCCCGTCAGATCGCCATCAGCCCATGCTGCAAGGCCAGCTGCGCCAGTTGGGCGCGGTTGCTGACGTTGAGCTTTTGCATGATGCGGGTGTGGTGCACGCCGGCGGTCTTGGGGCTGATGACCAGGATCTCGGCAATCTCCGCCACCGACTTGCCTTCGATGAGCAGCCGGAACACCTCGAACTCGCGCGGCGACAGGATGTCTGCCGGGCTGCGTTCCTGGCCGGAGGGCTCGGGCATGATAGGGTCGATGTAGACGCGGCCGCTGGCCACGGTCTCGATGGCCTCGACCATGGTCTCGGGCGCGGAGCGCTTGGTGAGGTAGCCGCGCACCCCCGCTTTCATGGCCTGGTTCAGGATGGCCTCGTTGTCGTGCACGGAAAACACCAGCACCTTGGCCTCGGAGTCACGCGCCAGGATGCGGCGCACCGCCTCCAGGCCGCTCGCGCCGGGCATGTTGAGATCCATCACCACCACCTCGGGCGCGTGCTCGATAAAGGCCCGGTAACCCAGATCGCCGTTGTCGGCCTCGGCGACCACACGGATGTTGTCGGTACCCTCCAGCAGGCGCCGGTAGCCGGCGCGCACCACCGGATGATCATCCACCAGAATGACGGTTATCGTCTTGGGCGCCGCGACGGACGCGCCTTCACCGGACATATCTCCTCCTTCAGTCAACTTGCAGCGGGAACACGGCACTCAGGCGGAAGCCGCGTCCCGGATGACTTTGTATATCGAAACGCCCACCCGCCGCGAGTACGCGTTCGCGCATGCCGAGCAGGCCGAGCCCGCCGTGCGGCGTACCCTCCAGGCCGCGGCCGTCGTCGCATACCGATACCGTGAGGCCGGCCTGGTCGAGGGTAACCGCCACATCCACGCGGCTGGCCTGGGCGTGTTTGATCACGTTGGTGATGGCCTCCTGCACCAAACGATAGGCCGTGATCTGCACCGCCTCGGGCAGCGCCCCCAGGGTGTCGGGCAGGACCAGCGACCAGGCGATGTCCGGGTGGCGTGCGCGCCACTGCCCGACAATCTCGCGCAGGGCCTCGCCGAGCCCGAGTTCGTCCAGCATTTCCGGGCGCAGGCGACGCATCATGTTACGCACCACCTCGTACACGCGGCTAGCCACCTCGCCAATGGCCTGACCGCTGGCGAAGATGCGCGGCTCGCGATCGCGGCTCAGGCGGCAGATGGACTGGGCGTCGGCACGGATCGCGGTGAGGCACTGGCCCAGTTCGTCGTGCAGTTCGCGCGCCAGGTGCGCACGCTCGCGCTCCTGGATTTCCAGGGACTCGCGGGCCAGGCGACGGTTTTCCTCCAGCAGGCGCATGGTCTGCAACTCGGCACGATAGCGCTGCACCGCGGCGGTGATTACCCGTGCGGCGACGCGCAGCAGGGTGAAGTCGCCGTCGCTCCAGCGTTCCACCGCGTGGGCCTCGTCGAAGGCGATCACGCCAAACAGCACCTGCTCGGCGAACAGCGGCACCAGCACCCGCGGTCCGCCCGGGGCAGGCTGTACGACCACCTCGCCCTTGTCCAGCGCGGGCAGCGCCGCCGCGTAGGCGTTCAGGTCCGGGCCTTGTTCACAGCAGCCGGCGAACCACTCCACCGTCAATCCCGTGCTCTTGCCAAGGCGCAACAACCGGCCGCAATCCGCCTGTAACAGCGCCGCCAGTTCCCCGAGGCCCTCGCGGATGGCGTATTCCAGGTCGTCGCGCGCCACGAAGCGCGAGGAGATGGACGACAGCGCTCGCGCCGTAAGCAGCTGGGTCTGGTGCAGGGCCAGGGCGCGACGGCGTTCGGAGATGTCGCGTGCGAACAGACAGAAATACTCCGCACCTTCGTAGGCGATGACGTTGGCGGTGATCTCCACCGGCAGGTCGCTGCCATCGCGGCGCTGAAGTTGGGATTCGTAGGTGACGGAGCCCGACGTGCGCGCACCGGCGAGCAGTTCATCGGCACGTGGGTCGGCGCTGAGCTCGGAAAAATCGCGCCCCAGGACCGATTCCCGCGCACACCCGAGCATGCCGCAGGCGGCGTCATTTATGTAGACGAGGCGGCGCGTGCCATCGGCCCAAAATACCGCATCGGCGGCCCGATCCACCGCGAATTGGGTAAAGCGCAGGGCCTGGTTGGCGCGCGCCAGTTCCGCGGTGCGTTCGGCCACGCGCAGTTCCAGCTCATTGGTGGCCCGGCGCAGCGCCTCCTCCGCCTGCTTGCGCTCGGTGACGTCTTGCAGTGTGCCGGCGAGGCGCGCCGGGGCGTCTTGCGCATCGCGCGTCACCACGCCTTCGGCCTGCACCACGCGCACCTGGCCGTCCGGGCGTCGCACGCGGAAGTCGAGACTGCACGGCTGGCGCTGGTGGAAGATCGCATCCATGGTTTCCTGCACGCGCTCACGATCGTCCTCGTGCACGTGGGCCATGAACCGGGCAAGGCTCGGCTGGGCCTGATGGGGCGCGAGACCGAGGATGCGGAACACCTCTTCCGACCAGTACAGCTGGTCGCGGCTCACATCCCAATCCCAGCTGCCGATGTGCGCGATGCGTTGCGCCTCGGCGAGACGCGCCTCGCTGCGCACCAGCGCGTCGTTGGTGGTGCGCAGCGCCGCGGTGCGCAATACGATGCGCCGGTCCATGTCGTCCAGCGCCTGACGCAGGGCGCGCTCGGCATTCTTTTGTGCAGTCCGGTCACTGCCGGTGGCGACGACGCAGTCCACCTCCCCGGCCGCGTCGATAAGTGCGGTCTCGGTCCAGGCGATCTGGCGTTCGCCACCGCCGGTGTGCCAGCGGTTGTGGTATTGCCGGGGAAAATCCTCGGCTGATACCGCGGCGTAGGCCTCACGCAGGCGTGCGCCATCGTCCCCGGCCACCAGCACCGCCCAGGGCGTACGCCCGCGCACCGCCTCACGGGACAGGCCGCTGGCCTCCTCGCAGGCGCGATTGAAGCGCAGGATGCGGCCCTCGCGATCGAGCACCATGACCAGTGACGGCACGGCTTCGAACAGGACCGCGTCGAGCCGTTCCGCAGCCAGGGCTCCGCCAGGCGTCGCCGCTACAGTCTCGGCGGGTGCCCCGCCGAGACCCCGGGCGCCCGGGCTCAGGCTGCGCCACAGCCGCGCCACCGCATGCCAGCGCCGCGCGCTCATGGCAGCCTGCGGATGTCCACGAAGCGGGACTGGTCGTCAAAGCGCAGCGCGAAGGCGCCGTGCACGCCCTCGCGGGTGACGAACGGCTGCAGCACGCGGGCGGGAAAACGCACCTTGCGCCCGTCGCTCGCGGTTGCCTGGACCTCGGCGGCGGCGCCGCTGTACCAGGCAAGCAGTCGCTCGGGCGGGATGTGCAATTGGAGACGGACTTCGTTCAACACGTGTGGACGGAAAGACAACTTGGGATGGAAAACCGGCCGGCCCCCGTGGGAGCACGCACCGGAGGTGTCGCTCAGGCGTCGTCCTTTTTCCTGCGCCCGATACTGGTGATGGGGATCACCACATCACCCTGCGGGCGCCGCTCGTCGGTGAAGTGTGGGCGAGCATTGTTGTCCCGCCCCGCGGCCTCCGCCAGCTCGCGCTCCCGCTCGCTGATGAGCAGCAGACACAGGCGTATGTCTTGAATGGTCTGTTCCTTGAGGGGATGGCGCATACCGGGTTCGGTGGCGGTATCACGCGCCACGCTGGTCAACACCTGTCTCATGACACGCAGGATGCGCTCTTCGCGGGAAAGTTCTTCACCCATGATCGCTCCGGGATTTGCAGGGCGGAATGTTGGCCGGAGTGTACACCACAACCGCGCGCCGGTAAGCCGATATACTCCCGCTTGGCCACGCCTCGGCCACGGAGATCCCCATGCCCTCACCCGACGCCTTGCTGCTGCTCGCCCCCACCTGTCCGCACTGCCCGGCCATGCTCGATGGGCTGGCAAAACTGGTGAAGGAAGGGGTCGTCGGTCGCCTCGAGGTGATCAACATCGCCGTGCATCCCGAACGCGCGGCCGCCCTCGGCGTGCGTAGTGTGCCGTGGATGCGCATCGGCCCCTTCGAGCTGCGAGGCGTGCGTCCGCCCGCCGAGCTGCGCCTCTGGGCCGAACGTGCTGCGCACCCGCGCGGCATGGCCGATTACCTGGAGCAGATGCTCGCCGAGGGCGGGCTGGCCAAGGTACAGGGCATCATCGCCGCGGAACCGGCCCATTTCGATCGGCTGCTTGGCCTGCTGGAGAGTCCTCAACTGCCCTTGCAGGTACGCCTCGGCATCGGCGCGATCATCGAAGGACTCGCCGGCACGCCGGTGCTACAGGCAGCGCTTCCCATGCTGGCTCGTCTGGCCGGCCACGGCGACCACCGCGTGCGCAGCGATGCCTGCCATTTTCTCGGCCTGACCCTGAGCGGCGAGGCCCGGCCCAGCCTGGAGGCCTGCCTGGCCGATCCGCACCCCGAGGTGCGCGAGATCGCCGCGGAGGCGCTGGAGGGTCTCCCAAGGCCGGGCGACTGAGAGGGCAAGCCGCAACGGGTCCTGGCTGCGCGTGCTGTCCCCCTGCCCCCGCCCGGCCGATACTTGCCCCAGGCCCAACCGACAAGGAGCCCGCCATGCGCACCATCTTCGTCCTGCTGTCCACCTTGGCCCTGGTCACCTGCGCCCAACGAAGCGCAGGGCCCGATTCCCCGTACTTTGCCATCCCCGAAGGCAGCACGGCGGTGCTGGAGCAAGCCGTCACCATACCGTCCCCGGGGGTGAGCGTGTGGATCCAGAACGGCACCGTCTCCAGCGCCCGCAACCGCTGGGAGCCCGCCTGCAAACTGGAGATGTGGACACGCACCGACGGCAGCCGCACCGTCGAGCCGGACAGCTTCCGCATCGAACGCGTGGCGCGCAACGATCGGGCCGTGGCCACCGATCCCGGCTTTCGCCGCGTGGCCCTCGACAACAACCCCGGTGACGGGCCCATGGCCTACGAGATGGAGACCATGCTGTACCTGAAATCCGCCCGCCAGCCGGACGTGTACCGCCTGGTGTGTTCGTACTGGGACGCCGGCACGGGCATCGTCAGTGCCTTTCCCCAACACCTCACCTTCAATCAGATAACGGGTACACTCGCGGGGGTCTTCCGGCTGCAATTGCCCTGACCGGAAGCCGCTCCGGAGGGACCCATGACCAGCACCTCGCGCCTTCTCCGCCACGGCCTGATCATCATGCTGGCACTGGCCGCATTGGCTTCGGCGCAGACGCCGCCCGAGCGCTTCGGCGTGCGCCTCGACATCCAGGGCGCCATCGGCCCGGCCACCAGCGACTATATCCACCGCAACCTGAATCACGCCGCCGAAGAAGGCGCCCAGCTGGTCATCCTGCGCATGGACACCCCGGGCGGGCTGGACCTGGCCATGCGCGACATCATCCGCGACATCCTCGCCTCACCGGTGCCGGTGGTGGCCTGGGTGGCGCCCAACGGCGCGCGCGCCGCCAGCGCCGGCACCTACATCCTCTACGCCAGCCACGTGGCCGCCATGGCCCCGGCCACCAACCTGGGTGCGGCCACGCCGGTGCAGATCGGCGGGGAAAACCCCTTGCCGGCGCCCGAGCAACCCCAACCGGGCGACGCGGACAAAGAAAAGGGGGCCCCCCCACCGCCCAGCGGCGACGCCATGCACCACAAGGTGGTGAACGATGCCGTGGCCTACATCCGCGGCCTGGCGCGGCTGCGCGATCGCAACGCGGACTGGGCGGAAAAGGCGGTGCGCGAGGCCGCCAGCCTGGAATCCACCCAGGCGCTGGAACTGAACGTCATCGACCTGCTCGCCACCGACCAGCAGGAATTGCTGGCCAAGCTGCACGGGCGCACCATCGAGGTGCTGGGCGAGCAGCGCACGCTGAACACGGAAAACCTGCGCATCGAGGTAGTGGCGCCGGACTGGCGCGCACGCCTGCTGGCGGTGATCACCGATCCCAACGTGGCCTACATCCTCATGATCATCGGGATCTACGGCCTCATCCTGGAATTCTCCAATCCCGGCACCATCGTCGCCGGCGTGGTGGGCGCCATCTGCCTGATCCTCGCCCTGTTCGCCTTTCAGGCCCTGCCCATCAACTACGCCGGCGTGGGGCTCATCCTGCTCGGTATCGCGCTCATGGTGGGCGAGGCCTTCACACCCAGCTTCGGCGCCCTCGGCGTGGGCGGCGTGGTGGCCTTCACCATCGGCTCGGTAATCCTCATCGACACCGACGCACCGGGCTTCGGCATCGACCCGGCGCTCATCGGCGCGGTCGCACTCGCCAGCGCCCTGCTGTTCGGTTTCCTGCTGCACCTGTTCTTCCGCGCACGACGCCGGCCGGTGGTGAGCGGCGCCGAGGCACTGGTGGGGGCCGAGGCGATGGCCATGGACGATTTCACCGACACCGGACACGTGCGCCTGCACGGCGAGATCTGGCGCGCCCGCACACCATCGCCGGTGCACAAAGGGCAACAGCTGCGCGTCACGCGCGTCGAGGGGCTCACCGTGGAGGTGGAGCCGCACACGGAAGCCAACGGAGGTTAGCCATGCTGAGTTATTTCGGAATCCTGCTCATCGGTTTTCTGGTCGTGCTGGTGATGAGCGCGATACGCATCCTGCGCGAATACGAGCGCGGCGTGGTATTCATGCTCGGGCGCTTCTATGCCGTGAAGGGGCCGGGCCTCATCATCCTCATCCCGGGCGTCCAGCAGATGGTGCGCGTGGACCTGCGCACCATCGTCATGGACGTGCCCACCCAGGACGTGATCTCCCGCGACAACGTCTCGGTAAAGGTAAGCGCGGTCATCTACTTCCGCGTGGTGGATGCCGAACGCGCCATCATCCAGGTGGAGAACTTCTTCGAGGCCACCTCGCAACTGGCGCAGACCACGCTGCGTTCCGTACTCGGTCAGCACGACCTGGACGAAATGCTGGCCGAGCGCGACAAGCTCAACACCGACATCCAGAACATCCTCGACGAACAGACCGACGCCTGGGGCGTCAAGGTCTCCAACGTGGAGATCAAGCACGTGGACCTGGACGAATCCATGGTGCGCGCCATCGCCAAACAGGCCGAGGCCGAGCGCGTGCGCCGCGCCAAGGTCATCCACGCCGAGGGCGAGTTGCAGGCCTCGCAGAAGTTGCTGGAAGCGGCAAAGGTGCTGGTGCAACAACCCCAGGCCATGCAGCTGCGCTACCTCCAGACCCTCACCGACATCGCCGGCGAGAAAAACTCCACCATCGTCTTCCCGCTGCCCATGGACCTCATCGAGCCGCTGCTCAACAAGCTCAAGAGGTGAAGGTAAACGCGGAGGTCGCGGAGGCGCGGAGGACGCGGAGAAAAATTGTCTCGGGTCGGCCGCGTTCCGCACGGCCGGGGACACCCGATTCAATCCTCCGCGACCTCCGCGTTGAATCATCACTTCAGGCGCCCTATTACCAAGTGAATCGCTCTGATAATATCCGGCGTCAAAAACCACGGCACGACACCATGGCTGACATCCAGGACCTCATTCCGCCCCTGCGCCGGGCCGCCGAGCAAGGCCATGCCGGGGCCCAGTACCGGCTCGGGTTGCTATACGCCAACGGTGAGGGCGTCGCCGTGGACTACGCCGAAGCGGTGCGCTGGCTGCGCGCCGCTGCCGACCAGGGCCAGGCGGAGGCCATGCGCGCCCTCTCCACCCTGCACGCCAACGGCCTGGGCGTGGACCAGGACAGCGCCGCGGCGCGCCGCTGGCTGCTGGCAGCCGCCGAGGCGGGCGACGCCGCGGCCCAGTGTGCCGCGGGCGCCATGTTCCAGTTCGGCCACCTGGACGCCGCACGCGATGACGCGGCCATGCTGCACTGGTACACCGCAGCCGCCCGGCAGCACCACGCACGGGCACAGTTCGCCCTTGGCAAGCTGCACGCCACGGGCGAGCGGGTGCCCCAGGACGACGAGGCGGCCTTCCAGTGGCTCACCCATGCCATTCTCAACGGCAGTGAACCGGCCAAGCGCGAACTGGCCATGCTCACCGCGCGCCTCGATACGACTACGCTTGAAGACTTCAAGCAACGCATGATGGCGCAACTCGCGAGTCATTGATGGACGAGAACGAATTCAAGATCGCCTACCACGACGTGAACGAGCGCCCTTGCCCGTTCGGCAAGGCCGTGCTCACCCGCTGCGCACAATGTTCGCGCGCCCAGAAGGTGCTCATCGCCGAGCGCGAAGCCGTCACCTGTCTGTCCCCTGCCGCCTACAGCCGCTGCGCGGCCCTCATCCCGGCCTGGCGGAGCAAGGCCCTGTTTGCACTCAAACTCACCCACGTCAGCGACAAGCTGCCCCATGGCAAGGAGATCAAGGTGCAATGCGGCGGCCTGCGCGGCCTGGCCGAGGCTATGGCCGACGCCGCCCCGGTGATCGACATCCACACCCTGCTCGAGCGCGCCCTCGCCCGCTTCGGCGACCCCGACCGCCTGCCCTATACCGAGATGATGAAGAGCGTCGTCAGCTACCAGCCGCGCCGGAAACAAAAGCCGTTGACCTGACAACGCGGAGGACGCGGAGGCGCGGAGAACGCGGAGAAAAACATCCACGAATGAACGTCACATGGCTTCGCGTGGACCACGCCCCCGCTCAAGGTCGCGTGGCAAAACCGTGATGGTTCAACGCGCCGCAGACACGCGAAGCCCCCTCATCTTTCAACTCTCCGCGTCCTCCGCGCCTCCGCGTCCTCCGCGTCATCCCATGCAGATTTCAATCACTGCGCCAGCACCACATCCAGGAACATCATCACCACGAAGCCGACCATGACACCGCCGGTGGCTTCCTTCTGAAATCCCTTGCGGTGGGTCTCCGGGATGATCTCGTCGCTGATGACGTAGATCATCGCGCCGGCGGCCAACGCCAGCATCCACGGCAGCAGCATGCCCGCCACCGTCACCACGCCCGCGCCCAGCAGGCCGCCCACCGGTTCCACCAGGCCGGTCAGCAGGGCGACCAGAAAGGCCTGTCCGCGCCGATAGCCTTCCGCGACCAGGGCGAGCGCGACCACCAGGCCCTCCGGCATGTTCTGCAGGCCGATGCCGATGGCGAGTGCCAAGCCGCTGCCCGAGTTGCCGCTGCCGAACCCCACGCCCACTGAAAGCCCTTCCGGGAAGTTGTGGATGGTGATGGCGATGACGAACAGCCAGATGCGGCGCAGCTTGTGCGGATCGGCGCCCTCGGGCCCTATGATGAAATGCTCGTGCGGAAGCCAGCGATCGGCGCCGTAAAACACCAGACCGCCGGAAAGGAATCCGGCGATCACCACGACCGCCGCGAGCGGCGCCCCGCCGAAGCGCGCCGTGCCTTCGGCAAGCGCGGGGTTGAGCAGCGAGAAAAACGCAGCCGCGAGCATCACGCCGGCACCAAAACCGAGCATCATGTCCTGCACCCGCACGCCGACGCCGCGCAGCAGGAAGATCGGCAGCGCCCCCACGCCCGTGGCCAGGCCCGCGAGCAAACTCGCCAGCAAACCCGCCAAGAACGGCGACATTCCCGGATCTTCCATGCACCTCCCGCCCGCGCTGCCCGTTGCAGCATGCGTCACGTCGGCTAGGTTTTCATAAGTCTGGACTCTGCCTTCGTCGAAGGATCGACGCCCATGAATTTCCTCACACGTTCCGCGCTGCGGCTTGTGCCCTTGTTCACGGCCGGTGACGGGATCGCGGTCATCATCCTGCTGCTGGCGCTGGTGTGGTTCGGCAGCCTCGCCGCCGCCCCGACGAACACGGTTCCACCCGAGGAACTGAGCCGCGCCGTCGAACGCGAGCTGCGCGCCGATCCGGTGCTGCAGGATGCCGACCTCTACGCCATCAGCCGCCACGGCGAGGTGACCCTCGGCGGCACGGTAGACCGCCTGCTGTGGCAGCGCCGCGCCGAGCGCGCCGCCGAGACCGTGCGCGGCGTGCGCCACGTGGTGAACCGCGTGGCCGTCATGCCGCCCTCCCATGTCCCGGACCACGAGCTCGCCGCGGGCGCCCGGAGCGCCCTGGCTGCCGTGCCGGGGCTGGCGATCACCGACGTCGACATCCAGGTCGAGAACGGGCGGGTGCAACTGGGCGGCGTCGCAGGCTCGCCGGCCATGCGCGACTGGGCCGACGAGGTGGTGGCGGGGCTGATGGGCGTGCGCGAGGTGCAAAACCGCATGGGCATCGCGCCCGGCGGTGCGCGCGCGGACGCGTCGCTGGCCGGGGCGGTGCAGCGCGCCATCGCCTTCGACGGCCTGCTGGAGGGCGACCGTGTGCAGGTGACGGCGAACGGCAGCCGGGCGAGGTTGACCGGCGAGGTGAACAGTGCCGCGGAACGGCGCCGCGTCCGCAGCCTTGCCGCACGTGCCGGCGCGACGGACGTGGACACCTCGGCACTGGCCGTGTCAGGGGGTGTGGGCACGCGCGCCGCAGCGACGCCGCCAACAGACGGCGCCATCGAACAGGCGGTGCGCGAGGCGCTCGCCGCCGATCCCCGCCTGCATGCGCACCGGCTGGCGGTACGGGTGCAGTCCGGCGAGGTGAAGCTGGCGGGAACCGCGCCGACCCTGGCAGAGAAACAGCTCGCCGCGCGCGTGGCGCGCTACGTGCGCGGGGTGAGACGCGTACACGAACACGTCACGGTGGCCGCCGCCGACGTCGGCGGGCGGGCGCTCGCGGCCCGTGCCCTCGCAGCACTGCGCGCCGATCCGCTGGTGGGCGACCAGCCCATGACGGTCACCGTGAACCAGGACGTGGCGGTGCTCACCGGCACCACCGCGACGCCCTGGCAGCGCCAGCACGCCGAGGCCGTGGTCGCCGCCGTGCCGGGCATCGGCGCGGTGCACAACCAGCTGCGTGCCGGACCGCGCGCCCCCTACGTGAGCGACAAGCCCTACGTGGGCGCACCGTTCATCATCACCCAGACCTCGCTACCCGCGGACAAGACCACCACCGACCAGGACGCCGCCATTCACGAAGCCGTCGCCAGCCAGCTGCAATGGAGCGCCTTCATCGACGCGCAGGGGATCCACCTGTCGGTGAACCGCGGCGTGGCCACCCTCACCGGCCGCGTCGCCACGCCCATGCAGGCGGCGCTCGCCACCCAGGAGGCCTACGAAGGGGGCGCCCGCCTGGTCAAGAACCTGCTGGCCATCGAGTGACACAAGCCTGCACGGGGGCGTGACGGACGCCTGCCATCCTCACCTGCCGGCAAACCACAGGCGCAGGCGCAATCCCCAGGGTGTCGTATAGCCCACCTCACGGAAGCGGATGCGGCCCTCGCCATCGATGACGAAGGTAGTGGGCACGGCGCGCACACCGAAGCGGGCCGACAGCTCGCCGCTGCCGTCCACCAGCACCGGGAAGCTGAGGCCCTTTTCGCGCAGGTGTGCGGCGACCTCGCGGGCCTCGCCGGACTGCATGGCCACGGTGAGCACGGGCCAGTCGCCGGCGATGGCCTGGATGGCGTCGTCTTCCAGGGCGCACACCGGGCACCAGGTGGCCCAGAAGTGCACCAGCACCGGCCGGCCACGCCACGCGCTCAGCTCCAGCGGTTCGCCATGCACGTCCAGGCCGGCCAGCGGCGGCGCCATGCCGCTCGCCAGATTGCGCGTCTGCCAAAATCCCACGGCCATCACCACGGCGATCACCGCCAGGGTCTGCCAGAGGGCGCGCAGCCATTTCTTCGACACGGTGTTTTCTCGTTTGCTGCGGGGGGCCTTATGCTAGCGTACAAATCCATTCCATCAGGCCTGCCATGGATCTGTTCCTGAATCTCGCCGTCGCCCTCGGCATCGGCCTGCTCATCGGCCTCGAGCGCGGCTGGCGCGGGCGCGACGCCTCCGAAGGCCAGCGTGTGGCGGGCATCCGTACTTTCCCTCTCATCAGCCTCTCGGGTGCCCTCGCCGCCGTGCTCGCCGAGACCTACGGTGCGGGCGTGCTGGGATTCACGTTCCTCGGTTTTGCTGCGCTGGTGGTCGGCGCTCAGATGCTGCGCTCCGCGCCCCTGCATGACTACGGCATCACCACCTCGGTGGCCTCGCTGCTGACCTTTGTGCTCGGCGCCACGGCCGCTGCCGGCCACCCCGCCGCCAGCGTCGCAGTGGCCGCAGTCACGGCCATGCTGCTCGGCCTCAAACACGAGATCCACACGTGGCTTACCACCATCGAAAAGCACGAGCTGGTCGCCACCCTGAAGCTCGTGCTGATCAGTTTCGTGTTGCTGCCGGTGTTGCCCGATCAAGGTTTCGGTCCCTGGCAGGTGCTCAATCCGTTCCGCCTGTGGTTGTTCGTGGTGCTCATCACGGGCATCGGCTTCATCGGCTACTTCGCCATGAAACTGGCCGGACAGCGCTTCGGCGCCATGCTCACGGGATTCATCGGCGGGCTCGCCTCATCGACCGCACTGGCGTTGAGCTTCGCGCGCCTCGCGCGCGATCAGGTGGGCACGCACACCGTGCTCGCGGCCGGCGTGGTGCTCGCCTCCACCACCATGTTCCCGCGTATCCTGCTGGAAGTGGGTGTGGTCAATCCATCGCTGTTGCTGCGCGTGCTGCCGGTGGTGCTCGCGATGGCAGCGGCCGCGGCAGGGGCCGCGTTCTGGCTTTGGCGCAAGGGCGACAAACAGGATGACGCCGGCGCACAGCACATCGCCTTGCCCAACCCCTTCGAACTGCGACCGGCGTTGAA
Organism: Gammaproteobacteria bacterium; assembly: GCA_041685115.1. Classification (GTDB taxonomy): domain Bacteria; phylum Pseudomonadota; class Gammaproteobacteria; order Thiohalomonadales; family Thiohalomonadaceae; genus JALOAT01. The sequence goes on along the minus strand of JAWLGK010000002.1, from coordinate 118,651 downwards.
GTTTGCCGGACTGCTGGCCGCCCTGATGCTCGCGTCCAGGGCGGCGGTGGAATGGTTCGGCGATCGCGGCATCTACGCGCTGGCGCTGTTGTCCGGTGCCGCGGACGTAGACGCGATCACGCTGTCTCTCGCGCAACTCGCCAGCGGCGGCCTCGACGAAACCACCGCGTTACACGGCATCGTCTTCGCCGCCATCAGCAACTCCGTCGCCAAGGGCGTGCTGGTCGGGGTGATCGGCGGCCGCGCCATGGGACGCGCCGTCGGTGCTGCCTTCGCAGTGATTGCCGTTACCGGATTGGTGGTGCTGGGGATTCAGTCCGCGATGACCTGATGCGACGAGTCAGGCGACGTGCGCATCGGCCACGTAACCGCGCCCCTGCTGCAGGACCAGATTCACGCCCGGCACCTTGTCCCGCACCGATTCGAGCACGTAGTCGTCTGCCGCATGCGAACTGCCGCGCCGCAGCGCAAAGGCGCCGGCGAACAGCCGCGCACCGGCCTTGCGCAGGCGTGCCTGGCTTTCTGTCGCGTCGGGCACGCAAACGCCGAGCGCCGTTCCACCCAGCTTGTCGGCACCGGTCACGAAACGCTTCACCGAGTCTGTCGCCAGGGCATCCGTACCGAGATCGAACATGATCTCCGGATTCAGAAAGCCCACCCGCTCCACCGGTCCCGCCAGCCGGCGCAGCTCACCGAATAGCGAGCCATAGTCGGCCCCTGTGCCCAGGTAACGGCTCAGGGTCGGACGGTAATACACATAGGCCAGACGATCGTCTTCCAGCGCATCGGCGAAATCGAAGCCGTAACGGGCGAACTGTGCGAGACGCCATTCGGGGCTGTCGAGCGTCACCAGCGCGGCGCGTGCGCCGCGCTTCAAGGTCTGGTAGAGAAAGTGGGCCAGCGCCACATCCGCGGCGGTGGCGTCCGGTGCCTCCAGCAAATTGAACGTTCCGGACACCAGGCCAGGCAGCGCCTCGTCAGCGGGACGGATACCGAAGGGCGTGAATGCATGCGACGTGCTGCCTCGGGGCGTGGACATGGACGGACCTCCCATCAGGAAACACGATAAGCGTAGTTAGCTATCGCCCACGGGCAATGCAACGGCTTAGATCCAAAAGGGATATCCCGGGAGGGGGCAGACGGCCCGCGCGAATTACCCCGGTTCGGCCGGGGTTTCGACGTCCGGCCGGAACCGATCGGCCAGCCGCAGCAGGTTGGCGAGATAGGCGGCGACCTTGACGGTCTGTTCGATAAGGCGCCGGCTCATGCTCAGCACGTCCAGTTCCGCGACCATCTCGCGTACGGGCAGCGTACCGGCCGCACCCATGCGCAGGACCGTCGCTTTCAGTGCCTGATAGTCCGCCTCCATTTGCGCGAGGGTCTGTGCGGCCAAACCGGCGTCGTAATCCGCGGCGGACGGATCCGACAGGTTCACCAACCGCACGCACAGGGCACGGAACGCCGCGAGGCGCGCGGCCAGTGCCGGCTCGGCGATGGGCGCGAGCTTAGGCCGCAGGGTGGAGATCTTCACGGAGAGTTCGCCGACGGTGGTGTAATAGCGCGCCACGCGCAGCGCATCGGGCAAGGCCTCGACCACTTCCGCCGGCTGGTTCGCCGCCACCACCTGGGCGCCGAAATCACCCATGGCCTCCACCAGGCTGTCGATGGTCGCCTTGTCCGCGTCCAGGTTCCCCACCGGCGCCACTTCGGCGCTGAGCGCCCCGCGCGCCATGCCCCGTGCGATGGTACCCGTGCGCGCCAGTTCCAGGGCGAGGGCATCCATGGCCAGCGCGGGCGTCGCGACCACGTTGCGATCCAGGTGGCGGGGCGTGGCCGCATCGGCCTCGGCCGCACCGAAACGGGCTTCGACCACCTGCACCAAACGCGTCGTGATCGGCCAAAGCACGACCACGCCGAGCACGTTGAAGATGCTATGGAACAACGCCAGTTCAGTGGCCACATCGCCATCGCCCGCCACGCGCGCCAGACCGTCCACCAATGCGATCAGCACCGGCAGCAACAGCAGGGCAACCCCAGCGGTGATGAAATTGAATGCCACGTGGATGGCCGCCGCACGCTTGGTGTTGGCGGTTCCACCGATGGCGGCGAGCACGGCGGTGGAGGTGGTGCCCATATTGGCGCCGATCACCGCGGCGGCGGCATTGGTAAACGGCAGCAGGCCGCCCGCGGCGGCGGTCAGCACGATGGCCAGGGGGGCGCTGGAGGTCTGCATCAACACCGTGAGGACGAAGCCCACCAACAAGAACGCCGGGATCGCCCACGGCCCGCTGGCCGTGAAGGCCTCCACGGGCAGGTCCTTGCCGAGGGCATCGAAACTCTCCGTGAGCACGCCGATGCCGATGAAGAACACCCCGAAACCGGCGAGCGCCTGACCAAGGGCCGCGCGGCGCCCCGTGGTCAGCACCATGCCCATGCCGATGCCTACCAGCGGCATGGCCATGGCGGCGATATCGATCTTGAAGCCGACCAGCGCCACCAGCCAGGCGGTCACGGTGGAACCCACATTGGCGCCATAGATCAGCGTCACCACCTGACCAAGCTTGATCATGCCGGCGTTGATGAAGCCGAGTACCGCCACCGTGACCGTGGTGGACGATTGCACCAGGGCGGTGATGAGAAAGCCGGACACCAGCCCGTGCATGCGCGTGCGCGTGGCGTTGGCCAACACCCGGCGCAATGTCTCGCCCGCCGCGAGTTTGAGACCGTCGGTCAGCATGCGCATGCCGAGCACGAACAGGCCCGCACCACCAAGGAACGCACCCAGCGAACTCAACACGATTGGAATCCTTTGCACAAAGCGCGGCTCACCGCGCAAAAAAAAACAATGCGTCTCACGCCCAGGGCGCCGCGTCAGTCCCACCCTTGCCACGGGGTGAGGGCGTTTTTATGGCAAGCAACCACGCTGTCGTTATGGGCGCAGGGTAAGGCCGCGCCCGCCGTGCGGCAAGGCCTTGCTGTGCCGCGCAGGAGCAACGAAGCTTGCTGGGGAGGACGGCATGGACAGACGCAAAGATTCGCGCCACAAGGTTCGCCGCACAGACGACCGCCGGCAGCAGGAGCGGCGCGCGCAGGCGGCACCGGTCTTCATGGACACGCGTGCCCCCGGCGACCGGCGCGCGGGACCGCGCCGCACCGCGGAGGCGCCGGACGAACCCGTCGCCTGATCAGGGCGCCGCCGGGCCCGCGAAGGGGATCCCCGCGGCCGAACCGCGGTGCACCAGGTCCTTGATACTGCACCCGGCAAGCGTCGGTTCGGCCACCTCGGCAGCCTGCTGCAACAAGTCGTTCACGGCGCTCACATCCAGCCGGAACGACTCCGCCGCATATTTGTCCTCCCCCGCGCTGCGCAGGGCGTGGAGGATTTCCCGCGTGTCGATGGTGTCGGGGTCCCGGCCCGGGACATAGAAGGGATTGTCCACGGGCCCGGCACAGACCAGCAGCTGGTGACGCAGCAAAACCCGCAGCACGTCATCCACCGCGTCGCCCGGCAGCTTGAGCCGGTCCACCAAGGCGTCCACCGCCCACGGCTCGCCGCCGTGCATGTAGCGCTCGGTCACCAGGTACATGATGGTGAGCCCGGCCTGCTCCGTGAGCCGCCCGCTCAATTCGAAGCGCCCGCGCCCCAGCCGGATCTGCTGCGGATGCTGGTGGAAATACGCGACTTGCGAACCAAACAGCAGGATGAACCAGCTGAGATACAGCCAGAGCATGAACAGCAGCACGATGGCAAAGCTGGAATAGATGACGTTCTGCGTCGAGCCGGCGGCGAAGGACGCGAACAGATAGCCGCTGGTCTGCCACAGGATGCCCGCCACCACGCCGCCCACCAGTGCGGATCGCCAGTGCACGCGCGTGTTGGGGATGAATACGTAGATGAACGAAAACGCGCCGATGACGATGACGTAGGGCAGCAATCGCCCGAAGCTCAAGATGATGGGTCCGAAGGTTTCGTGGGTCAGCAGCCACTGCACCACGGAGAAGTTCATCACCGAGGCCGTGAGGCCGATGGCCGAGAATACCAGCACCGGCCCCACCAGGATCACGCTCAGGTAATCGCTGAAGCGGCGCGAGAACGGCCGCGGGTTGCGCACGCGCCAGACAAAATTGAAGGCCTCCTCGGTCTTCTGGATCAGGGTGATGACGGTGTAGAACAGGAACAACAGGCCGATGACGCCAAGCAGGCCGACCCGCACGTTCTCCACGAACCCGATGATGTTCTGCGACAACTCGATGCCCTTGGGCCCGAGCGGCGCCAGGAACTGGTTGAGCAGCGGCGCAATCTGGTTGTGCACGCCGAAGGCCTTGAGCACCGAGAAACTCACCGCCAGCAGCGGCACCATGGAGAGCAGGGTGGTGTAGACCAGGCTCATGGCGCGCAGGGTGAGGTCGCCCTGCAGCACCTCGCGCCCCAGCACGAACAGCACGCGTGCACTTTTCACCAGGAAGCGCCGCATGGGGCTCAGGCTGGACAGCTCCACCTGCCAGGCGCCGCGCAGAAAGAACTCTTCGATGTCCTGGGTCTTCAGCATGGCGCTCCCTTATACCCGGCGCAGGGTCCACAAGGGTGGCTGCACGAGCACGCGATGGGTGCCGGCGAGGCCCGCTGCGCACACGCCCGATGCGCCGCCCACGGCGCCGACCAGCCACACCCAACCATTAAGGTCATATCCGAAATCGAATACCACGCCGGCGAGCACCGCACCGAGTCCCGCGGCCGCCGTCGCCGCGAGCAGACCGGCCAGGGCGCCCAGCACCGCAAATTCCACCACCAGCGCCCCGAGGATGTGACGACGGCGCGCCCCCAGGGTGCGCAGCACCGCCGCCTCGCGCAGGCGCTCCTCGCGGCTGGCCTGCACCGCGGCGAACAGCACCGCCAGGCCCGCCGCCAGGGTGAAGGCGAACACGAACTCCACGGCATGGCTCACCCGGTCCATGATGTCGCGCACCCGTACCATGAGCGCGTCCACGTCGATGACCGTGACGTTCGGAAACTGACGCACCAGTTCGGCGAGCAACGGCTTGGCCTCTGGCGCCAGGTGGAAGCTGGTGATGTAACTGGCCGGATAGGTTTCCAGCACGCCGGGCGGACCGAGCACGAAGAAATTCACGTTGAAGGAATCCCACGCCACGGTGCGCAGACTGTTCACACGCCCGTCGATGCGCTGGCCGGCCACGCTGAACACCAGCCGATCGCCGAGGCGGATGCCGAGGGTCTCGGCCAGTCCCTGCTCCACCGACCACTCGCTGCCGGCCGCACCGGACCACCAGCGCCCGCCCGAGAGCTGGTTGCCCTCGGGCAGCCGCGCGTTCCACGACAGGTTGAACTCGCGCCGCACCAGGCGCTGCGCGCGCGTGTCCTGGTAATCGGCGGCGCTGACCTCGCGCTCGTTGATGGCCACCAGGCGGCCGCGCACCATGGGGTACAGCCCGGGCTCGGCGAGGCCGCGGGCGCGGAAAAAGCCGCGCAGCTCGGCGAGCTGGTCGGGCTGCACGTTCACCAGGAAATGATTGGGGGCATCGGGCGGCAGGCGTGCGCGCCACTCGTTCATGAGATCGGTGCGCACCAGGGTGAGCACCAGCAGCACCATGATGCCGATACCAAACGCCACCACCTGCGCCACCGTGCTGCGCGCGCGCCGTGTCAGGGCGGCGAGGCCGAAGCGCCAGGACACGCTGCCGGCCTGGCGCAGGCCGCGCAACGCGGCGACCAGGGCCCATGCGGCCAGGGCGAGGACCGCTACGGTGAGCAGCGCGCCGCCGAGCACCACGGCGGCCAGCGCCGGGTCACGGGACTGCCACAGCATGAGCCCGGCAAGGGCGGCGAGGGCCGCGCCGTACACCACGCGGGCCCGGGGCGGCAGCGGCAGCAGGTCGCGGCGCAGCACGCGCAGCGGCGGCACCTGGCGCACCGCCAGCACCGGCGGCAGCGCGAACCCCGCCAGGGTCACCAGCGCCGTCACCAGGCCGAACAGGGCCGGCAGCGGCGACGGCGGCGGCAGGTGGGCGGCGAACAGGCCGCCGAACAGGCCGACCATGAGCGCCTGGGCGCCATAGCCGACCACGATGCCAAGCAGTGCACCCGCGACGGCGAGCCAGGCCAACTGCAGGCCGAAGGCGCTCGTGAGGAAGCCCTGTGAGGCGCCCAGGCAGCGCATGATGGCGGCACCGTCCAGTTCCCGCTGCGCATAGCGGTGGGCGGCGGTGGCCACCGCCACGCTCGCCAACATCACACTCACCAGCGCGGCGAGGCCCAGATAACGCTCCGCCCGTTCCAGGGCCGCGCGCAGTTCCGGCCGCGCATCGCGCACCCCGAGCAGGCGATCGGCCGGGCCGAGGGTGGGCCGCACCCGTTCCTGGAAGCGCGCCAGGGCCTGGGGCTCACCCGCCAGCAGCAGGCGGTAATTCACCAGGCTGCCGGTCTGGATGAGCCGGGTGCCCGGCACGTCGGCCAGATTCATGAGCAGGCGCGGGGCGATGTTGAACACCTCGCCGCCGCGGTCCGGCTCATAGGCCAGCACCGCGGCCACCGTGAGCGACAGCTCGCCGAGCAACAGCGGGTCGCCCACGCGCAGACCGAGCGCCTGCAACAATCGCGGTTCCACCCAGGCCGTGCCCGCGGCGGGCGGGCCCTCCGGCACGCGCTCGCTGCCGAAGGCGGTGTCGGCGATGCGCAGGGCGCCGCGCAGCGGATAGCCCGCATCCACCGCCTTCACCTCGGCCAGTTCCAGGCGGTCGCCCACCATCACCACGGAGCGGAAGGTCCAGGTCTCCGCCCGGGCGAGCCCGGCCGCGCCGGCGGCGGCGCGCCAGGCGGGCCGCAGCGGGCGGTTGCTCTCCACCACCCGATCCGCCGCGAGCATCTCGCTGGCCTGCTGATCCATGGCACCACGCACCCGGTCGGTGAAAAAGCCCACCGAGGTCACGCTCGCCACGGCGATCACCAGCGCCGCCAGCAAAACGCGCAACTCGCCGGCGCGCAGGCTGCGTCGCAGCATGCGCAGGGAAAAGGCGACGGGGTGGCCACTCATGCCAGCCGGCCCCCTTCGAGCACGAGCTGGCGGCCGCAGCGTGCGGCCAGGTGCACGTCGTGGGTGACCAGCACCAGGGTGGTGCCGTGCTCGGCGTTGAGCTCAAACAGCAGGTCGATGATGCGCGCGCCGGTGCGGGTATCCAGATTGCCGGTGGGTTCGTCGGCCAGCAGCAGCTTCGGCCCGGTGGCGAAGGCGCGGGCAATGGCCACGCGCTGCTGCTCGCCGCCGGAGAGCTGGTTCGGATAGTGGCCGGCGCGCGCCGCCAGGCCCACCCGTTCGAGCAGGGCCCGCGCCTCGCTGCGGGCATGGTCCGCACCGGCCAGCTCCAGCGGCAGCATGACGTTCTCCAGGGCGGTGAGGCTGGGCAGCAGCTGGAAGGACTGGAACACGAAGCCCAGGGTGCGGGCGCGCAGCGCGGCGCGGCCGTCCTCGTCGAGCTGCGCAAGGTCGTCACCGTTCAGGAACACCTGTCCGGCGCTCGGCAGATCGAGGCCGGCGAGCAGGCCCAGCAAGGTGGATTTGCCCGAACCCGAGGCACCGACGATGGCCACCGCCTCGCCCGCCTCGATGATCAGCGTCACATCCTCAAGAATGGTGAGTGTCCCTTCCGGACTGGAGACTTGCTTGGTGAGCCCGCGCGCTTCCACAATGGCCGTCATGCCGGCACGTTCCTTTCAAATCCTGGTTCTTGTATTCGGGCTGCTATTGTACGCGGCCGCGCCCGCCGCGGCGCCCCGCACGCTCGTGGTACTGGGCGACAGCCTCAGCTCCGCCTACGGCATGGACGTCAGCCAGGGCTGGGTGCGTTTGCTGGCCAAGCGCCTCCAGCGTGAGGGTTGGGACTGGCGAGTGGTCAATGCCAGCGTGAGCGGCGAGACCACAGGCGGTGGTTTGACGCGCCTGCAATCGCTGCTGGCGACCCAGAATCCGGACCTGGTCATCATCGCCCTCGGCGGCAATGACGGGCTGCGCGGCCTGCCCGTGGCACAGCTCCAGGCCAATCTCACCGCCATGGTGGACGCCGCCCGCGCCGCCCGGGTGAAGGTGCTGCTGGCGGGCCTGCGCATGCCGCCCAACTACGGACCCGCCTACGCCCGCCGCTTCGAGGAGGCCTTCCGCGAGGTGGCGCGCCAGCGGGGCGTCCCGCTGGTGCCTTATCTGCTGCGCGGTGTGGACGACAACGCGGCACTCATGCAGGACGATCGCATCCATGCCGCGCCCGCGGCGCAGCCCGCCATGCTCGACAACGTCTGGTCCGTGCTGCTGCCGCTGCTGCGTTGAAAGGGAGGCAAACGGCCCAACACAGAGTGAGGGTGGGAAGGGCCTCAGGACGCAAACCCTTCATCTCCTCCGCGTTCTCTGTGTCTCTGTGTTGAATTCTTGTTCCCGGACTTCTAAGCATAAGCAAAGGCCACCTTGGCGCCGTCCACCATGAACTGCACCGCCAGCGCCGCCAGCACCACGCCGAGCACGCGGCTCACCATGTTGGTGCCGGTCTCGCCGAGCACGCGATAGAGCTGTTCGGCGAACAGCAGCATCACCCAGGTGATGGCGAGCACCAGCAGGATGATGCCAAGCATCAGGCTGGACACGGCCACACCGCCGGGCTGCGCCGTCATCAGCAACACCGTGGTCAGGGCGCCGGGGCCGGCGATGAGCGGGAAGGCCAGCGGGAACACCGAGATGTCCTCGCGCACCTCCGCCTCCGCGACCTCGCCGGAGGTGGTGGAGCGCAGGCCCGACTGGCGCGCGAACACCATGTCGATGGACAACAACAACAGCAGCAGACCGCCGGCCATGCGAAATGCCGCCACCTCGATGCCCATGGCGCGCAGGAACCAGTCACCCGCGAAGAAGAAAAACACCAAAATCACGGTGGAAAGCGCCACCCCGCGCAGCGCCGCCCGACGTCGCTGGTGCGTCGTGTAGCCGCGCGTAAGGGCCGCGAAAATGGCCGCGAGCCCGATGGGGTCGATGACCACGAAGAAAACCACGAAGCTGTTGATGAGCAGGTCGGCCATGCCCCAAGGGTACGCCGGAAGCGCGCCCGGAGGGGAGTTTCAAGCGACACAAGAATTCAACACAGAGACACAGAGACACAGAGACACAGAGGTGATGAAGTGCGTTCGGTGTCTGCTTCAGGGCATACGGCTGGTCATTGGCACAAGAAGCTTTCTTCCTCTGTGACTCTGTGTCTCTGTGTTTAATCCTTCTTATCAGCCGCCCCGTTCAGTGAAGCTGGAACTGACGCCCGCGCAGGCTGGCGATGCGCCGGCGCACGTCGGCGGCGTCGCGGGCGTGGGGCATCAACTCCAGGTAATGGGTGTAGTCGTCCAGGGCGCCGCGGGTGTGCTGCAGGCATTCGTACAGGTAGGCCCGTTCGCGCACTTCGTCGGCCATCTCGGGGGCGATGCGCAGCAACAGGTCGCTGATGCACAGGGCCTTGTCGTAGCGCTGTTGGCGGATGAAGTCCTGCTTGAGTTCGCGCAGCATGCGCGTCACCACCTCACGTTTGGCGGCCGGGCTGGTCAGCAACGGCACCAGGTCGGGCGGCACGTCCTCGCCGTAGACCCGCGACAACAGCGCGCGCAGCGCCAGGTCATCCAGCACCACGCCGCCTGCATACGGGTCGAGGATGATGCCGCCTTCCTCCATGGCAAGTTTCACCAGGAAGTGGTTGGGCAGGGCGACGGCCTGCAAGGGCAGCCCCAGGCAGCGGCCCACGGTCACGTAGAGAATGGTCAGGGCGATGGGCCCGCCGCGCCGCAGGTCCAGGACCTGGTTCAGCAGCACGTTGTGCGGGTCGTGCGGGTCGCCGGCATTGCCTGAATAGCCTTCCTCATCGAACAGGTAGGCGTTCATGGCGAATACCGTATCGCCGATGCCCGGCTCCTTGGGCAGGCGCCGGCACACGTTCGCCGCCAGCCGGGTGATGTGTCCCAGGTAAGTGGTTACATCCAGGCCGGGGTATTCCGCCTGGGCGACGAGAAGCGCTGCCTCGGCCAAATCCAGTTCCCGGTCCGGTGCCTCCATGATGTGCATGAGCCGTTCAAGCTGAGAGGTCCCCATGCCCCCCTCCTTATGGTTCGGACGACCTCGCCCGTAACCGCAGTATAGTCAAGCATTTTCAAAATGTTAGGAAAGCCACTTCAGGTGGGGTGGGAAACCCCGGCGACGGAGGTTGCGGCGGGTGCGGCATTTGCTACGGTTGCGGTGGTAACCCCTGGATTTTTCCAGCGCGCACGGCAACGCGCGGAGGAGGCGGCATGCTTTCCGGGAAGGCGGACGTCACGCTCCACATCCATGAGGATCTCGACCCCTGGCGTCGCCAGGAGGTGCGTGAGTCGCTGTGCTGGCTGCCTGGCGTGGCCGAGGTCAGGAGCCCGGATCACACCCCTCACCTGATGGTGGTCGAGTACGACCCGCTGACCCTGCGCAGCAGCGATATCCTTCGTCAGGTCACCTCCCGCGGGCTGCACGCGGAACTCATCGGTCTGTGAACCCGCGCCCGCGGGCGCGGGCCAAGCGCTCAGCTGCCGGCGCTTTCGAGCGGCGCCTGGCGGACCTCGATGCGGTTCTCCACCCCGTTCACCTCGCCGCCCAGGTACCAGACGTCCTGTTCCGCCATCTGGCGTTCCTCCGGCTGGGGGACCAGCCCTTCCAGGGTCACTTGGCCGTCCCGCGTAGTCACGCGGATCTGACTGCTGTGGACCAAGGGGTCCTTGTCCAGGGCGAGGCGCACCGAGTCGGTGATGTCGTCATCCGTATCCACCTCGGGCGGGTTGATGGCGATATGGTTGCTGACGCCTCGCACACCCGGGGTCCACCACACCAGCAGCTCGGCCATGCGCCGGTGCGAAAGACTCCAGACCTCGCCCGAGAGGGTGACCACGCCGTCCTCGATAACCACGTCCAGATGACCTTCGCTGTCGGGGCGCGTATCCCGCACCATGTGCATCTCGCCCTTGAACCACACGTTGATACCGAAGCGCCGGAACACCGATTCTTCCAGTAGCGACTGCAACAGCGAGTCGCGGATGGCGCCGTCCTCTCGTGCCTGGGCCGGGCGGACGGTAATGTGGTCCTGCACGCCGCCCTGACCGAACATGTCCACCGCCAGACGCATGGCGCGGCGCTTGATGACGATATCCTCCACCTCACCCGTCACGTGAAGCACACCGCCACGGACCTCGGCGTTGACGGGATTGTGGGTGGGATTGACGTGCAGGTCTTTTTCCAGGCGGGCACAAAATTCCTTCACTGCCCCGGCTTCGTCGCTCATGGCACGCGCCTCCATTCCGGACGGTGTATGAAGTATGGTCGAGAGGCAAGGGACCGGCCATGTTGGCAGGTACATTGGCCACACGCGCGCATAAACCGCGCCGGCAATGGCGCGGACATCAACCGATCGGCACGTAGGCCCGACGCGTGTCGTTCCATTCGAGCAGCAACCACAGCTTGCCGTTCGCCGCCCGTCTGGCCTCGTTGCCGGAACTCATACCGACGGGCCGCAGCACGCAGTCTTCGCCCTCGAAGGTGAGGCAATAACGACGGCGCCCCGGCACTTGCAGGCAACTGTGGCAGAAACTGATCACCACCGGATCCTGACGCGAGCCATACAGTGAGCACTCATAGCAGTTGGCGCCCAGATCGTGCCGTTCGGCGCGGATGGATGACATGGTCATGGTGTTTCTCGTCAGGGCGTATGCAACGGGGTGTCTGCGCGGTGCTCGGGAAAGGCTTCGTACAGGCTCAGCCACGGGATGCCGTGGCCGCGCAGGTGCTCCATCAGGCGAGGCCGGCCCATGGCACGCTCGGTGAGAAGCATGTGCGTCTCGGCGACCGCATCGGCCATGAACAGCGCGTGGCCGAGTGCTGACATGTCCGCCGCCGGCGCATCGAGCTGGTGCGCGACCGCTTCACTTACCTCCGGAGGGATGTTCCAGCGGCCGCAGATCTCCATCGTCAGCCTGGCAGCGAATTCCTCAATGAGCTGCTGAAACACGGGCGGGCGCAACGGCTCCGCGGGCGCTTCCGTGCAGAACGCCGCCAGTGTGCGCTGGAACACCACCAGCTTTCCAAGGTCGTGGATGAGGCCGGTGAAGAACGCCACCGCGCCATCACCGCCTGAACGGCGTGCAAACACTCGGCAGGCATGAGCACAATCGAGGGCGTGCTGCCACAACAACCGGCCGAACAGGCGGAAATACACCGGCTTGATGGCAAAGACGGGTCGCATGGCGCAGGCCACCAGCAGGGCGCGCATGCCATCTTCGCCCACGTGCGCGAACGCCGCTTCCACGCTCTTGACGGGTTGCCTGGAGCGGCGGAATAGCGGGCTGTTCGCCAAGTGCACCAGCTCGACCGCGAGCGCCGGGTCGCGGTTGATGATGGCGGCGATCTCGCGCGCATGGCGTTGCTGTTCGAAGCTCTCCAACAACTGCGGGACGCTGGAGGGAAGCCGTGGCACGTCGGCAACGCCGAGACCGCGGGCGAGCAGCGCCTGCACCTCGCCCCGCACGCGCAGCTCCACTGCACTCAGGCACGCCCCCTGTTCCTCTGCCCCGTCCTCGTCGCGCACGCCGAGCAGCAATCCGTTGAAGGCATAGGCGAGCTTGCGGGGATTGCACAGCGGCACCATCGGTGCGGGCGGGGCGGCGGGCGTCGAGGGCGTCGGCGCCGATGCAGGGTTCCGAGTTTGCGTCGGTGCGTGGTGGTGGGTCAGGCGTGAGAGGAGTCTGCGCAACACGGCTGTTCAATCCATGAAGAGGTGAGGCTTGATGCCCCAGCGCAAGGGCAGCTCGGAGGCGACGATGCCGTCCACCTCGGCCGAGGCGGCCAGGTCCAGATCGCAAGGCGAGAGAAAACTGCGCGCCTTTGCGTCGTAGAACACACGCACCAGGGGGCGCAGCAGATCGCGCTCGCCCCGTTCGAGCACCACCGCGAGGCGTCCGCTTTCCAGGCGCACCAGACTGCCCACCGGGTAGATGCCCACGGTCTGGATGAAGCGGTGCACCAACGTAGCCTCGAACTCACGGTCCGCGGTACCGAGCAGCTTGCGCAACACTGCGGTGGGTGTCTGGCCACGCCGGTAGACGCGATCGGCGGTCACCGCGTCGTACACGTCGGAAATGCCGATCACGCGACCGAACAGGCTGATGTCGTCACCCGCGAGGCCGTCCGGATAGCCACTGCCATCGTGCCGCTCGTGGTGCTCGGCGGCGCCGCACACCACCGCGGGCGATACGTTGGCCGCCTCCAGGAGCAAGCCCGAATCCACTACATGCCGACGCATCACCACCTGCTCGTCCGGGTCCAGGCCGCCCGGCTTGTTCAGGATGTTGAGCGGCGTACGCGCCTTGCCCACGTCGTGCAGCAGACCGGCGAGGGCCAGATCGTGCAGCGCGTCCACGCCAAGGCCCAGCGCCTGGCCGAAGGAGGTGGCAAGCACGGCCACACTGACGGAGTGTTCGAAGGTGTAGCGGTCCCGATAACGCACCCGGCCGAGACTGCGCAGCGCATCGGGATTGCGGGCGACCGAGGCGATGATCCGGTCGGCCACGGGCTCCAGCCGCCCCACGTCCATCTCCCTGCCCAGCCGTACCCGCTCCATCACGTGGGTCATCACCTCGATGGCCTCCCGCGCCACCCGCGAGGCACGCCAGCGTTCCTCGCGGACCGAGACCGGGGGACGGGAGGCCGAGTTCATCCACACGGTTTCTAGTGAGGTCTCCTCTCCTTGCGGGATATCCTCTCCTTGAGCCATCTCCTCGCAGGTGGTTACGTCAGACCTTTTCTTGACGGACATCATGATTCGGCGCACAAACCTCTCCCCCTGGAACGACCCCGCCCGAGGCCCGCGGAATGCCGCGGACAGCGTTCGGGCGCGCGCAGACGACTGGGCATCATGTCGGTTCGGAAAAGCTGTGTAGTTGGCATGTTTGCGAGGAGTCTAGTCACCGACCGTCCTAACACCGTCCCGCCCTGCGAGCACGGCTGCGACGTCCTCCCGTGAGCGCGGCGGCGCGGGATATGAGCGGTACGCTGCCGGTAACCGCCAAGAATGACCTCGTATCACCCGGTTGCAAATCAACCACGAGGACTAGACAGGACTAGTGGCCTGCCGGAATGAAAGGGTGGTTTCGGGGATTGCAGGTACGGAGAGACTGCACACGCTGCGGACTAGTCCCTTTCTCCTGATGTGGGGAGAAGATCTGCATCCTCCGCCCGCCGATAGCGCAACCCCGCGCACGTGCGACAGTCCACTGCGCATTCCATTGCACCGGAGGATGCGGGTGTTAACATCGCAAGAGCTCGTGCCAGTAGTCGCTCCACGCCTTCAGTACGCCCCAACATGACAGAGAGTCCCTCATCCCGTCGCCAGGCGCACCTCGCCGAACCTTCACCCCTGCGCTTCACCTTGCTCGGCGGCATGGATCCGGACCAGGTCTACACCCCCTTGCGCGCAACGGGGTATCGTCGCGCGCACGTGTTGCTGGCCTACCTGCTCATGGAGGCGAAGCGTACTCACCGTCGCGAGATGTTGGCCGAACTGCTATGGGGTGACCTGGCGGCCGGCGCGGGACGGACGCGGTTGCGGCGCATGCTGTTCGTGCTGCGCGAGGCGGTCGGTGACGGGAAGGCTGCACAACCACTGCTGCACATCAGCCGCGACACGGTCGGCATCAATCCTCGTCGCCTGGTGGAGGTCGACGCCCGCCTGTTGCTCGATGCGCCGTCGAGGGCCACCGACGCAGCGAGTGCCGCCCGTCTGGCCGAAGCCGTCGCGCTGTACCGCGCACCTTTTCTGGAAGGTTTCGATGACCTGGTGGACGGCACACCGCTGGCCGAATGGCTGGCGCACTGGCGCCGGGTGCTGCACGGAGTGACCGTGGCATGCGCCGCGGAGCTGTGCCAATGGCATTTGTCCGCGGGCACCGCGCACACAGCGGTGGAGGCCGCACGGCGCCTGGGGGACATGGCGTCGGACAACGAGGGGCACCTGCGGCTGGTGATGAACACCCTGGCCGCCGCCGGCCTCGCGGCGGAAGCGCTCGAACGTTTCGAATCCTTCCGCCGCCTGCTTCACGAGCACCTGGGCGTACCGCCGGAACCGGCGACCTGTGCCCTCGCGGCAGCCCTGCGCCAGGGCATGGCCGAGGCTCTACCAACGGCGGCGCCTGCCGCTGGCCTGGAGCGCCGCCCGGCTGCCGTGATCTCGGTGCAGATGATCTGCCCGCGGGACACGGACCCAGAACGGGTGGCCGAACTCTGCGAACTCCCCCTGCAACGCTGCCGCGACCTGCTCGGCCGCCACGATGGCCACGTGCTCGCCAACCCGGCCGGCGGCCTGCTGGCCTGGTTCGGTTTTCCCCTGGCGCAGGAAGAGGCGCCGCGCCGGGCGCTGGAGGCAGCGCTGGCGCTGGCAACGGAGGCCACGCACTTTTCCGGCGTACGGCTAGAACTTGGCGTGCACGGCGGCACGCTCGTCACCGACGGTAACCGGGCGACCCCCGACATCTCCGGGCAATTGGCGAACGTGGCCATGCGCCTGCATGCCCCCGCGTGCCACACCGAGGGGGGCATCGTTCTGGCCAGCAAGCCCGTGTGGCTGCTTGCCGAGGGCTATTTCGAGGGCGTGCCGGCGGGCCGGGTGGCGCTGCCCTCGGGCGCCAGCGTGGCCATGTTCCGGGTGTTGCGCGCCACGCCTGCCCGGCACCGCCTGGAAGCGGCCGTCGCCCTGACACCCTTCGTGGCGCGCGATACGGAGCAGGCGCGTCTGGAATCCCTGTGGCGTGACGCCTGCGCCGGCCGGGGCGCGACTCTGGTCGTGAGCGGGGATGCCGGCATCGGCAAGTCGCGCCTGGTGGATGAATTCAGGGCGGGGCTGGTGCGGCGGGGCGCGGCAGTGCGCCTGTTGCGTTGCGACAGCCGGGCCCAGGGCTCGCCCTTCCACCCGGTGGTGGAATTGCTGCGACGCCTGCTGGTGGACGAGAGCGGGCCTGAGGCCGTGGTCCGGTATGCCGCGGACCTGCTCCCGGATCGCCCGGACGCACCCGCACTGCTGCTGCAACTGCTGGCGCTACCGCCGAATCCGGATCACCCGCTGCCGGAGATCACCCCGGCCGAAGGGCGACGCCGCACCGCCGACCTGCTGCTGGATATCCTCGACCGGCGCAGCCGCGGCGAACCGCTGCTGTTGCTGCTGGAGGACGTCCATTGGGCGGACCCCTCCACGCTGGAATTGGCGCGGCGTGCCGCGGCGCGGGCGCCCGAGCAACATGTGCTTCTGGTGCTGACCACGCGCCCCGGCACACCCCTGCCCCGCTCGCGCCGGCGAATATTTCACATGGCCCTGGCGCCACTTTCTCCTGTCGCCGTGGCGTCCATAGTGGCCCATGTGGCGCCCGGGCTGGCGCCGCCACTCGCCGATCGCATCCGCACCCTCACCGGCGGCGTGCCGCTGTTTGTGGAAGAGATGGCCCGGCTGCTCGCCGGGCAACCTCCGGCCGAAGGCGTCCCACCCAGCCTTCAACACCTGCTTATGGCGCGTCTCGACAAGTGCCACGAGGCACGCCCCCTGGCGCAACTCGCGGCAGTGGCGGGCAAATCGTTTCCCGAAGCGCTGCTGCGGGCGGCCGCGACCCTGACGCCGGACGAGTTCACCGACCAGTTGCTCACACTCGAAAGGCACGGGCTCCTGGTGCATGATCTCGATCCAGGCACCTGGCGCTTTCACCACGCCCTGCTCCAGGAGGCGGCCTACGCCTCACTGGCGCGCACACCCCGTCAGGCCGCCCATCGACGCGTCGCCGAGTGCCTGCTGGAACGCTTCCCGGAGATGCTCGTGTCGCGGCCGGAACTGGCCGCCTACCACCTCAGCGAGTGCGGCGAAACAGAACAGGCCATCCAATGGTGGCAGCGTGCCGGCCAGCGCACCGCGCAGCGTTCTGCCAATGCGGAGGCCATCGCTCACTACCGCAAGGGACTGGCGCTGGTCGCGACGCTGCCCGCCGGTCTGGTGCGGGACCGCACCGAACTGGCCCTGCGCACCGCTCTGGGCCTGCCGCTGGTGTCGAGCCAGGGCTACGGTGCGCATACCGTGCAGGAGAACTACGAACGGGCCATCGAGCTGGCACGCATGGTCCGTGACGAGGACATGCTGTTGCAGTCACTGCTGGGGCTCTGGCAGACCTCCAGTTCCCAGGAGGGTTATCACGCCTCTTTGGCGCTGTCCGGACGCATCCGCCTTCTTGCCGAGCAGAGCAATCGCTCCGAACACCTGCTGCTGGCCCACTACACCCAGGGCAACCCGCTGTTCTGCATGGGCGAGTTCCGTGCCGCCCGCGCGGCACTGGAAACGGCCGTGGCGCTGGGCCAGCACACCGCGCCGGGACGGCTGTCGGCGGACTTTGGCGAGGATTACCAGGTCTCGGCGCTGGGCTTCCTGTCCTGGACGCTCTGGTTCCTCGGCGAGGAAGAGCAGGCCTGGGCGCGGAGCCGCGAGTCCCTGGCCCTCGCCCGGCAAAGCAATCATCCTTACAGCCTCGCCTTCGCCCTCACCTTCGCCATCAAGCTGCACTGGTACGCGGGCAAGCGTCCGGACGACACACTCACTGACGAACTGCTCGCCCTTGGCCAGCGCAAGGGTTTCGCGTTCTGGGAGGCCACCGGCATGCTGCTACACGGGCGCCGCCTGGCCGCCGCGGGCGACGCGCAGGGCGTCACGATCCTCGTATCCCTGCTGGAGGTGGTACACGAGACCATGCTGGGTGCCGAGGTCTTCTTTCTGGTAGCGCTGCTGGAATCCCAGGTGGCACTGGGCCTGTTCGAGGCGGCGCTGGACACTGCGGCGCGCTGCCTGGCTTCGAGTGAACGCTCCGGCAACCGACACTACGACGCGGAGGTTTACCGCCTGCGCGGAGAAATGCTGCTGTGCTGCTCACCGCCCGACGCGGCCGGGGCCGAGGCCTGCTTCCGGCAGGCTGCGGCCATCGCCGAGGCGCAGCACGCCGCCCCGCTGCTGCGGCGCATCCGCACGCGCCTGGCCGTCAAATGAGGGCTCCGCAGTGGCGGCGAATGCAGTGAGGGCGACTCAGGCAAGCTCGCGCCAGCGCTTCTCGAGGCGCGCGGCCGAGACGGGTACCACGGTTTTCAACTCCTGAGCGAACAGCGACACACGCAGCTCTTCGATCAGCCAGCGGAATTCGATGATCTCTTGCGGCACCGGCGCACCGGCCTCCAGGCGTTCGCGCACGGGCTGCCACAATCGGGCCACGTCCTCACCCAGTTGGCGATCGCGCGCGGGGTTGCGGTCCAGTTTCTCCAGGCGCAGGCGTGCCGCTTTCAGGTAGCGCGGCAGGTGCATGCGCCAGGCGGGCGGGGTGTGCGTGATGAAGCCCGGACGGATCAACCAGGCGATCTGCTCGCGGACCTCATCGTGCGCGTGGCGGCGATGCGGTGCGTCGCTGTCCAGCAGCCTCGCCACGGCGTGGAATTCCGCGAGCGCCTCGGCGACGCGGGCGGCCAGGGACGTCGCATCGGCGACCAGGCGTGATTTGCCGTCGGCGAGCCGGGCGTTGAATGCGTCCGCGTTGCGCGGCCAGGGCTCGGCCATGAACACGTCGAATGCAGCGCGCGTCAGGTCGTCCTTGAGATCGTCGCAGCGCCCGACGGTGGCGTAATGCAGGCACATGGTCTGCAAGCCCGGCAGGGACTTTTTGAGGTACTTGACCTTGTCGGGCTGGGCCAACATGAACAGGCGGCGCAGGCCTTCGCGGGTGGCCGACTCGGCCTCGTGGGCATCCTGCATGAAGCGCAGCGCCACGCTCGCGCCTTCATCCACGAGCGCCGGGTAGGCGCGCAGGGTGATGCCCTGGCGCGGCAGTGTGACCACCGGTTCCAGGCCGCCGAAACTCCAGGCGGTGAGCCCTGTCTGCTCCATGGCCGAGAACGGCGCCGCCTCGAAGGCGGCCTGGACCTTCCCCGCCAGCTTCGCCTTGAGGACTTCGAGATCACGCCCGCTCGCCAGTTCGCGGCCCTTGTCGTCCACTACCCGCAGATTGAAACGGAGGTGCGGCGGCAGCGCCTCGGGCTGCCAGGACTCGCGCGGGACTTCCACGCCGGTCATGCGCCGCAATTCGTCGCCCATGGCATCGCGCAACGAGTGCCGCCCGGGCACGAGGCGTTCCATGAGCGCGCGCGCGAAGTGGGGGGCCGGGACGAAGTTCCTGCGCAAGTGCTTGGGCAGTGTCTTGATGAGTGCAGCGATCTTCTCCTCGCGCAGGCCAAGCACCAGCCATTCGAGCCGTGCCGCGTCCAGCTGCGCCAGCGCGGCCACCGGCACGCTCGCGGTGACGCCGTCGTTTGCATCGCCCGGGGCAAACACGTAACTGAGCGCGAGCGGCGTGCCATCCATGTCCAGTACGGACGGGAACTGTTCCGCGGCCACGCCCTCGCCCGCCTGGCGCATGAGCGCCTCGTGCGTAAGGTGCAGCAGTCGCGGCTCGCGCGCCTCGGCCTCGCGGCGCCAGTGTTCGAAGCTGGCGCCGTCGTAGACCCCGGCCGGGATGCGCGCGTCGTAGAACTCGAACAGGGACTGCTCGTCCACCAGCAGGTCGCGGCGGCGGCGCTTGGCCTCCAGCTCCTCCACCTCGGCAATGAGGCGCTGATTGTGCGCGAAAAACGCCGCCTGGGTGCGCAGTTCGCCCGCCACCAGCGCCTCGCGGATGAAGATCTCGCGGGCAACCTTCGGGTCGATGGGCCCGTAGTTGACGCGCCGGCGCGCCACCACCACGAGGCCATACAGCGTGGCCTGCTCAAAGGCCGCCACCCGCGCCGGTTTCTTCTCCCAGTGCGGCTCGAACCAGCTGCGCTTGAGCAGGTGCGGGGCGAGCTGTTCGATCCATTCCGGTTCGATTCCGGCCACGGTGCGCGCGAACAGGCGCGCGGTCTCCACCAGTTCCGCGGCCATGATCCACTTGGGCGGATGCTTGGCCAGCCCCGATCCCGGGAACAAGGTGAGCTTGAGGTTGCGCGCGCCCAGGTATTCCACGGGCGCGCGCCGACGCGCCTTGGGCGGTTTGTCCTCATCGACCTCCGCACGCACCGCCACGTGGCCGAGCAGCCCGGTAAGCACGGCGCGGTGGACCACCGCATGGGCGGCCGGTTCCTGGTTCACGCGCAGCTTCATCTCTTCGGCCAGCGCGGCCAGTTGGCCGTGGATCTCGTGCCATTCGCGCAGGCGCACATAGGACAGGAACTCGCTCTTGCACAGCTTGCGCAGCTTGTTTTGGGAGAGGTGACGCGCCTTCTCGTGGAAGTAGTCCCACAGCCGCACGAAGGCGAGAAAATCGGAGCGCGGCGCCTTCTTCTCGCCCTCGCCGGCGTCGTCCATGAAATGCGCGTGCGCCTGGTCCGCCGCCTGCTGGGCGTCCATGGGGCGCTCGCGCGGGTCCTGCACCGACAGCGCGCTGACGATGATCATCACCTCGCGCAGGCTGCCTTCGCGATCGGCGGCCAACAGCATGCGGCCGAGCCGCGGGTCCACGGGCAGGCGCGCCAGGCGCCGGCCGATCTCGGTCACCCGGCGCTCCCCGTCCACCGCCTGCAATTCCTGCAACAGGCGATAGCCGTCGTTGATGTAGCGCCGGTCGGGCGGCTCCATGAACGGAAAGTCCTGCGGGTCACCGAGGCGCAGCGCGGCCATCTGCAGGATCACGCTGGCGAGATTGGTGCGCAGGATCTCCGGTTCGGTGAACGCGGGACGGGCGAGAAAATCCTCTTCCGAATAGAGGCGGATGCACACGCCCGGCCCCACGCGCCCGCAGCGGCCGGCGCGCTGGTTGGCCGAGGCCTGGGATACGGGCTCGATGGGCAGGCGCTGTACCTTGGTGCGGTGCGAATAGCGCGAGAAGCGCGCGAAGCCCGGGTCGATGACGAAGCGGATGCCGGGCACGGTGAGCGAGGTCTCGGCCACATTGGTGGCGAGCACGATGCGCCGCCCGCCGTGCGGTTTGAACACGCGGTCCTGCTCGGCCGCAGACAGGCGCGAGAACAGCGGCAGGATCTCCGTGTGCCGGAGCGGTTGCTTGCGCAGCGCCTCGGCGGTCTCGCGGATCTCGCGCTCGCCGGCGAGGAACACCAGGATGTCGCCGAGCGGGTCGATGCGGCCCAGTTCGTCCACCGCATCCACGATGGCGTCGAGCTGGCTGCGATCGCGCTCGTCCTCGTCACCGGCCAGGGGGCGATAGCGCACCTCGACCGGCCAGGTGCGGCCCGACACCTCGATCACCGGCGCGCCGTCGAAAAAGCGCGAGAAGCTCTCGGTGTTGATGGTGGCCGAGGTGATGATGAGCTTGAGGTCCGGGCGGCGCGGCAGCAGGCGCTTGAGATAGCCGAGCAGGAAATCGATGTTGAGGCTGCGCTCGTGGGCCTCGTCAATGATAAGCGTGTCGTACTGGTCGAGCAGCGGATCGCCCTGCACCTCGGCGAGCAGCATGCCGTCCGTGAGCAGCTTGACCAGGGTCTGCGCGGACACGTGATCGGAAAAGCGCACCTTGTAGCCGACGGTCTGCCCAAGCGGTGTGCCCAACTCCTCGGCCACGCGCGCCGCCACCGAGCGGGCGGCGATGCGCCGCGGCTGGGTGTGGCCGATGAGGCCGGTGACGCCGCGGCCCAGTTCCAGGCAGATCTTCGGGATCTGGGTGGTCTTGCCCGAACCGGTCTCGCCGGCGATCACCACCACCTGGTGGCGGGCGATGGCCGCGGCGATCTCCTCGCGGCGCGCGGAGACGGGCAGGTTTTCCGGGTAGCTGGGGCGCGGCGCCTGCGCCCGGCGCCGCTCCAGCTGCGCGGCGCTGGCGGCGATGGCCGCGGCGACATCGGCCACTCCGCGGTCCACCGGCTTGCCTTCCGCCAGGCGGCGGCGCAGCCCGTCCAGGCGCCGCGACAGGACCCGTCGGTCGGCGAGGAGGCAATCGGCAAGGCGTTGGGAAAGGGAGGCGAGTTCGGCGCTGGACATGCCGCGCGATGTTAACCCATACGGTTGTCCAGCGGCTTCATTTCATGTCGCGACGCCCCGTGCGGCCAGGAAAATCCTCGCCCACATGCCCCGCGGGTACGGGCAGCAAATCGGGCCTGCCATTGACCTGCATCAACCGACGCGCCAGGCGGCGAATGCTAGGCTCCCCCGTTGCCATGGATTGACAGAATGGGGGGATGTCATGGCTGTGATGATTGCGTGGAGCGATGAATTCAGCGTCGATATTCAGGAGATCGACGAACAACATAAATGCCTGGTTTCGCTCATCAACAAGCTATACGAAGCCCTGGCCCGGAAGGACAACCAAGACACCATCGCGGACGTGTTCGACGAACTGGTGCGTTACACCCGGGTGCACTTTTCCGTGGAAGAGTGCCTGATGCGTCTGTTCGCCTACGAAGGTTACGAGCAACACAAGACTATTCATGACAAGATCGTGGTTCGCGTCGAACTGTTGCACGCCCAGTTCAAGGCCGGCGATCAAAGCGTCGGCATGGAACTGCTGTATTTCCTCAAGGACTGGCTCATGGACCACATCCAGCGCGTCGACAAAAGCTTTGCCGGCCACTTGACCGCACACGGCGTCAAGCAGAAGTGGTTGCGGAAATTCTGGTGATAGGCGGCTCGGCCGAGCCGCGCAAGGCACGCCGGATCCTTTAAACGAAAACCCTGCCGGTGGGCAGGGTCTTCGCAGTCACTCACCCTTAGGCGGGCATGACGTTCGATGCCTGCAGCCCTTTGGGTCCGCGGGTCACCTCGAAGGTCACCTTCTGGCCTTCGCGCAGGGTTCGGAATCCTTCGCCCTTGATGGCGGAAAAGTGAACGAAGATGTCCTCGCCACCCTCGGACGGGGTAATGAAACCAAAGCCCTTGGCCTCGTTGAACCACTTCACAGTACCGACACTCATTGAAGCAAACCTCGAAAAATAAACTTAGGGATTGCAGCGGACCGCGGCCGATTGGAGGAAAAAGGGCTCTCTACAAACGTCCCTGATCCGCCTGCACGGAGAGTATAGCCGCTGCCGAAAACCCGGTGGATCAAAAAAAACCGCCACGCCGACCGCCGCAAGCGGCGCCGTGTCGAAGCGATGCGCTAGAATGGCGCCCTTCCCGACGCCCCCTGGCGCCCCGTTTCCTGCGAGATCCCAATCGTCATGCACACCCTGGAGAAACTGCTCGAAAAAGTCGTCTTCAACAGCCGCTGGTTGCTCGCGCCGTTCTATCTCGGCCTGCTCGGCGCCATCGTGCTGCTGCTCGTCACATTTGCGAGCGAATTCTTCCACATGCTGGGCCACATCACGACCGCGAGCGAGGGCGAGGTCGTGGTCGGCATCCTGTCACTCATCGACATGGCGCTGATCGGCAACCTGCTGCTCATCATCATCTTCAGTGGCTACGAGAACTTCGTATCGAAGATCGATACGGCGGGCCACGAAGACCGGCCCGAATGGATGGGCCACGTGGATTTTTCCGACCTGAAGATGAAGGTCATCGGCTCCATCGTGGCGATCTCGGCCATCGAGCTGCTCAAGTCGTTCATGCACATGAGTGCCGCCGAACTGACGCCGGCCGGCAACGTGGAGCTGGCCTGGAAGGTCGGTATCCACCTCACCTTCGTGTTGTCGGGCGTGCTGTTCGCGTTGATGGACTGGCTGAGCGAGAAGCGCAAGGGCCACTGACCGGGTGGGCCGCGGGCCGCGCGGGGCGCAAAAAAACCCGCGTGCCTTGCGGGACGCGGGTTCGCTGGATGGTGGCTACGCTCAGAATCGAACTGAGGACCCCAGCATTATGAGTGCTGTGCTCTAACCAGCTGAGCTACGTAGCCGTAGGGGGCGAGATTTTACGCACCGGTGATGCGATGTCAAGAACACCCCGGTATTTCTCGCTGCGGCCCCGCAAGTGCGCCAAGGACTGGCCTCATCGCTCCCGGGTCCGGCGCAGGTCGAGACGCCGTGCGAATTCGCCGATAATGGCCTCATACAGCTTCTTTTCCAGATACTTGTCCTCGATGCCGGCGTCGATGTTCGGGTTGTCGTTCACTTCGATGACGTAGACACCGTCCTTATTCTGCTTCACGTCCACCCCATAGAGCCCGTCGCCGATGAGATTGGCGGCCTTGAGGGCCACATCCACCACCTCCTTGGGGGCCTGTTCCACGGGCCAGGTCTTGAAGGCGCCTTCGGTGAATTTGCCCTTGCCGTCGTAGTGGACGATCTGCCAGTGCTTCTTGGTCATGAAATACTGGCAGGCGAACAGCGGTTTGCGGTTGAGAATGCCGATGCGCCAGTCGAATTCGGTGTAGAGGAATTCCTGGGCGAGGAACAGCTCGGTGCGCTCGAACAGCTGCTCGGCGCGGGCGATCATCTCCTCGTGGTTGTTGACCTTGAATACGCCCTGGGAGAACGAGCCGTCCGGGATCTTCATGACCATGGGAAAGCCGATGGCCTCTTCGGCGGCACTCACGTCGTTCTTGCCGACGATGACGGTCTTCGGTGCGGGCACCTTGTTGGCACGCAGCAGCTCGGCCAAGTACACCTTGTTGGTGCAGCGCAGGATCGAGCGCGGGTCGTCGATCACCACCATGCCTTCGCTCTCGGCCTTTTTCGAGAAGCGGAAGGTGTAGTGATTGATGCGTGTGGTTACGCGGATGAGCAGGGCGTCGTATTCCGCCAGGCGTGCATAATCCTTGCGCTCGATGAGCTGCACGTTCACACCCAGTTCGCGGCCGGCGCGGATGAATTTCTTCAGGGCGCTCAGCTTGGAGGGCGGTTGCGGATCGACGGGGTCGTAGAGGATGGCGAGGTCATAACGCGAGGGGATCTTCTTGCGCGATCGCCAGCGTTTTTTCTGGTACCCCGCCAGCGCGCCGGCGAACTGCTCAAAGCCCGGTTTGTTCAGTTTGTGGATACTGCCCGACTTGATCGAGGCAATACGCCACTTGCCTTCACGCTCGAAGGTCACGCGCAGGAACGGGCAAGGGAAGGCCTCGAACAACTGACGCGCCAAGCCGGAGAGTTCGGGGTATTCGAAGCACTGCCCGAAGTACACCTCCATCTTGAACTCGTCGATGCCGCTGGTGGAATGCCGCTTGCCCAGGCTCTTCTCCACCTTCTCGTCCAGGTCTTCCGCGTCGAGGCTGTACATGGCCTTGCTGGAGAGATCCAGGATACTCTTGACCGATGGCACCACGCGGTGACGGCGCGCCTGCGCCAGCAGCGAGCAGTAGTAGCCGACCGTCAGGTATTTGTAGCTGCGGCACAGATTGATGACCTGGACGTTCTTGAGCTTCAGGTATTGCTGGCCCGTGAGATAGTCGTCCACGTTGACGATCGGGATCCCTTCCGGGGGATCCAGTTTCCAGTCGGCAGGGTCTTCGACGACGATGATTTGCGTGGTCATTTGCGGGCTCGCGCTCCTTTGCCGCGGCTCGGTTCCGCTTCCTTGGGTTTACTGATGATCAAAGCGGCGCGCAGTCCGCTCTTGCCGTAGCGGGCCATGCGTTCGAAATCTTTTTGCAGGATGGGCATGCTCATGCAATCGGTGTCTGTCTTGCCTTTTTCCACGTCCACGTACGGGTCGTGCACGTACACGAAACGGTCATCAAAACCGGTGATCACCACCCAGTGGGGGAATTTTTCCTTGTAGATGCGGTAGGAACTGATCAGCACGACGGGAATGGCCCCGGCATCGAACTTTTCCTTGGTTTCCTGCAGCGACAGCTGCCGGTAGTGGACGGGGATGGGCTTGCTGGCCAGCTCTTCGAGGAAATCCTCCTGCACCAACCGGATCACTTCCTTCTTCTCCTCGCTGCGCACGGAATCGACGAACAGCGCGCCCTCGTCGTTGACGTACACCTCCACGTCGAAGCCGCGGTGATGGGCGGAGAGTGCGAGGCCATAGGGACCACAGCCGCCGTGGCCGGCGGTCATGAACACGGTGGTGGACTCGCGCCACAGGCGCAGTTCGAGGCTGCGGCCCAGATTGATGCCCGGGTCGAGCACGCGCATGGCCATCATGAGCGCCGCCGGGCCACAGGTGAATTCGAGGGTCTGCTGGTAGTACGGCACATGCGCCATGTTCGGACGCAGGGCCACCAGGGATTTCTGGAAGCGCAGGGCTTCCATGTGATCCTCGTAGTAGTCGGAATAGATGCCGAACTGGCGATAGCCCAGCTTGGTAAACAGGCCGATGGAGGCGGCGTTGTCACGGCGGATCTCCAGGCGCATGTCCACGCGGTCCTGGGCGATAGCCTCTTCCTCGGCCGCCGTCACCAGCGCCGCGCCAACACCGCGCCCGCGTGCGCGCTCGTCGATGGCGATGGAGTACAGGCGGGCCAGCGAAGTGCCTTCGTTGAGCAACACCAGCACGTAGCCGTTCACCTCGCCGTCATCCTCGGAAATGAGGGTGAAGGCGTGAGCACGGGTGAGCATGTAGCGGAAGCTGCGCCGTGACAGCCGATCGGTCTGGAAACACTGGTTTTCCAATCCGACCAGCGCATCGAGATCCGCAACAGTGGCAGGCCTGATCATCCGGGACGATCCGAGAACGAAGGCGCAAGAATCTAGCATGGCCAAATCTGCCGATATACAGGTGAACACACAAAAATCCCGTTGCCTCGTACCAGCCCGCCGCCCACAATCTGCCCCATGCAAATCCCCGACCTCGTCCCCATGATGAAGGAGCTCATCGCGGCCCCTTCCGTCAGCAGCGTCAATCCCGCCTTCGATTCCGGCAACCTGCCGGTCATCACGCTGCTGGAAGGCTGGCTGGGCACGCTCGGTTTCAGCGTCGAAGTGCTCCCCTTGCCGGGCCGACCGAACAAGGCCGACCTCATCGCCACCCTGGGCAGCGGCCCGGGCGGGCTGGTGCTTGCGGGCCATACCGATACGGTGCCCTACGACGAGGGCTTGTGGCGCCACGACCCGTTCCGGCTCACCGAGGCGGACGGACGGCTCTACGGCCTGGGCACCTCGGACATGAAGGCTTTCTTCGCCCTGGTGCTGGAGGCCGTCCGGGGCCTGCGCGCGGCCGAGCTGCGCCGACCGCTCATAGTGCTGGCCACGGCCGACGAAGAAAGTTCCATGGACGGCGCCAAGATGCTCGTGGACATGGGCCGGCCCCAGGCACGCTATGCGGTCATCGGCGAGCCCACCGGCCTGCGCCCCATCAACGCCCACAAGGGCATCCTCATGGAGGCCATCCGCATCACCGGCCGTGCGGGCCACTCCAGCGATCCGTCCCTCGGCCTCAACGCCATCGAGGGCATGCATCTGGCCCTGGGCGAGGTGCTGCGCTGGCGCGAGGAATTGCAGACAAGCTACCGGGACGAGCGTTTCCGTGTGCCGGTGCCCACCCTCAATCTCGGCCACATCCACGGCGGCGACAATCCCAATCGCATCTGCGCCGCCTGCGAGCTGCACATCGACCTGCGTGCCCTCCCGGGCATGGGTCTCGACGAGCTGCGCACCACCCTCAAGTCCCGACTGGATGCCGCCCTGGACGGGCGCGGTTTCGGCGTGGACGTCACGCCCCTGTTCCACGGCACACCGCCCCTGCACACCCCGGAGGACTCACCCATCGTGCGCGCTGCCGAACGCCTCACCGGCCACCGCGCCGAGGCCGTGGCCTTCTGCACCGAGGCCCCCTACCTCAACACCCTGGGCATGGACACCATCGTGCTCGGCCCCGGCGACATCGCCCAGGCCCACCAACCCGACGAATACCTCGCCCTCGACCGCCTCCAGCCCACCGTCGACCTGCTGCGCCAGCTGATTCGGCGGTTCTGCCTGGAGGAAGAAGAAAAAGCCTGAACACGGGGGACACGGGGAACACGGGGGAAGCCGTTTTTGTTGGCGGGACGATGCAGGCACCCGTGGATCGCTTCAACTGTCCTTGCTGAAATCGAAAGGCCAATCGCGACCTGAGGCCGCTCCACCCGCCCCGCAATTCACAATGGTTTTCCCCGTGTTCCCCGTGATAAAGCTTTTTTCTTGCACGGCGATCCGCGACTAACCACAATAGCCCGCATGCTCGATCCCCAGACCTTCGTCCGCTGGTTTCGTAATTCCTCGCCGTATATCAATGCGTTTCGTGAACGTACGTTCGTGATCGCCTTCGGCGGCGAGATGTTGCGCGACGCCCAGTTCGCCGGGCTGGTGCACGACGTGGCGCTGCTGCACAACCTGGGCGTACGGCTGGTGTTGGTGCACGGGGCGCGGCCGCAGATCGAAGAGCGCCTGCGCACGCGCGGCGCCGCGATCCGCTACGTGAACGGCCTGCGCCTCACCGACGCCACGGCGCTGGAATGCGTGAAGGAGGCGGCCGGCACGGTGCGCATCGAGATCGAGGCGCTGTTGTCCATGGGGCTGGCCAACTCGCCCATGGCCGGCGCGGACATCCGCGTGGTCTCGGGCAACTTCGTCACCGCCCAGCCGCTCGGCGTGCGCGACGGTGTCGATTACCAGCACACCGGCGAGGTACGCAGCGTGGACGCCGCCGCCATCGCGCGCGCCCTGGACGCCCGCGCCCTGGTGCTGCTCTCGCCCATCGGTTATTCGCCCACCGGCGAGGTGTTCAACCTGAGCGCCGAGGACGTGGCCACCGCCGCGGCGGTGCACCTCAAGGCGGACAAGCTCATCTATCTGGTGGACGGCCCCGGCCTGCTCGACGAGCAGGGTGCGCTGTTGCGCGAGCTGTCGCCGAGCGAGGCGGAGGCGGCGCTCGCCACGCGGGAGCTGCCCACCCCCGTCCGGCGCGGCCTGACCAGCGCGGTGCACGCCTGCCGCAAACACGTGCGGCGCGTCCACCTCCTCGACCGCCAGGTGGAAGGCTCCCTGGTGCTGGAACTGTTCACCCGCGACGGCATCGGCACCCTGGTCACCGGCGAGGCCTACGAGGGCACGCGCCAAGCCACCATCGCCGACGTGGGCGGCATCCTGGAACTCATCCGGCCGCTGGAAGAGGAAGGCGTGCTGGTACGGCGCTCGCGCGAGCGCCTGGAGATGGAGATCAACCACTTCGTGGTGGTGGAGCGGGACGGTACGATCATCGCCTGCACCGCCCTGTACCCTTTCCCCGAGGAGCAGGTGGGCGAGGTCGCCTGCATGGCCGTACACCCGGACTATCGCAGCCACGGCCGCGGCGACGGCCTGCTGCGCTATGTGGAACGCCAGGCGCGCGGCCTCGGCATCCGGCGCTTGTTCGTGCTCACCACGCGCACCGCGCACTGGTTCCAGGAGCGCGGCTTCGTGGCCGGCGAGATCCAGGACCTGCCGGTGCAGAAGCAGACCATGTACAACTACCAGCGCCGCTCCAAGGTGTTCATCAAGTCCCTGTCATGACCCCGACCACCGCGCCTGCGCTGCGGCCTTTCCTCAAATGGGCCGGCAACAAGTATCGCCTGCTGGAACGCATCCGCGCCAAGCTCCCGCCGGGGCGGCGCCTGGTGGAACCGTTCGTGGGCTCGGGCGCGGTATTTTTGAACACCGACTACCCGCGCTACCTGCTCACGGACACCAACCCGGACCTCATCGGACTCTATCGCCTGTTGCAGGCCGAGGGTCACGATTTCATCGAGGCCTGCCGGCCGCTGTTCACACCCGCCCACAACCGCGCCGAACGATATTACCGGCTGCGCGCGGAATTCAACCGCACCCGGGACGAACACCGCCGCGCCGTGCTGTTCGTTTACCTCAACCGCCACGGCTATAACGGCCTGTGCCGCTATAACAGCCAGGGCGTGTTCAACGTGCCGTTCGGCCGTTACAAGCGGCCTTACTTTCCCGAGGCCGAGATGCTCGCGTTTCATGCCAAGGCGCGCCGCGCGATATTCCGCCATGCAGATTTTGGCGAGACCATGAAGAAGGCCCGCAGCGGCGATGTGGTGTATTGTGATCCGCCCTACGTGCCGCTGTCCCCTTCATCCAACTTCACCACATACAGCGCCAACGGCTTCAGCGACGCAC
Source organism: Gammaproteobacteria bacterium (assembly GCA_041685115.1). GTDB lineage: Bacteria > Pseudomonadota > Gammaproteobacteria > Thiohalomonadales > Thiohalomonadaceae > JALOAT01. The sequence goes on along the minus strand of JAWLGK010000002.1, from coordinate 88,592 downwards.
AACAGTGCGGACTGGCTGCCATGGCGCGCCAACTGGCACAGCGAAACATACCGGTGCTCATCTCCAATCACGACACCGCATTCACGCGTGATACCTATGCCGGCGCCCTGATGGAAGACTTCCACGTGCAGCGCCACATCAGCTGCAAGGGCCATCAACGCGGCAAGGCCGGCGAGTTGCTCGCCCTGTTCGCCTGATGCGTGCCCTGCTCCTGTTGTCCTTGCTGGTCCTGACCGCCTGCGGCGATCCGGACGCGCGCGATGCCAGCGGCCGCACCGCACTCATGCGCGCCGCCGAGGCGGGCCAGGTCGAGGCCATTCGCACCCAACTGGACGATGGCGCGAACGTGCACGCCCGCGACCGCTGCGAATGGACCGCCCTGCTGCTCGCCGCACGGGAGGGGCATGCCGAGGCCCTGCGCCTGCTGCTGGCGCGCGGCGCGGACCCCGATGATGCAGACAAGGCGGCGTATACCGCATTGATGGTGGCGGCGGGCAATGGCCGGCTCACCGCCGTGGAACTCCTCCTCGCCCATGGCGCTGCCGTGAACACCGCCGAATCCACCCTCGGCTGGACGGCCCTGATGTGGGCCGCAAAGGCCGGGCATACGGCGATCGTCGAGCGGCTGCTCGAAGCGGGGGCCGACTTGAAGGCCCGTGACGTGAAAGGCAATGACGCCCTGCTCTGGGCCGCCCGCAACGGTCACCTGGACGCCGTACAGGCCCTGCTCGCCCACGGCGCCGATCCCGCCTCCTCGGATGCGGATGGCGTCACCGCGCTGGTGCATGCCGCCAACGGCGGTCACCGGGTCGTGCTGGACGTACTGGCCGCCGCCGCAGCACATCCCTAGCCAACGCTCCCGCCCGGCTTTGTTAGCCACGGGCTGGCTTTCCTCAAACATTCCGTGGCAGGTTGCTGTTACTTCAATACGCCGGCCATGGGCGCCGTCCTGAACATCATTAAACAGGGAATTCCCTCAAGGAACTTGTACTATCGTATAGCACGCGCGCAAATATGTAGCGGCACATATTTAACAATTGAAAAGCACAAACTATAATCGGGCGGGCATAAACCTTATCCCCCCAGGAGTATTTGAATGGCAAGAAAAAAACCCATCGAAGACCTTTCCGCAGACGAACTCTATGAATTGGCGCGCCAGCGCGAGCGCGAGGAGTTGGAAGCCGAGCGTGAGGCCAACCGCGCCCGCCTCGATGAACTGCGGGAACATCGCCGCGAACTGATCGCACAGCACCGCAAGGAACTTGCGGCCGTGGATCGTGAAATCCGTCAGCTGGGCGGCCGCACCCGCAGCCGTGGCGGCGCCGGCGGCGGTGAAGGAAAGATTTCCGAACGCGTGCTCAGCCTCATCGAGGCCTCCGGGCGCATCAGCACCAAGGACCTGAAGGCCAGCCTGGACGCCAGCGGTGTCGAGACCAAGAATCTGAACCAGATGCTCGCCTACCTGAAGCGCAACGGACGCGTGGTGTCCCCTTCCCGCGGCGTTTACGCGCTGCCGAAGTAACCAGGGACGAAAGCGCGGCCCGGCACCCGTGCCGGGCCCGTCATTCCCAGGCAAGTCCGGCTATGTTCCCTGCATGGAACAGCGCTCCGCGGTCGCCTGGATCCCCGACACCTTCGATCTCCCGTCCCTTGCCCGCGCGGCGGCGGCCTGCCAGGGCTGCGAACTCTACCGGGGCGCCACTCAGACAGTATTCGGTGAGGGCGGCGTCCACGCGCGCGTGGTGCTCATCGGCGAACAACCCGGCGACAAGGAAGATCGTGCGGGCCGGCCCTTCGTCGGTCCTGCCGGGGGCGTGCTCGACCGTGCCCTCGCCGATGCGGGCATCGCGCGCGGCGACGCTTATGTGACCAACGCGGTAAAGCACTTCAAATGGGAGCTGCGCGGCAAGCGCCGTATCCACAAGAAGCCGAACGAACGGGAGGCGTGCAATCCCTGGTTGCTGGCCGAACTGACCGCCCTGAAGCCCACCGCCGTAGTGTGCATGGGAACCACCGCGGCACACGCGGCCTTCGGCCATGCGGTGCGCGTGCAGGCCTTGCGTGGCCGCTTCCACGTCACGCGCCTGTCGCCGCACACGCTGGTCACTCTCCATCCCTCCGCTATCCTGCGCCTGCGCGCGAGGCCGGAATGGCGTGACGACTATGCGCGCGAATACACCGAGTTCGTCACCCACCTAAGACGCGTGCGTGCGCTGTTGGATGGCAACGGCAGTTAGGCTGCACGGTTGCTGTTTTTCCCATGCAAAACCGCCGCGTTCGGCATACCATCCGCAGATTATTCAATCGGACACGAAACCCATGCCCAATCTCGAAAACGCCGCCTGGGAAGCCATCTATCCGGATGGCTGGAGTGCAGAACATGCCGACGACAGCGTAGTGCTGTACGACAACGAGGCCGAGGTCGGCACCGTGCAGGTAAGCTGCATCTGCGCGGACCAGCCGGTCACGCGCGAAGACCTGCTCGATCTCGCCGCCGAACTGATTGATGAGGGCAAGCGCCACACCGACGTGGAGATCGGCGGAAAGCAGGGAATCATGTTTCGTTACTACGACGGCGATCAGTCCTGGAAGGAATGGTTCCTGGCCGCCGGCGAGTGCGCGTTTTACGTCACCTACGACTGCCCGCGCGAGGGCGAGGGTGTGGAGGACGAAGAAGTGGCGCAGATCCTGGAGAGTCTCGCCGTCACCGGTCAGTAGCGCAGGCTGCTCCGGCGCGGTCGCAGCTGTCACGTAGCCGCTAGGCGGCAACGTGACCTACTGCATAGGGCGGCCGTTCCCGTACTCGCTCAGGCCGCGGCCGCCGGGGCGGCCGGTTTGCCGGCCCGTATCAGACCACCCAGGCCGGCGTTTTCCAGGAATTGATTGAGCAGTTCACGCACCTCGCGCGGGTCGTCGAGGCGCAACACCCGGCGCATGAGGTTCTTCACCTCGGACTGCATCACGGTGCGGATCATCCACTTCACGCGCAGCAGACTGGACGCGCTCATGCTGAGTGAATCGACGCCCAGGCCGATCAACAACAACGCCCCGGCCGGATCACCGGCCATTTCGCCGCACACGCTCACCGGCTTGTGATGCCTGTGGGCACCGTCCACCACCTGCTTGACGGCGCGGATCACCGCCGGGTGCAACGGCTCGTACAACTCGGCCACGCGCGAGTTGTTGCGATCCACGGCGAGCAGGTACTGGGTGAGGTCGTTGGTGCCCACGGAGAAGAAATCCACCCGTCGTGCCAGCGCGCCGACCTGGTAAACGGCGGAAGGCACTTCCACCATCACGCCCACCTCGGGCATGTGCACCGCATGACCTTCCTCGAGCAGTTCCTGTTTGGCGCGCCGCACCAGCGCCAGCGCCTCGTCCACTTCGGCGACGGCACTCACCATGGGCAGCAGCAGTTTGAGGTTGTCGAGGCCTACGCTGGCGCGCAGCATGGCGCGGAGTTGGGCGAGGAAGATCTCGGGATGATCGAGACAGATGCGGATACCACGCCAGCCGAGAAACGGGTTGTCTTCGCTGATGGGGAAATACGGCAGCCCCTTGTCGCCGCCCACGTCCAGGGTGCGCATGGTGACCGGCCGAGGGTGGAAGGATTCGAGCACCTGGCGGTACACCGAATACTGGTCTTCCTCGCCCGGGAAGCGGTCGCGGATCATGAAGGGGAATTCGGTGCGGTAAAGACCCACGCCCTCGGCGCCGCTCTTGAGCGACGGTGTGGTATCGGACAACAGCCCGGTATTGGCGTACAGCGGTACGCGCATTCCGTCCGGTGTGACGGAGACCAGGTTGCGCAGCTCCAGCAGGCCCGCGGAAAGCTCGGCCTCTTCACGCTGCAGGCGCTGGTATTCCTTGCGTACCTGGGGCGAGGGCGACACGTAGACGCGGCCGCTGTGACCGTCGACGATGATTTCGCGGCCGTCGATGCGCGCAACGGGCAGGTCGGTGCAGCCCATCACCGCCGGCAGGCCCAAGGCGCGCGCCAGGATGGCGGTGTGCGAGGTGCGCGAGCCGCGCACCGACACCACACCGACCAGGCGCTTGGGCGGCACCTCGGCGAGCATGGAGGCGGTGATCTCCTCGCCTACCAGCACGGTCTTCTTCGGATATTCACGGAGGTCGGGGGCTTCCTCCCGCAGGCGCTGGAGGATGCGCCGGCCGAGATCGCGCACGTCCTGTGCGCGCTCGCGCAGGTACGGGTCTTCCATCATCTCGAAGGTGCGCACGTGTTCCTGGATGGTCTCGCGCAGGGCACCGGGCGCCCAATTGCCCGCCGCGATGCGAGCGAGGGTTACGCCCACCAGGGTGTCGCTCTCGAGCATGAGCAGGTAGGCGTCGAACAGGGCCTTGTCGCCGGCGGTCAGCGAGGAACCTATGCGGCCGATCATCTCGGTGACGTCGTTGCGCACCGCGACCACCGCCTTGCGGAAACGATCCTGCTCCGCGGCCGGGTCCTGCGCGGGGCGATCGGGCACACCGTCCACGTCCTCATGGGTGGCGATAACCACCGCGGTGCCCACCGCGACCCCGGGGGCGCCGGGCTGGCCCAGCATGGCGTGACCGTCCATGGGCCGCTGAATCAGGCCATCGATGCCGCCGCTGGCCTCGGCATGGGCGATGGCGCCGGCGAGCTGGGCACCGATGGTGATGAGGAAGGTGACGTTCTCCTCGTTGAACCGGCTTTCCGCGTGGTGTTGCACCACCAGCACACCGAGCACCTGGCGGTGATGAATGATGGGCACGCCCAGGAAGGCGTGATAGCGCTCCTCGCCGGTTTCCTGGAAATAACGGTAATGGGGATGGGTGGGGGCGTCGTCCAGGTTCACCGGTTCGGCACGTTCCGCCACCAGGCCGACCAGACCCTCGGTGACGTCGAGCCGCACGGTGCCCACCGATTCGGGATGCAGGCCGTCGGTGGCCATGAGCACCAGTTGGCCGGACTGCTGGTCGGTGAGATACACCGAGCACACATCCACGCCCAAGGCCTCTTTCACCCGGGTGACGATGATCTCCAGCGCCTGATCGAGGCCGCGCGCGGCGCTGACTTCCTGGACGATGCTGCGAAGGGGGTTGAGCACAGGGCGGTCCGCGGCTACTTCAGGGCAGCGTCGCGGCGCTCACCGGCGCCGTCACGCGGACAAGCAAAGAGCAGCGGTTCCAGCTCGCGCAGGGCGCGTTCATAGACCTTGCGCTTGAAGAACACGATTTCATCGAGGGGTTGCCAGTAGCTCACCCAGCGCCATGCGTCGAACTCGGGGGTCGCGGTGGTGTCCAGACGCACATTGCTCTCTTCGCCGACCAGACGCAACAGGAACCAGCGCTGTTTCTGGCCGATGCACACCGGCTTGCGGTCGTAGCGCACCAGGCGCCTCGGCAGACGGTAGCGGAGCCAGCCGCGCGTGCAGCCGATGACCTCCACGTCGCTGCGCACCAGGCCGATCTCCTCGTTCAGCTCACGGTAGACCGCCTGCTCCGGCGTCTCGTGGCGAAGGATGCCCCCCTGGGGGAACTGCCAGGCATTCTGACCGACGCGCCGGGCCCACAGCACCTCGCCCGACCGGTTGGTCAGGATGATGCCGACATTCGCCCGATACCCGTCTGGATCAATCACTTGCGCCCCCCGATCTGGGCCCGATTGTTCCACAAAAGGCGCTTCGTGGGCAAACGGGCAACACCGCTATTCTTGCTACTGACAATCAACTGTTCGACGGTGCGCACGGGCGTTCGGTTCCTTTCCCCGGTATCCTATGGGCCTTGTTTGCCCCTGACGGATCCCTTGTCTTGAAACTTGCCATTTTCGATCTCGACAACACCTTGCTCGGCGGTGACAGCGACTACCTGTGGGGCCGTTTCCTGGTGGAACAGGGCCTCGTGGACGGCGACTGGCATGCCCGCGAGAACGAACGCTTCTATCAAGAATACAAGGCGGGCACGCTGGACATCTTCGAATACCAGCGCTTTGCGCTCGGCCCGGTGGCCGGCCGGACCCCCGAGGAGATCGGCCAGTGGCACCAACGTTTCATGGCGGAAAAGATCGCGCCCATCATGCTGCCGGCCGCACAGGAACTGCTGGCCCGCCATCGCCGGGCCGGGGACTACCTGCTCATCATCACGGCCACCAGCCGGCTGGTGACCGGCCCCATCGCCGAGGCGCTCGGCGTGGACCACCTGCTGGCCACCGAGCCCGAACTGGTGGCGGGCCGCTACACCGGCAACATGACCGGGGTGCCCTGTTTCCAGGGCGGCAAGGTGGCACGTCTGGAGGACTGGCTGGCCAGCGCCGGTTTCAATCTGGCCGGTGCCTCCTTCTACAGCGACTCCCACAACGACCTGCCGCTGCTGGAATGCGTCGAGCACCCGGTGGCGGTGGACCCGGACGACACCCTGCTCGACCACGCCCGCGCCCGCGGCTGGCCGGTGATCAGCCTGCGCGGACAGGACTTCGGCGCGGTCGGGAATGGCTGATGCCGCTCTGGCGCTTCAACGCGGAGGGCGCGGAGGCGCAGAGGACGCGGAGAAGTCGGATGTGAGTAGTGTGTTTTCCGCCAGCGTTTTGTCTGCCCACCTCCGGGATAAGGTGTTCCCATGAGCACGCGGCTGCCCGGAGGTGCACTGCTGCTCGTGCTGGCGTCGCTGGCGCTGGCGAGCCTGCTCGCGGCGCTGGCGGCGGGCAGCGTGAGCGTCTCCCCTGCCGAGTTGCTGGCGGCCCTCGCCGGCGAGTCGGGCCTGGGGCGCGAGGTGGTGCTCGAACTGCGCCTGCCGCGCGCCTTGGGGGCGTTTGCCGTGGGCGGTCTGCTGGCGCTGTCCGGGGCGCTCATGCAGGTGCTGCTCGGCAACCCCCTGGCCGATCCCTACGTGCTCGGCGTGTCGGGCGGCGCGGCGGTGGGCGCCCTGCTGGCCCTGCTGCTGGGCCTGGCCGGGCTGCCCGTCACCGCCGGGGCCTTCCTCGGCGCCCTCGCGGCCACCGTGCTGGTGTTCGGCCTCGCCGCCCGGGGCGAGCGCTCACCGACCCGGTTGCTGCTCACCGGCGTGGTCATGGCCGCCGGCTGGGGCGCCGTCATCAACCTGCTGCTCGCCCTGGCCCCGGACGCACCGTTGCGCGGCATGCTGTTCTGGTTGATGGGGGATCTGTCCCTGGTGGGCGCGCCCGGCGCCGGCCTGCTGGTGCTGGGTGTCGGCCTGTTGCTCACCCTGCCGGTGGCCGGCGATCTGAACCTGCTGGCGCGCGGCGAGTTGCAGGCCGGTGCCCTGGGGGTGAGTGTGAACGGGCTGCGCCTGCACCTGTACCTGGTCGCCTCCCTGCTCACCGCCGCGGCCGTGACCCTGGGCGGCAGCATCGGCTTCATCGGCCTGCTGGTCCCGCATCTGCTGCGCCTCGTTGCGGGCAGCGATCACCGTCTGCTGTTACCCGCCAGTGTGCTGGCGGGCGGCGCCCTGCTCACCGCCGCGGACACCCTCGCGCGCACCGCCCTGGCCCCGCAGCAGCTTCCGGTGGGCGTGCTCACCGCCCTGCTCGGGGTGCCGGTGTTCCTCCATCTCCTGGCACGGGGCACACGATGACCCCGTGCCTGCAAGCCAGGGGGCTCGATGTCGCGGTGGCCGGGCGTCGCCTGGTCACGGGGCTGGAACTCGACTTTGCGCCGGGGCAATGCTGGGCGCTGCTCGGCCAGAACGGCACGGGCAAGACCACGCTGCTGCACACCCTGGCGGGCCTGCGCGCGGCGGCGACCGGCAAGGTGCAGTATGCCGACCGGCCACTGAGCGCGTGGCGCCGCCGCCTGCTCGCCCGGCACCTGGGTCTGTTGCCCCAGGACAACACCGACCCCTTCCCGGCCACGGTGCTGGAGACCACCCTGCTGGGGCGTCATCCGCACCGTTCCGCCTGGTCCCCGGACAGCGCCGCGGACCTGGAGTTGGCGCGCGCCGCCCTGGCCACCGTGGACCTGGCGGGGTTCGAGTCGCGCAGTGTGGCCCACCTGTCCGGCGGCGAACGCCGGCGCCTGGCCATCGCCACCCTGCTCACCCAGGGCCCCGCCGTGCTGTTGCTCGACGAGCCCTTCAATCACCTCGATCTGCGCCACACCGTGGGCCTGCTCACTCACCTGCGCGCCCTCGCCGCCCAGGGCCGCTGCGTGCTCATGTCGCTGCACGACCCGAACCTGGCCATGCGCAGCTGCGACCATGCCTTGTTGCTGTACGGGAACGGGCGCTGGGCCGCGGGCGACATCGCCACGATGCTGACCGAAGAGAACCTGAGCCGCCTGTACGGCTATCCGATCAGCGCCGTCGCCGGGCCGCACGGTCCGGTGTTCGTGGCGGCCTGATTCCAAGCGGCTGGGCACACGGTTTTTTTCGTAATCGCGCGGCGGCGGCGCCGGCCGGCAAGCCGACCATTGAACGGGCACCCCGAAGGGTGTTAATCCTCCGCAGCCGCGGTGCAGGATTCCTGAAGGCGCCGCGTCGATCATCCGGCACAACATTCGAGGACGAGATCATGCGCCGCCCCACGCTCGCCATCCTGGGTTTACTGACCTTGCTTTCCACGCCGCTCACCGCATCGGCCGGCACCTGGCAGGACGATCCGGCCTGCCAGGACCACCCGGCCTTCACCCGCATGCCCCACTACTACCTGCGCGACAAGCGCTTCGATTGCGTGGAGACGGCCTTCGATGCGCATCGATTCCGCGTCGGGCCCAAGGAGGAAGTGACCGTCGAGGGACGCAAGCTGGTGCTGAAGTACGAGTTCGACCGCAGCGGCCCCACGCCCTCGCCCCTGCAGATCCAACGGAACTACGCCAGCGCGGCGAAGGCCGCCGGTGGCGAGGTGCTGTCCGTCGGCGAGGACAGCTACCGCGAATTGCACGCCAAGCTCGTGAAGGGCGAGCAGGAGATCTGGGTACACCTGAGATCCCTCAACCAGGGCGGCAAGGTGTTCCTCACCTTCATAGAGCGCGAGGCCATGCGGCAGGACGTGGTCGCCAAGGCCGAGACCCTCGCCTCCGACCTCAAGGCCACGGGCAAGGTGGCGGTGCATGGGATCTTCTTCGATACCGCCATGGCCGAGCTCAAGCCCGATTCCGAGGCCGCCCTGGTGGAGATGGCCAAGTTGCTCCGCGCGGACCCGGCCCTCAAGGTCCACATCGTCGGCCATACCGACAGCACCGGCAGCTTCGAGGACAATCTCACCCTCTCGAAGGCCCGCGCCGGGGCGGTGGTGAACGCCCTGACGGGCAAACACGGCATCGATGCGGCGCGCCTGCGTGCCCACGGGCTCGGTTCGCTGGCGCCCATGGCGTCCAATCGCAGCGAGCCGGGACGGGCAAAAAACCGTCGCGTGGAGATGGTGGAACAGTAACGGATCGGCGTGGCGCCAGAATTTTCTGGCGCTGCCCGGGCTCAGCCGTTGAGCGGCGGCTCGTCCTCGACCCAGCGCACCAGGTCTTCCCACAGCAGCAGTTCGCGTCGCGGCGGCTTGGGGAGTTCGCTGATGGACACCCCCGCTTCCGCAGCCATCACATAGCCTTCCGAATCGCGCAGCTTGGTGATGAAGGGAATGGACAGGGTGGCAAGGAAGCGCTGCAAGGATTGGAAACCGATGGAGCGCTCGTGCGCGCGGTTGGCCACCACGCCCATGCGCACGGCGCGGGCGCGCGCCTTGCCGGTGATGAGCAGTTCCTGGATGAAGCGCGCGGCGGCGTGGATGTCGATGGCCGAGGGCATCACCGGGATGATGATGATGTCCACTTCGCGCACCAGTTCGAGCAGGTCCTGGCCGTGGATGCCCGCGGGCACATCGAGCACCACGCGCTCGGTGCCGATGGGCAGGCGCAGGGCGAAGGTGCGCGTCACGCCCATGTTGGCGCGCCGATGGGCCGCCACGCCGTGGATGGGCGGCACACCCTGGCGCAGGCTCAGCCACTGCATGCTGGAGCCCTGCGGGTCGTAATCGAGCAACGCGGTCGCTCGGCCGCGCGCCGCCAGCGACCCGGCCAGGTTAGTGGCGATAGTGGTCTTGCCGCAACCGCCCTTACCGTTCGCCACCAGAATACGCCGCGGCCGCGTCGGCACGATGACACCTTGGGCGGCGCGGGGCGCCACCGGGGCGTCGGGCTCGGCCTTGTCGGTCCGGCGGGGAAAGATGTTCAGGGGCTCATCAAACATGCGTTAAACCGGCCATGGTCACTGCGACGGGCCCTGCGATGACCTGGGTACGTCATCGGTACGTTACCGATTTTCGCCATAAAGTGCACACAAAGGATTGAACCGGCATCACAAATCTGGTGAAGCGCGTCAATCCATCAGCGCTCGATGGTGTAGAGGAGGTCGCCCCCGGCTCGGGCCCCGCTTTGGGCTTCGAGGGTCCAGTGCTCGGAGAGCGAATAGCGCACACGCAGGGAGTCCTGGGTCTCGAACAAACCCACTGCGTATTGCACGTACAGGCGCGGCGACAGGTACTTGCCGAGCACCACCGAGGCCTCCTGGTGCTGGGTGCTGGTCTCCACCTCCAGTACGTCCACGCCCAGTTCGCCGGCCAGATCTTCGGTCAGGCGGCTCCCGCCGGACAGGCCGAGGGAGAGCGCTGCCCGTTGCAGCAGGTCGGCCTCCTCGCGCGAGGCGGTCTCCAGCGCCCGGCCGATCACCAGGTAGGCCAGGATCTGGCTGTCGTCCATGGGCGGCTCCGAATAGAGCCGCAGCTCGGCGCTCCGCAGGCGGCCGGTGGCGACGATACCCACCGTCACCTGTTCCACGGTGCGCACGGCACGCACGTCGATGCCCGGATTGCCGAGCGGCATGTTGGCGTAGTACAGCCGGCCCACGGCTACGTTGAGGCGCTGACCGTAGGCCTCGTACTTGCCCTCGCGCACGCGCACCTCGCCACGGGCGATGGCAGGCCCGCGCGCGGGCTCGATGACTGTGAGGCGCCCGCCCAGACTGGCCTCCAGGCCGTAGCCGCTGACCTGCACGGCATCGCCGAGCACCACCTCCACCTCGCTTTCTGTCAGCCAGCGTGGCGCCTCGGGCGCCGCATCACCGTTGATCACCACCACGTCCGGCGAGGCGCTCACCGGCGCGGTCAGGTCCGCCAGGTTCACACGGGCCCGGGGCACGGTCAGCTGCCCGGACAGCCGCACCCGGTCCGGGCGCACGCCGATACGCAGCTCGGGCGAGGCCAGCGCCTCGCCCATGGGCAGGCGCACCACCTGGAAATCCTCGCCCTGCACGCGCAGGTCGGCCTGCCAGCCGTCCTCGGCGCGTTGCACGGTACCCTCCACCGCGGCGCGCCCCGGCCCGGAGCGCGCTGAGGCCAGCACCTCCATGCGGCCGGCTGCGCCCCCGCGGGTGCGCAGGCGCAGTTCGGCGAGTTGGATGCCGAGCAGCGGGATGGCCACCACGCCCTCCTCCAGCGCCAGCCGACCGTCGAGCACCGGCTGTCCCAGGCGGCCGGTGAGGGTGAGGTCCGCGGTCAGTCGCCCGCTCGGGACGATCACTTCCGGGATGAACAGGGAGATCCACATCAGCTGGCGCAGCGACGCCTCGGCGCGGCCGTTCAGCGGCAGTTCGTCGCCGATCACGGCGCCCGGGCGCCAGTCGGGCAGGTGCGCTTCCAGGCGCATGAAATCCCCCCCTTCCAGCGCCAGCGATGCACCTACCGCCAGCCCGTCGTCGTCGCCCGTGGCCTCGAACACCGCCTCGCGATAGGTGCTGGTGAGCGCCTCATCGCCGGGCAGGTCCAGGCGCAGGTCGCCATGCCCGGCGCGCAGCTCGGCCCGCAGATGCTGAAGGCCGTCGCGGTAGGCCAGCGCGACACGTCCATCCAGCGCACCGCTGACGCGCAGTTCTCGCCGCGGCAGGAAAGGATTGAACAGCGCCATGGGCGCACCGGCGACGGAGGCCTCGGCGCTGAGGCCCTGCACATCGCCGTGCCCGGACAGGCACAGACGCGCGGCGCCCTGGGCCCAGCAGAGCGGGTCCAGCCGCACGCCGTCGGCGGCGACCGCGAGCGCCGCCGTTTGTTGCTGGTCCCAGGGGCCGGTGGCGCCGCGCCAGGCGCCGTCACGCAGCACGCCCTGCCAGCGCCCGTCCGCGTAGCGGCCTTCCGCAGCGACCTGCACGCTGCCCGCCGCAAGACCTGCCTCCAGATGCAGGCGGTGCCCCGCCGGGCGGCCCTCGCCTGCCAGGGTGAGGGAGGCGATGGCCAGCTCGTCGGCGGCCAGACCACGGGCCTGCGCACGCAGGGAGGAGGCGCCGTTACCGCTCATGTCCAACGCGGCGCGGGCGTCGAGCGCTTCCAGGCGGTAACGTTGCCAGCCCAGGCCGGTGCCGTCGATCTCGGCCGCCAGTTGTGGGGCGACCGCGCTGCCGCTCAGGCGAGCCGAGGCACGCAGGCGACCGCGCGCCTCGGGAAGCAGGCGCGCCAGATCCGGCGCCACGGCGTCGAAGCGCAGGTCCGAGGCGGCCTCGGCCCAGGTCCCCGTCGCCGCGATCCGGGCCTTGCCCAAGCCGAGGGCCAGGTCGTCGATGACCAGGCGCTCGGGGCGCCAGTCCAGGCGACCCCGTCCCGTCAGGGCCTGGCCGCGCAACCGCCCGCCCAGCGCGTGCACGTCGATACGCCAGCCCGGCTGGGCGCCCCACGCAGCCGCGACAGCGAGCTGCGCATCCACGCGTCCGGACCAGGCCGGCGCCAGCTGGCCCGGATCGATCCCGGCGACGACCAGCTCGGCGCGTGCACTCGCCTCCGGCGACCACTGCACGGCGCCCTGGCCGCGCAGCTGGCCACCCAGCCAGTCGGCGCTGAACCGCTCCAGCGCCAGTTGGCCGAGGTCGCCGCGGCCGGCGAGCCTCACCTGCCCCGGCGGCCGGCCGGTCTGCACCAACACGGCATCGCCCGTCAGGGTGTAGGCGTCCGGCCGACCCCGTACATCGAGTGCGCCGCGGGGGCTGCGGGTATGCGGCGCGGCGACGGGCCAGCCCAGATCGCGCCACGCCAGGGACAGCTCCACCGATGGCGTTCCCGTCCGGGCGAACCGGCCGCTGGCGTCGATGCGTCCCGGTCCGTCCTGCTGGGTGAGGGTGAGGCCAGGCAGACGCCAACCGGTTGCACTGTGCTGCACCTCCGCCTTGCCGGTCCATGGTCCCGCGGCGGGGTCGTCGATCTCCAGTTCGGCCTCCAGTGTCAGGTCCCCGCCCGCGCCGCGCCCGGACAAATGCCCGCCGAGGCCCACAGCGCGCCAGTGCGGTGCGAGCGTGGTCAAACTGGCCGGCTCCAGCGCCAGGGTCGCCGCCCAGGTGAACGGTGACGGCTCCAGATCCACCTGGGCTTGCAGACGCCCACGCCAGGGCGCTTGCAGCTGCTGGTCGACGGCGAAGCGCGTGGGCACGCCGCGCACCGTGCCGGCCCCGTGCAGCGGCGCCCCACCGCCCGGCAGGCGCGCCAGCCAGCGGGTGTCGAGCGCCACCTCGGCATCCGCACGCAGACCAAGCCGGCCGGTCACCTCCAGGCTGCCGTGGGGGTGCGTTGCGGTGACATTTCGCAGGGTGATGTCGAGATCGGTGTGGAGCACACCGTCCACGGCCAGCGCGGCGAGCTCGACCAGCGTGTCGCCTTCGGCCCCCCGCACGGTCAGTCCGTGTACGGCGCCCTTGAGCCCCAGGGACAGGGGCAACGCCGGCGGCGCGCGGCGCTCCCGTGGCACATCCCCCTGCGCCAGCAGGGTCACCTCGAGGCCGTGCAGTTCGACGCCGTCGAGCCTCACGCGCCCGCGCAGCAGGGCGAGCGGGCGCCAGTCGAGCTGTGCCCGCGCCGCACGGATGCGCGCAGCGGGCGTCTCCACGTGCAGTGACTCGGCCTCCAGCGGGCCGAGCAGCGTACCGCGCAGGGCGCCGGCCGACAGTCGCACCGCGCCGAGTGTATTCACCCGTTCGACGACAAGGCGCAGGCCGGCCTCAGTGGCGAGGAGCCCATAAGCGGCGGCGAACAGCAGGCCAAGCAGCGCGGCCGTGATGATGAGGGACAGGCGGCGTACGGGCGTCATCACAGGTCGGGCCCCAGGGTCAGGTGCAGCCGCCAGGGCTCACCGTCCTCGCTCACGGCGCTCGCCAGGTCGAGGCGGATCAGCCCGAACGGCAGGCGCCAGCGCAGGCCGGCGCCCACGCCCTGGTGCAGCTCGTAGTCGCCGAACGAGTCGAAGGCGTTGCCCAGATCGGTGAACACGGCGGCGCCCCAGCGCTCGCTGAAATAGCGGTCGTATTCAACGCTCCACACCAGCAGGTGGCGCCCGCCCGTTACCTCACCTGCGGCGTTCTCCGGCCCGAGTTCCTGGTAGGCGAAGCCGCGCACGCTCTGATCGCCGCCGGCGAAAAAGCGCATGGACACGGGGAGCTGGGCGAAATCCGTGACATAGGTGGCGGCCACGTCGAAGCGGCCGATGGTGCGCCCGCCGAGCATCCGCCGGACCGCCTTGGCGGCGAGCCGTCCCTGCACCATGGTGGTGGTGGAGGCGAGGTCTTCCGAGGCCGCGCGGGCCTGGGCGATGACGCGCCAGCCGCGTTGCGGGAACAGGCGGTCGTCGGCCGCGACGCGCTGGAAGCCGAGGGTCGGGTAGAGCATGCTGCTGCGTTCCACCTGATCGCCCACTTCGAAGTGCTCCTCCTGGAAATTGAGCGACACGGTCCGAAACCAGGCGCTGTCCAGCAGGTGCGTGAGACTGACACCGATGATGTCCGTGTCACGCGTGAAGGTGTCGGTCTCCTCATGCTCGCGCCCGCCGTTGAAGCCGAGGAAATCGGTGCTCGGGCGATCGAGCGGAATGCGGTAGCTGAGCATGCCGCTGCTGCGCACCTCCGAGATCAGCACGTCACCGCCGAAGCGGTGGCCGCGCGTATTGGCGAAGCGCCGCTCCATGCCCAGGGTGAGGCGCGGACCGGTGTCGGTGCCGTAGCCGAGGCCCATGGTGTAGCGATCGCGCTTGCGCATCTCCAAGGTCACCTCTACGGGAACACGCCGGTCCTCGGCGGCGTCGACGCGCGGCACCACCTCGACGCGCTCGAAGTAGTCGCTGTCGGTGAGGTCGCGGTGCAGGCGGAACACCTTCTCCGCATCGTAGTAGTCACCAGCGCGAAACACGGGAAAGCGTTGCAGGAAGCTGTCCCGCAGCGGCAGCCTCGAAAAGCTCACCTGGCCGAAGCGGTAGCGCGGACCGGTGCGGAAATGCAGCACGATGTCTGCACTCGACTCGGCCACGCGCACACGCACCTCATGGGTGATCAGTTCACCTTCCAGGAAGCCGCGGTCGCGCGCCACTTGCAGCAATTGGTCGCGCGCGCCGTCGTAGATGCGGTGCAACAGGATGTCGCCGGGCGCGAGCGGGAATTCGCGCTGCCACTGCACCAGGCGCGGGTCTTCCGCCCCCGCCCCCTCGATGCGCAGGTCCACGCGGGCCACACGCACAGGCTCGCCGGGGCTGATCCGGTAAACGGCGCGCCAGGTGCCACCCGGGTCCTGGCTGAGCGCACTTTCCACCTCCGCGCGGTAATAACCGAACGGCCGCATGGCCGCGCGCAGCTCCTCCGGGGCGCGGCGATGCAGGCGCTCGATGCGCAGGTCAGTGAGCAACGGGTGGCCGAGTTCCCGCTGCAAGGTGAGACTGCTGCGCAAGGCCTCACGCAGGTCACCCGACACCCCTGTGATGACGATCTCCACCGGATTGGTGGACTGCGCATGCAGCGGCGCCGCCAGCATCAGCACGAGCGCGGCCAGCAGGCCGCCAAGCGGCCGCGTCAGGGCATGAAAAGGCGCAAGGGAGAACGGCAACGCACGGTCCGGCGGCTGGCATGACGATGTTCTGGTCAGCCAAGGTTAGCAAAAGCTTCGGTCCGGCCATCACTTGGCCAGTTGCAGCGTTGCGGCTCTGGAGAAAGACAGCTTGGCTACGATTTCGACCCTCAATCCCACCCTCTCCCAACCGGTTGCCGCAATGGGGGGAGGCGAGTTCATCGAGCATTTCGACCAATTGATCCCCTCTCCCCAGCCCTCTCCCGGAGGGAGAGGGGGCAAGAAGTGAGCGGTGCCGGGGGCGTGCCGCAGTTTATTTGGATGTCCCTCTCCCTCCGGGAGAGACAGGGAGAGGGGGTAAGAAACGAGCCGTGCCGGAAACATGCCGCAGTTGATTTGAACGTCCCCTCTCCCTCCGGGAGAGGGACAGGGAGGGGGGGTAAGAAGCGAGCGGTGTCGGAAACATGCCTCAGTTGATTTGAACGTCCCCTCTCCCTCCGGGAGAGGGACAGGGAGAGGGAGTAAGAAACGAGCGGTGTCGGAAAGATGCCGCAGTTGATTTGAACGTCCCCTCTCCCTCCGGGAGAGGGACAGGGAGAGGGGGAAAGAAACGAGCCGTGCCAGGAACATGCCGCAGTGATTTGAACGTCCCCTCTCCCTCCGGGAGAGTGACAGGGAGAGGGGGTAAGAAACGAGCGGTGCCGGAAACATGCCGCAGCTGATTTGAACGTCCCCTCTCCCTCCGGGAGAGGGACAGGGAGAGGGGGTAAGAAACGAGCGGTGTCGGAAAGATGCCGCAGTTGATTTGAACGTCCCCTCTCCCTCCGGGAGAGGGACAGGGAGAGGGGGTAAGAAACGAGCGGTGCCGGAAACATGCCGCAGTTGATTCGAACGTCCCCTCTCCTCCGGGAGAGGGACAGGGAGAGGGGGTAAGAAGCGAGCGGTGTCGCAAAGATGCCGCAGTTGATTTGAACGTCCCCTCTCCCTCCGGGAGAGGGACAGAGGGGGTAAGAAACCAGCGGTGCCGGAAACATGCCGCAGTTGATTTGAACGTCCCCTCTCCCTCCGGGAGAGGGACAGAGAGAGGGGGTAAGAAACGAGCGGTATCGGGAGCGCGCGGCAGTTGATTTGAACGCCCCCTTTCCCGATCGAGGACACTGCATGGAGCAAGTGCCGAAGGGCAGTGCGCTCCCGAGACGGTGTTTCTCAAGAGCCTGCTAGAATACCCGCCGTTCCAGGTGTTCCGCGGGCCTCGCCCGAGGAATGAAACGGGAAGCCGGTGCGCTCACGCAAGGCCGGCACTGCCCCCGCAACGGTAAGCGGTAAGGGGCGGACCTTGATGCCACTGCGCGCGGCGCGGGAAGGCGGTCCGTCGGGAGCTGATCCCACCGCGAGTCCGGAGACCGGCCCGGAACGACGGTTCCAGTCGCGGAGGGCGACTGCCGGGCTCGCCCGCGTGTCCTCCATGTATTGCCCTGCCAACATGGAAATCATGGACATCGCGGCCTCACGCTCACCCCACCGTCGGTTCGCCATCGCCCTGTGCGCGGCCACTGCCGTGCATGTGGCGCTGCTCGCTTTGCCCTTGAGCGGGCGACCGCAGCCGCGTGTCGGGCTGGCGCCCTTGCAGGTGCAGCTGTCCCGGGCGGCCGCCGAGCCGGCGGCGCGCACGCCTGCTCCTCCGACCAAGAAGCCCGCAACGCCGGTGAAGCACGAGCTGACCGCACCGGAGCCGGCCGTCGTGCCGGATGCCGCCCCGGCCACGGCTGTTGCGCCGAATCCGCCGCCGGCCACCACGGATGTCGTCGCAGAGGCGCCGAGCGCCCACGCCGATCACCGAGACACCATCGTCACGGCGCGCGGGGAACTGGACCTCGCCCTGGCGCGGCACTTCCGCTATCCCCTGCTGGCGCGCCGCCAGGGCTGGCAGGGTGAAGTACTGTTGAGCGTCCCGGTGGCGGCAGACGGCTCCCTTGGCCCGACTACCGTGTTGCGCAGCTCCGGCCATGCCGTGCTCGACCGCGCCGCCCTGGCCGCACTCGCCCGGGTGTCCGCGTTGTCGTGGACGCCGGGCATCGCCTTCACCCTGGAACTGCCGGTGCGCTACCGGCTGCACAAAGGCTGACCCATGCCCAGACTCACCCGCATCTACACCCGCACCGGCGACGACGGCAGCACCGCCCTGGCCGACGGCACGCGCGTGCCCAAGGACGGGCCGCGCATGGAGGCCATGGGCACCCTCGATGAGCTCAACAGCCTCATCGGCGTAGTGCTCGCCGGGCCGCTGCCGGACGCCGTGCGCGCCTGCCTGGCCGAGATACAGAACGATCTGTTCGATCTGGGCGGCGAGCTGTGCGTGCCCGGCCGCGAGGCCGTGCAGGCCGCCTATGTGGAACGCCTGGAGCGGCGACTGGACGGATTCAACGCCGGGTTACCGCCACTGAAGGAGTTCATCCTGCCCGGCGGCAGCCCCGCCGCAGCGGCCTGCCACGTAGCACGCAGCGTGTGCCGTCGCGCCGAACGTCGTCTGGTCACGCTCGCCCGCGACGGGGCCCTCAACCCGCAGGTGCTCGCCTACGTGAACCGCCTCTCGGACCTGCTGTTCGTGGTGGCGCGCGTGCTGGCGCGCGAACACGGCCAGGAGGTGTACTGGCAACCGGGCCGCGGCGCGGGCTGAACGAAATTTGGAATTCAAAAAGGCGCAGAGGACAAGGTTTCGACAATCCCCCGTAGGAGCCCACACCGTGGGCGATTTGTCTTTCGAACCGCCAGCGGTTAGGGAAACGCTGATTTGAAATCGGCGTTTCCCGCGGCACATGGATGTGCCGCCATTTTCGTCCGCGTAAGCGGTTGCAAATGAAGGCGAGCAAAAACCACGCTTTTTGCTCGCCGTGCGCTGAGAAAGCCAGGATGGCTTTATTCAGCGCTTCCTTAGCGGACCGCATTCGCCGACGGTGTCGGCTCCTACAGGGTTTCGACAACCACCGGGCTGCCCCTCCCCCGACTCACGACGCCGCAATGCGCTGCATGCGCTCGTCCATCTCCGCCATGCGCGCAATGTCCTCGCGCACCCGCTCCGCCGAGCGGGCGAACAGCTCGCGTTCGTCCGCCTCCAGGGGCAGATCGATCACGCGCTGCATGCCGCGCGCACCGAGTACCGTCGGCACCCCCATGGCCACGCCGTGCTGCCCGTATTCGCCCTCCAGCACGCACACCGCCGGCATCAGGCGTCGACGGTTGTGGCGTACCGCATCGACCATCGCGGCAATGGCCGCGCCCGGCGAATCGTAGGCGCTGCTTTTCTGGCGCAACGCCAGGATCTCCGCGCCGCCCTGGCGGGTGCGCTGCACGATGCGTTCGACGGCCTCG
Organism: Gammaproteobacteria bacterium; assembly: GCA_041685115.1. Taxonomy (GTDB): domain Bacteria; phylum Pseudomonadota; class Gammaproteobacteria; order Thiohalomonadales; family Thiohalomonadaceae; genus JALOAT01. Next base: position 69,436 of record JAWLGK010000002.1, on the reverse strand, counting down.
GGCGGCAGGAAGCGATCGATGGGCACGCCGCCCACGCAGGTATAGCGCGGCAGCGGCACCATGGTGTCGCCGTGGCCGCCGAGCACCATGGCGCACACATCCTGCGGGGAAAAGCCCGTCTCCAACGCCACGAAGCTGGCCATGCGCGCGGCATCCAGCACGCCGGCCTGACCGATGACACGCTGACGCTCGAAGCCGCTGCGCTGGAAGGCGCGCCAGGTGAGCACGTCCACCGGATTGGTCACCATGAGCAGCGTCGCCTCCGGCGCATGGCAGCGTACGTGATCGACGATGGCGTCGATGATCGGTACATTCGCCTCCAGCACGTCGGAACGGGACATGCCGGGGCGGCGCGGAAAGCCTGCGGTAATGATCACCAGTTGTGAGCCGGCCATGAGCGATGCATCCGCGCCACCGCTCACCCGCGTATCGAAACGAAACAGCGGCGCCGATTCCTGGATGTCCAGCGCCGTGCCGACAGCAAGTCCCTCGTCCACGTCCAGCAACACCAGCTCCTCGCAGTGCTGGTGCTGCGCCAGGAACTGCGCCGCCGCCTCACCCACGCGTCCCGCACCCACGATGGTGATTTTGTACACGCCGCCCCCTCCCTGGTCGGACACACCTTTTCAACTATAGAAGCGGGATTGCTCATGAACCGTGCCGGGAAACTCGGCGGCCCGCTACACTAGCGCACGAACTGATTTCCGACGGTGAGGCCATGAAAGACCCTGTCATCATCATCGGTATGGGCGAGATGGGCGGGGTGTTCAGCCGCGGCCTGCTCAAGCTCGGCCATCCCGTGTTTCCGATCACCCGCCACATGCAGGCGGACGCCGTGGCGCAACACGTGCGCGAGCCACAGCTTGTGCTCGTTACGGTCGGCGAGAATGATCTGCACACCGTGCTGGGAGAATTACCTGCTGCATGGCGCGATCACATTGGGCTGGTGCAAAACGAACTGCTGCCGCACGACTGGCAGGCGCACAGTCTCACACGACCCACAGTGGTCTCGGTGTGGTTCGAGAAAAAGCAGGGTCAGGACGTGAAGGTGCTGGTGCCGTCCCCCGTGCACGGCCCGCACGCCCGCCTGCTCGTGGACGCCCTCGGCACGCTGGGCATTCCCGCCTGGGAAGTTGCCGACGCGCAGGAAATGCAATTCGAATTGGTGCGAAAGAACGTCTACATCCTCACCACCAACATCGCGGGACTGGTGGTCGGAGGAACGGTGGACCGGCTTTGGACCGAACATCGCGACTTGGCGTTGGAAGTGGCGAACGAGGTCATGGACATCCAATTTGCACTCATCGGCACCGCCTTGGATCGCGAAGCGCTGATCGCCGGCATGGTCGCAGGCATCGAAGGCGACCCGGCCCACCCATGCACCGGCCGCAGCGCCCCCGCCCGCCTCGCGCGTGCCATCGGGCATGCGGACAAGGCAAAATTGGCAGTCATCAAACTGCGCGACATCGCCGCCCGATTGAAGACCTGAAGACCGCGCCCTGCCAGCCAACCCGGTTTAAAAGCCCGAGTACTTCAATGAGGCCAAGTGATTAAGCCAGAGTAACCTCGCGGGTTTTCAGCTGAGACGCAGCGGTACACAACCGAAGTTAGCGACATTTCCTTTTCGGGTAGCCGTCATTGACCTGCTCTGCCTACGGATTGAATCACTTTTCACACGAGGTGCCCCATGGCCAACGAGCGTAAGACTGCAAGTCAATATGAAGCACCCGTTTGGAAAGAACACGAAGCTGAGCCACAAGAACTGCTCAACACGGGTGCCGCAGGCAGTCACCGCGATGATGCAGATCGCGAGCGGAAGGAGTTCATGGCGGAGATGGTCGACGAGGCATGTCGCGCCTACGGTGATCACGATATTCGCCACGATACGCTTACGATTAGCAAAGACACCATGGACGATGGCCTCGACACCATCATCGCCGAAGAGCGTGTCGCATGCGTCAACCCGAACGAGAAGTGGTGGCGATGATGAGGACAAGAGCAGCCAGCGCGAACAATACCTGGCCCTAGACACCGCGTTGCGGTGGGTATCGATTTATCCCGGCGTGCGCGGGGAACACCCCGGAACCTACCTCATCAAGGCCTGCGACCTCGGTTCATCCCCGCGTGCGCTGGGAACACGCCTTGCGGCATAACAAGGCCGCTCCAGCCGACGGTTCATCCCCGCGTGCGCGGGGAACACCAAGATCGGCCATGGCGCCGGGGGTAGAAACGCGGTTCATCCCCGCGTGCGCGGGGAACACTGGTGCACGGCACCGCGGGGCGTCGCCGAATCCGGTTCATCCCCGCGTGTGCGGGGAACACGTCTCTTCCAGCCGCCGCAGCCGGTCGGATTCCGGTTCATCCCCGCGTGCGCGGGGAACACCCCGGTGTTGGTGGTGGCCGCCCACGCCTGGTCGGTTCATCCCCACGTGCGCGGGGAACACACGCTCACCATTGCCGACGCGGGCCTCATCCTCGGTTCATCCCCGCGTGCGCGGGGAACACCCGTCCGTAGGTTTCTCCCCTATTTGCACCAACGGTTCATCCCCGCGTGCGCGGGGAACACGACGCGACCACCAACGCAACGCCCGAACCGAACGGTTCATCCCCGCGTGCGCGGGGAACACTCGAATTCGCCCGCAGCCAGTTCCGTATGCAGCGGTTCATCCCCGCGTGCGCGGGGAACACGCTTCCCGCCCGGGGTCGCGATGGGGCGCTGTCGGTTCATCCCCGCGTGCGCGGGGAACACGGCATCGATGGCGTCCATGGATTCGGCCACGTCGGTTCATCCCCGCGTGCGCGGGGAACACCCGTCGAAGAACGCCACCCACACATTCGCGGGCGGTTCATCCCCGCGTGCGCGGGGAACACCTGATGCTGTCTCTCGACCGTCACCGCGAGCACGGTTCATCCCCGCGTGCGCGGGGAACACCGCGCCGCCTGCTTGATTCGCTGGAACTCCGTCGGTTCATCCCCGCGTGCGCGGGGAACACTGCGGCGATGGCTTGCTCTTCGGTGCCGGTGACGGTTCATCCCCGCGTGCGCGGGGAACACGCCATCTCCGAACGGGTCTGAGACCCACACGAGCGGTTCATCCCCGCGTGCGCGGGGAACACGGCAATCTGCACGAGGTGACCGGGCGGCGGCCCGGTTCATCCCCGCGTGCGCGGGGAACACGCCGGTCTGCGCCTCGGGCAGCACCGCGTCGCCGGTTCATCCCCGCGTGCGCGGGGAACACTTTCAGCCTCGGATGCAAACCAGTTGCTAAACCGGTTCATCCCCGCGTGCGCGGGGAACACTAGGGAGCGAAAGGCATCGTCAAGTTCACCGACGGTTCATCCCCGCGTGCGCGGGGAACACAATGAACGAAACCGCGTCGCCCCACTGCGTCGCGGTTCATCCCCGCGTGCGCGGGGAACACCGGCGCAACGTCCAGGGCGTCAGGTGGTAGTACGGTTCATCCCCGCGTGCGCGGGGAACACGCCATCGGGCTGATAGTCGCCCTCGATGTCCACGGTTCATCCCCGCGTGCGCGGGGAACACGAGGCGGTGCTGTATCGCAATAGTTTCGGCTCCGGTTCATCCCCGCGTGCGCGGGGAACACACCGCCAGGCGCAGCGCGACCTGGAGGACTCCCGGTTCATCCCCGCGTGCGCGGGGAACACGATCGCGCGGTCGGCGATGTAGCCGATCCACACGGTTCATCCCCGCGTGCGCGGGGAACACGGTGACGGTGCGCAGGTTCATGACTTCTCCCCCGGTTCATCCCCGCGTGCGCGGGGAACACGACCTTCGGCAGCTCGCGCAGGTATTCTCCGTCGGTTCATCCCCGCGTGCGCGGGGAACACCCTCAGTTCGACTACCTGCGCGGCCCCATCCGCGGTTCATCCCCGCGTGCGCGGGGAACACGGGCGTGTACCATGCCGCCCCGGCCGCGATCGCGGTTCATCCCCGCGTGCGCGGGGAACACGCTGATATTCGTGGTGGCCAGGTCGAACACCTCGGTTCATCCCCGCGTGCGCGGGGAACACGGCGGGTTGGGCGGCGCCGGCGAGGTAGACGACCGGTTCATCCCCGCGTGCGCGGGGAACACATCGAGGCCTACCGCCGCGGTGAACTGCGCGCCGGTTCATCCCCGCGTGCGCGGGGAACACAAACGCAATAGGTGCCCCGGAGTCCCCTGGCCCGGTTCATCCCCGCGTGCGCGGGGAACACTTCCGACGATTCTCCTACGCAATATCCGGCCCCGGTTCATCCCCGCGTGCGCGGGGAACACTGGAGAATGAAAAATGACCACCATCAATATTGCGGTTCATCCCCGCGTGCGCGGGGAACACGGCTTTCTCGGCGGTGCCGAAGAACATCGGCTCGGTTCATCCCCGCGTGCGCGGGGAACACTGGGTGCTGGACGTCCCGCTATCCGCCCCCGTCGGTTCATCCCCGCGTGCGCGGGGAACACTCGACGAGCTGCCCTTCGAGCCCCGGCGGAATCGGTTCATCCCCGCGTGCGCGGGGAACACCACGCGACCGCCTCGGGTGATTTGTTCGCGTGCGGTTCATCCCCGCGTGCGCGGGGAACACACGGACTCACCGAGCAGCAGGTGTATCGCATCCGGTTCATCCCCGCGTGCGCGGGGAACACCCCATGAGCCGACAGAACATCAGCATCCTGGCCGGTTCATCCCCGCGTGCGCGGGGAACACTCCTCGAACAGCCCAAGCTCCGGCGCCTCAGTCGGTTCATCCCCGCGTGCGCGGGGAACACTTTCGCATTCGTGATTTCGGTCTGCGTGTAGTCGGTTCATCCCCGCGTGCGCGGGGAACACATCGGCGCCGCTGCGCAGAAAGGATCCGAAGACGGTTCATCCCCGCGTGCGCGGGGAACACGAAGCGAACCGCGCCGGGCTCACGGTGGGCATCGGTTCATCCCCGCGTGCGCGGGGAACACTCGGGTGCGCCATTCCCCAGCGTGATCGTGATCGGTTCATCCCCGCGTGCGCGGGGAACACACTACAAAGCGATCGACGCGCCGAAGGCAATGCGGTTCATCCCCGCGTGCGCGGGGAACACGTCGCCGGGGTCAGCTACTACCGCACGAGCAGCGGTTCATCCCCGCGTGCGCGGGGAACACGTCGGTGATTTGCTCGCCGCGTTCCATCGTTTGCGGTTCATCCCCGCGTGCGCGGGGAACACACCTGTCGGGGACCGATCTTGACCCGTTCCGGCGGTTCATCCCCGCGTGCGCGGGGAACACAGTACGCCGACCCGCGAGCAGGCGAGGGTGACCGGTTCATCCCCGCGTGCGCGGGGAACACCTTTCCGTCGAACACCGCGTCCTGCTCTAACACGGTTCATCCCCGCGTGCGCGGGGAACACATAGGGGCGAAGGGGGATCATTCGGCGTGGTACGGTTCATCCCCGCGTGCGCGGGGAACACTGCCTCGATGGCGGGTTCGATTATCTGAACAGCGGTTCATCCCCGCGTGCGCGGGGAACACCTCATCGATCGCGACGAGGTGACCGAGGCCGCCGGTTCATCCCCGCGTGCGCGGGGAACACCCGGCCCGAACGGCGCACCGTTTGGCATGGAGCGGTTCATCCCCGCGTGCGCGGGGAACACACGAGAACGACAAAAGGAACGCGCATGAAACGCGGTTCATCCCCGCGTGCGCGGGGAACACCTGATGGGGGCGAGAGGGAACAACGATCGGATCGGTTCATCCCCGCGTGCGCGGGGAACACATCCGCTCCCCCAGTACGACCAATTCGCATGACCGGTTCATCCCCGCGTGCGCGGGGAACACCTCCGTCACGATGTTCGCCGCGTCGCTGTGCGCGGTTCATCCCCGCGTGCGCGGGGAACACTCGACCGAATGGCGTGGATACCTGCGGAGGGGCGGTTCATCCCCGCGTGCGCGGGGAACACGCGACTAGCTGCGCCTCTTTCCTGATCGGCTCCGGTTCATCCCCGCGTGCGCGGGGAACACTCCGCATCCATCTGGAGCATTCTGTTCGTCGGCGGTTCATCCCCGCGTGCGCGGGGAACACTTTGTCCCGAGCCAGCATGTAGGCCTGTTCTCCGGTTCATCCCCGCGTGCGCGGGGAACACGTATTGACCTCGGTCGCATTCGAGGCGGAGACCGGTTCATCCCCGCGTGCGCGGGGAACACCCCGTCGTATACATCGGCTCCAGAGGCCAGACCGGTTCATCCCCGCGTGCGCGGGGAACACGGTTCCGCACGGTGCGCGACCGTCACGACAAACGGTTCATCCCCGCGTGCGCGGGGAACACAACGGGACCACCGGATTCCGAATATCAAGAATCGGTTCATCCCCGCGTGCGCGGGGAACACTTGACGCCCGGCATTAACTCCGTTGAAGAGGCCGGTTCATCCCCGCGTGCGCGGGGAACACCCGCCTGGGCTGGGATCGCAATACGGTCACCACGGTTCATCCCCGCGTGCGCGGGGAACACGCTGTCTCCCTCTCAGTAGATTGCAATCCGCGCGGTTCATCCCCGCGTGCGCGGGGAACACGGATCCGCATAGCCGCGGTACACGCGCACCCGCGGTTCATCCCCGCGTGCGCGGGGAACACGGTCGTGGACGGTGTCGGCGTCGGCATCGCCGCGGTTCATCCCCGCGTGCGCGGGGAACACTCGAGCAGGGCGAGGCCATCGGTGAATTCGACCGGTTCATCCCCGCGTGCGCGGGGAACACCTCATCGACCTGGGCATGGACTCCACCGAGCGCGGTTCATCCCCGCGTGCGCGGGGAACACCCCGTGAGGATGAACGCCTCGCCCGGGACGATCGGTTCATCCCCGCGTGCGCGGGGAACACGCTTGTCTCCGGTCTGCACCGCCCGGCGCTGTCGGTTCATCCCCGCGTGCGCGGGGAACACTTCCTCTTTGCGGCCATCAGCCCAGACAATGAAGGTTCATCCCCGCGTGCGCGGGGAACACTCTGACAACTGGCGTGAGGACCTGCGAAAAGGCGGTTCATCCCCGCGTGCGCGGGGAACACCAGGGAGAGCCTATCAATGAGGACGCGCGCTCCGGTTCATCCCCGCGTGCGCGGGGAACACACGGCTGAGGCGCGGCGTTATCTGGCCTCAGTAGGTTCATCCCCGCGTGCGCGGGGAACACGCTGTAGCTCGACTGGAAGTGCATCACCAACACGGTTCATCCCCGCGTGCGCGGGGAACACGCTTCGCTCCAGGCTGTACATCTCAAAGATCGCGGTTCATCCCCGCGTGCGCGGGGAACACGCGAACGCTCGCATTGCGGCCACCTCGGTGTTCGGTTCATCCCCGCGTGCGCGGGGAACACGACCATTTGAGATCGAAACCCGGCAAAACATCCGGTTCATCCCCGCGTGCGCGGGGAACACTGGCGCTCCGTGAACCATGTCCGCGTCCCGCACGGTTCATCCCCGCGTGCGCGGGGAACACATGTGTGCAGTGCCCTTGAGGTACACGCGCGCCGGTTCATCCCCGCGTGCGCGGGGAACACGTCGTCGTTGAACCATCGGTACTCGTAGCCATCGGTTCATCCCCGCGTGCGCGGGGAACACCCGATTGCGCCAATGACAGAACCCACCTCGCGCGGTTCATCCCCGCGTGCGCGGGGAACACCTTCAGATCGCTGCGGATATCCATGCTGGTCTCGGTTCATCCCCGCGTGCGCGGGGAACACCGATGGGGCAAGTCGGAGGTAGAGGCGTTGGACGGTTCATCCCCGCGTGCGCGGGGAACACATGGATGACGAGCGCATCGTCATCAACGACGCCGGTTCATCCCCGCGTGCGCGGGGAACACACGGTGGCCAATGTCGATACGGGGGCGAACACCGGTTCATCCCCGCGTGCGCGGGGAACACTCCAGTGCATGCACTCGCTCTTTCCGAGCCCGCGGTTCATCCCCGCGTGCGCGGGGAACACAACTCGGTGACTGCGCGCTCCATCTCTGACACCGGTTCATCCCCGCGTGCGCGGGGAACACTCCGTTGGTAACATGGTGAAGCCATCAGCTTACGGTTCATCCCCGCGTGCGCGGGGAACACATCCCGGGCCGGCGCAACGAGACGTCGGACCACGGTTCATCCCCGCGTGCGCGGGGAACACAACTCGGCGATGCGCGCCTGGAGCTGGCCGGTCGGTTCATCCCCGCGTGCGCGGGGAACACCGGATTGTCCAGTTAATCCCGTCTGGCGATGTCCGGTTCATCCCCGCGTGCGCGGGGAACACTTTCTGTCAACCCCAACGAATCAGAAGACGACCGGTTCATCCCCGCGTGCGCGGGGAACACCGAAGGTACTGAGTGACGGCGCGCTTGATGATCGGTTCATCCCCGCGTGCGCGGGGAACACGGATTCTCTACGCCGATAGCCGTCAGGTATTCCGGTTCATCCCCGCGTGCGCGGGGAACACCATCGAGAAAGCGGAGACCCTGCGCTGTTTTGCGGTTCATCCCCGCGTGCGCGGGGAACACGTCAGGGCTGACCTGTCCGGCCTCCGGGATCGTGGTTCATCCCCGCGTGCGCGGGGAACACATAACCATGCGCTTTCCGTCGTCAGTGATGTACGGTTCATCCCCGCGTGCGCGGGGAACACGCCAACCTTTTACCAGCTCGCTCTGAAGCTGACGGTTCATCCCCGCGTGCGCGGGGAACACACTTGTTGTACCCGTTTGAATTACCGAGACTTTTTTCGGCCAACAAATTCTACCAAGAAAAAAGCCCACCCGCGGCCATCTCGAGTGGGCTTGTATTCGCCGGATTGTTAAAGAGCGTCGCCGGGGGTGTCTGGCGGCAGGAAGGTGACCAACCTGAGCCCGTCGAAATCAACGGGGATGCGCCGGTTTGCACCCAGGGTCTCGAAGTCGTAGCCGGATTCTGTATTGGTAGTCCAAGCCATCACCGCGTTGCCTTCGTCGAGTCCTTCTCTGATCTGGTTCCAAATGAATTCACGAAGACGCTTGGATGGATTTCCAATGTAAACGCCCGCGCGGATTTCAAGCAGCCAGACGGCCAGCCGGCCGCGCAGCCTTGGCGGAACATTTTCAGTGACGATGACCAGCATCGCCCAGGTTTTCCCCATCCGAAAATGCCGGCCCTACAGCATCTTCAGGTGGTTCTGGTGGTTTCATTTCGCCAGCTGAAAGGATTTCTTCGATTGAGGGGATGATCCTGGACAGCAATTTCGTCTCGCGGAAGGCATCGCGACAGGCCAGTCGAACCTGGCGCTCGGGCTGCTGCGGGTTTTGGGCGGCAATACGAAACGCCACGGGGACTACCGTGTCGAACTTGAAAATGTCAGCAACGTCGTAAATGAAGGAAAGCGGCTTTCCCGTGTGGATGAAACCGACTGCCGGGGCGTAGCCGGCCGCCAGTACCGCCGCTTCGGTAATGCCGTAAAGGCTGGCTGTTGCCGCAGAAAGACAGAGGTTGGGCACATCACTCGCATCCCAATCCGTTGGGTCATATTTCCGGCCCTGCCACTTCACGCCATACCGTTGGGCCATGTTCTTGTACATCTCGCGTACACGCGCGCCCTCGATGCCGCGCAACTGCTCGACACTGCGCCGCTCCGGAGGTTTTTCGCGAAATCGCATTTCGTACATTTTCCGCACGACCTTGAGCCTGGCCTGCGGGTCGAGCGCAAGCTGGGCCTGGTACAGCAGGCGATCGGCGCGTGCCCCACCGGGCTGGCCCGACGCGTAGAGCCGAACGCCCGCCTCACCGACCCACACCAACAAGGTGCCGACACGTGAGGCAAGCGCCACTGCCCGATGGGAAACGCGCGTTCCCGGCTCCAGCATGATGCAGGCGACACTACCGACAGGAATGTGGGTACGCTCACCTGTCTTGTCCACGACCACGAACGCACCATCAAGCACATCCACTTGGCCCTTTTCGATGAAGATCATCGAAATGCGTTCTTTCATGGCAATAGGCTTGAGCGGCGGCAACATGGGGCATCACCCGCCATTCCACGGGTTGATCACACGAATCGGGTACGGGGTGAAATCCTTTTCGTTGCGCGTCACAAGGGTGAAACTCCGACAAATGGCAGTGGCTGCCAGCAGACTGTCTATCACCGGAACGGGCAGACCGCATTTGCCGTTTTCACCACAAAGGCGTCCCCACTCCAGCGAAATTTCCATGTCGATGGCGATGACGCGTTCATCGAAACGTTTTCGCACGTCTTGATCGAGCCAGGTCTGAATGTTTCGCCGGCGCCTGCCATCGTCGAGCTTGGCGATGCCCTTGCGGATTTCGCCTAGCGACAGCACGCTGACAAAAAGTCGCTCCTCTTCGATATCCGACAGCCATTCGACCACACCTCGGTCCGGAACCGTCTTGAACAGTTCCGACAGCAAGCAGGTGTCGAGCAGATAACTCAAAGTTCCACCTCTCGGCCGACATCCTTGGAGCGGGTCAGGTCAAGCTCGATTCCTCGCAAAGGCGACTTCTGGAAAAACTCCACGATCGTCCCACGACGCGCAGTAAGCTTGCGATATTCGCTGGTCGACAACACCACTGCCTTTTCCCGACCATGCACGGTAATGACCTGCGGACCTTCAGATTCTGCTGCCTTCACCAGCTCGCTCAGGCGGTTTTTCGCTTCTTGCAGTTGCCAATTCATAGCCCCTCCGACTTCTAGCCAGACTAGCCAGATTGTAGCCCTGGTCCGGTCCGTTGACTACAACCGCCGCACCAGCAGCAGACCGCAGCCGAACCCCTTTGCCGGACCGATGCCGTTGAATAGGGAGCGGGTGAGCACGTCGGGGTCAGTCACCGTAAGCAAGCCTGCGCAATCCACCGTGCTGAAACGGATGCGTTGCCCGTCTTTCTTGCGCAACTCGTGCTGTCGATATCCTTCGGCACGAAAATCGCGTTGCTTGGCGGAAAAACCGGCATTCCCGGCCCGGGTTTCCAGCCATTGCCACACGGACTGCTGCACCCTTTCGGCTTGGCTTAACCGATTGCTGCCTTCCGGGTGATGGCGCTTGAAATCCATCACCACATCATGCCGATGGGACCGGCCCGCTTCGTCCTGGCGGGTGACGACAGGATTGACCCGGAGGGAATAAGACAGCAACTGACCTGCGGTCAATCGAGGGTGATATTCCTTCGTTTCCACGTGCCAGAGGCCTTCGCGATCGGCCGGGACACGTTGGGACACGATCAGAAAGCGAGGGAGGTTCTGTTCCGTTTCCTGCCGGTACAGAAAATCCCGGCGGGCATTCGGGTCTTCATCGAAAAGGCGCCAGAGCGCCTGGTGAACGCCATAACCTGTGGCCACTCTGCTCAACGCACCGTCCCACGATGCTTTTTTCAAGGTCACGCGACTCATGTACATGGCTCACTCCTTGCCGTCCAGGCGCGCATGGTGTTCCTCGCGCTCATCGAATTGCCAGCGACGCCGCGTGCGCGGCTGATCGCGACGGGTGAAGGTCTCGCGCGCGGGGACGCCGGCGTTCATTCCCTCTTCCCAATAGAGCGATGCCGCACCGCTGCTCAGGCGCTTGGCGCTGCGCCAGCGCACGATGCCCTCCATCAAGTCGTCGGGATCGGTGAACTGTGCCGCAGCGAAGGCAGTCCGTACATCTTCCGCACCGATGACTTGCGGTTGTAGGGGGAGCGCCAATGAACACGACTTGCGTCCGAGATAGAGCGGAAAACGCGGTGTTTCCAGTGCCCTCTTCAGGATATCGAGCGACCACGAAGCTCCCGCGTTCGCCTCCACAGCGACCTGGTAATACGCGTCACTGCGGTAGTCCCGGCTGGAGAGGATGGTTCCCAAATCGTCCTTGGGCAGGGCCAGTTCGTCACGCCGCGTGTACTTGGGATAGCCTTTGGCCGCCGCCTTCGAGGGGACCTGTGCGGTGTGGTAGTCACGCAGGAAATGTCCGGCCGTAAGCACGCGCACGGCGAACCGATAGCCTTCTGCCATCCGACGCTGTTGCTCTTCTTCATCACGCCGCAAACCGACCGCTGCAGCGAGCAGACCAATGAGCGCTGAGCGCCCGGGATGTGTGGATGTGACGCGCGCCTCTCCCACCGCAACATCACCCCATGCGGCCAGCGGGCCATAGAGCTGAAACAGCAGGTAGTCGGTCATGGCCTTACTCCACGGCGCACGCGATGATCGCCTGCAGGCTGCCGTCGCCGGTATGGGCGTTCAGCTCGCAGAGGTTCTGCGCGCAGGGGCCGTAAACGGCGTCCATTTTTTTGCGTGTTTCATTCAGCCGGTCGATGCTGGTTTTCAGCAGTGTCGCACCTGCAACCGGTTCAAGGAAGGCGACCGCCAGCGAGCGCGGCTGCTGGTTGCCTGTCTCGCACAACAGGTAACTGGCGCGGGCACGGGAGGCGAAGCTGTTCTGCTTTCCGGTGGGCGACACCGTGGCCGTTGCCTCCACCAGCGCTGTGATGGCCTTTTTCCACAAGGTTTCGTCACCACCGAGATTTTCCAGCAGCAGTTCGCGGTCGATGCAGACATAGAGGTAAAAGAGCCCGGAACCGAATTCGGTCTCCCCCATGTGGCCCGCACCCACGTCTTCTTCACCGGTATTCAGGTCGTCCACGGCAGTGAAAAAGTCGTTTTCGACGGCCACCTTGTGCACAGTAATCGCGTGGGCCACCTGCGCCGCGGCCTCGACGTTGAACCCGGGACTCGCGGCCAGCATGCGACCAAACAGGGCGATGTCGGCGGCGCTGTGTTGTTTGCGCAAGAGACTCAATTCTTCGGATACCGGCTCGCTGTTACGCGCGGCCACCGTGTCCGTCAGGGCATCGATGGCCGCCAACTCTTCAGGGCTGAAATGGGCAAGCTGTTCGATATGCAACGCTTCGTCTTTTCCGTTGTCCTTCGACTCCTTGAGCTTGCCGAACTGTTCAGCTACCTTGCGCGCCCACTCGCGCGCATTCTTTTCCTTGACTCCGCTTTCGATAAGGCGCGTCGCGACACGTACGCCAATCTCCTTGGTGCGTATGCCCACATGGCCATCAAGCGCCTCCACGAACACGTCCGAGGTACGCCAGGCGCGTTTCAGGCTTTGTGATGAAACACGCAAGCGGGTCGCACCACCCACCTGAGCAGTCTTTGGACGTCCCAGATCGTCACGATTCAGGTTGGACGGCGGATAGGCAGTGAGCAGGTGAAGTTGCAGAAAACGGTTCATGAGATTCCTTCCTTTTGCTTAGAATTGGGGCGGTTCAGTCCGCCTTGGGATTGCTGCCGTAGTAATCGAACGCCCAGTGACGCCGTGTCTTGTCATTCCAGTCGTAAAGGCTCCTGGCAAGATCGGTCAGGTTGGCACGTCCACCGATGAGCGCCAGGGCGCGGATGGCTGGTTCGAACAACTCTTCCCGGGTTTCATGTTGGAGCAGGCGACGAAAACGCAAACCGGAGTAGCGCGGCTTGTCACCATGAGCCGGTGCCGCCAGCTGTGCAGCGAATTTTGCAGAAGGGTGATGGGCGTCGGCATGGGCCAACACACCAGCCACCAATGCCACGCCGTCTTCCCTCTTCCAGCCCGCGGCGCGCAGACGCCGCCAAAGGCGCTGGTAGGCCGAAGTAAAAATGACCGCTTCGAGTGATCGGGCGCGACGCAGTTCCGCCCGATCGCCGCGTTTATCTGCAAGTTCCTCCCACCATTCGAGAACAATTGTCTCGGGTGCTGTGACCTGTTCGTTGTCTGCCACTGACGACTCACTCATACGTTGCTCCTTGCTGGCTGCCGCGACCTGGTATCGAGTCCAAGGGTGTTCATCATCTTTTTGCTGTAATTGCCCCACTCCAGCCCCTTGCGGGCGACTGCTATCCGTTTCGGGTCTTCGCTCTCGATAGCGCCACTCACGGCCCAGGTGTCGAACAGTGCCAAAGAGCAATCGCTGAGCAGGCGCAACCAGGCACGCCGGTCAGGTTCGGCGGCGTCCTCCGTCACGTGGCGATACAACAGCTCAAGCAGGCCGTAGAACCCGGGCTGCGTGTCCTGCCAGAAAGCGTCAACGGCGAAATTGAAATCGCCGCGTACCGTCGCCCCTTTGCTGAACCAGGCATCCTTCAGGGCGAGACGCAGATTCCGCGCCACGTCGGAAGCAGCAACAAGCAACCGGTTGACCTCCGCACTGAAGCGCTCACGCTGTTCGGTATCAAGGTGATAAACGGGCATTACCGACTCGTACCAAGCTCGGGCTTTTGCATTGTCCATATCGAAACCGAACGCCCACAGGCGCACGGCGCGGCGGCGGCGGGCACTGCTGCTGCCCCGTGCCGTGATCACCTGCGCGGGCCGCACGCCCTGTGCGTCACCGAGCACCAGGCCAAGCCAGTAGCGATAGGCGATGCCGCCGGGTTGGGGATGGAGCGGCAGCGGTTTTCCGTCTTCATTGATAGCGTGGGGGGACAAGGGGTGCGCCCAGGCACCGGTGTAGTTCACGCCGTAGCTGCGGGTGTGGAACGCCGTCACCAGCGGCTCGCGTCGGTGCGTCATGGGACACTCACCTTCCACCAGATCGTCCATTTCCAGACGAATGCGGCGGGGCATGCCCCAATACATCTGCAAGGGATGAGCGTCTTCCGGCGTGGTGTCGACGCCGCCGGGGTTTTCGCTGGTACGCGTCGGCGCCAACCAGGGGAAGATGGCGGCTGGGTCGGTGAGGTGGCTGTTTCCTGTGAGCCCCTCCAGGTGTTCTGCGCTCAAGACGTTCAGCCATACCAGCCGCCACAGGTTGGCTGGCAAGGGATCGTGAAGCGGGTCCGGGACCAGCAGTGTGGTCAGCGGGCCGCCGCCGCGCATGGACGTGCGATGACCTTTGCCGCCGCTGGGTGCATTGGTCTGGAGGGTGATCAGGGCAGCCACGGCCGCGGTGAGGCCGAGCGTCGGGTACTGCCCGCGCTTGATGAACAGGTCGCGGTTGTCACGCAGGGTCTGGCCACCGGGCTCATCGATCAAGAGTGAACCGATGTCCTTTGGTTCTTCACCCGCGAGCTCCAGGTCCTGAAGGAAACGCGGCCCGTCGCCGTCCACGTTGAAGGCGTCGCGGTAGCGTAGACAGGCATCATGCAACTCCGCGGGTTTCGGAGGCCTTTCGTAAGCCTCACCCCAATCCGCCTCATCCTCGGGCGCCCAGGCAGTCTGAAGCAGGCCTATCAGGAACTGCACCAGGCTGCCGTTGAAATCGGGCCGGGGCAGATCGAGGGCGACGATGGGGTCGTCGTCGATACGGTCGGTGATCTGCCACGGCAGGATCAGCTCCCTTGCCCCGTGTTTGCGCCGTACTGGAAGCCATGGCGCTCCATCAATCAGGTTCACGCAATCTTCCTCCGTTTCCCTTTGCGAACTCCGCTGCGGTGGGTTTGGGCCCACTTTCCAATCTGTGCCTAACGAAAATATCCCTGCCGGCTAGCGGGCAGTATATGCAAGTGAGCCACGTCAGATCAATGTGCTTTAAATCATACTTGCAGTACACTTCCACTTGCCCACTTCCCCGACATCAATCGGGGATGAACCGTGCTTGAAATCGTGTTCACAGGCGTTCCCCGCGCACGCGGGGATGGTGCGGCCTCACGCCGAGGCCGCACCTCTTTCCAAAACCAGCCCACCCGTATCCGAATAGGTCACCGAAACCTGTTCGCCTTTGCCACCCACCAGAACCCCGCGCCATTGCCCTTCGACCTTCGCCAGGGGCAGAACCACGCCACTGAATCCCTTGCCCCACGCATCCAACAGCACCTTCATGGCCTGCCCCATGGAGCCGGAGGTGTCCGGGTCCATTTCAAACCGGCCGCGCACCCTCACCTCACTGAGCGGCCACGGGTATCTGGCGTCATCCGACCAAGGGCGCAACTGGGTGCCGTCCCAGCGGGCGAGGCGCACGGTTGTCGCCAAATCGCCGAGGCGGGTCGGGGTATAACTCTCGTCCCACCAGTCACCGCCTTCGTGGCGATAGCCTTGGACCGCTTTGATGGCGTTGAACCGGGCCTGCGAGGCGTCAGCGCTGCGTGCGCCCTCGGCGCGCTGGCTCCGTGCCTGCAAGGCTGCGGGAATCTCCGGCGCCCGTTCCCCGAAAACCGCTTCGATGAAGAAGCGCAGTTCGCCAGGAACCGCCATCTGCCGATGTTCTTTCAACAGGCGAGCGGTGGCCCACAGCTGACCGTGGTCGGCATAGACCGAGGCCGCGTGGGGTAGGAGGCGTACGTACCAGTTGGCGTCCAGTTCCGAGTCAGGATCGGGCGAAAGGACGCGCAAGATCGCGGGGCCGCGCTCATCGTTCCCGGTGACTGGATTGCCGAGCTTGTCACGGCAGTGTCGGCGCAAACGGCCGGCGCGCTGCAACAGCAGATCGATGGGCGCAAGGTCGGTCACCATTTCGTCGAAATCGAGGTCGAGCGACTGTTCGATCACCTGTGTGGCGATCACCACCCGGCCGACACGCGCGTCTGCCCCCTGACGCTTGCCAAACGCGTTGACGATCGCCTCTTCCAGACGCAGGCGGTCGCCCATGGCGAAACGCGCATGAAACAGGATGACCTTGTCAGCGCCCAGGCAAGCGCTCAGGCGTTGGTAGGCGTTCGTCGCGTCCCCGACCGTATTGCGTACCCAGGCGACGCAGGCGCCCGCCTCGGCCTGCGTGGTAATCCATGCGTCCACTGAAGCCTCGTCATGGAACAACTCGAACGCCAGCGTACGCATCACCGTCTCGCGGGCGGGCACCGCCACCTGGGCGTGGTCGTCGGTGCCGATGCGCGTCAGGAGCGGATAGCCTTCTGCCTTGAGCATGGGCGTCGCACGACCGATGCCTTGGCTGAAGGCTTCCACCAGCTCGTCACGCATTTTCTTCGGCAATGTGGCGGAAAGCAGGATGGCGCTGCTACCCGAACGCGCATGCAGGGCGAGGAGCTCGCAAAGCAGCCGGTGCATGTAGGCATCGGACGCATGCACTTCATCGACAATCAGCACCTTGTCGAGCAAGCCGAGCAGGCGCAGTGATTGGTGCCGTGAAGTGAGCACCGCCATCACGGCTTGGTCGATGGTGCCGACACCCATTTGCGCCAGCAGCGCACGTTTGCTGCCGTCTGCCAACCAGGCATTGCAGTGGGCGCCAGCCTCCGCCTCGCCGCGCTCGTATTCGTCCTGTGCGGTGGAGTGCGGCAGTACGGAATCGGAGAAGCCGTCGTCCAGATGGCGGCTGCCATGGGCCAGGACCAACGAAGTTGGGCGTGTCCCTTCCAGAAAAAGCCGCCGGTAAACCTGCGCCGTTCGCCGGTACATGGCATTGGCGGTCGCCATAGTGGGCAGGGCGAGATAGCCTCCTTCAGCCGCACCGGTGGCGAGCAGCCGGTTCAATAGCAGAAATGCCGCCTCCGTCTTACCGGCGCCGGTCGCATCCTCGATCAGGAACAACTGCGGGCCGGCGGTCAGCGGCAGGTCGCTACAGGCGGCCTGAAGAGGTGTTGGCGATTCGATGGCCCCGAAGAGTCGGTGAATGGGTTGTATGCCGTTCGGCGGGTTTGGAAGCAACCCGCTGTGGTTCAGCGCCTCCTCGGCCGCGGGACGGGCGACGTCCGCCCAGTAACGCGCCAACGGCATGGGCTGAGTGCGAAAGGGAAAGTAATCGCGGTTTGAACCCAACCAGTCTGCGAGGACCGTGAGGCCCGCGAGCCACCAGGAGAAGAGTTTCGTTGCGCGAAGGAACTCCTTTCCTGAAGGAAACGAGGGCGCCTGATGCTCGCTCAGGAAGAGATCAGCGACTGTATCGACAAAGGCGTTGAGTGCTTGTTCGTCCTCAGGAGCGAAGTAAAACGTGTGGATATCCCCCGCCGTTGTTTTCGGCGGCTGCCCATGATGGCCACTCACGGCCGACATCCATCGGTCGAGAAGGTCTTCCGCATAACTGGCGCCGGCGCCATCGCCCCACTCGCCAAGCAGGCGATGCCTCACCCGCTCGTAAAGCCGCTGGCGCCAATAGATGTGTGCGAGTGTGTCGTGCCTTCTGGAATAGCTGTAGGTCTTCGTGCGGGCGGGGGCCAGTTCATCAATCAATTGCTGGAAGGCACTGCTGAATTTTCCAAGGTCATGGAGAGCGATGAAAAAGCGGACCCATGCCCGCATCTGCGGCTCTGGCAACATGGACAAACGGACAAAGGCGCTGCGCAGGCGCTCATGACGCTCAAGTAGCGCATCAGCCACCGCCGCAACATCCAGACAGTGAAAGACGACCGGGTGCCAAACAAGTGCGCCGTCCTGATCCCGTTCACTCTTGCCCCAAAACGCGAAGTATGACGACTGCATGAATTTGTCCTGACTACTTGGGCGTGCTGATTGCACGCAGCGCTCCCGTGTTACGTCCAGCGTTGAAATCACATTCACCAGAGTTTTCCGGAAACCGAAGCATCTGTCCGGCACGGCCGTATGCCAGAACAGACGCAATCGCCGGTCGCCGTGCCACCTGCGAAGATAACCGGGGTGGTGGCTCAGGAGATGAGCCACCTACCTCGGCCATAGCGGAACGCGTCTATCGACTCGACGCCATCGAGAACACACCCGCCCCCTGCTGGAGTGGCTACCGGCCGCGAATGCCCCCCAAATCCGCGAAGAATCGCGGCCGGTGGCCGCTCCTACAGCCCCATGGCGAAACCGAACAAATCAGTGGCTCCGTAGACGAGCCGTGCTTATCCGACCGGACTGCCGCCTCCCGCAGACGCGCAGCCACCTGCTCGCGCAGCTCCTCAGGGCCGATGACTTCCACGTCAGGCCCGTACTTGAGGATATCCATGATCAATTCCTGACCATCGGCATAAGGCACCTGAAGTTCATAGCCGTCGTCCTTCCACTCGCCTTTCTGTTCCGGGTGCCATTCCTCGTCGGCGACCCAGCGGGCCGCTCCAGAGGTGAAGCGCAACACGGCCCAGGCGCGTGCCTCGCCGCCGAAGATGCCGAAGCTGGCGCCCACGTAGCGGTCGAGGGCGGGATCCGATGGCGGCTTGAAGGGGGCGCCTGTGGACCCGCAGCGGCGGATGCGGTCGAGTGCGAAGAAGCGCAGCGCGCGGGCGCGCTCGCAGTGGCCGACTATGTACCAGTTGTCGCGGTAATGAATCAGCCAGTAGGGATGGATTCGCCGCCGGGAAATTTCGTCGCGGCTGCGGGAATGGTATTCGATATCCAGTGTGTGGGCGTTGAGAACGGCCTGTGCCAGCGTCCCGAAGTGTTCACTTTCGGTGCGGCGCCGGGCCGAGCCCACCAACCGGATGCGGGAGATGACGGTATCCACCTGCTGGCCGCTTTTCTCGAGCAGGCTGCGGATGCGCGCCCTAAGGGGGCCGATATGTGGCGTGAGCACGCCGGGCTGCACGGCTTCCAGCAGCTGTTCGCTGGCCAACAGGGCATAGAGTTCGCCGGCGTTGAACCACAGGCCCGGCAGCTCGAAAGTGGGGGCATGGGCGTCGTAGCGGTGACCGTTGGCTGCCCTGTCGTAGACGATGGGCGCCCCCATGCGATCGCGCATGTATTCCAGATCGCGGACCACGGTGGCGCGGGACACGCAGAGTGTCTCCATCATTTGCGCCAGCGGTACCGGCCTGCCGCGCCGGAGCAGATGATGAAGCTGGATGATGCGGTCCATGCGTTCCATGGCGGGTCCGGTGCCGATGACGGTACCGATTGTGCTGTTCTCATGCCGTTGGATCAACTTTGTGCCGTTTTTGCAACTCCGCCCACGAGTCTTGGTCGCCGGAAACTTCTGCGACACCCTTCGCGCTCCGCCTGTGATGCAATCGGAGGCTCCCGCACCGGGTTTCGGCCTGTTGTGCATATAATGCGCAGCAGGACAGTCCTTGGATTACATGGGCCAGGTCCTACAGGGAATGTGGCCCAGGCTCGCGATCGACCGCGTGAACCATTCCCGCCAACACAAACGCATCCTCCTGGTCACAACCGCACTCATCATGGTGGTGGCCATCACTGCGGCCTGCCTGGCGCTGCTTACGCTCTATCGTCACTCCGTTGCGCTCCATGGTGAACGTCTGTCCGAAACGGGCCGCAGCCTGAGCGAGCGTTTCCAGACACTGGCGGCCGGGGAACGGGACGCCGCGTCGCTGCAGGCCGTGGCCAGGCAGATGGCAGATGCGCATTACGTACATGGCAGCCTGGGCCGTACCGATGAATTGCTCATCGCGCAGCGTGGGGACGACGGGATCCGTTATCTGGTGGGCGGGTACAGCGAGCCCGGGCATGCACTGCCGGTGCCGGTGGGTAAACCCATGGCGCGCGCCCTGAATGGGGAATCCGGCTGGACACAGGCCAACGACTTCCGCGGTAACCGCGTCATCGCCTCCTTCCACGCCATCCCGGCGCTGGGCGCCGGTGTGGTGGTGAAAATAGATCTGGCCGAGATCCGTGCGCCGTTTCTGAGCGCAGCAAGTCTGGCGAGCGCTTCGGTACTGCTGCTCGCATTCATCGGCGTGCTGCTGTTCCGCCGCTTCACGTCGCCGCTTATCCGGGCCATCGAGAGCAAGGACACGCGCTACCGGACCCTCTTCGAGCTTTCACCGTTCGGTATCGTCATCGTCGATCCGGTTACGCTGCGCATCCACGATTGCAACGCCGTCGCGCATCGCCAGCTCGGGTTTACGCGCGACGAGTTCATCGGCCTGACAGTGCCGGAATTCGACGTGGTTCTGGGCTTTGATGGCGCGCAACGGCACGCCGACGCAGTGCTGAGCCAATCCAGCATGGAGTTCATCACCCGCCATCGCAAAAAGGACGGTGAGCTGCGCGACGTGCATGTGCAGCTGCGCGCCATCAGCGACCTGGGCCGGCCGCTCGTGTACGCCATCCACAACGACATCACCGCACGCCTCAAGGCCGAGAATGAGCTGAAGACCCACCGCGAACACCTTGAGGAGTTGGTGGCGGAACGCACCGCGGACCTGGCCAGCACCAACCGCCGTCTGGAGGAGGAGGTTGTGGAGCGCCGCAAGGCGGAGGATAGGCTCAAGCTGGCGGACATCGTGTTTCGCACCACGGTGCAGGGTGTCTTCGTCACCGACGCGAATGCCGCGATTCTGCTGGTGAATCCTGCCTTCACGGCCATCACCGGCTACGCACCCGAGGAGGTCGTGGGCAACAACCCGCGCATCCTCAAATCCGACCACCAGCCCGACGAGTTCTATTCCGAGATGTGGTCGACCCTGTTGACCTCCGGCGGCTGGCGCGGCCAATTGTGGAATCGCCGCAAGACCGGTGAGGCCTACCTTCAGCAGCTGACCATCGCCGTATTCCATGACGAAGCCGGCAAGCCGCAGAACTACGTGGCCGTATTCAGCGACATTACCGAACTGCACGAAAAGGAACGCCGCATTCGCCACCAGGCATTTCACGACGCCCTCACCGACTTGCCGAACCGCCTGCTGTTCAACGACCGACTCGAACAGGCGCTGGCCGGCGCCAACCGTTCCGGCGAGTACGTCGCCGTGATTTACTTCGACCTGGATCGCTTCAAGTTCGTCAACGATACCTTGGGGCACAACGTGGGCGATCAGCTGCTGCGTGCGGTTGCCAAGCGCATCCTTGGCTCCTTACGCTCGACCGACACCCTGTCGCGTTTCGGCGGCGACGAATTCGTGGTGCTCGTCACCGCGGCAAAGACCCTGACGGCCATTGAGCAGGTAACGCAACAGATCGCCGCCGCCTTTCAGCCGCCCTTCCTGGTAGGCGCCCGCGAGTTGTCGATCACCACCAGCATGGGCGTGGCCATCTACCCCGACGATGGCCGTACGGCGGTCGATCTGCTGAAGAATGCCGACACCGCCATGTACCGTGCCAAGGAACGCGGCCGCGACGGCATTCAGTTCTACACTGCCGACATGAACACCCGTGCACTGGTGCACGTTACGCTGCAGAACAGCTTGCGCCGCGCCCTCGAGCGACAGGAATTCGAAGTGCAGTACCAGCCCCGCGTCTGCATCGGTGATGGCCGCATCTGCGGCATGGAGGCATTGGTGCGCTGGCAGCACCCGGAACATGGCCTCATCGCACCTTCAGAGTTCATACCCGTCGCGGAGGACACCGGCCTCATCGTGCCCTTGGGCGAATGGGTGCTGAGGCACGCCTGCGAACAGACACGCCGCTGGGCAGACATGGGTCATCCACTGCGCGTCTCGGTAAATTTGTCGGCGCGGCAATTGCTTCAGCCGGACCTGATCGAGCGGGTGGAGGCCATTCTGGCAAGCACCGGGCTGCCGCCGCACTTGCTCGAACTGGAGCTTACCGAGACGCTGCTCATGGACAGTCCCGACGAGACCATCGCCATTCTCCAGCGCTTCAAGCAACAGGGCATCACTGTGGCTATCGATGATTTTGGTACGGGTTATTCCAGCCTCAGTTATCTGAAGCGCTTTCCCGTCGACATCCTCAAGATCGACCGTTCCTTCATCGTCGACGCGACCAAAGACCCCGACCACGCGGCCATTGTCGAGACCATCGCCGCACTGGGCCAAACGCTGCGCATGGAGGTTGTTGCCGAGGGCGTGGAGACCGACGCGCACGTTGCTCTGATACGCCGCACGGGGTGCCACGCCTTCCAGGGTTATTTTTTCAGCCCGGCAGTGCCGGCTGACCGATTCACTGCGCTGCTGCGTAACGGCCAAGGCCTCGCCGAACTCCGGGCCGGCGGAGAGCGCTCCCCATGAACGCCGCGTTCATCGAACAGCTGACCAGCAGCGAGCTCGATCAGTACGCCAATGAGCTGGAACAGGCCATTGACATGCACGAGCTATGGCTGACGCGGGTGAACAAGAGCCTCATTTTCGGATGTGCGTCCCATGTCCATGATGTCGCGGCCAAACCACACCTGCTGTGCCAATTTGGGCGCTGGTATCACGGAATGGATGACACGGCGTTGCTCGACATCCCCCAGTTCGCTGCCATCGGCGCGGTGCACAGCCGCCTGCACGACGTCGCGCGACGTCTGCTGCTGCAGCGGCAGCGGGCGGAGGCCTTGCAAGAGGCCGAATACGAGCATTTCATCCAACTCGGTCTTGAGTTGCGCGAGTTGTTGAAATCCGTGCGCCAGAGTATCAAGCAGAATATCGGCGTTGCTTCGCGATTGATGGCCAAGGTATTCGAAAACGCCAAGGAAGGGGTCGTCATCACCACGCCGGGCGGCGTCATCCTCAACGTGAACCGGGCGTTTTCCGAAGTTACCGGTTACAGCGCCGAGGAAGCCATTGGCAATTCGCCGCATCTCCTGTACTCCGGACGGCAGTCCCAGGAGTTCTATGCGGCCATGTGGCGGGCACTGCAACAGCTCGGCCATTGGCAGGGCGAGATCTGGAACCGCCGCAAGAACGGCGACATCTATCTTGAATGGTTGTCCATCAGCAGCGTCAGGAATGAGCGCAACGAACTGACCCACTACGTCGGCATCTTCAGCGACATCACCACCGAGAAGGAGAACGAGGAGCGGCTCTATCACCTCGCACACTACGATCCGCTGACTGAGTTGCCCAACCGCGTACTGTTCCAGGACCGCTTCAAACAGGCGCTGGCACGGGCGCGGCGCAACCGCAGGTCACTGGCGGTGATATTTCTCGATCTCGACGGTTTCAAGGACGTCAACGACAGGTTTGGCCACGGTGCAGGCGACGAGTTACTCGGCCAGGTGGCACAGCGCCTGACCGCACAGTTGCGCCAATCCGATACGGTCGCGCGTCTGGGTGGGGACGAATTTGCCATCATCCTGCCGGACCTCGGCGAAAGCAGTGATGTCTCGGCGGTCGCGCGCAAGGTCATCGATGAGCTCGCCAAGCCGTTCACCTTTGCGGGCGAGCAAGAGGCGCGAATCACCACCAGCGTCGGCATCAGCCTGTATCCGCAGCATGGCCTCGACTCCGACAACCTGCTCCATCGCGCCGACACGGCCATGTATGTGGCCAAGCAGCGCGGCAAGAACCAGTTCTGCTTCTATTCGCCAGAGCTGGAGTGATGGCGCGCACGGCAACCTGTGCCATTGGCATAGGGAGACAATCGGGGTGGGTGGTTACGTTTTGAAGCTACGTGACGGGTCCACAGGGCTCTGTCACGTAGACGCTTAGCGTCAACGTGACCTACGGCAGGCATATCGCGGCCCGATCGGTGCGGGCAATCCCGTAGGTCACATTGCGAAGCTACGTGACGGGTCCACAGGGTTCTGTCACGTAGACGCTTCGCGTCAACGTGACCTACGGCAGGCATATCGCGGCCCGATCGGTGCGGGCAATCCCGTAGGTCACGTTGCGAAGCTACGTGACGGGTCCACAGGGTTCTGTCACGTAGACGCTTCGCGTCAACGTGACCTACGGCAGGCACGTATCACGGCGGATCGGTGCGGGCAATCCCGTAGGTCACGTTGCGAAGCTACGTGACGGGTCCACAGGGCTCTGTCACGTAGACGCTTCGCGTCAACGTGACCTACGGCAGGCATATCGCGGCCCGATCGGTGCGGGCAATCCCGTAGGTCACGTTGCGAAGCTACGTG
>JAWLGK010000002.1:0-44815 GCA_041685115.1 Gammaproteobacteria bacterium | reverse complement strand
CACGTAGACGCTTCGCGTCAACGTGACCTACGGCAGGCACGTATCACGGCGGATCGGTGCGGGCAATCCCGTAGGTCACGTTGCGAAGCTACGTGACGGATCCACAGGGCTCTGTCACGTAGACGCTTCGCGTCAACGTGACCTACGGCAGGCATATCACGGCGGATCGGTGCAGACAGTCCCGTAGGTCACGTTGCGAAGCTACGTGACGGATCCACAGGGCTCTGTCACGTAGACGCTTCGCGTCAACGTGACCTACGGCAGGCATATCACGGCGGATCGGTACAGACAGTCCCGTAGGTCACGTTGCGAAGCTACGTGACGGGTCCACAGGGCTCTGTCACGTAGACGCTTCGCGTCAACGTGACCTACAGCGGGGAATTTTCCGTGGCGGGGATCACCGGTGAACTCGCGCGAGCGTGCTTACGCGAGGCTCTTGCTGGCAATCTCGTAGACGTCCGCCGACAGGCCGGGCGCGGCCAGCAGGCGCTCCAGCTGCCGGCGCATCAGCGTCTGACGTGCCGGGTCGTAGCGGCGCCATTGTGTGAACGGGCCGGCGAGGCGTGCGGCGATCTGCGGATTGAGCCCGTCCAGCGCCAGCACGTGTTCGGCCAGCAGCGCATACCCCTCACCGCCGGCATCGTGGAATTGCGCCGGGTTGCGCTGGCTGAAGGCACCGATGAGTGCACGCACACGGTTGGGGTTTTTCAAATTGAAATCCGGATGCCGGGTCAGCTCACGTACGCGCGCCAGCGTGCCTGGCAGCGGCGCGGTCGCCTGCAGTGTAAACCATTTGTCCAGCACCAGCGGGTCCTGCCGCCAGCGACGATAGAACGCCACCAGCACCTCCTCGTGTTCCGGACCCGCGCTGTGTACCAGGGCCGTGAGGGCCGCGAGGGCGTCGGTCATGTTGTCCGCCTCATGGTACTGCGCCAGTGCGCGCGCACGTAGCGCCGGTTCACCCAACTCCAGCAGATAGCCGAGACAAAGATTCTTCAGGCGCCGACGTCCGACCGCCGCCATGTCGAGACTGTACGCACCCTGCGCGCGGTGCTCGTCGAAGGTGGTGAGGAGCAGGTCGCGGTGTGTCTTGGCGAGGGCCCGACGCAGCTCGGTGCGCACGGCGTGGATTGCCACCGGGTCGGCCACATCCACGAAGCCGGCCACGTAGTCGGTATCAGGCAGGGTGAGCGCCTCGGCGATGAGGGCCTTGTCCAGTGTCGGGTGACGGAGCGTGGTCGCGAAGGCTTGGGAGAGGCCGGCATCCAGCGCGGGTTCATCGCCGGATCTGCGCCCATCCAGGGCGCGCAGCATCACACCGAGCGCGAGGCGCTGGCTGGCGTCCCAGCGGTTGAAGGGATCGGCATCATGGGCCATGAGGAAGGCGAGGTCCGCATCCGTGTACGGAAATGTGAGTTTCACGGGCGCGGAAAATCCGCGCAGCAGCGACGGCACCGGTGCGGCGGGTATGTCCTCAAACACGAAGCGCTGTTCGTCCTCGGTGAGTTCAAGCACCCGTGAAGTCCCGTTCGGCGCGGACTCGTGTTCCAGGCGCAACGGAAGCTCACTGCCGTCGCTGCCGAGCAGCGCCACCGTCATGGGGATGTGAAACGGTAGCTTTTCCGGCTGGCCAGGCGTGGCGGGCGTGCGCTGGCTCAGGTGCAGGGCGTAACGCCGCGCGCTGGCATCGTATTCGCCATACGCCGACACCTCCGGCGTGCCCGCCTGATCGTACCAGCGCCGGAAACGGGTGAGGTCCACGCCGTTGGCATCTTCCAGGGCATGCACGAAATCGTCCGTGGTGACCGCCTGGCCGTCGTGGCGTGAAAAATACAGATCAGTGCCGCGCCGGAAGCCCTCGGCGCCCAGCAGTGTGCGCAGCATGCGCACCACTTCCGCGCCCTTGTTGTACACGGTCAGGGTGTAGAAGTTGTTGATCTCCTGGTAGGACGGCGGGCGCACCGGATGGGCCATGGGGCCCGCGTCCTCGCGGAACTGCTGGCTGCGCAACACGCCCACTTCACCGATGCGCGCCACCGGTCCCGAGGTCATGTCCTCGCTGAACTGCTGGTCGCGCAGTACCGTGAAGCCTTCCTTGAGGGAGAGCTGGAACCAGTCGCGGCAGGTGATGCGGTTGCCCGACCAGTTGTGGAAATACTCGTGAGCGATGACGCCTTCGATGGCCATGAAGTCCGCATCGGTGGCCGTCTCCGGGCGCGCCAGCACGTAGCGGGAATTGAACACGTTGAGCCCCTTGTTCTCCATGGCGCCCATGTTGAAGTCGTCCACCGCCACGATCATGTACACGTCCAGATCGTATTCGCGACCGTAGACTTCCTCGTCCCAACGCATCGCTTTCTTGAGCGAGGCCATGGCGTGCTGTGCCTTGTCTTCGTTGCCGTGCTGCACATAAAGCCGCAGCGCTACGCGGCGACCCGACGCGGTGGTGAAGTGATCTGCCAGGCAGGCCAGGTCGCCGGCCACCAGGGCGAAGAGATAGGAAGGTTTGGGAAACGGGTCGTACCATTCGGAGAAATGCCGACCGTCGGCCAGTTCACCCTGGGCCACGCAATTGCCGTTGGACAGCAGCACCGGATAGCGCGCCCTGTCCGCCTCGATGCGCGTGGTGAACACCGTCATGTTGTCGGGGCGGTCGATGAACCAGGTGATCTTGCGGAAACCTTCCGCCTCGCATTGGCTGCAGAAATTGCCGCCCGAGACGTACAGACCCTCCAGCGCCGTGTTGGCGTTCGGATGGATGCGGCTCGTGGTCTCCAGGGTGAACCCGGCGGGGACGTCGTCGATCACCAGCATGCCATCTTCGATGCGATAGGCCGAAGCGGCGAGCGCGCCACCGTCCAGCGCGACGGACAACAACTCCAGCGCCTCACCGTGCAGGCGCAGCGGCTCGCCGGGGCGCTGGGCGCGGATGGCGAGCCTGGCGTGCACCAAGGTATTCGCCTCGTCCAGTTCGAAGCGCAGATCGGCGCGGGCGATATGGTAGGCGGGCGCGGTGTAGTCCTTCAGATAAACGGTGCGATCGTTCGGCATGGGGTTCCGGAGTCCGGCGGTGGATCAGAAAAAGCATAGCGGCGCTGCCGACCGTGGGCGCTCAGAGCCGGCCGGCGTGGAACATCAGGGCCGGCTGCCCGGCATCCACACGCAGGCGCGTGAGACAGGCATTGTCCACGTTGATGCGGAAGATGTGGGCGAGTGGGATGGCCAGGGCATGGCCAATGATGACGCGGATGAGCCCCGCGTGGCCGACCAACAGCACGTGGCGGCCGCCATTGCGGGCCAGCAGATCGTCGAGTCCGGCAAGGACCCGTTGCTGAAAGTCCAGCAGCGGTTCGGCGCCCGGCGGCGTGTGGTTGATCGGGTCGCTGTAGAAATGCCGCAGGCAGCCCGGGCTGTCCGCCTCCAGTTCCTCGCGGGTGCGGCCCTCCCAGTCGCCGAAGCCCACTTCCTGGAAGCGCGGCTCCAGCGTCAGGGGCAGGCCGTGACGCGCGACCAGGTCCTCGGCGAAGGCGGCGCAGCGCCGCAGGGGTGAGCTGACGACGGCGTCCCATGGGCAGTGATCAGCCACCGCCTCGCGCATCTGACGCCAGCCCTTTTCGGACAGTGGGTCGTCCAGGTGCCCGCGATAACGCCGGCCCCCCACGGGTTCACCGTGACGGATGAGATCCAGAACGGTCATGGGGCGTCGAATCAGCTGGTCCAGCCCGCCAGGGTAATCACCGCGAGGGCGGCCACCCACACCACCAGCGTACGGCGCAGCAGTGCGACGGTGGCGCGCATGTCATCCAGTTCCGCTTCCTTGCCGGTGCTCTCCACCGCACCGTACTGGAGGGCGCCCAGCCCGGCGGCGATGAGCACGCCGCGGTTCACATCGCGCCACTTGCCCGCCTCTTCACGCCAGTACTGCAACGCATCCACGAAGCTGCCAGCCGCGGCGTAACCGAGGGCGGTCAAGCGGGCCGGTATCCAGCCAAGCGCGTAATGGACACGCGCGGTCCATTCCGCGAAGGCGCTGTCGTCGTTGCGCGTACGATTGCGCAACAGCGCGGTGAGGCGATACAGCAAGGCGCCGGCCGGGCCGAACGCCACGAACCAGAACACTACCGCGAGCAAGCGCTCGTGCATCTCCACGAAGGCGGTTTCCATCACCGAGCGCGCGATCTGCTGAGGGTCCTCGGGCATGTCGGCGCCGAGGATCTCGGCCACATGCCAGCGCGCCGATTCCTCGTCGTCGCGTTCACGGGCCTCCAGCCAGGCCTCCACGCGGGCTTCCATGTCCTGCGGGCCGAAGCTGTAGAGCAATACCAGCAGGCCGAAACCAAGGCCCAGCACCAGCCAGGTCTCGGCCAGCGCGGCGGCCAGCAGCAGCACCACCAGTGTCGGCAAGCCAAGCACCAGCGCCACCGCCAGGGGCGAGTCGGCGAGCCGCTCCGGGAGCGCCGCGCGTATCCGGTCGGTGAATTCCGTGAACCAGCGGTAACGCCTGAATTCCTCGAGCGTGCCGAGGTAGTGCTCGATGAGAAGACTCAGAAGAACCGTAATCAAAGCCATGGGGCCGCTCCCTTACCGGAGGGTTGATTCTACACTGCCGCGCGCCCCGCTTCGCCTATTAACGCATAGAGACGCGGCCAGTCGAAATGCGGACCCGGGTCGAGCTTGCGCCCGGGCGCGATGTGGCAGTGTCCCGCCACGCGCGCGGGGCGGATGGACGGGTAGGCCGTCATCAGGGCGGCCAGCAACGTGCCCAGCCGGACGTATTGCACGTCCTCGTACGGCAGTTCGTCGCAGCCTTCCAGTTCGATACCAATGGAAAAATCATTGCATCGCTCGCGTCCCTCGAAGCACGAAACACCCGCGTGCCACGCCCGGCGGTTGAACGGCACGTACTGCACCAGTTCGCCGTCACGCCGGATGAGCAAATGGGCCGAGACACGCAAGGTGTGAATGGTGGCGAAATAGGGGTGCGCTTGCGGGTCGAGGTTGTTGGTAAACAGCTGGTCGATCCAGGGCCCGCCGAACTGACACGGCGGCAGCGAAATGCCGTGCACCACCACCAGGTCGACCGCCGTCCCTGCCGGCCGCTCATCCTGGTTCGGTGACGCCACCTGGCGGGCCTGTGCGAGCAATCCGGTCGTGGTATCGATGTGCAGCATCATCAAGCCGTGTCCTCGTGGGAAGGCCCGGGCCTTCCGAGCAGGGATCATACCGGCCGCCCGCCAAAAAACCAGCGCCAGCGGGCCCGCGCGCGCAACATGACGCGGTGGCTTCCGGTAAGATGTGCCAGTCATTTCGGGGGGACCAAGACATGGACAGCGCCACTCAGTGGTTGACCGACATCACGGGCCAGATCTCCGGCCTGTTGTGGGGCAATGCCTTAACCCTCGCCGCGCTGCTCGGCACCGGCGTCTATCTTACGTTGCGCTTGGGTTTCATCCAGGTGCGTGGCTTCCGGCATTCGGCGGAGCTCATCTCGGGAAAATACAGCGACCCCACGCACCAGGGCGAGGTGTCGCACTTCCAGGCGCTGGCCACGGCACTCTCCGCCACCGTGGGCACCGGCAACATCGCCGGAGTGGCCACGGCCATTTCCCTTGGCGGGCCGGGCGCCCTGTTCTGGATGTGGATGACGGCCTTCTTCGGCATGGCCACCAAGTTCACCGAATGCACCCTCGCGCTGCGCTTCCGTGAAATCGACCCGCAGGGGCGCGTTGCGGGCGGGCCCATGTACACCCTGCTGCACGGCCTCAAGATGAAGCGTATGGCCACGCTTTTTGCCACTTTCGCGCTCATCGCCTCGTTCGGCATCGGCAACATGGTCCAGGCCAACTCGGTGGTGGACGGTCTGGTGTTCATCTGGCCCGACATGCGCGAGTACGACTGGATGGTCGGCATGATCATGGCCGCCCTGGTGGGCCTGGTGATCCTGGGCGGCGTGAAGCGCATCGCACGGTTCGCCAGCGCCATCGTGCCCTTCATGGCCATCTTCTACATCGTCGCTGCGCTCATCGTGCTGGCCAACTTCGCCAGCGCCATTCCGGACGCCATCGCGACCATCCTCAACCACGCGCTCAATCCCTGGGCCGTGGGCGGCGCCGCCGTCGGCGAGGCCATCCGCTGGGGCGTGGCGCGCGGTCTGTTTTCCAATGAGGCCGGCCTCGGTTCGTCACCCATGGCCCACGCCGCCGCACGTACCAACGAGCCCGCGCGCGAGGGCCTGGTGGCCATGATGGAGCCCTTCATCGACACGTTGGTGATCTGCTCCATGACCGGTCTGGTGATTGTGGTCACCGGCGCCTACATCGGTGCGCCAGAGGGTGTGAAAGGCGCCGCGCTCACCGTGTTGGCCTTCAGCTCGGCACTTGGTGACGCGGGTGCTCTCGTAGTGGGCGTGGGCCTGGCGCTGTTCGCCTTTTCCACCATTGTGTCGTGGTCCTACTACGGCGATCGCTCGGCACATTTCCTGTTTGGCGAGCGCGCGGTGACACCCTACCGCGTCATCTTTACCGTGCTGGTGGTGTTCGGCGCGGCCGTGCCCTTGCAGCTGGTGTGGAACATTGCAGACATCACCAACCTGCTCATGGCCATACCCAATCTGCTGTCGCTGTTACTGCTCGCGGGTCTGGCCAAGAAGTTCAAGGATGGCTATTTCGTCCGCCACGCCACACTTCACGAACCTGCCAAGATCACCGAATCATGACCCTCGTCACCGCCGAAGACATCGCCAGCCAGGTGCTTGCCGCGCTTGCCGAGGACGTGGGGCCGGGCGACCTCACCGCCGGGCTGATCCCGGCGGAGGCCACGGTGCAGGCGACAGTCATCTGCCGAGAAGCCGCAGTCATCTGCGGACGCCCCTGGTTCGATGAGGTGTTTCGCCAGATCGACCCGCGCGTCGCCATCAGTTGGGAGGTGACGGAAGGTGAGCGTGTCGAGTCTGACCGTCGCCTGTGTCGCCTTGCAGGGCCGGCGCGTGCACTGCTTACCGGGGAGCGCACGGCGCTGAATTTCCTGCAGACGCTTTCGGGCACCGCCACGCTGGCGCGACGCTACGCAGAAGCGGTGGCAGGCACCCACACGCGTGTACTCGACACCCGCAAGACCCTCCCCGGGCTGCGCAAGGCGCAAAAATACGCCGTGCGTTGCGGCGGCTGCCATAACCACCGCATGGGCCTGTACGACGCTGTGCTGATCAAGGAAAACCACATCGCCGCGGCCGGCTCCATCACCGCCGCCGTGCAACACGCGCGGTCGCTCGTTGGCGCGGGCGTGATGATTGAGGTTGAGGTGGAAAACCTCACCGAGCTGCACGAGGCGCTGGATGCCGGCGTCCAGCGGGTGCTGCTCGACAACATGGATCTCGCGCAACTGCGCGAGGCCGTCAACCTCACGGCAGGACGCGCCGAACTGGAATCGTCCGGCAATGTGGAACTGGAAACACTGCGCCAGGTGGCGGAAACGGGCGTCGATTTCATTTCCGTAGGCGCGCTGACCAAACACGTGTGCGCCGTGGATCTCTCCATGCGTTTTCTCGACGAGTAACGACGCGTCGCCTTCACATCAGATAGGTCGCGGGATCGTGGAGCAGCTTTCGTTGTTTTTGTGATCGCTTGCAAAGAAGCTCGCGCCTTAACGTGCGCGCAGGCATTTTCAGCGTATCTCCATAACGTATCGGCATAATACGCCCTTCCCCAGCTGCGCTAGTATTCGGTCGTCGAATTCTCTAGCAGCCCTATGACCCGCCTGGGAAGCATCGCACTGGTGGTATTGGCGCTCACGTCGTGTGGAACGCCTGCCGCGCCGTATGCGGGAAAAATTGCCTCGCCAGTGCAAATCGCGATTTTCGCAACGTCCCCCCTGACGCCAGGGCGACTTGCAGATATCTCCGTCACCACGCGCGCGTTATCCGACAATCCCCTGGTAATCATCCACGTGGAACTCCCGGAAGATATCGCGCTGTTCTCCGGTGACACGCACTGGCAGGGACCGATGCAACGCACTGAGATGCGCGTGATGAACTTCACGGTGCGCGTACCGGAAACCGGCCGCGCCATCATTCGGGCACAGGCGCATGCCCATTGGGAGGACAACGTATTCGGCGCCCGCGCCCAGCTGATCCTCGGCAGTCGCGCCAAGCCTGCCACGCCAGCCCTGCCGCCCGCGCGGGGTGGCATCCGCGATTTTCCTCTCGACTGACATGAGACTTTCCGCCGCTTGCCTGCTGGCTGTTACGCTGACCGGATGCGGTGGCAACGGCGACCACCTCGGTCCACCGGTGCATTTCACCGCGAGCGGCACGGTCACGTATTCGGATCGCCTCTACACGCTCTTGAACACAGGCGAGTACGGCTTCAGTAGCGGCCAGGACAAGCCCGTGCGGTTCGCCACAGTGCAGGTGCTGAATGCAAGCGGTGCTGTAGTCGCCGAAGCCGGAACCGACGACCTGGGCCGCTACACCGTTGCGGCGGCGGGCGGTGACCGGGAACCGATGCGCCTGCGCGTGCTCGCGCGCACGCGCAGCGGTGCCTCGGTGACGGTAAAGGATCTCGCAGGCAACGTGCTTGCCGTATCGACGGGATTTGCACCCGGCTCACTTACCACGAAGCTCAATCTCTCTGTGTCGGACGACCTCGCCGGTGCATTCAACATGCTCGATGTCTACACAGCGGCGGGGGAATTCATGCAGGAAATGCACGGACGTCCTCCACCTGCGCTCACCGCCCGCTGGCAGCCCGGTGGCACGCCGCCGGGCGGAACCAGCTACTTCTGCGCCACCTGCCCCGCGTCGATCTACGTGCTTGGCGGCACCTATGCGGGTGACACCCTCGCCGGCGACACGGATCATTTCGACGACGACGTGCTGCTGCACGAGTACGGCCATTTTGTGGAACACAGTATCGGTGTTCTTCACTCACCGGGTGGCTATCACACCCTGAACGATGCCCGTCAGGACCTGCGGCTCGCCTGGAGCGAAGGCTTCAGCAGTTTCCTGGGCGGTGCCATCAAGGCGTGGATGGCGGAACGCCGGCACAGCACGCTGTCGAGCATCGATCTGCCCCACTCGTTCTATCTGGATACGGAAGACGGTTCAGCCAGCGGTGGGCGCGGCCTGCACTTCGACTTCGCAGCGTTGCCTCTGTCGCTGCGCCATGCGACCAGCGAAAGTGCCGTGGCCAAGGTGTTGTGGAATCTGCACGGCGCGCCGGGGGGCATGGCAGACATCTGGGAGGCCTTCGCCGCGAACATGCCGGCCATGTGTGAGCTCAGCCCTGCCAGCTTGGAGACGTTCTGGGACGGCTGGCAGGCGAGTGACCTCATCGCATCGTCTGCGGACGAGACGCTCGCGGCATTTGCGGAACGCGACGTGCAATACGCGCTGGATGCGTACGAGGTCGATGACGTAAACGGCGGACGTGACACGGACTTCGTCGGTCTCGAACGCCACAACCTGTACAAGCACGCGGGTGCGCTCGAAATCGACGTGATCCCGTTCCAGGCCATGGCCGGCACCGGGTACCGTATCGAGACCTACGCCCTCGCCAACGGCGCAGACACCTACCTGCGAATCCTGGACGCGTCCGGGACGCCACTGGCCGAGAACGACGATGCCGCACCACCACCGGCCAACACCAATAGCGGCTGCGCCCTCGCCTCGCGCATCGATACCTTCGTCCCTGCCGCCACCGGCAGGTATTACGCAGAAGTGACGCGCTCACCGGTGCCGCGGCCGTGGGCAGGGCGCTATGGCGGCTATGAATTGCGGATCACCGCACTGCCGTCCGGCAGCGGCAGCATGTGCCCATAGGTCCATGGTCGCCGTCTTCCCACATGCCACGGCTTGGACGGCGGACACGGCCCGCCCTGTGCGCGAAAAACAAAAAGCCCGCAGCAGCGGGCTTTTTGTCCAGGACCTGAAGAAATATGGTGCCGACGAAGGGAGTCGAACCCCCGACCTACTGATTACGAATCAGTTGCTCTACCAACTGAGCTACGTCGGCGAAGAAGCGCGGAGTATAAAGAAACGCCGGGGCTGAGACAACGCGCGGCGTTCAGTCCGACGAGCGTACCCGCAGGACCACGTCGAGCCCCACCACGGATGTACCGTCAGGAAGGTCCGGCATGCCGAGGACCTGGAACTGATCGCTCGGGAGATCGGACAACACGCCGGTGTCCATGGCGAACATGTGATGGTGCGGACGGGTGTTGGAGTCGTAGAAAATCTTGGTCGGGTCGACGATTACCTCGCGCACGAGACCTGACCGGGCGAACAGGTTGAGGGTGTTGTAGACGGTAGCCTTGGAGACATGGCTGCCTTCCGTGTTCACCATGTCGAGCACCTGCTCGGCGGACACGTGCTGCGGGCGCGCGAACAAGACCTGGCCAATGGTCACGCGCTGCGTGGTCGGGGTGATCCCCTTGGCCTGCAGTTTGGTGACAACCTCTTGTTTGCCAAGCAGTTCGGCGTGGTTCATGGCGCCGAGTATAGTACAGCCGTTCATTACAAGTCCATGGTCTCGGTGGCCGGCGCATAAGGCGCCGGCTCGAGAATGGGGCTTCTACCGAGCACGAGGTCGGCCACCAGGCGCGTGGAGGCCAGGCCAAGAACCACGCCGTTGCGATAATGGCCGGCGTTCACGAACAGGCCGCGCATGTGCGGGTGTTCGCCGATGTACGGAATGCCGGTGGGCGAGCCCGGCCGCAGGCCGGCCCAATGGTGCTCGACGGGAAACCTTTCCAGGGCCGGCACCATGGCGAAGGCCGCGGCCTTGAGTTCGGCGAGGGCATCTCCCGTGGTCTGCTTGACGAACCCCACATCCTCGACGGTGGAACCGGCCAGGATGCGCCCGTCACGGCGCGGGATCAGGTAGCGATCCTGGTGCATCACCATGCGGGTGAGCAGCCCGGGCTCGGCCCTGAACAGCACCATCTGACCGCGCACGGGCTTGATGGGCAGGGACAGCCCGGTCTGCGCCAGCAGATCACCGCTCCAGGCACCGGAGGCCACCACCGCCTGTTCGGCATCGAGTTCGCCCGCGTGCGTCACCAACGCCTTCAGATGATCGCCCTGGGTGACGAAGCCGCGCACCTCCACGGCCTCGTGGATCTCCACGCCAAGCCGCAGCAATTCGGCACGCGCCGACTGCATCAGGCGCGGATTGCGCAGCTGCGCCACCGACGACATGAAGAGCGCCTCAGAAAAGCCCGCGGCGAGCACCGGCTCGCAGTCGCGCACCGCGGACTCGCCGTCGAGCACGCCGAGGTCGTAGCCCTCGCGCGCGGCCCAGCCCAGTGCCTCGGCCTTCTCGTCGGTGCTCAGCCACATCAAGCCACTGCGGGTCCACTCCGGGTCGATGCCCGTCTTCGTGGCCAGTGCCTGCGTCAGCGCGCCGTAATGCTGCTGGCCCCAGCGCGCGAGCTGGGTGACGGCGTCTGGGTAGCGCCACGGATGCAGCGGCGAGAGGATGCCGCCGCCCGCCCAGGACGACTCGCGCCCGGTCTCGCCACGTTCGAGGAGAACGACGTCGCGCCCGGCCAGCGCCAGCTCACGGGCTGTGAGCATGCCGATGAGACCACCGCCAATCACATGGATTTTTGTCATAAAACGGAATCTCCCATAGCCGTATCCCCCGCCGTGGATCAGTCCCGCTGCAACGCCTTGGGCAACGGGAACACCACCTGCTCCGCCTGGCCTTCGTTCTCCACCGGCCCGCTCGCACCCAATTCCCTCAGGCGCTCTATCACCGCCTGCACCAACACCTCCGGCGCCGACGCCCCGGCGGTGATGCCGATGCGCTGCCGGCCTTGCAGCCAGTCTGGCTCGATTTCCTTTGCGTTGTCGATGAGGAAGGCCGGGGTGCCGAGCCGCTCGGCCACTTCGCGCAGGCGGTTGGAATTGGAGCTGTTGGGCGAACCCACCACGAACACCACATCGCAATGGGCGGCCAGTTCCTTCACCGCATCCTGGCGATTCTGCGTGGCATAGCAGATATCGTCTTTCCTGGGACCCTGAATGGCCGGGAAGCATTGCTTCAAGGCATTCACCACGTGCGCAGCATCGTCGGTGGACAGGGTGGTCTGGGTGGCATAGGCCAGGTTGTTCGGGTCCTGCACCGTCAGGGTTGTCACGTCCACGGGCTTTTCCACCAGGTGGATCCCAGGGCCGTCCCGGTACTGACCCAGCGTGCCCTCCACTTCCGGATGTCCGGCGTGACCGATGAGGATGACCTCGCGTCCCGCGCGCGCGTGGCGGATCACCTCCATGTGCACCTTGGTGACCAACGGACAGGTGGCATCGAACACGCGCAGGCCGCGCGCGGCCGCTTCGGCTTCCACCGACGGAGGCACGCCGTGGGCGCTGAAGATCACTGTGGCGTCGTCGGGCACCTGGTCGAGCTCGTCCACGAACACCGCACCCTTCTCACGCAGCCGCTCCACCACGTACTTGTTGTGCACCACTTCGTGGCGCACATAGATGGGCGCGCCCAGCAGCTCGATGGCGCGGTCGACGATCTCGATGGCGCGGTCCACACCGGCGCAAAAGCCACGCGGGTTGGCGAGGAGGATCTGTATGCTCACTCGGGGGCAATGACCTCGATGATTTCCACGTAAAACTGCAACGGCAGCCCGGCCAGCGGGTGGTTGAAATCCACGTCGACCGCCTCACCCGCCAGCGTTTTGACCACACCTGCGATCTCGTCACCGTTGGGCAGCGCGAAACTCACCAGGCTGCCTTCGGACAGCTCCAGGTCACCGAAGTCACTGCGCGACATGGCGTGCACGTTGCTCTCGTCGCGGGCACCGAAGGCCTCGCCGGGTCCGAGCAGAATGCGCTCGCAGCGGCCCGCGGGCATGCCCAGCAGCACCTGTTCGAGCCCGGGCGCGAAGGTGCCGTCGCCCACCACGAAATGGAGCGGGTCGCCACCGAGGCTGGCATCGATCTCGGTGCCGTCGGCATGGGACAGCGCGTAGTGCAGGCGGACCTGCGCCCCGGGCCGGATCACGGGCGCACTCATCGCGTTTCCCGCTGCGGCCGGAAGGCGTCGATGAGCAGCATGGCCGCGCCCACGGTTATGGCGGAATCGGCGATGTTGAACGCAGGCCAGTGCCAGTGCCCCGCGTAGACGTCGATGAAGTCGATGACGTAACCGAGCATGAAGCGATCCCACAGGTTGCCGAGGGCGCCGCCGATCACCAGGGCGATGGCGACGGAGAGCCAGCGCTGACCCGGCGAAAGACGCCGGAGCCACAGCACCAGCATGGCACTGACCACTACCGCGACGGTCGCGAAGAACCAGCGCTGCCAGCCGCCCTCGTCACTGAGGAAACTGAAGGCGGCGCCGGTGTTGTGCATCAGGGTGAGATTGAACCCCGGCAGTACGGGCACCGCCTCGTACAGCGCCAGCATCTCGCTGGCGAGCGCCTTGGTGAGCTGATCGATCACCACCACCATCACGGAAAGCCACAACCAGCGCATCCGCAGACCTCAGGCGAAGCGGCGCGCTTCGCCGCCGCCTTCCACGTTGTCCACGCAGCGGCCACAGATGTGCGGATGATCCCCACGGACGCCCACGTCCTCGCGATGATGCCAGCAGCGCGCGCACTTGGCATGGGCGGACGGCCGCACCTCCACCCAGATCTCGTCCTTGCTGCTCAAGGTGACGTGCGCCGCGTTTTCCGGCGGCGTGGCGACCAGGTGCACGTTGGCATAGGAAGTGATGAGTGCGAAGCGCAACTCGTCGCCGAGGCGCGCGAGCTTGTCATGGATCTCGCGCCCGGCGTGGATGTCCACTTCCGCATCCAGCGAGGCGCCGATGCCGCCGGCGGCGCGCAGGCGTTCCAACTCGGTGTTCACCGCATCGCGCACTTCCAGGATCTGCGCCCAGTAATCCAGGTCCATGCCCTGGTCGTCGCCCAGCGCCGGGAACTGATGCCAGGTGGCGAGGAACACGGACTCGCCGCGCTCGCCGGGCAGATGGCTCCAGATCTCCTCGGCGGTGAAGCTGAGGATGGGCGCGAGCCAGCGCGCGAAGGCCTCGGCGATGTGGTAAAGGGCCGTCTGCGTGGAGCGGCGCGCCGTGCTGTCGGCCTTGGCGGTGTACTGACGGTCCTTGATCACATCCAGGTAGAAGGCGCCCATGTCCACCGAGCAGAAGTTGTGCACCTTCTGGTAGATGAGGTGGAACTCGTAGGCGTCATAGGCCGCGACCAGTTCCTGCTGCAACTGCTGCGCACGCGCCACGGCCCAGCGGTCGAGCGCCACCATGCCGGCGGGCGCCACGGCGTGCTGCGCCGGGTCGAAGCCCTTGAGGTTGGCGAGGAAGAAGCGCGCGGTGTTGCGGATGCGGCGATAGGCGTCGGCGGTGCGCTTGAGGATTTCGTCTGACACGCTCATCTCGCCGCGGTAATCCGTGGCCGCCACCCACAGGCGCAGGATGTCGGCGCCCAGCTGGTTCACCACCTGCTGCGGCGCCACCACGTTGCCCTTGGACTTGGACATCTTCTGGCCCTTGGCGTCCACGGTGAAGCCGTGGGTGAGCACCTGCTTGTAGGGCGCCACCTGGCGCATGGCCACGGAAGTAAGCAGCGAGGACTGGAACCAGCCGCGGTGCTGATCGGAACCTTCCAGGTACAGATCGGCCGCGGGGAAGTCCGTCATGCCTTCGCGGCTCTCCAGCACAGCGGAGTGCGTGACGCCGGAGTCAAACCACACGTCCAGGGTGTCGCGCACCTTGTCGTAGTTCTCCGCCTCGGCACCGAGCAGTTCCGCCGGCTCCAGATCGAACCAGGCATCGATGCCCTGCTGTTCGATGCGCTTCGCCACCTCTTCCACGAGGCGCGGCGTCTCCGGATGCAGGTCACCGCTCTGCTTGTGCACGAACAGGGCGATGGGCACGCCCCAGGTGCGCTGGCGCGAGATGCACCAGTCGGGACGGTTCTGCACCATGGCCTCGATGCGTGCCTGGCCCCACTCGGGCACCCAGCGCGTGGCGGCGATGGCCTTGAGCGCATCGCTGCGCAGGCCGTTCTGCTCCATGCTGATGAACCACTGCGGCGTGGCGCGGAAGATGATGGGCGTCTTGTGGCGCCAGCAGTGCGGGTAGCTATGGCGCAGGTTCTCCGCGTGCACCAGCGCGCCGTGCGCCTTCAGCACCTCCATCACCGCGCCGTTGGCCTTGAGCACGTGCTGGCCGGCGAACAGTTCGGTGTCCGGCAGGAACTTGCCGTCGCCACCCACCGGATTGTCCACCTTGAGGCCGTAGCGCATGCCCACCACGTAGTCTTCCTGGCCGTGACCGGGGGCCGTGTGCACCGCGCCGGTACCGGCCTCAAGGGTGACGTGCTCGCCGAGGATCACGGGCACTTCACGGTTGTAGAACGGGTGCTTGAGCTTCACGCCTTCCAGGTCGCTGCCGCGGCAATAGGCCACCACGCGGTAGTTCTCCACGCCCCAGCGCAGCATCACGTCCTTCAGCAGCGCATCGGCCACGACGAGGCGTTCCGGTTCATGGCCGTCCACGCCATCGGTCTGCACCACCACGTATTCCAGCTCGGCGTTGAGCGCCACCGCCTGGTTGGCCGGCAGGGTCCACGGCGTGGTGGTCCAGATCACCACGGCGATGGGGCCCTGCCCTTCGTGCTGCTCCACGTGATGGCAACGCTGCATGAAGGCCACGTCGTCGAGCACCTCGAAGCGCACGTCGATGGCGGGCGAGGTCTTGTCCTCGTACTCCACTTCAGCTTCCGCCAGCGCGGAGCCGCAGTCGGTGCACCAGTGCACGGGCTTGTAGCCCTTGTGCACGTGGCCGCGCTCCACGATGCGGCCGAGGGCGCGCACGATGTCGGCCTCGAAACGGAAATCCATGGTGAGGTACGGACGCTCCCAGTCGCCGAACACGCCCAGGCGCTTGAAGTCCTCGCGCTGGCCATTCACCTGCTCGGCGGCGTAGTCGCGGCAGGCCTGGCGGAAGGTCTTTGGATCCACCTGGGTGCCGGCCTTGCCGA
This sequence comes from Gammaproteobacteria bacterium, assembly GCA_041685115.1. Lineage (GTDB taxonomy): Bacteria > Pseudomonadota > Gammaproteobacteria > Thiohalomonadales > Thiohalomonadaceae > JALOAT01. Next base: position 28,801 of record JAWLGK010000002.1, on the reverse strand, counting down.
TGCTCTTCTCCACCTGCAGCTCAATGGGCAGGCCGTGGCAGTCCCAGCCCGGGATGTAGGGCGCGTCGAAGCCGCTCAGGGTCTTGGCCTTGACGATGATGTCCTTGAGCACCTTGTTGACCGCGTGGCCGATGTGGATGTTGCCGTTGGCGTACGGTGGGCCGTCGTGCAGCACGAAACGCGGGCGGCCCTCGCCGGCCGCGCGCAGGCGGCCGTACAGGTCCAGTTCCGCCCAGCGCTTGAGCGCCTCGGGTTCCCGCTGCGGCAGGTTGCCGCGCATGGGGAAGGCGGTGTCGGGCAGGTTCAAGGTGTCTTTATAGTCCTTCACGGGTGCCTCTCTGCTTGAATCCGTGCGGGTCGGTCAGCGACCGTTCGCCGCGAAATAGGCCCGCGCGGCGCGGGCATCCAGTGCGATCTGTTGCTTCAGGGCATCGAGCGAATCGAAGCGCTGCTCGGGGCGCAGCTTGTGCAGGAATTCGATCTCCACGTGACGACCGTAGATGTCGCCGGCGAAATCGAACAGATGCACTTCCAAAAGCGCGCGCGTGCCGTCCACGGTGGGACGCACGCCCACGTTGGCCACACCCGGCCACGGGTGCTCCGCGACGCCGCGCATCTCCACCACGAACACACCGTCGAGCGGCACGTTGCGACGGTGCAGATGGATGTTGGCGGTGGGGAAGCCGATGGAGCGTCCGCGCTTGTCGCCGTGCGCCACGCGCCCGCAGACGTAATAGGGCGCACCGAGAAAACGCGCGGCTTTGCCGAGATCGCCGTGCATCAGTGCCTCGCGCACTGCCGTACTGCTCACGCGCTCCCCTTCCAGCAGGAAGCTGCCCATGCGCGCCACCTCGAAACCGTGCTCCCGGCCGGCGGCGGTGAGTGTGTGGAAATCACCGCCGCGTCCGGCGCCGTAGCGGAAATCGTCACCCACCAGCACATAGCGCGCCGCGAGCGCGTCGACCAGCACATGCTGCACGAAGTCTGCGGCGGAAAGCGCGGCCAATTGGGCATCGAAGCGCACGCAAACCACCCGATCGAGCCCAAGCCCTGCGAGTATTTCGAGTTTTTCGCGCAGGCGCATCAGGCGTGCCGGCGCGCGTTCCGGAACGAAGTATTCGGACGGTTGCGGCTCAAACAGCATCACCACGGCCGGCAGGCCGAGTGCGCCCGCGCGCTCCTGGAGCTGTGCGAGCATGGCGCGATGGCCGCGGTGCACACCGTCGAAGTTGCCAATGGTGAGCGCGCAGCCACGGTGAGAAGGCCGGAGGTTGTGCAGCCCGCGGATGAGTTCCATCGAAGAGTCGTAGCGGCAAAGTGCCTGATTATAAGCCACCGCCCACCCTTGTCACGGCCTGCGACCGCGGAGCTCGGACAGGCGCATGCCAAGGGCAAGCAGGGTGATGCCATAGACCAGGGCACCGACGCCGATCAGCCCCGCCAGCCAAAGCGCACGGTCCACGGCGCCCTGGGTGAGCCAGTCGGCCAGGGTGCCCGAGGCGAACCACAGCACCGCGGCCATGGCCAGGTTGGCCAGCACCGCGCGAAGGGTAAACAGTCCCCAGCCGGGCGATGCACGCCACACCCCATCTGCCCGCAGGCGACGGAACAGCAGACCTGCATTCAGGTAGGCGGCCAAAGAAGTGGCCAGGGCCAGTCCTGCGTGCAACCCCGATACGCCGCGCATGGCGAGCGGCACGACCACGGCCAGGTTGAAAGTCATGTTGAACACCACGGCATAGACCCCGAAGCGCACCGGCGTGCGGGTGTCCTGGCGCGCGTAAAAGCCGGGCGCCAGCACCTTCACCAGCATGAAGGCCACCAAGCCAAGGCTGAAGGTGACCAGGCTCAGGGTCGCCATGCGCGCATCCTCGTCGGTAAACGCGCCGTAATGGAACAAGGTCACCAGCATCGGCCCGGCCAGCAGCGCCAGTCCCACGGTGGCCGGCACGCCGATCAACAGCACCCAGCGCACCGCCCAGTCCAGGGTGCGCGCGAAATCCTCGGGCGCCGCCTCGGCGTGCTGACGCGAGAGATTGGGCAGGATCACCGTGCCGAGCGCTACGCCGAAAACACCGAGCGGAAATTCCACCAGCCGATCGGAGTAATAGAGCCATGACACACTGCCGGTCACCAGGAAGGAGGCGATGATGGTGTCCACCAGCAGGTTCACCTGGGCGACCGATGAGCCGAAGATGGCCGGCAGCATGAGGTTGAGGATGCGGCGCACCCCCGGGTCGCGCCAGCCCCAGCGCGGGCGCGCCAGCAAGCCGAGGCGTGCCACCGCGGGCAGCTGAAAAACCAGTTGCACCAGGCCAGCCAGGAACACGCCCCAGGCGAGGGCCTCAATGGGCTGCTCAAAGTACGGGGCGCCCCACAAGGCCGCGGCAATGAGGATGAGGTTCAGCCAGACCGGTGTGATCGCCGGCACGGCGAAGCGGCTGTAGGTGTTCAGCACGCCACCCACCAGCGCGGCCATGGAGATGAACAGGATGTACGGGAAGGTGACGCGCAGCAGCTCCGAGGTGAGCGCAAACTTCTCGCCGTCCCCAACGAATCCCGGCGCGAACAACATCACCAGTAACGGCGCACCGAGCATGCCCGCCACGCTCAGCAGGGTCAGCACCCCGCCCAGGGTGCCGGCCGCATCGGCGATCAGGGTACGCACCTCCGCCACCGGCTGCTGCGCCTTGTACTCGGAGAGCACCGGCACGAAGGCCTGTGAGAAGGCGCCCTCGGCAAACAGCCGGCGCATGAAATTGGGGATCTTGAAGGCGACGAAAAAGGCGTCGGTGCCGAGCCCCGCGCCGAACACCCGTGCAATAACCACGTCCCGGATGAAGCCGAGCACCCGGGAGATCATGGTCAACCCGCCGACCGTGGCGGTGGAACGAAGGAGGCCCATAGGCTTGCCGCGCAGAGAAAGCGCACGATGATACGAAATCGGGGGGGAAAAGCCTAAACCACGGGGGGCACGGGTATGGGTCCGGGCCGTAGGAGCCGACACCGTCGGCGAATCGTGTCCGGTTACCGCCCGGCGGTCGGGAAGACCGTTCGCCCATGGTGTGGGCCCCTACAAGAGCCATTTACCCCCGGAGGAGGGAAAAGAAAAAGGCCGGTAGAACCGGCCTTATTTCTTTTGGAAGCAGAGTGCCTTACAGGGCGCGGATGCGCGCGTTCAGGCGGCTCTTGTGACGAGCAGCGGCATTCTTGTGGATCATGCCCTTGCCGGTCATCTTGTCGAGGACGGGCACGGCGGCCTTGTAGGCAGCCTCGGCCTGGGCCTTGTCGCCGCCGGCGATAGCCTTCACCACCTTCTTGACGGAGGTGCGGAGCATGGACAGCTTGCTCGCGTTCTGCTGACGGCGCTTCTCGGCCTGGCGGGCGCGCTTCGCGGCTTGCGCAGTGTTAGCCAAGGTGAGTCTCCCTAAAAAATTCGGTAGCACGGAAAGGCCGCATAGTGTGCGCATTCACCACCCCGATGTCAACGGCCGGAGAGAAAAGCTTTAACACGGGGCCCACACCGTGGGCGAACGGCCTCCCCGACCGCCGGGCGGTAACCGGACACGATTCGCCGACGGTGTCGGCGCCTACGGCCCGGACAACTCCCCGTGTCCCCTGTGTTAATTTTTCTTACAAAATCACCAGGTCGTCGCGGTGGATGAGTTCGGGTTCGCCCTGGAAGCCGAGGAGCTCCAGGACGCGGCTGCTCGGCTGACCCATGATGCGGCGCGTGTCGTCGGCCCCGTAGTTCGCCAGGCCGCGCGCCACTTCCCGGCCGGTCTCGTCGATGCAGGCCACCATTTCGCCGCGATGGAATTCGCCCTCCACCGCCTTCACGCCCACCGGCAGCAGGCTGCGGCCCTGCTCGCGCAGTACGCGCACCGCGCCGGCGTCGAGTACCAACCGGCCCTTCATCTGCAGATGGCCGGCGATCCACTGCTTGCGGGCGGCCTCGCGCTCGCGATCGGGCAGCAACAGGGTGCCGATGTCGTCACCGGCGGCGATGCGATCCAGTGCGCCATCCGTGCGTCCCGGGGCGATGATGGTGGCCGCGCCGGATCGGGCCGCCAGACGCGCGGCGCGCAGTTTGGTGATCATGCCGCCACGGCCCAGGGCGCCCGCGCCGCCCACCATGGTGTCCAGTCGCGCGTCGCAGGCTTGGGCCTCGGGGATCAGCTGTGCGTCCGGGTTGTGGCGCGGGTCCTTGTCGAACAGGCCGGCCTGATCGGTGAGGATCACCAGCAGGTCCGCATCCACCAGATTGGCGACCAGTGCGCCCAGGGTGTCGTTGTCGCCAAAGCGGATCTCGTCGGTGACGACGGTGTCGTTTTCGTTGATCACCGGCACCACGCCCAGGCCCACCAGGGTGCGCAAAGTGCTGCGCGCGTTCAGGTAGCGGCGGCGGTTGGAAAGGTCGTCATGGGTGACCAGCACCTGGGCGGTGTGGCGGCCATGGGCATGAAATGCGCTCTCCCAGGTCTGCACCAGGCCCATCTGGCCCACGGCCGCAGCGGCCTGCAGTTCATGGAGAGCGTTGGGGCGTTTGTTCCAGCCCAGACGGGTCATGCCCTCGGCCACCGCGCCCGAGGAAACCAGTACCAGTTCGGTGCCGCGGTCGCACAGGCGCGCCATCTGCGCGACCCAGCCGGCAATGCCTTCCTTGTTGAGACCGCGCCCGTCGCTGGTCAGGAGCGCACTACCGATTTTCACGACCCAGCGTTGGCTGCGACCGAGCTGTTCACGGCTGCTCATAGTGGTTGGTCTGGGAATTCCTGAGGATGTTGTGCAGTCGCCTGCGACTGTGCTTCTTCACGGCGGATCTGTTCCAAGCGCTCCATGATGCGGTTCACCAGCACGCCGGTGCCCTCGCGTGTCGCGGCGCTGATGCGGTACACGGGGCCGGTCCATTCGAGCCGCCTGACGATATCGTTGCAGATGTCATCACGCATCTCGGCGGGGACGAGGTCGATCTTGTTCAGCACCAGCCAGCGCTCGCGCGCCGCGAGCTCCGGGCTGAATTTTTCCAGCTCGCGCGCAATCACGCGCACCGCTTCCACCGGGTCGCCGTTGTCGGGCGGCTCGATGTCCACCAGATGCAGGAGCAAGCGCGTGCGGGATACGTGCTTGAGAAACTGGATACCGAGGCCGGCACCTTCGGCGGCGCCCTCAATGAGGCCGGGGATATCCGCAACCACGAAACTGCGGTGGGCATCCACGCTCACGACGCCCAGATTCGGATGCAGCGTGGTGAAGGGATAATCGGCGACCTTGGGGCGCGCCGCGGAGACCGCCTGGATGAAGGTGGACTTGCCGGCGTTCGGCAGTCCGAGCAGACCAATGTCTGCGAGCACCTTCAGTTCCAGGTGCAGCTGGCGCTTTTCACCGGGCGTACCGGGCTTCGACTGGCGCGGGGCGCGATTGATGCTGCTCTTGAAGCGGGTGTTGCCGAGGCCGTGAAAGCCGCCGCGCGCCACGAGCAGTTCCTGCCCGGCGCTCACCAGATCGCCCAGGCGTTCGCCCGTGTCCTCGTCGTAGACCTCAGTGCCGACCGGAACCGTGATACGCAGATCCGCACCGGAACGACCGGTGCGGTTTGCGCCGGCGCCCGCCTGCCCGTGCTCAGCGCGGAAGGCGCTCGTGTAGCGCAGATCGACCAGGGTGTTCAGCTCCGGATCCGCCACCAGAAACACGCTGCCGCCGTCGCCGCCATCGCCGCCGTCGGGACCGCCGAAGGGAATAAATTTCTCACGGCGAAAACTGACGCAGCCGTTGCCGCCATTGCCAGCTTCGACCCGGATATGGGCTTCGTCGACGAACTTCATGGGGTGATTGTATCGGACCTCAGGGGCGACCAGCGCTGTCGCGATGCGTCCGCCGGGAACGCCCGAAAGCCCCGCACGAAAAAGCCCCGACGAGCGGGGCTTTCTCGCACCAGGACATGTCCGGCTGGCTTATTCGGCCACCACGGAGACGTACCGGCGCTGCTGCGGACCCTTCACTTCGAACACCACGCGGCCATCAACCTTGGCAAACAGGGTGTCGTCACTGCCGATACCCACGCCGTTACCGGGATGGAACGCGGTGCCGCGCTGACGGACCAGGATGTTGCCGGCCAGCACCTGCTCGCCGCCGAAGCGCTTCACGCCCAGGCGCTTGGCAATGGAATCGCGGCCGTTACGGGTGCTGCCACCCGCCTTTTTGTGTGCCATGGCTGTTCTACCTCAAATTAGCCGGCCTGGATGCCGGTGATCTTCAGTTCCGTGTAGTCCTGGCGATGGCCAGCACGCTTCATGTAGTGCTTGCGGCGGCGGAACTTGAGGATGTGCACCTTCTCACCACGGCCGTGAGCGGTCACGGTGGCGGTCACCTTGCCGCCAGCCACAAAGGGAGCGCCGATCTTGATGTTGTCGCCGTCGGCGATCATCAGGACTTCGCTCAGTTCGATGTCGGCGCCCACGTCCGCGGAGAGCTTCTCCACGCGCAACGTTTCGCCTTCAGAAATCCGGTACTGCTTGCCGCCAGTCTTGACTACAGCGTACATGGCCGCCTTACTCCAACAGGTCAAGGGTCGAAAGACCGGCAATTCTAACGACCCGAGTCGACCAGGTCAAACATCTTCACACCTGCCCCCATGCGATTCCTTGACACCCCGGGCCATGCTCCCTAGCATGCTTGCCCTTTCCCATGCACACCCACCATGGATATCCACGCCGTATATAAGCTCGTGGAAACCGACCGCGGGGCGGTCGACCGACTGATTCACGAACGCCTGCATTCCGAGGTGGCGTTAGTGAATAAGATCGGCCACTACATCGTGAACAGCGGCGGCAAGCGCCTGCGGCCGGTGCTGGTGCTGCTCTCGGCCGGGGCCTTCGGCCATACCGGCACAGACCGGCTGGAACTCGCGGCGGTGATCGAATTCATCCACACCGCCACCCTGCTCCACGACGACGTGGTCGATGCCTCGGACAAGCGCCGCGGCCGGGACACGGCCAATGCCGTGTGGGGCAATCAGGCCAGTGTGCTGGTAGGTGATTACCTCTACTCGCGCGCGTTCCAGATGATGGTATCCGTGGGCAGCATGCGTGTCATGCAGATTCTCTCCGAGGCCACCAACACCATCGCCGAGGGCGAGGTGAAGCAATTGTTGAACGTGCACAACGCGGACGTGACCGAGTCCGCGTATCTGGACGTCATTCACTGCAAGACCGCGAAGCTGTTCGAGGCCGCCGCGCAGATCGGCGCCGTCATCGCCGCTCGCTCGCCCGCCGAGGAACTGGCGATGGCGCGCTACGGCATGCACCTGGGCGCCGCCTATCAATTGGTCGATGACGTGCTCGACTACAGCAGCTCCAGTGAAGAACTCGGCAAAAACGTCGGCGACGATCTCGCCGAAGGCAAGCCGACCCTGCCGCTCATCTATGTACTGCAGCACGGCACTGCGCCGCAGAAGGCACTGGTGCGTCGCGCCATCGAGGAAGGTGGCAAGGAACACATTACGGCGATTACAGAAGCCATTGAAACCACCGGCGCCATCGCGTACACTTCGCGCGCTGCGCAAGGTGAGGCGGAACAAGCCATCACCGCCCTCGAAATCATTCCCGAGTCGCCGTACAAACAGGCACTGATTTCGCTGGCACGGTTCGCCGTCGCGCGCACGTCTTGATCTTCACCGCGGGGTGTAGCTCAGCCTGGTAGAGCGCTACCTTCGGGAGGTAGAAGTCGCAGGTTCAATTCCTGTCACCCCGACCATCATTCCCGAAAAAAGCGGCCGAACGGCCGTTTTTTTTCGCCCCTATGCTGTTGGTTTTTACTGACCGTTCGACTATGGATTAGGTAAACGCGGCACCGCCCGAGGGCCACCGCCATGCGCCTCCTGATCACCCTGCTCGCACTCCTTCCCTTCGGCAGCATCGCAGGCGAGCAGCGCGAGGCACTCTACCCCGACAATCCCAACATGGCCGATGAGGCCGTCTTCGTTGCCGACACGGGGCTGACCCGCCTGGAATACGGCGGCCTGGAACCGAGTTGGCATCAACTCGAAGGGCTGTTCCCCCTCGAGCCCGTGGTGGTGAATGATCTGGTCGTGGTGGGCAGCCCTGTGGGTATATTCGCACTCGATGCGGCGAGCGGCGCCATTCGCTGGCACGTGGCATCGTCACACACCCTGTACAGCCCCACGGTGATCGGCTCGACCGCCTACGTGGGCGGTGAAGACGGTAGCCTGCGCGCACTGGATCTCGAAGATGGTGACGTGCGCTGGCGTCAGGACCTCAGCGGCTGGGTGTTTTCACCGGCGGTAGTAGGGGATCAACTGGTTACGGGCGGCGGCGCCGGGGTGTTGTGGGGCGTCTCCGGCGAGGACGGCTCGAAGCGTTGGCAAAAGACCACCGGCGAGGAACTGGTGTTCAGACCTGTCGCCGGCCGCGAGGGCCCGGTCTACATCAGTACCGTGCAAGGCAAGCTGATTGCGGTGTCGGCCGATAACGGTGCCGTCGACTGGCAGACCACGCTCGATACGCCCACCACCACCACCGTGTATGGCGATCGGCTGCTGCTGGGGCAATTCAGCGGCCTGGTGGCTGCATACAATCGCTATACGGGAGCGAAGATCTGGGAGCATCAGCTCAACGGGCCGACCACCATCCCCATCAAGATCCTCGACGGTAAGGTGGTGGCGATTACCGAGGAAGGCAGCAGCGTCTTGCTCGACCTGGAAGACGGCCAAGTCATCGAGGAAATCGAGCAGGAAGAGCCGCCGCCGGCGGAACCGGACCCCGATAAGCCGGAATTTCTGGCCTCGGGTCCGGTCGCTGGCGATTGATCCTAGAACGGGATGTCGTCGTCGAAATCGTCGAACCCGCCACGCGATGCGGGTGCCGATGAAGCCTTGCCATCGTCGCGCGAGGGCGCCGCTGCCGCCGGTGCGGAACGCGTTTCATCGTAATTCGCGCTGCCGCCGCCACCGCCACCGCCACCACGGCCGCCCAGCATCTGCATGTCGCTCACAACGATTTCGGTCGTGTAGCGGTCCTGGCCGTTCTTATCCTGCCACTTGCGGGTGCGCAGGGAGCCTTCCACATACACTTGGGAGCCCTTGCGCAGGTACTCACCAGCGATCTCCGCCAGTTTGTTGAAGAACACCACGGTGTGCCATTCAGTGCGTTCCTGGTTCTGACCGGTCTGCTTGTCTTTCCATTGCTCACTGGTCGCAATGGTCACGTTCGCCACCGCACCGCCGCTCGGCATGTAGCGCACCTCGGGGTCCTTTCCGAGATTGCCGACCAAAATTACCTTGTTTACGCCTCTTGCCATCTCACGCTCTCCACCATCTCGTCTCGTTTTTCCCGCTGCGCTCACGCACTGCGCGAGAACCGCCCCAAGGCCGCCGCATCCAATGCCTCGTTGTCCACCTTGAGGTAGGCCGTACGATCTTCCACATTTACCGCCACCTCCGCCACTCCGGGTACGGCGGCCAGTTCCAATCGCAGCCGGTCGGCGCCACACAGGTCCATCTCGTCCAGGTGAAGGATGCGGGTGGACAGGTGCCGCGGCCGGCGCATGGTGGCCACCAGCCCCAGCCACAGCAAGAGCGCGGCGGCACAGGCCAGGAACAGGCCCTCGAAGCCGTAGTCACCAAACACCCGACCGCCCACCCAGCCGCCCACGAAGGCGCCCAGAAACTGGGCACTGGAATAGACCCCCATGGCCGTCCCTTTGCTCTCCACGGGCGCCAGTTTCGATACCAGCGATGGCAGGCTGGCCTCCAACAAGTTGAAGCCGATGAAAAAAATGCCTACCAGCAGCACCAGGATGGTCAGGCCGGTGTGGAACTGCGCCAGGCCGAACTCGGCCAGCGCCAGAACCGCCACCGCCCCGACCAGCACCTGCTTCATGGCCCGTCGGCGCTCCGCCACGATGATGAAGGGGATCGCCACGGCCATGGCGACCACCATCACGGGCAGATACACCAGCCAATGATCCCCAGGTGCCAGCCCGGCATCGCGCAAGGCCAGCGGCAGCGCCACGAAGCCTGCGGTCAGGACCATGTGCAGTACGAAAATGCCGATGTCGGTGCGCACCAACTCCGCGTCGGTGAGCACGCGTCGGACCTGCGTCAGCGCCGGCGCGAGATCACGGTGACGGCGTTCGGTGGCCGGATCGGGCACGAGTCCGTACAGCAGGGCAATACCCAACAGGGCCAATACCGCCGTCAAACCGAAGATGCCCGGTACGCCTATCCACTGATTGAGTAGCGGGCCGGCCACCATGGCAACCAGGAACGAAAGACCGATGCTCATACCGATGAAGGCCATGGCCTTGGTACGGTGCTCCTCGCGGGTGAGGTCGGCAAGTAGTGCCATCACCGCCGCGGCGACCGCCCCAGCACCCTGCACGGCGCGTCCGACGATTACGCCGGTGACGCTGTCGGCGCTCGCGGCAATTACGCTGCCGGCGGCGAATACCAGCAGCCCCAAGGCGATCACCCGCTTGCGTCCAAAGCGATCGGAGGCCATCCCGTAGGGGATCTGCAGCACGGCCTGGGTCAATCCGTAGATACCGATGGCGAGGCCCATGAGCGCCGGCGTCACGCCATCGAGGTCCTGCGCATAAAGGGCAAACACGGGCAGGATCATGAAAAGCCCGAGCATGCGGAACGAGAAGATCCCCGCCAGCGCCGTGGCCACACGCTTTTCATCAGCGCTCATTCGCGTCGGACTTTCACTCATCTCGTTGGTCTAATCCTGCTGAGAAATAGGGGATTTTGCGCGCAAGCACGGGAAGACCGTATATTAGCAGGTTCGAATTCGAGGCATAGCCGATGGACACTATCCGCATCCGCGGTGCGCGCACCCACAATCTCCAGAATATCGATCTCGAGTTGCCGCGCGACAAGTTGATCGTCATCACGGGTCTGTCCGGGTCGGGCAAGTCGTCGCTCGCCTTCGACACCATCTACGCTGAGGGACAGCGGCGCTACGTGGAATCGTTGTCCAGCTATGCGCGCCAGTTCCTGTCCATGATGGAAAAACCCGACGTGGACCACATCGAAGGTCTGTCGCCCGCGATCTCCATCGAGCAGAAGTCCACTTCGCACAATCCCCGCTCCACGGTGGGTACCGTCACCGAGATCTACGACTACCTGCGCCTGCTGTATGCACGGGCCGGCGAGCCGCGCTGTCCTGAACACGGCACCGTGCTTGAGGCACAGACGGTCAGCCAGATGGTTGACCAGGTACTGGCCTTGCCCGAAGGCACGCGCGTGATGCTGCTCGCACCCGTGATCCAGGATCGCAAGGGCGAGCACGTACAGGTGCTCGAAGAATTGCGCGCCCAGGGTTTCGTGCGTGCACGGATCAATGGCGTGGTGCACGAGTTGGACAGCCCGCCAAAACTCGAATTGCGCAAGAAACACACCATTGAGGCGGTCGTGGATCGCTTCAAGGTACGCGCGGACATCCAGCAGCGCCTGGCCGATTCCTTCGAGACCACGCTCGCGCTTGGCGACAGTTTGGCGCGCGTGAGTTTTCTTGATGGCGAGCGTGAGGAATGGCTGTTCTCCGCCCGCTATGCCTGCCCCGTGTGCGGCTACTCGCTGGCGGACCTTGAACCGCGGCTGTTTTCATTCAACAACCCCGCCGGTGCCTGCCCCACCTGCGACGGTCTGGGGTTACGGCAGTTCTTCGACCCCGCACGCGTGGTGACCCACCCAGAGCTGAGCCTCGCCGCCGGCGCCATCCGCGGCTGGGATCGGCGCAACATCTACTACTTCCAGATGTTGCGTTCACTGGCGAAGCATTACGGCTTCGACATCGACACCCCCTTCGAGAAACTCCCGAAGAAGATCCGCAACATCCTGCTGCACGGCAGCGGCGATGAAGAGATCGCCTTTACCTACCTGGGCGAGCGCGGCGGCGCGCGCAAACGCGTACATCCCTTCGAAGGCATCATTCCCAACATGCAGCGGCGCTACCGCGAAACAGAATCGGCTATGGTGCGCGAGGAACTGGCCAAGTTCCTGAGCACCGCACCGTGCGCCGACTGCGGCGGCACGCGCCTGAACCAGGCGGCACGTCATGTCTACGTGGCCGACCGGCCGCTGCCCGAAGTGACCGCCATGCCGGTGGGGCGCGCGCGCGATTTCTTCGCGGCGCTCACCCTCCCCGGCTGGCGCGGCGAGATCGCTGCCAAGGTGCTCAAGGAAATCGGTGAACGCCTCAGCTTCCTGGTGAACGTGGGCCTCGATTACTTGTCGCTCGATCGCAGCGCCGAGACCCTCTCCGGTGGCGAGGCACAGCGCATCCGGCTCGCCAGCCAGATAGGCGCGGGGCTGGTGGGCGTGATGTACATCCTCGACGAACCCTCCATCGGACTGCACCAGCGCGACAACGATCGCCTTATCGAAACCCTTGAGCACCTGCGCGATCTCGGCAACACGGTGATCGTGGTGGAGCATGACGAAGATGCCATTCGCAGCGCCGACCACGTGGTCGACATCGGCCCCGGCGCAGGCACGCACGGCGGCCGCATCGTCGCGCAGGGTACGCCGGCACAGATCATGGCCAACGCGAATTCGGTCACCGGTCAGTACCTGGCGGGCCGCCGTGCCATCGTCGTGCCGGAGCAGCGCACGACTCCGGACCCGGAGCGCCAGCTGCGCATCCGCGGTGCGAGCGGCAACAACCTGAAGGGGTTGAACGTGGATATTCCGATCGGCCTGTTCACCGTCGTCACCGGGGTGTCAGGTTCCGGCAAGTCCACGCTCATCAACGACACGCTCTATCGTCACGCCGCACTGGAGCTGAACGGCGCCAGTGAGGAACCGGCGCCGGTGGCGGAAATCATCGGCCTCGAGCTGTTCGACAAGGTGGTAGACATCGACCAAAGCCCCATCGGTCGCACACCGCGCTCCAATCCCGCCACCTATACGGGCCTGTTCACACCCATCCGCGAACTGTATGCAGGAACGCCTGAGGCCCGCGCGCGCGGCTACGACGTGGGCCGCTTCAGCTTCAACGTGAAAGGCGGGCGCTGCGAGGCCTGCCAGGGCGACGGCCTTATCCGGGTGGAGATGCATTTCCTTCCCGACATCTACGTGCCCTGCGACGTCTGCAAGGGCAAACGCTACAACCGCGAGACCCTGGAGATCCGCTATAAGGGCAAGAGCATCTACGAGGTGCTGGAGATGACCATCGAGGAAGCACGCGCCTTCTTCGACCCGGTCCCCGTCGTGGCGCGTAAGCTACAGACCCTGCTGGACGTGGGCCTCAGCTACGTGAAGCTCGGCCAGAGTGCGACCACGCTCTCCGGCGGCGAGGCTCAACGCGTGAAACTCGCCCGCGAGCTGTCCAAGCGCGACACCGGCAACACGCTCTATATCCTCGACGAACCCACCACAGGCCTGCATTTCCAGGACATCGAACAGCTGCTTGCGGTGCTGCACCGTCTGCGTGACCACGGCAACACCGTCGTGGTGATCGAGCACAACCTCGACGTTATCAAAACCGCCGACTGGCTCGTCGATCTCGGACCCGAGGGCGGCGACAGAGGCGGCACCCTGGTCATCGCCGGCACACCGGAGACCGTCGCCGCCTGCGAAGACTCCCATACCGGACACTTCCTCAAGCCCGTCCTCGCGCGGACGGCGGCGACTCCGGTCCGGAAGAAGAAAAAAGCTTGAACCAGGGAAGGCCACGAAGGGCCTGGGAGGAAGAGAAAAAGGATTCAATCGGGGCTCTCTCTTGGTCACATCATTTCTAAGAGAGACAGAAGCTTGCGTCCCTTCTCCCTCCGGGAGACGACTGCATGGATGCAGGAGGTAGGGCACTGCATGGAGCAAGTGCCGAAGGACAGGATGAGGGGATCAATGAACCAACATGATCCCCTCTCCCCACCCCTCTCCCGGAGGGAGAGGGAGTGTGCGCGCAAGATGTGACCAAGAGACAGCCCTGAGGGAGAGGGGGGGCGGTCGTTCCGATGGGGGGCTGTGAAGGCACACGCCTTGAACCCTTCGTCTCTTTCCCCCGTGGGCGATTTCCATGCCCGCACCGCGGTGATGGTAACGGCCGAGGGCCTCCGTGGGTCACCCGCTTTTCAACCCGCCGTCACCATCGTGCCAATGCCAAGGCCCAGCGCTGAATCCGCCCGGCCTTGGTTGACCGCGATCTCCAGAAGCCCGTTGGCATTTTCGTACCAAAGCGCGTCGCCCGGAGCGACGTCACCGAAGGTACGCGCACGGTTGAGTCGGTGACCGTTCACTTCGATGGTGTCCCCGAACACGTTGCTGGCCCGGATTCCCGTCATGGCATTGCCGAAATGGTCCACGTAGATGACCTCATGCAGATCGGCTGGCCACGGCTCGACCCAGTCCGCAAGCACCTCTCCCGGCACACTGTCGCCCCGCGCCAAGCGCGCCGCCACCGGCGCGAACAGGTCACGGCCGTGGAAACTCGCCGACAGCCGTGCAGGTTCCCAGGTAATCACCTGCGCCCGCTGCGTTGCCGCACGCTGCGCCACCACGTTGAAAACGCCATTGCCAGGCCCGACGAACCAACGACCGTCCGCTTCCACCATCACCGGTCTGCGGGCCGTGGTGCCCACGCCCGGATCCACCACGGCGAGAAACACCGATCCCTGCGGAAACTCATCCACATAGGCCGCCAAGAGGTAAGCCGAGGCTTTCGGCGCAAAGCGCGGCGCATCGGCGAAAAGATCGATGAGCGCGATTCCCGGTGCCTCACGCGCCAGCACCGCCTTCATCTGGCCCACGTATGGCCCCTCGAGTCCAAAATCCGTGAACAGGATGATCATCCTTTCTCCGTGCGAAAAAAAAGCCGGGGCATGCCCCGGCTTTCATAATGTCGCAACATTCCGCCCTACTCAGGCGGCTGCCTCGCCTTCGCCGGCGTCCACTTCGGGACGATCGACCAATTCGACGATGGCCATGGGTGCATTGTCGCCAGCGCGGAACCCGCACTTGAGGATGCGCAGATAGCCGCCGGGGCGTGCCTTGTAACGCGGACCCAGTTCACCGAACAGCTTGGTGACGACGTCGCGGTCCTGAATGCGCGCAAACGCAAGGCGACGGCGAGACACGGAGTCTTCCTTCGCCATGGTGATGAGCGGCTCTGCCACGCGACGCAGCTCCTTCGCCTTGGGAAGGGTCGTCTTGATGATCTCGTGACGCAGCAGCGAGGCCGTCATGTTCTTGAACATGGCCTCACGATGCGCCGTGGGGCGGTTGAGGTGCCGGCCGGCTTTACGGTGTCGCATGGTCGTTACCCTGAAATGCGGTTATTCGTTAATGGACTCAGGCTTCGTCCCGCTTCTGGAGACTCGCAGGCGGCCAGTTCTCCAGACGCATGCCGAGGGACAGACCGTGCGATGCGAGCACGTCCTTGATCTCGGTGAGCGACTTCTTGCCCAAGTTCGGGGTCTTCAACAGCTCCACCTCGGTGCGCTGAATCAGATCGCCGATGTAGTAAATATGCTCAGCCTTGAGGCAGTTCGCCGACCGCACGGTCAGCTCCAGCTCGTCCACCGGGCGCAGCAGGATCGGATCGATCTCAGGCTCCTGCACCTGCGGTACGGCCTCTTCCTTACCCTTCAGCTCGACAAACGCCGACAACTGATCCTGGAGAATGGTCGCCGCGCGACGAATGGCCTCATCCGGTTCGATGGTGCCGTTGGTCTCGAGCTCGATGACCAGCTTATCCAGGTTGGTGCGCTGTTCTACACGCGCGCTTTCGACCACGTAGGCGGCGCGTACTACCGGACTGAACGATGCGTCGATCTGCAACCGCCCGATGGGACGAGTTTCGTCCTCGCCGAAGCTGCGCACATTTGCAGGCTCATATCCACGCCCCTTGCGCATCTTGATGCGCATGTTCAGCTCGCCCGCCTTGGTCAGGTGCGCGATCACATGCTCCGGATTGACAATCTCCACGCCGTGATCAAGCACGATATCGCCTGCGGTGACCACTCCGAGGCCTTTTTTCGACAAGGTCAGCGTAACCTCATCTTTATGGGGCATGCGAATGGCCAAGCCCTTCAGGTTGAGGAGGATCTCGATAACGTCCTCCTGCACGCCCTCGATCGTCGTGTACTCGTGAAGCACACCGTCAATCTCTACTTCGGTTACCGCCGCGCCCACCATCGAGGAGAGCAGAATGCGACGAAGGGCATTGCCCAGCGTATGACCGAAACCACGCTCCAGCGGCTCGAGCGTTACTTTCGCCCGGGTTTCGCTGAGCTTCTGCACACCGACGAGGCGTGGCTTAAGAAGTTCTGCTACAAAGCCCTGCATGAACCTTCCTCACTGAATGGCTGTCGATGAACTACCCAGACTGCTTGCGCTAGTGCCGCAAGCGATTACTTGGAGTAGAGCTCGACGACGAGCTGTTCCTGAATCTCGGCGGGCAGATCGCTGCGTTCCGGACGCTGCTTGAATACACCCTCGAGCTTCGTCGCGTCGACTTCGAGCCACGCTGCGAAGCCGCGCTGCTGCTGTGATTCCATAGCGGCCTTGATGCGGAGATGATTCTTGGCATCTTCCGCGATCGACACGATGTCACCGGGCCGCAGCTGGTACGACGGGATGTTCACCTTACGACCATTCACACGCACGTTGCTGTGGCGCACGTTCTGACGCGCCTCGGAACGGGAGGCGCCAAACCCCATGCGGTAGGCCACGTTGTCGAGGCGGCACTCAAGCAGCTGCAACAGGTTTTCGCCCGTGGAGCCCTTCAGGCGGTCAGCCTCCTCGTAGTAGTGACGGAACTGCCCTTCGAGCAGACCATACACACGACGCAGCTTCTGCTTCTCACGCAGCTGACGCGCGTAGTCGGACAGGCGACCACGACGCTGACCGTGCTGGCCCGGGGGCACAGGACGGCTTTCGATGGTGCACTTGCTGGTGTAGCACTTCTCGCCCTTGAGAAAGAGCTTCTCGCCTTCGCGACGGCAAAGGCGGCACTTGGGACCGATGTACCTAGCCAAAGTTGTTCTCCTGCCTTAAACGCGACGCTTTTTGGGAGGACGGCACCCGTTATGCGGAATGGGTGTCACGTCGGCGATATTGGTGATCTTGAAGCCCTTGTTGTGAAGAGCACGCACCGCGGAGTCGCGACCCGGGCCAGGACCCTTCACCAGCACTTCGAGGTTCTTCATGCCCACCTCGAGCGCAACGGCGCCGGCCTTCTCGGCAGCGATCTGCGCAGCAAACGGCGTGCTCTTGCGGGAACCGCGAAAGCCCGAGCCGCCGGACGTCGCCCAGCAAATCGTGTTGCCCTGGCGGTCCGTGATGGTCACGATGGTGTTGTTGAAGGAGGCGTGGACATGCGCAATGCCGTCCACCACATTCTTTTTGACCTTCTTACGCGTACGCGAAGGGGTACTGGTCGCTTTTGCCATAACCCGGGATCCTGACGACTTTGATTAGCTCGGAGCGCTTATTTCTTGACCTGACGACGCGGGCCCTTGCGGGTGCGTGCGTTGGTGCGGGTACGCTGTCCACGCACAGGCAGGCCACGACGATGACGTAGGCCGCGATAGCTGCCCATGTCCATCAGACGCTTGATGTTCATTCCCACCTCACGACGGAGGTCGCCTTCCACGGTGAACTTGGCCACTTCGCCGCGCAGCAGTTCGATCTCACCCTCGGTGAGATCCTTGATCTTCGCCTCGGCGCGGACACCGCTCGCTTCGCAGATCTGCTTGGCGCGTGTCCTACCGATACCGTAGATCGACTGCAGGGCGATCACGGCATGCTTGTTGACCGGAATGTTTATGCCAGCAATACGGGCCATTTAGCCACTCCACTTATTCGTCTACTGAACCGGCAGGCCGCCGAAAACGTTCAATGATACCGACCAACGCCGCGCTATGCAAGCGCCGGCAACCAAACCCGCTACTTAACCTTGACGCTGCTTATGACGCGCATCCGACGAGCAGATGACACGGACCACGCCCTGGCGGCGGACGATCTTGCAGTTGCGGCAAAGCTTCTTGACCGAGGCTCGTACTTTCATGGAAATTCTCCGTCGAATCTAGTTCGGGTCAGCGCAGCAGGCCGCCACGACCGCCCTTGAGGTTCGCTTTCTTAAGCAGGCCTTCGTACTGGTGTGACATCAGATGCGCCTGCACCTGGGCCATGAAGTCCATGACGACGACCACAATAATCAGCAGCGACGTACCACCGAAGTAGAAGGGTACGTTCGCATACACGATCAGGAACTCGGGGAGCAGGCACACCAACGTGATGTAGATGGCGCCGGCCAGTGTCAGTTTCCCCAAAATCCCGTCAATGTACCTGGCCGTCTGCTCGCCAGGACGAATCCCGGGCACGAAGGCCCCCGACTTTTTCAGGTTCTCGGCCGTGTCCTTGGGATCGAACATCAGGGCCGTATAGAAAAAGCAGAAGAACATGATCAGCACTGCATACAGAGCGACATACAATGGCTGCCCCGGCGACAACGTCGTGGCAATGTCCTGCATCCAGCCGAAGCCCTCGCGCGTGCCGAACCAACCGGCAATCGTTGCGGGAAACAGAATGATGCTCGACGCGAAGATCGGTGGAATGACGCCCGCCATGTTCACCTTCAGGGGCAAATGGCTCGTCTGCGCAGCATATACCCGCCGCCCCTGCTGCCGCTTCGCATAGTTGACCGTGATACGTCTTTGACCGCGCTCGACGAAAACGATGAAGCCAGTCACCGCTACCGCGATCACGAACAATGCGAGCACGAACGCGATGCTCATTTCGCCCGTACGAGCCAACTCCAGCGTGCCGCCAATGGCAGATGGCAGTCCGGCTACGATACCTGCGAAGATGATCATCGAAATGCCGTTACCGATACCGCGCTCCGTGACCTGTTCACCCAGCCACATCAGGAACATGGTACCCGTGACCAGCGTCGTCACTGTCACGAGGCGGAAACCGAACCCGGGCTCGATAACCAGGGGCAGGTTTCCTGCACGCTGCGACTCAAGCATGATGGCCACACCCAACGCCTGAAAGGTCGCAAGAACCAGCGTCCCCATGCGGGTGTACTGGGTTATCTTGCGCCTACCGGCGGCGCCTTCCTTGCTCAGCTGCTCCAGCTTCGGCAACACTTTCGTCATCAACTGCACGATGATGGACGCCGAAATGTAAGGCATGATGCCAAGTGCGAGCACCGAAAGGCGCTCGAGTGCACCACCCGAGAACATATTGAACATGTCCAGGATGGTGCCACGTTGCTGGTCGAACAGCGCCGCAAGCGCAATGGGGTCGATGCCAGGCACGGGGACGTGCGCGCCGATCCGAAAAACAAGCAGCGCGCCAAGTAAAAACAGCAGGCGCTGCTTGAGTTCCGTCAGTTTTCCGGCCGAGAGCATCTCGGCCATGGCGGAGCGCGACGTGCTCACTTATTCCTCGACCTTGCCACCGGCTGCTTCGATCGCAGCACGCGCGCCCTTGGTGACGCCCAGACCGCGCACCGTCACCGCCTTGTCGAGGGTGCCAGACGCGATTACCTTTGCGCGCTTGACCGCGTGACCAATCAGGTTGGCCGACTTGAGCGCAAGCAGGTCCACGACGCCATCAATCTTGGCAATCTCGTGCAGACGCACCTCAGCCTTGTCGGCCGCGGTCATGGAGTTGAATCCGACCTTCGGCAGACGGCGCTGCAGAGGCATCTGACCGCCTTCGAAACCGGTCTTGCGACCACCGCCGGAGCGGGAAGTCCAGCCCTTGTGACCACGACCACCGGTCTTGCCGAGGCCCGAACCGATACCGCGACCGGGACGCTTTTCGCTGGTCTTGGCGCCTTCTGCAGGCTTGAGCGTATTCAGACGCATGGTTACTCCTCCACCTTCAGCATGTAGGAGACCTTGTTGATCATCCCACGTACCGCCGGCGTATCTTCCACTTCAACGGTGTGGTTGCGACGGCGCAGCCCGAGACCCGCCACGCACGCCTTGTGGTTCGCAAGGCGGTGGTGCAGCGTCTTGACCAACGTCACTTTAATTTTCTTCGCAGTCGCCATGGTCGTTATTCCATGATTTCTTTGACGGTCTTGCCGCGTTTTGCAGCAATGGCCTCGGGGCTGACCATATCGTCGAGGCCCCGCATGGTCGCCTGAACCACGTTCACGGCGTTGCTGCTGCCGATACACTTGGCAAGCACGTTGTGGACGCCTGCTACTTCGAGAACAGCGCGCATGGCGCCGCCGGCGATGATACCGGTACCTTCCGAAGCCGGCTGCATGTACACCTTGGCGGCGCCGTGCGACGCCATGATCGGGTGCTGCAGCGTGCCGCCCACGATATTGACCTTACGCATGTTCTTGCGCGCCTTCTCCATCGCCTTGGCGATGGCGGCAGGCACTTCACGCGCCTTACCGAGCCCGAAGCCCACACGGCCCTGACCGTCGCCGACCACCGTCAGTGCGGAAAAACCGAACTGGCGGCCGCCCTTGACCGTCTTGGAAACACGATTGACGGCGATGAGCTTCTCGTTCAAGCCGTCAGTGTTGGGAGCAATGTCAAATCCAGCCATGTTTAACCCTTAGAAGTCGAGGCCGTTCTGCCGGGCGGCATCCGCCAGAGCCTTCACACGACCGTGATACTTGAAGCCGGAACGATCGAAGGCAACCTTGGTAACACCCGCAGCCTTCGCCTTTTCGGCAATGGCCTTGCCTACCGCCGTGGCGGCGTCGATGTTGCCGCAGTACTTCAGGCCGGACTTCATCTCGGCCTGGACTGTCGAGGCGGCTGCGACCACCTGGGAACCGTTGGGCGCGATCACCTGCGCGTAGATATGGCGCGGAGTGCGGTGCACCGTCAGACGGTACTCCCCCAGTTCGCGGATCTTGGCGCGGGAACGAGTCGCGCGCCGAATACGAGACGCTTTCTTGTTTTCCATCGCCTAGACCCTACTTCTTTTTGGCTTCTTTGCGGATGATGACCTCATCCGAATACTTGACACCCTTGCCCTTGTAGGGCTCGGGCGGACGGTACTGACGGATTTCCGCGGCCACCTGACCAACGAGCTGCTTGTCGATACCCTTGACCAGAATCTCGGTCTGGGTCGGCGTCTCGATGGTGATGCCCGTCGGGATCGCGTAGTTGACAGGATGGGAGAAACCAAGGGCCAAGTTCAGCACTTTACCCTGGGTCTGCGCCCTGTAACCCACGCCGACCAGCTCCAGTTTCCTCTCGAAGCCGGCGGAGACGCCACGCAGCACGTTTGCCACCTGCGCACGGGTGGTACCGACCAGCGCGATGGCCTTGTCGTGCCCATCCTGCTCGGTGAACCGCAGCTCCGAGCCTTCCTGATTGATCTTTACCTTGCCGTTGACGGCATATTCCATCGCGCCCTTCGGCCCCTTGGCCGAAATGTTCTGCCCGTTCACAGTGACGGTCACGCCAGCGGGGATGGAGATCGGATTCGATACACGAGCCATGTCGAACCCTCCTTTAAGCCACGAAACAGATGACTTCGCCGCCGTGTCCGGCCTTGCGGGCCGCGCGGTCGGTCATCACACCAGCCGAGGTGGACACGATGGCGACACCCAGGCCGCCCAGCACCTTCGGCAACTCGTCTTTGCCCTTGTACACACGCAGGCCGGGTCGGCTTACGCGATCGATGCGATCGATAACGGGCTTGCCTTCGTAGTACTTGAGCGAAATCCCAAGAACCGGCTTGCCATCGATATCCTTTACAGAAAAGTCGCTGATGTAACCTTCATCCTTCAGGACCTGGGCGATAGCCTTCTTCAGCTTGGACGAAGGCATCTTTACCTCCGCCTTTGCCGCGCCCAAACCGTTACGGATGCGGGTCAGCATATCTGCGATAGGATCAGTCATGCTCATGCGGTTAACTCCGAAATGCCGGACGTATCAGGTCCGGCGTCTTACCAACTGGCCTTGCGCAGACCAGGAACTTCGCCCCGCATGGTTGCTTCGCGGAGCTTATTGCGACCCAGGCCGAACTTGCGGTAAACGCCGTGGGGACGGCCGGTCAGGCTGCAGCGATTGCGCTGACGGGTCTTGCTCGAGTCGCGCGGAAGCTTCTGGAGCGCTGCAACTGCTGCGTCCTTCTCTTCCATGCCGATATTGGGGTTGCTGATCTTGGCCTTGAGTTCTTCGCGCTTGGCCGCGTACTTGGCCGCCAGCTTCTTGCGCTTGATCTCGCGGTTAATCATCGACGTCTTGGCCATGTCTCACCTCACCCGCGCAGCGGGAAATTGAAGGCACGCAGAAGTGCACGACCTTCTTCGTCAGTCCGTGCCGTGGTACTGATCGTAATATCCATGCCCCGCAGCTGATCAACCTTGTCGTAGTTGATTTCCGGGAAAATGATCTGCTCGCGCACGCCCATGCTGTAGTTGCCACGACCGTCGAAGGAACGCGGATTCAGGCCGCGGAAGTCGCGGATACGCGGAATCGCGATGCTGATGAGGCGGTCCAGGAACTCGAACATGCGCTCACGGCGCAAGGTCACCTTGCAGCCGATCGGCCATTCCTCACGGATCTTGAAGCCGGCGATGGACTTGCGGGCATGGGTGACCACAGGCTTCTGGCCGGCAATAGCCTTCATATCCGCAGTGGCGTGATCCAGCACCTTCTTGTCCGATACAGCCTCACCGACGCCCATGTTGAGCGTGATCTTGGTGATGCGCGGCACCTGCATGACATTTTCGTAGCCGAACTCCTTGAGGAGTTTGGCCACCACCACGTCACGATAATAATCTTGCATTCTGGACATGTTCAAACCCGCCGCTTACGCGTCAATCACTTCTTGGTTCGACTTGAAGAAGCGCACCTTGCGGCCGTCTTCGAGAACCCGGAAACCCACGCGATCACCCTTGCCCGTGGCGCGATTGAAAATCGCGACATTCGACACGTGCACGGATGCCTCCTTCTCGACAATACCGCCTGCCACCCCAAGAACCGGGTTGGGCTTTTGGTGCTTCTTGACCATGTTGATGTTCTCGACGATCAAGCGATCGTTCTCCAACATGCGCACCACGGTACCGCGCTTGCCCTTGTCCTTGCCGGCGATAACGATGATTTCGTCGCCTTTACGAATCTTGTTCATCTTCTTACCCTCGGCCCTGTCTCAGAGCACTTCCGGCGCCAGGGAGATGATCTTCATGAACTGCTCGGTACGCAGTTCGCGGGTCACCGGCCCAAAGATACGGGTTCCGATCGGCTGAAGCTGATTATTCAACAGCACCGCCGCATTGCCGTCGAACCGGATGATGGAACCATCCGGACGGCGCACGCCCTTCGCGGTACGTACCACGACGGCGTTGTAAACCTCGCCCTTCTTGACCTTGCCGCGCGGGATCGCCTCTTTGACGCTTACCTTGATGACGTCGCCCACGTTGGCGTAACGGCGATGGGAACCGCCCAATACCTTAATGCACTGGACGACACGGGCGCCGCTGTTATCGGCGACGTCCAGTTTGGTTTCCATCTGAATCATGGCTGTCTCCGCACTCTTTCTTTATACCGGCGGTGCTTACCCCGGCAAAGGCGCGCGAGTATAGCACCAACGAGGCGCAGCCCAAACCTTTTTTGGGCCGGTCCCCTGAATGTTTTGTTTTGCGCCGGAAACCGGCGATTACTTCGCGCGTTCTACGATTTCCACCAGGCTCCAAGCCTTGGTTTTGGAAAGCGGACGGCCTTCGGCGATGGCCACCAGATCACCTTCCTGGCAGGCGTTGGCCTCGTCGTGAGCATGCAGCTTGGTCGAGCGACGGACGTACTTGCCGTAGATCGGGTGCTTCACCTGGCGCTCAACGAGCACGGTGATGGTCTTGTCCATCTTGTTGCTGACCACGCGGCCAACCACTGTACGCGCGTTCTTGGCTTGTTCGCTCATGCTCAGCTACCTGCCTTCTCGTTCAGAACCGTCTTGATGCGGGCGATGTCCTTGCGCACGAGCTGAATGCGGTGCGACTGGGAAAGCTGCCCGGTGCCCTTCTGCATGCGCAGGTTGAACTGCTCGCGGCGCAGGCCGATGAGCTCCTGCTCGAGCTCCTGAACGTTCTTCTGTCGGATGTCTTTGGCTTTCATCACAGGACCGTCCGGGTTACGAAAGTGGTCTTGACCGGCAGTTTGGCGGCCGCCAGACGGAAGGCCTCACGGGCGATTTCCTCGCTCACACCTTCCATCTCGTACAACATGCGACCGGGTTGGATCTGGGCCACCCAGTACTCGACGTTGCCCTTGCCGTTACCCATACGTACTTCGAGGGGCTTCTGGGTGATCGGCTTGTCCGGGAAAATGCGGATCCAGATTCGGCCACCGCGCTTCACGTGGCGGGTCATGGCACGGCGCGCTGCTTCAATCTGGCGCGCGGTGATCTGGCCACGGTCCACCGATTTCAGGCCGTACTCACCAAAGCTGACCTCGTTGCCCCGCTGGGCCAGGCCGCGGTTACGGCCCTTGTGCTGCTTACGGAATTTCGTTCGCTTAGGCTGCAACATGATGTCCTACTCCTACTTGGCAGCGGCCTTCTTGGGCTCGGCTTCGACCGGCTGCTCACCGTAGCCGAACACCTCACCCTTGAAGATCCACACCTTGATGCCGATCACGCCGTACGTGGTCACAGCCTCCGCAAAGCCGTAGTCGATGTCCGCACGCAGGGTGTGCAGGGGCACACGTCCCTCGCGGTACCATTCGCTGCGGGCGATCTCGGCGCCGTTCAAGCGGCCTGCCACATTGATCTTGATGCCCTGTGCACCGAGGCGCATGGAGTTGCCCACAGCGCGCTTCATGGCGCGGCGGAACATGATGCGCTTCTCGAGCTGCTGGGCGATGCTCTGGGCCACCAAGGTGGCGTCCAGCTCAGGCTTGCGAACCTCTTCGATGTTGATGTGCACGGGCACACTCATCATGTCGGAGACTTCGCGACGAAGCTTCTCGATGTCCTCGCCCTTCTTGCCGATCACCAGACCCGGACGCGCCGAGTGGATGGTGATGCGCGCATTGCGCGCGGGACGCTCGATCTGGATGCGGCTCACGGACGCCTGCGCCAATTTCTTTTGCAGGAAGTCGCGCACCTTCAGGTCGGTACGGAGAAACTCCGGATAGTTCTTGCTGTTGGCAAACCACTTGGACGTCCAGTCCTTGGTGATGCCCAGGCGAATACCGGTAGGATTGACTTTATGACCCATTACAGCTTCTCCATCACTTTTCCGCGACGACCACAGTGATGTGGCTCGTCCGCTTCGTAATGCGGTTGGCGCGACCCTTGGCGCGTGCGTGAACACGCTTCATCACGGGACCCTCGTCCACCATGATGCTCTTGACTTTGAGCTCATCGATGTCGGCGCCGTCATTGTGCTCCGCGTTCGCGATAGCGGACTCAAGTACCTTCTTGACCAGATCGGAGCCCTTCTTCGGGCTGAAGGCCAGAAGCTGCAGGGCCTTTTCCACGGCCATCCCACGGACCTGATCGGCCACCAGACGGCATTTCTGCGGCGAAATCTTTGCGAACTTCAACTTAGCGGCTGTTTCCATCGCTAATTACCTCTTCCCGGCGGCTTTCTTGTCGGCCGCATGTCCACGATACGTGCGGGTCGGCGCAAACTCGCCGAGCTTGTGGCCAATCATGTTCTCGGTGACGAGCACCGGCACATGCGCCTTGCCGTTGTGGACGGCGATGGTCAGGCCGATCATGTCAGGGAGGACCATCGAACGACGGGACCAGGTCTTGATCGGGCGCCGGTTGTTCGTCGCGACAGCTTCAGCGACCTTCGCGGCCAGGTGGTGGTCGACGAACGGGCCTTTCTTAATAGAGCGCGGCATCTGTTCTAGCCCTCTAACTACTTGCTGTTACGACGGCGCACGATCATGCTCTGCGTGCGCTTGTTCTTGCGGGTCTTGTAACCCTTGGTCGGCGTGCCCCACGGACTCACCGGATGACGACCGCCCTTGGTGCGGCCTTCACCACCACCGTGCGGGTGGTCGACCGGGTTCATGGCAATACCGCGGACCGTCGGACGAATACCAACGTGGCGCTTGGCGCCAGCCTTGCCGAACTTGTGCAGGCTGTGCTCGGAATTGCCCACTTCACCGATGGTCGCCTTGCAGTCCACATGCACCTTGCGCATTTCGCCGGAGCGCAGACGCACCGTGGCATAGGCTCCTTCGCGGGCTACCAACTGCACGGAGCTGCCCGCGCTGCGCGCAAGCTGCGCGCCCTTGCCAGGCTTCAGCTCAATGCAATGCACGTTGGTACCCACCGGGATGTTGCGCAGCGCCATGGCGTTGCCCGGCTTAATCGGTGCGCCGGCGCCCGAGATAATCTCATCACCGGCCTTCACGCCCGCGGGGGCAATGATGTAGCGACGCTCACCATCCGCGTACAGCACAAGGGCGATGTTCGCGGTGCGATTCGGGTCATACTCCAGACGCTCGACGCGGCCGGCAATGCCGTCCTTGTTGCGCTTGAAGTCGACGAGGCGATAGTGCTGCTTCTGACCACCGCCCTGGTGACGGGTGGTGATGCGACCCTGGTTATTGCGACCGCCGTTACGCGACTGCTTTTCCAGCAGAGGTGCATACGGGGCGCCCTTGTGAAGGTCAGGATTGGTGACCTTCACCACGAAGCGGCGGCCAGCCGAAGTCGGTTTTGTCTTTACGAGTGCCATCTTGCGGTTCCTCGACCCTTACTCGCCGCCAGCGAGATTGATTTCCTGGCCCGTCTTGACGGTGACGTAGGCCTTCTTCCAATCGCTCCGGGTGCCAAAACGCTGGCCGAAGCGCTTGTTCTTGCCCTTCACGTTGGCGACCTGCACCGCATCGACGGACACATTGAACAACTGCTCGACCGCTGCCTTGATTTCAGGCTTGGTCGCATCGGCGACGACGCGGAACACGTATTGGTTGTGCTTCTCGCCCACGGTCGTGCTCTTTTCGGACACCTGCGGCGCCAGCAGCACCTGCATCAAGCGTTCCTGATTCATGCCAGCATCTCCTCTACCTGCTTCACCGCGGGCACCGTAATCAGCACCTTCTCGAACCGGACGAGACTCACGGGGTCGAGTTGACGCGCACCGAGCACTTCGACGTGCGCGAGGTTGCGGGCGGACAGGAACAGATTGTCATCCACCTGATCGGAAACAATCAGCACGTTGTCGAGCCCCATGCCCTTGAGCTTCTCAACGAGCGCCTTGGTCTTGGGAGTGTCGACCGCGAACTGGTCGACGATCAACAGACGCTCCTGACGCACCAGTTCACCGAAAATGGAGCGCAGCGCACCACGGTACATCTTGCGGTTGACCTTCTGCGCGAACACTTCCTCGGCGAGGGAGGGATGGATCTTGCCGCCGCCACGCCACAGCGGGCTGCGGATGCTGCCGGC
Source organism: Gammaproteobacteria bacterium (assembly GCA_041685115.1). Taxonomy (GTDB): domain Bacteria; phylum Pseudomonadota; class Gammaproteobacteria; order Thiohalomonadales; family Thiohalomonadaceae; genus JALOAT01. The sequence continues at coordinate 1,437 of JAWLGK010000002.1, read as the reverse complement.
GCGGGCACGGCCCGTGCCCTTTTGGCGCCACGGCTTGGCACCGCCGCCGCGCACGGCCTGGCGGGTCTTCTGCGCGCGGGTGCCCTGGCGGGCCCCAGCCAGATAGGCCGTGACGACTTGATGGATCAGCGCTTCATTGAACGCAGCGCCAAACGTGTTTTCGGAGACCTCCACCGTACCGGTTGAGGCCTGGCCGTTTGCATTAACGAGATTCAGTTGCATGGTCAGCTCCTCACGCCTTCATCGCAGGGCGCACAACGACGTCCGCGCCCTTGGGGCCCGGCACTGCGCCTTTGACCAGGAGCAGATTGCGTTCCGCGTCGACACGCACGAGTTCGAGCGTCTGGGCGGTGCGGGCAACTGCACCCATATGGCCAGCCATGCGCTTGCCTTTGAACACACGACCCGGCGACTGGCGCTGACCGATGGAGCCCGGTGCACGATGCGATACCGAGTTACCGTGGGTGGCGTCCTGCGTGGAGAAATTGTGGCGCTTGACGGGGCCCTGGAAACCCTTGCCGATGGTGGTGCCTGCGACGTCGACCTTCTGGCCGGCCTCGAAGATGTCTACCTTGATTTCTGCTCCGGCGGCGAGGCTCTCGCCCTCGCCCTCGCCGAGGCGGAATTCGCACACGGCGCGACCCGCCTCGACGCCGGCCTTGGCGAAGTGGCCCGCCATGGCCTTGGTGACGCGGGTAGCACGACGCGAACCAACCGTCACCTGCACGGCGCGGTAGCCGTCGGTTTCCAAGGTTTTCACCTGGGTGACACGGTTAGGTTCGATCTCGATGACCGTCACCGGGATGGAGACGCCATCTTCAGTGAAAACGCGGGTCATACCGCGTTTGCGACCGATGAGTCCGATTGCCATTGTTATAAACCTCTCACCGCACCGATTTCGATTGACCGGTACTGTTAGGAGACCGAGGTCTCGTTAGCTCAACTTGATCTGTACGTCGACGCCGGCCGCAAGGTCCAGCTTCATGAGCGCATCCACGGTCTTGTCGGTGGGATCGACGATGTCCATGAGACGCTTGTGGGTGCGCAGCTCGTACTGATCGCGCGCATCCTTGTCGGCGTGGGGGGAAACCAGCACCGTAAAACGCTCCTGCTTGGTGGGGAGCGGAATCGGGCCCTTCACCTGGGCACCAGTGCGCTTGGCGGTCTCGACGATCTCGCGTGCGGACTGGTCGATGAGCCGATGATCGAACGCCTTGAGGCGAATACGAATACGTTGACTGGTCGCCATTTTCTGAACCTACCCGTTTCTAAAGAGCTGAAGACCAATACGAAAGGGGGCGCAGTATACACTGCGCCCCCGCGTATGGCTAGACGACTTTACTCGATGACCTTGGCAACCACGCCGGCGCCAACGGTACGGCCGCCTTCGCGAATGGCGAAGCGCAGGCCTTCTTCCATGGCGATGGGCGCAATCAG
>JAWLGK010000021.1:58661-64130 GCA_041685115.1 Gammaproteobacteria bacterium | reverse complement strand
GAAAATCCCCGTGTCCCCCGTGTTCCCCGTGTTTCAGCTTTTCCTTCATCCCTTCACCAAACCCGCAAAGCCCATGAAGGCCAGGGACATGAGGCCGGCGGTGACGAGGGCGATGGAGGGGCCCTTGAAGGGCTGGGGCACGTCGGCCACGGCGATGCGCTCGCGCATGGCGGCGAACAGCACCAGCACCAGGGAGAAGCCGAGGGCGGCGCCGAAGCCGTACACGGCCGATTGCAGGAAGCCGTGCTCGGTCTGGACATTGAGCAGCGCCACGCCCAGCACCGCGCAGTTGGTGGTGATGAGGGGCAGGAAGATGCCGAGCACCTGATAGAGCACAGGGGAGGTCTTGTGCACCACCATCTCGGTGAACTGCACCACCACCGCGATGACCAGGATGAAGGCGATGGTGCGCAGGTATTCGAGGCCGAGCGGCGCGAGCACGTATTCGTTGACCAGATAGCTGGATACGGCGGCCAGGGTGAGCACGAAGGTGGTGGCGAGCCCCATGCCGGTGGCGGTCTCGACCTTCTTGGACACGCCCATCGTGGGGCAGAGGCCAAGGAACTTCACCAGCACAAAGTTGTTGACCAGGACCGTGCTGACAAGGATGAGGGCGTATTCGGTCATAATTCCCGAGCAATTTGGTCGGCTGCCAAGTATGGCGGCAAACGCCTCGTGCTGGCAAGCCGGCCGCGAGGCAAACCGGGATTTTACGGTAAAAAGAGGAGTTTACGGTAATGATCCCGGTCAAACCGATGAACAATATTAGCGGAATCTTAAATAGGATTTCTCCGCATTAGAACCTGCGTGCACCCTTCGGGTTCTTCAGAAGAGAGGAACCACGGGGGACACGGTGAACACCGGGAATCCATTAAGGTCATCCCCAACCGTAGGAGCGGCCACCGGCCGCGATTGTCCTCGGATTGCGCCATCGCGGCCGGTGGCCGCTCCTACAGAAGAATCGATTCCCCGTGTCCCCCGTGGTTAAAGCTTTTCCCGTCACTTCACCTTCATACCCGGCTGCGCCCCGCTGTCGGGGTTGAGGATGAAGAGGTCCTTGCCGCCCGGGCCGGCCGCCAGGACCATGCCTTCGGAGACGCCGAACTTCATCTTGCGCGGGGCCAGGTTGGCGACCATCACGGTGAGGCGGCCTTCCAGCTGTTCGGGGCTGTAGGCGGACTTGATGCCGGCGAACACGTTGCGGGTCTCGCCGCCCAGGTCGAGGGTCAGGCGCAGTAGCTTTTCCGCGCCTTCCACGTGCTCGGCCTTGGCGATGCGCGCCACACGCAGGTCCACCTTGGCGAAGTCGTCGATGCCGATGGTCTCGGCGATGGGTTCCATGACCGGCTTGGTTTCCCGTTGCTGTTGCTCGGAGTGGCGCACCTGCGAGTGGGTGTCTTTGTCCGCGATCATGCTTTCGGTGTTGGCGTCGAGGAGTGCGTCGATCTGCCTGGGGTCCACGCGGGTCATCAGGTGCTGGTAGGCGTTGATGCGCTGGGGAAGTTCGGTGGCGTCGCTCCACAGGAAGTCACGGTCGAGGCCGAACAGTTCGCGGGCCACGCGCCGGGCGGTGGCGGGCAGCACCGGGGCGAGCAGCACCGACAGCAGCTTGAAGCCGTGCAGGGTGCGCGAGCAGATGTCCTGCAGCTCCGTGCGCCTGCCCTCGTCCTTGGCCAGCACCCAGGGCTGGGCGCGGTCGAATTCCTCGTTGATGCGGTCGGCCACGGCCATGATGTGGCGCAGGGCCTGGCCATACTCGCGCGCCTCGTAGGCCTCCTGCACCTGCGCGGTGGCGGCGCCGGCCTGGGCGGTGAGGGCCCAGGTGTCGCCCGCATAGGCGAGTGCGCCGTCGAAGTGTTTGGTGATGAAACCGGCGGCGCGGCTGGCGATATTCACGTATTTCCCGACGAGATCGGCATTGACCCGTGCCACGAAATCTTCCAGGTTCAGGTCGATGTCGTCGATACCGGCGCCCAGCTTGGCGGCGAAGTAGTAGCGCAGCCATTCGGGGTTCAGGTTTTTCAAAAAGCTCGATGCGGTGATGAAGGTACCGCGTGACTTGGACATCTTGGTGCCGTTCACGGTGAGGAAGCCGTGGGCGAACACGGACGTGGGCGTGCGATAGCCGGCGCTTTGCAGTTCCGCGGGCCAGAACAGGGCGTGGAAATACAGGATGTCCTTGCCGATGAAGTGGTAGAGCTCGGTCTTTTCCGCGGTAGATTTCTGCTTGTCCCAGAAGGCGTCGAAGTCGATGCCCCGGGTATCGCAGAGATTGTGGAAGCTGCCCATGTAGCCGATGGGCGCGTCCAGCCACACGTAGTAGTACTTGCCGGGCGCGCCCGGGATCTCGAAGCCGAAGTAGGGCGCGTCGCGGGAGATGTCCCAGTCCGAGAGGCCCGCATCCAGCCACTCGGTCAGCTTGTTGGCGGCCTCGGGCTGCACCTGGGGCGGCTTGATCCAGCCGCGCAGGAAGTCCGTGCAGGCGCCCAGCTTGAAGAAATGGTGGTCCGACTGCTTGCGCACGGGCGTGGCGCCCGAGACGGCCGAATAGGGATTGATCAGGTCCGTGGGCTGATAGGTGGTGCCGCACACCTCGCAGGAATCCCCGTACTGGTCCTTGGCGTGGCACTTGGGGCACTCGCCCTTGATGAAGCGGTCGGGCAGGAACATCTCCTTGACCGGGTCGTAGTACTGCTCGATGGCGCGCACCTCGATGAGGCCGGCGGCCTTGAGCTTCAGGTAGATATCGTCGGCGTAGTGCTTGGTTTCGGGTGAGTTGGTGGAGTAATAGTTGTCGAACTCCACCAGGAAGCCGTCGAAATCGGCCTTGTGCTCTTTCCACACCCGGTCGATGAGTTGTTCGGGCGTGATCCCCTCCTTCTCGGCGCGCAGCATGATGGGCGTGCCGTGGGTGTCATCGGCGCATACATACCAGCACTCGTTGCCGCGCATCTTCTGGAAGCGCACCCAGATGTCGGTCTGGATGTACTCCACCAGATGGCCCAGGTGAATGGGGCCGTTGGCATAGGGCAGGGCGCTGGTGACGAGGATGCGGCGTTTTGTCATGGTGCCTATCTACTTGGGGAGGGGTGCTTGAACCAAGCCCGCTAAGTTACCACATAGGGTGGACTTGGAAGAAAAGCCAACCACGGGGAAGAAAGCCAAACCACGGGGGACACGGGGTTCTGGAGCCCGTAGGTCACGTTGCCGCGCAGCGGCTACGTGACACAACGCGGCCCGGGAATGTCACGTAGCTTCGCAACGTGACATACGCCCAATCCTTTCTCCCCCGTGTTCCCCGTGTCCCCCGTGGTCAATGCTTTTTTTCCATTAAGCTATGCGCCCTTTGCGGATTCGCATTGTGCGCGGCCGAGGCTTCTGTATAATTCCTTAACGTTTTTCTAAGGTATGGCGGGCGCCCCCGGCGCCGAAGAGGAGAAAACGATGTCGAACCTGTCCCAGGCCACCGTTGAGTCGGCCATCAAGACCTACGTGGATCCTTACCTCGGAAAGGATCTGGTCTCCGCCGGTTGCATCAAGGACATCCAGGTGGAGGGCTCCAAAGTCACACTCGAGGTGGTTATGGGGTTCCCCGTCAAGGGCTACGAGACCGCACTCAAGGCGGCGCTTGGCGAGAAGGCCATGAGCGCCGGCGCGACCGAGGTGCAGGTGAATGTGGAACAGCGCATCATCTCCCATGCGGCCCAGAAGGGCGTGTCCCACATCAAGGGTGTGAAAAACATCATCGCCGTGGCTTCCGGCAAGGGGGGCGTGGGCAAGTCGACCACCTCGGTGAACCTGGCCCTGGCTCTCGCCGCGGAGGGCGCCACCGTGGCCATCCTGGACGCCGACATCTACGGCCCCAGCCAGCCGCGCATGCTGGGCGTGGAAAACCAGAAGCCCGATTCCCAGGATGGTCAGCACCTGGAACCCATCATGAGTCACGGACTGCAGTCCATGTCCATCGGTTATCTGGTCGAACCGGAGACCCCGATGATCTGGCGTGGTCCCATGGTCACCCAGGCCCTGGAACAGCTCCTGAAGGAAACCAACTGGCGCGAAGTGGACTTCCTGGTCATCGATCTGCCGCCGGGCACCGGTGACACCCAGCTGACCCTGGCCCAGAAGGTGCCAGTATCGGGCGCGGTCATCGTCACCACTCCCCAGGACATCGCCCTGCTCGACGCGCGCAAGGCCTACAAGATGTTCGAAAAGGTGGAAGTGCCGGTGCTGGGCGTGGTGGAGAACATGTCCATCCATATCTGCTCCAATTGCGGTCATGCCGAGCACATCTTCGGCGAGGGCGGCGGCAAGAACATGGCCGAGCAGTACAACATCCCCTTCCTCGGCGCCCTGCCCCTGGACATCCACATCCGCGAGCAGGCCGACAGCGGCCAGCCCACGGTGGTGTCCGACCCGGACGGCAAGGTGGCGGAGATCTACAAGGACATCGCGCGCAAGGTCGCGGCCAAGCTCTCGCTCAAGGCCAAGGACTACAGCGCCAAGTTCCCCAAGATCGTCATCCAGAACAGCTAAGAGAAAAGCTGTTAACCACGGGGAACACGGGGGCGAAACAGGATTGGGGCGTAGGTCACGTTGCCGCGTGGCGGTTACGTGACACAACGCGGCCCGGGAATGTCACGTAGCTTCGCAACGTGACCTACGGGCTGAGGAAAAAAGCCTGAGGCCGCTCCCACGGGTTTTCCATTCCTGAATTCCCCGGTGTCCCCGGTGTCCCCCGTGGTTTTGGCTTTTTGCCTTTGTCTTCGCCTTTCGCCTCTGCCGCGTTTCAGGCGATAATCCGCCGCTCTTTCTGAGCAGAGCGCGTTGTAGCAGCCATGAGCATCAAATCGGACAAGTGGATCCGCCGTATGGCGGCGGAGGGCATGATCGAACCGTTCGAGCCTGGGCAGGTGCGCCACGTGAACGGCAACCGCATCGTGTCCTACGGCACCTCCAGCTACGGCTACGACGTGCGCTGCGCGGACGAATTCAAGATCTTCACCAACATCAATTCCGCAATCGTGGACCCGAAGGCATTCGATTCCTCCAGCTTCGTGGACGTGAAGTCGGACGTGTGCATCATCCCGCCCAACTCCTTCGCCCTGGCCCGCACGGTGGAATATTTCCGCATCCCGCGTAGCGTGCTGACCATCTGCCTGGGCAAGTCCACCTATGCGCGCTGCGGCATCATCGTGAACGTGACGCCGCTGGAACCCGAGTGGGAAGGTCACGTGACCCTGGAGTTCTCCAACACCACGCCACTGCCCGCGAAGATCTACGCCAACGAAGGTGTGGCCCAGATGTTGTTCCTGGAATCAGACGAGATGTGCGAAACGTCTTACGCCGATCGTGGCGGCAAATATCAGGGCCAGCGCGGCGTCACCCTGCCGAAGACCTGAACCGGTGGGGGGGGCGCACGGCCGCCCCCCCCCAGGCTCACCCCCGCATTCTCGCCGGAGAGGAAGT
>JAWLGK010000021.1:0-58651 GCA_041685115.1 Gammaproteobacteria bacterium | reverse complement strand
CGCGGGGCGCCCCCCCCCCCCCCCCCCCGGGGGGGGGGGGGCCCCCCCGCCCCCCCGCCGCCATGCTCACCCCGTCTTGCTCGACGGAGAGGATGTAGCTCGAGACGGTGCGGTCCTCTTCCTTTTGTTCGAGCTTCACCGGCAGATACTTCCATACGGCGGCACACCAGACGACGGTGTCCTCGCGGCGAATCTTCACCGTGCGGACCCGCCCCATGGGGGTGACGACTTCCTCCTCTCCGAGCACTTCAAACACGTATTCCTTGATCTTGCTGCCGTCGACAATGCGGTAGCGAAGATCGCGCTTGCCGGCTTCGAGGTCGTCGCGGATGACGACCTGATACATGAGCTTGTCGAGCAGCCCGTCACTGAGCGGGAGCACCGTGGTCTCGTTCTGGTCCACCGCGATGACGCGACGGCGCTCCCAGTCGAAGGTGATCCGCTCCACTTCGGTCTCGCGGCCGTCGGTGTAGCGTGCGTAGTACTCCATCGGCCGGTAGCCGTCCTCATTCTGGACCCATTCGGAGCGTTCATGCAGGCGATCGTCCCGGAACAGGGCAATGAGGCCCGTGGTGCGTACCTCCGAGGTGAGCACATAGCGTTCTGGCGCGACGGCGGTCAGGGTACGGGTCATTTCACCAATCTTCATCCCGTTCGCGTGCACGGCATAACGCGCCGACGACTGCACCGGAGCCGCCTGGCCCGGCGCCGCCGGTGCGGCGCACAGCAGCAGAATAACGAGGATGAGCAGGGGAGTTGCGTGCATCACCCCTGGAGTCTAGACGCCGCCAGGGCAGGAACACGGCGAGGGCGTGGTGAGCGGTGATACCGCTCGTTACGGGCTCTCGGGACGGAAATCCAGCGGGGACGATGGCAACCGCCCGTGGCTTTGTTATAGTCAGTAGGCCTTACAAAACGAATCACAGCAAACAAGGAGAGTCACATGCTGACGCTACGTCAATCACTTCGCATCCTGTCCACCGTGCTTGCCCTGGCGCTCTGGGCGCCGGTCCATGCCGGACCGACCGCCGAGCCCGCGCCTTCCGGTCAGGAAACGGCCGTGTGGCGATGCCCGCCTATGTGTTAATCCGATGAGTCAACCGGGGGCGCGCTGCGCCCCCGGTTGCGTAAGGCGGCGTCCATCAGCGGACGCAAGCTGAGCGAGCGCGCGGTACAGCTGCGCGGGCTGGAAGGGCTTGGTGATGTACGCGTTCATGCCCACCGTTTCGAACACCGCCCGTTCTTCCAGCAATGCATTGGCGGTCAGCGCGATGATGGGCACGTTGGCCTTCACGTCATCGAGGGCGCGAATGCGCCGCGTGGCCTCCAGTCCGTCCATCTCGGGCATCTGCACATCCATGAGGATCACGTCCACGTCCTCTGCCAGCAGGCAGCGGATGGCCTCGCGGCCGTTCTCGGCTTCCAGGACGGTGTGCCCCTCTTTCTGCAACAACGCACGCACCACGCGGCGATTGATCTCGCCGTCCTCGGCGACCAGCACGCGAAGCGGGCGTCGCTCCAGCTCACCGTTGCCGGTTTCCGGTACGGTGCGGTGAGGGGGCTCGGCGCCCTCCAACTGGAGCACGAAGAAGAAACTGCTGCCCGAGCCCAGTTCGCTGTCCACGCCGATCCGCCCGCCCATGGCAGTGATCAGGCGCTTGCAGATGGCGAGGCCGAGGCCGGTGCCGCCGAACTTGCGGCTGATACTGGAATCGGCCTGGGAAAAGTCCTCGAAAAGATGCGATTGATCCGCCGGTGAGATGCCGATCCCCGTGTCCCTGACGGCGAACAACACCGCAATCCGGCCGGGCGCCACCCGTTGCATCTCCACCACTTCCACGGACAATTCCACGAACCCCTTGGGCGTGAATTTCAACGCATTGCCCACCAGGTTTTGCAGCACCTGGCGCAGGCGCACCGGATCGCCGAGCACCCAGGCAGGCACGCGCGGATCGAACGACAGGCTGAGTGCGAGACCTTTGGTGCGCGCCACCGCAGAGTTGAGCAGCACGATGTCTTCCACCAGGCGCCGCAGCTCCATGGGTTGCAGGTCAATGCGCAGCTTGCCGGCTTCAATTTTCGACAGGTCCAGTACGTCGTCGAGGATGGTGAGCAGGGCCTCGCCCGAGGTGGCGATGGCATCCACGTATTCGCGCTGCTGGGATGACAGCGGCGTATCGCGCAGCAAATGCACCATGCCGAGCACGCCGTTCATGGGCGTGCGGATTTCGTGGCTCATGGTGGCGAGAAAGGCGCTCTTCACGCGCATGGCCGCCGATGCCGCCTCCTCGCTGGCCTTCACGCGCCGGAACATGCCGGCGACGTTCCACCAGGCCAGCAACAGTACGGAGGTCGCGAGCACCGAACCGACCAACAGGCGTTCGCGTACCCGATTCTTCAGGTGCTCGACGAAGGCGGTGGAGGAATCGAACTCGGCACGGCCGAGCAGTTCGTGCGGTGCACGCGAATACAAGGGGACCTCGATATGGAAGCAATCGGAGCAGGCGCGGCCGCGGTGCAGGGTGGCCGGGCTCGCGATCAGGTCGCGATCGGCCAGTACGCGCAGGCCGATGACGAAGGGGGTTCCGGTGGTCGGCTCATTGAGCACCAGGATCTCATCCATGGCCTCTTGCAGCACATGCGCATCGCCGGAGCGGTGCGCAGCCGCCAGGGCGTCGGCCAGATTGCGGGCGTGGGACTGGGCGATGGCGCCCGCGGCGGCGCGCGCGTCCGCTTCCAGGCGCGGCTCCAATACCTGGACCCAGTAGAGACCGCCGAGGCCCATCAGCGATGCCGCCAGCAGCAGGAACAACAGCGCGAGATGGCGCTGCAGGTTGCCGCTGACGAGGTGGCGCAAGTTACTCATGGGTACGGGCGACCTCGAGAAAAAACGGCTTGAGCTCGATGCCCGCGGCCTTGAGAGAGGCGGGATTGACCAGCGGGAGGATGCGGTCGCCGACGAACACGCCCGCATGGGCGCCGAGTGCCACGTCGCCGCGGAAGGGCGAGAACACGATGCTTCCGGTACGTGTGCCCAGCCGCACGGCGCCAGGCAGGGCCTGCGGCGCCCACTCCGCCAGGAAAACCCCGGCGGGCGGGCCGGTCAGCATGGCCAGATCCGCATAAGTGACGACATCCACGGCGAGCGGGATGTCGCGCACGCTGCCGGCCTTGCGCAGGTGCCCGGCGGCGTGTTCCGCCACATCCGCGCGCTCCTTATAGACGATGGCCACGTGCAACATGCCGTCGGCGGCGGTCTTCTTGGTAATCTGGGTGTCGGCGGCGAGCACGGCGGGGAAGAGTTTCAGACCGACCAGGATGCGCCGATCGGTCTGTTCGTCGGCTGAGGCCGGAGCAAGGCACAGGACCGCCATCACCCATGCGGCGAGCCTGATTGCGAACCTTTTTCCTCTCCCTGGCACGTGTGTCCTCAGAACTCGTAGGTCAGGCGCGTCCACCACTCGCGCCCGGCGCGGGGATAGTCCTCGGGATAGCCTCCCTCGGACGGATAACGTACGTCTTCGTCGAAGGCGTTTTTCACGCCGATGGACCACGTGGCGCCGGCGAGCGCCAGGCGGGTCAGGGTGGCCGTGACGTCGACCGCGGTGTAGCCGCCCAGTTCGGGGCGCAGGTCGTCAGGATGGCGCGCCATGTCGCCTACATGGTGCAGCTGGATGCCCCAGATGATTCCGGAGGGCAGACGGTAGGTGGTGCCGACATTGGCGAGCCACTGGGGGGCGCCGGGCAAGGCGTTGCCATCCGTATCGCGCGTGTCCAGATAGGAGATGTTGCCATCCACTTCCAGGCGCGCGCTGATGCGGTGCCGATGTTCCCATTCCAGGCCCCAGGCCTCGCTGTCGAGATTGGCGAACCCCACGGTCATGCCTTCTTCAACGACCGTAATCAGGTCGTTCAACTTGGAATAGAAGGCCGTCAGTTTGCTGTCCCAGTGCATGCCCTTGCGGATGTACCCCAGCTCGTAGGTTTGTACCGTGGCCGGGGCGAGAACGCCCAGCGTCAGCTTGTCCTTTTCAGCATCGAGCTCATACAAGGTCTGGGGCCGGAACGCTTCCGCATACTGGCCCTTGATGATGTGGCCGTCGCCGAGGCGCCATACAGCGGCGATGCGCGGCGAGGTACGGGCGCCCGTATCGCTGTATTCGTCGTGGCGCAGCCCGGCGGTGAGTGTGAAGGCGTCGGTGGCGCGAAATTCGTCCTGCAGGCTCACGCTGGTAATGTTGCGCTTTGTGCCCTGCATCGGCTGGATCAATTTTTCTTCCGGCCAGAGTTCGTATTCGTCTATGGACAGATAGGAGTCACTATGTAAGTTCAGGTACGTCTCGCTCTCGCGTACATCAATGGCAGTGAATTGCAGGCCCAGAAAAAAGTCATGGTGCTCGTTCGCATGCCATCTCAGATCGGTGCCGCCGTACCAGCGGCGCTCCTCGTATGCGGATTTCTTGAAGATGTCGGCGCTGTCGCCCCCGGCGTTCAGCTTCTGCCCGAGGTACATCCCATTTGTTCTCACCGTGGCATCCTGCCAGCCGAGGAAGATCTCCGTGCCGAAACGTGGCGCCATGGCCAGGGCCTTGCGGCCTTCGACCATCTGGTGTCGATTGCGTTCGACGACCTGTTCATCACGCGGTGGAAGTTCCTGGTTTATGCCGAAGTGATCCCCAAGCGCGTCCTCACTCCACTGCAATAGCAGCGAATAATCCTTCCCTTCAAGAGCGATGATGCCGGTACCGGCTTCGAGGGCCTCGTTGGAGAGGCCAGGCGCGTGCGAGTGTGTGGGATCGGTGAGATACAAGCTGTCGGGGCCGCTTCGCACGTCGGCACCATCCGTCTGCCAGCCCGAGATACTGGCCGAGACCTTGGTATTTCCCTCCGACCAGGCGGCGACCGCACCTCCGCCGATCGTCATGTTGCTTCCGCCGAAACCGAACACTCGCGGGGAATCGCGACGGGTGATGACATTGACGACACCCAGGTACGCGAACTCGCCGTGCACGGCCGAACCCGGGCCGCGTACCACCTCGATGCGCTCCACCTGTTCGATGGGGATGTTGAGCAGCGGATCGGCGAGGCCGCGCTCGGCGGTGTTCATGGCCACGTCGTTGAGCAACAGTTTCACGTTGCCCGAGCCCCACACATTGCCCACGCCGCGCACCAGCAGCCGGCGCCGTCCGTTCGGCTCCATGGCGCGCTCGATGCCCGGCACCAGCGCCAGAGCCTCCCACACCGTGCGCACGCCGCGCCGTTCCAGGTCGGCGCCATGCAGCACCGACATTATGCCCGGCACATAATCGGTGTTGAGGCGGGTCTTGGTGGCAAGCGCGGTCTGCTCATCAAGCAGGGCGAGCAGATCGTCTTTTTCGCCTTGCGCCGACGCGAGCGCCGTGCCGGGGAGACACAGTGCTGCCGCGATGAGGAGCCGTTCGAGTGTCATGGCGCGGGCAAGGGGCTGCCGTCGAGCAGCGCGAGGCCGCCCTGAAGAGCGAGGCGGCCTTCGGCAAACCAGCCGATGGCAGTGGGGTAGATGCGGTGCTCCTGTTCGAGCACGCGTGCGGCCAGGGCCTCGGGTGTGTCATCCGGCAGCACCGGTACGCGCGCCTGGTGGATGATGGGGCCGGCGTCCAGTTCCGGGACCACGAAGTGCACGGTGGCGCCATGCTCCCGATCACCGGCGGCCAGGCAGCGCGCGTGCGTGTTGAGTCCACGGTATTTGGGCAGCAGCGACGGGTGGATGTTGATCAGCCGTCCTTGGTAGTGGCGCACGAAGGCATCACTCAGGATGCGCATGAAGCCGGCCAGCACCACCAGCCCCGGCCGGAAGGCGTCGATGGCCGCGGCGAGCGCAGCGTCAAAGGCGGCGCGGTCGGCATGGGACTTGGGGTCCACGAACACGGCGGGCACGCCGGCGCGGCGCGCCCGTTCCAGGCCGTAGCAATCGGCGCGATTGCTGACCACCGCGCACACCTCGATGGTCAAGTCGGGGGCGGCGTCGAGGATGGCCTGCAGGTTGCTGCCGGTGCCCGACACGAGCACGACCACCCGCAGGCGCCCTTCCACGCCGGAACTCACCGGAACACCACCTGCTCTTCGCCCGCGGCGCTCCCTTCCACGTGACCGATGAGCACGGCGTGCTCGCCGGCTGCGCGCAGCCGCTCCAGGGCGCGCTCCTTGTCCGCGTCGGCGACGCAGACCACCATGCCGATGCCGCAGTTGAAGGTGCGATACATCTCCAGGTCGTCGATGTTGCCCTGCTGCTGCAGCCAGTCGAACACGGCCGGGCGGGTCCAGGCCTGGGTGTCGAACACGGCGCGGCAGTTCCCGGGCAGTACGCGTGGCACGTTCTCCAGCAGGCCGCCACCGGTGATGTGCGCCAGGGCGTGCACGTCCACGGCGCTGAAGAGGTCGAGCAGGGGCTTCACGTAGATACGGGTGGGTTCGAGCAGCACCTCGCCGAGGGTGCGGCCCTCGAAGGGCTGGTCGAGGCGTGCACCGCAGGTCGCGATGACCTTGCGCACCAGGGAGTAGCCGTTGGAATGGGGGCCGGACGAGGTCAGGCCGATGAGGGCGTTGCCCGGCTGCACCGCGCTGCCGTCGATGATCCTGCTCTTCTCCACCACGCCCACGCAGAAGCCGGCCAGGTCGTAGTCGTCGCCCTCGTACATGCCGGGCATCTCCGCCGTCTCACCGCCCACCAGGGCGCAGCCCGCCTGCACGCAGCCGTCGGCGATGCCCTTGATGACATCGGAGGCGGCGTCCACATCCAGGTGCCCGGTGGCGTAGTAATCGAGGAAGAACAGCGGCTCGGCGCCCTGGACCACCAGGTCGTTCACACACATGGCCACCAGGTCGATGCCGATGGTGTCGTGCTTCTTCAAGTCCATGGCCAGCTTGAGCTTGGTGCCGACGCCGTCGGTGCCGGATACCAGCACCGGCTCGCGATAGCGGTCCACCGGCACCTCGAACAGGGCGCCAAAACCGCCGAGGCCGCCGAGGATCCCGGCACGGCGGGTGCGGGCCGCGTGGGGTTTGATACGTTGCACCAGGGCGTTGCCCGCATCGATATCGACGCCGGCGTCGCGGTAACTGAGGCCCTTGCCGGGCGCACCCTGCTTATGGTCGGCCACCTTTTTCACCTCGGAGTGGGGGAGCGGAAGGAAGAGCGGCGTATTCTAACAAACGCCGGTATTGCGGGGCAGCGCGCTTGACTTGCCCGGGGCGGTCGCATAGCTTGCGCGGGCATGAAACCCGCTCGCCCCCTTCTCGCCTTGTTCCTTTTCCTGCTTGCCTTCGCGCCGGTGCGGGCCGACGAGGTGCGGAACCTCTATGAGGCGGAAACCCCGGTGGCCAACCAGGGGGCGGAGGAGCGCCAACGGGCGCTCGCCATCACCTTCGAACAGGTGCTCGCCAAGGTGAGCGGCTTCGGGGCGGTGGCCGCGGAAACCGCCCTCGCCGAGGCGCTCGTTACGCCCGAGCAGTATGTGCAGCAGTTTCTCTATCGGGAGCCGCAGCCCGGCCAGCTGAGCTTCTGGGCACGCTTCGATCAGGCCGCCGTCAACGCCCTGCTGCGCAAGCAGCAGTTGCCGGTATGGGGTGCCGTGCGTCCGGTCACCCTGATGTGGCTGGCCGTGGAGGAGCGGGGCCAGCGTCGGCTGGTGGGGGCGAACGAGCAAGGCGAGGTGGCTGCGGCCGTGATGTCCCAGGCGGATCGCCGTGGCCTGCCATTACACCTGCCGCTGCTCGACCTCCAGGACCTGGCGCGTATCCAGCCCTCCGACGTATGGGGCGACTTCCGTGACGTGATCCAATCCGCCTCGGTGCGTTACAACGCCCAGGCGGTGCTCGCCGCTGCCCTGTTGCGCGACGGCGACCACTACCGTGCGCGCTTCACCCTTTACCAACACGAGCTGGCGCTACGTTGGGAACAGGCAGGCAGCCTGGAAGAGGTGATGGCGGCGGGCGTGGGCCGTGCCACGGACGAGATTGCCGCGGCCTATACCCAGGCGGTGGTCTCCGCCAGTCTCGTCACCGTGCAGGTGAGCGGCATCAAGGGCCTGCGGGACTACGTCAGGGCCATGGATTACCTGGACGGCCTGTCCGGTGTGTCCCGCGTCGAACTCCTCCTCGTCGAGGGCGACCACGCGGTGTATCGTCTTACCCTGCAAGGCGCTGCGCAGGCGCTGGTCCAGGCCATCGCCCTCGGCGACACGCTGTCCCCGGACCCTGCCCCGGGACCGCTTCCCGCGCAGGCAGAGCTCAGCTACCGGCTGTTGAAGTGACCCGGCGGGACCTGCCCAATCTCATCACCGGTCTTCGCATCCTCCTCGTGGCCCCGCTCGTCTGGGCCCTGCTGAGCGGCCATTTCGCCGCGGCATTGACCCTGTTCGTGTTGGCCGGCGCCTCCGACGGCATCGATGGCTATCTGGCGCGCCGCTTCGGCTGGCAGAGCCGCCTCGGCGCGCTGCTCGACCCGCTGGCGGACAAGCTGCTGCTCGTCGCCACCTATCTGGCCCTCGGCTGGCTCGGCTTCCTGCCGCTTGCGCTGGTGGCCCTGGTGCTGGGGCGTGACCTGGTCATCGTCGCGGGCGCCGTCGCCTACCGCCTGCGTTTCGGCCGGCTGGATCTGGCGCCCAGCCTGCTCAGCAAGTTCAATACCATCCTGCAGATCACGTTGGCGCTGGCGGCCATGCTCAGCACCGGGCTGGGCTGGCTGCCGGGCTGGTCTAGCGACTTACTGATAGCGGCGGTATTCGCCAGTACCGTCCTGAGCGGACTCCATTACGTCGGTGTATGGAGCCGGCGCGCCTGGCGTGAATCACGGAGGAACACCCTTTGACGACCGCAAGCAAGGCCTTGCTGCTGGCCGGCCTGGTGACGGCCGGCGTGCTCATTTATCTGCTCGCGCCGGTGCTGACCCCGTTCATGGCGGCGGCGGTACTGGCCTACATGGGCGACCCGCTGGTGGACCGCCTGGAGCGGAGCGGTTTCTCCCGCACCCTGGCGGTGAGCCTGGTGTTCGGCCTGTTGACACTCCTGGTGCTGGCGCTGGCCCTGGTGATCATCCCTTTGCTGATCGAGCAGGTGGGCGTGCTGGTGCGGCGCCTGCCCGCCTACCTGGAGCGCCTGCAGGGCCAGGTGCTGCCCTGGCTGGAGGCGCGACTCGGCCTCGACCTACCAAGCCTCGATTCGGCCACGCTTGCCGCCTACGCGCGGGAGCACTGGCCCGAGGCCGGCGGCCTGCTGGCGGCCGCCCTGGGCGGCGCTTCGCGCACCGGCTTGACCCTGCTCGCCTGGCTCGGCAACCTGCTGCTGGTCCCGGTGGCCACCTTCTACCTGCTGCGCGACTGGGACGTGCTGCTGGCGCGCGTACACGACCTGGTGCCGCGCCGCGCCGAGTCGGTGGTAGGCGATCTGGCGCGGCAGGCGAACGACGTCTTGGGCGCCTTCTTCCGCGGCCAGTTGCTGGTGATGCTGGCCCTCGGCCTGGTCTACAGCGTGGGCCTGGCGCTGCTCGGGCTGGAACTGGCCCTGCTCATCGGCCTGCTGGCCGGGCTGGTGAGTTTCGTGCCTTACCTGGGTTTCGCCGTCGGCATCGTCGCGGCCGGCGTCGCCGCACTCATGCAGTTCGGCGAATGGCTGCCACTGCTGGGTGTCCTGGCGGTGTTCACGGTCGGTCAGTTGCTGGAAGGCTTTGTACTCACGCCCTGGCTGCTGGGTGATCGCATCGGCCTGCATCCGCTTGCGGTGATCTTTTCCGTGCTGGCCGGCGGTCAGCTGTTCGGCTTCGTCGGCGTGCTCATTGCGCTGCCCGTGACCGCCGTTATCATGGTGCTGTTGCGCTACGCACACGAGCGCTACGTGGCCAGCGAACTGTACGGAGCCAACACACCTTGACCGCCGCCCAATTAGCCCTGCGTCTTGCGCTGCCCGACAGCGCCACCTTCGGCAATTTCCAGGTCGGCGAAAATGGCGCGCTGCTGCATGCGTTGCACGGCGACGAGCCCTTCGTGTACCTGTGGGGCGGTTTCGGCGCGGGCAAGTCGCACCTGCTGCAGGCGGCCTGTCACGCGGCGGCCGATGCGGGCGCCGCGCCCGTGTATCTGCCGCTGGGCGATCTCATCGGCACCGACCCGGAGATATTCGACGGCCTGGAGACCGCCGGCCTGGTGTGCCTCGACGATGTGGATGCCATCGCCGGGCAGGCCGATTGGGAGCAGGCCCTGTTCCATCTCTACAACCGTGTACGCGACGGCGGCGGGCGTATGATCGCCGCCGGCGCGCAGCCGCCTGCGGGTCTCGGCATCGGGTTGCCCGATCTGGTTTCACGGCTCGGCTGGGGCCCCGTGTTCCAGATTCATGCCCTCGACGAGGACGGCAAGACCGCCGCCCTGCGCGCGCGCGCCCGGGCGCGCGGACTCGAACTCTCGGAAGACGTTGCCACCTATCTCATGCGCCGTTTCGCGCGCGACACCCACTCCCTGTTCGCACTCCTCGACCGCCTCGACACCGCCTCACTCGTTGCCAAGCGCCGCATCACCATCCCCTTCCTGCGCGAACTCCTCGGCTGAGTCTGCGCAGGGTAACGCGGAGGGCGCGGAGGCGCGGAGGACGCGGAGGAAATCGAGGTAGGCAAACATCGCACAGCATTTCCCAACGCTGACCGGCGCTCTGTGCACCCGCTTTCGAATGGAACAACTTCGCGTCCTCCGCGCCTCCGCGCCTCCGCGCTCTCCGCGTTTTTCGTCGCTAAGCGTGACGCTCCCGTTTCCGCGCGCGGACGAACAGGATGGCGGCGACGAACCACAGCAGCGCGAGCATGGCTTCGGCGGCGGCGAGGGCCTGTACGGGGGAGCCGCTGAAGGCCTCGGCCGTACCATGGGCGAAGTAGAACAGCGCAAGAAAGCTGCTCCAGGCGTGGGTGTAGGGACGTCCGTGCAACAACCCGCGTAACGGAAACAGCAGCGGACCCACCGCAATGAGCAGGGCGATGCTGCGCGGCACCGTTTGCGGTGGCGCGAGCCAGCCGATCCACAGCATGAGCAAGGCGAACAACCCGAAGTAACCCAACAGGGTCAGCGCATGCCAGCGCGTCGAGGGCATCACTTGCCCTCCAGCAGGGCGCGTGCGACGTGGGCGATGCGGCGGCCCTGTGCGCGGCAGAGCACTTTCTCGTCCTCCGAGACCGGCCGGTCATCAGCAGGCCCGGCCAGATGGCTGGCGCCATAGGGTGTGCCGCCGGTCTGGGTGGTGAGCAGCGCAGATTCGGAATAGGGGATGCCCACCAGCACCATGCCATGGTGCAGCAGCGGCAACATCATCGAGAGCAGCGTGCTTTCTTGACCGCCGTGAATGGAGCCCGTGGAGGTGAACACGCCTGCCGGTTTGCCGGCGAGACTGCCGGCCAGCCACTGGCTGCTGGTGGTGTCGAGAAAATATTTCATGGGCGCGGCCATGTTGCCGAAGCGCGTTGGGCTGCCGAGCAGCAGCCCAACGCATTCCTCCAGATCACGCGCCTCTACGTAGGGTGGTCCGTCGTCCGGAATCGCAGGCGCAACGTTTTCGCAGGTGGTCGAGACGGGCGGCACCGTGCGCACGCGCGCATGCATGCCCGGGACTTCGTGAACGCCGCGTGCGATGTGGCGTGCCATTTCCGCGGTCGCACCGCTGCGACTGTAGTAAAGCACCAGGATGTCGTGCATCAGAGCAACTCCAGAATCTTTTCAGGCGGGCGACCGATGATCGCCTTGTTGCCGACGACCACGATGGGCCTCTCGATGAGCTTTGGATGTGCAAGCATGGCGTCGATGAGTTCGGCGCGGCCGAGGGCCGCATTGTCGAGCCCCAGCGCCGAGTACTCCTCCTCGCCCTTGCGCAGCAGTTCGCGGGGGCCGCCGAGCAGATCGAGCAGTTCCTCGAGGGTTTGCCGATCGGGTGGGGTGTTCAGGTATTCGACGACCTGCGCAGTCACGCCGTTTTGTCGCAGGAGCTCCAGCGCGCCTCGTGATTTGGAACAGCGTGGATTGTGATAGATGATCGCTTTCATAGTTGGATTGCTTGATTGTAACTGCCGGTATTCTACCGTCATCGCGTTGACACCCTATAGGGCCGATGTTAGGGTGAACCGCACTCAAAAAGACGCCCTCGCCAAACGCCCATCAGAATGGAAGCCGTCATTCAGCGCATACCTTCCAGGCTCTTCGCTCTCAGTGCGGTCATCGTGTGGTTGTTCGGATGTGCCGTTGCCCCGCCCGTGCAGGAAATGAGCGATGCGCGACAAGCCATCCGCGCCGCACAGGAAGCCCACGCCGGCAAGCATGCGCCGGGCACGCTGAGTCAGGCCGAGGAACTCCTCTCTCATGCCACGCGCAGTCTGGAGCAGGGCGCCTATGAGGATGCCCGCCGCGCTGCCGTTGCTGCGCGGCAAAAGGCCATCGCCGCCCGGGATCGTGCCGTCGAATCGGGTGCCGATCGGGAAATGTGAGCGGGTTCGGGTCTATTCATCAACGCTTTGTTGATAATGCGCTCACTGTTTTTGTAATCAGGGCCCCGTGCGGGCCCGCTTCACAGGAGCCCAACATGAACAACAATTTCCTCTCCCTGGCCGCTGTACTGGTACTCTCTGCGGCGATGGCCACGGGCTGCGCCTCCTCGCCGACGGCCACCTCCGAACCCGCGGAGCCCGCCCCCGCGGAACCCACCGCAGAAACGGCGCCGGCCCCGGTCGCCGAGCCTGCCGAGCCGGCGGTCGAAGAGCAGGCCCCCGTCGAACCGGCCCCGGCTGCTGCGGCGGATTCGCGTTACGAAGTCGTGGCCGGCGACAGCCTTTGGACCATTGCCGCCCAGTTCGGCATTTACGGCGATGCCTATCACTGGCCGCTCATCTACAAAGCCAACCACGGTCTCATCGAGGACGCAGACCTGATCTATCCGGGTCAGGTACTCACCATCAATCGCAACGCCAGTTCCGCGGACATGCTCGATGCTGCTGAGCACGCCCGCACCCGCGGTCCCTGGTCGCTGGGTGTCGTCGAGGCGTCGGATCAGGCGTACCTGAACCGCTGAGGCGACCGCGCCCGGCAAGGGCGTCCGCACTGACAATGCCGCTCGGTCGCCTGGCCGAGCGGCATTTTTTGTTCCTCCACAAAATGCTCCCCGTGGCAGGCTTCCACATAGCCCGGATGGAGTGGAGCGGAACCGGGGTTGTCGCGATGGCCAATGGATGGAAAAAGCCCAACCATGGAGAAATCGCCCTCTCGCCCAAGCCGCTGAAGCTGCCGAGAAACCGGCCGTTCTCCTTCGCGAAACAGATTGCGCATCGCTGAGCCAAGCGACGAACAATCCGGATTGTTTCGCTGCGGTTCGCCGTTCTTTTTGCGTATAGCTGGGCCACGCCGGGGTTTTTCCTTGCCCCAAGGGGAATATTTTGCCGTTGTGAAGGCACTCTTATCAGGAGTGCAGTTCCACGGCACAGGAGATATTGCGCCCCGCGCCTGTCCGATGGCAGGTTTAGCGGACGCCCCATGGAGGAACCTTGATGATTCGTTCGCTCGTCCTGCTGCTCGGTCTGTTCACGGGCGCTCAAGCCCTCGCCGCCGGCGCGGATTTCGCGCTCACGGGCATCGATGGTCGTACACACCGGCTGTCCGATTATCGCGGCAAATGGGTGGTGGTGAACTACTGGGCCACCTGGTGCCCGCCGTGTGTGGAGGAAATGCCCGAATTGGCGAATTTCCACGAACGGCACAAGGACAAGGACGCCGTGGTCATCGGCGTGAACATGGAAGAACAGGCGGCCGCCGCGGACATCGCCAGCTTCGTCGAGCAGTTTCTGGTCGGCTATCCGGTATTGCTGAGCGAGCCGAAGATGACCGCCCTCGGCCCCATCTCAGGTCTGCCTACGACCTTTCTGGTCGCACCCGACGGCCGGGTGGTTGCCCACAAACTGGGCATGGTCACGGCCGCGGACATCGAATCCTTCATCACCCAAAACAACAATAACTGAATCCCTGGGGGGAGATCATGAAACGTTTCCTGACCACCGCACTTCTCGCTTTGAGCTTCGTCACCAGCGCAATCGCCGCGACAGCGCGCGATCCGTACGCACATTTCTTCAATGACTCGTTCGGCGATTTTGCCGAAGAGCTGCAGAACGCGAAGGAACAGGGCAAGAAGGGCGTCATGGTGTTCTTCGAAATGGATGAATGCCCGTTCTGCCATTACATGAAAAAGAACGTGCTCAACCAGCCGCAGGTACAGGAGTGGTACCGGGACAACTTCCTGTTGTTCGTCGTCGACATCGAAGGCGACGTGGAAATGACGGATTTTGCGGGCAACACCACCACACAGAAGGCCTTTGCCGAGGTCAACCGCGTGCGCGCCACGCCAGTCATCGCTTTCTTCGATCTGGAAGGCAAGCCGGTTCACCGGCACACCGGGCGCACCGCCGGCGTGGAGGAATTCATGTGGATGGGCGAGTACGTGGCTGATGGCGTCCACCAGGACATGCCGTTCTCCCGGTACAAGCGCGAGAAAAAGAAATAATCCCGGGTTGCTGGGATGTACACCGGGCATGGACCCGTGTGAACGATAATACGAATCCGGGGTGTTGGGGATGACAAGCGCGTGCAATTCCAGGCGGGCGTTTCGCGTCGCTGCCGCGTTCCTGCTGTTTGCAGGCAGTGGGCGTGTCGGTGCGACCGAGCTGCCGCCGTTGCCTGAACCACTGACACTCGAATACGCGTTGTCGCTCGCCGAGGAGCCGCATCCCTCTCTGGCGCTGGCGGGGGCGGGGCTCGATGCCTCACGCGCGGCCCTCGCAATGGTCGAGGCACGTACGGATCTCACCGTCACCGCCGAAGGGCGTGCACGCTGGGTGGAGCCGCCCGACACGGCGCCAAACCAGGATTCGGACGATCACAAGGCCAGCCTGTACGTGCGCAAGAACCTGTACGACTTCGGCCGTACATCGGCCTTCCGTTCGGCTGCACAGGCCGGCGTCGCACGCGCCGAGTCGCTCTATCAGGACACGCTGGCGCAGCGCCGCGTCGACATCATGCAACGCTATTTCGATGTGCTGCTCGCCGATCTCGATTTCAGCCGCGAGGATGAGGCCATGGCGGTGGTCTACGTGGGCCTCGATCGCCTGCGCCAGCGCCACGAACTGCGTCAGGTTTCGGATGTGGAACTGCTCGCCGCCGAGGCGGAATACCAGCGCGTGCGGCGCAGCCGCTATGCCGCCGAGGCGCGCCAGCGCCTGACCCGCGCGGCGCTGGCGGATGTCCTGAACCGGCCCGGTCAACTGCCTGCTGCGCTGGCGCGGCCTTCGCTGGACGCCCGGTTGAACCGCCCCATTCCGGAGGTGGAAACCCTGCAACAGGCCGCGCTGGCCAGTAATCCCGTACTCGTGGGCTTGCGTCATCAGGTGCGTGCCGCACAGGAGCACGTCACTGCGGCGCGTGCCGAGCGCCGCCCACGCCTGAACGGCGAACTGGAGGCCTCGCGCTATTCGCGCGAGCTCAACTCCAACGACGAATGGCGCGCCGGGGTGGTTCTGGAATTGCCGTTGTATACCGGCGGCTTGGTCAGTTCGGTGGTGAGCCAGCGCCAGGCCGAGCTCTACCAGGCCCAGCAACGCCTGCGCGAGGCCGAGATGGCGGTGCAGCACAATGTCCTCGAGCTCTGGCTGCATCTGCAAACACTCAAGATCCAGCGGGAAGAGGCCGATGCGGGCGTCAACCACGTAGAGCTGTATCTCGATCGCAGCCGCACGCTGTACGAGTTGGAGTTCAACGCGGACCTCGGTGATGCCATGGTGCGCCTGACCGAAGCGGAATCGGCCACGCTGCGAGCCGATTACGAGATGGTCCTTGCCTGGGCGCGGCTCGACGCCTTGACTGGCGGCCCGGTACAGATTGCCCAAGGCGCCGCGGAGGCGCCGTGACATGAGGTGGACGGTAATGAGCAGGTGGTTGGCGGTTCTGGGCACATTGGCCATGGCAAGTGTGGCGTCGGCGGCGGAGGTCGCGGGCACGGTGCAGTGGGTGCAACGGGTGGAGCTCGGCGCACCTGTGTCCGGCGTGGTGACGCGGGTGAGCGCACGGCCCGGCATGCAGGTGAAGAAAGGCGACGTGCTGGTCGGGCTGGATGAGCGGCGCTTCCGCGCGGAACTGGAGCGTGCGCGCGCCGAGGCCGAGCGCCTGAAGCAGGTGCACGCCGAGGCGCAGCGCGAGCAGGAGCGCGGTCAGGAACTGTACGACCGCACCCTGTTGTCGGACCACGAACTGGAAGTCGCGAAGATCGGCCTGGCCACGGCCGCCGCCGAATATCAGGCGGCGAAGACGGCCGTGAAGCAGGTGGAACTCGATCTCGAATACAGCGCCGTGCGCGCGCCGTTCGATGCGGTCGTGCTGGCGGTGCATGCGGGTGTGGGGCAGGCCGTGGCCGCCGAGCTGACCGCGGTGCCGCTCGTGACCGTGGCCGAGGCCGGTCGCCGTCGCGTGCAGCTGAGCGTGGATCCCTCGCAGGTAACGGCGTTACGGGAAGGGCAGTCGATCCCCGTGCGCGTGGGCGGGACCGCGTACGAAGGCAAGATCACGCATGTGGGCCTTGAACCCGTGCCCAATGCACCAAGCCTCGCCTACCCGGTGGACATCCTGATCCACGCGCCCGAGAGCGCCGGCCTGCGCATCGGCCAGTCGGCCAGCGTAGTCCTGCCATGACCTGTGTGCGCTGCCGGGTGAGCGGCCGGGTGCAGGGCGTGTGGTTTCGCGGTGCTACGCGCCGCGAGGCCGGCGCCCTGGGCGTGACCGGTCATGCGGTCAACCTGCCCGATGGCAGCGTCGAGGTGATCGCCTGCGGCGAAACGCAAGCGATCGCGCAGCTCAAGACCTGGCTCTGGCAAGGTCCGCCCGCCGCGCGCGTGGACAACGTCAGCTGCGAACCGGTGGACATGCCGCCGCCGGCGGATTTCACCACCGGCTGAAAAGGCAAAAAGCATTAACCACGGGGGACACGGGGAAATCGATCTTTGCAGGAGCGGATTTATGCCCGAAGGGTGCTCAGGCCGTTCAGGCCGCGATGGCGCGGTATTCAGCGCAAATCGTTGAGGCCGCTCCTACAGAAGATTGGTTTCCCGTGTTCCCCGTGTTAGAGCTTTGTTCAGCGGACCTGCCAGCGTTCGCGCAGGGCGGTGAAGACGCGGTTGGGGTACCAGTTCTTGCCGCGGCTGCCGTTGTAGCGGGCGAGGGCGCGCGGCCAGTCGCCGCGTTCCAGGTCGTAGTAGTAGCGCAGGATGGTGCAGCCCATGCGCAGGTTGGTGGTGGTGTGGAACAGGTTGTCGTCCCGCCGGCCGATCTCCTTCAGCCAAAACGGCATGATCTGCATGTAACCTTGCGCCCCGGCGCTGGAGATGGCGAAGCGATCGAAGTTGCTCTCCACCTCGATGACCGCGAGTACCAACTCGGCAGGAATGCGTGCGCGGTTCGCTTCCACGTACACGCGTTTTAGCAAGTCGAACCGTTCCTGTTCGTCGGGCAGCTTCCGGCGCAGGCGAAAGGCCATGTCCGTCAGCCATACCTGGGCGTCGAAGTGATCACCCTGGCCACTTTCCTCGGCGAGGGCGTGGGCGAGCAGCAGGCGCAGTTCCCCATCGAGGGCGGGCGTGTCGGCGCGTGCCGGCACGGCGAGGCCGAGCACAAGCAATAAGGCTGGTATTTTTCTGAACCACATTCGACCGCGCCCGTCGTGAGACATCCGTGGCGCGATATTATACCCGCCCATGAACATTCACTCCGCGGCGCGCGCCTGGTGGCTACCGGCGAGCCTTGCCCTGCTCGTGCTGTTGGTGGCGCTGGGCGGGGAGGAGGCTGCCCGTGCCCTCCGTTATGACCGTGCGGCCATTCTCGAGGGTGAGTGGTGGCGCCTGCTCACAGGTCATCTGGTGCACCTCGGCTGGGCGCATCTGGCGCTCAATCTCGCGGGCCTGTTGTTGGCGTGGCTGCTTGCCGGGGGGGCACTCCAGCCACGGGAATGGGGCGTCGTCCTGGGTGGTACGGCACTGCTGAGCGGCCTGGCGCTGCTGGTCTTCCTGCCGGCCCTGGAATGGTATGTGGGCCTCTCGGGTGTGCTGCACGGCCTGCTGTTGGCCGGGGTGCTGGCCGGCTGGCGTGCCGGTCTACGCGACGCGCCCGTGATTGCCGGTCTGGTGGTGGTCAAGCTGGTGTGGGAGCAGGTGTCCGGTCCATTGCCCGGCTCGGTCGAGGCGGCGGGTGGTCCCGTGGTCGTGGATGCGCACCTCTACGGCGGGATCAGCGGCGTACTGGCATTGCTGGCGGTGCTTGCCTGGCGCGCGCGCCGGCGTGCCTCGGTGAAGCCGCGCGACTGAATCGCGGTCGCCGTCTGTGCGCTGGCGTTTGATACCGCGGAGCCGGGGCTTCGGCAGAACGCTCGCAGCACGCCAAGGGAGGAAGTCAGCCGTTGCGTGCTTTGTGCCTTTCCTTGGTGCACTGCATTCTTGCGGGAGGCGCAGAGACACAGAGGGCAGAGAAGGTTTCAATGCCTGATGCTGTCAGACCGGCGCCCACCACAGGTCCTCTGTGTTTTCCGTGTCTCTGCGCCTCTGTGTTGAACTCTTTTCCCCTCTTTACCCGCGCGCCAGGAGTTCGCGGATTTCGCCGGCGATTTGCGCGGCGGATGTGCCGTATCCGTACTTCTTGATAAAGGTGCCGTCCGGACCCAGGAGATACAGGCCGGCGGAATGGTCGACCGCATAGAAATCCGGATCACCCTTGGCGTTCGGGACCTTCGCATAGCGCACCTTGAAATTTGCCGTCGCACGCTGGATGAGCTCCGGCGTGCCGCCAAGGCCGAGGATGCGCCCATCGAAGAAGGCGGTATAGGTTGCAAGTGCCTGCGGTGTGTCCCGCGCCGGGTCTACGGTGATGAAAATGCCCTGTAGCCCCGTGGCATCATCACCCAACAGACGCAGCACCTCTGCAAGCTCCACCAGGGTGGTCGGACAGACGTCCGGGCAGGCGGTGTAGCCGAAGGTGATCAACTGGAACCGCCCACGAAAGTCCTCGTCCGTGACCGCGCCCCCTTGGGGCCCGATCAGCAGATAGCGGGTGCGTATCGGCTCCGCGTCTTCATCGCTGAACCCGTGTGTCGCGACGGATTGCGCCTGCAAGGGGTTCGCCAGGAGTACGGCAAGCAGCGCCAATATGCTCGCGAGCTGGCGCTTCACGGTGTTGTCCCCATCGCGGTGCCAAGCTGCTCACGGGCCGCATCGATACGCATGGCGAGCGCCTTCCCATCAGGGCATTCTCGTCCCGACTGTCCGAAGGAAAGAAACGTTTGATTGGTCGCGGTTTCGAAATACTCCCCGATCTCCCTTTGTTTCGGGGCTGTATTGACCATGATCTCGCGCAAGCGGGCGACCAGTGCGCCCTGCCCGCAGGCAAGCGCCGTGCCGTTCAATTCCCCAAGCTGCGTCACGGCACCCCGCAGTGCTTCATCTGAACCAGCGTGCGCCGGTCCGCCCATCCCTGCCGACAGCGCGCCGACAACCAACATGCTCCATAAAGCCGATCTGTAGCGGGTCATGGATCCTCTGCCTCTGGAATTTTTTGAACGGCGTGAATGCACCAGGTAGCCGCTTCAGCGTTGCCTCTGCGCCGGCCTGATACCCTGACGTACCACCGTGGCATTCACCAGCATATCCGAACCGTCGTCGAACGTCAGGGTGATAGGTATCACATCGCCCTCTCGCAAGGGGGTCTGCAAGCCGATCATCATCACATGCAGGCCACCGGGCTTGAGCGCCGTCTCCCCATTCGGCTCGATGTCGATGGCAGCCACCGGCCGCATTTTCATGACGCCGTTGTCGTTGAAATGGTTATGCAACTCCGTGGTGCGCGACAAGGGGTTGCTCGCCTTGACGAGGCGGATGCCGGCTTCGCCGTTGTTCTTCAGCACCATGTAGGCGGCGGTCGCTAACGCGCTGGGCGGTGAAAGCCTCACGTACGGGTCTGCCACGGTGACGTGGGTGCTTGCCCCTGCGAGGGCACTACTGGAGAAAGCCAGTCCGAGTGCGAGCAAGAGTGACTTTTTCACCGGAACGACTCCTTGAAATCAAAGGCGCAATGCTGTGCGGATGGATTGGGCCACCTTGGCCGCGATGGTTCCGTGGATGAGCTTGTCCACGACCCGGCCGTCACCGTCCACGACATAGATGTCCGCGGAGTGGTCGACCACGTAGCCGCCGCCCTCCATGTCGGGCTGTCTTGCGTAAAACGCCCCGTACGCTTGTGCGATTCCTTCCACGTCTTCTTCACTGCCGGTGACGCCGACGATTCGTGGATGGAAGAAGTCGGCATACTCGCGCAGGCGTTCGGGTGTATCACGTGCGGGATCGACCGACACGAAGATCACGGCCACCCGTTCCTGTTCGACGGGGTCCAGCTGTTCGAGGGCATCGGCGACGGTGATAAGCGCCGTCGGACAGATATCGGGACAATACGTGTAACCGAAGTAGACCAGCACCACCTTGCCGCGAAAATCCGCAAGCGACACCGGACCATCCACCGATTGCAGGGTGAAGTCGCCGCCGGCCGGCAAGCCCGGCGTGGGAAGCGGGCGTTCCGCCGGGGCCGGGTGCCAGAATATGGCCAGCCCCGCAACCATTGACGCGAGCAGCAGGGCGACGTAGGCGAGGGCCCGGTTGGACATCAGTACGTTCCCCCGGTGACGAATTCATAGGGGATGGACAGGCGCTGCTCGCGCGTATGAATGATGGCCGTGGCGCGCCAGGTCATCTTTCCCATGATGCACACGGGAATAATGACCTCGGCCGTGTAGCGGCCTTCCCCGACCGGAGTCAACAGGGCGCGGTTGTAACCCATGTCCATTTCTACGCCGGAAAAGTCCAGTTCGACCCTGAGTGCATCGATACCCCGGGTATCCAACGCAACCTGGAACGGCCTGGCCAGCGGAATGGGCCGGGTCAGGAACTCGAGCTCCACGGTTGCGCCGGGAAGTGCTGCTGCGCAGCGTGATTGTTGCAGGTCACAGCCGGCTTCCGGGGCGACGAGCACGTCATCAGGCGCCGACACCAAGGGAAGCAGCTTATAGCCGACGACCATCACCGTCGCCATCGCGAGACCCCAGATCGCCGCCAACAGCATGCGCCGCGGTAGCGCGCGATACGGGGATTCCTCCGCGCATGGGGCCGATGCCAATCCGATCCTGTATCCGTTCACATCGATTCCTCCAGACAGCCTCGTGTCTGTATGGAGCAGAACCGGGCTGTTCAAGGATGCGCATATAGTCACCTGGACGTAGGCTGAAGTGTGCGCCGTTCGGCCCCGATCGCAGAAGGTGACAAATCCTGATTGCCCCCCGTAACAACGGCGGGGGCGCGCTCGGAATATTCCTATCGGCCCGGGCCGTCCGGCAGTGGCGATTTCCGCGGGCATCGCGCCGGCTTGCGCAGCTTGAACCGGCCGGGAGGCGCGTAGGGTGACGCCGGCTATTGATTCACGCTGCCGATCGCGCCACAGTGGGGCGTCGCGTGATCAAGACTGCTGTCGACGTGAAAGTCACAGAAAAACACTTCATTCCGCTTGCCAGCCCGCTGGGGGCCGTTCTGATCACGGTGGTCTGGACCGTCCTCGTGCTGGCGTCGCTGTTGGCGCAGCGGGAGCAACTGAACCGGACCGCGGCAGAACTGGCGCGCATTGCCGCCATCTCCAACCTGCAGAAGGACATCACTATCCGCAAGTGGGCTTCGAACGTCGAGGGCTTGTTCATTCGCGAGCAGTATGTACCGCCCATCGATGCCCTCGAACAGGAAGAACGCCTGACGGCCATACGCGGCAATGGCGAGGAAATCCCCATCGTCGCCGTAACACCCATGCACCTGCTGCTTGCCATTCAGGGCATGACCAACGAGGCGACCGGGAGCCGGGAACGGTTGACCTCGAAGCAGTTGCGTAATCGTGACAATTCACCGGACGATTGGGAACTCCAGGCACTCAACGAACTGGAAGACGGCGAGGCGATGATCGCCGAGACGTTCCCGGACAAGGCCAACGGGCATGGCCTGATGCGCGTCATGATCCCCATGCGCATGGAAGAGGAATGCCTGTCGTGCCACCGGGATACGCTGGTTCCGGTGGGCGGTCTGCGCGGCGCGGCGACCATCGCCGTCGATCTCCTCACCTACCGCAACGCTCAGGAGCCCACCTGGCGGGCCATCCAGTACTGGCATGCCGTCATCTGGCTGCTGGGGGTTGTCACTTTCATGTTGCTGCACTTCGTCGCGCTCAAACGGGCGCGGGAACAAGCCCGGCAGGACCAGATGCGCAGGGAAAACGAGATGGCCTTCGCTGCCATGGCAGAGGGTGCCGCCATTACTGATGCCGATGGCACCATCCTCTGGGTCAACGATGCCTTCTGCCGCATTTCGGGCTACGAGCGGGAGGAGGTCATCGGAGTGAACCCGCGCATCCTCAAGTCGGGAATCCACGAAGCTGCGTTCTACAAGAACCTCTGGGAACAACTGATCCGCACGGGCTCCTGGCGCGGTGAAATCTGGAACCGGCGCCGAAACGGGGAGGTCTTTCCGGAGGAACTCTCGATCCAGGCGCTAATCGGACCGGATGGCAAACCGTCGCGCTACATCTCCATCTTTTCCGATATCACACAGCGCAAGCAACACGAGACCGAGCTGGCCGCCTATCGCGAACATCTGGAGGAACTGGTCAAGCTGCGTACCGAAGAGCTGACCGTCGCACGTGATCAGGCGGAGACTGCCAATCGAAGCAAGTCGGTGTTCCTGGCCAACATGAGTCATGAACTGCGCACACCGCTGAATGCCGTGATCGGGTTTTCCAAGCTGATGGAAAAGGATCCTGCCCTCTCCCCGGAGAACCGGCGCAGTCTTGAGATCATCAATCACTCCGGACGTCATCTGCTGACCTTGATCAACGACGTCCTGGAGCTCTCGAAGATCGAGTCAGGAAAGATGGAAATGCGGCCCGAAGAGGTCGACTTGCGGGAACTCCTGGAACAGGTGGTCGAGATGATGCGCTTGCGCGCAGACGAGGCAGGACTCGACCTGCGCCTCGAATGCAACTCGTTGCCCTCGTGTGTCCAGCTGGATCCCGGCATGTTGCGCCAGGTGCTGCTTAACCTGCTGTCCAACGCGGTCAAATTCACCGAATCCGGTTCCATCGTCGTGCGCGCTACGTCGCAGCCCACCGGCAAGGGCACCGTGCGCCTCGCCTTCGGCGTGCGCGACACCGGCATAGGCATCAGCCCGGAGGAGCAGGAAAGGATATTTTCTTCTTTCGAACAGATCGGCCCGTCCCACCGGGGTGGCACGGGCCTTGGCCTGACCATCAGCCGCCGTTACGTCGAAATGATGGGCGGCGAGCTGGCGGTCGATTCACTCCCAGGCAAGGGCTCGGACTTCCACTTCGCTATCGAGGCGCTCATCGCCGATGGCGCAGTGAGGGCGCCGGTGTCCCACGAACCTCATCTGTCCATTCACCTCGAGCACAAGGTCTCGGCGCTCGTGCTCGACGAGAAGAAAGAAGCGCGCCTGCTTATCCGTTCCATTCTTGAACCTCTCGGATTCACGGTTCACGAAGCCGTCACCGTCAAGCAGGCGCGATCACTCATCGCGAGCTGCGACATCAATTTGATTTTCACCGGTTGGTATCTGTCCGATGGCGAAGGGCTTGACCTCATTCGCCAGTTGAGCGGCCGGGGCTCTGCACTGGTCATGGTTACTGCCAATGCCACCGAGGAAAGCCGCGCCGCTGCGCTGGCCGCGGGCGCCGCCGGCTTCCTGAGCAAACCGCTGGTGGAAGCCGACCTGTTGCGTCTGATCCAGCGCCTGCTGTCGACGAACGTCAGCCCCACGCCGACACAGCCACACTACCGGCCCGCCTTGCTGAAAGAAATGTTGACAACCTTGTCTCCGGCCGGTCGCGCGCAGTTGGTTCGCGCCGCAATTTCCCTGAACCCGGTAGAAATTGAATCGGCCATCAACACCGTGGCAGAAAACGAACCGCCGCTTGCGGAACAATTGCTGACGCTGACGAGGCAACGAAGCTACCAGGAACTCTGGGAAGTACTTGAAATAGAGGGGAGCGAGACATGACGTTTAATCAAGAGACCAATGCGTCCGCCCCCGAGATCCTCATCGTCGACGACACGCCGGGTTCACTCGAACTCCTTAATGACTTGCTTACCAGTGCAGGTTATGTGGTCCGGGCGGCACAGGATGGTCGCATGGCGTTACGCTCGGCACGGGCGCGCCCCCCAGATCTCATCCTTCTCGATATACGGATGCCGCACATGGACGGGTACGAGCTATGCCGACTGTTGAAGGAAGATGCGACGACCCGTGTGGTGCCCATCATTTTTCTTTCGGCGTTGCGGGAGACCGTTGACATGGTCAAGGGATTTTCGCTCGGCGCCGTGGACTATATCGCCAAGCCTTTTCAGCCCGATGAGGTTCTGGCGCGGGTACGGACACACATCGAACTGTTCCACCTGCAGACACATCTCGAGGACGAGGTCGAAAAACGCACCGAGGAGCTGCGGCGCTCGCAACAGGAGTTGAAGGAATCCAAGGCCCGCTTGCAGGAGCTCACGCGCTTTCTGCAGACGGTGCGTGAGGATGAGCGCACATCCATCGCAAGGGAACTGCACGATGAACTGGGCCAGGCGTTGACTGCGCTGCGCATCGACCTGAGCTGGCTGCGCAAGACATGTGGCGTCCAGGGTGAAACGATCAGAGAACGGGCAGACTCCGCCCACGCCCTGGTGGAACGCACCATCGATTCGCTGCGGCGGATTTCCGAAGGCCTGCGCCCGGGCATGCTGGATGCGCTCGGGCTGGTAGCCGCACTTGAACACCTGACTCACACCTTCATGGAACGCTCGAAAATCGCATGCGAATTTTCGTCGAACCAGGATGATGTCGACGTCGAACCCGGGTTGGCCATTGCCGTCTTCCGCCTTGTCCAGGAGGCCTTGACCAACGTTTCCCGTCATTCGCAAGCCATGCACGTGGAGATCACCCTGGAAAAGGGTGACGAGCAGCTTACGTTGACGATCCACGACGACGGCGTGGGATTCGATCACCGTGCGCCCAAGACAGGTTTTGGGCTGCTCGGCATGCGCGAGCGGGTCTCGATGCTTGCCGGTGAAATGACCATCGATGGCAGCAGCGGGACGCGCATCGTCGTAACTCTTCCCCTGTACTCAGGAGGACCACAGTGATACGCATATTGATAGCGGACGACCATGACATCCTGCGCGCCGGGCTGAAGCACATCCTCAGCGATTCGGGAGACATCGTGGTCGGCGGCGAGGCTTCCAATGGGGTGGAAGCCCTGGCGCTGCTGCGCGAGGGACATTGGGATGCCATCGTACTCGACCTGACCATGCCTGGCCGCAACGGTATCGAACTGATCAAGCAGATCAAGAGTGAGTTTCCGTCAGTAGCCATCTTGATCCTCAGTATGCACAAGGAAGACATCTATGCCGTGCGGGCACTGAAGGCGGGCGCGGCGGGTTACCTGTGCAAGGACAACGCCGAGGCAATGCTTGCCGAGGCCATCCGCAAAGTGGCCCGAGGCGGACTTTTCATCAATCAAAGCGTCGCGGAGAGCTTTACCCGTAACACCCTGCAAGGAAACAACAGCGTACTTCCACATAACTCCCTGACCGACCGCAACTACCAGATATTCCTGATGCTGGTCCATGGTCTCGGGGTCTCAGAGATCGGCCGTCGCCTCAACCTGAGCGTCAAAACCGTAAGCACACACAAGGCCAATATCATGGTGAAGATGGGGCTGAGCAATACCGCAGAAATGGTGCGCTATGCCGTTCAGCACGGCCTCATCGACGACGATCCGCTGTTCCCGTCGGAATAGCCCTAACGTAGCGGGGAAGGTGTGTTCAAGAGAACGAAGCAGGGTGAAACAGCGGCACGACGAGCAAAAGGCCCTGCGTCGGCCCATGCCTGCGCTCGAGGCTGCCGTCCTGCGCGACCGTCCCGCTGCCGGGCGGCAACAACGTTGTCGCAAACGATTCCCGGGGATTTTCCTAGCCAAAATCACTATCAGACCATCACCCGTTGTGCCACACCGAAACCTCACATCCCAGGCGTAGGACTATTCCTAACCTCTCCCTCCATGTTTCTTGTTCCTAATATGGGAACTCGTCACCTGTTTCCCACCTGACCCCAGGGGCATGATGTGTGTCAAATCACTCAGGCGCGTGGCAAGCACTCGAGTGGTTGGGGGTTTTCATTTCAGGGGCTACTCAGGGGAAAACAACATGAGAAGCTTGATTAAGGCAACAGCGTTGTTGCTGGCAGCAGGAGTCGGGGTCACTGGGGCAAATGCCGCAGAATCCCTGCAGGACGTCATGAAACGCCGGGGTCTGAGCCAACAGGATCTCCTGTCGGCGGCGAAGACCTACGTACCGACGGGTAAGCGTGACGAGTTTTTGGCGTTCAGTTCCGGCGGTCAGTCGGGACAGGTCCTCGTCTACGGCATTCCGTCGATGCGCATCCTCAAGTACATCGGCGTCTTCACACCGGAGCCCTGGCAGGGTTACGGCTACGACGAGGAATCCAAGAAGGTCCTCGCCCAGGGTCGTATCGACGGCATGGACATCACCTGGGGTGACACCCATCACCCGGCGTTCTCCGAAACCAACGGTGAAGCGGACGGCCAGTTCCTGTTCATCAACGACAAGGCCAACCCGCGTATCGCGGTCCTCGACCTGCGCGACTTCGAAACCAAGCAGATCGTGGTCAACCCCATCTACAAGTCGGAACACGGCGGCGCCTTCGTGACGCCGAACACCGATTACATCTTCGAGGCCTCACAGTACGCAGCGCCGTTGGAGAACAAGAAGTTCTATCCGCTCGAGGAGTTCAACGAGAAGTACCGCGGCGGTATGACCTACTGGAAGTTCGACCGCAAGGCCGGCAAGATCGATCCGAAGAAGTCCTTCTCCATCGAGCTGCCGCCCTACTCGCAGGACCTGTCCGACGCGGGCAAGGGTCCCTCCGACGGCTGGTCGTTCACCAACTCGTTCTGCACCGAGCGTTATGTCGGTGGCATCGAGAAGGGACGCCCGCCGTATGAAGCCGGCTGCTCCGCCAAGGACACCGACTACCTGCACGTGATCAACTGGAAGAAGGCGGCCGAGCTGGTGGCTGCCGGCAAGGCCAAGAAGATCAACGGCGCAGACGTGTTGACCATCGACACGGCGGTCAAGGAAGGCATCCTGTTCCTGATCCCCGAGCCGAAGAGCCCGCACGGCGTCGACGTGACCCCGGACGGCACCAAGATCGTCGTCTCCGGAAAGCTCGACACCCACGTGTCGGTCTACTCCTTCGACAAGATCATGAAGGCCATCAAGGCCAAGAAGTTCGAGTCCAAGGACCCGTACGGCATTCCGGTGATAAGCATGCAGGACACCCTGCATACCCAGGTGCAGCTTGGCCTCGGCCCCCTGCATACGCAGTTCGATTCCAAGAAGTGCGTCGCCTATACCTCCCTGTACGTGGACAGCCAGGTGGCGAAGTGGGACTTCTGCGAAGGCAAGGTGCTGGACAAGATCTCCATCCACTACAACATCGGTCACTTGATGACCATGGAAGGCGACACCGCCAAGCCCGCTGGCAAGTACCTGGTGGCGCTCAACAAGCTGTCCATCGACCGCTTCAACCCGGTGGGTCCCCTGCATCCGCAGAACCACCAGTTGATCGACATCAGCAACGACAAGATGCAGCTGCTGTATGACATGCCGCTGCCCTTGGGTGAGCCGCACTACGTCGTCGCCATCGATGCCAAGAAGCTGAAGCCCGGTGTGCGCTACAAGGTCGGCACCGATACCCGTACCGACAGCAAGCATCCGGGCGCGGTACGTGCCGGTGAAGAGCGCATCGAGCGCAACGGCAACAAGGTGACGGTGTACGGTACGCTGATTCGTTCCCACATCACGCCGGAGACCATCGAGGTCGAAGTGGGTGATGAGGTGACGATCAACCTGACCAACCTCGAGCGTGCCCAGGACGAGACCCACGGCTTCACGGTTTCCACCTACAACGTGCATGCCTCGGTGGAGCCCGGCAAGACCGCATCGGTCAAGTTCAAGGCATTCAAGGAAGGCGTCTATCCGTACTACTGCACGGAGTTCTGCTCGGCACTGCATCTCGAGATGCAGGGTTACCTCCTGGTCAAGCCGAAGGGCTGGAAGGCGACCAAGAAGGAACTCGCCAAGGGCACCTACACCGAAGCAGAGTACCAGGCGATCCTGAAGCGCGTGGCCGATACGCAGGCAGTCATCGACTCCGTGGTAGGCTACATCACGAGCACCAACTACAAGGACTTCCCGGATGTGGTGAACCTGGTCGCCGATGCCACCGACCAGCTGAACAAGATCCCGGATGCCAAGTCCCGGTATGAGGCAGCGGCTGCCAAGAAGGATTGGGAGCAGGCCAGCCTCTGGGCCGAGCAGGTATGGCAGTATCAGGTGAAGGCGGCCGACATCGGTCTCCGTGCCAAGACCTACCTGGAACAGAATGGTGCCAAGGTGATCAAGTAAGTTGCTTGGGTTGACGTAAATCAAACCGTCGACGGAGACAGGCGATCAATCCTGTCTCCGTCGAACTTCACCACCACTGGAGCTGAACATGAAGTATCTCACCACAGCCATGCTCGCCTCGTTGATGTGCTCGGCCGCCGTCGCCGTCGCGGCGCCGGATGGGGCCAAGCTTTACACCGAAAAGACCTGCAACGCCTGCCATGGTCAGAAAGGTGACAAGCCGCTGCTGCCGAATTATCCAAAGATTGCAGGCCAGAGCGCCGCCTACACGGAACAGCAGATGAAGGACATCAAGAGCGGTGCGCGTAGCAACGGCCAGACCGCCGCCATGAAGGGCGTGATGCATCTGGTCAATGACGAAGAGATCAAGGCCCTGAGCCTCTATCTGGAAAAACTCAAGTGAGTGTGGAGAGACGATGAACAGGAACCCAAACATGAAACTTTCATTATTGCTGGTCGGCCTGCTCGGTACAGGCGTGGCTTTTGCCGGCCCACCGGCCCCCAAGGCGGAAGGCATCGAAAGTGAGGGCTACACCTGGAATGCCCAGGAAGGCGAGAAGCTCGAAGCACTTGGTTACACAGGCGATGTCGTGAATGGCGAGGAAGCCTATGAGATCTGCGGCGCGTGCCACCTGCCCTCGGGCGCCGGCCGCCCGGACGGCACCTTCCCACAGCTTGCTGGACAGCACACCACCGTACTCATTAAGCAGATGGCGGACATCCGTGCCGGATTGCGTGACAACCCGACCATGTATCCGTTTGCCATCTCGTTGATCGATCCCCAGGAACTGGCGGACGTCGCAACCTACATCGAGAGCCTGTGCATTCCCATCGAGCACGGCAAGTACGAAGGCGCCGATGCCGCACTGCAGATCAATCGCGGCAAGCAGCTTTACGAAAAGCAGTGCCTGGAATGCCACGGCAAGAACGGCGAAGGCAACAAGGAGAAGTTCTACCCGGTCATCGCCGGCCAGCACTACAAGTACCTGCTGCGTCAGATGACTGATATCCGCGACGGTAAGCGCCGCAACGCCAACCCCGACATGGTCAAGGTCATCAAGCCTTATAGTGATGAGGACTTGGTGGCGATCTCGGCCTACCAGTCGAGCCTGTCCATGCCCGGTTCGATGTGCAAGCCTAAAGCCAAGAAATAGTCAGTCCCCGTAGGCGGCTGCCCGCGCTAGTGCGGGCGCCGCCTTCGCGGCCACCACAGAATTCCTCAGCTTCCGATAGAGAGAGCAGGCATGATGGACAAGCAGAACAAGATTGTCGCTGGGCTAACCTTGATTGCGCTGATCGCTCTCGTAACAGCCTATTTCGCGCCAATCTGGTGGGTGTCGCTCACCGCACCCAACTATCCCGAGGACGCCTTTCCGGACGGCATCCGCATTCACTTCCACTTCGATGGCGTGTACAACGGCTGCAAGGCCGCCGGCAGCGGCTCCCAGATGGCCGACGAGATCATCCAGGGCGACCTCGATGAGACTACGGAACGCTGGAACCCTATTCTCGATGCGCAACACGTGGAAAAAGATGCCCAGGGCCTCGACTGCGTGCATGAAATGAACACCATCAACCACTACGTCGGCATGTTCCCCATCGCCACCGGCGCCCCGGTTGAGAAGCCCCTGGCAAAATTCTTCTTCGGCTTTTTCGCCACTATGATGGTCGCTTTTGCGTTGCCAAAGAAGAAGGCTCGCCTGGCTGCGCTGGTCGCCGGGTTCGCCGCCGTGGCGATATGGATGATCGCCGATCAATTCCTCATGGGCCGGCTCGACAGCCATGTCCAGAATTACGTCGCTGAAGCCGGCACCTTCTTCAAGGAACCTGAACGCATCCAGGCCTGGGGAACCAACGTCAAACTGATCAGCGAGATCGTCATCTTCGGACTCATCGCCATCATGGGCATTGTGGTTGCCGGTGTCGCCAAGCTGCGTAATTTCCAGCTGTTGCTGGCGGGGGTGCCTGCACTGCTGCCGGCGTTCTTCCTGGTGACCTACTCCGCGTGGCTGTGGTTCTTCGGTCATAACCTGCATCCGTGGGGCGCCTTTACGGTGAAGCCTTTCATGCCCACGGTGTTCGGCGAAGGCAAGGTCGCACAGTTCTCCACCTACTCCTATCCGTACTGGGGGTACGCCCTGCTCATGGTGGTGTTCATCTGTCTTGGCCTGGCGCTGCTGATCCGTCGTAAGCAGCTTCGTGAAAACCCTGCCGCGGAGTAAAACGTGCCTCACTTGTCGAGTGTGTCTCGTGCAGCCCTGGTCATGGCACTGGCACTCGCGTCTTGCAGCGCCGCCGCGGATGAACGGCAACTGGGCGCCGGTGCAGATTTCAGCAACGCGCCCAGAGTGACCATTGATCGGCCGAAACCCACCTACCTGCTCATAGAGCGCGATAAGCGCATCCATGGTCTGCAGCCGCTCCAGGAGCTGGTCGACAAGGCCGCGCCCGGCTCGGTGCTCAAGCCGCCACCCGGCCACTATTCCGGTCCGGTGACCATCGACAAACCCTTGACCATCGATGGTGGTGGTCAAGTGACCGTCGATGCGGGCGGCAAGGGCACCGTGATGGTGCTCAACGCGGATAATTCAATCATTCGCGGGTTGCACCTGACGGGCTCGGGCAACTCCCACGACACGGATGACTCCTGTCTCGACGTTCGCGGCCACAATAACCTGATCGAAAACCTCGTGGTTGATGACTGCCTGTTCGGTATCGACCTGAAGCAGGTCAACAACAGCATCGTCCGCGGCAATCGGGTCCGCTCGAAGGAGGTAGAGCTGGGGACCCGTGGTGACGGCCTGCGGCTGTGGTACAGCCACGACAACCGCATAGAAAACAATGAGGTCGTCGACTCGCGCGACATGGTCGCGTGGTACTCGAACCGGAACGTATTCAGTGGCAACGTAGGTCGACGCAGTCGCTATTCCATTCATTTCATGTTCGCCCACGACAACATCGTCGAGAGAAACCGCTTTTACGACAATGCCGTCGGCATCTACTTCATGTATACGGAAGGCGGCGTGGCGCGAAACAACATCATTTCCCATGCTACCGGTGCGACCGGCATGGGCATCGGGTTCAAAGAGGCATCCGGGACGATCATCGAGAACAACGAGATCATCTACTGCGGAATCGGCATCGGCTCCGACCTCTCACCTTTCCAGCCCGATGCGACCATCGAGGTGCGAAGGAATCGCTTTGCGTACAATGGCATCGGGATTCTGTTCAACTCGGAGACCGGCAATAACTTTATGCGCGACAACGTATTCGAGGGGAACCTCACGCAGGTGACCTACGGCGGCAGAAGCGACAATTCGGTGCTGAATTTCTGGGAAGGGAACTACTGGGACGATTATCAGGGCTTCGATCGCGACCACGACGGCTACGGCGATCAGGACCATGACCTCTATTCGTATACCGACCAGATCTGGGCCGAATTGCCGGTAGCACGCTTCTTTCGCAGCTCCCCGGTCATGGAACTTCTCGATTTTCTTGAACGCCTTGCACCGTTCTCCGCGCCTGACCTCATACTGAAGGACGCGAAACCGCGCTACGCCAAGCCGGAACAGGGGGTGTTGCCATGAGTGCTCAAACCACGCCCGGCAGCAAGAAGCCTGCTTCCCGTGCGCCTCTCGACAAGGCGCAAAAGGCGCGGCGCCGATTTCTGCATTCCGTTGGCCTCACCCTGGGCGTCGTCGGCTTTTCTCTGCTCGGCTATGTCCCCGTCAGTGACGGCCGCCCGGCCCGCTTGCGTCCGCCCGGTGCACTGAACGAGGATGATTTCCTCGCCTCTTGCATCAAATGCGGCCAGTGCGTCCAGGTCTGCCCGGTCCAAGCCATCGAGTTGGGTGACATCGACGACGGTTTTGGTATCGGTGTGCCCTACATTTCCGCACGCGATCAGGCCTGCGACTTCTCTTGCGACGCCGTACAGTGCATCCTCGCCTGCCCCACCGGTGCACTCACGTATCTGAAGCCGGCTTCACTTGAAGTAAGTGCGGGTGCGCCGCTCGCCAAGCCCCCGGTCCTTAAAGCCAAGGAACACGATCCGGAACCGACGCTCAACCTCAAGGAACGCATCGGCGTGGCCCGCCTGGCCAGACCGGAGGCCTGTCTCGCACTGCACGGCAGAGGTTTCAAGGGACAGGCGCGCGGCCCCGGTTTCAAGGGGCAGATGCGCTACATGGACGTCGATCGCTGGAAGCCGATCCCAGTGCGTGATCATCCCTATGATCGGGAGTTATGCGACCTGTGTTTCACCGAATGTCCTATCAAGGATGCAATCCGGATGGTTTCCTTCGTGAGCAAGCGGGGCGAGCGCCTCGCCAGGCCCGAGGTGCTCG
This sequence comes from Gammaproteobacteria bacterium, assembly GCA_041685115.1. Classification (GTDB taxonomy): domain Bacteria; phylum Pseudomonadota; class Gammaproteobacteria; order Thiohalomonadales; family Thiohalomonadaceae; genus JALOAT01. The sequence continues at coordinate 25,658 of JAWLGK010000021.1, read as the reverse complement.
AGCAATGTGTCGGCTGCGGTGTATGTGAAATGGTCTGCCCGGTCGAGCCGGCGGCCATCGTTATCGATGCACGGGCGCCGTGGAAGGAGGAACTGGCATGAGCCGTTTCTTCGACCTGTTTCAGGTCATGCTCGGGGCTGCGCCCAAGAAACCAAAAAAGGTTTCCGAACGCGTCCAGCAGATCATGGTTCACAAGTACGAGGACAAGGAGCGCTTCGCCAAGGAACGGATGCATGCCCGCGCGCACCAGAATCCGAGCCACAAATGGCGCAACCGGCGCTGGATTGTGCTCAGTGCGGTAAACCTGCTGTTTGTCGTTTCTTTTTGGCTGGATATCCAGATTTTGGAAGGCGCCCTGACGGCATCACGCTTCGTCGGCTTCCACATGGTCGACCTTAATTCCGCGTTGCATGTCATGCTTGCCCACAAGCACGTTATCGTGAACCTGTTCATCGGTACGTTCACGGTGTTCCTGCTTTGGGTGATGCTGGGCGGGCGCAGCTTCTGTTCCTGGGTGTGCCCCTATCATCTGGTCTCGGAGTTGGCCGAAAAGCTCCACCTGATGCTGGTGAAGAAGAAGCTCGTCACCGACCACGAATTCCATCGTGGCACACGCACGGTGTTCTGGGTGCTGTTCGCAATCATGTCCTTCGTCACCGGTTACACCGTCTTCGAGACCCTCTCGCCGACCGGCATTCTTTCCCGAGCCCTGATTTACGGTCCTGGGCTGGCGCTCGGCTGGGTGTTCCTGCTGTTGCTGTTCGAGGTGTTGTGGTCGCGCCGTGCCTGGTGCCGCTACGTCTGCCCCATCGGGCTCACCTATGGCGCCGTGGGCCTCATCACGCCTCTGCAAATCACCTATCGCGTGGAGCAGTGCCTCCATGAAGGCGATTGCCGCAAGGTGTGTCTGGTGCCGCATGTGCTCGACGTCACCATCAAGGGGCGTGCCAGTGAGGAAACCATGGGGCTTGGCCCGGATTGCACGCGCTGTGGCCTGTGTGTGGATGCCTGCCCGACGGATGCCCTGGTTTATGAAGTCAAGGGACTTTCAAAACTCCTGTAATACAGGTATCGGATCGACGTTCAAACGGTTGATACGAAGGAATCCATGATCAAGTTCGAAAACATCACCAAGACGTTCAAGCGCGCACGGGTCCTCAACGGCGTCAACCTCGAGATCGGTGTAGGTGAGCGGGTCGCCTTGATTGGATCCAATGGCGCGGGCAAGACCACGCTCATTCGTTGCCTCCTTGGCGAGTATGCCTGCGAGGGCAGCGTACGTATCGACGGTGTGGATCCGCGCAAGAATCGCACCGCGGTGCTCGGCAACATCGGATTCGTACCGCAATTGCCGCCACCGCTGAAAATGCCGATCGGACCACTGATCGACTTTTCTGCGTCTCTTTGCGGGACGGATCCGGCCCGCATCGGGGCGATCGCCGATCAGCTGGGGCTGGATGTCGGAACCATCCGTTCCCGCCAGTTCGTCAGGCTGTCGGGCGGCATGAAGCAAAAGCTGCTGATTGCCATCGCGCTGGGCAGAAACGCGCGGGTGCTGGTGATGGACGAGCCGGCTGCGAACCTGGACCCGGATGCCCGCAAGCGATTCTTCCAGTTGCTCGCCGAGCGCCTGGAGGATGCCACCATGATCATCTCCAGTCATCGTCTCGACGAGGTGTCATCGCTGGTCAACCGCGTCATTGAAATGGACATGGGCCGGGTAGTACTTGACGACAAGGTCGCGGAGGACGGGGAACTGACGGACGTCCTCACCTGCCGTGTCGTCCTCAAACGCTTCGAACCTGCATTCGCCAAGTCCCTGGTCGGTTGGGACCTCACGCCCGAAGCGGACAACCTGGTATGGCGTGGCGTGGTGGCCGCACCGGACCGCCTGCGGTTCCTTGGCATCATGTCCCGTTACACGGGACTGGTGAGTGAACTCTCGATGGTCGAAAACTGATATGTGCGACGCAAAGCAAAAACCGGCAGGTTTGGCCTTGCATGATGCCGCACGGCGGGAGTTCCTTGCCCGTGCAGGCGCAGGGGCTCTGCTGCTCTCGCCGTTTGCCATGGCGCTTCCCGGATGCAATCGGGGCAACTGGCCGGAAGGAATGGCGCGGATCCGCTGGGACCGCGATACCTGCATACGTTGCAGCATGGCTATTTCGGACCGGCGCTTCGCCGCGCAGATGCGCGGCGGTGAAAAGGACACGGTGTTCAAGTTCGACGACCTCGGCTGCCTGCTCTTCTGGATTGAGGAAGAGGGTGAAAAATATCCCTGGATGGCGGCGCCCGAAACACGTCTCTGGGTCGCCGACTACACCAGCAGGAGTCGCGAGGAGATGAACTGGCTGGACCCCCGGCAGGCGCATTACGTGCAACGCACGTCGCCGATGGGCTACAACTTCGCTGCCGTCTCCACGCCACTGGCAGATTCTGTGGCGTTTGAGGAAATGCGGCGGCAAACGCTGGCAAAGGGCAGATAATGAATCAACTCTGGTTGACTGCAAAACTCGATATCGTCGAATCCCTGCGTGCACGCTGGTTCCAGATCTACACGCTGGTGTTCGGCGGCATAGTAGCCCTGCTTTTCGCCTTCGGACTGACGGAGTCGCGAATACTCGGCTTCATAGGCTTGTCGCGCCTGCTCGTAACATATATCCAGCTGACCATGGCCATCCTGCCCATTTTCGTGCTGGTCACCACCGTCCGCTCGGTCGCAGGCGATCGCGAGGCCGGGGTGTTCGAATATCTGCTCTCATTGCCCGTATCCCTGGGTGCTTGGTTTTGGGGAAAGATTCTCGGCCGCTACGTGGTGATCTTCGCCCCGGTGTTCCTGGCCATGCTCGGCGCCGTGATCTGGGGCTATGTGAGCAACATCGATATCCCGTGGGGAATATTCGGCTATTACACCGCGCTCCTTGCGGTCATGGCGTTGTGCTTCCTTGGCATCGGCATGCTGCTGTCGGCAATTGCCCGCACCACGGACATGGCCCAGGGCGCCGCCTTCATGGTCTGGCTGGTGCTGGTGCTGTTCCTCGACCTCATCCTGCTGGGCGTGATGATCCAGGGGCGGATCGATCCGGAAATCGCCGTCTCGCTGGCACTGCTGAATCCGTTGCAGGTGTTCCGAACCGCGGCTTTGGCCATGTTCGACCCGCAACTGGTCGTGCTCGGTCCTGCTGCCTACGTCATCCTCGATCTGTTCGGCACCGCCGGCTTCCGCTTCTTCGCGTTGGTATATCCGGCAGTCCTTGGCCTCGGCTCCGCTCTGCTCGGTTATCACATGTTCCGCCGAGGTGATTTGCTGTGAGACATCTCGTACGAATGCTGGTTCTCGTCGCGCTCGCGGTGGGCAGCGGCGGCGCATGGGCGGCAGACGTCAATGCCCTGTTTGCAACCAAGCTGACGGCAACCGACGACGGCGAGCTCAGCCTGGCGGACTACCGGGGCAAGCCGCTCATCGTAAATTTCTGGGCGCGTTGGTGCGCACCTTGTCGCACGGAACTTCCTGAACTCGCCAAGCTGCATGACGAGTATGGCGCGCAGGGATTGCAGGTGGTGGGCATTGCGGTCGAAGACAACACCCTGGCTGTCAGGGAGTTCCTTGCGGCCTATGGCGTCCACTATCCGGTCGGCTTGGGACAGAAAAAAGGCATCTGGTTGATGCAGGGATTGGGCAATACCAGCGCACTCCTGCCCTTCACCCTGGCTATCGACCGCAAGGGCGAGATCGTGATGCAAAAATTGGGCGCCTTCAAGCAAGCGGATTTCGATCAAATCGCTGACAGGCTGCTCAACTGATTTGTGGAAAGGATTCCAGCGCGGAAGATGTTGCACGCGCAGAGCGGCAGGGTTCAAGGACTGAACAGCTGTACGCTCTTTGCAACGCATGACCGCTGTGTTCGGTATTGATCCTTTCAGCTTTGGGAAGGGATGGTGGGTATGTATAAAAGGCTGTTCTTCATCACTCTCTTGGTCGCGGGTATGCTCGGCCCTGCCGGTTTTGCCGGGGCGGAAGAGGCGGCCGAACCCGAGCGTGTCGCCAAGGGATTGATGTTGTTTCACGAGGGAAGGATGATCTTTGCGCCCTGCCGCGAGCGCAACTATGTGGAGGTGCAGGACGCCTCGCCTGACGGCATGGTGACCACCACCTTGCGCGGCCTTGGTCTGGCGCAGGACAGGCCGCTGTATACCGAGGTCTATGGCGAGGCCGTCGGTTCTTCCCTGCGCATGACCGGACTCAATTTCGCGCACGTGCAGGCGCGGTGTGGCGGGGCACGCGAGGGCACGGGACCGTGGCTGGCGGTGGGTCGCAATCCGGCCTGGAGCATCGTAACCACACCCGATGCGCTACGCCTGCATGTGGCTGGGCAACCGGCCACGGAGAGCGCCTTTTCGGAAAAGCACGCTCCCTCAGGCACCACGCTGTCGCTGGAAGCGGAGTCGATCCAATGGGAACTGCGCCGCGAGCCTTGCTATCAGCTTGAGGACGGGTTTGCCTCCGGCTGGTCGGCGAAGGGCCGCGTGCGGGGGAAAGCGCTGTCCGGCTGCGCATGGAAGCCGTGAACGGGCCGCCCATGTGCGCGGCGTTGCAGCGCCGTTTCGCAACTACGGCCCGCCCGCGCCGAAATCCGGGGCACACTGCCCGAGCGCACTGCCCTGTGCGCCATGGACTGCCAGGTGGTTAGTCAGGCCGTTGAGCACGCGCCATTTCCGGCCGCACCAGCCAGGGGCCAGCAGCAGGTTTGCGGAAGCGGTGCCGGTTAGGCGGTGAAATATCACCTCATGCGGCGTGCGTCGGACCAGGTCGCCGGCCACCTGCACATAGTGCTCTTCGCTCCAGGGCGAATATTCGCCGCGGCGCCAGCCGAGGGCGAGGCGGGTGCCCTTCACCACATGCAGCGGGTGAAGCTTCAAGCCCTCGACGCCTTCGTCGAGGACCCGATCGAGCGTGATGTGGGCGTGGGCCGTGGTCTCGCCCGGCAGGCCGAGGATCAGATGCGTACACACCTGCAGTTGACGGCTGCGAGCGGCACGCAAGGCGCTGCGGTATTCTGCGAATCCGTGACCGCGATTGACCCGTTCGAGAGTGGCATCGAAGGCGGATTGAAGGCCGAGTTCCAGCCACACCTCGAAGCCGCGATCGCGGTAGCACGCCAGCATGTCGAGCACCTTGGGCGGTACGCAATCGGGCCGCGTGCCCACGGCCAGTCCGATGACGCCGGGCTGGCTGAGGGCCAGGTCGTAACGCTGCTGGAGCACGGCGGGATCGTCATAGGTGTTGGTGTAGGCCTGGAAATAGGCAATGAAGCGCCTGGCGCGCGTGCGACGTGCGATGACGGCGCGACCGTTCGCGATCTGCGTGGCTATGGGCGCGGGTTCGCGGCCGTTCGGGCTGAACGAGGTGTTGTTGCAAAACGTGCAGCCTCCGCGTCCCTTTGTGCCGTCGCGATTCGGGCAGGTGAAGCCTGCATCCACCGTAACCTTGTGTACGCGCGCGCCATAGCGCTCCGTCATGGCTCGGCCGAAGGTGTTCACGTATCTGGACAGAATCATGCTGCGCGTCCGTGGGGCGGGTGGAACAGGGCGTACAGTGTTCACAAATGCCGACGCCAGGTCCAGTGTTCCAATGCGTGGTTGCCATGATAACGCGCCGGCAATTCATCATGGACAGGGTCAAGACACACTTGCTCGGCGTGTTTCAATCGCACGTTCCGGTGAACCGGCGCAGGACATGGTGTTACACGCAATACGGTAAACCCTGGGCGTATTGCCCCACGGGTTTGTGGTAATTTGCAGATGGTTCCAGACGGTGGCATTCCATTCATGCGTGTACGGCAATTCCGCTTCAGCGACGTGGCGCTGGGTTTATTATTCCTCGCGCTCGTGGCATTCATCCTGACGCTGGCGTCCGCCGCAGGTGCCTCAACCGAGCACTGGACGGGCAACCGCCAGACCGTGAGTGCGCTCGGCCTGACCGATCTCTGTGTCGTCACGGAGGCCCGTTACACCCGCCACCTCTCCCAGGCCGACGGGCACGCCGCGTTTCAGGACCACCCCATGGCGCTGGAGCATTTTCCCTCCGGCGCGATTCTCTCCCCACCTCCGCACCTGAGATCTCATGCGCCACTGGATCGCTAGACAGCGTTATCTCATCGACTACACCGTCGCCGCGCTCGCGCGGCGCATGGCCAAGAACGCGGGCCTTGTCGCGGTCTACACCGCGCTGGTGTTCGTCATCGCCTCAGTCCTGCTCTATAGCCATGCATTGAAGCGCGAGGCGGGCTATCTGCTGCAAGGCGCACCAGAAGTGGTACTGCAGAAACTGACCGCCGGACGCCATGACCTGGTGCCCGCCGATTACGTGGAGAAACTGCAGGGCATACGCGGCGTACGCAGCGTGCAGGGGCGGCTCTGGGGCTATTACTTCGATCCGCTCGCGTCTGCCAATTTTACGGTCATGGTGCCGCCCGACCGTGTGATCCCCTCGGGGAGTATCGTCATCGGGGAAGGTATCGCGCGCACCCGCGGCGCTGCGGAAGGGGACGTCATTGCCATGCGAGGTTCCAACGGCGCGCTCATCCTATTACGTGTCGCCGAGATATTGCCGCGTGAGTCGAACATCGTGACGGCCGATCTGTTTCTCGTGGGGGAAGCGGATTTCCGAGCCCTGTTTAGTATCACGCCGGGTCTGTACACCGACGTGGTTCTGAGTGTCGCCCAGCCCCGCGAGGTACGTACCATCGCAGAGAAGGTCCTGCTGGTTCTGCCGGACACGCGGCCCGTGTTGCGTGAGGAGATCCTGCGCACCTATGAGGCGGTGTTTGACTGGCGTGAAGGTATCGTGCTGATGCTGCTCGTTGGCGCCGGTCTGGCCTTCGTCATTCTTGCCTGGGAGAAGGCATCGGGTCTCAGCGCCGATGAACAACGCGAGATCGGCGTGCTCAAGGCGTTGGGCTGGGAAACCGGCGACGTGCTGACCATGAAGCTGTGGGAAGGGGCGCTAGTCTCAGGCTTCGCATTCCTCGCAGGGTTCAGCCTGGCCTACTGGCACGTATTCACGTTTTCGGCGCCATTGTTTGCACCGGTGCTCAAGGGATGGTCGGTGCTCTATCCGGATTTCCGCCTCACGCCCGCCGTGGACGGATTGCAACTGGCGAGCCTTTTCCTCTTCACGGTCGTGCCGTACGTGGCGGCCACGCTGGTGCCGGTGTGGCGCGCAGCGGTCACTGATCCGGACAGGGTGATGCGATGACCGATGCCTTTATCGAATTGCGTGGCGTGCGCAAGGCGTACAACGAGGGACTGCCCAATCAGTTCTGGGCCGTGGATGGTGTCGATCTCATGCTGGAGCGCGGGCGGGTGACGTTGCTCACCGGGCCGAGCGGTTCCGGCAAGACCACGCTGCTCACCCTGCTCGGCTGCCTGGCGCGTCCCACGGAGGGGCGGGTGCGGGTGGCGGGGCAGGATGTGTCGAGTCTTCCCGAGCGCTTCCTTACGGAACAGCGCCGCCACAACTTTGGTTTCGTGTTCCAGCAGTTCAATCTGATTCGCGGACTGTCGGTACTGGATAACGTCATGCTGCCGGCCTTTCCGCTGGCGCCGCCGCACGGCGCGCTGCGCGCCCGTGCCTTGCAGCTCCTTGGCGAACTCGGCCTGGCGCATCGCAGTGATGCCCGGGTGGAATGGCTGTCCGGCGGCGAGGCGCAACGCACCGCCATCGCCCGCGCGCTCATCAACGACCCGCCAGTGGTAATCGCCGACGAACCCACGGCCAATCTGGACACCCATCTCTCCAAGGCGTTTCTCGCCATCGTTGAACGGCTCAAGGACGAGGGACGCACGGTTATCCTCTCCAGTCACGATGCACTGGTGGCGGAGGCGTCGATAGTGGATCGCATCGTTTCCCTGCGCGATGGCAAGGTGGTGGGTTGATGCTGTTCCATCCCGCGATCATGGCGTTGTTGCTGGCGGATGCGCTGACCCTCATCCTGTTGCTGCCGGCGGGCCTGTTCGCACTGCGGCTGTTGCGACACTGGGACCTGAACAGCGGCAGCGCCCGCCAGATCCGGCTGGAGAGGCAAACCTACCTGGTCGCCACGGTGCTCGGGTTCGTGTTCGCCGTGCAGCTTGTGTCGCTGCTGTTGCTGGTGTTTACCGCGGATCGCCTGGCGGTGCAGTTCGTGGGCGCCATGTGCGCAGTGGGGACCTTCAACGTGAATCCCTTCGGCTTTCCGGCGCTTTTCCTCAAGCTGGCGCTGTTCTTCCTCGCCAGTGCGTGGCTGTTCATGAACCACGTGGACAACCGCGCCCCCGATTATCCGCTCACGCGCGTCAAATACGGCTTGCTGTTGGTGGTCCTGCCCGTGGCCGCGCTCGCGGCGGTGGTGCAGGTGCGCTATTTCCTCGGCCTCCAGGCCGACGTGATCACCTCCTGCTGCGGCAGCCTGTTCAGCGGCGAGAAGACCGTCACCGCGGAACTTGCCGGGATGCCGCCGTTGCAGGCCATGATCGGTTTCTACAGCGTATTAGGCGCCACGGTACTCGGCGGGCTCTTCGCCCTGTGGCGCCGACGCGGCGCGCTGGTGTTTTCCGCGTTGAGCGCGGTGGCGTTTCCCGTGGCCATTGCGGCCGTGATTGCCTTCCTGTCCCTCTACATCTACGAGCATCCTCATCACCACTGCCCGTTCTGTCTGTTGAAGGCCGAGTATGGCTATGTGGGCTATCTCGTCTACTTGCCGCTGTTCGTGGCCAGCGCCCTGGGCGTTGCTCTTGGCGTAACCTTGCCTTTTGCCCGTGCGGCAACGTTGCAGCCCATCATGACGCGGATCACGCCGCGCGTGGTGGCGATGGCGACCAGTCTGTTCATGCTCTGCATGGTGTTGTTCACTTGGTTTTCGTGGCGCTCGAATCTGGTATTGCTGGGATGAAACGGTCCCTCTGGTGGCCGCTCGTGTTGTTCGTCGCCCTGGCGGGCTGCGGTGCTGACCAGGTGCGTCTGGCCAAAGGGGATGTGGCGCCTGAGTTTGCATTGCCAACACTGGCCGGAAATACCGTGCGCCTGTCGGAGCTGCGTGGCGAGGTGGTGGCCGTGCACTTCTGGGCGCAACAATGCCGCTTCTGCGAGGGCGAAATGCGCTGGTTGCAGGAGGTTCATCAAGGCCTCGAAGCCGACGGGTTCCGGTTACTGGGTGTGAATTCCGGGCAGGACAGAAAAACGGTCGACGAATTCGTCCGTCGCGTGGAGGTGATCACCTTCCCCGTGCTGCTCGACGAGGCATCGAAGGTGACCCGGCGCTACGGGGTCATTGGCCTGCCGACCACCCTGCTGCTGGATCGCCAGGGTATCGTGCGTCACAAGATCATCGGCGAATCGGAGCCGGCGATGTTCGAGGCCATGGTGCGGGAACTGCTTCAGGCGTCTGGCAGTTGAGTCGAAGACGAGAAAGGCTCTTTCACAGAATTCGTTGGGGGCATACGTTCATGACGGCATGATTGTGCTTTGGTTTCGTTCTCAACAAGGTATCTTCTTCTGAGGGAGAAATTATCAGAAGGTCTAACGATGGATAGACGGGGAACGAAGCGTCCCCTCTCCCTCCGGGCTGTCTCTTGGTCACATGTCGCCGTTGTAGCCAGTCCTTCTTGCCCCCTCTCCCTCCGGGAGAGGGCTGGGGAGAGGGGATCAATTCAGGCGCAACTGTTGGCTTATTGATCCCCTCATCCTGTCCTTCGGCAATTCGCTCCATGCATTGCTCTCGACCGCCTGCTCCCGGCGCGGTCTACCTCCCCCATCCATGGGGTCGTACCTCCTGCATCCATGCAGTCGTCTCCCGGAGGGAGAAGGGACGAATCTGTTAGCGGCTGCCGGTTAATGCGTTATTGCCAAGCCTCGGTCTCTCCGGCGGTGATGTGACTAAGAGACAGCCCGGAGGAAGAGGAGCGTTCCGTGAGGGGGCCGGTGGAAACGTGACCAGTTTCTCCCGGGAGGGGAGTGGCGCTCAGGACCACCCAGAAACTCTGCGGAGAAGCGAGGAGAAAAGACCAACACAGAGGCGCAGAGCCACAGAGCCACAGAGAGGGCATGGGCCCTTTTACCTCTGTGTTCTCCGTAACTCTGCGCCTCTGCGTTTAATCCTGGTTCAGGCCACTTCCTTGCGCGCGGCCGGCGCCGTGCTGCGGATCAGGTGGTCGAAGGCCCCCAGGCTGGCCTTGGCACCCTCACCCATGGCGATGATGATCTGCTTGTACGGCACCGTGGTGGCATCGCCGGCGGCGAATACGCCGGGCACGGAGGTCTGGCCGCGGCTGTCCACCTCGATCTCCCCGCGCGGCGTGAGCGCCACCGTGCCCTTCAGCCAATCGGTGTTGGGCAACAGGCCGATCTGCACGAAGATGCCTTCCAGCGCGATGCGGTGTTCCTCGCCGCTGTCGCGGTCCTTGTAGACCAGGCCGTTCACCTTCTCGCCGTCGCCGGTGACCTCCAGGGTCTGGGCGCGGGTGATCACCTGCACGTTGGGCAGGCTGGCGAGCTTGGCCTGCAACACCGCGTCGGCGCGCAGCTGGGTGTCGAATTCGAGCACCGTCACCTGGGCGACGATGCCGGCCAGGTCGATGGCCGCCTCCACACCCGAGTTGCCGCCGCCGATCACCGCCACGCGCTTGCCCTTGAACAACGGGCCGTCGCAGTGCGGGCAGTAGGCCACGCCGCGGGCACGGTATTCCTGCTCACCCGGCACGTTCATTTCGCGCCAGCGTGCACCGGTGGCGAGCACCACACTGCGGGCCTTGAGCTGGGCGCCGCTGGCGAGGCGTACCTGTACCAGACCGTCGTCGCCGGCGGGGATCAGCGCCTCGGCGCGTTGCAGGTTCATGATGTCCACCGGGTACTCGCGCACGTGGTTCTCCAGGGCGGCACCCAGCTTGGGTCCTTCCGTGTGCGGCACGGAGATGAGGTTCTCGATGGCCAGGGTGTCGAGCACCTGGCCGCCGAAGCGTTCGGCCACCACGCCGGTGCGGATGCCCTTGCGCGCGGCATACACGGCCGCTGCGGCGCCGGCCGGCCCGCCGCCGATGACCAGGACGTCGAAGGCCTCCTTGCGGTTCAGTTCGTCAGCGGCACGCGCCGCCGCGCCGGTATCGAGGCGCGCGACGATCTCCTCCACGGTCATGCGGCCCTGGCCGAACACCTCGCCGTTCAGGAACACCGTGGGCACGGCCATGACCTTGCGCTGTTCCACCTCGTCCTGGAACAGGGCGCCGTCGATCATCACGCTTTCCACGCCCGGGTTGAGCACGGCCATGAGGTTGAGGGCCTGCACCACGTCCGGGCAGTTGTGGCAGGACAGCGAGATGAAGGTCTCGAAGCGGAACTGGCCGTCGAGTTGTTTGATCTGTTCGATGATGCCCGCGTCCACCTTGGGCGGATGGCCGCCTGTCTGGAGCAACGCGAGCACCAGCGTGGTGAATTCATGCCCCATGGGAATGCCCGCGAAGCGGATGCGTGCGGGTTCACCGGGGCGGCCCACGGAAAACGAGGGCCGGCGCGCATCCGTGCCGTCTTCGCGCACGCTCACCTGCGACGACAACGCGGCGATTTCACGCAACAGGTCGCGCATCTCGGCGGACTTGAGACCGTCGTCCAGCGAGGCCACCAGTTCGATGGGCTGGCGCAGGTGGCCGAGATAGGCCTGAAGCTGGGTCGTGATGGCGTTGTCGAGCATGGGGTTCTCCTTGTGCGTTCTTGAAAGACGCGCCCAGGCGGGCGCGTCCCGTGCAGCAGCGAAACGTCAGATCTTGCCGACCAGATCCAGGGACGGGGCGAGGGTGGCTTCGCCTTCCTTCCACTTGGCCGGGCAGACCTCGCCCGGGTGGGCGGCGACGTACTGGGCCGCCTTGATCTTGCGCAGCAGTTCCTCGGCGTTACGGCCGACGCCGCCGGCATTGATCTCGATGATCTGAATGCGGCCTTCCGGGTTCATCACGAAGGTGCCGCGCTCGGCCAGACCGGCCTCCTCGATCATCACGCCGAAGTTGCGGGTGATGGCGCCGGTGGGGTCGCCGATCATCGGGAACTGGATCTTGCCGATGGTCTCGGAGGTGTCATGCCAGGCCTTGTGGGTGAAGTGGGTGTCGGTGGACACCGCGTAGATCTCCACACCCAGCTCGCGGAACTCGGCGTAGTTGTCCGCCAGGTCGCCGAGCTCGGTGGGGCACACGAAGGTGAAGTCGGCCGGGTAGAAGAACATCACCGACCACTGGCCCTTCAGTGTCTCCTCGGTAACGTCCACGAACTTGCCGTTGTGGAATGCGGTGGCCTTGAAGGGCTGGACTTCGGTGTTGATGAGCGTCGTATGCATGGTTTTTTCCTTTCCTCGTGTGAAAATTCAGTAGACGCTGGGTAGGTTAGTGGCTGGGGATGCTCCGGTCTAATCGATTGTTCCCATTGAATCGATAGTCAACGGCTATCGATAGGCGCGCGCTGACGCGCTGCCCGGAGGCGCGGGTGCGGAGTGGAGGGAGAGCGGGGTGTGAGAAGCCGGGGCGGCGCCGTGCGCCGCCCCGGGCAGGAGGATCAACGGCCGAGCTTGGCCTTGATGAACTCGAACAGGCCGTCGAAGGGGATGTGCTGGGAGTCGGCGTCGCGGCGGCCCTTGTATTCCACCGTGCCGGCGTCCAGGCCGCGGTCGGACAGCACCAGGCGGTGCGGGATGCCGATGAGTTCCATGTCGGCGAACATCACGCCCGGGCGCTCGCCGCGGTCGTCGAACAGCACCTCGATGCCCAGGTCGAGCAGGTCCTGATAGAGCTTCTCGGCGGTCTCGCGCAGGCGCTGGGACTTCTGGGCGTTGATGGGCAGCAGGGCCACCTGGAACGGGGCGATGGCGTCGGGCCAGATGATGCCGCGTTCATCGTGGTTCTGTTCGATGGCGGCGGCCACCACCCGCGACACGCCGATGCCGTAGCAGCCCATGGTCATCACCACCGGCTTGCCGGTCTCGTCCAGCACCGTGGCCTTCATGGCCTCGGAATACTTCTTGCCGAGCTGGAAGATGTGGCCCACCTCGATGCCGCGGCAGATGGCGAGCCGGCCCTTGCCGTCGGGGCTCGGGTCGCCTTCCACCACGTTGCGGATGTCGGCCACGGTGGGCTCGGACAGGTCGCGGCCCCAGTTGATGCCGAAGTAGTGCTTGCCGTCTTCGTTCGCCCCGGCGCTGAAGTCGGCCATCTTGGCCACGGTGCGGTCGGCGATGATCGGGAGGGGCAGTTTCACCGGGCCGAGGGAGCCGGGGCCGGCGCCGATGGCGGCGCGGATGTCGGCCTCGGTGGCCATCTGCAGCGGGCTGGCCACGCCCGGCAGCTTGGCGGCCTTGATGGCGTTCAGCTCGTGGTCGCCGCGCACCAGCAGGGCGATGAGCGTGCCTTCTTTCTCGCCGTGCACCACCAGGGTTTTCACGGTCTTCTGGATGGCCACTCCGAACTGCTCCACCAGCTCGGCAATGGTCTTGGCATTGGGCGTGTCCACCACGCGCAGCTCCTCGGCGGGGGCGGGGCGGTCGCCCGCCGGCGCCAGGGCCTCGGCCATTTCCACGTTGGCGGCGTAGTCGCCAGCGTCCGAGTAGGCGATGGCGTCCTCGCCGGAACTGGCCAGCACGTGGAATTCGTGGGAGCCGGTGCCGCCGATGGCGCCGGTGTCGGCCAGCACGGCGCGGAACTGCAGGCCCAGGCGCGCGAAAATGCGCGTGTAGGTCTCGTACATGACCTGGTAGGTCTCCTTGAGGGAGGCCTCGTCCGTGTGGAAGGAATAGGCGTCCTTCATGAGGAACTCGCGGGCGCGCATGACACCGAAGCGCGGGCGGCGCTCGTCACGGAACTTGGTCTGGATCTGGTAGAAGTTGGCCGGCAGCTGCTTGTAGCTGCGCAGCTCGTTGCGGCACAGGTCGGTGATGACCTCTTCGTGGGTGGGGCCGAAGCAAAAGTCGCGGTTGTGCCGGTCCTTCAGGCGCAGCATTTCCTCGCCCATCTGCTCCCAGCGGCCCGACTCCTGCCACAGCTCGGCGGGCTGCACCGCCGGCATCAGCACCTCCTGGGCGCCGGCGCGGTTCATTTCCTCGCGCACGATGGCCTCCACCTTGCGCAGCACGCGCAGGCCCATGGGCAGCCAGGTGTAGAGTCCGGCGGCGAGCTTGCGGATGAGGCCCGCGCGCAGCATGAGCTGGTGGCTGATGACCTCGGCGTCGGCCGGGGTCTCCTTGACGGTGGAGATGAGGTATCGGGAGGTGCGCATGGCGTCTTCTGGTTGGGGCCCGAAAAAGGGCGGGGATTGTCGATCTGAAAGTCGTTTCGGTGCAAGCCGGAGTCGGCAGGGCCGGTCTTCCCGGACGCCACTTGGAATTTCTAGCTGACCAATCGTTCCGAATTCAAGAGCATCTGCCTTGCCAAGACGCGGAGAACACCAAGGTTAAAAGCGAAACCCCTCGGCAAAGTCCTTCGCCCTCTAGGCTTGGCGTGCGGCCACGCCCGTTCATCGAACCACCCGTAGATCTGAGGATGGACCGTCAGAACGTCTCGCCGTTCCAACCCCACATGTGGGCGGCGGCGCTGGCGAATTCCACGTAGATGCGGTTCTTGGGGATGCGCAGGTGTGCTTCCACGATATCGCTGAGTTTGGCCGAGAAATCGCGGGTGCGGTCCTCGGGCAGGCCGATGCTCTTCAGCTCCAGATAGGCGAGCGGGGCGTCGGTGCCCGCGAACAGCATGGGATGGTTCGCCTCCAGGGCCACCATCACGTAGGCCTCGGGCTTGCCGAGCACGGTGGCCGTGGCCCGCGAGGCATTGGCGAGGAGTGTCTGGCGGTCGGCGTCCGGCACGTCGATATTGGTCTGGATTTTCAACAACGGCATCGGTGTGTCCTTACTTGCAGTAGGTGGCGACGTCTTTTTCCGCCTGCTCGATGCGGGCCGCGCGGGTGGCGTCATCGAGGACGATGAGCTCCTGGTCGGCGGTCCTGATGCGACGGGCGATGCGGTAGGTCTCCAGGTTGCGTTTCGCGGCCTCGCAGTTCTTGCGACGCGCCTCCTCGAATCTGGCGATTTCCTTGGCGTTGCTCTCGTCTTCCGGCGCATCTTGCGCGGGCTGCGCGGCGACGGGCGCCGGCGCGGCTTCGGGTACGCGCGGCGGTGGCGCGATGGCCTTCACGTCCTTCGCATCGGGTGGCGGCAGCTCGGAATAGACTACATTCCCATCCCGGTCCACCCATTTGTACATCGCCGCCTGTGCCGGGAAGGCGAGCAGCAGCATCAAAGCCATACCGACAGCCTGTCGCGCGTTCATGGGTCACCCGATGTTCGAAGGTCCGGCCGCTATTATCTGATTTTGACCCCCGGTTACAAGGGGCACGTGCCCGGCGCCCTTGACCTACCTGTCGATTCTCAGTAGTTTGTTTCGTTCGAACCCATCCGTCCCTGCCCGTGCTCACGGGCATTTTTTCTGGGAGAAACGACACGTGGAATTGACCGGTGCCGAGATCATCGTCCGCTTCCTGCAGGACGAAGGCGTCGAGTATCTGTTCGGTTATCCGGGCGGCGCCGTCCTGCACATCTATGATGCGCTGTACAAGCAGGACAAGGTCAAGCACGTATTGGTCCGCCACGAGCAGGCTGCCGCCCATGCCGCCGATGGCTACGCCCGCTCCAGCGGCAAGCCGGGCGTGGTGCTGGTTACCTCGGGTCCCGGCGCCACCAATGCCGTGACCGGCATCGCCACCGCCTATATGGACTCCATTCCCATGGTGGTGATCACCGGCCAGGTGAACAGTTCCCTTATCGGCAACGACGCCTTTCAGGAAGTGGACTCCGTGGGCATCACCCGGCCCTGCGTGAAGCACAACTTCCTGGTCAAGGACGTCAATGAGCTGGCCAACACCCTGAAGAAGGCCTTCTACATCGCCACCACCGGTCGCCCCGGTCCCGTGGTGGTGGACGTGCCCAAGGACGTGACCGGTAACAAGGCCAGGTACACCTTCCCCAAGAAGATCGCCATGCGCTCCTATCACCCCGTGGTGAAGGGCCATCCCGGGCAGATCAAGAAGGCCGTGCAGATGATGCTGGCCGCCAAGCGCCCGCTGATCTACACCGGTGGTGGCGTGATCCTCGACGACGCCGCCAAGCCGCTGACCGAGCTCACCCGCATGCTCGGCTTCCCCATCACCAACACCTCCATGGGCCTCGGCGGCTATCCGGGCACCGACAAGCAGTGCCTCGGCATGCTGGGCATGCACGGCAACTATGAGGCCAACATGGCGGTGTCGCACTGCGACCTGCTCATCGCCATCGGCGCGCGCTTCGACGATCGCGTCACCGGCAACATCGCCAAGTTCGCACCCAAGGCCAAGATCATCCATGTGGATATCGACCCGGCGTCCATTTCCAAGAATGTGCGCGTGGACGTGCCCATCGTTGGCAGTGTGAGCAACGTGGTCGCCGACATGATCGCCTTCGTGAAAGAGAGCGGTGACGCGCCCGATCGCGACGCGCTTGGCAAGTGGTGGAACCAGATCGACGAATGGCGCGGCAAGGAGTGCCTGAAGTACGACCGCGCCAGCGAACTGGTGAAGCCGCAGTTTGTCGTCGAGAAACTGTACGAGATCACCAAGGGCGATGCCTTCGTCACCTCGGACGTGGGCCAGCACCAGATGTGGACCGCACAGTTCTACAAGTTCGACAAACCGCGCCGCTGGATCAACTCGGGCGGCCTCGGCACCATGGGCTTCGGCCTGCCCGCGGCCATGGGTGCCCAGTTCGCCCATCCCAAGTCCACGGTGGCGTGCGTCACCGGCGAAGGCTCCATCCAGATGAACATCCAGGAGCTCTCCACCTGCATGCAATACGGCCTGCCCATCAAGGTCATCTGCCTGAACAACGGCATGCTGGGCATGGTCCGCCAGTGGCAGGAGTTCTTCTATGACAAGCGCTACTCGCACAGCTATATGGAATCGCTGCCCGACTTCGTGAAGCTTGCCGATGCCTATGGCCACGTGGGCATGCAGATCGACAAGCCGGGGGACGTGGAAGCCGCGCTCCGCGAGGCATTCACCACGCACAAGAGCCGCTTCGTGTTCATGAACTTCATCACCGACAAGACCGAGAACGTCTATCCCATGGTGCCGGCGGGCGCTGGTCTCGACGAGATGATCCTGATCTAGTGGTCCGGTGCGAACCAAGCCAATGCAAAGCATAACCACGGGCTACACGGGGAAAAACACGGGAATGGCGCATGGGTTCCTGAATCACCCCATGCTCCCCGTGTCCCTCGTGGCCAAGGCTTTTTCTTCTTCTCAGACGGAGCGGTAATGCGGCACATCATCTCCATCCTGATCGAAAACGAAGCCGGCGCCCTGTCACGGGTGGCGGGCCTGTTCTCAGCGCGCGGTTACAACATCGAGTCACTCACCGTGGCGCCGACGGAAGACGCCTCGCTGTCGCGTATGACCCTGGTCACCCGCGGCTCGGACGACATCATCGAGCAGATCACCAAGCAGCTGAACAAGCTCATCGATGTGGTGAAGATCATGGACCTCACTGAAGGCCCGCACCTCGAACGCGAGATGATGCTGCTGAAGGTGCGCGCCCAGGGCGGCGAGCAGCGCGACGAATACAAGCGACTCACCGACATCTTCCGCGCGCACATCATCGACGTGACCGATTCGACCTATACCATCGAACTGACCGGCACCGGCGACAAGCTCGACGCCTTCATCCAGGCCATCGAACCCGGCCACATCCTGGAGACCGTGCGCTCGGGCGTGTCCGGCATCTCCCGCGGGGAGAAATCGCTGCGGGTTTGAAGCACGAGAACCGTCTCCGTTTCGGCGGCCGAGGTTGGGAAGAGGGAGCAGGAATCTTGCGGCAGGCGCGCGTTTTGATCCCCTCTCCCTGTCCCTCTCCCCTGGGGGAGAAGGAACGTATAAGGCCGCATAGCGGATCACTCAGCCTTTTTAGCTTTCACGTAAGGAACAAACAATGAATCTTTATTACGACAAAGACTGCGACCTCTCCATCATCCGCGGCATGAAGGTGACCATCGTCGGCTACGGCTCCCAGGGTCATGCCCACGCCAACAACCTGAAGGACTCCGGCGTGGATGTCACCGTCGCCCTGCGCCCGGGCTCCGGTTCCGCGAAAAAGGCCGAGTCCGCCGGTCTGAAGGTGAAGAGCGTGCCCGAGGCCGTCGCCGGCGCCGATCTGGTGATGATCCTCACCCCCGACGAATTCCAGTCCAAGCTGTACCGCGATGAGCTGGAGCCCAACCTGAAGCAGGGCGCCACCCTGGCCTTCGCCCACGGCTTCGCCATCCACTACAACCAGATCGTGCCGCGCGCCGACCTGGACGTGGTCATGATTGCCCCCAAGGCGCCGGGCCACACCGTGCGCAGCGAGTTTGTGAAGGGCGGCGGCATCCCGGACCTCATCGCCGTGTACCAGGACGCCTCCGGCCAGGCCAAGCAGAAGGCCTTGTCCTACGCCTCCGCCATTGGCGGCGGCCGCACCGGTATCATCGAGACCACTTTCCGTGACGAGACCGAGACCGACCTGTTCGGCGAGCAGGCCGTGCTGTGCGGCGGCGCCGTGGAACTGGTGAAGGCCGGCTTCGAGACCTTGGTGGAGGCGGGCTACGCCCCCGAGATGGCCTACTTCGAGTGCCTGCACGAGCTGAAGCTCATCGTCGACCTCATGTACGAGGGCGGCATCGCCAACATGAACTACTCCATCTCCAACAATGCGGAGTATGGCGAGTACGTGACCGGCCCCCAGGTCATCAACGAGGAAAGCCGCTGGGCCATGAAGGAAGCCCTGCGCAACATCCAGAACGGCGAGTACGCCAAGCGCTTCATTCTCGAGGGTATGACCAACTACCCCGAAATGACTGCACGCCGCCGCCTCAATGCTGAGCACCCCATCGAGGTGGTCGGCGAGAAGCTGCGCAGCATGATGCCCTGGATCGCCGCCAACAAGCTGGTCGACAAGAGCAAGAACTAAGCGGCTCCTGAAAACGGCCGGACGTGAGTCCGGCCGTTTTTCGTAGCCCGGATGGAGCGGAGCGGAATCCGGGAATCGCACACCGCCGCCTTCCCCCGGCTTCCGCTCCGCTCCATCCGGGCTACGTTGAGCGCTCCCGCCTCTCTGTTTTCAGACCCCGGACTGACATGGCCCAGCGTTACCCTGTCATCGCCCGCGAGGGCTGGATCCCCATCGCCTTCTTCGCCGTGGTCGGCCTCTACGCCTTCGACCACTGGAACGCCGTGGTCGCGGTGCTGTCCTGGTGCATATCGGTCATTCTGGCCTTCTATTTCCGCGACCCGCCGCGGCGCATCCCGCCCTCGCCCCTGGCCGTGCTCAGCCCGGCGGACGGACGTGTGCTTGCGGTCGGGCCCGTGCATGACGAGCCGCTTGGTCGCGAGGCAATCCTGGTCCGCATCGCCATGCGCCCGATGGGTGTGTTTGCCGTGCGCAGTCCCATCGAGGGCAAGGTGATGCGCCAGTGGATCCCCGAGGGGGAAGGCGCGGGCGTGGCGCAATGGGTGCAAAGTGACGAGCACGACGACGTAGTCCTGGTCGCGTTGCCGCGCGCACCGGGGGCACGCGCGTTCTGCGACGTGCAATCGGGCGAACGCATCGGCCAGGGCCAGCGTTGCGGGTTTCTGCCCTTGGGCGCAGAACTGCAGGTTGTTCTGCCCGTGGCGAGCAGGGTAATGGTTCAGCCCGGGGATCGCGTACAATCTGGCGTGTCGGTGATCGCCAAGCTGGTACGCAAGTAAGCCTCGCGAACCGACGCCCTTCCACCGTTTGCCTGTTCGGAACGAGCCATGCCAAACGAAGAGACTGAAAAGCGCAGCCGCGGCATCTACCTGCTGCCCAACCTGTTCACCACCGCGGCGCTGTTCGCGGGTTTCTACGCCATCGTGGCGGCCATGAACGGGCAATTCGAGAAGGCGGCCATCGCGGTATTCGTCGCCATGGTCCTCGACGGCCTGGACGGCCGCGTGGCGCGCCTCACCAATACCCAGAGCGAATTCGGCGCCGAGTACGACTCTCTGTCGGACATGGTGTCGTTCGGGCTTGCCCCGTCCCTGGTCATGTACCAGTGGTCATTGTCCGCCATGGGCAAACTGGGCTGGCTGGCGGCATTCGTGTACGCGGCCGGTGCGGCGCTGCGCCTGGCGCGCTTCAACACCCAGGTGGGCATTGCCGACAAGCGCTTCTTCCAGGGCCTCGCCAGCCCCGCCGCGGCGGCCGTCGTGGCCGGCGCCGTGTGGGTGGGCGTGAGTTACGGCGTGGACGGCAAATCGCTCGTCTTGCTCAACTTCCTGCTTACCGTGGCCGCCGGCGTACTCATGGTGAGCAACGTCCGCTACTACAGCTTCAAAGACCTGGACCTGCGCGGCAAAGTGCCCTTCGTGGCGGTGCTCATCGTGGTGCTGGTGTTCGTGTTCGTGTCCATCGACCCACCCCAGGTGCTGTTTGCCGCCTTCCTCGTCTACGCACTCTCTGGACCCGTGATGACCCTGGTGATGCGCTCGCGCATGCGCAAGGAAAAGCATGCCAAGGGCAGCGAGGACGACGAAGGCGCCGGACCCGAGGGCTGAATCCAACGCGGAGGACGCGGAGACGCCGAGATCGCGGAGGTTCAAGGCCCGCGGTACTCCTTTGCGAACTCTGCGCCCTCTGCGCCTTTGCGTTAATCCTTTTCTTTTCTTCTTTGATCAATGCACGGCGGGCACCGTGCGGAGAGGACCATGGACAAGCTGATCATTTTCGACACCACCTTGCGCGACGGCGAGCAGAGCCCCGGCGCCTCCATGACCAAGGAGGAGAAGCTGCGCATCGCCAAGGCGTTGGAGCGCATGAAGGTCGACGTGATCGAGGCCGGCTTTCCTGCGGCGAGCCCTGGCGACTTCGACGCGGTGCAGACGGTGGCCGAGGCCATCCGCGATAGCACCATCTGCGGTCTGGCCCGCGCCCTCGATCGCGACATCGACCGCGCCGGTGAGGCGTTGCAGAAGGCCGCCCGCGGCCGCATCCACACCTTCATCGCCACCTCGCCCATTCATATGCAGCACAAACTGCGCATGGCGCCCGATCAGGTGGTGGAGCATGCGGTGAAGGCCGTCAAGCGTGCGCGTCAGTGGACCGACGACGTGGAATTCTCCGCGGAGGACGCGGGCCGTTCCGATCCGGAATTCCTCTGCCGCATCTTCGAGGCGGTGATCGATGCCGGTGCGCGCACCATCAACATCCCGGACACGGTGGGCTACAACATGCCGCACCAGTTCGGTGAGCTGGTGCGCCGGGTCATCACGGGCACGCCCAATTCGGACAAAGCCGTCTTTTCCGTGCACTGCCACAACGACCTGGGCCTCGCCGTGGCCAATTCGCTTTCGGCGGTGCTGAACGGCGCGCGTCAGGTGGAATGCACCATCAATGGCCTGGGCGAGCGCGCGGGCAACGCGGCGCTGGAAGAGATCGTCATGGCGGTGCGCACCCGCAAGGACGTGTTCCCCTGTCGCGTGGACATCGACACCACCCACATCGTCCCCAGCTCGCGCCTGGTAGCCGGCATCACCGGCTTCGCCGTGCAGCCCAACAAGGCCATCGTGGGCGCCAACGCCTTTGCCCACGAATCGGGCATCCACCAGGACGGCGTACTCAAGTCGCGCGAGACCTACGAGATCATGCGCGCCGAGGACGTGGGTTGGAGCGCCAACCGCATGGTGCTCGGCAAGCACTCGGGCCGCGCCGCTTTCCGCGCGCGCCTGCAGGATCTGGGTGTGACCTTCGCCGGCGACGAGGCGCTGAACACGGCCTTTGAACGCTTCAAGGAACTGGCCGACAAGAAACACGAGATCTATGACGAGGATCTTCAGGCGCTGGTGACCGAGACCAACCTGGAATCGGCCTACGAAGGCATCAAGCTCATGGCGCTCAAGGTCTGCTCGCAGACCGGCACCACACCCCAGGCCAGCGTCACGCTCAGCGTGGATGGCGTGGAGCACAGCGGCTCGGCGCCGGGTGGCGGCCCGGTGGACGCGGCCCTCAAGGCCATCGATGGAATCATCCACAGTGACAGTGAACTGATCCTGTACTCCGTGAACGCCATCACCAGCGGCACCGATTCCCAGGGCGAAGTGACGGTGCGCCTGGAAAAGGGTGGGCGCATCGTGAACGGGCAGGGCGCCGACACGGACATCGTGATCGCCTCCGCCAAGGCCTACGTGAACGCGCTGAACCGGCTGCTGGCGCCGGCGCGCGCCCATCCGCAAAACGGCGGCGTGTGAGCGAGGTTCTCAATCAAATGTGGGAGCGAGCTTCTGCTCGCGATTGCGGTGTGAATTCTCTCCCGCACTCAGAGACATGATGGCGATGGACGAAAGGAAACGACGCTACCTGGAGGCCATGGGCATTCAGGTCTGGGTGCCGCGCGGCACTGCCGCGTCTGCGCCCGAGGCCGAGCCCGCCGCCGTCGCGTCGCCGCCTATGGTCATCGAAGAAGCGCCCGAGGCCCTGATCCCGGCGGAGCCTGCGCCGCCGCCGGTCCTCGCACCGGGCGCCGAGCTGGACGACGCGCAGGTCGCGACCATGGACTGGGACGCACTCATGGCCCGCGTGGCCAACTGCACGCGCTGCCCGGAACTGGTGGCCCATCGCACCCAGACCGTGTTCGGCGTGGGTGACCGCTCGGCGTCGCTCATGGTGATCGGTGAGGCACCGGGGCAGGAAGAGGACAAACAGGGCGAGCCCTTCGTGGGGCGTGCCGGCCAGTTGCTCAACGAGATGCTGCGCGCCATCGGTTTTGCGCGGGAGCAGGTCTATATCGCCAACGTGCTCAAGAGCCGCCCGCCCAACAATCGCGACCCGAAACCCGAGGAAGCGGCCCATTGCGAGCCCTACCTTAAACGCCAGGTCGCACTCATCAAGCCGCGCCTGATCCTCAGTGTGGGTCGTGTCTCGGCGCAGAACCTGCTGAAAACCGACACGCCCATCGGCAAGCTGCGCGGGCAGGTGCATCACTACCAGGGCATCCCCCTGGTGGTCACCTATCACCCGGCCTACCTGCTGCGCTCGCCCCAGGAAAAGCGCAAGTCCTGGGACGATCTGAAACTTGCGCTGCGCACCCTGCGCGCGGCGGCGCCATGAAGGACGCGCCCATCCGCCCCATGCACGAGCAGGACGTGCCCGCGGTGATGACGGTGGAGACCAGCGCCTACTACTCGCCCTGGACCGCCGCCATTTTCCGCGACTGCCTGCGCGTGGGCTATTCCTGCTGGGTGTTGGAGCAGGGCGGCGAGATCCTCGGCTACGGCGTGCTCTCGTCCGCCGTGGGCGAGGCGCACCTGCTCAACCTGTGCGTGGCCCCGGCGCACCAGGGCAAGGGCCTGGGCCGTCGCCTGCTGACCCATTTCATCGACGTGGCGCGTGGCCACAAGGCCGAGGCCATGTTCCTGGAGGTGCGCCCCTCCAACCAAGCGGCCATCGCCCTCTACGAGTCCATCGGCTTCAACCAGGTCGGCGCCCGCCGCGACTACTACCCCGCCCCCAAGGGCCGCGAAGACGCATTCATCTTTGCCCTGGCGTTGTGAAGAAAAGCGTTAACCACGGGGAACACGGGGAAAGGATTCCCCCCGTAGGTCACGTTGCGCAGCTACGTGACATGCCAGTCTGGGTTGCACCGGCGCTGTCCCGCCTCAAGGGCCGCGCAGACGGAAGCTACGGAGAATAAGAGTCGGTGGGAGCGAGCTTCTGCTCGCGACGGTGGCTCGGAGGGACCTGCTATCGCGAGCAGAAGCTCGCTCCCAGCCTGTTCGCACCCCCGTGTCCCCCGTGTTAATGCTTTTTGCCTTTCTCCCGCCCACGTTCATTTCCGGACGTGCGCAGCCCGTATCCGGTAAAATGCCGCGCACTCTCAGCTTACCCAACCCACTATGAGCATCATCGCACGCGAGGCGGCGCGCAGGCGCACGTTCGCCATCATTTCCCACCCGGACGCCGGCAAGACCACGCTCACCGAGAAGCTGCTGCTGTTCGGCGGCGCCATTCAGCTGGCCGGCACCGTGAAGGGCCGCAAGGCTGCGCGCCATGCCACCTCCGACTGGATGGAGCTGGAGAAGCAGCGCGGCATCTCCGTCACTTCCTCGGTGATGCAGTTCCCCTATCGCGAACACGTCATCAACCTGCTCGACACGCCGGGCCACGAGGACTTCTCGGAAGACACCTACCGCACCCTCACGGCGGTGGACTCCGCGCTCATGGTCATCGACGTGGCCAAGGGCGTCGAGGCGCGCACCATCAAGCTCATGGACGTGTGCCGGTTGCGCGATACGCCCATCATCACCTTCGTCAACAAGCTCGACCGCGAGGGCCGTGCGCCCATCGAACTGCTGGATGAGGTGGAGGAGGTGCTGAAGATCAAGTGCGCGCCCATCACCTGGCCCATCGGCATGGGCTCGCGCTTCAAGGGCGTGTTCGATTTGTACAGCAATCGCGTGCATCTGTTCACCGCTCAGCACGGCGGGCGCGTGCAGGAAGGCGAGGTGATCGAAGGCCTCGACAATCCGCGCCTCGACGAACTGTTCGGCCCGCTGGTGGCGGAGCTGCGCGAGGAGATCGAACTGGTGCGCGGCGCGAGCAATGAGTTCGACCTGGAGGCCTTCCGCCGCGGCGAACTCACGCCCGTGTTCTTCGGCTCGGCCATCAACAACTTCGGTGTGCGCGAGATCCTGGACGCCCTGGTGGAATACGCGCCCGGACCGCTGGCTCGTGCCACCGTCTCGCGCACCGTGGAGCCCACGGAGGAGAAGTTCACCGGCTTCGTGTTCAAGATCCAGGCGAACATGGACCCGCAGCATCGCGACCGCATCGCATTCCTGCGCGTGTGTTCGGGCCACTACAGCCAGGCCATGAAGGTCAAGCATGTACGTCTCGGGCGCGACGTGAAGATCGCCAACGCCACCACCTTCATGGCCCAGGAGCGCGAGCGCGTGGAGGATGCCTGGCCCGGCGACATCATCGGCCTGCACAACCATGGCACCATCCAGATCGGCGACACGTTTAGCGAAGGCGAGGACCTCAAGTTCACGGGTATCCCGCACTTCGCCCCGGAACTGTTCCGCCTGGCGCGCCTGCGCGACCCGCTCAAGCTCAAGCAGCTGCAAAAGGGGCTGGAACAGCTCTCGGAGGAGGGCGCCACCCAGTTGTTCAAACCGCTGCGCAACAACGACCTGATCCTCGGTGCCGTGGGTATTCTGCAGTTCGATGTGGTGGCCTACCGGCTCAAGGACGAATACAACGTGGATGCCATCTTCGAACCGGTGAACGTCACCACCGCCCGTTGGGTGGAGGGCGACGACAAGAAGCTGGAGGAATTCCGCAAAAAGGCCCACGACAACCTGGCCATCGACGGCGCCGGCAACCTCACTTATTTGGCCCCCACCCGCGTCAACCTGGACCTCACCATGGAACGCTGGCCCGACCTCCGGTTTCGTGCCACGCGGGAGCATTGAAGAGAAAGCCTTAACCACGGGGGCCACGGGGAACACGGGGGGAAGAAGTATGTAGGTCACGTTGACGCGCAGCGTCTACGTGACGACCGCCGGTGCAAGCCGG
>JAWLGK010000040.1:0-11515 GCA_041685115.1 Gammaproteobacteria bacterium | reverse complement strand
GAAGTCATGGCGGAGCTGTACGGCAAGGAGACCGGCTCGTCCAAGGGACGCGGCGGCTCCATGCACATCTTCGACGCCAAGCACCGCTTCATGGGCGGCTACGCCCTGGTGGGCGGCCCGTTCCCGCTCGCCGCGGGCATGGCCAAGGCCATCAAGATGAAGGGCGGCGACGAGATCGCCATCTGCTTCCTCGGCGACGCCGCCAACAACCAGGGCACCTTCCACGAGACCATGAACATGGCCTCGGTGTGGAAGCTCCCGGTGCTGTTCGTGTGCGAGAACAACCTGTACGGCATCGGCACCGCCATCGAGCGCTCCACCGCCGAACTGGACCAGTACAAGCGCGTGTGCGGCTACAACATGGCAGCCGACCACTGCGACGGCCAGGACATCGAAGTGGTGATGGAGCACGCGAAGAAGGCCGTGGACTACGTGCGTTCCGGCAAGGGCCCGTACTTCCTCGAACTCAAGACCTACCGCTATCGCGGTCACTCCATGTCCGACTCCGGCGCCTACCGCACCAAGGAAGAGCTGGAAGTCTGGGCCAAGCGCGACCCCATCAACATCCTGCGTGATCGCCTGATCGAAGCCGGTGAACTGGCCATGGAAGACGTCACCTCCATGGACAAGGAAATCCAGGACGAGATCGAAAACGTGATCATCAAGTTCGCCGAGGAATCCCCGGAGCCCAAGGTGGAAGAGCTGGAGAAATACGTGCTCACCGAGCACTGCCCGTACGCGAAGGGGGAGGTGCGCTAATGGCCGAGATGATGTTCTGGGAAGCGGTGCGCCGCGCCCACGATGAAGAAATGGCGCGTGATCCGCTCGTCATCGCCATGGGCGAGGACATCGGCGTCGCCGGCGGTACCTACAAGGCCACCCGCGGCCTTTACGACAAGTACGGCCCCGAGCGTGTCATCGACACGCCCATTTCCGAAAACTCCTTCACCGGTCTGGCGGTGGGCGCGTCGTTCCTCGGCGTGCGTCCCATCGTGGAGATCATGTCCGTGAACTTCGCCTGGCTGGCCATGGACCAGCTGTTCAACTCCGCGGCCAAAGTGCACTACATGTCCGGCGGCCAGCTCACGGCGCCCATCGTGGTGCGCTCGCCCGGCGGCACCGCGCATCAGCTCGGCGCGCAGCACTCCGCGCGCATGGAGAAGGTGTTCATGGGCATCGCCGGCCTGCGCGTGGTCACGCCCTCCAATCCGCGCCAGGCCTACGGTCTGCTCAAGGCCGCGGTGCGCTGCGACGACCCGGTGTTCATCAACGAACACGAGCTCATGTACAACATGAAGGGCGAGGTGCCGGACGGCGAATACTTCCACCCGCTGGAAGGCTCCGAGTGCGCGCGCCAGGGCAAGGACGTCACCCTGTTCGGCTACAACATCTCCGTGCATTGGTGTCTGCAGGCCGCCGACATCCTGTCCAAGCAGTACGGCATCGAGGCCGAGGTCATCGACCTCTACTCCCTGTCGCCGCTGGACCGCGTCGGCATCCAGGCCTCGGTGAGCAAGACCCACCGCGCCGTCATCGTGGAAGAGGCCGAGGCCCCCGTGGGCGTCGGCGCCGAAGTGATGGCCATCATCAACGAGGAATGCTTCTTCGAACTGGACGCCGCCCCGGTGCGCGTCTCGGCCAAGAACGTGCCGATCCCGTACAACCACACCCTGGAAAAAGCCGCCCTGCCCAGCGCCAAGAGCGTGGTCGAGGCGGTGCGGAAGATGTTCGGGAAGTAAGAAAGGCACAACCACGGTGACACGAGGTTATTGGGTTTTGGAGCCCTTCGCCTCGTGCCGCCGGGTGGCTTCGGTTTGAGATCCCCTCACCCCAACCCTCTCCCGGAGGGAGAGGGGGTGAGATAGCGCAGCACTTCGCATGAACGCGGGCTGTCAGGAACGTCCCCTCTCCCCCCAGGGAGAGGGACAGGGAGAGGGGAGTAAACACCCCCAAAACCGAAGCAAAACGACAAACCGTTGACCACGCGTACCGGCGGCGCACGGCCACATGCCAGTGACATCCCGTGTCCCCGTGTTCCCCGTGGTTCAAATCTTCTCGGGAAGAACAAAACATGGCTGAGCCCTATGTAATAAAAATGCCCCAGCTCTCCGACACGATGACCGAAGGCGTCATCGTCAGCTGGGAGAAGAAGATTGGCGACAAGGTCTCGCGCGGCGACGTGGTCGCCACGGTCGAGACCGACAAGGCCATCATGGACGTGGAAGTGTTCCGTGATGGTTTCCTCTCTGGCCCCATCGCAGCGGTGGATTCCGCCGTGCACGTGGGCAATCCCATCGCCTACCTGGTCGCTTCCGAAGCGGAAGTGGTGAGGGAAGAGGGCGCGCCCGCGCCCAAGGCCGTGGCCGAAGAGCCCGCGCCGGCCGCACCCGCCGCCGCGCCGGCGCCCGCCGCCGAGGCGCCCAAGACCGCGGCGCCCGAAGGCGTGTCCCACGTCATCAAGATGCCCCAGCTCTCCGACACCATGACCTCCGGCGTGGTGGTCACCTGGGAGAGGCAGCCGGGCGACAAGATCAGCCGCGGCGACGTGGTGGCCACCGTCGAAACCGACAAGGCCATCATGGACGTGGAGGTGTTCCGCGACGGTTACCTCTCCGGCCCCATCGCCGAAGTGGATGCCACCGTGCTGGTGGGCGACCCCATGGCCTTCCTGGTGGACAGCCCCGAGCAGGTGCTGCGCGAAGGCGTGCTCAAGGCCCACGACGACTACAGGCACGAGCACCACCCCGAAAAGCCGCACCAGCACGTGGCCGCGCACGTGGTCGACACCAAGCGCACGCCCGCCTCGGCCGTGCTCGACACCGCCGCCAAGCCCGTGGAGCGCCCGCACAACAAGGCGGCCACGCCTTACGCGCGCAAGCTGGCCGGCTCGCTGCACGTCAACCTGAACAACCTCAAGGGCACCGGCCCGGACGGCGTCATCACCGCCGACGACGTGCGCCGCGCCCAGCCCATCGAGCGCCCCACCGAAGTGGTGCCGCAGGTTCCGGCCTACGTGCTGCCCGAAGTGCAGGTGCCCGGCAAGGGCCGGCCGATGACGGCCATGGAAAAGGCGGTCTCCGCCTCCATGACCGCCTCGCTCACCATGCCGACCTTCCACGCCACCATGAACGCCAAGCCCGACGCCCTCATCAAGGCGGCGAAGAAGCTGGGCGTGTCGGTGACCGTGGCCATCGCCAAGGCCTGCGCCGTGGCGATGCAGAAGCACCCCATGATGAACGCGGCCTACCAGCCCGTGGACAAGATTGTCGAGCGCAGCAACATCGACATCGGCATGGCCGTCACCGCCGAGGGCGGCGGTCTCGTCGTGCCCGTGCTGCGTCACTGCGAATCCCGTGACCTCAAGGACCTGAACGAAGGCTGGAAGGGCCTGGTCGACCGCGCCCGCAAGCGCCGCCTGGCGCCCGAGGAATACGCCAACCCGACCTTCATGGTCTCCAACATGGGCATGTACGGCATCACCTGGTTCGATGCCATCCCCACGCCCGGCACCGCCGCCATCCTGGCCATCGCCGCCGCCGGTCCCGAGGGCATGCCGCTCACCATCACCGCCGACCACCGCGTGGTGAACGGTGCCGAAGTGGCCGCCTACCTGGTGGACCTCAAGGCCGCCATCGAGCAGCCCGAGAGCTGGCTGGGCCCCATCGGCCCCGCCATCCCCGAAGGCAAGTGGGACTACGACGTGGTGGTGATCGGCGCCGGCCCCGGCGGCGAAGACTGCGCCCGCGATCTCGCCAGCCACGGCCTCAAGGTCGCCATGGTCAGCGACAGCCCACTGCCCGGCGGCGAATGCCTCTGGCGCGGTTGCATCCCCTCCAAGGGCTGGCGTGCCGCGGCCGACCGCATCCGCGATCGCGCCCACGACGCCCTGCTCGGCATCGAAGGCACCACCGGCGCGAAGCTCAACTGGCAGCAGCTCGAAAAGCACCGCCGCAACGTACTGGAAGAGCGCGGCAAAATGGCGCTCAACACCGACAAGGGCGTGAAGATCGACTTCATCCAGGGCTTCGCCTGGTTCGAAACCGATCACCGCGTGTTCGTTGACCAGTCCAAACTGGCCACCGACCCGCACGCGCGCCCCGCCCGCGGCGACGACAGCCAGGGCCGTCACATCACCTTCGGCGCCGCCGTCATCGCCACCGGCGCCCCGCCGTTCGTGCCCGGCATCCCCGGCGCCCGCGAAGGCCTCGAATCCGGCGGCGTGCTCACCTCGGACACCGTGTGGTTCCTGAACGGTGTGCCTTCGAGGCTGGGCATCATCGGCGGCGGCGCCATCGGCCTGGAAATGGCCCAGATCTTCCAGGACTTCGGCACCCAGGTGGTGCTGCTGGAGGCCAAGGACCGCGTCCTGTTTGAGGTGGAGCCCGAGATCGCCAAAGCCCTCACCGCGGTGCTCAACGACGATCCCAACCTCACCATCCACACCAGCGTGAAGGTGAAGGAACTCAAGGGCACGCCCGGCAACATGCAGATGGTCTACGAGACCGCCGAAGGCGAACAGACCTTCGACTGCGACTACGTGATCATGGCCACCGGCAAGCGCCCCGTGCTCGAACCCCTCAAGCTGGCGAACGCCGGCGTGCTGGCCGAAAACGGCGTCATCAAGGCCGACAAGCGCTGCCGCACCAACGTGCCGCATATCTTCGCGGTGGGTGACGTCATCGGCGGGTACATGCTGGCGCATACCGCGGGGCAGCAGGGGCGTGTGGCGGCGGCCACCATCCTGGGTGAGGACATGACCTATGACGAGGCCAAGGACTCGGGGGTGATCTTTACCCGGCCGGAAGCGGGGTTTGTGGGGTTGTCCATGGACCAGGCCAAGGCGAAGGGTATCGATGCGGCGGAAGTGAAGGTGCCGATGAATATCGACGCCAAGGCCATGATTACCGGCGAGAAGCACGGGATGATCAAGATTGTTGCCGACAAGGCTTCAGGAAGGGTCATTGGGGTGCATATGCTGGCGGATCATACCGATACGTTGATTGGTGAGGCGGTGATGATGGTGTCGGGGGAGATGACCTTGCAGGAGGTTGGCGAGGCGATTCATCCGCATCCGACGCAGACGGAGTTGTTTGGGGAGCTTGCTCGCCGGTTGCTTTCCCGACTGAGGAGGTCGGCGAAGGCGAAGGCGTGACCTGAAGGGTTGTGGCTCAGGGATGAGATGAGGTAGAAAGAGACGGCGCCTTCCGAGAGGGGCGCCGTTTTTTTGTTTGATTACGCCGGCTGAATCCATTAACTTGCGCTAGGTGGGTGTACCGCCCACGTGTTGGGGATCATGTATTCAAACCCATGAAGTTAGTAAAGGTCAGCAAACTAGTTGACCGGCTTAGGCAACCGCACTAAGCGCATGGGGAGGCCTGCGGCCAGGAAAACTGACCGACAGCAGCTCTCGCAGATTGGGTCGGGCTTGGAAATGTGGAAAGTCTTCATGGGCTTACATGTTCCACCACACACACGTTTCTTTGCCCCCTAGCGGGGAAGCCCGACCCGATATCAAACATTTGAATGCACAAGGATGACGCGTCTTCCCCGATATCTACCGAAGAAAAAGATTGGGACTCTCAGCAGTCTGGCAGCAACTGTCGGAACTGATCTTGCGGGGCTCACTGCCCTGCTCGAAACACCTTGCGCGTCTCGATATACCGCGTTAGACATCCCCAAGAAGAACAACAAGATCAGACGCGTTTACAACCCAATCCCAGAACTGAAGCGGATCCAGAGAAACATAATTGACCGCATTTTCAGTTTAATTGTCTTCCCGGATTACCTGTATGGCTCCCTGCCCAGCGACGAAATGACGAGGGACTACATTGCATGTGCCGCTGTACATTGCTCCGCAGGTTTAGTCATAAAAGCAGATATTAGAGATTTTTTCGATAACATTTCAGCCGAACGTGTCCATCAGCTATTCGGAAACGAATTCTTCCATTTTCCTCCCCGGGTTGCGGAGGCGCTTACGTCACTTTGCACATGCTTTGGGCACACCCCACAAGGAGCGCCCACCAGCTCCTACATTGCGAATCTAGTGTTTTATAAGAAAGAACGCGACCTAGTTGACCTTCTTCAAACAAAGGAATTTCGCTACACGCGATTCGTTGATGATATAACGATATCGCATGCGAGTCCTAACGCGTCATATGATTACGAAATAAAGTCTCTAAAGCGCCTTGTTGAGCCCGATTTCGAACTTAACGAAAAGTGTGAAGTTCGGCGGGCGGGACTAAAACCTCTGATAGTTCATGGCATCCGGGTGAACCATGAAAATCCTCGTTTAACAGCGACAGAGATTAGAAACATCCGTGCGGCGGTTCGGCATGTAGAGATAGCAGCAACAGCTGCGAATGCGCGCAAAAGTAGGGACTACCATGCTCTTTTTAACAAGACACAGGGTCGAGTGACCAAGCTTGCGAGAGTTCGCCACAAGAGCCACAAGACGCTTTCTGCGAGGCTGAATAGAATACTGCCACTTCCTTCCGAGAGAGAACGCGAAAAACTGCCGGAACTGGTCTCAAAACTCGAGAACAGATATGCGAAGATGAGTTCTTCAAGCGCATCGTACCGGAGAAGTTTTTATCATCTGGTTTACCGGCTGAATATCTTTCAGCGCATTTACAAACATGAGGCCGAAAAACTCAGGGAGCGCCTTAGAAAGGTTGCACCAAAATGAATATAAGACCAAGTCTGTCCGCTATCGTCGTTGGTAGTGCTATGTTATTTTATTGGGCTAAGTTCATTCACTATCCCTCTGTCTCCGGCGGTTGTACTCAGGACTGCCTTCTAGCTTACCTTTCGGAAAACGCTGAACTGTTATTCAGCGCTGCAGCGTCAGTGTATGGGGCGATTTTCGCGGTGATTTTTAGCATTTTAGCTTTGGAGAAGTCGTCGCAAGACCTTACAGGGGCGAAGGAAGAAAGGGAGAGAAAGAAACGAGAAGAGTTTCAGTCCCTGGTGGATGATGTGGCTGGGAAGTTCGGACTAGACGCAGCCGCCATAAACGCCGAAGTGCTGAGAGTCTCTATGGAAACTGCGTCTGATATAAATGGGGTTCCACAGAGGCTTTCAGCGATAGCCGGACACATGGAGCTATCAGACCGTTCGTTCGGCACTGGCTCATTTGATTTTGATGGGCACCAGAGCGTATTTCGGAAGTTGGTAGCAGTAATAGGTATCGACCTTACAACCAACCCGGCGCCGATGTACTTCGACATAGAAAAACGAGTAGTTTCCTTTTTGAATGACATCCTGGAAAAATGTGATGCCAAAGGGAGACTGCGAAATGGTGACCTCGCTTATTACGCGTTCAGGCCAGCTGGGCGCACCGCGAGGCTGCGTCGTAAGAAGGAGAGCTAGGCGAGATCAGGACCTTTGGGGAACAAAAGGGGACAGATTTATTTTCAGGTAGTCACTGGGTAACATCGCACGGATACGGGGTCAGCGCACGGATACGGGGTCAGCAAACAAAAGGGGACAGATTTATTTAGCTGCTGCCAATTCCAAATTAAATAAATCTGTCGCCATATATTCCGTTCGGGGGTCAGAGTAAAAGCTCCCGCTTTAGTTTCTACTCTGAGCCCAAATGTTCACAAAAACCATGGTCTGTACGCGGTTGTTCCCGATTATGTGCGGGTGCCATTCGCGGAATCGGTGTTTAGATCTCGAAGTGTCAAGGAGAACTGTTGTGGCTCGTCCAAGAGTGTTCGTGAGCTCTACCTATTACGATCTGAAACATGTGCGGTCGTCACTGGATCTATTCGTCGAATCTCTAGGGTACGAATCGGTTTTGTCGGAGAAAGGGGATATTGCCTACACTCCAGACAGGCCGCTCGACGAGTCGTGTTACAGGGAAGCGGAGGGTGCGGATCTCTTTGTTTTAATCGTTGGAGGGCGCTACGGTTCGGAAGCGAGCGGTGCAAGCAAGAAGCCGTCCAGAACGTTCTTCGATCGGTACGAAAGTATCACGAAGAAAGAATATGAGAGTGCTGTCACAAGAGACATTCCCATCTACATCTTGGTGGAGAGTGGCGTGTATTCAGAGTATCAAACGTTCTTGAGGAATAAGGACAACAAGAGTATCAACTACGCGCACGTAGATTCGGTTAACATCTTTGTGCTTATTGAGGAGATTCTTGGGCGTCCTCGAAATAACCCTATTCATACGTTTGAACGCTTCTCGGATATCGAGTCGTGGTTGCGTGAGCAGTGGGCGGGTTTGTTCCGGGAGCTGCTCAATCGACAGTCACAGCAGCAGCAGTTCATGGCTTTGACGACACAGGTGTCAGGTCTAAAGGAGATTAATGAGACGTTAAAGAAGTACCTGGAGGCGGTAATGACAGGGGTCGTTCCGGACGTCTCTAGTAAGCTGATTGCGTCGGAGGAGAAGCGGCTGGAAGAAGTCAAGCGACAAGAGTCGCTCAGAGCAAATAGCTGGTGCCAATACATTATCGGCGCGCGATACGAAGTGCCATTCGAGCACTTCATGGCGGCGCTAAAAAAGGCGACGTCATTTGATGCTTTCGCTGCAATAGTTTCGAAGAAGTCTCAAGATCCGGAAGCGTTGGAGAGTATAGCCACCACGCTTCATGACAGCGATCTTGCACGACGGGACCTGAATGATGCGCGAAGGATCATGGGCTTGCCGCCATTTGAGTGGGTGGAAGTAAGCAAGGAAGATGGTGTGGCGCCGAGAAAAACTGGGCGAAAGCGCAGCGAATAAAAGAAAACAGAGGACACCCAGTGCGCCGAGACAAATCGGCAAGAGATTGGAGGCGTAAATCGGGGACAGACCCTGAGGGCTCCCCACGAATTTCTGCGTAAGCCGCTGACTAACAAAGAATTGAAGGTGGACATGCATCGCCAGCCGTGATCTTCTTGGGTTGTCGAGACACAAGAGGAGAACCGGCGATGCATGCCACCGAGTTGCTTGATAGAACGATTGGCCCGGCGTGTCAATGGATGCAGAAGGTCCGGTTCGAGGCACTGAAGAAGGCCACGCAGGCGGCGATGGTCGCACGCTGTATGTCGGTCACGGGTCTTGGGCGAGCAGTAGAGGCAACCTGCGAGAAGGAGGGTATCAAGCGCATGGACCGGCTGATAGGGAACAAACTGCTGCAAGCCGAGGCAGTGGACGTCTATCGGGCCACGGCGCAACGCGGCGCAACGCGGCGCAACGCGGCGCAACGCGGCGCAACGCGGCGCAACGCGGCGCAACGCGGCGCAACGCGGCGCAACGCGGCGCAACGGGGTCAGGTCTTGCCTTTTGCCTTGCGGGCAGGGGCTGAGGCGAAACGGAAAACCTGATAACCATATAGCCGCCTCCTCACTCGGACGATATCGTTGACGCCGCCTAGCCAGAAAACGAGCGCCAAATGGGGAGGCGAGCCACGGCTATCTTGCGTTTTGCCTCGGCCCCCGCTTTCCCATGACCCCCGCGTTCCCATGACCCCGCGTTTTTGCATGTGCTGATCCCGCATGTGCTTGCTCAAGGATCCGGAGCGAGTGGCAGTTCGGCGAGGTACCCGGCTACCTCGTTGTCGATGGCCGTAAAGCTGCCACCCGCGTACACGGTGGAGCCACTCGCGGCGAGCGCGAAGACGGTATGGTTGGCAGCCGGATCCCAAGTGCTCGAAAGCGTCCCGTCGGTGCCGATGGCGGCGAGGTTGTTGCGAGGCATCTCGCCGATGCTCCTGAAGTCGCCGCCCGCGTAGACGGTCTCGCTGCTTACAGCGAGGGCGCGGACGTAGCCATCGGCACCCGGATTCCAGTCGGCGAGCGAGCCGTTGGTGCCGATGGCGGCGAGATTGCTGCGGGCCTGCCCGCCGATGGTCGTGAACATGCCGCCCACGTAGACGGTCGAGTCGCTCACGGCGAGGGCGGTGACATGGTTGTTGACGTCCGGATTCCAGGTGGCGAGCGTGCCGTCGGTAGTGATGGCGGCGAGATGGTTACGGTCCTGCCCGTCGATGTGCGTGAATTCGCCACCCGCGTAGACGGTCGAGCCGCTCACGGCGAGGGTGCAGATTCGTCCGTCGGCATGCGGATCCCAGTGGCCAAGCGTGCCGTCGGTGCCAATGGCGGCGAGGTTGTTGCGCGCCTGCCCGCCGATGGTCGTGAAGTAGCCGCCCGCGTAGACGGTCGAGCCGCTCACGGCGAAGGCGTTGATCCAGCCGTCGGTATTTGGATTCCAGGTGCCGGGCGTGCCGTCGGTGCCGATGGCGGCGAGGGAGTTGCGCGCCTGCCCGCCGATGCTCGTGAACAAGCCACCCGCGTAGACGGTCGAGCCGCTCACGGCGAGGGCGTAGACATCACGGTTGGCATCCGGATTCCACTCGCCAACGGTGCCGTCGGCCAGGACGTGGGCGAGGCGGTTACGTGGTTCTGTTCCGACGCGCGTGAACGTGCCCCCGATGTACCAGCCGCCCACACCATCGGAGGCAACAGCATGGACTTCCCCGTTGACGACAGGAAAGGGACGAGTCCCGGTGGCGGTGGCCATGAACGGCACGCCACCGCCCGAGCGCGGGCCGATGCGGGTGAAGCCGCCGCCGAGATAAAACGTGCCTTCATCGCCGGTGGCGAGAGCGAATACCGTGTCGTTCACCATGAGTTTGTCCGGCCTTGCGCCGCTCTCGCCGATGGTCGCGTGACCACCCGCGTGGTTGGCCTTGAGCCAGAAGCTGTAGTGCTGGCCGTTCGTGAGGGCCGTGACTGAATGCGGCGATGTAACGCCATTCATCACTACGCCATCCGGGCAGGCGTTGATGAAATCGATGTCGCAGGCGGGGTTCGTGGAGTAATAAAGGTCGTAGCTCGTCGCGCCTACATCGTTCCAGCCAAACTCCACCACCTTCGACAGCGGGTTGGCATCGAGCTCGACGGACGCAAAGCACTGCACGTCCACGCTGGTGACGTTCGCCGTCGCCGTGCCACTGCCGCCAACGACCGAGCATTGCTGGTTGGCCGGTTGTGTTTCTACCGTGACGTCATAGGCCGTCCCGCGAGCGACGGGGCTGGCAAAGACAAAGGGCCCATCCGCGCTGATCGTGAGCCGGTCCTTGCCGCTGTTCTCGAGCACCACGGTCCCCGCGAGCCCGCTCACCGTGCCGCCAATGGTGTGGGTGGGAACAAAGCTCGCCATCACCGTGCAGTCCGCGGTAATGGGGCCGGTGGTGAAGGTGTTGCCTGAAAGTGTGCCGTTACAGCCGTCGACGGTTGCGATGCCGTAACCCTCATCGGGGATGACGATAAAAGGGGCGGTGGCGCCTTGCTTCACCGTCTGACTCGCCGGGGTGATGCTCCCACCCTCGCCGCTCGTCGTGGTGACGGTGTAGCTCGGGGCGCCACCTCTGCCCCCATCGCCGCCACAAGCACTGAGGCCGGCAATGAGCACGAACAGCGATAGCAGCCGAAGATTGGGGATGGTGATAGCGGTCATGAGATGTACCCCCCTTCGTTTCGCTGTTACGTATGGCTTGGCTCCGTGCGCGAATTCGCATACGCC
>JAWLGK010000020.1:0-67819 GCA_041685115.1 Gammaproteobacteria bacterium | reverse complement strand
GGGAGTGGGGACGCTTCGTTCCCCGTCTATCCATCGTCAGACCTTTCGATAATTTCTCGCCCTCAGAAAGAAGATGTCCTTGTTGAGATCGGAAACCACAGCGCAATCATGCCGCTATGCACGTATGCCCCCAACGTGCACCCATAAATTCTGCGGAAGAGCCTTTTTCTCTAAACGTCCAGACTGGCACCGTACCTTCGCAGCCACTCTTTCCGCTCCCGATAATCCGGCATCACCTTGTCCACCTCGTTCCAGAAGGCGTCGGTGTGGTCGCGGTGGTGGAAATGGCAGAGTTCGTGGGCCACGATGTAGTCGACGATCTTCGGCGGCGCCATCATGCACTTCCAGTGGAAGTTGAGCACACCACTCCTGCCGCAACTGGCCCAGCGGTAGCCCATCTCCTTCACCCTCACACCGCCCACCTGCACGCCGACCTTGGTCGCAAAGAAGCCCACACGCTCGCCGAAGCGCTGTAGCCCTTTGTCTGTGAAGTAGTCTTCGAAGGCCTGCCGCGCGGCGGCGGTGCCGCCCTGTTCGATCACTTCACGGCTGAGGCAGAAGCGGCCTTCCTTCAGTTGCAGAGTGCACTCCTGAGCGGAAACGAGCGACAGGCGGTAGGCCCGACCCAGATAGAGAAAGGATTCGCCGTTGACCCATTCGCGCACCACAGTGCTGGCATTGAGGTCACGCCACTCGGCGAGGTTGCGATAGATCCACATCCGCTTGCTTTCGACCACCGAATCGACCTGCTCCGGGGTGTAGCTGGCGGGCGGACGCACCGTTACCACCCCGTTACGCTCGATCACAATGTCGGTGGTCTTGCGGGGGCTACCGGGAAGCAACTGGTATTCGATGTCGCGGACTCGACGCGCGCTCATGGCCTGCCCCCTTCAGTGACACCCTTCAGCAGCTCCTCATGGCGGTTCTTGGCCAGCTTCATGATCTCGATGGCGATGCGTTCGCGGTTAGTCTTCAGCGCGGGGATACCGGTCAGGTTGAGTGCAGTCTTGATCTCGCTGCGGGTCTTCTTCTGTTTGTCGCTGTTGTGCCAGTAGTCGATGCTGCCGATGCTCTCCTGGAGGATTTCGACGATGGCCTCCATGAGCACCTTCATCTTCTCCTTGGCGTCCTTCGGTACATTGCCGCCGAAGGCCTCGTTGGCGATGTGTTCATAGAAGGTGGTGGCCTCGCGGCTCATGCCCTCCTGCCCCTCGCGGCGCCCCTCGGCGGCCACGGCGCGCAGCTTCTCCAACTCCTCGGCCAGCTTCTCCCAATGACCCTGGTGCTCACGGATCAGCCGCTCCACCTTCTCCGAGAGGCTCTTGTAGAACGCCGGGTCTTCGTCGTGGTGAACCGTGCAATGCTTGC
Source organism: Gammaproteobacteria bacterium (assembly GCA_041685115.1). Classification (GTDB taxonomy): domain Bacteria; phylum Pseudomonadota; class Gammaproteobacteria; order Thiohalomonadales; family Thiohalomonadaceae; genus JALOAT01. The sequence goes on along the minus strand of JAWLGK010000020.1, from coordinate 66,451 downwards.
GGATGGCGTGTTCCATCTCGCTGGCCTTGGCCTCGGCGTTGCCGGCGGCGTGCTGGTTCAGCTTCTCGATGAAGTCCTCGGCCAGCAGCTCCACCGGCGGCACCTTGGGGTTGATGCCCAGGCTGATCAGGTGCTGGTTGATGAGGTCGCGCACCTTCTGCCCGGCATCGCCGAGCTTGAGGGTGTCGTCCTTGTAGCGCTCCTTGGCCACGCGCAGGATGTAACCGAAGCGCCTGGCGGGCACCCGATAGGGGTGGGCCGCCTTGTGGGGCAGGATGATGTCCATGCTCATGAGGAACTTCTTGAGGTAGACATCGAAGTCGGCGCGGATCTTTTCGTCCTTCAGCAACGTCACCGCCGCGTGGACCACGGCCGCATCCTCCTCCACCGTGGGCAGCTTGCCCTCCACGAAGTCGCGCACCTTGGCCACCTTGTGCGCGGCGAAGAGCTGCAACAGGCGCTGGTAGCGCTCCTCCAGCACGGGCACCTCGGAGGTGATGCTCTTGAGCCCCTGCGCCAGTTCCTGCTGCTCATCGCTGGCGGCATAGAGGGTCAGCGCCTCGGTGAGGTGTTCGGTGAGGCCGATGTAGTCGACCACGTAGCCGCGCTGCTTGCCGCGCTTCACGCGGTTGGTGCGGGCGATGGCCTGCAACAGGGTATGTTCGCGGATCTTCTTGTCCAGATACATCACCTGCTCGATGGGGGCGTCGAAGCCGGTGAGAAGCATGTCGCAGACTACCAGGAAGGCGATGCCGGTGTAGGGCTTGTCCGGGTCGTCGAAGGCGAAGGCCGACAGAAGTTGGCCACCGCATCCCAGGCGCGGGCCTGCTTGCGCGCTTCGGTGATGTAGGCCGCCTCGTTGGTGCCGTCGCTGGAGATGACCACCGCGGCCTTGAGGAAGCGCAGCCTGCGGACCAGGTCAGGATCGGCCCCCGACTTCTCCTGTTCCGCAATGTGCTCGGCGAGCGCCTGGTGGATTGCTTTCTGGTAGCGCACCGCCGCGAGCTTGGAGTGGCAGACCACCTGTGCCTTGAAGCCGTTGGGGAAGATGTGTTGCAGGTAGTGCTGCACCATATCTTTCGCAATGGCCTCAATGCGCTGCTCCGCCTCCAGCAGGTCGCCGCTAGCGCCGTACTTCTTCTTGATGGCGAGCAGCTCTTCCTCGCTGCGCTCCTTGAAGAGGTTTTCGAAGCGGGTCTCGAAGCCGTGCTTGTCGTAGAGGGCCGTATCGGCGGTGCGCCCTTCGTAGAGGATTTGCAGGGTGGTGCCGTCCTCCACCGCATCCATCAGCTTGTAGGTATCGATGTATTCGCCGAAGCGCTTCACCGTCTTCTTCTCGCCGTGGCGCTCGGTGATGAGCGGCGTGCCGGTGAAGGCGATGCGGGCGGCGTTGGGGAAGGCCTCGAAGATGTTGTTGCTCAGGTCGGAGCTTTGGGTGCGGTGGGCCTCGTCGATCATCAGCACGATGCGCGAGGCGTTGTTCACCACGCCGAAGGTCTGGCTGCCGGGGATGGCCTGATAGGTGCCCAGCGCCTCGGCCACCTTCAGGGGCAGGCTCGGCTCGTGGATCTGGAACTTGTGGACCATCACCATGTTGATGTCGGAGCTGTCGCCGGCCAGTTGGGTGCGCAGCGCCGTGCGGCTGTCGATGACGTTGACCCGGCCGCCGATGAGGGTGGCGGTGTTGGCCAGTTGCTCTTCCAGGTCCACGCGGTCGTTGATGAGCACGATCTTGTAGTCGGCGAGGTCCGGCGCCACGCGCAGCATGCGCGCCACGAAGACCATGGTGAGGCTCTTGCCGGAGCCCTGGGTATGCCACACCACGCCGCTGCGCTCCTCGGCGCTGCGCCCGCCGCGCAACCGTTCGACGATCTTGTTCGCGGCGCGGAACTGCTGGTAGCGGCAGACCACCTTCACGCGCTGGCCGCCTTCCGTGTCCATGAAGACCGAAGAGGTGCGCAGGATGGCGAGCAGGTTTCCCTTGGTGAGCATGCCCTCGATCAACTGCCGCTGCGGGTTCTCCCCCTTGGGCGCGCCGTCGAGCCTCCAGGGATAGAAGTGCTCCTCACCCGAGGTAATGGTGCCGTAGTCGGCCTCGACGCCCGTGGTGCGGATGAGCAACAGGTTGGTGTGGAACAGCCGCGGCTCGCCCTCGCGCAGTCCCTGCGCCCGGGTCTCCGGGCGCTGGTTCGTGTAGCGCTGCAACTGGGTGAAGGCCTCGGCCATGGGGTTGGCGCAGGTGGGTCCGCCCTTCTTGCACTCCACCACAGCCAAGGGGATACCGTTCACGAACAGCACGATGTCGGGGATGATGAACTGCTTCACGCAGCCCGGCGTGTCGATGCGGAACTGGTTGATGGCGAGGAAGTGGTTCGCTCCGGGCCGGGCGAAGTCGATGAGTTTCACCACCGGCTCCTGCTCGCCGGTGAGTTCGTTCAACTCCACCTGCGCCTTGAAGAGCAGCTTCTGGATCGCCTCGTTGGCCTCCAGCAGGGTGCGGCCCGGCTGGCGCAGGATCTGGTCCTGCAAATCCTGCAGCTGCTTGTCGGTGAGCCAGGGTTTGCCGTCGGCGGTGGTGTTGATGGCCGCGACCGCCTTCGCGAACACCTCCGGCAACAGCCACTGACGGAAGCTAAGGCGCAGGCTCTTGCCGGGGTCGCTCGGGATCTCCGCTCCCTGGTCGATGATCTCCCAGCCCTGCGCGGCCAGTTGGTGCAGGAAGGGCTGTTCGACTTCCGTGTATTCGCTCATGGGCTCACGCGAATGGGTTGAGCAGCGTGACGCCGGTACCGGCGAAGTCCTGCACGTTGCGGGTGACCAGGGTAAAGCCGTAGATCAGCGCGGTGGCGGCGATCTGCTTGTCGATGGCGTTCTCGTGGTGCGGCACCCGCAGGCGGCCCCAGATCTGGGCCTCTTCGGGGCCGAAGGCCAGGATGTTGTCCGCGTACTCCTCCACCAGGATTTGCAGCCAGCGCTCCAGCGCCTCGGCCTGCACCCCATCGCCCCGATGGCGGATGAGTTCGACGCCCCGGCGCAATTCACCGAGGGTGATCACGCTGATGAAGGCCGGCGCTTCCCGCTCAGCCAGTTCCTGGAAGAAGGCCAGCACCCCCGCATTGGCCCGCTCATGCTTGCGCAGTTCGCTGACGACGTTGGTATCGAGCAGGTACATCCGTTCTTTCCGCCCCGGCCGCGACTAATCGTTGAAGGGCTCCGCCGCGTGCGGGTCCTGCCGGCGGTCGAAGTCCTCGTCCCGGCCCACCTCGGGGATCTGGCGCAACACATCGAGAAAGGAGCGCTTTTTCGGGCGCATCAGCGCCTGCTCCAGAATCCGCCGGTGCTCCGCCTCGGCGCTGATGCCGTGTCGGCTGGCCCGCATCTTCAGGGCATTGGCGATTTCGTCATCGACGTTGCGGACAATCAGATTGGCCATGGTTCCTCACTCCCCGCGGTGGCTTGAGGGGGATGATAGCATTGCTATCACACTAAACCATCCCCCGCGGGTCAGCGACGGCTCGATGTCCAGGGCGGGGGCGGTCAGGTCCAGCGACCTCCGGCAGCCGCTGGCGGAACCTGAGGCGCAGGTGTATGCAGAACAATGGGTTGTCACTGCCGCGCGCCGCTAAACCGTAAGCAAGGTGGTATATCCTCATCGACATCCCGCCTGCCAACTTTCGCTAAACGGGTGGTTGCCCATGATCGCTGCTCTTACCGTCGCCCCGGCTTTCCACCTGTACATCGACACGAGACTTGAAGGAATCCAGCAAAGAGAGGTTGCTCTTCGTACTCATGGCGCCAGGATAGCCAGATTCGCAAGGATTGGAGAAAAACCAACCTGAGCCCGACCCCACCGGGGGTGCCACGACTAGTGTCGAAGGAACAGTGAAAGGACCACCAGCACAGGATCTGCCGAATGATCGGCATTTCTGCAAGACGGACAACGTGGGAAAAACCAAGCCAACCTGTTTCAGGTTGGCCGCGGTTCAATCGATTGATTTCGACGTGGGATATTTGGTCGGGGCGAGAGGATTTGAACCTCCGACCACCTGCACCCCATTCGCCAAAAAATCGAAGAATTTTCTTCGTCGAATCAGGTGCTTACGTGACGCACTTTGGAGAGTAACTGACGTCAGATCCGGCCAAACCCACATGCATAAATCAACAACTTAGAAGAGCGTTTTGTCCCGCTACGCCCTGTGCGTAACTTCACAAAATGCGCGGCTATTCTCCACCTGCGGCGCATTTCCCTGCCCTCCTACTCCGCTTTCAATGCCGCCTCGATTGTCTCGAGAGGCATAAACAACGTTAGGGGACGTTGGGTAAGTCGTACGAAACCGAACGCCGCATACCACTTGGAAAGTTCATCGGTCTTCGCATCAACAAACAACCCCACGAAACCGACATTGCGGCCAGCTTCCGCCACCCTCCACAGCATATCGACCAAAAGATGGGTGCCGTAGCCTCGTCGCACGAAGCGGCGATCTGTCGCAAGCCGGGCGAGTCGCGCCGCGGGAAGGCGATGGGGATAGCGCTCTACCCAACTCGCCGGGATCTCCGCGGGCTCGAGTTCGCACGAGACCAAGGTCGCATAGCTGATGATGACGTTCGGATCGCCGGCAGAACGAAGGTGCGGGAAAGATTCCGCTCCGCATGCTGCCGAGCGGTGTTCTGAAGGCAGGTGTTCAGCACCTCATTGCCACAGTCGAATGAGGCACGATCATGATTCCTGTTCAGAGGCTCGATTCGCATGGAGGTCCGCTTTCTTGTATTTCGCGACCGCCGCCTTCATTCGTTCGTTGGGTGCGGGCGGATTGTCCAATAACGCGAAGAACGCTTTGCTCGCGTTCTCATGGAGCTGAATCACCTGCTCGCGCTCGAAGATCGCGTCGGCCTCTTTGAGTGCCGCACGGACGATGAATTGGCTCAGACTGGTGGCCCCGCTCAACTCGCTGGCTTGCTCCAGGCGAGCCTTGATATTCGGCGGGACGCGAGCCGTGATCCGCTCGCCTTTCGCCGTTTCGTCAGTGTTCATAAACCCCCCTTGTACCCGCCAAGAAGACGGAATATCCGCTGGCGCACCGAATGATAGGTGGGTGCCAAGAATGTCACCGGGCATCTCCCTGTGGGGCCCAACAACCTTATGGTTTCATCCGTCTTTCCAATGAAAACCAATAGTTACCCCCCAACCATGTCTGACCAAGCCTTGTAGCCTTAACCGCTACGAACGAAGCAAAAACAGCTACATCACTAGCCCTAGGCGGCTCCCGTCAGCGAGTCCTGCCTGCTCTTGCTGGGCGGAAGGCCAGGGGCGGCCGGGTCTGGATGGCCTGATCGGCCATAGCCTGTGGCGTGTCGTCCGAAGGAACTTCTCGCCCGAATACCCTGTATACCATTAACCAAGTTGCCAAGCGTAACCAACTAGGTTATTTTTTGTCTCATGGAGAAAGGCACGCCTCACTGCAAGCTTTCGGTCGTCAAAGGCATGGTCGAGGCAGGTCAGGTACGCTCCACCGTGTCGGCGTTGACGGGTGGAGCGGCGCTCGGGTTCAACTTCGAGGGGATGCTCGGCATCGTCATGGCGCTGACGCCGGCCGACTTCTACAAGAGCATGACTACGCACGCCGACCACCGGGTGTGGCAAGACGTCTACCGGCCTACCACCGCAGCCGGCGAGGTCTACCTGAAACTCACGGTCATCGATGACGTGCTCATCGTGTCCTTCAAGGAGCTATGAACATGAAATGTCCCACCTGTGGTGCAGCGGACCTGGTGCATGACACCCGCGACCTTCCGTACACCTACAAGGGCGAAACGACCGTCATTCCGGCCGTAACGGGCAGCTTCTGCCCGGCGTGCGGCGAGGCCGTGCTCGATATGGCCGAATCGGCGTGCACCAGTGCGGCCATGCTGGAATTCAACAAGCAGGTGAACGCGTCGATTGTCGATCCGGAGTTCATTGCCCACGTGCGAAAGAAACTCGCGCTTGACCAGAAGGAGGCCGCAGAGATCTTTGGCGGCGGGGTCAACGCCTTTTCGCGCTATGAGAATGGAAAGACCAAACCGCCTTTGGCCCTAGTGAAGTTGCTCAAGGTACTCGATCGCCATCCTGAGCTACTGGATGAGGTCAGAGCAGCGTAACGGCACCGCGGTGGAGTCGTTGTCGCGCGTTCAGGCGTGTGGCTCAGACTCAGCTATCCGGTATCCCATCGCACGATACCCCCGCTGACGTTTCTCCCACATTCGCAGCAATGCAGGATGGCCCACATCCACAAAATCGAAAATGCGCACGTCGGCCTTGGTCGCATGCTCACGGTGGAGCCGGCCGGCGTATTGCTGCAACGTACCTTTCCAGGATACGGGCATTGCCAAAACCAGGGTGTCGAGGGGCGGGTGGTCGAATCCTTCTCCCACAAGCTTTCCGGTAGCAAGCAGGACACGCGGCGCATCCGGGGGCAGCGAATTGAGCTCGGCAATCAAGCAGGCCCGCTGCTTCTTAGGCATACGTCCATGGAGCACAAACGATGGCACTTTTCCGTTGAGTTCGGTCTGAATTGCCTCAATATGCTCGGTGCGTTCGGTCAGCACCAGCACCTTGCGTCCCCGTAGGTAGGCGTTCTCCACTTCCTCCGCGACAGCATGCGTTCGCCCCTGGTCGTTGGCAAGATGCCGAAATACCTCCTGGATCCCTACATCGGCCCCAAGGTCGATGGGTCTACCAAGCGTTCGGGGCACTACCTCAAGCTCACGTGGTCCGGTAGTCAGTCTCGTTGCCGTGTACCGGATCGGGCCGCACTGCATGAAGATGATCGGTTGCTGCCCATCCCGGCGAATCGGCGTGGCGGTAAGTCCAAGCACGAACTTCGCTCGCACCCTCTTCAGGATGCCCTCAAAAGAAGCGGCACCTAAATGGTGGCACTCATCGACAATAATGTGTCCGTAGTTCTCCACCAGCGGATTAACCTCGCCCTGTCGAGACAGCGACTGCATCACGGCGATGTCAATCTTGCCGGAAAGTTTGGCTTTGCCCCCGCCAATTGTGCCAATCATCCCCTTGCTTTCACCGAGGAACGCCTGCAGACGCTCCTGCCACTGTTTGAGCAGTTCGGTCCTATGTACGAGTACCAAGGTGTTTACACCACGCCGGGCAATCAACGCGGCGGCCGTGACCGTCTTGCCGAAGGCTGTCGGCGCACAAAGCACCCCGGCATCGTGACGCAGCATCGCGTCGACGGCCGCCTCCTGCTCTGCGCGGAGAGTACCGATGAAACGTATATCCAGCGATTCGCCTCCATATCGCTCATCATGCAAATCGCACTGGATGCCATTCTCATGAAGGAGATCGCGGGCCGCGTCGAGACAACCCCGAGGCAGGGCAATATGCTGCGGGTAGTTCTCAGCACAGCCGATCACTCGAGGCTTGTTCCAGACCGACATTCGCATCGCCTGCGCTTTGTAGAACTCCGGATTCTGAAAGGCAGCAAGACGGATCAAGCGATTGGCCAAGGCTGTAGCGAGTTGCTTTTTTTCGAAGTAGACAAGATTTGCCAGCGTCACTTTCAGAACGGCTGGCATCTGACCGGGTAGCCGCTTGCGTGGCGGCTCCACCCGCTTCCACGGATTCGCCAACTCTTCCTCTTCGACGAAGGTTATATCCAGCGGGTGCCCTCCCCCGGTCGCCCGCAGGATCGTGGGCTCAATGTCCTGTGGCTGCATCGGCCGAATCGACCTCAGGAACGCCCACTGATCGGGATACCGTCGCAACTCTGCATCGACGAACACACTGAAGCCGTTCTCGCGAGGCGTCTTTTGCAGTGGTAATGCGATGAGATTACCGAAGCCTCCCTTGGGCAGCGAATCCTGATTCGGGAAGAGCCGGTCGTAAGATCGCAGATTCAACTGCCGTGTGCGTGAGCAGGTATGGCTGATGATGGCCGTGCCGAGGCGACGAGCTTCCCGGGCCGGCGCACTCCCCCCGAAGAAGATCCATGCATGGGCGCCATTACCCGAGCGTGAAACCTCAAATGCCGCCGGCACACCCAACTCGTCGCAGGACTGAACGAAAGCTTTCGCATCCTCCTGCCAATCGGCCTCATCGAAGTCGACGGCGAGGAAGTGGCAGGTATCGTTTGCCAGCAGCGGATAGACCCCGATGGTGTGTTTACCGGAAAGGTGGTCGAAGATGACCCTGTCAGATAACGGGACCAACATTCGGTTACCGCACTGTGAGCATTTGACCCGGTTCTTATCGCAAATCCCGGGGCGTCCATCATTGGCACAGACTGGGCTATAACCTGATTTCCCAGTGATCTTGCTCTCCCAACGACGTGGGTAAGCGTCTGTGCGCCCGCGAAAGAGCCGGCGAAATAACGCAATCTTCTCGTCAGTTGATAGTTGGGAGGCCCCCCGAGAAATGGGAGTAGCAGGTGGTTCTGTTGGGACACGCCACTCGATGCCGTGCTCCTCCAAGAGTGCAATCAAGCGAGCATTTTCGGCCTGCAGTGCTGCCAAGGGATCGCGGCTTGTCATGGCGTGTGGGTTCCGCCCCGTTAACTAGGCTCCTCAGGCTCGCGCATCCAGGCCGGAATGTCCCGCTCGCTGTGCAAGACGCGCCAGACATCGACGAATCTCCACGCTCGATGTCGAAAACCAGGCAGGGATACCCTCTCATGGGATAGAAACGCAGCCCCAGCAAATCCAACATGGGCGTAGAGCAGGATGGAAACCTAGGCGTCGAGGTTTGTTCCAGTACTTCAACAAAGCTAAGCCTGCACTGACTCTTCGGCAATGGGTGATGGGCCTAATTGACATCCCGCGTAGCCAACTCTCGCGAGACGACCAGCTTGGCCTTCACTTCCGGGCATGCCGCTGCACGCGCCCACGCAGATTATCGAAATAGGCCGATGAAGCCGGCGTCGTCGGGGCAGAAGTGCTTCCTCCAAGCAGCAAAGCAGGCAGTTGCTGCCGATCCTGGTCCTTGCGGATCAACTCGCGCACATATTCGCTGCTCGTACCGTAGCCCCGACTTTCCACCTGTGCATCGACGAAGGACTTGAGGGAATCCGGCAAAGAGATGTTCATCGTGCTCATGGCGCCAGATTAGCCAGTTTCGCAAAAATTGGAAAACTGACCTGAACCCGACCCGACTTGCCGAGAGCGCCACGCGCTCGCCTCGAATCACAACGAAAAGAAGGGCGAGCGCCGATGTGGCCTACTGATCGGCAATTCCGCAGGCTTAAACAAGGAGATGAGGGACGGACAAAATATGGGCAAAACTAAGCCAACCATTTTCCAGGTTGGCCGCAGTTCAAGCTATTGATTTCATGTGGGAATATTTGGTCGGGGCGAGAGGATTTGAACCTCCGACCACCTGCACCCCATGCAGGTGCGCTACCAGGCTGCGCTACGCCCCGATTTTGAAGCAGAAAACGGCAGAAGCTGCCGTTTGCGTGAGGCGCGTATGATACACGACTACGCGCGGTTTACAACTGCATTTACGCCTTCAGCAGCACCAGGAGTTGTTCCAGCTCCGTGCGGATCTCGCGCAGGATCTCCGCGTGCGGGGTTGGCGCCGCTTCGCTGGTGTTGGCCGCTTCGAGACGCTGGCGGGCGCCGCCGATGGTGAAACCCTCTTCGTACAGCAGTGCGCGAATCTGGCGAATCACCAGCACGTCGTGACGCTGGTAATAGCGGCGATTGCCGCGACGCTTCACCGGCTTGAGCTGGGGAAATTCCTGCTCCCAATAGCGCAGGACGTGCGGCTTCACACTGCACAGCTCGCTCACCTCACCGATGGTGAAGTAGCGCTTGCCCGGGATGACCGGCAGTTCGTTATTGTTGCTCGGTTCCAGCATAGGCTTCGACTCTCGCCTTCAGCTTCTGGCCGGGACGGAAGGTCACGACCCGCCGGGCGGTGATGGGAATTTCCTCGCCGGTCTTGGGATTGCGGCCCGGCCGCTGGCTCTTCTTGCGTACGTCGAAATTGCCGAACCCGGACAACTTCACCTGCTCGCCACGCTCCAGGGCCGAACGGATCTCCTCGAAGAAGAGTTCCACCAGCTCCTTGGCCTCACGTTTATTGAGCCCGAGTTCATCAAACAGCTTTTCGGCCATCTCGGCCTTGGTGAGCGCCATTCGTCAATCTCTCAACGTTGCGCCGAGCTCCGTCTTCAGTGCGGCGACCACATTTTCCATGGCCGCGTCGACCTCGGCGTCCGTTAGGGTGCGTGAATGCGCCTGCAAGGTCAAGCCCAACGCGACACTTTTGCTACGGGAATCAATACCTTCGCCTGTATACACATCGAAGATACGGAATTCCTGTAGGGTTTCGGGCGCGGCCTTGCGCACCACCGCCTCGAGGCGTGCAGCGGGCAGGTCGCGTCCCACAACCACGGCCAGATCGCGCCGGATGGCGGGGAATTTGGAGAGTTCGCTGAACTTCGGGACCGAACCCTGCCGGAAAACCGATAAGTCGAGTTCAAACACCAGGGTCCGCCCGGGCAGGTCCAGGGCCTTGGCCACGTTGGGGTGCAGTGCGCCCAGCCAGCCGACCGGCCGCTCGTTCACGACGATGCGCGCGGACTGGCCTGGATGGAGCGCCGGGTGCACCGCCGCCTCGAAGCCCACCGATGCGCTGGGACGTACGAAGCGCAGCAGCGCCTCCACGTCGCCCTTGACGTCGTAGAAGTCCAACGGCGCGTTCGGCGCCCCCCACTGCTCGCCCAGGCGGCTGCCGAGGGCGACACCGGCGATCATCTTTTCCTGGGTGGTCTCGTCGCCTTCGCGCAGGAAACGCAGGCCGGTCTCGAACAGGCGCACGCGCGTCTGCTGACGGCGCACGTTGTGCAGCACCGCCGGGATCAGGCTGGCCCACAGGGTGGTGCGCATCACGGCCAGATCCGCGGAAATGGGGTTGGCCAGGGCGATGGGCGCGTTGTCCGGGTCGAGCACGGCCTGGAGTTTCGGGTCCACGAAGGTGAAGGTAATGGCCTCCTGGTAGCCGCGTTCGATCATCACGCGGCGCAGCGTGCCGTCGTCCACCCGGCCTTCCGCCGCGCCGATGATGCCGAGCGGCGCCATGGGTGCGGTGGTGACGATGCTGTTGTAACCGTGGATGCGGGCCAGTTCTTCGATCAGGTCTTCCTCGATGGCGAGATCGAAGCGCCAAGCCGGCGGGATGGCGCGCCAGCCGTCGGCCGTGGTTTCCAGCGTGAGTCCGAGTCGGGTCAGGATGTCCTCGACTTCGGCATCGGCGATGGCCGCACCGAGCACGCGCTCGCTGCGCACGCGGCGCAGGCGAATGGCTGCGCGCTCGGGCAGGTGTTCGGCCTTGCACACGTCCGTGACCGGGCCGGGTTGACCGCCGGCGATGGCGACAAGCAGTGCCGTGGCGCGTTCCAAGGCCTCGCGCTGTAATGCGGGCGACACGCCGCGTTCGTAGCGGTGCGAGGCGTCGGTGTGCAGGCCGTAGCGGCGGGCGCGACCGGCGATGCTCTGTGGGTTGAAATAGGCGCTCTCGAAGAAGATGTCGGTGGTGGCGTCGCCCACCGCCGAGGCATCGCCGCCCATGATGCCGGCCAAGGCCAGCGGGCCGCGCGCATCGGCGATCACCAGCGTGTCCGGGTCGAGCTTGGCCTCGCTCTCGTCGAGCAGCTTCAAGGTCTCGCCGGCGCGGGCGCGGCGCACGCGGATGCCTTCGCTCAGCTTGGCGAGATCGAAGGCGTGCATGGGCTGACCCAGTTCGAGCAGCACGTAATTGGTCACGTCCACCACGGGACCCAGGCTGCGCACGCCGCTGCGGCGCAGGCGCTCCTTCATCCACTCGGGCGTCGCGGCGCGCGCGTTCACGCCGCGCACCACGCGGCCCACGTAGCGCGGGCAGTCGGCAGGCGATTCGAGTGTGATCGGGAAGGTTGCGTCGATGGCTGCGGGGACCTCGTCGATGGGCGGCGCGGTGACGGCCATACGGTTCAGCACCGCCACTTCGCGGGCCAGGCCGATGATGCCCAGGCAGTCGGCGCGGTTGGGGGTGAGGCCCAGTTCGATGGCGTTGTCGTCCAGTTGCAGATAGTCGCGCAGCAGCGTACCGACCGGCGCATCGGCCGGCAATTCGAGCAGGCCTTCGGAGGCCTCGGCGAGACCGAGTTCCTTCGCCGAGCAGAGCATGCCGAAGGACTCCACGCCGCGCAGCTTGGCACGTTTGATCTTGAAGTCACCGGGCAACGCCGCACCGACCACGGCCGTGGGGGCGCGCAGGCCGACGCGGGCGTTGGCGGCGCCGCAGACGATCTGCAGGGGCTCGGCCTCGCCCACCGCCACTTTGCAGACGCGCAGCTTGTCGGCATCGGGATGCTGGACGGCTTCGACGATCTCGCCCACCACCACCCCGGTGAACGCACCCGCCACCGGCTCCACGGCATCCACTTCCAGGCCCGCCATGGTGAGCTGGTCGGCCAACTGCTGGGTTGAAATGGCGGGATTCACCCACTCCCGCAACCATTGTTCGCTGAATTTCATTGCTCTTCCTCAAGTTGCAACCGGTGGTCGCGCGGGGCGCAGTGCGCCGTCCTCTATCCTCGTTTTGGCGGCGGCGGGCTTATGCCCGTGATTTCCGATTCCGCGCCGTCTACTTCTGAATCTGCCCACGGGTGGGCTCCTATGACCGGTCAGCGGCCGTAAGTCACGTTGGCGCGCAGCGGCTATGTGACGTTCCGCGAAGATGTCACGTAGCTTCGCAACGTGACCTACGACGTTCCCGCCGGGCTCCACGTTGGCGCGGCGGTGTCCCGCGGCCGTAGGTCACGTTGGCGCGCAGCGGCTACGTGACGTTCCGCGAAGATGTCACGTAGCTTCGCAACGTGACCTACGACGTTCCCGCCGGGCTCCACGTTGGCGCGGCGGTGTCCCGCGGCCGTAGGTCACGTTGGCGCGCAGCGGCTACGTGACGTTCCGCGAAGATGTCACGTAGCTTCGCAACGTGACCTACGACGTTCCCGCCGGGCTCCACGTTGGCGCGGCGGTGTCCCGCGGCCGTAGGTCACGTTGGCGCGCAGCGGCTACGTGACGTTCCGCGAAGATGTCACGTAGCTTCGCAACGTGACCTACGACGTTCCCGCCGGGCTCCACGTTGGCGCGGCGGTGTCCCGCGGCCGTAGGTCACGTTGGCGCGCAGCGGCTACGTGACGTTCCGCGAAGATGTCACGTAGCTTCGCAACGTGACCTACGACGTTCCCGCCGGGCTCCACGTTGGCGCGGCGGTGTCCCGCGGCCGTAGGTCACGTTGGCGCGCAGCGGCTACGTGACGTTCCGCGAAGATGTCACGTAGCTTCGCAACGTGACCTACGACGTTTGCGCTGGCCCATGTTGGCGCAACGGTGGCCTCGCGGCCGTGAGTCACGTTGGCGCGCAGCGGCTACGTGACGTTCCGCGAAGATGTCACGTAGCTTCGCAACGTGACCTACGACGTTGCGCTGGCCCATGTTGGCGCGGCGGTGTCCCGCGGCCGTAGGTCACGTTGGCGCGCAGCGGCTACGTGACGTTCCGCGAAGATGTCACGTAGCTTCGCAACGTGACCTACGACGTTTGCGCTGGCCCATGTTGGCGCAACGGTGGCCTCGCGGCCGTGAGTCACGTTGGCGCGCAGCGGCTACGTGACGTTCCGCGAAGATGTCACGTAGCTTCGCAACGTGACCTACGACGTTGCGCTGGCCCATGTTGGCGCGGCGGTGTCCCGCGGCCGTAGGTCACGTTGGCGCGCAGCGGCTACGTGACATTCCTCGAAGATGTCACGTAGCTTCGCAACGTGATACGAAAACATTCGCCCACGGTGTGGGCTCCTACGCCGCTAGCGAAACTGTTGCAAAAAACGCAGGTCGTTTTCGAAGAACAGGCGCAGGTCGTTCACGCCGTAGCGCAACATGGCCAGGCGCTCCACGCCCATGCCGAAGGCGAAGCCGGTGTAGCGTTCACTGTCCACGCCCACGTGCCCGAACACCGCCGGGTGCACCATGCCGCAGCCCAGCACTTCCAACCAGCCGGTGTTTTTGCACACACGGCAGCCGCTGCCGCCGCAGATGACGCACTGGATATCCACCTCGGCGGAGGGCTCGGTGAACGGGAAATAGGACGGGCGGAAGCGCACCGCGAGGTCGCGCTCGAAAAAGTTGCGCAGGAAATCGTCGAGGATGCCCTTCAGGTCCGCGAAGCTCACCTGCTCGTCCACCAGCAGGCCTTCCACCTGATGGAACATGGGCGAATGGGTCACGTCCGAGTCGCAGCGGTACACGCGGCCCGGCACGATGATGCGCAGCGGCGGCTCGCGTTTTTCCATGACGCGCACCTGCATGGGCGAGGTGTGCGTGCGCAGCACCGTGTGCTCGTCGAAATAGAAGGTGTCGTGCATGGCGCGCGCGGGATGCGAGGCCGGGATATTGAGCGCCTCGAAGTTGTGGAAGTCGTCCTCGATCTCGGGGCCTTCCGCCACTTCGAAGCCGAGCGTCACGAACAGGGCCTCGATGCGCTCCAGGGTGCGCGTCACAGGGTGCAGACCGCCTGCGCTCTGGCCGCGCCCGGGCAGGGTCACGTCGATGGTTTCGCTTTTCAGCTTGGCGTCCAGCGCCGCCTGCTCCAGCTCGGCCTTGCGGGCTTCGAGCAGGTCCTGCAGGGCATTGCGTGCAGCGTTGATGGCGGCGCCTGCATCGCGGCGCTCTTCCGGCGCCAGCTGACCGAGGCTCTTCATGAGCTCGGTGACGAGCCCCTTCTTGCCCAGGTAGCGCACGCGCTCCTGTTCGAGCGCCTGGAGATCGGCGGCGGCCTGGACCGCCTCGCGGCCCTGCTGCACCAGTTGTTCGAGATCTTGCACGACGTTACCCCGCGCGAGTGAAAACGAAAAAGGGGAAGGCATTGCGGCCTTCCCCTTCTTGAGTGGCTCGGTGTACCTGGCGGTACGCGTACCGGAAATCCCGGTACGAGCCGGTGTTACTTGAGGTTGGCCTTGGCCGTTTCAGCCAGGGAGGCAAAGCCCACCTTGTCGAACACCGCGATGTCGGCCAGGACCTTGCGATCCACTTCCACGTTGGCCTTCTTCAGGCCGTTGATCATGCGGCTGTAGGACAGACCGCACTGGCGGGCCGCGGCGTTGATGCGCGCGATCCACAGGGCGCGGAACTGGCGCTTTCTTTGACGACGATCGCGATAGGCGTACTGGCCGGCCTTGATGACCGCCTGCTTGGCGACGCGGAAGACATTCTTGCGGCGGTTACGGTAACCCTTGGCCAGGGCCAGGATCTTCTTGTGGCGGGCGCGGGCGGTTACGCCACGTTTTACGCGGGGCATCTGTTCTTACCTCTCCAATTCGCTTAGGCGTAGGGCAGCATACGGGCGACAGCGGGGGTATCCACCGCAGCGACCGTGGTGTGGGGACGCAGGTGCAGCTTGCGCTTGCTGTCCTTCTTGGTGAGGATGTGGCGCTTGTGCGACTGGCCACGCTTGAACTTGCCCGAGGCGGTGGCCTTGAAACGCTTGGCCGCGCCGCGGTTGGTCTTGATCTTCGGCATTACTCTCTACTCCGCATTTGCGATTTATAAATTACGCACATTTCGACTGGAACACGGGCGGGAATCCGACAGGCCCCGGCCTCCGCGTGACAGTAGTGCGCTACTTCTTCTTGGGAGCGATGACCATCACCATTTGTCGGCCTTCGAGCCTGGGCTGCTGTTCGACGGTGCCCTGTTCCTGCACGTCGCCTTCCAGCCGCTTGAGCATCTGAAGTCCGAGCTCCTGGTGTGCCATCTCACGGCCACGGAACCGCAAGGTTACCTTGACCCTGTCCCCTTCCTCGAGGAACTTCAACAGGTTGCGTAGTTTTACCTGATAGTCCCCGACGTCCGTTCCCGGACGAAACTTCAATTCTTTGACCTGGACCTGCTTCTGCTTCTTCTTGGCGGCCTGGGCCTTCTTGCCTTCCTCGAAGAGGTATTTGCCATAGTCCATGATTCGGCAAACGGGTGGCTTGGCCTGGGGCGCCACCTCCACCAGATCCAGTTCCGCATCGGTCGCGATTTGCAGTGCCTGCGCGATTGAAACGACGCCGATCTGTTCTCCGTCCTTACCAACGAGCCGCACTTCCGGCACATTGATCTGCTCGTTCAACCGAGCTTGGGTTTGTTTTACCGCAGCGATGCTCTAGTCCTCCAACAAAGCACGCCCGCGCAGGGCGACATCGGCGTTGACCTTGTCCACAAAGGCGTCCAGCGCCATGGTGCCGAGGTCCTTGCCACCCCGCGTGCGTACTGCAACTGTGTGATTTTCCACTTCGCGGTCGCCCACGACCAACAGGTAGGGGACCCGCTGAAGCGTGTGCTCGCGAATTTTAAAGCCGATCTTTTCGTTTCTCAAGTCGGCTGTAGCCCTAATTCCCCGTGACACAAGGCTTTGTGCCAGTTCGGCCGCGTAATCGGCCTGACGGTCGGTGATGTTCATGACCGCCACCTGCACCGGGGCGAGCCAGACCGGGAACTTGCCTTCATAGTGCTCGATGAGCACGCCAAAGAAGCGCTCGATGGAGCCCAGCAGGGCGCGGTGGATCATGATGGGGCGGCGCTTTTGGCCGTCCTCGGCCACGTATTCCAGGTCGAAGCGCTCGGGCAGGTTGAAGTCCAGCTGCACCGTGGAGCACTGCCACTTGCGGCCGATGGCGTCCTGGATCTTGATGTCGATCTTGGGGCCATAGAAGGCGCCACCGCCCTCGTCCACCGCAAAAGCCAGGCCCTTATGCTCCAGGGCGGCCTTGAGGGCAGCAGTGGCCTTATCCCAGATCTCGTCGGAGCCCACCGATTGCTCGGGGCGTGTGGACAGGTTGATCTCGTACTCGTGGAAGCCGAAGTCCTGCAGCATGGACAGGGTCAGGTCCAGGATGGCCATGATCTCGGACTCGATCTGCTCCTCGCGGCAGAAGATGTGGGCATCGTCCTGGGTGAAGCCACGCACGCGCATCAGCCCGTGCAGGGCGCCGGACATCTCGTGGCGGTACACCGTGCCCAACTCCGCCCAGCGGAACGGCAGCTCGCGGTAGGAGTGCAGCCGGTCCTTGTAAACCAGGATGTGGAACGGGCAGTTCATGGGCTTGAGCTGATAGAGCTGCTCGTCCTCTTCCAGGGGCTTGTACATGGAATCGCGGTAAAACCCCGTGTGGCCCGAGGTGTGCCACAGGTTCTCGAGGGCGATGTGCGGCGTGAACAACAACTCGTAGCCCGCCTTTTCGTGCCGGTCCCGCCAGTAGTCCTCGATGGCGCGGCGGATGCGCGCCCCCTTGGGATGCCAGAACACCAGGCCGCCGCCGGCGTCCTCCTGGATGGAGAACAGGTCCATGTCGCGGCCGATGCGGCGGTGGTCGCGGCGCTCGGCCTCTTCCAGGCGGTGCAGGTATTCCTTCAGGGCCTTCTTGTCGGCCCAGGCGGTGCCGTAGATACGCTGCAACATCTCGTTGCGCGAATCACCGCGCCAATAGGCGCCAGCCACCTTCATGAGCTTGAAGGCCTGCAGCTTGCCCGTGCCCGGCACGTGCGGGCCACGGCACAGGTCGATGAAATCGCCCTGCTTATAGAGGGAGATGGGCTGATCGGAGGGGATGTCGGCAATGATCTGCGCCTTGTACTCCTCGCCCATGGCGCGGAAGAAGCTCACGGCCTCGTCGCGGGGCATGACCGAGCGCTCGACCTTCAGGTCTTCGGCGGCCAGCTTCTCCATTTCCGCCTCGATCTTCTCCAGGTCTTCCGGCGTGAAGGCGCGCTCGAAGGCGAAGTCGTAATAGAAGCCGTCCTCGATCACCGGACCGATGGTCACCTGCGCCGAGGGGAACAGGCGCTTCACGGCCTGGGCGAGCAGGTGCGCCGTGGAGTGACGGATCACCTCCAGGCCTTCCGCGTCCCGAGCGGTGACGATGGCGAGCGAGCTGTCGCCCTCGATCACATAAGAGGTGTCGACCAACCTGCCGTCCACCTTGCCGGCGAGAGCGGCCTTGGCGAGGCCAGCGCCGATGTTGGCGGCAACGTCATGAACGGTGACGGGATGATCGAAGGTGCGCTGGGAACCGTCGGGCAGGGTGATGATGGGCATGGGTAATTCCAGTTCTGTCAGGCGTGATCCATACGAGAGACCACGCGTTTCTATTTGAACGCTACCGGGCGCGGCGGTTTCGTCCGCCATGCCGGCGGCGCTCGGCGCCTTCGCAAAACATCGTGTGGCACGCCGCAATCGGCGTGACACATCAAGCCGGCGGATGCTACGGGCATTTCCGGGCACTGTCAAAGCACCTGCCGCAGCGATCACCTTGTAGGAGCGGGCTCCGCCCGCGATTCCCTGCCGCGGATGAAAACCATCGCGGCCTGAGGCCGCTCCCACGCTTTCCGGTTCCCTCACCCCGGGGAGAATGCCGGGATGAGGACTCGAAAACCCAAGCTCCCGCGAACCAGTGCGTCGAACCGCTAGCGCGGCGCGACCAGTTGCCAGCGCGCAAACATGGCGCTGCCGCGGGTATCGCAGCCCAGCGCCTCCAGCCACCCGGCAAGCATGTGGTTGGAATTATTGAATACGGAATAACCCTCGGGGTGATGAACGAACTCCAGATCCGAAGTGGCGCCATAGGTGCGTGTGGCCCGATTGGCGGTGAACAGGGCTTCCAGTTCCTCCCGGAGGGCGGTCACACGGACTGTTTCGACCTGCACCATATAAAGGTGCTCGATGACCACGCCCACGCCCCGCCGTACCCCCTCCTCCGTCGCCGGCCCCGGCAGAACCCGCCTGCCGAGGGTGCCCTGGGTTGGCCATAACAATGCCGCCATTCCTCGGGAGACGCCCGTGTCTTCGAGGGCGTACCAGCGCCAGTCGCCGTAGGCATAGCGCACCAAGCCCTCGGGGTGCGGCAACACCAGGGTGGTATGGCGGCCGTGGTCAAGCACGAACACGGGTTGAGGATGGGTGACCTCTGCCGGGGCTAGGATCGCAGTGGCACAGCCGGACAGGAACAGCGGCGCAACGATAGCGACCCAGGACAGCCCGAAGAACCGGCCAACGCCGTTCATAACAGCATCTGGTCACAAAGACTCATGCCGAAAGATGTAGTTGAGCCGAGCTGGGCATGTCGGCAATCCGGTCAGTTCCCACAGAAAGAAAATCTCGCCCCCCGTTGCGTTTCCCGGAGTGCCTTGGTATCTTTGCGCGCTCTTCAGGCGCGTAGCTCAGTTGGTTAGAGCACCACCTTGACATGGTGGGGGTCGTTGGTTCGAATCCAATCGCGCCTACCAACTCTGCCTTGAAGTCGAAGGCAACAAGAACCCCGCCCCAGGCGGGGTTTTTTGTTTTGGCCCCGACCGTCTTACGGAAAAATCCGAAAATTCCTACACCTTGGCGGCTTGCCTCCTACAGTGTTCCGGCCTTAGCGTGTGCCCGTGCGAGGATGCGCACAAGGAAAGAAATGAAATGGAGGCAACATGCGTTTCAAAAGGACTCTCCTTTCCCTGGTTCTCCTGCTCGGCTCGACCCTGGCCGTTGCTGCCCCGGTAAACATCAACACCGCCGATGCACCCGCCCTGGCCGCAGCCATCAAGGGTGTCGGGGAAAAGAAGGCCCAGGCCATCGTTGAGTACCGCAAGGTACACGGGCCGTTCAAGAGCGTGGACGAACTGGCGCTGGTGGACGGCATCGGCAAGGCGACGGTGGAAAAAAGCCGGGCCAACCTGACCACTAAATAACCTTCACCGCCGCCGTAGCTTGCGTCGGCGGCATTCAAGTGGCCGACCCTGTCGGCAGGTTCGCTGGGCGAGCGATGCCCAGAGGACCAGCTCCTGCGGGAGAACAGCGCGTTCTTCCGCAGGAGCTGATTTAACCGGCAACACCTGCCGTTCCCTGCACTGCCGATAAGTCTCACGTGGATGTCACCCACCGAGGGCGCCAGTGCCGCCCCGCGCTGGCACGAGTGCGGGCACGCTGTCGGTAGGCACAGTGCGCTCAACCTGACCTACGGTGTTCCGCATTCGCCATGTCCTGCTCCCAAGCCCAGGCGTGGGCCACGATGGCGGCTAGATCGGCATAGCGCGGTTGCCAGCCCAGTTCGGACTGGGCGCGTGTCGCATCGGCAACGAGCACGGCTGGATCACCCGCGCGCCGGGCAGCGTTGACTACGCGGATGTCCCGTCCGGTCACCTGCTGCGCCGTATCGATCACCTCACGAATGGTGTAACCGGCGCCGTTGCCGAGGTTGTAGGCCGCGCTTTGGCCCGTCGAACGCATGCGCTCCAGCGCCAGCAGATGCGCCTGGGCCAGGTCCCACACGTGGATGTAATCACGCACGCAGGTACCGTCGCGGGTGTCGTAATCATCACCAAACACGGCGATGCTCTCACGCCGCCCCGAGGCCGCCTGCAACACCAGCGGGATGAGGTGGGTCTCGGGGTCGTGTCGTTCGCCGAGTTGCCCCTCCGGATCCGCCCCCGCCGCATTGAAATAGCGCAGACAGGTGGACTTGAGTCCGTAGGCAACGTCAAAGTCCGCCAGGATCTGCTCCACCATCAACTTGGTGCGGCCGTAAGGATTGATGGGCCGCTTGGGATGCGCCTCGTCCATGGGCGTGTATTCCGGTTCACCGAAAATCGCCGCCGTCGAGGAGAAGATGAAGTGGGGCACATGGTGCGCCACCATGGCATCCAGCAGCGTGAGGGTGTTGGCCACGTTGTTGCGGTAATACTTGGCCGGCTCGCGCACCGATTCGCCCACCTGGATCCAGGAGGCGAAGTGCATGACCGCGTCGAAGGCCTCGCGGGCGAACAGGTCTTCGAGTAAGGCCGCGTCCCCGATGTTGCCCTCCACCAGCTTCGCGCCAACTACCGCGTCCCGGTAACCCGCGGACAGGTCATCCAGTACCACCGGCGTATGCCCGGCCTTGGCCAGGTACTTCACCATGTGGGAACCGATGTAGCCAGCACCGCCAACGACCAGGATCTTCATGCGTGTTTTCCTTTATGTATCTGAAGGAAGGCGAGGGCCTCCTCGTCGATGTGCGGTGAATTCTATGTCATTGGCTGGAAAAGAACGGATACGAATCGGAGCCATGTAGAGGTCGTCAATCTGTTCCGGATTCACCGACGCCCAGGTTCAGCTCCTGGATCTTGCGGATCTCGTCGCGCAGGCGTGCGGCTTCTTCGAACTCCAGGTTGCGGGCGTGGTGGTACATCTGTTCTTCCATGGCCTTGACCTTCTTTTGTAGCTGCGCTGCCGACATGCCCGCGTACTCAGCCATTTCGTCCGCCACCTTGGCAAAGCGCTGCGGCATGCCGGGGGCGCCGGGCACGCCGGTTTCGAGGATGTCCTGGACAGACTTCTGGATGGAACGCGGCGTAATCCCATAGGCCTCGTTGTGGGCCATCTGCTTGGCGCGGCGGCGCTCGGTCTCGTCGATGGCGCGCTTCATGGAGCCGGTGATGTTGTCCGCATACAGGATGGCCTTGCCGTGCAAATGACGCGCAGCACGGCCGATGGTCTGGATGAGGGAGGTCTCGGAACGCAGGAAGCCCTCCTTATCGGCGTCCAGCACCGCCACCAGCGATACCTCGGGCATGTCCAGGCCCTCGCGTAGCAGGTTGATACCCACCAGCACGTCGAACTCGCCCAGGCGCAGGTCGCGGATGATCTCCACGCGCTCCACGGTGTCGATGTCCGAGTGCATGTAGCGCACCCGCACGCCGTGTTCGTCGAGGTATTCGGTGAGGTCTTCGGCCATGCGCTTGGTGAGGGTGGTCACCAGCACGCGCTCGTTGGCCGCGGCGCGCTTGTGGATCTCCGACAGCAGGTCGTCCACCTGGGTGCGTGCAGGGCGCACCTCCACCTCCGGGTCCACCAGGCCGGTGGGACGCACCACCTGCTCGATGACCTCCCCCGAATGCTCCAGTTCGTACTTGGCCGGGGTGGCGGAGACATAAATGGTCTGGGGCGACAGCCGCTCCCATTCCTCGAAGCGCAGCGGGCGGTTGTCCAGGGCCGAGGGCAGACGGAAACCGTAGTTGACCAGGTTTTCCTTGCGCGAGCGGTCGCCGCGGAACATGGCGCCGATCTGCGGCACGGTGACGTGGCTCTCGTCGATGACCAGCAGGGCATCCTCGGGCAGGTAATCGAACAGGGTCGGCGGCGGCTGGCCGGCCTCGCGGCCGGACAGATAGCGCGAGTAGTTCTCGATGCCCGAGCAATAGCCCAGCTCCACCAGCATCTCGATGTCGAACTTGGTGCGTTGCTCCAGGCGCTGGGCCTCCACGAGCTTGTTCTCCTTGTAGAACCACTCCAGCCGCTCGCGCAACTCGTCCTTGATCTGGTCGATGGCCCCGAGCACGGTCTCGCGCGGGGTGACGTAGTGGGTCTTGGGGTAGATGGTCAGGCGCGGGACCTTGCGCAGGATCTCGCCGGTGAGTGGGTCGAAATAGCTGAGCTGCTCGATCTCCTCGTCGAAGAATTCCACCCGCACGGCATCCCGGTCCGACTCAGCGGGGAAGATGTCCAGCACCTCGCCGCGCAGGCGGAAGGTGCCGCGGCGCAGTTCCACGTCGTTGCGGGTGTATTGCAGTTCCGCCAGGCGGCGCAGGATGAAGCGCTGATCCACCACGTCGCCGCGCACCAGGTGCAGCACCATGCCCAGGTACTGGTTGGGATCGCCCAGGCCGTAGATGGCCGAGACGGTGGCGACGATGATGGCATCGGGCCGCTCCAGCAGGGCCTTGGTGGCCGACAGGCGCATCTGCTCGATGTGCTCGTTGATGGAGGCGTCCTTCTCGATGTAGGTGTCCGAGGCCGGGACGTAGGCCTCCGGTTGGTAGTAGTCGTAATAGGAGACGAAGTACTCCACCGCGTTGTGCGGGAAGAACTCCTTCATCTCGCCGTAGAGTTGGGCGGCCAGGGTCTTGTTGTGGGCCATGATGAGCGTCGGACGCTGCATCTGCTGGATCACGTTGGCGATGGTGAAGGTCTTGCCGGAGCCCGTCACGCCGAGCAGCGTCATGCCCGCCTCGCCCACGCGCAGGCCCTCCACCAGCTTGCGGATGGCCTCCGGCTGATCGCCGGCCGGTTGGAAGCGTGACTGGATTTCGAATTGGCGCTGCATCGGGGATTCAGAAACGGGGACGAACCCAGTATATTACGCGAGTTTTTGCACAACCCTGCGTGTCGAGGACACACCGCTTGGACATCCAACTTTCTGACCGCGTTCAAACCGTCAAGCCCTCTCCCACCCTGGCGGTCACCGCCCGCGCCAAAGAACTGAAGGCCCAGGGAAAGGACATCATCGGCCTGGGCGCCGGTGAGCCGGATTTCGACACGCCCGAACACATCAAGCAGGCCGCCATCGAGGCCATCAAGGCGGGCTTCACCAAGTACACCGCCGTGGATGGCACGCCCGAACTGAAGGAAGCGGTCATCGGCAAGTTCCAGCGCGACAACGGCCTGTCCTACACCCCAAACCAGGTGCTGGTGTCCTGCGGCGGCAAGCAGAGCTTCTACAACCTGGCCCAGGCGTTGCTGAACCGGGGCGACGAGGTGATCATCCCCGCGCCCTACTGGGTGTCGTACCCCGACATGGTGCTGCTGGCCGACGGCAAGCCGGTGATCATCGAGACGGGCCTGGCGCAGGGCTTCAAGATCACTCCGGAACAACTGGAAGCTGCCATCACCCCGCGCACCCGCCTGCTGGTGCTGAACAGCCCGTCCAACCCCACCGGCAGCGTCTACACCAAGGCCGACTGGGCCGCCCTGGGTGAGGTGCTGCGCCGCCATCCCCAGGTGCTGGTGGCCAGCGACGACATGTACGAGCACATCTACTGGGGGCCGGAGGGCTTTTCCAACATCCTCAACGTGTGCCCGGACCTGTACGAGCGCACCATCGTGCTGAACGGCGTATCCAAGGCCTATTCCATGACCGGCTGGCGCATCGGCTACGCGGCCGGCCCGCAGAAACTCATCGGCGCCATGAAGAAGGTGCAATCCCAGAGTACCTCCAACCCCACCTCCATCTCCCAGGTGGCGGCCACCGTGGCGCTGAACGGCGACCAGAGCTGCATCCAGACCATGCTCAAGTCGTTCAAGGAGCGGCACGACTTCGTGGTGGAACGCCTGAACGCCATCCAGGGCTTCGAGTGCCTCACCTCGGAAGGCGCGTTCTACTCATTCCCGGACGTGACCGCGGCCATCCGCGCTGCGGGCCTGAAGGATGATGTGGAATTCTCCGACCGCCTACTGAACGACGTGGGCGTCGCCCTCGTGCCGGGCACCGCCTTCGGCGCACCCGGCTATGTGCGCCTGTCCTTCGCCACCAGCCAGGAAAACCTGTCCAAGGCGCTGGATCGCATCGGCCGGGCCGTGGGCCTCAAGTAAAAATCGGAACATTCCTACACGAGATACCGCCTGAGCCTACAAGCGAGGGCTTCCTCTGAAGGAGTGGCCTACGTAGTCTAAGCACCACACGGATGTGGGTGTGACAAGGAAGTCAGCTACGACCCGAAGGGGAGCAGGATGCTCCCCTTCTCCATTTCCGGGGTTAGCGTTTGCACCGGCGCGGGTCACGCGAGCTGCCTGGCATCCTTCCGATCTCGCCATCGGTCTAGGCGCTGCTCTCTCCCACAAAGCCTGGGCCGAGCCATCAATCACCCGTCGCGTACCAAAATCAGAAAACTCCTACACAAGATCCCGCCTCTGCCTACAAGCCAGGGGTTTCTCCAGGAAAGTCACCTACGTACTCTGGACACCACAGGGATGTGGGTGTGACAGGGACGTCAACTACGACCCGGAGGGGAGCAGGACGCTCCCCTTTTTCATTCCGCATTCCGCAGTGTTGTGGGAACGGGTGCCCGGTGATTGGATAGCCCACAAAGACCCCGTGCGGTCGGCGGCGCCTCCACACGGAGATCACCTAGGGAAGCGTGAAGGCTTTCTCAGCGCAGCAAAAAGCGTGATTTTTGCCCACCTCATGTTGAACCGCTTACGGGCCGAAAATGGTGGCACATCCATGTGCTGCCGGAAACGCTAACTGAATCGGCATTTCCCTAGGCACTGATGCGACTGCTCCGCATCAACCGAGCCGGACATAAAAAAATCAGAAAACTCCTACGTGAGATACCGGCTTCGCCTACAAGCGAGGGGTTTCTCTAGGAAGGTGACCTACGTACTCTTGAGCACCACAGGGACGTGTGGGTGTGACAGGGAAGTCAACTACGCCCGGAGGGGAGCAGGATGCTCCCCTTCTTCATTTCTGGGGCCAACGTGACCTACGGACGGGGCATATTCCGCAGCTCACGCCCGAACGGGTTTGTATGACGCTCTGCGGGCCACGTTGTCCCACACGCACAACGCGCTTTCGTAAGAACGGACTCATCCGGCGGTTGGGTGTTCACAAAAACCATCGCGGCCTGAGGCCCCACAACACATGGGTGCGGTCCAGCCATCCGCTTACCCGTTTCGTCTTGCGAAGTCGGCCATGAAGCCTACCAGCGCGTCGACGCCTTCCTCCGGCATGGCGTTGTAGATGCTGGCCCGCATGCCGCCCACCACGCGGTGGCCCTTGAGCGTGACCAGCCCCGCCTGCTTGGCTTCCTTGAGGAAGGTTTCGTCCAGATCCGCATTGGCCAGGGTGAACGGCACGTTCATCCAGGAACGGCAGTGCTTCGCCACCGGGTTGTGGTAGAAGCCGCCGGACTGGTCGATGGCGGCATAGAGCTTCTCCGCCTTGCGCTGGTTGATGGCCGCCATGCCCGCAAGCCCGCCGAGGTCTTTCAGCCACTGGAACACCAGCCCCGCCACATACCAGGAATAGGTGGCCGGGGTGTTGTACATGGAGTCGTTGTCGGCGTGGATCTTGTAATCGAGCATGGTGGGTGTGCCCGGGAGCGGCCCGCCCAGCAGGTCTTCACGCACGATAACGATGGTCAGCCCCGCCGGGCCGATGTTCTTCTGCGCGCCGGCGTAGATGAGGCCGAACCGGCTCACGTCGATGGGGCGTGACAGGATGGTGGAGGACATGTCGGCCACCAGCGGCACACCGCCGGTCTCTGGCACGTAGTCGAACTCCACGCCGCGGATGGTCTCGTTGGGGCAGTAGTGCACGTAGGCCGCATCGCCGGAGAGCCTCAGCTCCGCCTGGGCGGGCACGGTGGTGAAGCGGCTCGCCTCGCTGCTGGCGGCCACGTTCACCGTGCCGTACTTCTTCGCCTCGGCGATGGCCTTGGTGGACCAGTCGCCGGTGTTGATGTAATCGGCGACGTTCCTCCCGCGCAGCAGGTTCATGGGGATCATGGCGAACTGCTGGGAGGCGCCGCCCTGCAGGAACAGCACCTTGTAATTGGCGGGGACGGCGAGCAGCTCGCGCAGGTCCGCCTCGGCCTTGGCGGCGATGGACATGTACTCCTTGCCGCGATGGCTCATCTCCATCACGGACATGCCGCTGCCATTCCAGTCCAGCATCTCCTCGCGGGCCCGTTCGATCACAGCCTGCGGCAACATGGCCGGGCCGGCACTGAAGTTGAATACGCGCGCCATGGCGGTTCCTTAGGAATTTCTTTTAAAGAAAAAAAGCTTAAACCACGGGGAACACGGGGGGGACTCGTGTGCGCCGCTTCTAAGCGCTACGTGCGAGCCCCGCCCTCGGATGTTCCTGAAGAAACACTATTCTTCCCCGTGTTCACCGAGTTCCCCGTGGTTACCCTCTTCCTCTTCTTCTTCGTCGTCACCGCTCTCGGCGATGCTGTCGAGGCCGGTGAGTTTTTCTTCCGCGCCCAGGCTGATGAGTTTGACGCCCTGGGTGTTGCGGCTGGTGATGGAGACCTCGGCGGCGCGGGTGCGTACCAGGGTGCCGGCGTTGGTGATGAGCATGATCTCGTTGCTCTCCTCCACCAGCACCGCGCCCACCACCTTGCCGTTGCGCTCGCTGGTCTGGATGGAGATGACGCCCTGGCCGCCGCGCCCGTGGCGCGGGTACTCGGACATGGGCGTGCGCTTGCCGTAGCCGTTCTCGGTGGCCGTGAGCACGTAGCCGTCTGCGGCGACGATGAGCGAGATCACCTTCTGGTCGCCCGTCAGGCGGATGCCGCGCACGCCGCGTGACACACGGCCCATAGCGCGCACGTCCTGCTCGTTGAAGCGGATCACCTTGCCAGCGTCGTTGAACAGCAGGATGTCACGATTGCCTTCGGTGATGGCCACATCCACCAGGATGTCGTCGTCCACCAGGTCGATGGCGATGATGCCGCTGGAGCGCGGGCGGGAGAAGTCCACCAGCGGGGTCTTCTTGACGGTGCCGTTGGAGGTGGCCATGAACACGTACTTGCCCGCCTCGTACTCGCGCACCGGCAGGACGGCATTGATACGCTCCTCGGGTTCGAGGGGCAGCAGGTTCACGATGGGCTTGCCGCGCGCACCGCGACCGGCCTGCGGCAGCTCGTACACCTTCAGCCAGTACACCCGGCCGCGGCTGGAGAAGCACAGGATGGTGTCGTGGGTGTTGGCCACGAACATCTTGTCAATGAAGTCCTCTTCCTTCATGGCCGTGGCCGATTTGCCGCGGCCGCCGCGGCGCTGGGCGCGGTAGTCGCCGAGCGGCTGCGCCTTGGCATAGCCCTCGTGGGAGAGCGTGACCACCACCGGCTCGTCGGTGATGAGGTCTTCCAGAGACAGGTCTTCGTGCGTCGCGTTGATCTCGGTGCGGCGCTTGTCGCCGTACTGTTCGCGCACCGCGATGAGTTCGTCGCGGATCACCTGCATGAGGCGATCGGCGCT
Organism: Gammaproteobacteria bacterium; assembly: GCA_041685115.1. Taxonomy (GTDB): domain Bacteria; phylum Pseudomonadota; class Gammaproteobacteria; order Thiohalomonadales; family Thiohalomonadaceae; genus JALOAT01. Next base: position 38,656 of record JAWLGK010000020.1, on the reverse strand, counting down.
GGCGAGGATGTCCAGCAGATCGGCGATGGTGTCCAGCAACTGGCGGTACTCATCGATGATCTTGTCCTGTTCGAGGCCGGTCAGGCGATGCAGGCGCAGGTCCAGGATGGCCTGGGCCTGGGCCTCGGACAGCTTGTAACGGCCGTTCACCAGGCCGAATTCCTTCGACAGGCCCTCGGGCCGCGAGCTTTCCGCACCGGCGCGCGACAGCATGTCGAGCACCACGCCCGGCGCCCAGTCGCCCTGTACCAGCCCGAGCTTGGCCTCGGCGGGATTGGGCGAGGCCTTGATCAGGGCGATGATGGGGTCGATGTTGGCCAGGGCGACCGCCAGGCCCTCCAACACATGGGCGCGTTCACGGGCCTTGCGCAGCTCGAAGATGGTGCGCCGCGTGACCACCTCGCGGCGGTGGCGCAGGAAGGCTTCCAGCACCTGCTTGAGGTTGAGCAGCCGCGGCTGGCCGTCCACCAGGGCGACGGTGTTGATGCCGAACACGCTCTGCATGGCGGTGTGCTGATAGAGGTTGTTCAGCAGCACCTCGGGCACTTCGCCGCGCTTCAGCTCGACGACCATGCGCATGCCGTCCTTGTCGGACTCGTCGCGCAGCTCGGAGATACCCTCGATTTTCTTTTCCTTGACCAGCTCGGCGATGCGCTCGATGAGCCGCGCCTTGTTGACCTGGTACGGCAGCTCCGTGACCACGATGCGCTGACGGCCGTTGCTGTCGGTCTCGACTTCGGTGCGTGCCCGCACGTAGATGCGGCCGCGGCCCGTGTGATAGGCCTCGCGGATGCCGCGCGCGCCGTTGATGATGCCGCCGGTCGGGAAGTCGGGTCCCGGGACATGCTCCATGAGCTGGTCGATGGTGAGTGATGGCTCGTCGATGAGCGCCAGGCAGCCGTTCACCACTTCGACGAGATTGTGGGGCGGGATGTTGGTGGCCATGCCCACGGCGATACCGGCCGAGCCATTCACCAGCAGGCTGGGCACGCGGGTGGGCAGGACCTCGGGTTCGTGCTCGGAGCCGTCGTAGTTGGGGACGAAGTCGACGGTTTGCTTCTCGATATCGGCCAACAGCTCGTGGGCGATGCGCGCCATGCGCACCTCGGTGTATCGCATGGCGGCAGCGGCATCGCCATCGATGGAACCGAAATTGCCCTGGCCGTCCACCAGCATGTAGCGCAACGAGAAGGGCTGGGCCATGCGCACGATGGTGTCGTAGATGGCGGAGTCGCCGTGGGGGTGGTACTTACCCATGACGTCACCGACGATGCGGGCTGACTTCTTATAGGCCTTGTTCCATTCGTAGCCGCCCTCGTGCATGCCGTAGAGCACGCGCCGGTGCACCGGCTTGAGGCCGTCACGCACGTCAGGGAGTGCGCGGCCCACGATCACGCTCATGGCGTAATCGAGGTACGACTGTCTCATCTCCTCCTCGATATTGACCGGGAGGACCTCCTTCGCAAAATCAGCCATGGATTACGACGTTTCCTTTCCAACCGGAGCGGGGCCAAGCCCTTGGCCTGACACCCGAAAAGAAGCCGGCATGATACCACGGCAAGGGGGCCCAGCGCAGGCTTGGGAAAGCCTGTCAGGGGACATCTGAGGCGGTTTTCTGGAGATGACTTGCCACCGCTGTATGTAGGAGCGACCTAAGGCCACGATGGCGGGCAAGGGGGAGAATCGCGGCCTGAGGCCGCTCCCACAGAAGAAGGAAAGGCGCTGTGCGGATGTTTTTTTAAACCGGCGGAAATCGGATGTAATTCGCCGACGGTGTCGGCTCCTACAAGGTTTCGATAACCACCCGTAGGAGCCCACACCGTGGGCGAATGCCTTTCCAACCGCCTGCGGTTATCAGAGCCACGTTCGCCGACGGTGCCAGCCCCTACAACGGGCTCATCAAACCACCGTAGGAGCCCACACCGTGGGCGAATGCCTTTCCAACCGCCCGCGGTTATCGGAGCCACGTTCGCCGACGGTGTCGGCTCCTACAAGGCATCGATAACCACCCGCAGGAGCCCACACCGTGGGCGAATGTTTTCAGCCCGACATCAATGCCCGCATCTTCTCCGGCGTGGGATTCAGCACCACACCCTTCTCGGTGACGATGGCGTCGACGAGTTCCGCCGGGGTCACGTCGAAGGACGGGTTCCAGGCGAGCGCACCTTCGGCCGCCACACGCTTTCCGCCAAGGGCCAGCACTTCGTCGGCGGCGCGCTGTTCGATGGGGATACCGGCGCCCGTGGGCAGGCTCATGTCGATGGTGGAGGTGGGCGCCACCACCATGAATTTCACGCCGTGGTGCTTGGCGTTCACCGCCGCGCTGTAGGTGCCGATCTTGTTGGCGGTGTCGCCGTTGGCGGCGATGCGGTCGGCGCCGACGATGACCCACGAGACCCTGCCCTGCTTCATCAGGGAGGCCGCCGCACCGTCGGCGAGCAGGGTGACGGGGATCCTGTCCTGCACCAGTTCCCAGGCGGTGAGGCGCGCGCCCTGCAACCAGGGGCGGGTCTCGTCGGCGAACACGTGGGCGATGCGCCCGCCGGCGTAGGCGCTGCGGATGACGCCCAGGGCGGTACCGTAGCCACCGGTGGCGAGCGAGCCGGTGTTGCAGTGGGTGAGCACGGCGCCGCCCGTGCCTTCGATGAGGGCCGCGCCCAGTTCGCCCATGCGGTAGTTGGCGGCCACGTCTTCCTCGTGGATGGCCATGGCCTCGGCGAGCAGTGCCGCCTCCGGGTCGCCGCCGTCCAGCTGCGCAATACGCGCCTTCATGCGGTCCAGTGCCCAGAACAGGTTCACGGCGGTGGGACGCGAGGCGGCCAGGGTGGTGAGATCCTGCGCGATGGCGGCCTGCCAGTTCGTGCCCGCCTCGGCAAAGCGCGCGCGGCCCGCGAGCACCACGCCGTAGGCGGCGGTCACACCGATGGCGGGGGCGCCGCGCACCACCATGTCACGGATGGCGCCGGCCACGGCGACGGTGTCGTCGTAACTGTTATAGCGGGTCTCCTGGGGCAGCAGGCGCTGGTCGATCAGGCGAAGCTGGCCGTCGATCCACTCGACGGCGCGGATGGTGTCGTGCTGGTTCATGGCGGTATGGGTAATCGGTGAAGGGCCGGATTATGGCGGCTTGGAGCGTGGAAAGAAAACACACTGGCAGGTGGAATACCGAGTGGAAGCCCACTCCCGTGGGCGAACAGCGCCTTCGCGAACCACGGCTGTTCGCCGACAGGGTCGGCTCCTACACGGTGGTCAGCCAGGCGTACCACGCCTCGAAGTAGCCCGCGGCCGCGGCGACCACCGAGCGGGGCTCGACCGTCCTTCTATAGACCGCCTCGCCCTGCAATGTGCTGCTGATGCCACCAGCCTCCTGCAGGATGAGCGCGCCGGCGGCGTAGTCCCACAGCTTCTGCCCACCATGCAGGTAGGCGTGCACGCGCCCCGCGGCCAGCCAGGCCCAATCCAGGGCACCGGCGCCGAAGTTGCGCTGCGAACCATAGGGCGGCTCGCTTGCCAGGCGCGCGGCCAGGCGCTTGGGCAGGCGTTTGAAATCGACCATGACGAGGGTCTGGGCGAAGGGACGTTCCGCGCCCGCGACCCGGATGGGCACGTGATTGAGGAAGGCGCCGCCGCCGCGCTCCGCGTGGAAGAGTTCCTGCCGGAAGGGGTCGTAGATCAGTCCCAGTTGCACCTCGCCGGCCTCCAGATAGGCCAGCGAAATGCAGCAGTGCGGCACACCGACCACGAAGTTGCTCGTGCCGTCCAGGGGATCGAGTACCCATAGGGCCCCGTCCGACGCCAACAGCGCCGCCTGGCGCTCGTGGGGCATTTCCTCGCTGAGGAATGCCACCTCGGGCCAGCGCTCGTTGAGCGCCGCATGCAGGCGGGCATGTACGGCCAGGTCCGCCTCGGTCACGGGGCTCGCATCACCCTTCAGCTGCACGCCGACCCGCGCGAAACGCGGCAACAGCTCATCGTGGGCGGCGCCCACGACCAGCGGCTCGAGCTCGGACAGATCCGGGTTCATTCCTCGATGGCGCGCAGCACGATCTCCTGCCGGAAGCGGTTCACGACCTTCTGCATGCCGATCTGCTGGCGGGCATTGACGATAAGGGGGCCGCGCAGGTTGCCGCTCAGTTTGGGATAGCCGGGCAGCGGCTCGGCGCCTTCCTCGTCGGTACGACGGAGCATGACCAACACCACCGCCTCGCCCGGTTCCAGAAGGCCGAGCAGCTTCTCCTCTTCCGCATCGAGGGACAGCTCGTAGCCGAATCCGAACATCTCCGGGGCGGCCACCGAGAACATCACATCCGGGTCGTCCACGGCCTGCAGCCAGAACACGCTCGGTTTGCCTTCCTCGTGGAACAGCTTGAAACGCTTGCACTGCTCGAAGCCGGGCAGGCCGCGCGGGAAGGTGATGATCTGATTCTCGTCAATCTCCTGGCTGCCGAAAAAACGGGTGCTGATCTTCATGCGTTCTCCTAGGTCAATGTTCAGCATCGGCGGCATCCGCGGGCCCTGAATCCAATCCCTCGCGAACACCCCGTGCACGCCCTTCTGGCGCGCAGCCCCGAAGCTAACATGCCCCCTGAGGCAAGGATAGGCCGCTTGGTGTATTCTCGGCGCCCATGAAAAAAGTCGACTCGCTCCTCCATGCCCGCTGGATCGTCCCTGTCGAGCCGGCCGGGGTCGTACTTGAACACCACAGCCTCGCCATCGAGGACGGCCGCATCACCGCGCTGCTGCCCACGGCGGAGGCCAAGACCCGCTTCGAGGCCGCGGTGAACGTGGACCTGTCCGGCCATGCCCTGCTGCCGGGCTTCGTCAACGCCCACACCCACGCCGCCATGACGCTGCTGCGCGGGCTGGGCGGCGATGTGCCGCTCATGCAGTGGCTGCAAGAACACATCTGGCCGGCCGAGGGCCGCCACGTCGGCCGCGAGTTCGTGCGCGATGGCACCCAGCTGGCCATGGCCGAGATGCTGCGCGGCGGCACCACCTGCTTCCAGGACATGTATTTCTTTCCGGACGAAGTGGCGCGCACCGCGGCCCAGGCGGGCCTGCGCGCCACGGTCGGGCTCATCGTGTTCGACTTCCCCTCGGCCTGGGGCAGCGGCCCCGACGACTACCTGCACAAGGGCATGGAACTGCACGACGAGCTGCGCGGCCATCCGCTGGTCAGCACCGCCTTTGCACCCCATGCCCCGTACACCGTGTCCGACGCGCCCCTGGAGCGCATCGCCATGTACGCCGAGGAACTGGACCTGCCGGTGCACATGCACGTGCACGAGACGGCCTTCGAGGTGGAAACTGCCCTGGCCCAGAGCGGCCGCCGCCCGCTGGCGCGCCTGAAGGAACTGGGTCTGGTCACGCCGCGGCTCATGGCGGTGCACATGACCCAGCTCACCGATGCCGAGATCGAAGGACATGCGGCCGCCGGGGCGCACGTGGTGCACTGCCCCGAATCGAACCTGAAGCTGGCGAGCGGTTTCTGCCCGGTGCAGCGCCTGCTCGGCGCGGGCGTGAACGTGGCCCTCGGCACCGACGGCGCGGCCAGCAACAACGACCTGGACATGCTCGGCGAGATGCGCACGGCCGCCCTGCTCGGCAAGGCGGTGGCGGGCGATGCGAGCGCGGTCTCTGCGGAGACGGCGCTGCGCATGGCCACCCTCAACGGCGCCCGGGCGCTGGGGCTCGATGCCGTCACCGGCTCGCTGGTGCCGGGCAAGGCGGCGGACGTCACCGCCGTGAACCTGCGCGGGCTGGAGACCGAGCCCGTCTATAACGTAATCACCCAGCTGGTGTATTCCACCGGGCGCGAACGCGTCAGCGATGTGTGGGTGGCGGGCCGCCACCTGCTCAAGGAGCGCCAGCTCACCACCCTCGACGAAGAGGCCATCCTGGCCCGCGCCCGCCAGTGGCGCGCCCGAATCCAGCAGTCCGACGTTTCCCCGGAGGAAAAACCATGACCGCCAACGTCGATCCGGTCGAGATCAACAAATTCGCCGCCCTTGCCTCGCGCTGGTGGGACCGCAACAGCGAGTTCAAGCCCCTGCACGACATCAATCCGCTGCGCGTGGACTACGTGGACCAGCGCGCCGGCCTGGCCGGCAAGCAGGTGCTCGATGTGGGTTGCGGCGGCGGCATTCTCTCGGAGGGCATGGCGGCGCGCGGCGCCGAGGTGATGGGCATCGACATGGCCGAGGCCTCCCTGGAAGTGGCCAGGCTGCACCTGTATGAGTCCGGCCTGAAGGTGGATTACCGCAACGTGAGTGTGGAACAGCTGGCCGAGGAGCGTCCCGCCAGTTTCGACGTGGTCACCTGCCTGGAGATGCTGGAACACGTGCCCGATCCGGCCTCGGTCGTGAGCGCCTGCGCCAAGCTGGTGAAGCCGGGCGGCAAGGTGTTTTTCTCCACCATCAATCGCACCCCCAAGTCGTACCTGTTCGCCATTGTCGGTGCGGAATACGTCTTGCGCATGCTGCCCAAGGGCACCCACAACTACGCCAAGTTCATCCGCCCCTCGGAACTGGAGAGCTGGTCGCGCCACGCGGGCCTCGTTCTCAATGACCTGACGGGCATGAGCTACAACCCGTTCTCACGCCAGTACAGCCTGGGGCGGGACCTGGAAGTGAACTACCTGGCGTACGCCGTGCGGGAGTGAACCCCGGTTGACCTGCCCGCGACCTGCGGGCCCGGCGTTCACGCGCATCGTCACCCCGGCGAAAGCCGGCGTCCGGGACCTTTCAAAACCGATGCCCATCCGCACCATCCTTTTCGACCTCGACGGCACCCTCGCCGACACCGCGCCCGATCTCGCCTATGCGCTCAACGAGGTGTTGGTCGAGCACGGTCGCGAGCCCCTGCCCTACGAGCAGATTCGGCCCGTGGTGTCTCACGGCGCCCTGGCCCTGCTGCGCCTCGGCTTCGGTTTTGCGCCCGCCGACCCGCGCCTGCCGTCGCTGCGCCAGCGCCTCATCGACATCTATCGCGCCCATCTCACCCGCGGCACCCGGCTCTTTCCGGGCATGGCGGAACTGCTGGAGACCATCGACCTGCGCGGCATGCGCTGGGGCGTGGTCACCAACAAGCCGGCGGCACTGACCGAACCGCTGCTTGCCCAGCTCGGCCTGCTGGCGCGCGCGGTGAGCGTGATCAGCGGCGACACCCTGCCGGTGAACAAGCCCGATCCCGCGCCCATGCTGCTGGCCTGCACGCAGGCCGGTTCGCAACCGGCGCAGTGCGTCTACCTGGGCGACGCGGAACGCGATGTGCTGGCCGGCCGAAACGCGGGCATGACCACCCTGGTGGCCATGTTCGGTTATCTGGCGGCGGAGGACCGTCCGCACGACTGGGGCGCCGACGGGCTCATCGACCACCCGGACGAGGTGTTGCCCTGGATTGAAGCGCGCTTTCGGCGCGCCGTGTGAGCGGCCGCCGCCGGGCTACGGCGAAGGCGCGGGTTGCAAAGGCGTCCGGCGCAGCGCCCGCCAGAGGATTACGAAGGCATCGCGCCGGCGCAGACGCGGACGGGAAAACACGTCTTGCTGCGCCTCCAGGCGGTCGAGCACGCGCAGCCCCCCCTGCACGATGAGCCGGATCTCCAGCCCGAAGCGACCGCGCAGGCGCGCACCCAGCGCCGCCCCCTCCTCCATCATGGCGCGGGCGCGGGCGTACTCGCTCGCCATCAGGGCGCGCATGGCCGCGTCGGAACACCGTTCACGCAGCTGCTGTACGGTCACGCCGTGGGCCGCTATGGCGTCCTCGGGCAGATAGATGCGGTCGTTCTCGTCCATGTCCTGGGCGAGGTCCTGCCAGAAGTTGATGAGTTGCAGGGCGCTGCACACCCGGTCGGACAGGCGCAGGTTTTCCGGCGTGGCCTCGCCCGCCAGGTGCAGCAGGATGCGCCCCACCGGATCCGCCGAGCGGCGGCAGTAATCGAGTACATCCTCGAAACAGGCGTAGCGACGGGTGGTCACGTCCTGGCGAAACGCCGAGAGCAGGTCGTGGAACAGCACCGACGGCACCCGGTAACGGGCGACCAGATCCGCCAGGGCCACGAACACCGGGTGACCGGCGCGGCCCGCGAGCGCGGCATCCAGCTGCCGCGCCCAGTCGTCCAGCGCCGCGAGGCGCGCCGCCTCGGGCAGGCCGCCTTCGTCGGCCATGTCGTCGGCCAGGCGCGCGAAGGCATAGACCGCCGCAATGGGACGGCGCAGGCGCGCCGGCAGCAGGCGCGAGGCCACGGGAAAGTTCTCATAGTGGCGCCGCGCCAGGCCTTCGCACCAGGCGTAGGCCGCGTCCACGTCGTGCGCGGACAGGTTCGTTATGTTAGCTTGCCTGCCCATTCAATCGACCGGGAGAGAACATGAGACTGCTGATCATCATCGCCGTACTGGTGGCCGGCATGTGGCTGGGTGCCAACCTCGCGCGCGACAAGCCCCTGCTCAGCAACCCCTTCGCCGAGAAGACCATCACCGAGAAGGCGCGTGACGCGGCCGACGGCATCCTGAAAAACCTCAAGTAAGTCCATCCGGCAGCGCAAGAGAACAGCCAACGCAAAGACGCAAAGGCGCCAAGACCGCAAAGGAATAGAGACATCTGGTCGGTACGTCGGTTTCCGCATGAACCTTCCGGACCTTTGCGTTCTCTGCGCCCTCTGCGTCTTTGCGTTGAATTCTTGTGGGCTAAGCATCGCCGCCGGCGGCCACCTGGCGGATGCCGGTTTCCACCTGGTCCGGCGTCTCCAGTTCCTTCTTGGCGGAGACGCCCATTTCCGTGAATTTGCGCGCACCGGGCAGCACGCGGGCGTCGAAGGAACCGACCGCGCGGTTGTAGTGGCTGACGCTGGACTCCAGGCTCTTGCCGAGCTTGCCGAGATAATCGCCGAAGGTGGCCAGTCGGGCATACAACTCCTCGCCCACCTCGCGGATACGCTCGGCATTTTCCGCCAGTGCCTGTTGGCGCCAGCCGTAGGCCACGGCACGCAACAACGCCACCAGGCTGGTGGGCGTGGCCAGCACCACCTTCTGCCCCAGGGCATCCTCCAGCAGGGTCCGATCCACGTCCAGGGCCGCGCTCAGGAACTGGTCCCCCGGGATGAACAACACCACGAAATCCGGGCTGCGCTCGAACTGGCTCCAGTAGGATTTCGCCGCCAGCTGGCGCACGCGCTCGCGCACCTGGCGCCCGTGGCGCACCAGTTCGCGCTGACGTGACTCGTCGTCGGCGGCCTCCACCGCGGCCAGGTAGGCATCCAGCGGCGCCTTGGCATCCACCACGATGTCGCGGCCGTCCGGCAGGCGCACCACCATGTCCGGGCGCAGCGCGCCGTCTTCGGTGCGCACCTGCACCTGCTCGGTGAAATCGCAGTGCTCCACCATGCCGGCCAGTTCCGCCAGGCGCTTCAAGGTCATCTCGCCCCACTGGCCGCGCACCTCGGGGCGGCGCAGGGCCTGCACCAGGTTGCGCGTCTCGCCCTGCAACAGGCGGTGGGATTCGGCCAAGCCATGGATCTGCTGGGTGAGTACGCCGTAGTGGGCCTGACGTTCCTTTTCCACGGTGCGGATCTGCTGCTCGGTCTTCTCCAGCGCCTGCACGATGGGCTTGACCAGGTTTTCCACCGCCTTCTCGCGCTGGGCCAGCTCGCCTTGGGCGTGCACGTGGAACTGCTTGAGGTTTTCCTGGGCGAGCTTGAGGAATTCGCCGGTGTTGTGCTTCAGGGCCTCGCTGGCGAGATTGGCGAAGCTGTCGGCCAGCTGCCGGCGCGCCTGCTCGAAGGCGCCAGCGCGCTCCGCGCCGGCGCGGCGCTCCGCCTCCAGGGCGGCCTGTAATTGGATGTTGTCCTCGCGCAGCCGCAGCGTCTTGCGATGCAACAGCGCGAACACGGCCACGCCGCCCGTCAGGGCAGCGAAAGCGACGGCAAGGACAAGCAGGGACAGGGATTGCGACATGGGCAGCGACCTCGGGAAAGTGCCGCCCATCTTATCATTGCCGCTCAGTGCCTTTCGGAACGTGGCCCCGCGAGCAGCCAGATCAGCCAGCCGAGGAACGGCAGCAGGATGATGAGCAGCAGCCATAGCACCTTGGCGCCGGTGCCGCGGCGGGAACCGAAGATGTTCACCACGGCCCAGAGGTCCAGCACCAGCACGATAAAGCCGAAGAAACCGCCGATTTCGATGTTCATGACCCTCCTCACTCGCGTCGGTGCGCGGCCGCGCCGGCCCATCCGGGTATAATCGGCCCTCGCCCCACAAGAAGCCCGCGATGACGCCGGAACAATACTGCCAGAACAAGGCTGCGAACAGCGGTTCCAGTTTCTACTACAGCTTCCTGTTCCTCCCGCCCGAGCAGCGCCGTGCCATCACGGCCCTCTATGCCTTCTGCCGCGAGGTGGACGACGTGGTGGACGAGTGCCAGGACCCCGGCGTGGCGCGCATCAAACTGAGCTGGTGGCGCGAGGAGATCGAACGCGTGTTCGCGGGCGAACCGCAACACCCGGTGGGCCAGGCCCTGGCGCCCGCGGTGCGCGAGTTCAATCTGGCGAAGGAATACTTCCAGGAGATCATCGACGGCATGGCCATGGACCTGGAGCCGGTCCGCTACGCCAGCTTCAAGGACCTGGCGCTGTACTGCTACCGCGTAGCCAGCGCCGTCGGCCTGCTGTCGGCGGAGATCTTCGGCTACCAGGACCGCCACACCCTGAAGTACGCCCATGACCTGGGCATGGCCTTCCAGCTAACCAACATCCTGCGCGACGTGGGCGAGGACGCCCGGCGCGGACGGATCTACCTGCCCGAGGACGAAATGGCCGCCCACGGCGTGACCGCCGAGGACCTGCGCAAAGGCGAGCCCAGCGATGGGCTACGCCAATTGCTGGCATTCCAGGCCAGGCGCGCCCGCCAGTATTATGCGCAGGCCTTCGCCAAGCTCCCGGAGCAGGACCGCTTCGCCCAGCGCAGTGGTCTCATCATGGCGGCGGTCTATCTCACCTTGCTCGATCGCATCGAGAGCGAGGGTTATCCCGTGCTCACCCGCCGCGTGCGCCTGTCACCCTGGCGCAAGCTCTGGATCGCCTGGCGCACGGCGCGGCGCGAGGCCGCCCGTCATGGCCGTGGCCACTGATCCGGTCGTGGTCGTGGGCGGCGGCTGGGCGGGACTTGCCGCCGCCGTCGAACTGAGCGATTACGGCCATCGCGTGGTGCTGCTGGAGTCCTCGCGCCAGCTGGGCGGGCGCGCGCGGCGCCTCGCCTTCGGAAACGACGGCGTGGATAACGGCCAGCACCTGCTCATCGGTGCCTATCGCGAGACCCTGGCCCTGATGGAACGCGTCGGCATGCGCGAACAGGCAGCCATGCTGCGCCTGCCGCTGCGCCTGGAAGTACGCAACAGCCGCGACGCCCTGGTGCTGGCCGCACCGCCCCTGCCCGCGCCCCTGCACCTGGCCTTCGCCCTGGCGAGCGGCCGTGGCCTGCGCATGAGTGAGCGGCTGCGCGCCCTCGGCTTTGCGCTCACGCACTATGTGTCGCGCTTCGAACTGGCAAAGGACTGCAGCGTGGCGGAGCTCCTCGCCGAACAACCGGAGCGCCTCAGGCACCTGCTCTGGTACCCGCTTTGCCTGGCCACCCTCAACACCCTGCCCGAACAGGCCTCCGCACGGGTGTTCCTGCGTGTGTTGCGCGACAGCTTTGCCCGCCGCCGCCGCGATTCGGACCTGCTGATCCCGCGGCTCGACCTGGGCCGCGCCTTCCCCGAGCCCGCCCTCGACTTCATCGAACGCAACGGCGGCCAGGTGCGTTTGAACAGCCGGGTGACCGGGTTGGAAGTTCACAATGCGCAGGTCACCGGCGTACGCCTTGGCCACGAACGTCTGGCCGCCTCAGCGGTGATCCTGGCGGTGCCGCCGCCCGCGGCCGCCCGCCTGCTATCGCCCCATGGACTCACCCGGCCGCTGGCCGGCAGACTGGCGCAGTTCGCGCACGAACCCATCGCCACGGTGTACCTGCGCTATCCCGCCGATGTCCGTCTCCCCACCGAGATGATGGGTCTGGCCGACGGCCTGACCCAGTGGTTGTTCGACCGCCGCGTCTACGGCCAGCCGGGCCTGCTTGCCGCCGTGATCAGCGGCCCCGGGCCACACTTGGACATGGAGCGCGAGGCCCTGGCCGCGCAGGTCGCCGCCGAGGTCGCTGCCCACTTTCCCGACTTTCCTCGGCCCGACGAACACCTGGTGGTGCGCGAGAAACGCGCGACCTTCCGCTGTCACGTAGGCATCGATGCCCTGCGTCCCGGTACCCCCACGGCCATTACGGGCTGCTGGCTGGCGGGTGATTACACCGACACCGGCTATCCCGCCACCCTCGAAGGGGCCGTGCGCTCTGGGATACAATGCGCGCGCTTCGTCGACGCCCAACTACGGCCCAATACACTATGACCCGAATCCCCGAGGGCTACGCGCCCGCCTCCGACCTGCTCAAGGACCGCACCATCCTCGTCACCGGCGCCGGCAGCGGTATCGGCGCCGTGGCGGCCAAGACCTTCGCCCGGCATGGCGCCACGGTGATCCTGCTCGGTCGCGGCATGCGCAAGCTGGAGGCGGTTTACGACGAGATAGAAGCCGAGGGCGGTCCACAGCCGGCCATCTACCCCATGAATCTGGAAAAGGCCACGCCCAAGGATTACGAAGACCTGGGCGCGCGGCTCGGGGAAACCTTCGAGCGCGTGGACGGCATCCTGCACAACGCCGCCGCGCTCGGCACCCTCACGCCGCTGGGCCAGTACAGCCTCGACATGTGGTCCAAGGTCATGCAGACCAACCTCAACGCGCCCTTCCTCATCACCCGCGTGCTGCTGGGCCTGTTGAAGAATTCGCCCGACGCCTCCGTGGTGTTCACCTCCGACCGCGTCGGTCGCCAGGGCCGCGCCTACTGGGGCGCCTATGGCGTGTCGAAGGCGGCCAACGAGAACATGATGGAGATCTGGGCCGCCGAACTGGAGGCCAACACCGCCATCCGCGTGAACAGCCTCGACCCGGGCGCGGTGTATACCGACATGCGCGCGAAGTCCTACCCGGGTGAAAACCCGAGCACCCTGCCCCGCCCGGCAGACGTCATGCTGCCGTACCTCTATCTCATGGGGCCGGACAGCAAGGGGATTACGGGGCAGCGGTTTGAAGTCTGAGATGTAGTTGGTTGGGGTTGTAGGTCACGTTGGCGCGCAGCGCCTACGTGACCTACAGCCTCTTCTTGCGTTCCTTGATGGACTTCATCAGTCCATCAAATCCACAACAATGCCCTGCTCCCGCAGGTGATCCGCCCGCGCCTGCACGAAACGCTGGAAACTCGCTTCGCGCTTGTAGGCGCCGCTCGCCACGTAGTCGAGCGCCGATTGCACGTGGAAGGACTTCAGATAGGCCTCGGTGCGGAATACCTCTTTGCCGTGCTCGTCGAAGAACACCAGTGATGGCGCGTACATGACCTTCAGCTCACGGGTCCACTCGGCGGCGGTGCTACGCCGCCCCAGGGGGGTCACCAGCGGGGCGTTGGCGCGCATGTCCAGTTGCACCACGTCGAAGGCATCGAGCAACCGGCGGGTCTCCTCGCGCGTCAGTACGTCGCCGTGCAGCTCGTCGCAGGCGCCGCACTGGCGCTGCTCGAAGAACACCAGCAGCGGGCGGCCCGCCGGGATCTTGTCGCGGGCGAGATTGTGGGGCGCGGGTTGGAAGAACGCCTGGGTGTTGAGTTCGCCCTTGGCAGGGGTGCCGCCGGCCTCGGCCAGGAAATCAGGGAAGCTCATGCCCGCCGGCGCCTTGCCACTGGCATAGTCGAGCGCGGTGTCGAACTTGTGCGGGTGGTAATAACCGTTCACGCGCAACACCTGTGCGCCGCCTTCGTCCAGGAACACCAGCGTGGGAGTGAACATGACGCGCATGGCCGTGGCGAATTCCTTTTCGGTCTGCACCTGGCCGTCGAGTCCGGTCACCTCGCGATCGCCCCACATGTTCACCGCCACCACATCGAAGCGCGAGCGGGTCTTGTCGGCGATGGCCTTCTGGCCGAAGTTGTCCTCAAGCAGCTTGGCGCAGTAAGGGCAGCCGTCCTGGTAGAAATAGAGCATCAGGCGCCTGCCTTCGGTGGCGGCCTCGGCCAGGTCTTCACGCAGGTCCAGGAAGGAATCCTTGAACCAGGCCGGCGGCGCGTGATAGCCCGGATTCACACCACCATCCAACGCCACTCCTTGCGCCAGGGCACCACCTGTGCCCATCAGTCCCAGCATCAAAGCCAACCATGCGAAGCGTCTCACGTTCATGGGTTTCCTTTTTTTTCCGTCACCCGCATCCAATCCAGATTGGAGTACGGTTTTTGCGTATTTCCAGTGTCTCCCGGGGATTTCAGGAAGCGTCCTATTCCTGCGGCCGAGGCCTGTCGGGCAGAAAGATCCTCCCAGGGCGCGTCCCCGCTGGCTAGAGCGTCAAGGTTTCGGCGCACCGCCAGGATGGTTTCAGCAAATGGAGGCAAGCCATTGTTTATACCGGATATTAGGCACATGGCACGGAACTCGCTATTGATGCGGCACAGGACATTCAGAAAGGCCCATGTCATGCCGCCCATCGAGTTCAAAGCCACTGTGACCAGCTTAGCCGCCAAATTACCTTCGCCGGACACGCTGCGACTCACGCTGGCGCTCCAGACCACCCTGGAACTGGAGGCCATGCTGGCATTGTTCATGGCGGAAGTCAGCGCCTACGTGCCCTTCGATGCGCTGGTGCTACGTTCACCAGTGCACAACCTGGAGTTGGAGATGGGTAAACCCGGCCGCCACCGCTGCGCCTACAACCTGACGCTTCAAGACGAGCCGCTTGGGGAGATCGAATTCTCCCGCGAGCGTCTGTTCGGTGAGGCGGATCTGAACCGGCTCGAAGTCCTGTTGTCGGCCCTCGCCTACCCGCTGCGCAACGCGCTGGTGTATCGCGAGGCGCTCCGCGCTGCGCGCCGCGACGCACTGACCCAGGTGGGCAACCGTGCAGCCTTCGAAGAGGCACTGGCGCGCGAGGCCTCGCTCGCCAAGCGACGCGGCCAGCCCCTGGCGCTGCTCGCCCTCGACCTGGACAACTTCAAGGGGATCAACGACCTGCACGGCCACCAGGCCGGCGACGGTGTGTTGCGCGACACCGCCATGCGCATGCAGGAGGCGATCCGCGCTACGGACCAGCTGTTCCGTTATGGCGGCGAGGAATTCGTGGTGCTGCTTGGCAACACCGATCAGCACGGCGCCGAACTGGTGGCCGAGCGCATCCGCCATGCGGTGGCGGTGGGTAGTGCGACACGCGGCCTGCAGGTCACGGTGAGCATCGGCCTGGCCTTGCTCGGCCGGACCGATGATGTGCACACGCTGTTTGCCAAGGCGGACATGGCGCTTTATCAGGCCAAGGCCATGGGCCGCAACCGAGTGACGGTGCACCGCGAGGAAGCGGTCGCGTGAGGGCCCAGGTGCCACGCCACGGTTCCGGCGGCTTACCTCAATAAGGGATCTTGTCGCCCTTTTCCCCCCAGAGGCGCAGCGGTGCCAAGGCATCGTCCACGTCCAGGTGCAGCAGCGGCAGGCGCCGGCTGGCGAGGGGCAGGCCCAGCTCTTCGGCGATGAGGACATCGTCGAATCCGACAGCCGCGGCGTCCTCGGCACGCGCGGCGTAATACACGCGCTCGATGCGCGCCCAATAGCATGCCGAGAGGCACATCGGACAAGGCATGCAACTCACGTACAGCTCGCAACCGGTGAGGTGATATTCGCCCAGTTGGCGACAGGCATCGCGAATGGCCATGACCTCCGCGTGGGCCGTGGGATCGTTGTGCAGGGTTACGCAGTTGGTGCCACGCCCGACGATGTGCCCGTCCTTGACCACTACCGCGCCAAAGGGCCCGCCCCCACCCCGCGTCACCGATTCCGTGGCCAGGCGGATGGCCTCGGCCATGAATGCTTCTTGCACACTGTCCTCCACGACGCTTAAGAACGCCTGTGGCCACCATAATGGATCTACGCCTGAAGTCCAACGGTCGAGCGCCGCGCGGTCCGGTATCCGCACGGCGCACCGGGGATTGGCCGCTCAGAACTCCATTTCGCTGGCGATGCCGAACATGACCAAGCCGTTGTCTTGCTCGTGGTCGATGTAGCTGATCCCCAGGCGCACGGCCCCGAAGGACTTGCTCACACCGATGCTGTAATCCCACACCGTCGTGTCGTCACCCGCCTCCACCGCGTCGTAATCGACCACGCCGTAGTGGAGACCGATGGCGAATTTCTCGGGCAGCTCGAATTCGAGACCGGCATCGAAATAGTCATAGGTCGAGTCGTCATCCGTGAACCAGGCGAGGCTCGCGGCACCGTAGCTGAGGCCGAGCTTGTATTCGGTGAGCGCGTCCGAGTAGTCGTCGTTGGTGAAGTTGTAGGTCAGGTAGGCAATGTCGTAGCCGAACTCGCCCACTTCGTTGGCGAAGCCGGCATACAGGTCGTATTCGATGCCGCTCTCCACGCCATCGTCCACGTTCGATGCCCAGGCACCTGCATACAGGCCGGTGTCATGGAGATACTCCAGACCGCCCTGGAGCGCGGCGCCGTCATCGGTCTGTGTCTGACCGCGCCAGACGTAGTTGGAGACGACACCCAGCTCAGTGGTGAGTTCCGCCACGGCGACACTACTGCCACCGATGGTCGCGCTGGCAAGCACGAAGGCCAGCGCAACCTTGTTCCTGTTGTTCATGGTTGTTCGTTCCGTTGGGAATCAAGGACGCGGGCCAGAAACCCGGCGGTGCGTCATTTTTCTTCGCGCAACTGAGTCCAGTACTTTTCGTAGAGCGACAACGCCTCCCCCACGTCCACGTGGATCTGCGCCGTCTTGAGGACCTCGTCGGACGGGTAGACGATCGCGCTGCCCCGCAGCCAGGGATCCATTTCGCGGAGTGCCGCGCGGTTTGGCGAGGCGTAGCCGTAGCCCTCGGCGATCATGGCGGCGATGCCCGGACGCATGAGGAAGTCGATGAAACGGTGGGCGTTGGCCACGTTCTTGGCGCCAGCGGGGATCACCAGGCTGTCGATCCACAGCGCCGTGCCTTCCTTCGGGTATACGCACTCCACCGTATAGCGTTCCTGGCGCACCTGGTAGATCTCACCGTTCCAGGTGGCGCCGAGCGGAGAACGCATGCCAAGGATGGCGTCCTTCGGCGAATCGGAGTTGTATTCCGCCACGTTGGGTTGAAGTTCGACAAGCTTACGGTAGGCCGCCGCGATCTGATCGGGATCGGTCGTGCTGGTGGAGTAGCCCAGCGCACTCAGCGCAAGCCCGAACACCTCACGCATGTCGTCGGGCAACAACACCTTGCCGCGAAACTCCGGGCGCCAAAGGTCCTTCACCGATGTGATCGGCGTCTTCACGAGCGCGGTGTCGGTAAAGAGCGCCGTGCTCCCCCACAAGTAGGGGATGCTGTATTGGTTCTGCGGGTCGTAATTCTGGTTCAGCAGGCGCGGATCCAGATTGCCCATATTTTCGAGCGCTGCCTTGTCCAGGTTCTTCAGCAAGCCTTCCTTGCGCATCTTGCTGACGTAGTAGGTGGACGGGACGACCAGGTCATAGGCGCTCGGATTGGCCTTGACCTGTTCATACATCTCCTCGTTGCTTTCGTAGGTGATGTAGTTGACCTGAATACCTGTCTTGCTCGTGAACAAGGCCAGCACACGCTCGGGCATGTACTCCGACCAGTTGTAGACATTCAGGATTTCCGCCGCCCGGAGAGAAACGACGCATGTGACAACCCTTTTTTATTTTTGCCCGCCGTTCCCCTCGGGGAGGGCAGGTCTCGTTCTTGTGGGTGAGGAATCTGAATGGGCATCGCCCCCGCTCCTCACCGCCCAGTGCCTTCCTTGTGGCCGGGTGATTGTCTATCAAGCGCTCACGGGCGAAGAATGATTTCGATCAACGACGGAGACATTTGGGGGATATCCGCAACTGCTCGAATTGCGTGCATGCGGTCGCCACACGCGCGCCTGCTAACTCGCGCGTTTGAACTCACACCGCTGCGCCAGCGGGCAGGCGCCACAGACCGGCGTGCGACGACAGGCCTCCTTGGCGTGGCGGACGATCAAGGCGTGATATTCGTTGAATGCCCTGACCTGCTCCACCCCGTTTCCCTGCCACGCCCGCTCGAACAAGGCGCGCAGTTGCTCGTAGGGTTCTTCGCCGCTCACGCAACCGAGGCGTTGAAACAGCCGACGCGTGTAGGCATCAATGACGAACACCGGACGCTGGAAGGCATACAACAGGATGTCGTCGGCAGTCTCGGGACCAACGCCCTTCACCGCCAGCAACTCGGTGCGGAGTGTTGCGGTGGGCAGCGTGGCAAGTTCGGATTGGCCACCCCGTTGCAGATACCAGGCGCAGAAGCGACGCAGCCGTTCGGCCTTGACGTTGAAATAGCCGGACGGGCGCAGCCACTCGGCCAGGCGTTCAGGGGGCGTAGCGAGGATCGCGGCGGGGTCGAGCGCGTCGTTCACCTTCAGATTGGCGATGGCGCGCTCCACGTTGGTCCACGCCGTGTTCTGGGTGAGCACGGCGCCGACCATCACCTCGAAGGGTGTTTCGCCCGGCCACCAGTGCTGGGCACCGTAGTGCTCCAGCAGCGTACGGAACACCCCGCGGAGCATCGCCGTCAGCGCGGCCGCCGGGAGCGGGGGCGCGGGACCATGCGCGACTTGCGCGGCGCGTCTTCGTCACGCACAGTGCGCGGGGCATCCGCGGCGAGCGAGAGTTTTCCGCCCTTACGCGGCTTCGGCTGGTCCGATGCCGGACCCGTGCCACGGCGGGTATCACGCGCAGGTCGGTTGGTGCGACCCGCCGGTTTGTCGGCGTAGCGGCCATCTTCGGCGTGTGCCGGCCGGGCGCCACGAGATTCGGTACCGGAGCGACGTGGACGTTCCGAGGCCGTATCGTCGCGACGTGGCGTGCGCACCGCGCGCGAGGTCACGCCCTCACCACGCGCACGACGTGGACGTTCCGCGGCCGTATCATCACCACGCCGCGTACGTACCGGGCGCGAGGCGTCGTGTTCGGCGCGCGCACGACGCGGGCGTTCCGAGCTCACATCGTCACGGCGCAGCGGGCGCGAGGCGTCGCCCCCGCCTCGGACGCGGCGCGGGCGTTCCGACGTCACATCGTCACGGCCCGCCGCACGGGCCGGACGCGCGGTACTGCGCGCGAGCTTTTCCCCACGCGTGCGCTCACCCCGCTTCGCACCATGCCTGCCGCGAGATGCACCCGCGGCCTCGCTGCGCAGGCCAACCAGGGCAAGCAGGCCCTCCAGTTCCAGACCTTTCAGGTCCGTGAAACGGCCCGGACGCACGCTGCGCGGCAGCATCACGTTGCCATAGCGCACGCGGGTGAGCCGGCTCACGGCGACGCCCTGGGATTCCCACAGGCGGCGCACCTCGCGGTTGCGGCCCTCGCGCAGGGTCACGTGATACCAGTGGTTCGCGCCCTCGCCTCCGGCATCCACCAGCCGATCGAAGTGGGCTTCCCCATCCTCCAGTTGTACGCCGCTGCGCAGGCGCTCCAGGGTTTCTGCGGAGATTTCACCCAGCACGCGCACCGCATACTCCCGTTCGATCTCCGAGGACGGATGCATGAGGCGGTTGGCCAGTTCACCGTCATTGGTGAGCAGCAGCAGACCGGAGGTGTTGATATCCAGGCGACCGATGGTCACCCAGCGGCCGTTGGTGAGCCGCGGCAGGTTATCGAAAATGGTCGGGCGCCCTTCCGGGTCGGAGCGGGTGCACACCTCGCCGAGGGGCTTGTGATAGATGAGTACGCGGCGTTCGCGCGGGGCCAGCCGCGCGCGCTGCACCACCCGCCCGTCCACCCGGATGATGTCGTGTTCGCCGACGCGATCGCCGAGGGTCGCGATCTTGCCGTTGACGGAGATGCGCCCGGCGGCGATCCATTCCTCCAACTCGCGACGCGAGGCAAAACCGGCGCGGGCGAGGACTTTCTGCAGTTTTTCGTTCATGAGGGCTTTGACGGGTTGGAGGGATCGACGTTCGGTATTTCCAGCGTCCGCAAATGAACGCAAGCGGACGCGTTTTCAACAAAGCTCGACAGGTTCCACGTCGGCTGCCGGGATGCGCTCGATTTGTGCCGCAGGTGCGGGCACATCCCCGATCAGGTCCAACTCGGCTTCGAGCTTGTCGATGTCGCGCAGCTCGGCCAGGGTGGGCAGATCGTCCAGGCTCTTGAGGTTGAAGTAGTCCAGGAAGGCCCGCGTGGTGGCGTACAGGGCCGGCTTGCCCGGCACGTCGCGATGGCCGACCACGCGCACCCAGCCGCGTTCGGTGAGCGACTTGACGATGTTGGTGCCCACGGCCACGCCGCGGATGTCCTCGATCTCGGCGCGGGTGATGGGCTGACGGTAGGCGATGAGCGCAAGGGTTTCCAGGAAGGCGCGCGAATAGCGCTGCGGCTTCTCCTCCCACAGGCGCGACACCCAAGGCACCAGTTCCTTGCGGGACTGGAAGCGCCAGCCGCTGCCCACCTCCACCAGCTCGATGCCGCGCATCGCGCAGTCCTCGCCGAGCGCTGCGAGCGCCATGCGGAAATCCTCAGGTGCGGGGCGCTCATCCTCCTCGAACAGGCCCTGTAGCCGGTCCAGGCTCACCGGCTCACCCGCCGCCAGAATGGCCGCCTCGATGATGTTCTTCAGTTGTTGCACGTCCATAGAATCCGCCTGAAAAAACTGCTAAAGGCAAAAAGCATTAACCACGGGGAACACGCGGAACACGGGGGGAAATCCATCAATGGTTACCTTACCTGTAGGAGCGGCCACCGGCCGCGATTGTCCTCGGATACTGCGCCATCGCGGCCGGTGGCCGCTCCTACAGAAAAAATCGATTCTCCGTTCCCCCCGTGTCCCCCGTGGTTAAGCTTGTCTCTTTCGTCTTCGTCCTGCGTTCAAATCACCGATAATCCGCCGCCTCGTCCAGTTCCGCCGGCGTCATATCCGGCGCCACCAGTTTGACGTGGATGGTGGCGAATGCCGTGGTCTGGATGAGTTCAATCATCTGTTGTTTGAGCAACTCGAGCACCGCGATGAGGGTGACCACCACGCCGCGGCGGCCTTCCTCCAGGCGGAACAGGCACGGGAACTCCGTGAAGCGCTCCGTCGACAGATGCTCGAGCACTTCGCTCATGCGCTGACGCACCGACAGCGGCTCGCGCTGAATGTGGTGGTGCGCAAACATCTCGGCGCGCTTCATCACTTCCGCCATGGCCGCCAGGATCTCGCGCAAATCCACCGTGGGCAACGGGCGGGTGGCGTTGCGTTCGGTCACCTCGGCCGCACCGCTGAATACGTCACGCCCAAGGCGCGGCAGGGCGTCGATGTCTTCTGCGGCCTGCTTGAAGCGCTCGTATTCCTGCAGACGCCGCACCAGCTCGGCACGCGGGTCCTCCTCCTCGCCATCCACGCTGGGCGGGCGCGGCAACAGCATGCGGGATTTGATTTCCGCAAGCACCGCGGCCATCACCAGATATTCGGCCGCCAGCTCCAGCTCCATCTCCTTCATCAGCTCCACGTACTCCACATACTGGCGCGTGATCTCGGCGATGGGGATGTTGAGGATGTCCAGGTTCTGGCGCTTGATGAGCCACAGCAGCAGATCGAGGGGGCCCTCGAAGGCCTCCAGGATCACCTCCAGCGCATGCGGCGGGATGTAGAGGTCCTTGGGCAGTTCCGTGAACGGGGCGCCCTGGACGATGGCGAACGGCATCTCCTCCTGCTGGGGAGAGGCAGGCTCGTGCAGAGGCGCTTCGGACACGGCGGCTTCGGTCATGGCCGGTCGTACTCCAGTCCCATGGCCTCGCGCACCTCCACCATGGTGGCGCGCGCCGTTTCACGGGCGGCCTCGCTGCCTTCGTTGATGATGTGACGCACCAGGCCGGGATTCTCCGCATACTCGCGACCGCGTTCCTGGATGGGCTTGAGCTCGGCGACGATGGCGTCGATCACCGGCTGCTTGCATTCCAGGCAGCCGATGCCGGCGGTGGTGCAACCCTCGTGTACCCAGTTCTTCACCTCGTCCTGTGAATACACCTGGTGCAGCTGCCACACCGGGCACTTCTCGGGCGTGCCCGGGTCGGTGCGGCGCACGCGCGCCGGATCCGTGGGCATGGTGCGGATCTTCTGTTCCACGGCCGGGAGCTCCTCGCGCAGGGAGATCACGTTGCCGTAGGACTTGGACATCTTCTGCCCGTCCAGGCCCGGGAACTTGGAGGCCGGCGTGAGCAGCGCCTGGGGCTCGGGCAGGATGATCTTGCCCGCGCCTTCCAGGTAACCGAACAGGCGTTCACGATCGCCGAGGGTGATGTTCTGCTGCTCCTGCAACAGGGCGCGCGCGGTCTCCAGGGCCTCGGCATCACCCTGCTCCTGGTAGCGCTTGCGCAGATCGGCGTAGAGCTTGGCGGCCTTCTTGCCCATCTTCTTCGCCGCGGCCTCGGCCTTGTCGGCAAAGTCGGGCTCGCGGCCATACAGGTGATTGAAGCGGCGCGCCAGCTCGCGCGAGATCTCCAGGTGGGCGATCTGATCCTCACCCACCGGCACCTGGGTGGCCTTATAGATCAGGATGTCCGAGGTCATGAGCACCGGATAGCCCAGGAAGCCGTAGGTGGCGAGGTCCTTGTCCTTGAGCTTTTCCTGCTGGTCCTTGTAGGTGGGCACGCGCTCCAGCCAGCCCAGCGGCGTGATCATGGACAGCAGCAGGTGCAACTCCGCGTGCTCCAGCACCTTGGATTGCACGAAGATCTTCGCCGAGCCCGGGTTGATGCCCACGGCGAGCCAGTCGATGACCATCTCGTGCACGCTGGTGGCGATCTGCGAGGTGTCTTCGTAATTGGTGGTGAGGGCGTGCCAGTCCGCCACGAAGAAGAAGCACTCGTACTCGTGCTGGAGCTTGAGCCAGTTCTTCAGCACCCCGTGGTAATGACCGAGGTGAAGGCGGCCGGTGGGCCGCATGCCGGAAAGAACACGCTGTTGCGTTGCCACGGTGTGAAACGTCCTCTCAGAGACCAAACAAGGTGTAAATGACGCTTTCCAAGAAGCGGATGGGGGGACCGATCAGGCGGCCAAGGATGCCCGAAAAGAGCAGCAAGGCCACCACCAGCAGTCCGAAGGCCTCGAACCGGTTGTAGCGCCAGGCGAGCGGCCCGGGCAGAAAGGCGGCGACCACGCGGCTGCCGTCCAGGGGCGGGATGGGCAGCAGGTTGAGCACCATCAGCACCAGGTTGATGGCGACGCCGAACTGGCCCATGAGCAACAGCGGCTCGGCGAAGGCCGGGAACAGGTCGCCCACCGTCAGCACCAGCTTGATCATCAGTCCCCACAGCAGGGCCATGAGCAGGTTGGAGAGCGGCCCGGCGGCGGCCACCCAGGCCATGTCGCGCTCGGGATGGCGCAGGTTCTGCTGCGTGACGGGCACCGGCTTGGCCCAGCCAAAGATGAACCCGCCGGCGAACAGCAGCAGCGCCGGCACCAGCACCGTGCCGATGGGGTCGATGTGCTTGAGCGGATTGAGCGTCAACCGGCCGAGCATCAACGCCGTAGGGTCCCCGAAGCGCCGCGCCATCCAGCCGTGCGCCACCTCGTGGACCGTGATCGCGAACAATACAGGGATCGCCGCAACAGCGAAGAGTTGGACAGAGTTGAGACCGTGCATCGGGCGATTATACGTGGGCGGGAAGCTTGGCAGAAACCGTACCGGTAAATAAGGCAAGCAGCGCCTGGATCCACGGCCTCGGCGAGCCACACGAGGCCTGACCTGAGGTGCACCTGGACCGGCCCATGGGCAGCCGAAACCGTCGCGAGCCGAGGCTCGCTCCCACCCGTTGCGGTTTATTCAAAAAGGCTGGGGTCGCCCAGGCCGCGCCGGAGGATCACCGGTGCGCCCTCCTGGAACTCCACCATGGTGGTGACCTCCAGGCCGCCGTAGCCGCCGTCGATGATCATGTCCACTTCGTGGTCCAGGCGATCGCGGATCTCATAGGGGTCGCTCTCCGCATGGGGCTCGCCGGGCAGGATCAGGGTGGTGCTCATCATGGGCTCACCCAGGGCGTCCAGCAGGGCGCGGGCGATGGGATTGCCGGGTACCCGGATGCCGATGGTCTTGCGCTTGGGCTGCATGAGCCGCCGCGGCACCTCGCGGGTGGCGGGCAGGATGAAGGTATACGCGCCGGGCGTCGCCGCCTTGAGTAAACGATACGCGGTGTTGTCCACCTTGGCGTAGGTGGCGATCTCGGACAGGTCGCGGCACACCAGGGTGAAATGGTGGCGTTCATCCAGATGGCGGATACGGCAGATGCGCTCCAGGGCGGTCTTCTCGCCGATGCCGCATCCCAGGGCGTAGCCCGAGTCGGTCGGGTAGATGATCACCCCGCCCGAACGCACCACGTCTGCCACTTGGGCGATCAGGCGTGCCTGGGGGTTTTCCGGATGGATCTGGATGAAAAGGCTCATAGGTAACCAAGTGGTCGTGTAACGGCCCCGGCGGCGGACAGCGGGCAACGCGCCCAGCTCTCGCCTTCCCAAACGGGAAGGCACCCGACAGGCAACTCAGGCAGGCGGCCCAGTTCCACCCAGGGGTTTTCCGGACCGTGGAAATCGGAACCGGCCGATGCCAACAGGCCGGTGCGTCGGGCATGGGCCGCCATGGTCTCGTTGTCGTTGCGGCTGTGGCTGCCGGACACCACTTCCATGGCCTCACCGCCACAGGCCATGAACTCGCCGAGCAGCCGCCGCAGCTTGGTGGCGGACAGATCGTAACGCGCCGGATGGGCCAGCACCGCGACGCCCCCGGCGGCACGGATCCAGCCCACGGCCTCGTCAAGACCCACCCATTCCCCTGGCACGTGCCCTGGCTTGTTGCGGCGCAGGAAATGCTGGAACACCGCACGGGTGTCACGGCCGAACCCTTGGGAGACCAGGTAATGGGCAAAATGGGTACGGCTCACGATGCGCCCCTTGGCCAAGGCCCGTGCGCCCGCATGGGCATCACGCACCCCGTGTTTGGCGAGGCGTCGGCCCATCTCCTCGGCGCGCCAGTCACGATAGGCGCGCAGGCGTTCCAGTCCCCCGTCGAGCAGCGGGTGTTCGGGATCGATGTTCAGCCCCACCACGTGGATGGTCATGCGCTCCCAGGTCACCGACACCTCCACCCCGGGTATCAGCCGGATACCCAGCCCGGCGGCGGCCTGCTCCGCCTCGGCGATGCCGGCCGTCTCGTCGTGATCGGTGAGTGCGAGCACCTGGACGCCGGCCGCCGCGGCACGGGCCACCAGTTCGCGGGGCGACAGGGTGCCGTCGGAGGCGAGGGAATGGGAGTGGAGGTCATGAATCATGGCGGGGCATTGTAGCTTGGATTGTGGCGTGAGGAATCCGGGTTTCGGGGTTCGGCCCTCGTCACGTTGCGAAGCTACGTGACGTCTTGTCTTGAAGAATCTGCCTCGCGAATTGAGCTCCCTGCACAACTCGTAGCCCGGGTGCAGCGAAGCGGAACCCGGGGATAGGCGGCTTGCGTTTGGCTTGGGTTGTCTGAGGAAGCGCTACGCGCGAAGATTATTTGACGGGGGTTTTCGCCCCCCTACGACGAGGTACTTTTCTTTGCGCGGCCAAAGAAAAGTACCCCAAAGAAAGGCCGCCCGGATGCCACGCCGCCCTTCGGGCGGTCCCCTACGCTCCGCAGTCCGAATCGGGGGTCTGCACACGGGGCATCCTGCCCCGAGTGCAGACGGCGCGCCATCCATGGCGCGCCCCCTGCGGGCCTTGTCCGATTCGTACTCCGGTGCTCGGCGCGGCATACGGGATTCGAAAATCCGTCCGATATCATGATGCTCGAAATTTCCTCAGCGAAACGTCAAGCCTTCTGGCGCGAAGCGCCTCTTGAGCGAGCGAAGCGAGCGGTCTTCGAAACCCGTTTGGCTCGCCGAGCAACGGAAGCCAAGGCGGAAATGGCCCCGAAGGGGGATGCGCCAGGGATGGCGCATCGTCTGCACTCGGGCCAGGATGGCCCGTGTGCAGACCCCCGCCTTGGCTGACCAATCGGCAGGATTGCCGATTGGCACGCCGTAGGCGCCCGAAGGGCAGCGGCACAGGGATGTGCCGCTGTGACGTAGCGCAGGGAACCCCCGAAGGGGGCGGGCCAGTCGGGCGGCCTTTCTTTTGGTTCCTTTTCTTTGGCCGCTCAAAGAAAAGGAACCCGGCGTAGGGGGACGGAATCCCCCGTCTAAACAATCTTCGCGCGAAGCGCCACGTTGAAGATGTCACGTAGGCGCTGCGCGCCAACGTGACCTACAGCAAACCTTTATCCTAGAGCCCCACCGAAACACACCCACCATTCAACATCCACCCCAAACCCCACACCCGCTACGGTGTGTTAGAGTGCCCGGCGCACGGAAATGCTCGGAAACCCATGAAACTTCTGTTCGATTTCTTTCCCATCCTGCTGTTCTTCATCGCCTACAAGCTGTGGGGCATCTACGCCGCCACGGCTGTGGCCATCGCGGCCTCCGTGGCCCAGGTGAGCGTGCACTGGTGGCGGCACCGGCGCGTGGAAAACATGCACCTCGTGACCCTCGCCCTGGTGGTGGTGCTCGGCGGACTCACCCTGCTGTTGCAGGACGAGCGCTTCATCATGTGGAAGCCGACCCTGGTGAACTGGCTGTTCGCCCTCGCCTTTCTCGGCAGCCGCTTCATCGGCGAAAAGACTTTGGTGCAGCGCATGATGGGCAGCCAGATCGTGCTGCCGAACCCCATATGGAACCGGCTCAACTGGAGCTGGGTGGTGTTCTTCCTGCTGCTCGGCGCCGCCAACCTTTACGTGGCCTTCTATTACGGCCTCGACCTCAGCGCTGACGCGCGGCGCGACATCTGGGTGAACTTCAAGCTGTTCGGCATGATGGGGCTGACCTTCGCCTTCGTCATCGCTCAGGCCTTCTATCTGGCGCGCCACGTGCGCGATGATGAAAAACCCCAACAGGAAACCGAGTGATGCTGTACGCCATCATCGCCCAGGACCGGGCGGACAGCCTGGAACGCCGCCTGGCAGCGCGCCCCGAGCACCTCAAGCGCATCGAGGCATTGAAGAACCAAGGCCGGCTGATCCTGGCCGGCCCGCACCCCGCCATCGACAGCGAAGACCCGGGCCCGGCCGGCTTCTCAGGCAGCCTGGTGGTGGCCGAATTCGCCTCCCTGGAGGCCGCGCGCGCCTGGGCCGAGGCCGACCCCTATGTGGCCGCCGACGTCTATGCTGAAGTAGCCGTCAAACCCTTCCGCAAGGTCTTGCCCTGATGATCCCTGAACAACGCCCCGCGGCCATCCGCGAAAAACTGCTCAGCGCCTTTGCGCCGGGCGAAGTCGAAGTCATCGACGACAGTCACAAACACGCCGGCCACGCCAGCGCCGGCGGCGCCGGCCATTTCACCGTGCGCCTGGTGTCCCCCGCGTTTCGCGGCAAGAGTCTGGTCGAGTGCCACCGTATGGTGTTTGCGGCCCTCGCCGAATTCATGCCCGAACACATCCATGCGCTCAGCATCCAAGCGAGCGCCCCTGCCGAACAGGCCTGACGGCCTGCACAAGAACAAGGAGAAGTCCATGAAGAACAAGATCGGCGGCGCCGTACTGCTGCTGCTCTCCCCCGTCGCGTTCGCCGCCGAGGCAGACGTGGTGGTCACGGTGAACGGCCAGCCCGTCACGCAGGCGGACCTGGAGAGCTATAGCGCCGAGCGGCCCGGAGCACCCCGCGAGCAATTGCTGGACGAGCTCGTCGCGCGCGAACTCATTTACCAGGACGCGCTGAAGCGCGGGCTGGACAAGGACGCCGTGGTGAAGCGTGAGATTGCCGAGATGCGCGAGCGCGTACTGATGGCCGCGGCAGTACGCCAGGCCGTCGAGCAGAAGCCAGTGACCGAGGACGAACTGAAGGCCGAGTACGACAAGGTCAAGGCACAGCTCGCCCGCAACGAGTTCAAGGCCCGCCACATCCTGGTCGCCGACGAGGCACAGGCCAGGAAGCTCATCGCCGAGCTGGACAAGGGCGCGGACTTCGCGGAACTGGCGCGCAAGCATTCCACCGGCCCGACCAACAAGACCGGTGGTGACCTGGGCTGGTTTTCCCCCGAACAGATGGTGCCGCCCTTCGCCGAGGCGGTGCGCAAGCTGAAGAAGGGCAGCTACACCAAGGCCCCCGTGCAGACCCAGTTCGGCTGGCACGTCATCAAGCTCGAGGACACCCGCAGCGTCCCCGCGCCGGCCTTTGCCGAGGTGAAGGAACGGCTGCATGCGGCGCTTCAGCAACAGCGTGTTGCCGAGTACGTCCAGAATCTCAGAAAGGGCGCCAAGGTCGAACCGGCACAGCCTTGATCCCGCCGTCGCTATCCCGCAGACTCGTCGTCGGATTAAGTTTTTCCCTTATCCGGTCGAAAAAACAATAAAACGAGAGCCAGCCGCCCCTTCGCCGGGGCGGCTCCACCAAGCGGAGAGCGACGATGTTGCAGAACATCACCATTGGAAGCCGCATCGGGCTGGGGTCGACCCTGGTCCTCGTGCTGGCCCTGGGCGTGATCACGCCGACCGTACTGAACAAGATTGACGGCATTGTGGTGGAGGCGGAGAAACAAGCCCTCACCCGTCATTACAAGACTCTGATCTCGCAGATCGAACAACAGGGCAAGATGGCCGAGACCATGGCCATGTTCACCGCCCGCATTCCCGACCTTCAGGACGCCATGGCGTCCAGCGACCGCGACACCCTCGCCCGCATGCTGCTCCCGGCCTTCGAGACACTGAAGAAGGACTATGCCGTCGATCAGTTCCAGTTTCATACCCCGCCGGCCACGTCCATGTTCCGCGTGCACATGCCGAAAAAGTGGGGCGATGACCTGTCCAGTTTCCGCCACACGGTGGTACGCACGAATAACGACCGCGCCACTGTGTTCGGCCTCGAAAAGGGTGTCGCGGGCCTCGGTATCCGCGGCGTGGTCCCGGTGTTCCAGGGCAGCCACCATCTGGGCTCGGTGGAATTCGGCATGTCCTTCGGCCAGCCCTTCTTCGACAACTTCAAGAACAGCTACGACGTGGAAGTCGCGCTGCGCACCGCCGAGAACAACGGTTTCAAGTCTTTCGCGAGCACCATGGGCGACAGCCTGCTGTCGGCCGACGAGATGTCCGCGGCCATGGGCGGCGACGCGGTCATACGCCACGTGGAACTAGGCGGCCGCCCCATGGCGGTTTACGCCGACGCCGTGAAGGACTATGCGGGCAAGCCCATCGGCGTGGTCGAGATTGCCATGGACCGCGGTTATTTCGTCGGCGCCATGGCGGATGCGCGCAACACCACCCTGAGCATCGGCGTCGCCGCCTTGATCCTCGGCGCGCTGCTCGCTTTGCTCATCTCGCGCACTATCACGCGCCCGCTGTGCGAGGCCGCGCGCACCATGGAAGACATCGCCGAGGGTGAAGGCGATCTCACCCGCCGTCTGGACGCCAACGGCCGCAACGAACTGGCGCGCCTGGCCTCCGCCTTCAACCGTTTCACGGAAAAGATCCAGATCCTGGTGCGGGAAGTGGCCAACGCCACCTCGCAACTGCATGGCGCCTCCGACAGCATGAACAACATCACCGCGGAGACCGATCGCGGTATCCGCGAGCAGCAGTCGGAGACCGACCAGGTGGCCACGGCCGTCAACGAAATGGCCGCCACGGTCCAGGAAGTCGCGCGCAGCGCCACCAACGCGGCCGAGGCAGCCACCACCGCCGACCATGAAGCCGATCAGGGCCACACCGTGGTGAGCGATACCATCAAGGTGATCACCGCCTTGGCCGGCGAAGTGGAACAGGCCTCCACCTCCATGCAGCGCCTGGAGGCGGACAGCCGCGACATCGGCACGGTACTCGATGTGATCCGTGGTATCGCCGAACAGACCAACCTGCTCGCCCTGAACGCGGCTATCGAGGCGGCGCGCGCCGGTGAACAGGGCCGCGGCTTTGCCGTGGTGGCCGACGAGGTGCGTGTGCTGGCCCAGCGCACGCAACAGTCGACGCAGGAAATCGAATCGATGATCGACAAGCTGCAACAGGCCGCCAAGGACATGGCGCGGGTCATGGAGAACGGCCGTGTGAAGGCGCACGAGACCGTCGCCCAGGCGCAGCATGCCGGCACGGCGCTGGATTCCATCGCCAAGGCGGTGAGCGTCATTTCCGACATGAACGTTCAGATCGCCAGCGCGGTAGAGGAACAGAGCGCGGTCGCTGAGGAGATCAACAAAAACATCGCGAACATCAGCCGCATCGCCGAGATGTCTGCGGAAGGTGCCCATCAAACCTCCGCGGCCAGCGGCGAGATCCGCCGCCTCGCCACGGAACTGGACGGTCTGGTCACGCGCTTCAAGGTGTAGTGGTTGAAAGACCGGCCTGTGGCGAAGGCCGGTCTACCGAACCCGCGGACGTCACCCCGGCGAAGGCCGGGGTCCACTCTCTTGCACGAGAAGAAGATGGATTCCGGCGTGCGCGTGCGCCGGGATGACGAGACCACCACGTCCTTCCCTCATGACCGGCCAAGCAGGCCCGCCCCATCGGGGGAGCGGGATTCATGCTGCATCTGCACGAGCACCGCGCGCAGGCCGGTGCGCCACGGCAGCGGTTCCAAATCGATTTCACAGGCGCTGCGTTCGGTGTCCAGCACGCTGTAGCAGGGGCGTTGTGCGGCGGTCGGATAATCGACGGATTTCACCGGGATGGGCTCCGTGGCATGCTCCAGCAGTCCCAGTGCCATGGCCTCGATGCGAATGGCGCGGGCCCAGTCGTACCAACTGGCCTCCCCTGCATCGGTCCAGTGCCGCACACCGGTGATCTCCGGGCGCAGGGCGACGCGCCACAGGTAGCGCGCCAGACAGGGGGCCGAGGTCGGGGCGGCGAACTGGTCGCGCACCGCGTGCACGGTGCGCGCCTCTCGGTACCGTTCGACTACCGCCCGCACGAAATTGCGCCCGAGGCGCGAGTAGATGCGTGAGGTGCGTACCACCACGGCGTCGGGATACGCCGTCACCGCACGCTCCCCGGCCAGCTTGCTGAAACCGTAGAAATTGATCGGGGTACACGCATCGGCCGTGCCGTAGGGCCGCGACGCCTTGCCGTCGAACACGTGGTCCGTTGACAAATGCACCAGCCGGATGCGGCGCCGGGCGCAGGCCTGCACCAGCTGCGCCACACCACGCGCATTGGCGGCAAACGCCAGGTCCTGCTCCACTTCCGCGCGATCCACCGCGGTATAGCCCGCGGCGTTGATCACCACCGCCGGTTGCAGGCGTTCGAGGGTTTCTTCGAGGGCCACGCTGTCCGCGATGTCGAGCACACAGTGAGGCAGCGGATCGGCCTCTACGCCAGTGGGGATGGCGGCAAGCAGCGCCCGGCCGACCTGTCCGCCTGCCCCCAGCACCGCGGCCTTCATGCGAGCCCCGCGGGTGGGCGGGCCCCGGTGCTGGTCAGGCGAGGCCAAGGCGGCCCCGGAAGGGACCGAAGCGGATGCGCTGAAAGAATGTCCCGGTCCTTGCGACGCCATTCCATGGCAAGCGCCCCCGCTGGATGATGATGGTTTCCATCAGTTCCACATCATGCGGAACTTGGTTTTTCACTCACCGAGCAGTCTAGACAAGCCTGACTCGTCCAGCACGCTGATCCCCAGTTCCAGCGCCTTGGTGAGCTTGGACCCCGCCGCCTCGCCGGCCACCACAAAGTCGGTTTTTTTCGACACGCTGCCCGCGACCTTCGCCCCCAGCGCCTCCAGGCGCGCCTTCGCGTCGTCCCGGGTCATGCCCGCGAGGGTGCCGGTGAGCACGAAGGTCTTGCCGGTGAGCGGCAGTTGTTCCGCCGGCGGCACGGCCACCTCCGGCCAGTGCACGCCGGCCTGCTGTAGTTTGGCAATGACCTCCCGATTATGGGCCTCGGCGAAAAAGCTGTGGATGCTCTTGGCCACCACCGGCCCCACATCGGCCACCTCCTGCAGGTGCTCCTGGTCGGCCGTCATCAGCGCTTGCAGGGTGCCGAAGTGGCGCGCCAGGGTCTGTGCGGTCGCCTCGCCCACGTCCTTGATGCCGAGCGCATAGAGGAACCGTGGCAGCGTGGTGGCCTTGCTGTGCCCGATAGCGGTCACCAGGTTCTCGGCCGATTTGTCGCCCATGCGCTCCAGCCCGGCCAACGTCGCGTGGTCCAGCCCGTAGAGATCGGCCACGTCCTTGACCAGGGCGCGCTCCACCAGTTGCTCCACAAGTTTGTCACCCAGGCCCTCGATGTCCATGGCGCGACGGGAGGCAAAGTGCTTGATGGCCTCCTTGCGCTGCGCCGGGCAGAACAGGCCGCCCGTGCAACGGGCGTCCGCCTCCCCTTCCAGGCGCACCACGTCGGAGCCGCACACCGGACAGGAGGTCGGCATGTGGAAGCGCCGCGCACCGGGCGGCCGGCGGGCGGCCACCACGCCCACCACCTCGGGGATCACGTCGCCGGCGCGGCGCACGATGACGGTGTCGCCGATGTGCACGTCCTTACGTTCGATCTCGTCCTGGTTGTGCAGGGTGGCGTTGCTCACCGTCACGCCGCCCACGAACACGGGCCTGAGGCGCGCCACCGGCGTGAGCTTGCCGGTGCGCCCCACCTGCACCTCGATATCCTGGAGCTCGGTAATCTCCTCCTGGGCGGGGAACTTGTGCGCCACCGCCCAGCGCGGCTGGCGATGCACGAAGCCGAGCGCGGCCTGGGTGGCAAGGTCGTTCACCTTGTACACCACACCGTCGATGTCGAAGGGCAGCGCATCGCGCATGGCGAGGACCCGGTCGTGGAAGGCCACCAGTTCCTCGGGGCCGCGCGCCACCGCGTGGTGTTTGGAGACGGGCACGCCCAGCCCGGCGAGGGTCGCGAGCACGCCCGCGTGGCTGACAGGCATGGTCCAGCCCCGGGTCTCGCCGAGCCCGTAGGCGTAGAACGACAGCGGCCGCTGCGCGGCCACGCGCGGGTCCAGCTGGCGGATGCTGCCGGCGGCGCCGTTGCGCGGGTTCACCAGGGTCGGCCTGCCGGCGCGGCGCTGTTGTTCGTTGTAGCGCTCGAAGTCGGCGCGGCTCATGAACACCTCACCGCGCACTTCAAGCAGCGCAGGCGCTTTGCCTTCGAGGCGCAGGGGAATGCTGCGCACGGTGCGCACGTTGAGGGTCACGTCCTCGCCGGTCTCGCCGTCGCCGCGCGTGGCCGCCTGCACCAGCACGCCATGTTCGTAGCGCAGGTTGATGGCGAGGCCGTCGAACTTCAGTTCGGCCAGGTACTCCACGGGCGGGGCGTCCCCTTCGAGCCGCAAGGCGCGCCGCACGCGCTGATCGAAGGCCCGCGCGCCTGCCGCGCTGGTGTCCGTTTCAGTCTCGATGGAGAGCATGGGCACCGCATGACGCACCGGCGCAAAGGCCGCGAGCGGCTGGCCGCCCACGCGCTGGGTGGGTGATTCGGGCGTGATCAGTTCCGGGTGCTGCTGCTCAAGGGCCTGCAGTTCGCGGAACAGGCGATCGTATTCCGCGTCCGGGATCTCCGGTGTGTCGAGCACGTAGTAGAGGTGGTCGTGATGGCGGATCTGCGCGCGCAGTTCGTCGATGCGCCGGGCGATGGAGCTGGAAGCGTTCATATCCTCATTCGTGACCATAAAAGTTCCCGTGGCGGATTTTATCCCCTCTCCCTGCCCCTCTCCCTGGGGGAGAGGGGACGAACAACGGGTATTTCGCGGAAAACTGTCAGCACATGCCTAAAGTTCCCGTGGCGGATTTTATCCCCTCTCCCTGTCCCTCTCCCTGGGGAGAGGGGACGATCAACGGGTATTTCGCGGAAAACTGTCAGCACATGCCTATTGTCCCCTCCCCCTCCGGGAGAGGAGTGTGCGCGCAAGATGTGGTCAAGAGACAGCCCGGAGGGAGAGGGGTGTTTATGAGGCCACCCCGACTGAAACACACTGTGATCGATCTTTCGGACACTGCGACAGGTTGTTCAACTACCGCCGGGACGCTCGGCCCGCAGCACGTCCGGAATCACATTCAGTCTTCGGGAACGACGACCGCGTCGCCGATGGTGGACACGATGCGGGTGCGCATTTCCGCGGCCTTTTCCGGCGTGAGCGGCTGGCGGCGTTCATCGCACACCTGGCCGCCCAGCGCGTTTGCCAGGAATCGCGACGTGGCGTGCATGTGCTCGAAGGTCTCGGCGCCGTTCACCGGTCCGGGCAGGCGCGTGAACACGAACAGTCCGGGTGTGGCGAGCAGCTTGAGCTTCTCGGGCTCGAGGGTCCCGGGCTCCACCATGTTGGCGATACTGAACAGCGCGGGACCGTCCGGACGCTCCAGGTCTACCGGGGCGTGGAAGATGTTCATCTCGCCGTAGTGGAGCCCGGCCTTCATGAACGCCGGCTCCAGTTCGGCGCCTGCCAGTTCACGCCCCGGCAGCGCGGCCACGCCCAATACCACGATGAGTTCCGGCGAGGGCTCGGGATTTGCCGGTTCGGCGACGGATTCCGGCACCGCGACGGGTCTTGCCGGCGGCACAGGTGCAACCACGTCCTCCAGCACGGGGATGGCGAGCTCGTCCGGGTCTGGATCACGTCGGGCGCGCAGCGGCATCACCACCCAGTCATAGGCCTCGTCATCACCAGGTTGCTCCGGCTCCGGCACGTCGTCCGGCGCACCGCCCACCAGTTCAAAGCCGTCACGCCGGGCGGCACGCCGTTCCTGATACTTGCCCCAGCCGTAGACGGCCGCGATGAACAGCAGGCCGACCAGCAGGATCCAGAGGCGCAGCGTATCCACGGTCAACCGACTGCGGCCAATTCCATGGCCTGCTCCACATCGACCGCCACCATGCGCGACACACCGGGCTCGTGCATGGTCACGCCGGCCAGGTGGGTGGCCAGTTCCATGGTCGCCTTGTTGTGAGTGATGAAAATGAACTGCACCTGAGCCGACATCTCACGCACCAGATTACAGAAACGACCCACGTTGGCCTCGTCGAGCGGTGCGTCCACCTCGTCGAGCATGCAAAACGGTGACGGATTCAGCTCGAAAATGGCGAACACCAGCGCCACCGCGGTGAGCGCCTTCTCGCCGCCCGAGAGCAGGTGGATAGTGCTGTTCTTCTTGCCAGGCGGGCGGGCCATGACCGCCACACCGGTATCGAGCAGGTCCTCGCCGGTAAGTTCCAGATAGGCGTGGCCGCCGCCGAACAGGCGCGGGAATTTTTCCTGCAAGCCCTTGTTCACCTTATCGAAGGTCTCCCTGAAGCGCGTACGCGTCTCGCGGTCGATCTTGCGGATGGCGTTTTCCAGGGTCTCCAGGGCCTCGGTGAGGTCCTTGTTCTGCGCGTCCAGGTAGTCCTTACGCTCGGCCTGCTGCTCGTATTCCTCGATGGCCGCCAGGTTGATGGGACCGAGGCGGCTGATGCGCTGGGCCACGTCCTCCACCTGGCGT
The DNA here is from genome assembly GCA_041685115.1 of Gammaproteobacteria bacterium. Lineage (GTDB taxonomy): Bacteria > Pseudomonadota > Gammaproteobacteria > Thiohalomonadales > Thiohalomonadaceae > JALOAT01. Next base: position 3,093 of record JAWLGK010000020.1, on the reverse strand, counting down.
TCCCAGGCGGGGATTTCGGCGCCTTCAGGCATCTCAGTCAGCACGGCCTGCATCTCGTAACCGGCCTCTGCGACGCCTTCCTGCAAGGTCTCGCGGCGCACGTGGATCTCCTGCCAGTGCATGCGCAGCCGCTCCAGGGTGGAGCGGATCTCCTGGCCCTGGCGCTCGGCACTGATGCGCTCGGCATCCAGGGCACGCAGGGCGTGATCCACCTCTTCGACGCGCCGGCGCGCATCGGCGAGCTGTTGCTCCACCTCCATGCGCCGGGCAAGGAATTCCTCCAGCTCCTGCTGCATGGCGTGGATGGGTTCGTCACCCTCGCCAAGGGCCGCCTGCAATTCCTCGCGGCGCTCGGCCAGCTGGCGCAGCTGGGAATCCATGCGCTCCAGGGCCTGCTCGGTAGAGGACAGCTCGGTGCGCAGGGTCTGGATGCGCAGCACCACCTGATGGGCAGTTTCCCGCTCATTACGCGCCTGCTGGCGCGCCTGCTCCAGGGCATCGCGCAGGGTCTCGCGCTGGCGCGTGAGTTCCTCGCGCTGGACGGCCAGCTCCTCCATGGAGCCGAGCGCCGTATGCAGGCGCGAGCGGGCGGCCTCGGCGTCGATCTCGGCCTGGCCGAGCTGGCTGGTGACTTCGTCCGCCTCGGTGGCGAGGCGCTCACTGCGCTGGCGGATCTGTTCGAGGCGCGCCTGCCTGCCGGAGACCTGGGCCTGGACCTCGCCGTGCTGGCGCGCCGCCTCGTTGACGCGCGCCTGGGCGGCGTCGCGTTCGGCCTCCAGGGCATGCAGGCGTTCACGGCCCTCTTCGAGGCGCGCCTGGGCCATGGCGACCGCTTCTTCCAGCTGGGCGATCTCCTCGACGAGCAGCTTCAACTCCTGCTCGCGGTGCAACACGCCCGCATGCTCGTCGGCCTCGCGCGACACCCGCAACCAGTCTGCGCCCAGCCACAGGCCGTCGCGGGTGACCACGGATTCGCCGACGCCCAGGCGCGGGCGCAGGGCGAGGGCCTCGTTGAGGGTGTCCACGGCATGGACGCCAGCGAGCAGCGGGGCGAGGTCCCAGTCGGCCTGCACCTTGGCGAGTAACCGATCCGCCGAAGCGGCGGCGCCCGATGACGACACGCTGGTGTCGAAGAAGGTGATGCTGCCTTTTTGCAGGCTGTCGATCACCCCGGCCAGCGGGTCGAGGCCGTTCACGCACACGGCCTCCAGGTGATCGCCGAGCACGCATTCCACGGCGCGATCCCAGCCGTCCGCGACGCGGATCCCCTGCGCCAGGCGCCGGGCCTCGCCGAAGCCGTGGCCTTTGAGCCATTCGCTCACCGCGCCCTGGCGCTTGCCGAGGGCGGCCTGCTGCAGGGCTTCCAGAGAGGCGCGACGGCCACGCTGGTGCTGCAGGCGCGTGCGCAGGGTATCGAGTTCGGTGGAGGTCTGGGTGGTGGCCTCGCGCTGCGCGGCGATCTGTTCACGCGCACCGGCCAGTTGTTCCTCCAGGCCGGCGCGGGTCAGCTCGCTCTCGGCGGCCTGCTCGCGCAGCAGCGCCAGCTCGTCTTCCAGGTTGCCGTGGGCCAGCGCGGCCTTCTCGTCGTCGATGCGCTTGAGGCGCTGCTGCAACTGGGTGATCTGCTGCTCCAGGTGCTGGATGCGCGCGCGTTCCACCTGCGCGGTCTGCGAGGGCTCGGCGGCATTGCGGTTGAATTCGTCCCAACGCACCTGCCAGTCGTGCATGGCCTGCTCGGCCTCCGCCAGGGTGGCGGCAGCGAGCTGTTCGCCTTCCTGGGCCTGCGCCGCCTCGGGCTCCAGCTGCATCAGGGTCTCGCGGATCTCCTCGATCTTGCGGCGGTCCGAATCCAGGTGTTCCTGGGCCTCGTTCCAGCTGCGTTCCACCTGCGCCAGGTCGTACTGCTGGCGCTGGAAACGCTCGCGGGCGTGGTGGATGGACTGCTCCAGGCGCGCGATGTCGGCGCCGATGCCGTAGAAGCGGCTCTGCACCTCGTTGAAGCTCTCGGTGGCCTCGACGTGTTCCTCGCGCTGGCGCTCGGTCTCGGCCTCGGCGTGGCGCTGTCGGGCGAGCTGGGCCTCGAGGGCGGTCTCCTGCTCGCGGATGCGCGATTCGTGCTGCTGGCCTTCCGCGTCCAGGGCTGCGAAGCGCAGCGCCTGGAGCTGGGCCTTGAGCAGGCGCTCCTCCTGCTTCAGCTCCTTGTAGCGCTCGGCGGTCTTGGCCTGGCGTTGCAGGTGCGAGAGCTGCTTGTCCAGCTCCTCGCGCAGGTCGTTGAGGCGATCGAGGTTCTCGCGTGTGCGGTTCATGCGCTGCTCGGTTTCCTTGCGGCGCTCCTTGTACTTGGAGATGCCCGCCGCCTCTTCCAGGAAGATGCGCAGTTCTTCGGGGCGCGCCTCGATGATGCGCGAGATGGTGCCTTGCTCGATGATCGCGTAGGAACGGGGACCGAGGCCGGTGCCCAAAAAGATGTCGGTGATGTCGCGGCGGCGGCAGCGCGTGCCGTTCAGGTAATAGCTGGACTGGCCGTCGCGGGTGACGGTGCGCTTGATGGAGATCTCTGCATAGGTCGCGTATTCGCCGCCGAGCCCGCCGTCGGAGTTGTCGAAAATGAGTTCGATGGAGGCCTGGCCCACGGGTTTGCGCGAATTGGAGCCGTTGAAGATCACGTCGGCCATGGAGTCGCCGCGCAGGTTCTTGGCCGAGCTCTCGCCCATGACCCAGCGCACGGCATCGATGGTGTTGGACTTGCCGCAGCCGTTCGGGCCCACGATGCCCACCAGGTTGGTGGGGAACGGGATGGTGGTGGGGTCCACGAAGGACTTGAAACCGGCGAGCTTGATCTTGCTAAGGCGCATCTATCGGGTACCCGCTTGCATTCGGGACGAACCGGTCCCGTCCGGGTCTAAGAACCACGGGAAACTGGGTTTAACCGGATGTAAATATTGAACTTCCCTGCCCACGGGCGTGCTGTGGTCCGTGTCATGCCCGTGGGGTTTTCGTTACACTACGGGCCGCAAAAGCTACCACAGAGACGAGACCCATGCCTACCCGACCCAGCAAGGAACTGGAGACCTTTCCCAACCCGATGCCGGA
>JAWLGK010000019.1:0-72306 GCA_041685115.1 Gammaproteobacteria bacterium | reverse complement strand
CTCACAGCGACGCAGTTACCTTCGACTACGAGGTCTTGGCTTACCCCGACACGGACTTTCACCGTGCTGTGTGCGCGCCTTCACGAGCGCACTAGGAGCGGCCGCCGGCCGCGCAACAAAGCCGGGAAGAATCGCGGCCGGTGGCCGCTCCCACAGTCCCATGCCGAAACCAAATAATCAGCGCGTCCCTAGCCTTCCGATGAGACAGCCTGAATGTGGAGGTTGAACCCTACACAGCCGTTGTAGCCCCCTTCAGCCGGTCAGGGCGTTAGAATGGGCGCTCCGCTGCTCTGAAGACGCATCGCATGGCCCATTTGCACGAAGCCCTGGCCGCCAAGGTCGCCGCCTGGCGCGACGCCGGCTATCCGGTCGCGGATTATCCTGCCGTCGCCGAGATCTTCCAGCACGCCTGGCTGGACGACGAACACACCTCGCTGCGCTACCTGCGCCGTGCCCAGTTCGTTGCCCTGGAAACCTACTGGTACCTGCGCCTGGTCCTGGGCACGCCGACCGTGCCCCACCTCTACGAGCACCTGTTCCCTTCACGCAAGGAGCGGCTCGAGGCCATGGGTGTCTCCTCGAAGCTGTTCGAGGAGGTGGACTATGACCTCGACACGCTGCTCGAACGGGTGCGCAACGATAGTGGGTTCGTCCGTGAGCATCGCCTGGAGAGCCTGCGCGAGACCCTGCGCCTCGATTACCCCAGCTACATCCTGGCGCTCGCCATGGGCGCAGGGAAGACCATCCTCATGGCGACCATCGTGGCCACTGAGTTTGCTATGGCTCAGGAATATCCAGGCGCGCCCTTCGTGCAGAACGCGCTCATTTTCGCGCCCGGCAAGACCATCATCGAATCCCTGCGCGAGATCGCCGACATCCCTTTCGACAAGATCCTGCCGCCGCGCATGTTCAAGCCCTTTGCGGCCAGCCTGAATCTCACCTTTACCCGCGACGGCGAGAAGGAACTATCGGGCGTGGTGTGGGGCAGCCCGTGGAATCTCATCGTCACCAACACGGAAAAGATCCGCATCCAGAAGCCCACCGTGCGCGGGGAGAAGAAAAAGCAGTTCTCTCTCGGATTCGGCGACAAGACCGGGCACGATGCGGAAATCGCCAATCTTCGCCTCCAGGCCATCGCCTCCCTGCCGCATCTGGCGGTTTTCTCAGACGAGGCGCACCACACCTACGGCCAGAAGCTGCTCGGCGGTTGGGTGAAGAACAAGGAAACAGGCGAGTACGAATTCCAGTCCCAGGGCATCAAGAAGATCCGGCGCACCATCGACTATCTCGCCGCCGAAACCAAGCTCTACGTGGTGGTAAACACCACCGGCACGCCTTACTTCGAGCGCCAGCCGCTGCGTGACGTGGTGGTGTGGTACGGCCTGGGCGAAGGCATCCGCGATGGCGTACTCAAGTCCATCGCCAACAACATCCAGGTCTTCGATCTGGAAGACTCCGAGACGGAAGACCTGGTGAGCCGCATCGTTCAGGATTTCGTGGATGACTATTGGGACGTCCGCATTGCCGATGGCGCCCCTGCCCGCTTGGCGCTCTACTTTCCCCAAACCGATGCCATGGAGGACCTGCGCCCGGCCGTCGAATCGGCCCTTGCGCAGCGGGGCATCGACCCCACCGCCGTATTGGCCGTGCACAGCGCTTCGCCCGAGGAAACCCGCAGGGCCTTTTACCGGGTGGCCAGCGATCCGGCCTCGCCACACCGGGTCATTCTGTTGGTGAACATGGGCACGGAAGGCTGGAACTGCCCAAGCCTGTTCGCCTGCGCCCTGGTGCGCAAGCTCAAGACCAGCAACAACTTCGTCTTGCAGGCGGCTACCCGCTGCATGCGCCAGGTGCCGGGCAACGAAAAACCGGCGCGCATCTATCTCACCAAGGACAACCGCAGCATCCTGGAAAAACAGCTTCAGGAGACCTACGGCACCACCATCAAGGACCTGGAGTCGCGCCATGCCGAGCGCGTCGAAAAGGAGATCGTCCTGCGCAAGTCCAGCCTGCCGCCGCTGCTGCTCAGAAAGCGCGTACTGCGCTTCCGGCGCAAGGCCGAGGTGACCAACAGCGAGGGCATCACGCTCGCCCTGCCCCAGGTTCAATACGAGCCCAAGGCCCACGTGGAGACCTGGACCATCGCCGAACCCAAATCGGGTGGCGCGCGCATGACCCGCGTGGAAGGCGCCGAGCAGGACTTCGACCTTGAACCCGAGCTGTTCGATCTCTACACCGCCGCGGCCTTGCTTGGCGCCAACTATCACTTGCCCGCGCCGATGGTCCTGAACGGGCTGCGCGCCGCCTATGGCAGCACCGGGGTGCCCGAGCACCATTTCCCCGAGCTGGGCCGCCAGATCGAGGCCCAGTGCAGCCGTTACGAAGAAGACTGGGAAGAGGTGGACGTGGCCCTCACCCTGGTCAAGCCGGAGGGCTTCGCCCTGCGGCTGGAAAACGGCGAACCCGTTTACACCGCGCGGGTGAGCTTCGCCAAAGACCGCGCCCACCTCTACAAGGTCCCCGAGGACTATCCGGACGAGGCCCTGGCGCGGGCCTGTTCGTTCCATTACGAGGGCTACAACTTCGACTCCGCCCCCGAGGGCGAGTACCTGGAGCGGGTGCTGAACCTCATAGGGGAACACCCGGACCGCATCGCGGGCGTGTGGTTTACGGGCGGCCTCACCGACCCCGCCAAGACCGACTTGTTTGCCGAATACCTGGGCGCCGACGGCCGCTGGCACCGGTACACGCCGGATTTCGTCATCCAGCGCAAGGACGGCAAGCATCTCATCGTCGAGGTCAAGCGCGACAGCTTCAGCGCCGAGGTGACGGCCGATCTGGAACGTCACGGCCAGGGCGAGGCCCCGCTGAGCGCCGAAGGCCGCAAGGCCGTGGCCCTCAAGAAATGGGAAGACCTCAACCCGGACGTACTGCACTACCAGGTCATCTTTGCCGACTCCGCCCTGGCCAGCGACGCCCTGGCGGTCACCCGCCGCTTCCTGGGCCCGGATGAGGGCGCCAGTGCCGGGGGCGTCCGGCAGGCCCAACGGCCCCAAACCGTGAAGAGCTAATGAACTGCTAATTTGGCAATATTTAGCAGAAAGGGATAAACTGCCAATCAAGTGCTAAATGAGCACGAATTAGCAGTTCAAGAGCCATGAAGATACCGCTCACGCCTCCCAGGCTGAACGACCTGCTCGCCCAGGCCGATCCTGCCGCCATCGGCCGGCTGGTCGGGGGCTCGCCCACCCACAAGGGCGGCTATCTGCATTGGGACGAGCTGCGCCACCGCACCGCGCCCGAGGGCCTCACCCCCGAGCAATGGTGGGCTGCCACCAAGTTGGCGCGCCACGGCATGCTCAAACCCCTGCCGCTCGCCGACAAGCACGGCCAGCCCATCCGCTTCGCCATGCCCGACCCGGTGTTGCGCGCCCTGCACAACATCGACCGCCAGGCCGCCGGCGAGATCGCCATGAGCGAACAGGCGGTCTCCGGCGAAGACCGCAACCGCTATCTGGTGAGCTCCCTCATCGAAGAGGCCATCACCTCCAGCCAGTTGGAAGGCGCCTCCACCACCCGCGAGGAGGCCAAGGACATGCTGCGCAGCGGCCGCAGCCCGCGTGACCGCAGCGAGCGCATGATCCTCAACAACTACCTCGTCATGGCGCAGATCCGCGAATTGAAGCAGGAGCCCTTCACCCCCGAGCGCATTTTGGAACTGCACCGCATCGTCACCGACGGCACCCTGGACGAGCCCGGTGCAGCCGGACGCCTGCGCCTGCCGCACGAGCGCATCTCCGTCATGGATGCCACCCACACCACCGTGTTGCACGAACCGCCGCCCGCCGGAGAGCTGGCCAAGCGCCTGGAGCGTCTGTGCACCTTCGCCAATCAGGACGTGGATGCCAAACCCTTCGTTCACCCGGTGATCCGGGCCATCCTCATCCACTTCATGATGGGCTACGACCATCCCTTCGTGGACGGCAACGGCCGCACCGCCCGCGCCCTGTTCTACTGGAGCATGGCCCGCTCCGGCTATTGGCTCATGGAATACCTGTCCATCTCGCGGCTCATCCGCCAGGCGCCGGTGAAATACGCCCGCGCCTATTTGCACACCGAGACCGACGACAACGACGCCACCTATTTCATCCTCCACCAGCTGGAGGTGATTGAGCGGGCCATCGAGGCCCTGCACCAATACCTGGCGCGCAAGATCGAAGAGCAGCGCAGCGCCGAGAGCCTGTTGCGCAAGGAGCCGCGCCTGGCCGATGCCCTCAACCATCGCCAGGTGGCGCTGCTCAGCCATGCCTTGCGTCATCCGGGCCATGCCTATACCGTGGCCGGTCATCAGCGTTCCCACCAGATCGTCACCCAGACCGCGCGCACCGATCTGCTGAAACTGGTGGAGCTTGGCCTGCTCGAACAACGCAAGCGCGGCCGCGCCTTCGCCTTCCACGCGCCGCCCGACCTTGCCAATCGCCTGCGCGCCGCGACCAAGACGAGTTCCCAAGCCCCCTCTCCCTCCGGGAGACGAGCGCATGGATGCGCGAGGTAGAGCAACGTAGGAAATGGTTGCCGAGGGCTGGGGTGAGGGGACCTCAATCCCGACCGAAGAGCCGATTACTCAGGAACACCCAATGCCCAAGAACCCCAACGAGGTAAAAATCAGCAAGGCCAAAGGCCGGCCCATGCTCACCTGGGTGGGCAAACGCCCCCTCGAACGGGTCACGGCCTATCCGGCCCAGCACATCGAGTCCTTCAGCGTCCCCGGCGCGGAGGATTTCTCTTCTGACGTGGACTGGTCCGACTGGCCCGACGCCTACCCGCGCGGCGGCCTGCTGTTCCACGGCGACAACAAGGATGTGCTTGCCCACCTGCTCGCCAACGGCTTCCGCGGAAAGGTCAAGCTCATCTACATCGATCCGCCGTTCGATTCGGGGGCGGACTATGTGCGCAAGGTGCAACTGCGTGGCGTGGGTGGAACCACGAAGATCGAAGGCGAGGACTACACCCTCGGCGAGCAGCTCCAGTACACAGATATTTGGGCGAACGACAATTATCTGCAGTTCATATACGAGCGGTTGATGCTGCTGAAGGAACTTCTTGCCGCTGATGGCTCGATCTATGTTCATTGCGACGTGAACAAGTCCCACCACCTGCGCTGCCTCATGGATGAGGTCTTTGGCGCGGAAAACCTTCGAAACGAGATCATCTGGCAGCGCGTTGCTGCACGCAGCGATTCAAAAACCTATAACCACATCCACGATACGATTTTCTTCTACACCAAGACGGATGTATTTACGTGGAACCCGCAATTTGAGGCGCATGCGGAAGAATATGTCGAGGGGAAGTACACCCATGTAGATGAAGATGGTCGGCATTATCAACTTGATAACATCACAAGTCCCAACCCGCGCCCTAACATGACCTATGAGTGGATGGGACATCAACCGCCGGAAAAGGGCTGGCGCTACTCAAGAGAAACAATGCAGAAACTGCATGATGAAGGGCGCATCTGGTACCCAGAAGACAAAACCAAACGTCCTCGTTTGAAACGCTACCTTGATGAGAACCAGGGACGGCCTCTGAGGAGTATCTGGATCGATATCAATCCAGTGAATAGTCAAGCAGCTGAACGGCTGGGATACCCGACCCAAAAGCCGGAAGGTCTTTTGGAGCGGATCCTTTCTTGCTCGTCGAACCCGGGCGATCTGGTGCTTGATAGCTATCTCGGTTCTGGCACCACTGTTCTTGCAGCCCAGCGGCTCGGTAGGCGATGGCTTGGTTGCGACATCAACAAGGGAGCGATTCAGACGACCGCGAGGCGGTTGCAGACGATCATCCAGAATCAGCAGGACCAAGCACGTGCCCAACGTCAGGTGCAATTCGCAATGGACGAGCTAGCGTTGCAGCCTGCACAGCAAGGTTTCACCACCTGGCGCGTCAACGACTACGACCTGCAAATCCAGCACAACGAAGCGGTGGAGCTGGCCTGCGAGCACATCGGCATCGTGCGTACGCGTTCCGACAGCTATTTCGACGGCCGCCTGGGCGACCGGCTGGTGAAGATTGTGCCCTTCAACCACCCGCTTTCGCCCCTGGACCTGGACGACGTCGATCAGGAGCTGAAGCGCCGGCCTGAGGAGCAGCGCGACATCACCGTGGTGTGCCTGGGCATGGAGCTGGCCGCCCGCGCCTGGGTGGAACAGCACAACGCCAACCGGCCCATCAATCGCTACCACATCGTCGAGCTGCGCACCGACCGCAAATACGGTGGCTTCATCAAGCATGAGGCCCTCAGTGCGGTCATCGACGTGAAGCGCGAGGGCGACGAGCTCACGGTGGAGATCACCGACGTGTTCTCCCCCACCATCATGCAGCGCCTGAACATGGAAGCCGGCCTGTTCCGTGCCCACATCGAAGACTGGCGCGCGGTGGTGGATTGCGTGATGCTGGACACCCAGTACGACGGCCAGGTGTTCAACGTGGTCCTCTCCGATGTCCCGGTCCGCAAGCAGGACCTGGTGCAGGGCCGCTACCAACTGCCCGCCCCGCCGCCCGGCGCCACCGTCGCCGTGAAGGTCATCGACATGCTGGGCGAAGAAATCGTGGTGACGCAAGAGGTGTAAACGATGGCGGGGGGAGCGAAAAACAATCCGACGTTTTCGCTCTTCAGCCCCGCCACTGCCCGGCATGAAGACTGGCCGGTGCTGGACTGGCCGGCGCCGGAGCGTTTTCCTCTCAATACAGACGACGCCAACGTCCGTGATGTGGTGGTCGGCGATCTGCGTGGCGCGGTTTCTCCACTCATCGTCACCGGTTTCGCCTCGCTGGCGGGTGATCGATTTCATCGCCGACTGCCCGGAGACCAGCACGGTACGCCTGCTGCTCGGTACCGAACCGTTCGAATCCCGCCACCAGAGCTTCCGCATCGGTCACCACTCCTTTTGCTCGCCGCGTCAGGTACCGATCAACGACGCTGGCGTCTCCCTCGGGCAGGTGGTGATCGCCGCGGCCCGCGGCCTCGGCCAGTGAGCCTCAAGTCGACGCGCGTACCACCAGCTTGTTCTGCTCGGCGAAGCGCAACATGTAGTCGTAAAGCGACCGATTCCGCTCCGCCAGTGCCGGCGAAATCCACACCGCGGGCACACCCTCGCGCCTGACGATCTTGACCAAGGGATTGCAGGGCAGTTGCTTCGACGGCCCGCAGTAATCGCAATCGATGGTGGTCACTGCAGCGAGGCGCTGGGCCCAATCACTGGGACGAAAAATCTTGCCGTCGGTAGTGATCCCAAGGATCACCAGCGGTGAGGAAGGAACAGACCGAACCGGCTCGCCCTGTTGGGGCCGGGGCTTGGCGTCGAGCAATAGCTGAGAGGGCATTTTTCGTATCACTCTGGAAAGTGGAAGCAACGTTTGCACCGCACTCACCGCGGAATCGGTAGCGGCACGCAGGCCACCGAAGGGATCTGTCAGGGCCATGCGCCAACCGACCGCGAAAAACAGGCACCTGAGCACCGGTGCCGTCGCGCTGCGAAAGAGAGTCGCCCGCAGGCGACGGCGGGGCTCAGCGTGGTGTTGCAATCGTCGTTCCAGGGGAACTGTTGCGGACCAGAGACACCTGACCAACGCTCGCCAAGACGCGGAGAACGCCAAGGCCTGGAATGGATGCAGAGGTTCCAGCGCGTTCTCTCGGGCTTTCCTTTGTGATCCTGGCGCCTTTACGGGATGGCTGTGTTGCAGGGTTTCGAACAGCTATTAGCGACCATCAAAAGATTCGTCCCTTCTCCCGGAGGGGCTGTCTGTTGGTCACATCATTTCTTGGAGAGACAGAAGCTTGCGTCCCTTCTCCCTCCGGGAGACGACGGCATGGATGCAGGAGGTAGGCAATGCATGGAGCGAATTGCCGAAGGACAGGATGAGGGGGATCAAAAGACCAACAGCCGCGCCTGAATTGATCCCCTCTCCCCAGCCCTCTCCCGGAGGGAGAGGGGGCAAGAGGGGCCGGCTACAACGGCAAAATGTGACCAAGAGATCGCTCCGGGAGAGGGGGCAAGAAGGGCGCGCCGAGACAAGCTCGGCACAGGGTGAATGGCCACTGGCCACTCAAGTGGCACGGAGCAATGCCTCGATATCGGCGCCGACGATGGCCTCCAGGTTGCGGGTGATCTTCGCCGCGTCCCAGTCCCACCACGCCAGGTCGAGCAACGCGGCCACGGTCTGCTCAGGGAAGCGCCGGCGCAACACCGCCGCCGGATTGCCGCCGACCACGGTGTACGGCGGCACGTCGCGGGTCACCACGGCACCTGCTGCGACGATGGCGCCGTGCCCGATGTGTATACCGGGCATGATCAGCGCCTCATAACCGATCCACACATCGTTGCCGATGACGGTATCACCTTTGTAGGGCAGCTGCTGCGGTGTGGGCGTAGCGCGTTCCCAGCCGTTACCGAAGATGTTGAAGGGATAGGTCGAGATGCCATCCAGTCTGTGATTGGCCCCGTTCATGATGAAGCGCGCGCCGCGGGCGATGGCGCAGAACTTGCCGATGATGAGTTTGTCGCCGATGAACGGATAGTGATAAAGGACGTTGCGCTCGAAGTTTTCCGGCGCGTCCGGGTCGTCGTAGTAGGTGTACTCGCCAATGACGATATTGGGGTTCGTCACGGTGTTGCGGATGAAGCACACTTGCGGGAATCCCGCCATGGGGTGCGCATTCGAGGGATCGGGTCCGTGCATCGTCGTCATCCTGGTTGATTTTCACACCTGGCGCATAGCACCTTTCCTGCCCGCCCGCGCTCGTGCAAGATCGGCGCTCACACTGTTCTCGCATCGCCATGAAAATTCCGGTCCATTATGCCGCCGACCTGGATCGGCTTGAAACCTGGGTGAAGTATCGCAACGGCTTGTGCCGTGATTGCCGCGCCACCTGCTGCACCCTGCCCGCCGAAGTGCGCATGGGCGATCTGGTGCGGCTCGGCCTGGTGGATGAGTTCGAGGCCGGCGGGCCGGCGAAGGATGTCGCGCGGCGGCTGGTCAAGGCCGGCATCGTCGAGCGCTACAACCATCGCAGCCAGCTGTTCACCCTGGCACGGATGTCCAACAACGATTGCGTGTTGCTGGACGGCCGCACGCGTCGCTGCACCGTCTACGAAAAGCGCCCGGATACCTGTCGCAATCACCCGCAGGTGGGGCCGCGGCCCGGCTACTGCGCTTATATGCCCAAGGCCGGCTGAGTCCCTCACCTGGCCCACAGGCGGCGGGTTGCCCATACTTCGAGCCTCGATCGTTATCTGGAGCGGTGGGCCTATGCACCTGAGCATGAAAACGTTGCTGGCCACCCTGTGTGCGCTCGGTGCCTGGGTGCCCGGGCTTGTCTCGGCGCAGGCGCCGACCATCGACAGCAGCGCCGGAGCGCTGCGCGTGGAGACCGTGGCCGAGGGCCTCGAACATCCCTGGGGCCTCGAATTCCTTCCGGACGGGCGCATGCTCGTGACGGAGCGGCCCGGGCGTCTGCGCCTCGTCACGCCTGAAGGCCGCGTGGGTGCGCCGCTGGCCGGCGTGCCGGAGGTGTTCGCCGAGGGCCAGGGCGGCTTGCTGGACGTGGCGCTGGATCCGGCGTTCGCAAAAAACCGCCTCGTCTATGTCTCCTATGCCGAACCCGGTGAGGGTGGCGCCTCCACCGCCGTGGCGCGTGGCCACCTGGAGGACAGTGCGCTGCGCGACATGCAGGTGATTTTCCGGCAACTGCCGAAGCTGGGCGGCGGCAATCACTTCGGTTCGCGCCTCGCCTTTGCACCGGACGGCAATCTGTTCGTCACCACGGGTGAACGCTTCAAGTTCGAGCCGGCGCAGGATCTGTCCAATACCATCGGCAAGATCCTCCGCATCCGCCCGGACGGCGGCATTCCGCCCGACAACCCCTTCGTGAATCGGGGCGACGTGGCTCCGGCCATCTGGTCCTATGGACACCGCAACGTGCAGGCCGCCGCCATCCACCCGCAGACCGGTGCGCTGTGGGCCATCGAGCACGGCCCGCGCGGCGGCGACGAGCTGAACATCGTCGAGGCGGGCCGCAACTACGGCTGGCCGCTGGTGAGTTGGGGCCGGCACTACAACCTGCGCGGCATCCCCGATCCGGACACGCGCTCTGATCTGGCGCAATCCATCTACCAGTGGACACCGGTCATCGCGCCCTCGGGCATGACCTTCTACACGGGCACGCTATTCCCGGAATGGCAGGGCGACATCCTGGTGGGCGGGCTGGTGGCCAAGGCCATCGTGCGCCTGCAACAGGACGGCAAGAGCGCGAAGGAAGTGGAACGCATCGCGCTCGACGCGCGCGTGCGTGATGTGGTGCAGGGGCCGGAGGGCGCGGTGTATGTCCTCACCGACGAGGACGCCGGCCGCATCCTGCGCGTGTCGCCCGAACGCGCGCGTTGATCAGCCCGGCGGCGGAATGGGTTCGGGCAGGCGACGCGGCGCGGTGATGCGCAGTTGCTTGTTCACGTGGTACACACCGAACACCACCTCGATGGCCGCCTCGTCCACCTGAAACTCCCCGGCAAGAAATCGCACCATGTGCGCGGTGGCACGGCCGCGCACCGGTTTTTCGGCCACGTGGATCTCCAGCTGTTCGCCAATCACACCGCCGATGCGCGTCTGCTCCGCACGCGGGCGCCCGAGGACGTTGAGCACAAGGGTGTCGTCTTCCCAATGGCAGAACGGCATTCAGGCGCCCTTTCGACGCATCGCGCCCATTGCGTCCGCGTCTTGCAGCACTGATGCCTGCGCGACCGAGCCGGCGAGCAGGGCGCGCATGTCCCGCCCGCTGGGTTCCTGGTATACGTTCAGCCCGAATTCCGGAACCATGGCGAGGACGTGATCGAAAATATCCGCCTGGATGCCCTCGTAATTCACCCAGCCGATATCGGCGGAGAAGACGTAGATTTCGATGGGCAGCCCCTGGGGCGTCGGTTGCAGCTGACGCACCAGCAGCGTCATGCCCTGGTGGACTTTCGGGTGTTGACGCAGGTAATTGATGATATAGGCGCGCAGGGTGCCCACATTGGTGAGCCGCCGGGCGTTGGCAATGAGGCGACCATCGCTGCTGTGCTTGTGGTTGTGTTCTTCCAGTTCCTTCTTCTTCGCGTCCATGTAGTCGTGCAACAGGGCGAAGCGGCTGAAACGTTCGATCTCTTCTTCCGTCAGGAACCGGATGCTCGACATGTCCACATTGAACGCGCGCTTGATGCGCCGCCCTCCGGCTTCCCACATGCCGCGCCAGTTCTTGAAGGCGTTGTCGAGAAACTTGTGGGTGGGGATGACCGTGATGGTCTTGTCCCAGTTGCACACCCGGATGGCGTGCAGGGAGATATCCACCACGTCACCGTCGGCGCCGAACTGCGGCATCTCGATCCAGTCGCCGAGCTGGATGAGGTTGTTGGTGGTGAGCTGAATGCCGGCCACCAGCGACAGCAGGGTATCACGAAACACCAGCAGGATGATGGCCATGGCCGCACCCAGGCCGCTCACGAACAGCCACGGTGACCGCCCCATGAGCACCGCGATAATCGCAATCACGGCAAACAAGTGGGCGACGATGTTGAGGATCTGCAGATAACTGTTGATGGGGCGGTTTCGCGCCATCGGATAGCTGATGTAGATGGCGTTGGTGGCCTTGAGCGCGGCCGAAAACGTGCGCACCACCACGACCGCGATGATCGCCAGCGTAACGCGCCCCAGGAATTCGGTGACTGCGGCAGGCAGCGCAGGCACGATACGCAGGCCCTGGTAGAACGCCACGGGCGGCACGATCCAGGCCGCGCGCTGGAAAAAGCCGGCACTCATCAACTTGGCCGCCCAGTTCGACTGGCTGAGCTGAACAAACCGATGCACCAGGCCCACGGCGTAGCGCCGTGCCAACGGAAACAGGCCAAGTGAAACGCCCATGAGCAGCGCCAGTGCCGTCAGGCCAACGAGCCCGGGGTAGTCCGCCGTGGCAGGGAACTGGCGGGCGATGAGGTCGAGAATGGCTTGGCCGGTCTGGATGTCCTGGGTCATGACGGCAACGGCTACGGGCTGAGAGCCCGATGATAGAGCAAAACATCATGGCGATGCCCCGACACAACCCGCATACCGAATGCGCGTACGCACAGGGCGGTCGGATAACGACGAGGGGTGCACCTCGGAGGCGGCCAGCGGCTGCCGTGGTGTGAAGACGGGTCCGGCAGCGTGGAAGAGGCGACGGGCGCCATTCCGTCACCTCGTCCACGAGGGGTGCTGAGTCAGTTATTGGGCGGGACGTAGCCCTCGGGCTGGGTGCTGCCGGCGCCGAAGAAGAACTTTTCCATCTCGCCTTCGAGCATCTCGCGGTGCTTGGGGTTGATGGGGCTGAGACGGTATTCGTTGATGAGCATGGTCTGCTGGCGCAGCCACATGCCCCAGGCCTCCTTGGAGATGTTTTCGAAGATGCGCTTGCCGAGTTCGCCGGGATAGGGCTGGCGCTCCAGGCCTTCGGCTTCTCTACCCAGCTTCACGCAATGCACCATTCGGGTCATGTCCGGTTCCTTCTTGTTCGAGGGCCTTGAGCAGGCGCGCCACGGGCGCCGGCAGGCCTAGTTGATTGGAAAGCTCAGGTTTATACCAGAGGCCGCGTTCCGCTTCCATCACGCGCGCGGGCGCAGCGACGGCGAGGTGCAGCGGCGTGATGTCCAGGTGGAAGTGGCTGAAAGTATGGCGAAGGGGTGACCACGTCGCCAGCGCGTGCAGGCGTGCGCCGAAGCTGACCGCCCACTCTTCCGGCGTGGTGTGCGCGGACAGCTCCGGCAGGCTCCACAGGCCGCCCCAGATGCCGCTCGGCGGGCGCTTTTCCAGCCACACCTCGCCGTCTGCGTTGGTGACGAGCAGCATGCGCGTCTGCCGCACCGGCAGGGCCTTGCGCGGCTTGGGGGCGGGATAGCGCGCGACGGTACCAGCGGCATGGGCGGCGCAGTCGGAAGCGACGGGGCAGGCGGTGCAGCGCGGACGCGCGCGGCTGCACACGGTGGCGCCCAGGTCCATGATGGCCTGGGTGTAGTCGGCCACGCGCGCGTGTGGCGTCTCGGCCTCGGCGATGTCCCACAGCCGGCGCTCCACGGCGCTCTGGCCCGGCCAGCCGTCGATGGCGCGGTGGCGCGTGAGCACGCGTTTCACGTTGCCGTCCAGGATGGCGTGGCGCCGGCCCAGGGCCTGGGCGAGGATGGCGCCGGCGGTGGAGCGGCCGATGCCCGGCAGGGCGGTGACGGCGTCCATGTGCTCGGGAAACGCGCCGCCGTGCGCGTCGCGAATCTGCTGCGCGGCGCGGTGCAGGTTGCGCGCGCGGCTGTAATAACCGAGGCCGCTCCAGTGGGCGAGCACGGCGTCGAGCGGCGCGTCGGCGAGGGCGGCCACGTCCGGGAAGCGCGCCATGATGTGCTCGAAGTACGGGATCACCGTGGCGACCTGGGTCTGCTGCAACATCACCTCGGACACCCACACCGCATAGGGCGTGCGGGCGCGCTGCCAGGGCAGGTCCTTGCGGCCGTGGCGGTCGTACCAGCGCAGCAGGCGGGCGGCGAAGCTCATCGCCTGAGCAGGTCCTTGAAGCGGTCTTGCAGCTTCTCTTCGAGGCGCTTCTTCTCTTCGTCGAGGCGTTTTTCCAGGCGTTCCTTCTGTTTGCGCTTTTCCGCGTCGAGGCGCTGTTTCGCCCGTTCCTCCAGCAGCTGGCCGATGGGCACGTTGAAGCGCGGCTCGGTGAAGCTGCCGGTGATCTGCACGGGCACGGTGAGGCCGGAAAGTTCCTTTAGTCCCGCCCCGCCCTGGCCCTCCAGGCTGCCGACCACCGTGGTGTCGACGCGGTAGTCGACCTTTTCGGTGCCCAGGTGCGCGGTGCCGTTGCCGCGCACGCGCAACAGGGGTGAGTTGGCGGTGAGGTCCTGGTTGTCGACCAGGCCGTTCTTCACCGTGAGCGAGCCCTTGAGCTCCGTGAAATCGGTGCTGCGCGTCTCTTCCTTAGGCACCGGCTGGCCCTTGAAGCGGGCCAGGGCCTCGCGCAGCAGCTGGGCGATGTTGATGCCGTTCACCGCGCCGTCCTGGAAGGCGAAGTTGGCGGTGCCCGTGAGGCTGTTGCGGATGGCCATGGGCTCGCTGCCGCGCGCGGTGAGTTTCGCCGCCAGCCGGGCGCGGCCGGTGACGTAGTCCTTGCCCATGAAGTCCTTGAGCAGCGGACCCACCTGCACGCCGGTAAGTTTTTCGTCCATGGACAGGGCCGGCACCTCGCCGCGCACGTCCAGGCCCAGGTTGCCCGCGTAGCTGCCGCCGTAGAGCGTGGCGCCGAGCGGGTTCAGGCGCAGCCGGCCGCCGGCGGCGCGCAGGGTGGCGCGCACCTGGCCGACCTGCATGTTGGCGGCCTTGAGCCGGCCCACGCGCAGGGTGCCGTCCACGTCCAGGCTGCGCAGCAGGTCCAGGGGCAGTTGCGTTGACGCGGCCGCGGCGGCGGGGCCGAGCGGCGGTGTCGATGGTCGCGCGGCCTGTTGTGTGGCGGGCGGCGGCAGGTAGCGGTCCGCGTCCAGCTGATCGACGTCGAGGTCGTAGCGGATCACCGGCTTGGCGAAGTTGCGAAGCGACAGTCGGCCTTGGGCGGTGGTGTCGTCGAAGCGCAGCTTCAGGTCGCTGACGGCCAGGTGCGCGGGTGAGGCCTCGAAGCCCGTGGCGAGCGCGGCGCGGGAGAGGGTGTTGGGATCGGCCATGTCGGGCAGTTTCACGCCCAGTTTTTCTAACAGGCTGCGTGGCACGAACTCGTCCACCGTGAGCGTGCCCGCGGCCTTCGGCGCCTCACCGAGGAGTCCGCTGGCGTTCACGTCGCCGCGCAGGTCGAGGCCCAGGGCGGCCAGGTGCAGGTCGGGGAGCTGGGCGGTCTGTTTCGCCTGGTCGAAGCGGAAGCTGGAGCTGAGGCGCGCACCGCTGAGGCTGGCGGGGTCCAGGTCCGGCGGCAGCAGGCCGCGCAGGGCGGCGCCGTTTTTCACTTCGGCGGTGAGTTGGCCCTTGGCCAGCGCGGCCGCGGGCAGGCCGGTGGCCTCGGCAGCGAGGTTCAGGCTGGTGCCGAGCGCGTTCAGTTCGAAGCGCGCCAGGCGCGCCGTGCCCTTGGGCAGGGAGGCCTCCGCCTGCAGGGTGACGCGGCCGTCCTTCACGGCTTCCGCCTCCAGGCTCATGCCGGTGAGGGCTTTGAGGGCGGCGGAGAACTGTTGGCCATCGCGCACCGCGCCGTTCAGCTCGGCCTTACCTTCGGGGGCCTCCAGGATGCCGCTGGCGTTGGCGCGGCCGGTGAGGCGCAGGCCGAAGGCGTCCAGGGTCAGGGCGGAGAGCTCGGCGGTCTGGGCCTTCAGCTCAGCGCTGGCGTCGGCGGCGAGCTGGGCGGCCAGTTGGCCGCCGGGCAGCAGCGGGCTGGCGAGCCGCAGGTCCAGGGCCAGGCCGTTCAGCGCGTAGCACTCGGCGGTCAGGTTCGCGAGCACCTCGGCGTCCAGGGCGATGTGACCGCTCACCTCGGGGGCGTTGCTCGCCACGTCGGCCGCAAGGTGCAGCGGGAAGGGCGATTGCAGGTCCAGCGCGCCGGTTTCCAGGGCCAGGTTCTTCACCTCCACGTGTTGCCCGGCCATGCGGTCGTCCCACATCACCTGGGCATCACGGATGCGCACGCCGCCCACGGCGAGGGCGCCGAGTTCGCGCGGCGGTCGCTCGCCGGGCGCCGGCTCTGGCCGCTGCTCGGCCTCGACCTCGGCGCGTTTCAGGAGATCGTCCCAGTTGCTCACACCCTGTGCGTTGCGTGCCAGTTGCAGGCGCAGGCCGTCCAGCGCGAGGGTGTCCACCTGCACCTCGCGGCGCAGCAGGGGCAGGACCTTCACACGCACCTGCGCCCGCTGCACCTGCGCGAAGGGCTCGGGGCCGAAGCCCGGCGCATTGCCCAGGCGCGTCTCGCCCAGCTTCACGCCCAACCAGGGGAATACGGAAAGCCCGATGTCGCCTTCGATGACCAGTTCACGGCCGGTCTGTTTCTGCACCAGGCCGGCGATGTGGTCGCGGTAGTCGTTGGGATCCACCAGCAGCGGCACGGCGATCACCGCGGCCAGCACGAGCAGCACCAGGCCGCCGAGTATCCAGGCGAGGATTTTGAGGGAGCGTTTCATGGTGTGTCCTTGTGGCGCTCGGGCGCAGGCTGGCCCCGAATCATACAAGATGGCACTCAACCGGGATGCGCGGGGAAGCGGACCTCGACGCGCAGGCCACCGAGGGCTTCGGAACGGCCGAGGGTGAGGGTGCCGCCATAGCCGTCGACGATGGCGCGCACGATGCTGAGCCCGAGGCCGCTGCCCGGCACGGCCTCGTCCAGGCGCACGCCGCGGCCGGTGATCTGCGCGAGCTCGTCGCCGCTGCAGCCCGGGCCGTCGTCTTCCACGCACAGCCGCAGGTCCGCTGCATCGGCGACTGTCACTTGGAGACGTCCGCGGGCCCACTTGGCGGCGTTGTCGAGCAGGTTGCCGAGCAGCTCCAGCATGTCCTCGCGGTCCACGGCGTAGCTGCGCGCCGGCACGGACTGGGCAATGGCCAGGTGGCGGTCCGCGTACAGCCCGCGGATCACCTCCAGCAGCGCCGGCACGTCGGCGGCGGGTCGGAAGCGCTGGCCCGGGCCCGCGGCGCCCGCCACGCGCGCGCGCCCGAGTTCGCGTTCGATGAGCGCACCGATGCGCTCCGCTTCGCTGCGCAGGCGCGCGCGCGCCGGCGCAGTCATGGTGTTGGCTGGCTCGTCGGCGGTTTGCAGGATGAGCGCGAGCGGTGTCTTCAGGGCGTGGGCCAGGTCGCCGAGGGCCGTGCGCGAACGCGCCAGGCGCTGGGCGGTGAGCCGCAGCAGATGGTTGATGGCCTCCACCAGCGGCGCCACCTCGGCGGGGGCCGCGGCGGACAGTCCGGCCGCTTCGCCGCGTTCGATGCGAGCGACGTCGTCGCGGAGCTGTTCGAGCGGTGCGAGGCCGCGGCGTATGCCCAGGCGGGTGCCTGCCAGCACCAGCGCCACGGCGATCACGAAGATCAGGCCGAGCACGCGTTGGAACTGATCGATGCTGCGTTCCATGGGTGCGAGGTCTTCGGCCACCGCAATGTCGACCGGCACGCCGTCGCGGGTGTAGCGGCGCGCGTAGACCAGCAGGGCCTGTGCCTGCGGCCCGGCCATGCGCGTGATGCGCTCCTCACCCGCGGCCGCCAGGCTGAGCGTCTCGTCCCAGAGGGAGCGTGAGCGTAGCGTGGTGGCCCCGGCGGCGACGGTGTAGTAATGGCCGGAATACGGGCGGCGGTACACGGCGCCCACCACATCGGTGTTGAGCGTGGGGGTGGGAGTGACGCTGAGCGCGGCGAGCAGGCTCTCCGCATCGTGTTCCAGGCGCGAGGCCACGTAGTCCTCGCTGAGCCGGCGCGTGGACCAGCCCACCGCGACCCACACGGCCAGCAACACCAGCGCCAGGCTCACGCCGATGCCGACGCCGAGGCGTCGTTGCAGCGACATCACGGTGCCGGTTTCCGGAAGATGTAGCCCTGGCCGCGCCGCGTCTCGATCCACTCGCGGCCGAGCTTCTGGCGCAGGCGGTTCACGTACACCTCGATGACGTTGCTGTCGCGGTCGTCGTCGTATTCGTAGACGTGTTCGCTGAGCCGCGACTTGGACAGCAGCTTGCCTGCGTTGAGCATGAAGTAGCGCAGCAACCGGAATTCGGTGCCGGTAAGGCTGTGGGTGGTCCCGTCCGCGGTGGTGACGGTCTGGCGCTCCTCGTCCAGGGCCAGGTCGCCCACGGTGACCGCCGCACCGGCCTGGCCGCTGGCGCGGCGCAGCAAGGCCGCGAGTCGCACCAGCAGTTCCTCCACGTGGAAGGGCTTGGCCAGATAGTCGTCGCAACCGGCCTGAAACCCGTCCACCTTTTCATGCCATGCACCGCGTGCGGTGAGGATGATCACCGGCACCTTGTTGGCGCGGGAGCGCCAGGCGCGCAGCACGTCCAATCCGCTGCGCCGCGGCAGGCCGAGGTCGAGGATGACGGCGTCGTAGGGCTCCACATGGCCGAGTGCTTCCGCGTCGATACCGTTGTCGGCGGTGTCGACCGCGTAGCCCGCCCCATGCAGTGCCTGCGTGAGCCCGTCACGCAATCCTTTGTCATCCTCGACCAGCAGCAGCCGCATCAGTGCTCCGCCTCCTCTTCCAGAAAATTGCCGTCACGCGCGTCGAATTTCAGTTCCCACACCTGACCCTCGGCATCGAGGATCTCCACCTCATAGACGTAATGGCCGCGTCGGTGCTTGAGTTCGACCTCCAGCAGTTCACCCGCACGCTTGCGCTGGGCGGCGTCCGCCACCGTGGCGAGCGCCACGATACTGCCCTCCTCGCGCAGGCGGCGCGCATGGTCGTGGGCGGGCTCGGCCTCCTCCTTCAGCAACTCGCCGGTGGCAGCGTCGAAGCGCAGCTTCCACACCGTGTCGCCGTCGGCATCGAGGATCTCCACCTCGTAGACGTCACGCCCGCGCTTGCGTTCCCGCTCCACTTCGAGGGTTTCACCGGGATGCATGTCGAGCGCCCTGGCCGCGATCGCCTCCAGGGACAGGCGTGCTTGCGCGGCGGTGGAAGAGATCGGCAGCACGGCCGCAGCCAGCCCGAGGGCGAGGAGGGTGGCCGCCGCCGTGTGCCGAAACCGGTCAGAAATGTGCGCGTTCATAGCCAGGGATCCGCACGTCGTCATCGTCGAACACACCCTTTTCCGCGTTGCGGTGGCAGGTCACGCAATTGGCGAAACTCTTCACCTGTGGGTTGCCGGTCACCATGCGCTCCGGGATCTCATCGTGTTTGCGCACGAAGTAGCGTGTCTCCGTGATGCGTATCGGCGTCTGGTTGGCGGCGATGCTGGCGAGGAACTTGGCCGCCCGGCGTGAGTCGGCGCGCTCGGCGGCATTGGCCAAAAGATACGCCTTGATCGCCGCCTCTGTCTCGGGTGCCAGTTCCGCATTGTCGCCGAAGTGATCGGCCAGCCCGCCCATGATGCGCTCCCAGGAACGCGCCGGCAGCAGTCCGGGCGGGTAGGCCATGTGGCAGGCGCCGCATTCGTTCTGGTATTCGGCATTCATGACGGGTCTGAAATCGCGCACGATCGTGCGGGCATCGCGCCGATTCATGCGTTTGTCGTCTTCGCCGGCCGCGGCGCCGGCGTAGAACACTGCGCCGCCGGCGCTTGCCAGGGTGCCGGTGATCAAAAATACAGTCAGTAGTTTTTTCACGTGCATTCTCCTATTGGCTCTGGATGAAGGCCAGGAAATGGCCCTTTTCTTCCGGGGTGCAGGTGCGCCCGAAGGTCCACTTGCAGTTACGGCCGAACCATTTTTCGATCTCTGCGCGCTGCGTCAGTCGCTCCTGATCCGCCGAGGGCGCGAGCGGCCCGATGGCCCGGCCGGTCGAGGCGTGCCGTCCTTCCTTGCGCAGGTCGGCGGTATGGCAGCTCGCGCAGGTGCGAACCTCGTCACCGTTGCGGTTTTCCTGGTTCCACAATGCGCGGCCCTGTTCGGCGCTGAATACCGCCGTGCCGCCGGCGCCGTATTCGGTCATGAGCTCCTCCACCACCGGATGGGCGGCGAAGCCTGGTGCGCTGGCGAGCGCGGCAGTGATCAGTAATATTTTTTTCATGGGCAATCTCCTCAGTGGTTACGTTTCCGGCCAGTGAACATGGCGCGGATCAGGTTCTCGCGATGCAACACGCTTCCGGCGATCACACCGGCCACGTGCAAGGCCACGAGCAGAACAGTCAGATTGGCGAAGAATTCGTGCACGTCCTCAATGGCCGCCCCGGCGCCGTCGCCAAGCGAAAACATCAGGTCGGTGAGCGGACCTTTGCCCTCGCTGCCATAGGTGGCGATCCCGGACAGTGCGGTGAACAGCAGGCTCGCGAGCAGCGCGATGATCATGGCGCCGCCTGCGGGGTTGTGACCGGTGTAGTGGGGCGGACGGCCGCGCAGCATGGCCTTCATGTAATCGATGAATTCGCCGGGCGTGGGCACGAAATCGCTGAAGCGCGCATGACGCGAGCCGGTGAAGCCCCACACGATGCGACTCACCACCAGCCCCGCAACCGTGTAGCCGGCGAGCACATGCAGACGCTCGACGTCTTCACTGAACCACGCCACCGCAAACGCGCCCACCAGGGACCAGTGAAACACCCGTACGAACAGGTCCCACACCTTCACTTCGTTGGTCATGGCGGTCTCTCCTGAAAGCTTGCGGAGAGGTTAGCGGGCGAGTCTGAAGCCAAACTGAACGCTCAAGCTCGTGCCTTTCGCTCGGCGGGCACAGGCGCCAAGCATAGGAACGGTTCCTACCCGCTGGACGGATCCAGCCGTTTTCCTATGGGCTGCGGCGGAGTCGCAATAATTCCACGGTGTCCATTCAGTGGGAGGAAGAACCATGAAAAACGCCAGGCACGTGCTTGGCGCCGCGATCGCGGCGGTGCTCGTCAGCGGATGCAACGATAGTGGCGGGTCAGCCGGGGCCACGTCATATCAAGGCGCGGGCTCCCGCTGGGATGCCACTTTCCGCAGTGACGGTTCGTGCACGATCTCCGAATCGACTGAGAACGCAACACTCAACTGCAACCACGCGGATCTGGCAAGCGGTCTCAAGAAGATCACCTTTACTTCCGTGTCGGGCGCCAGCGGTCCAAGGGCGGGCGACGTTACCTATGGTCTCGAGGTGCCCGGCTATGCCATGGTGGTTCACCCGGACGATGAGCTGATCCCGATGGTGGCCGCGGGTGAGTGCCCCACCCCAGCCAATGAGGGCCGCAAGGCCAATTCGGTCTACATCGAGGTCGAAAGAGAGAGCGGCGTCGACTTCAGCACCGCATCGCTCTTTGGCCAGATCGAGCTGAACAACATCGCCGGCAACGCCTCGTCCAGCACCCTCGATACGAAGCTTTATCAGAACGAACAGACCGGCGCGTTGACCGAGCCGCCGCAAGCGCCTTCTGGACTGACGTGCCAATTGGGTGCGGTGGAAAACTTTGCCGACGCCAGCGGCGGAGGCGGAAATCCGGTCACGGTCGACGCCTATCTGACGGCGACCGGTGGCCTCATCGTGCGCGTCGAACTCCCGCAAGTGTCGGGAGCAACCGACTCTGAGCGCGTTTTCGCACTGCCGACGGGTAACGGCCTGACAAATATCGCCGCCGCCAATGGCGATTACATCGGCCTTGTGTTCAAGGGAGGTGACGGCACCGGACACGAGGTCATGTATGTCGCTGCCAGCGCGGTGAACGGTACCTGGACCTTGAACGAGATCGACCCCGAGACGGGTGCCAAAAAAGCGGGGGGCATGACTGGAGACCAATTCAGTCTTACCAGCAACGCCAAGGACGCCCAAAACGCTCCCATCGACAGCCTCTGGACAGGCACGCTAACGGTAGGCCCTTCCACAAACATTGGCTGCGCCATCGATGCGAACGCCAATAACACCGGCAAGCTCTTTATGGCCTGCTCAGGCGTCGAGCCGGGAAGTGCCAATAAGCGGCTGTACGGAGCGATCCTGCTCGCACGCTAAGGACCCTTGGCAAGACTCATCGCCCCAAGCCCTCCCCTGGCCGGGGGAGGGCCCGCTAACCGCCCAAGTCGGGTAAGCTGGTGACAGGTCGGAAAGGGGACGTCTATGCAACTCCATTCACGCATCCTGGCCCAGCAGCGCTCGGAGCATACCGAGCACCTCATTTACCGGCGGCTCGCGGCGCTCAGTCGCGACGAGCGCAACCGCAAGGTGCTGGAAACCGTGGCCCAGGACGAATACCGTCATTACGAGGTGTGGCGCTCCATCACCGGGCAGGAGGTGGCGCCGCGGCGCTGGTTGGTGGGCTGGTACGTGTTGCTGGCGCGCGTGTTCGGCTTGTCGTTCGCGCTGAAGCTCATGGAGGGCGGCGAGGATCGCGCGCAGACCTTCTACCACGAAGTGGCCAGTGAATTCCCGCAGGTGGCGGCCATCGGCGAGGACGAAAAGCGCCACGAAAAGGCGCTGGTGGATCTCCTTAACGACGAACGGCTCGCCTATGCGGGCGCCATCGTACTCGGACTCAACGATGCCCTGGTGGAGCTGACCGGCACCCTGGCGGGCCTGACCCTGGCGTTTGCCAACAGCGGGCTCATTGCCGTGACCGGTCTCATCATGGGTATCGCCGCCTCGCTGTCCATGGCGAGTTCGGGCTATCTCTCGGCTCAGGAGGGTAACGACGAGGACACGGACCCACTCAAATCGGCGCTCTATACGGGGGTGGCGTACCTGCTCACCGTAGTCGTCCTGGTCGCGCCGTATTTCCTGCTCGACAACGTCTTCATGGCGCTCGGTGTCATGCTGGCGTCGTCGGTGCTGATCATCGCCGGTTATACGTTCTATATCGCGGTGGCCAAGGAGGTCGCCTTCCTGCCGCGCTTCGCCAAGATGGCCGCCATTTCCGTGGGCGTGGCCGCGATCTCCTTCGGCATCGGCTGGCTACTGAAGGCCGTGATTGGCGTCGACGTGTAAGCCGCACCGGTCGCAGTGCGGGTTAACGTGCGCGGGTGAAAGACGACACCCATTCAACACAGAGCCACAGAGATCGCAGAGGAATACCAAATGTCGTAGGTCATGTTGGCGCGCAGCGCCTACGTGACAAGCGCGGCCGGAAGAATGAACAGTGACGGGAATCGAGCGAAGGCGCCCGAAGGCCGCAGGCCCGAGTCAACCCACGTTCGGGCTTTCAGCGGGTGATGGAACTAAATGGAGCGGGTGATGGGAATCGACCGTTTCGCGAAAGCGAAACGCGGGACGCCGGAGGCGCCCGGAGGGCGAGGGCCGTCTGGCCCGAGTCAACCCACGTTCGCGCTTTCAGAGGGAGATGAAACTAAATGGGCGGGTGATGGGAATCGACCGTTTCGCCTGAGCGAAACGGGACGCCGAAGGCGCCCGGAGGGCGAAGGCCGTAGGCCTGAGTCAACCCACGTTCGGGCTTTCAGAATGCATTGCGGTATATGGAGCGGGTGATGGGAATCGACCGTTTCGCGTGAGCGAAACGGGACGCCGGAGGCGCCCGGAGGGCGAGGGCCGTAGGCCTGAGTCAACCCACGTTCGGGCTTTCAGAATGCATTGCGGTATATGGAGCGGGTGATGGGAATCGAACCCACGTTAGAAGCTTGGGAAGCTCCTGTTCTACCATTGAACTACACCCGCGCGGGCCACGGATGATAGCACCGGCCCGGGGGGCTCTCAACCTGCGGTTGACGCCCGTCCCGCCGGTCCGTAGGCTTGCCCGCCATGCGCATCTATGTGAATGGCGAAGCCCGCGAAGTCCCGGACGACTGCACCGCGGAACGGCTGGTGGAACTGCTCGGTCTGACCGGGCGGCGGCTGGCCATGGAAGTGAATCTCGATATCGTGCCGCGCAGCGCCTACGTCAGTCACCGTTTCAACCCTGATGATCGCGTGGAAATCGTCCACGCCATCGGCGGCGGTTAGGCTACCGGGTCTATAATCCCGCCTACCGCCCGTGCGCGAGTCACGCTGGTCCCGAAAGCCGCGGAGGAAATAATGAACTCCTCCGTGTTGTCCGTGGCCTCCGTGGTTGATCGCTTACCCCACCGTTTTTCTGGAGCAACCACATGGCACAGCATTCCGATCCCCTGGTGATCGCCGGCAAGAGCTACTCCTCCCGCCTGCTGGTGGGCACCGGCAAGTACAAGGATTTCGACGAGACCCGCCGCGCCGTCGAGGCGAGCGGCGCCGAGATCGTGACCGTCGCCATCCGTCGCACCAACATCGGCCAGAACCCGGGCGAGCCCAATCTGCTCGACGTGCTGCCGCCCTCCAGGATCACCTACCTGCCGAACACCGCCGGCTGCTACACGGCGGACGATGCGGTGCGCACCTGCCGGCTGGCGCGCGAACTGCTCGACGGCCACGACCTGGTGAAGCTCGAGGTGCTCGGCGATCAGAAGACCCTCTACCCCGACGTGACCGCGACCTTGCAGGCCGCCGAGACGCTGGTGAAGGACGGCTTCAAGGTGATGGTCTACACCAGCGACGACCCGATCATCGCGCGGCGCCTGGAAGAGATGGGCTGCGTGGCGGTCATGCCGCTCGCCGCACCCATCGGCTCCGGCCTCGGCATCCAGAACCGCTACAACATCGTCGAGATCGTGCAGAACGCCAAGGTGCCCATCCTGGTCGATGCGGGTGTGGGTACCGCGTCGGACGCCGCCGTGGCCATGGAACTGGGCTGCGACGGCGTGCTCATGAACACCGCCATCGCCGAGGCGAAAAATCCGGTGCTCATGGCCTCGGCCATGAAAAAGGCCATCGAGGCCGGGCGCGAGGCCTTCCTCGCCGGACGCATGCCGCGCAAGCGCTATGCGAGCGCCTCGTCCCCCATCGACGGCACGTTCTTCTAATCGCAGCCACCGGACGGCATGGACGCCTTCGTTTTTCCGTCGGGAGCGCCGCCCGAATCCGTCGGTGCGGCGCAGGCGACGGTGCCGCCCGGCGGTTTTCTGTGGCTCGATTTCTCCCATGAAGAGACCGACTGGCCGACCGTCGCCGAGCCCGTGATCGGCGTGCGTTTTCACGAGCGCCACGTCAACGACAGCCTCAATCTTGCGCACCCCTCGTTTTACGACAACACCGGCGATTACGACATGCTGGTGTTTCGTAGCCACGTGCCGGAGTCGGGCGAGGCGTTTTTCACCCATCCCGCCACGTTCTTCCTGCTCGATAGTGTGTTGATCACGGTGCGGCCCCACGAGAGCCATTCCATCGCCGCCGTGCGACAGCGGCTCTTGCAGCAGCCCATGCGCATCCCATCGAGCCCGATGGCGTTGATGCACCTGATCCTGAACGCCATGGTCGATCGCTTCCTCGCCATGCGCGAACCCCTGGCCGCGCACGTGGAGCAGTGGGCCGAGGCCATGCTCGACCCGCGCAGCCCCGAAGACCTGCGCCGCATCATGGAGCACCGCAGCGTGCTGCGTCGTCTGGAGTCGCTGTCGGAGGAACAGGAGGACGCGGTGATCGGCTGGCGCGACAACGCGCGCCTGCCCATGGAGGAACAGCTGGCGGTGCGCTACACGGATCTGGTGGAACACATCCGTCGCATCACCCGCTTCGCCTCGCACCAACAGAAAGAAGTGGAAAACCTGATCCAGTTGCACTTCTCCGCTGTTTCCACGCGCACCAACGAGATCATGAGCACGCTCACCGTGGTCTCGGCAATCTTCCTGCCGCTCAATCTGGTGGCCGGCATTTTCGGCATGAACTTCGAGTACGTGCCGGCGCTGCACGTACAGGCGGGTTTTTATTTCACCGTCGGCGGCATGGTGGTGCTGGCGGCGATGTTGTTGCTGTTCTTCCGCCTAAAGCGCTGGTTCTGACACGCCGACCTCAACCGCGGACCGGCCATATCCCACCGGGCAGGGTGCGGAATTTCCTTACATGACTTACAATCCCCGACCACTCAACACAGGACCCTTCTCGCCTTGAATTCCGAAGCGCTGCCGCTGCGCGCCGTGCGCAGTTTCGTTCGCCGCCAAGGACGGATCACCATCGCACAGGAACGCGCGCTTACCGAGCTCTGGCCGCGTTTCGGCGTGGAGCCAGGTGAGGAGGTGCTGGATCTCGATAGCCTGTTCGGGCGCACCGCGCCGCGCGTGCTGGAGATCGGTTTCGGCGACGGCGCCAACCTGGCCGCGCTCGCCGAGCGCCATCCCGACACCGATTACCTGGGCATCGAAGTGCATCGGCCCGGCGTCGGTCGCCTGCTCATGCAAGTGGGCGAAAAAGGGCTTACCAACGTGCGTGTCATGTGCACGGACGCGGTGGAGGTGTTGACCCGGCAGATCCCGGACGACGCCCTGGATGCCGTGCTGCTGTTCTTCCCGGACCCCTGGCACAAGACGCGTCATCACAAGCGTCGCATCGTTCAGCCCGCCTTCGCGGAGCTGGTGCGCCGCAAGCTCAAGATTGGCGGTCGCTTCCACATGGCGACGGACTGGGAGAACTACGCCGGGCACATGCTCGAGGTCATGCGTGGTGCGCCCGGTTACCGCAACCTGTCGACCAGCGACGATTTCGTCCCCCGGCCCGATTACCGCGTGCTCACCAAGTTCGAGCGTCGCGGGCATCGGCTCGGCCATGGCGTGTGGGACCTCATGTTCACGCGCGAGGCGTGAAGCGCTTCCCGTCTCCCGTTTAACCGCTTTCGTTTCATCTCACTGCAAGTCCCGGAGTCATTCCCATGCCTTTACGAAACCTCGCCCTGGCGCTCGCCATGTGCGGCGCCGTCGGCGCCCATGCGTCCGACGAACAAGGCCTCGCCATCGTCACCCAAGGCACCGCCGCCGGTGCGACCGCCTGCATCGCCTGCCATGGCATCGACGGCGCCGGCGGCGCCGCGGCGAATTTCCCGCGCCTCGGCGGCATGGACGCCGCCTACCTGCGCAAGCAGCTGCTGGACAACAAGAACGGCGCGCGTCACTCGCCGGTGATGACACCCGTGGCGCAGGGGCTCAGTGACGCGGAACTGAAGGCCGTCACGGAGTACTACAGCAAACAGCGCCCGCAGATGCCTGCCGTGAGCGCCGAGCCTGCTGCACTGGCGCTCGGCGAGCGCATCGCCAACCAGGGCCTGTGGGCGCGCGACATCCCCGCCTGCTTCAGCTGTCATGGCCCCGAGGGGCGCGGCATCGGCGCCTTCCCCGCCATCGCCGGCCAGCACGCCGGCTACATCGCGCAGCAGATCGAGCAGTGGAAAAACGGCGGCCGCCACAACGACGCCGTGGGCCTCATGAAGGCCGTGTCCGATCGCCTTACCGCCGACGAGACCCAGGCGGTCGCCGCCTACCTGGCCAGCCTGAAGCTGTGAGGAGCCATGCCATGAAAAAACAATTTCTCAAGACCTTGTTGATCGGGTTGTCGCTGACGAGTTTTCAGCTCCACGCCGCGCCCAAGCCCGCCGACTACCAGGTGGAGCTGCCCGCCTCGCAAAGCGGCCCGAGCACCTTCACGCCACCGTCCGACGAACAGCTTCCCAAAGGACCGTTCGGCGACATGGTGCGCTATGGCCGTGACCTGTTCATGAACACGGACCAGCTGCGCGGCAAGTACACCAACAACGGCATGCGCTGCGTGAACTGCCACCTGGACCAGGGCCGCAAGCCCGATTCGGCGCCGCTGTGGGGTGCCTACACCATGTATCCGGCCTACCGCAAAAAGACCGACCGCGTGGACACCATGGAAGAGCGCATCCAGGGCTGCTTCATGTTTTCCATGAACGGCACGCCGCCGCCTGCGGGCAGCAAGGAACTGACCGCACTGCTGAGCTACCACCATTGGCTTTCCACCGGTGCGCCGGTGGGCGTGGCCCTGCCCGGCCGCGGCTATCCGTCACTGGCCAAGCCCGCCAAGCAACCGGACGCCCAGCGCGGCCGTGCGGTGTACGAGGCCCAGTGCGCGGTGTGTCACGGTGCCGACGGTCTGGGCCAGAAGGGCGCCAATGGCCAGTACGTGTTCCCGCCGTTGTGGGGCAAGGATTCCTACAACTGGGGGGCGGGCATGCACCGCATCAACACCGCGGCCGGCTTCATCAAGGCCAACATGCCGCTCGGCAAGCCCAACACCCTGTCCGACCAGGACGCCTGGGATGTGGCGCGCTACATCAACTCCCAGGAACGCCCCGCGGACCCGCGCGCGCTCAACACCATCGCCGAGACCGACAAGGTCTACCACGACGAGAACTGCACCTACGGCGACCACGTGCACGGGCACACGCTCGGCAAGGGCACCGGGCAGTAATCTTTTGCGGTGTCGCGCAGAGACCGTCACCCCGGCGAAAGCCGGGGTCCGTTCCCAGGCCCGCAGCATGGCACCTATCAGGCGACGATCACATTGGAGAGGTGAGCAGCGAAGATTTGGCGGGCCTGCTCGATGCGGTGGCGTGAAGGCTGCGCCACGCCTTCCAGCCCGTAGGGCCGGCCAAGGGCCGCATACTTGTGCACCCCGAGGGTGTGGTAGGGAAGGATCTCCACCCGCTCGACGGTCGTGTAGCCCGCAAAGTGCTGCGCCCATTGTTCCAGGAACTCCGGCTGATCGGTCCAGCCCGGCACCAGCACATAGCGCAGCCACATGGGCTTGCCCGATCTCTCCCGATACTCTGCGTTGCGCAGCACCCCGTGATTGGTGCCGCCCGTGAGCTTGCGGTGCCAGGCATCATCGATGTGCTTCACGTCGAGGATGATCAGGTCCGTCATGTCATAGAGCGCGTTCACCTGCGGGTTGTAGATCACCCCGTTGGTGTCGATGGCCGTGTGAAAGCCGCGCTCGTGCACCAGGGGAAACAGCTCCAGCAGGCCCGGCGCCTGCAAGGTGGGCTCACCGCCTGACACGGTGAGCCCGCCCTTGCGGACGAAGTACGGCCGTTCCTTTTCCAGCAGCTCCAGGATCTGCTCGTTGCTGTACAGCCTGCCCATGGCCGGATCGCACGGCTGCGTATCCGGGTTGTGGCAGTACAGGCACTGCAACGGGCAGCCCTGCAAGAACACCACCAGGCGGATCCCGGGGCCTTCATTGGCCCCGAAGGTTTCGATGGAATGGACCCGGAGCACGTTACAGGTTCGTGTGGAAAGTACGGGCGATGACCTCCTGCTGGTGCTGGCGGCTGAGGCGGGTGAAGTTCACCGCGTAGCCCGACACGCGGATGGTGAGCTGCGGATACTCCTCCGGGTGCTCCATGGCGCGCAGCAGGGTGTCGCGATCGAACACGTTCACGTTGAGGTGATGGGCCTGCTTGGTGAAATAGCCGTCCAGTAGGGCGGTCATGTTGTCCACGCGATCGTCCTCGGTCTCGCCCAACGACTTCGGCACGATGGAGAAGGTATTGGAAATACCGTCCCGCGCGTCGAAGTAATTGAGCTTCGCCACGGAATTGAGCGAGGCGATGGCGCCCGAGGTGTCACGCCCGTGCATGGGGTTCGCACCGGGCGCGAAGGGCTCGCCCAGCTTGCGGCCGTCCGGCGTGGCGCCGGTCTTCTTGCCGTACACCACATTGGAGGTGATGGTGAGCACCGAGAGCGTGGGCGTCGCCTTGCGGTAGATCACGTGCTTGCCAAGCTCCGCATTGAAGCGCTGCACCAGGTCCACGGCGATGCCATCCACGCGTTCGTCATCGTTGCCGAACTTCGGATAATCCCCTTCGATGTGGAAGTCGGTAGTAAGGCCCTGCTCGTTGCGCACCGGGGTGACCTTGGCGTGCTTGATGGCCGACAGGGAGTCGGCGGTCACACTGAGGCCGGCGACGCCGAAGGCCATGTTGCGTTTGATCTCACTGTCCATGAACGCCAGCATGGCACGCTCGTAGTAATACTTGTCGTGCATGTAGTGAATCACGTTCATGGTGTTCACATAGGCCCCGGCCACGAACGCCACACACTTCTCGAAGCGGCTGCGCACCTCGTCGTAGTTCAGCGGCCCCTCCGGCAGCGGCGCGATATCCGGCACGATGAGATCGCCGGTCAGCTCGTCACGACCCTCATTGAGGGCGAGCAGCAGGGTCTTGGCCAGGTTGCAGCGCGCGCCGAAAAACTGCATCTCCTTGCCGGTCTCCATCATGGACACGCAGCAGGCGATGCAGAAGTCGTCGCAGGCGCCCGCCGCACTCATCAGCGCGTCGTTCTCGTACTGCAACGATGAGGTGTCGATGGACACCTTGGCGCAGAAGCGCTTGAAACCCTCCGGCAGGTTCGGGTGCCACAGCACAGTGAGGTTCGGCTCCGGCGCGGGCCCGAGGTTGTAGAGGGTCTGCAAAAAGCGGAAGCTGGTCTTGGTGACCTTGGTGGTGCCGTTGCTCCACATGCCGCCGATGGCCTCGGTCACCCAGGTGGGATCGCCGGCGAACAACTGGTTGTACTCCTCCATGCGCAGGTGGCGCACCAGGCGCAGCTTCATCACGAAGTGGTCGATGAGCTCCTGGGCCTCGACCTCACTAAGGCTGCCCTCGGCCAGGTCATGCTCGATGAACACGTCGAAGAACGAGCTCACGTTGCCGAGGCTCATGGCCGCACCGTCCTGTTCCTTCACGGCGGCGAGATAGGCGAAATAGGTCCACTGGATGGCCTCGCGGGCGTTCTGCGCCGGACGGCTCACGTCAAAGCCGTAGGAGGCGGCCATCTCCTTCACCATCTCCAGCGCCTTGATCTGCTCGGCGATCTCCTCGCGCAGGCGGATACGGTCCTCGGTCATGGTGCCGGTGAGGACTCGGCGATCGGCCTTCTTGGCCTCGATGAGCCGGTCGGCGCCATACAGGGCGAGACGGCGGTAGTCGCCGATGATGCGGCCGCGCGCATAGTTGTCCGGCAGGCCGGTGATGATGCCGCTCTTGCGCAGCATCTTGTGTTCATTCGTGTAGGCGTCGAATACGCCGTCGTTGTGGGTCTTGCGGTATTTGCGGCACATGTCGACCACCGCAGGGTCGATCTCGTAGCCGGCCTGCTTGCAGGCCTCCGCGGCGACGCGCCAACCGCCGAAGGGCTTGATGGCGCGCTTCAGGGGTGCGTCGGTCTGCAGGCCGACGATCTTCTCCTGCGCGCGGTCGATGTAGCCGGGGGCATGGCTGGTGATGGTGGAAATGGTGTGGGTGTCGATGTCCAGCACCCCGCCATGGGCGCGTTCCTGCTTGAGCAGATCCTGGCAGCGCTTCCACAGCGCCTTGGTGCTGTCCGTCGGGCCGCTCAGGAAATCTGCATCGCCCAAATACGGCGTCATGTTGCGGAAGATGAAGTCACGGACGTCGACATCATCCTGCCAGTGGTGGGTCTTGAAGATGTCTTCGAGTACGGAAGTTTTTCGATCCATGGTTTTGTAACCCTAAAAATGAAAACGAGGCCTGGGTTGGCCTCCCTGCGGGCGCACGCCGTTCCGCCATGCGCCCTCCATTATCCCGTAATGACTGACGGCGTACAGGTTCGTTTCTCATACACCGCCACGCCCGAACATAGGTGTATCTACGATTCACCGGAGCCCGGTGCCGCCGTGATGGCAATCCGCTGGATCATCAGCGCCCATACCTACTTTTTAGCCCCTTTGGCACGGCTTGTCGGCGGAGCCGTTCAACTATGTTTACCGGAGAACCGGACCCATGGGGCTTTGGCCATGACGCGTGCGCAACTCAAGTACATTTTTTCTTTCGAAGAGGGCGACGGTAAGAACAAGCAGCTGCTGGGCGGCAAGGGCGCCAACCTGTGCGAGATGACGCAGATCGGCATCAACGTGCCGCCGGGTTTCGTCATCACCACCGATGCCTGCCTGGCCTATCTCGACAATCCCTCGCATCAGCTGCCCGAGGGTCTTATGGACGAGGTGCGCAGCCACGTCGGCGCGCTGGAAAAGAAGACCGGCAAGACCTTCGGCGGCGCGGACAATCCGCTGCTGGTATCGGTGCGTTCCGGCTCCGCCATGTCCATGCCGGGGATGATGGATACCATCCTCAACCTCGGCCTGAATGACCAGACCCTGGCGGGTCTGATCCGTCAGACCGGCAACGAACGCTTCGGCTACGATGCCTACCGCCGCTTCATCCAGTTGTTTGGCAGGGTGGCGCTCGGCGTGGCCGACGAACACTTCGACGAACACTTCGAGGCGGTGAAGCGCCGCGCCGGCGTGAAGGCCGACATCGGCCTCTCCGCGGAAGACCTCAAGGAGATCTCGCAGCTGTTCCTCCAGGTGGTAAAGGAACAGACCGGCAAACCGTTCCCGGCCGAGCCCATGGAACAGCTGGAATACGCCATCCGTGCAGTGTTCAACTCCTGGATGGGCAAGCGCGCGGTGGATTATCGGCGCGAATTCAAGATCACACCGGACATGGCCAACGGCACGGCGGTGAACGTGGTGACCATGGTGTTCGGCAACATGGGCAATGATTGCGCCACTGGCGTGGGCTTCACCCGCGACCCGGGCACCGGCGAGAACGTGATGTTCGGCGAGTACCTGGTCAACGCCCAGGGCGAAGACGTGGTGGCCGGTATCCGTACGCCGAAGCCGGTCGCCGCCATGCAGGAGGAGATGCCCGAGCTGTACCGTCAGTTGGTGGAGCTGCGCAACAAGCTCGAAGGCCACTACAAGGAGGTGCAGGACTACGAGTACACCATCGAGAAAAACGTGCTCTATTGCCTGCAGACCCGCAACGGCAAGATGAACGCCACCGCCATGGTGCGCACCTCCGTTGAAATGACCAACGAGGGGCTCATCGATCGCTCACGGGCGTTGCTGCGCATCGAGCCGGAGTTGCTGGAGCAACTGCTGCATCCGGGCCTCGATCCCACGCACAAGGCCACCCCGGTGGCACAGGGCCTCGCGGCCTCACCCGGCGCGGCCGCAGGCAAGGCGGTGTTCGACGCCGATCGCGCCGAACTACTCGGACGGGCCGGTCAGAAGGTCATCCTGGTGCGCGAAGAGACCAAGCCCGAAGACATTCACGGCTTTTTCGCCGCCCAGGGCGTGCTTACCAGCCGCGGCGGGAAGACGTCCCACGCGGCGGTGGTGGCGCGCGGCATGGGCAAGCCCTGCGTGGCCGGCGCAGAGGGCATCGCGGTAAACGTGAAGGCGCGCATGGCGGCCATCGGCGAAGCCGTCATTAACGAAGGTGAAGTGATCACCATCGACGGCACCACTGGCCACGTTTACGTGGGCGAGATCCCCACGGTGGAGCCGGAGTTCTCCGACAACCTGCGCACGCTGCTCGGCTGGGCCGATGAGGTCGCCCGCCTGCGCGTGATGGCCAATGCCGACACGCCCGACGCCTCGCGCAAGGCGCGCAGCTATGGCGCCGTGGGCATCGGCCTGTGCCGCACCGAGCGCATGTTCAATGCCGTCGAGCGCCTGCCGGTGGTGGTGGACATGATCCTGGCGGACACCCTGGAGGAACGGCGCGATGCCCTCGATCGCCTGCTGCCCATGCAGCGTTCGGACTTCAAGGAGATCTTCCAGGTCATGTCGCCGCTGCCGGTGACCGTGCGCCTGCTCGATCCGCCCATGCACGAATTCCTGCCCACCGCGGAACAGCTCACAGATGAACTGGCGCACCTGCGCAACCTGCAAGTGAACCTGCAAGGCATGAGCGAATTGGTGGGTTCTTTGCGCCTGCTGCGTCCTGGGGCACGTCACACGGACATGCCGGCGCCCTTCGACGTGTTCAACGTCAGCCTGGTGGGCGAGGCCATCGCCAAGAAGGAAAGGATGCTCGCCAAGGTGCGGGTGTTGTCCGAAGTGAACCCCATGCTCGGCCATCGCGGCGTACGCCTCGGCATCACCTACCCGGAGATCTATCGCATGCAGATCCAGGGCGTGCTGGAGGCCGCGGCGGAGTGTCAGCGCGAGGGCATCGAGGTGCATCCGGAGATCATGGTGCCACAGGTGATCAGCGCGGCGGAACTGGACATCATCAAGGAACTGGTGGATGACGTTCGGCACCAGGTACAGAGCCAGTACAGCCTGGAATTGTCGTTCAAGTTCGGCACCATGGTGGAAACGGTGCGGGCCTGCCTGCGCGCCGAGCGCATGGCATGTGTGGCCGAGTTTTTCTCCTTCGGCACCAACGACCTGAGCCAGGCCGCCTTCTCGTTCTCCCGCGAGGATGCAGAGAACAAGTTCCTGCCCCAGTACATTGCCCGCGGCATCCTGCGCGACAACCCCTTCGAGGCCCTTGACCACAACGGCATCGGCAAGCTCATGGCCATGACCGTCAACGACGGACGCAAGACGCGGCCGGATTTGCAGGTGGGGATCTGCGGCGAACACGGCGGGCACCCGCGCTCCATACACCTGTGCCATCGCCTGGGACTGGATTACGTATCGTGCTCCGCCCCGCGTGTGCCGGTGGCTCGGCTCTCCGCGGCGCAAGCGAAGTTGCGGGAGGATGACCCGACCGTTTTCAAATGACGGTCGGTGCTTAACCAAGGAACGGATTAACGCAGAGGCACAGAGAACACAGAGATGAATGGGTAGCTCTGTGCTCTCTGTGCCTCTGCGGCTCTGTGTTTGATTTTTTTCTCCGTCCGGCTCAATTGGCCGTGCGGATGTCCTCGCCGGCGACGAACAACAGGTTGGGACCGCTGCGCGCAAAGCCCTCGGCGGCCATGGCCATGTCCAACGCCAGGGTGGCCAGGTCATCGGCCATGGGATCGGCGCCGGCGTCCTTGTCGCAATGGATGATCTTCAGGTAGCCGTGGCAGGAGTCACATGCCTCGGCACGCACCACCGGTGTGGCATTTTCCTCGGCAAAATAGATGATGCCCTTTTCGTCATCGCAATGGCTGCAGCGGATGCGCGACAGGTGCCACTCGGTGTCGCACAGACTGCAATGCAGATATCGGACGCCCTTGGTGGCGCCATTGCCGTGCAGCACGCTCGCCACCGGTGCGCTGCCGCACACGGGGCACAGGGGCGATGGTTGCGTCACGGCGATCGCGTCCGCATCGAGGGTAGTGGCCAGACGCACCCAATGCACCTGAAGCGCGGCCGCCACCAGCGGGTCGACCACCGGGTCACGCATGGGGTCGGCGCCGCGCAGCGCACGCCGCGCCATGGCCGCCAACGCCGCTTCGTCGGTCGCGACGAGTCGGTCGATCACCGGGCGCACCCGTACCGGCGCATGGGGCGCCACCGCATCCAACAGCCGTGGCAAGACGTGCCGCCAGGGTTGCGCTATCAGCCCGCCGTGCACGTCCAGCGGCGGCCGATCGTCACTGGTCCGCTGGAGCACCAAGTCATGCTCCGGCAGGACAACCCCCGGATCGTCCGCCTCAAGCTGGAGCTGTTGCGCGGCGGCCAGACGCCCCATGAAATCAAGGTAGGGCTCCATGGGGTGCCCGTGCGCCAGGCGTGCGAACCGCTGGGCACGCTGGGCGAACACGTGCGGTGAGGCGAGCCGCACAGCCGCGATACCGGCCTGAACCGCGGTCTCGCCGGGATGGACGGCGACAGTCATTGCTTGCTTCCTTGCGTGAGTTGGCGGTACCAGAGCGGGTGATGCTTGCGCGCCCACGCCGCCGAGACGTTGCCGCGCATCATGGCCCGCATGGTGCCAGTAACCCAGATGGCCGCGTAGATGTGCAGCATGATCCCGAGCATCAGTGCGAAAGCGGCGAAGGCGTGCAGCACCACAGCGATGCGCATCAGTTCGATGGGCGCCAGGGGCGCGAAGTACGGCTGCCAGAAGGCGAATCCCGTGACGACGAGTACCAGCATGCTGATGACCATCACCCAGAACAGCAGTTTCTGCCCGCCGTTGTACCGGCCCACGGGCGGTAGCTGACGCTCCCGCGCGGCGACCACGTCGCGGATGTGGCGCAGCCACTGGCGATCGGCCGCCTCGATGCGGTTGTGTCGCCACAACCGCACCGCGAGCCCAAGGAAAGAAATGAACATCACCACCCCGATGAAAGGGTGGAGGATGCGCGCCCAGGTCCCGCTGCCGAACAGCTGCGCCAGCCAATACATGGACGGATGAAACAGCGCGAACCCCGACAGGGCGGCCAGCACGAAGGTGATGGCCACGGTCCAATGATTGATACGTTGTGGCGCATCGTAGCGCTCGATCCATTTGCGTGCGGTCGTGGTCATGCATCACCTCCCTTGCCTTTGCCGGAGCGACCGGTGTCCTGGCCGGGTCCGTCCTCCGCCTCGTTGGGACCGACCTTGACGAAGTGGAAGAAGGCGCCGATGGCCGTCAGTCCCATGGCCACCAGACCAAGCGGCTTGGCGATGCCCTTCCAGAATTCCACCAGTGGACTGATCGCCGGGTCCTTGGGCAGGCCGTAGGCCTCCGGCCGGTCGGCGTGTTGCAGCACGTACATCACATGCGTGCCGCCCACACCTCGCGGGTCATACAGGCCAGCGTTGCGGAAACCGCGACTGTTCAGGTCCGCGATGCGCGCATCGGCGTGGCGGATCATGTCGTCCTTGGTGCCGAAGTGGATGGCGCCGGTCGGGCAGGTCTTCACGCACACCGGTTCGAGTCCCACCGACACGCGGTCCGAACACATGGAACACTTGTAGGCCTTCTCGTCCTGCTTCGATATGCGGGGGATGTTGAAGGGACACCCGGCCACGCAATAGCCGCAACCGATACAGTGTTCCTGCTGGAAATCCACCACGCCGTTGGAATGCTGGATGATCGCACCGGGGGACGGACAGGCCTTCAGGCAGCCCGGGTCCCCGCAGTGCATGCAGCCGTCCTTGCGGATCAACCATTCGAGGTCGTACGGACCATGTTCCACCTCCGTGAACCGGATCAGCGTCCAGGTGTGTTCATTCAGGTCCGCCGGGTTGTCGTACACGCCGACGTTGGCGCCGATGTCGCCGCGCAGGTCGTTCCACTCCATGCACGCCACCTGGCAGGCCTTGCAGCCGATGCATTGGGAGATGTCGATCAGCTTCGCCACCTGGGTGGTGCGACGCACCCCCGGCGGCGGTGTGGTGGTGGCGGATCGGCGGGTCACATCCAAGGCTTGAGCTACCATCGCGCGCCTCCTCAGGCTTTCTCCACGTTCACGAGGAACGCCTTGAATTCCGGTGTCTGGGCGTTGGCGTCACCGACGAATGGCGTCAGGGTGTTGGCCAAGAAGCCCTGCTTCGCCACGCCGGTGAAACCCCAGTGGATGGGAATGCCCACGGTGTGGACCACCCTGCCATCCACCTGCAATGGCAGGATGCGCCTGGTCACCACCGCCACCGCCCGGATTGCCCCGCGCGTGGAGCTCACCACGATGAATTCGCCGTTGCGAATACCTTTTTCCCGCGCCAGACCCTCGCCAATTTCTACGAACTGGGCCGGCTGCACGATGGCATTGGCCACCGCGTGTTTGGTCCAGAAATGGAGGTGCTCGGTGAGACGGTAGGTGGTCGCGGCGTACGGATAGCTCTCCGATTTGCCAAAGTTGTTCCAGTCGCCCGGGAACACACGCGCCGCCGGGTTGTGGATCGCCTGCGGGTTGTCCGGATGCAGCGGGTTGTAGCCGAGCGGAGACTCGAAAGGTTCGTAGTGCTCGGGGAATGGCCCTTCCGCCATGCCGCCCAGGGCGAACAACTTACCCACGCCTTCGGCGTTCATGATGAACGGATTGACGCCTTCCTCCGGGGCGGCGTCGGGGCGCATGTCCGGGACGTCGGCGCCGCTCCACTTCACCCCGTTCCAGAACACCAGCGCGCGCTTTTTGTCCCACGGCTTGCCGGCCG
Organism: Gammaproteobacteria bacterium; assembly: GCA_041685115.1. Taxonomy (GTDB): domain Bacteria; phylum Pseudomonadota; class Gammaproteobacteria; order Thiohalomonadales; family Thiohalomonadaceae; genus JALOAT01. The sequence goes on along the minus strand of JAWLGK010000019.1, from coordinate 34,976 downwards.
GGTCCGCCGAGGCGCGGTTGTAGAGGATGCGGCGGTTGGCCGGCCAGGCGAAGCCCCAGTTCGGGTACATGCCGAGCCCGGACGGGTCCGACGTGTCGCGCCGTGCCATCAGGTTGCCCTGTTCCGACCAGGAGCCGCAGTACAGCCAGTTGCCGCTGGCGGTGGAGCCATCGTCGCGCAACTGGGCGAAGCCAGCCAACTGCTCGCCGGCCTTGGCCAGCACCTTGGTCGGTTCTTTCGGGTCGGTCACCTCGGCGAGCGCATAGCCGGAGATCTCGCGCGCCAACTCCTCCGACGACGGGTTTTCCGGGTCACGATACGGCCAATGCAGCTCGACGATGGGCTCGGGAAAGGCCCCGCCCTCGTGCACATACGCATTGCGCAGGCGTTGAAACAGTGCGGCCATGATCGCGCCGTCACTCTTCGCCTGCCCCGGCGGGTCGATGGCGCGCTGCTTCCAACTGATCACACGACCCGAGTTGGTGAAGGAACCGGTCTCCTCCGCGAAGCAGGTGGCGGGCAGGCGGAAAACCTCGGTGTGGATCTGCGCCGGGTCCACGTCGTTGTATTCACCGGCATTGCGCCAGAACTCGGACGTCTCGGTGCCCAGCGGGTCGATCACCACCAGGTACTTCAGTTTGGCGAGTCCCTCGGCGATCTTCGCCTTGTGCGACATGGCCGCGATGGGGTTGAACCCCTGACAGAAAAAGCCATTGAGCTTGCCCTGATGCATGCGCTCGAAGATGTGCAGAGTGTCGTAGGGCTTGTCGACCTTCGGCAACCAGTCGTAGCGGAAGTCGTTCTCCTTGCTTGCGGCCGGCCCCCACCACGCCTTCATGAGGCTGGCCTGGAACTTCGGGAAGTTCTGCCAATAGCTCATCTGCTCCGGCCGCAACGGCTTGGGCGAACGCGCGGCGAGGAAGTCCGCGTAGGTCTGTTCGCCGTCACTGGGCAGCCGCATGTAACCGGGCAGGTTGTTGGTCAGCAGGCACATGTCCGTGATGCCCTGGACGTTGGCATGACCGCGCAACGCATTCACACCGCCGCCCGGCCGCCCCATGTTGCCGAGCAGCAACTGGATCATCGCCATGGTGCGGATGTTCTGTGAACCCACGGAGTGCTGTGTCCAACCCAGCGCGTACATGATGGTCATCACCTTGTCGGGCGCCGAGGTCTCTCCGATCATCTGACAGATCTTCAGGAAACGGTCCTCGGGGGTGCCGGTGATGCGGCTCACCATCTCGGGTGTGTAGCGCGCGAAGTGCTTGCGCAGCAACTGCATGACGCTGCGCGGGTGACGCATGGTTTCGTCCACCATGGCGTAACCGTCGACGCTCATTTCGTATCCCCAGCTGCTGCGGTCGTACTTGCGGTTGGCCGCGTCATAGCCGCTGAACAGGCCGTTCTCGAAATTGAAGTCCTCGCGCACCAGGAATGGCGCGTTGGTGTAGTGACGCACGTACTCCTGGTGAATCTGGTCATGGGTGAGCAGGTAATTGATCACCCCGCCGAGGAAGGCGATGTCGGTGCCAACACGAATAGGCGCGTAGTAATCGGCTACCGCTGCGGAACGGGTGAAGCGCGGGTCGACGACCACGAGCTTCGCGCCGCGCTGCGCCTTGGCCTCCATCACCCATTTGAAGCCGCACGGGTGGGCCTCGGCCGCGTTACCGCCCATGATTAGAACGAGGTCGGCATTCTTAATGTCGACCCAGTGATTGGTCATCGCACCTCTACCGAAGGTCGGGGCAAGACTTGCCACCGTCGGCGAGTGTCAGATGCGGGCCTGGGTGTCGAGGGCGACGATGCCGAGCGGACGCACCACTTTGTGCGTCAGGTAGCCGCTTTCGTTGCTGGCGGCACTGCTTGCCAGAAAGCCGGTGGTCAGCCAGCGGTTGACGATCTCACCCTTGGCGTTCGTCGCGATGAAGTTGGCGTCACGGTCCTGCTTCATCAGTGACGCGATGCGATCGAGCGCGTCATCCCAGGAGATACGCTGCCAGTGGTCGCTGCCGGGCGCGCGATACTCGGGATACTGGAGACGGTTCGGACTGTTGACCATGTCGACCAGCCCGGCCCCCTTGGGACAGAGGGTACCGCGATTCACGGGATTATCCGGATCGCCTTCTACGTGGATGAGCGCCGGCTTGCCGTTCTTGGAGCCGTCACCCAGCGTGTACATGATGACGCCGCAACTTACGGAGCAGTAGGGACAGGTGCTGCGCGTCTCGCGCGTGCGCGCCAGCTTGAAGGCGCGCGATTCCGCCAACACCTGCGCGGGCGAGAAGCCCATCACCGCCAGCGTGGACGAGCCGAGGCCGCCCGCGCATATCTTGAAAAAGTTTCGCCGTGAACAATCCATGACTGCTCCTCCGTTGACGAACGCAGCCGCGCCTGCGCAACCTTACGCGCCTGCATAACAGGAAACTGCACGAATCTGCCGCGGGACAATCAGGGGCCCTGATGGTTGTTCACCGTCGTTGTTATCCCTCGGGGTGAGTCGAAGTATAGTTTCGGTAATGGACCCGTCCAGACAGGTATCGCGGGCTCAGCGCATCAGCATTTCAGCAAGTACATGCACAAGGGTCAGCGGGCAGCGTACGTAGAACATAGGGCGGATGCTCACTAGGCTTCGCGCATGGATACCCCCGCACACGCGCGCCATACGGCAGCTGCGCATCACGATCAGAGCGACCAGGGTGCAATGCGCCATGGGCCTGATCACGCTGGCATGGTCGGCTGGTTCCAGAGACGCTTTTGGGTTTCACTGGTACTGACGGTTCCCATCCTCGCCCTGTCCCAGGAGGTGCTCGGTTTCCTCGGTGACCCTTACTCGTTGCCGTCGTGGGGCGGACCCATGAGCTTCGTGCTCGCCACGGCGGTATATCTCTACGGCGGCTGGCCCTTCCTGGCCGGTGCGATACCGGAGCTGCGGGGCGCGCGGCCGGGCATGATGACCCTGGTCGCGCTAGCCATCAGCGTCGCTTACCTCTATTCCAGCGCCGTGGTATTCGGTCTCGATGGCCACGTGTTGTTTTGGGAATTGGCCACGCTGGTCGACGTCATGCTGCTCGGCCACTGGCTGGAGATGCGTTCGGTGATGGGTGCCTCCGGCGCATTGGAAAAGCTGGTCAGTCTGATGCCTGCCGAGGCCCATCGCCTGCGGGCGGACGCCTCAATAGAAGACCTGCCGTTGTCCGAACTCGTGCCGGGCGATCGGGTGCTGGTACGACCCGGAGAGAAGTTCCCGGTGGACGGCGTCATCTGCGAGGGCAATAGCAGCGTGAACGAGGCCATGCTCACCGGTGAAAGCCAGCCGGTGGAGAAAGGCCCCGGCGCCCGGGTCATTGGCGGTGCGGTCAACGGCGAGGGGTCGGTGGTGGTGGAGGTGCAAAAAACCGGCAACGAAACCTATCTCGCCCAGGTGGTGGAAATGGTGCGTCGCGCGCAGGCATCGCGTTCACGGACCCAGGACCTGGCCAACCGCGCCGCACGGGTGCTCACGCTGGTGGCTATCGGAGTCGGCAGCATTACGCTGCTGGCCTGGCTCGGCTTGGGCAGGCCTTTCGATTTCGCGGTGGCCCGCATGGTCACCGTGATGGTGATCGCCTGTCCGCATGCACTCGGGCTCGCGGTGCCGTTGGTGGTGGCCGTCTCCACCACGCTCTCGGCGCAACGCGGCCTGCTGATTCGCGATCGCGCCGCCTTCGAGCGGGCGCGCGCCATCGACGCGGTGGTGTTCGACAAGACCGGCACGCTTACCGAAGGGCGCTTCGGCGTGAGCGAGGTGATCACCCTCGGCACCATGACGGATGACGAGGCCCTCGTCCTTGCCGCGGGCCTGGAGCAGAACTCGGAGCATCCGCTCGCCCGTGGCATCGTGGAAGCGGCCCGCGAACGTGGGCTCGCATTGGTACCGCCGGAAGATTTTCGCGCCATCCCGGGTAAGGGCGCGCAGGCGCGCGTGCGTGGCCGGGACGTGAAGGTGGTGAGCCCGGGCTATCTGCGCGAACACGGCCTGGTGGTGGACGATGCGCGCGTGCGGCGGCCAAGCGAAGAAGGCAAAACGGTGGTCTACGTGCTGGTGAACGACGAACCACAGGCGGCCATTGCACTGGCCGACATCATTCGGGCCGAGTCGCGCGAGACCATCACACGCCTGAAGGCGCTGGGTATCCAGGTGATGATGCTCACCGGCGATTCCCGCACCGTGGCCGCCTGGGTGGCGGGCGAGTTGGCACTGGATGACTTTTTCGCCGAAGTATCACCCGAGCAGAAGGCCGCGCGCATACGTGACGTGCAAGCGCGCGGGCTGCGCGTCGCCATGGTCGGCGACGGCATCAACGACGCACCCGCCCTGGTGGCGGCCGACGTGGGCATCGCCATCGGCGCCGGGACGGACGTGGCCATCGAGTCCGCCGACATCGTGCTGGTCCGTTCCGATCCGCGCGACGTCACAGCCATCGTCGGGCTCGCCCGGCGCACCTATCGCAAGATGGTGCAGAACCTGTGGTGGGCCACGGCCTACAACGCCTTCACCATCCCCCTGGCGGCCGGTGTGCTCTACCAGGCCGGCGTGCTGCTGTCGCCGGCCGTGGGAGCGGTATTCATGTCCGCATCAACCATCATCGTGGCGATCAATGCCCAACTGCTGAGTCGCGGCCCTCAGCCGCGCGGCGAAACCCCGACTCGCAAATAAAGCTGATAGGCCAGCGGTCGCGTCCCGTAGGCCTCCTGCAGGTCGGGCGGCACCTTGAAGGCGGTGATGCTGAGCCCTACACCCACTTGCTGACTGCCCTTGCGTGTCGCGTACACATAACCGAGCGTCCCCGCAGTGACCGGGTGCAGGCGCACCTCGGCAGCCGGATCGTCGCCGAGCGGCGTGACGTTGGCTGCACGTGCGAAGAACTGGTGATGGGAGTGGCGCGTATAACGGCCTTCGAGCAGAAAACGATCGGTCATTGCCCCGTCACGGGTCGATCGCCCCCACGTGGCCGTGGCGGCAAATGCCGACGCGCCCATGGGCCGGCTGAACACCGCCGACATCGCCGGTCCGTTGGCGCGCGGGTCCACGGAGAACATGCCCTGCTCCTGGCCACCGTACGATGCCGACAAGTGCACAGTCGGCGCCGCCGCATAATGCAATCCCGCGGAGTACGTGGCGGGATGCGATGTACCGTGTAACGAAAAGCTGCCGGGCGACAGACCGGGTTCCACCTGCGCATCCAGGCGCCATGTGTCGTCGGAGTTTTCATCGAAAGCGGCGCGCGGTAGGGTGCCGGCCCTCGTATCCTGTGGTTCGAAGCGGAGATCGTCAGGCAATTCCCAGGCACCCGCGGAGTGCGCCGCGATGACCAGCAGCAGGAACATCCACGAGGCTTGATGCGTGCAACGGTCCATGTGACACGCTCCCAAGTGGTAATCTCACTCAGTTATAGCCGCTGTTCCCCGGGCTGATTCTTGCACCCTGGTTGCGTGAGTGCGGTGTGTTCCGGAATGCGCTGCCACACTGCGCGGTCATGCACACGGCAGTTAAGCACGCGCTGATTCATCCGCCGCCGCGAACGGGGTTTCGGCGCACACAAAACCACGTCAGCAACGACACGAAGACCAAGGAATCGATACGCACATGTCGATTGAGGGATGAACGACAGTTACTGGCCTGCGAAGGCCAGCGGCGGACGGGATGACACGAAATGAATCAGGACAGCCGCAAAGACTCCAGCTCCTGGCGTGTGACGTTTTGCAGTTTCAGCGCCTGGTGATCCCATTCGACCCGCCGGTTAAGCCGGTAGGCCAGCGTCGCCATGTGGATGGTCACTGCCTCCTCGAAGCCCGCATCGATGCCGCAGCTCGGCGCGCCGCCGTGACGCACGCAATCGATCCACTCGCGCAGGTGTAGATAGCTGGCGTCGTAGAGGCGTCCATGACGCCAGGTGATCTGATCGTCAGTAACCGCAACTGCCGCTCTACGCGCCGCGCTGTGACGCGCGGCGTAGAGCAGTACCGTGTCGCGCCGCCACGCCGCGGGTGTTCTCTCCATGGTCAGGGTCGCGTCCCAATGCAGGGTGCCGTGCCGACCAGTCAGTGCCGCGTGGTGCGCAGCATCGGTGCCGAGCGCGGCGTTGTAGACCATGGCCATGCCCTGCTCCCCGCCGGAGGCCACGCGGTGGTTGGGAAACTCGAGGCCAACATGCAGCACGTCAGGTACATCACGGCCATCGTCGTGGGCGTACACCCCCCCCGACGCGGTCACCGCCGACGGGATACCCAGATGCATCACACCGTTGAGGCGATCGAAATCCTCGGCCAGGGTGTCGCTCGCCAGGCCGGCGCCGTAGTCCCACCACTTGCGCCAGCGGAAGAATCGTTCCGCATCGAAGGACACGGCGGGCGCACTGCCGACGAACTGACGCCAGTCGATGGAGCGGGCGCTCGCCTGCTCATGCACCGGGGCCTGCCAGGCGCCGCCTCCGGCCGGTCGTCGCGTGGTGACTTCGGCGATGCGCACGTGGCCCACCAGATCACTGCGGAGTGCGGCGCGCGCGGCGAGAAAGTGTGCTGTCTGCCGATGCTGGTGGCCCACCTGCAACACGATGGGGGCGCGCTTGATCACCCGTCGCAGTTCGATGAGCTCGCCAAAGCGTTGGCCAAGACACTTCTCCACGTAGATGTGCTTGTTGGCCTGCGCGGCGGCGAGCGCCATGGTGGCGTGCCAATGATCGGGCGTGGCGATAATCACCGCATCCACCCCGGGCGCGGCCACCAACTCGTGATAGGTGCGGTAGCGGCGCGGCTTCTGCCCGTGCTGGCGCGACAGCGTGAGCGCTTCGTCGGCATGAATGTCGAACACGTCACAGATGCCGGCCACTGTGACGTTCAGATCACCGCTCAGGCAGTGCTTGAGCAAAAAACGTCCGCGCCGACCCACACCGATGATGCCGACCCTGAGGGGGTCGCCGCCAGGCCGGGGCGGCGGTGGCAGCAGGGTATCGAAATCCGCCTCCTGCATGAGGCTCTCGCGCCCCTGACGGGAACAGGCGATGCCGCCGCCGAACAACGCCAGCGCGGGTAAACCTACCAGCCCCTTGAGAAATCGTCGCCGCTTGGGTGGCACAGGGTCCTTGCGCGAACTCATGACGCGCGAGCCCGTGCGCGCGGCGACTCGCGCAATGTGTCCCGTGGCGCCAGCAGGCCATCCAGGCCGAACGCACGGCTGGTGGGAAATGCCAGCGTGAGGGCGAGTACAGCACAGGTAAGGAGCGCATCCAGTTCGAGAATCAGTGCGGCCGCCAGGGCGGTGGCGCTCACTGCGGGGAGCATGAGTGCCGTGTCCATGAGCATCAGCATCAATGCGATGATCGCGGAGGCGCGTGCGTACACCCCGAGCACCAACAAGGCACCCAGCACCACAAGCACGGTGCCGTAGGCGTTTTCGCCGATAGCGAGAGTGCCGGGCGGGGGCGCCAGCACGGCCAAGGCCTTCAGCAGCAGCGTATCTGCGGGGGCAATCACCTCACTGCCGACACCGAGCAGCCCGAGGTGCAGCAGGCCCAGGTGGAGCAGGCGGCAGCCCACCAATAGGCGCAGCGCGACCAGGGCAGCCCACTGCGCAGCGGAAAAGTTTTTATCCATGCACCCTCCTTGGTGGACTCGCCCGGTTCGACAGCGCAAAGGTGTCGTGCCCCGACACGGGAGGGCCTACCATGGCCTTGATTCATTGCGTGAGTACGAGGACTACGATTCGACGAGCGGAGTATAGATGGTTTGCCTAGCGGCACCGGCGCATGGGCAACTGCATCTGCAAACGTGATGCGGGGGAAAGCCCCTATAAGGCGGACGGTCTCGAGGGCGGATTTTGTTCCATGCGCGGACGGGCGTGAAACAGTGAGGTTCAGTGCGTACGCCAGTGCACCTGCACGAGTGTCCCTTCACCGGGGAGCGAATGGAGCACGAAGCTGCCACCGGACATCTCCGCTCGCTCGCGCATCGCCACGAGCCCGAAGCCCGGGCGCTCGGCCTGCCGCGACGCGGCCGGCTCGAAGCCCCGGCCGTTGTCGCGCACGCTCACGGTGACGGTGTGCTCATCGGCCGTCAGCAGCACGTCGATGTGCGAGGCACCGGCATGCTCGACCACGTTACGCAGCGCCTCCTGCAGGATGCGAAAAATGACCGCCCGCAAGGGGGGTGGGATGTGCTCCTCGCGTGCATCGAAGCGGCGCACGATGCACGGACCTGTCGGCACGCGGCCGAATTCGCGCAGCAACCACTCGAGCGTGGGCAGCAGGCCCAGATCGTCCAGCATCGGTGGGCGCAAGGCCAGGGAGATGCGCCGCACTTCATCGATGGCATCGCGGATTTTGGTATCGACATCGGTCAGCGCAGCACACTCGCGACATTGACGCGGTGCGCCGGCGCGGCGCGCCTCCAAGCCGATGCGGATTGCGCTGAGACTCTGGCCGATACCGTCGTGCAGTTCCATGGCCACCCGCTTGCGCTCGCGCTCTTCGGCGTGCACCAGCGCTTGCGAAAGGCGGTGCAACTCGCCTGCGATATGCAGCTCACCGTCGGCGTCGACCACATGCCAGAAGGTGCCCGGCCCTTCCGGTGTGTCCGCCGAGGAGGTACGGCTGCACACCAGGATCCGGCGGCCGTCGCCCCGTACCAGCTGCACGTGGCACACGGCGCCCTCGGCGTGGGGCCAGCCGGCCCGGAAGGGCTCGGGGAGCACGAGGTCTATCGGACAACCCGTCAGCGCCGATACGGGGTAGCCGACCAGGCGGGCGAACGCTGTGTCGCAAAGTGCCAGTTGGCGTTTATGCACCAAGGCCGTGCCAGCCAACCGCACGGGCGCGGCGGCCTGTGCCACTGTGCTATGTGTCCGATGCCCACCCGTGAGCGCCGGGGCGCAGGCCTGCACGATGCTCTCGAGGCGTTGGCTGTACTCGGCCATGGCCTCGTCCGCCTCGTGCTGACCGGTCACATCGTCGAACACCAGCAAGGCATAGGCGCCGCCGGACATGCCCTGGCGTGCGAGCCGACGCAGCGTCAGGCGCAGACGTTTCGATGACGCGCCATGCTCCGCGTCAAAGGCGCACTGGCTGCCCGGCTGCAGGCCGGCCAATGCAGCGCCGAGGGTGGGCGCAAGCAGGGGTTGCAGGCGCCCGAGCACGGCGCCGAGCTGTCTTCCACAGGCGCGCTTGACCGGGATCAGTCCCCACCGCTGCATGGTGCGGTTCACGCGCAGGATGCGCGAACTCTTGTCCATCAGCACGAGACCCTGCGGCAGGGCGTCGGCGACGGCCTGCCACTCGTGCTTGGCGCGGATCACCTGACGCATGTGCAGACGGCGGTCGCCGTTCTTCCGGCGGCGTTCGAAGGCGGTGTACAGCATGGATGCGACACTGCGCACGAATTCGCCATCGGCGGCATCGAGCACGTGCGCGGCCGGGGCCACCCAGCCCGCCACCGGGCCTGCCGCCAGCCGCAGCAGCAGACCGTGGCCGGTCACCGGCTCGCCGCGAAACGGCGCGGGGTGGAGCACCTCCGCTTCCCGCCGCACCAGCCGTACACCATCCTCCGGCACCGCGTCACCCAGGGCGGCGGGAAAGACACACGCGTGCCGGCGCTGCGGGTCCAGCTGTACCTGCACGGCACCGTAGGATTGCACCAGCATCGTCTGCGCGCGTGCAAGCAGTTGCCCGGCGTCACGGCACCGGGCGTTGAACCGCGCGAGATCCGCAAGGCATTGCAGCTGCCACTGGGCCGTCCGCATCGGCGAAGGCTGAGGCATTGAAGGTTCCTGGATGGATTTTTGTGACGGAGTTCGCAAGAAAACTAGCAGGTGTCCCGTTGATGGCAAGCATCACGGTTGCATGAGGCCGGACTGGTGCAAGGCAATGATGCGCTCCCAGGCATGTCGTTCGCGCACATGTGCGCGGGCGGCGGTCGCGTGGGCGCGGCGTGCGGCACTGTCCAGCTCTTCGGCCCTCGCGATCGCGGCCGGGAGGTCCTGCGGGCCGCTGAAATACCACGCCAGCTCCCCGGCGAGTTCGCGGTTCACTGCCGTATCGAAGGCGATGAGCGGGGCGCCGCAGCCGAGCGCGTGCAGGAGCGACGGGCTGCCCATGGCGTTGCCGTGAAAACAGGCCAGTGCGTGGCAGCGCAACACCGCTTGCCGTGCCGCGTCCGGCAGCGGGCCGACGAAGCGCACCCGCGCCCCGGCGTAGCCACGCAGCTGGGCCGCGTAGGCCGTGTTCTCGTCGATAGCGCCGACGATCACCAGCGGAAAGGTGGAGTGCGCCGCGAGAAAGCCCTCGACGATCTCCTGCACGTGGTTCTCGCGACACGGGCGCCCCACCAGCAGGTAATAACAGCCGGGCGCGAGCTCCCATTCGGCGAGTCTCTCCGGGTCCTGCTCGCCGGGCGTATCCGCGCCGGGCGGGATCACACGGGCCGGCGGCAGCCGGCCCATCGTCGCACGCCACTGCGCGAGGGTCGTCTCACTGTCGACCACCAGCATTGCGGAGCGCCGCCATGGCAGCATGCGTCGAACGGCGCCGTCCACGCGGTACCACACGCGTGCGCCCAGCAGCGGCGCGAACAACGTGGACCATAATGAGCGCCCGCCGATCACGTAGATCAGGTCGTACCCGCGCACGCAACGGGCCAGAAACAGCGCATCGTCGAACACCCCGAGCACTGGCGTACGGCGCCGCACGCACTGCAGGGTCCGCAAGGAGGCCGCCTCAAGGGGGGCGTGCACACCGCACAACAGGCTCACGCGATGACCGGCGGCGGCCAGCCGGGTCGCGAGCTCCGATGCGACCTGATCCTCTCCGTCGTACCACGCGGCAGTGCGACGGCCACCGAGGATCGCGATGGACAAGCCGGAGTCGGCGCGCATTGGCTCCCCTGGAGCGGGCGATTCAATGTCCACTTCCCTGAAAGTGTATGCGCGGCCGCACAGGCCAGGGCACGCCATTGCACTGATCGGCCCGGTTATAATCCCCGCGCCCGTTCATTGGTATTGCCATGTCACGCCGACCTGCCCGACGTCCTCGCCTCACCCGCTGGTTCACTGCGCTGTTGCTATGCGCTGCCGTTGCAGTCGCTTACGTTCACGAGGTGCAATCCGCGCGCCCGGCCATGACCTGGATGGGTCTACCGGAATCCGACGGCGATCTTTTCAGCTGGACACGGGTGCTGCGCAACGACGGCTTCATGCTCGGCTGGTCCGATCTGCGCGGCAATGCGTTGTGGGTAACCTACCGGCTCACTCCGCCGCCGATGCGCAGCCGGCGCCTGCCGCGCCCGGAGCGGTTCAGCGCAGATTGGCGCGCGCTTGGCCTCATCGATCACGACGCGTACACCCGCAGTGGTTATGACCGCGGTCATCTCGCGCCCAATCACGCCATCGCCCGCCTGTACGGCCGGGATGCGCAACTGGCGACCTTTCGTATGACCAACATCTCGCCCCAGCGCAGCGACCTCAACCAGCGGCTGTGGCAACGCCTGGAGCAGTATGAGTTCGATGCGCTGGCGGCGCGCTACGGCGAGGTGTGGGTGACCACCGGCCCGGTATTCACCGGCGAGCGTGAGCGCCTGCGCAGCCACCCGCTGGTGGAAATCCCGGACGCGTTCTACAAGCTGTTCGCGGTCACCGAAGCGGATGGCACCCCGCGCCTGTTCGCCTTCCTCATCCCGCAGCAGGTGCGCGGCGATGAACCGCTGGCGCGTTTCGTGGTGAGCGTGAACGACGTCGAGAAGCTCACCGGCCTCGACTTCTTCCGCGCCCTGGAAGACCCGCTGGAAGAGCGCCTGGAGGCGGCTGCACTGGTGCCGCCGGGGATTTGAGGTTGGGTTCTTCGGGTTTTGACGCGGAGGCCGCGGAGGCGCGGAGGACGCAGAGAAAATACCTGCACATAATTCCATCCCGCCCTCTGGTGCGTTGACCCAGCCTGCTGTACCGGAACCGCCGCGAAAGCGAACACGATTCTCCGCGTCCTCCGCGCCTCCGCGTCCTCCGCGTTTATGCGTTCACTCCAACACGCCGACAGGGCAGGTCACGCCGGTACCGCCGTGGCCGCAGTAGCCGCCGGGGTTCTTGGCCAGGTATTGCTGGTGGTAGTCCTCGGCATAGTAGAACTCGGGGGCTTCGCGAATCTCGGTGGTGACGGGACCGAAGCCGGCGGCGCGCAGGCGTTTCTCGTAGGCGCCGCGTGAGGCCAACGCAGCCTGCCTCTGCGCCTCGCCGTAGGTGTAAACGGCCGAACGGTACTGGGTGCCCACGTCGGCGCCTTGGCGCATGCCCTGGCTGGGGTCGTGACCTTCCCAGAACGCCTTCAGCAGTTCCTCGTAGCTGACCACTTCCGGATCGAACACCACGCGCACCACCTCGGTGTGGCCGGTCATGCCCGTGCAGACCTCGCGATAGGTCGGGTTGGGCGTGTAACCGCCGGCGTAACCCACCATGGTCGAATACACGCCCGGCAACTCCCAGAAGCGCTTCTCCGCGCCCCAGAAACAGCCCATGCCGAACATGGCCATGGCCATACCCGCAGGGAACGGCGGGACGATGCGGTGACCGTTCACTTCGTGGGTCTCCGGCACAGACAGGGCCGTGGCGCGCCCGGGCAGGGCCTCTTCGGGACGGGGCATGTAGTGTCTGGAAGTCATGTGCCTACGCTCTCACCGGTGCGACAGCAGACGTCTTCTGCTCTCATCCAAGCTTAGCGCGCACGCTCTCGACCTTGTCTTCCAGGGTCTGCTCCTTATCGGTCCGCGTGCCCGCGTAGATCACAGTGGAAATGCGCGGCGCACCCATGGCGTGTACACGTTCGTGGCAGGCCTTGATGGCAGCGAACGCCGCGTCCCATTCAGCTTCCACATTGGTGCCGTTGGCGTGCAGCTGGTACTTCACGCCGGAGGCCGCGAGCACCTTTTCGCACTCCGCCACATACTCGGACACGGACACGCCCACACCCATGGGGACTACGGAAAAACTCAGCAGAACCTTCATTTCGCGTTCCTTCCAAGGAAAAGAAAACCGTCACCTCCCGCTCGGGGAGCGCACCGTAGACCACACCACGAAAACGTAGCCCGGATGGAGCGAAGCGAAATCCGGGTAGACGCAGCGCGTGCGGCAGAGGCCAGTCCAGCAATGCGGCCACACTCGGACACAGCCCTCGCGCAGGTTCATCGACGAAGAGGATTAACGCAAAGACGTCAAAGACGCAAAGGCCGCGAAGAACGCCAGGACGCCCGTAAATGTCGCGTCAGCCGAGATAGCCCTTGCGGATGTCATAGGCCTGCGTACGTGTCTCGCCGCCAGACTTATGATTGACCTGCCAGCGTACGTTCACGCCCACCTCAAAGCGCGTGTCGGAGTGCAGGCGCAACATCACCTCGTCGCCGGGCGTGACGTGCAGCGAATGCTGCAAGGGCAGGTATAACTGCTCCCAGTGGGTACGCGGCGCATCGGGTGCGGTGGCGAGGCGCACGCCCTCCACCAGCTCGCACTCCCACCACAGCGCGAAACCGTAAATCGTTTCCTGCCGCGCGGGCTTCCAGCGCACCTCGCCCTGACGCACGCTCTTGTTCTTGCGCCCCAGTTCCACGCTGTCCCAGGACTGGATGGCATCGGGTGCAGCGAGCAGATCGGAGGGCAGGATGCTGCGCACGTACATATTGTGGAAGGTCATTTCCTTGGCGGGCGTGAAGTCGAGGCCCAGATCCGTCTCGTCCCACACCGTGAGTTCGCGGTGGAAGCGATCGCTCACCACGGGCGCGACCAGCTGGGTGATGCGCCGCGGGATCACGATGCCGCCGGGCTTCAGAAAACGCAGCGCATCGTTGAGGGTCTCGATGATGTTCTCTTCGTAGGCAAAGTTGCCGAGGGTCTCGGAGACGATCACGTCCACCGGTTCGAGGTCGAGGACGTTGGTGGAGTGGTCGTGATAGAAATGACAGTTGCGGACCTTGTTGAGCCTGGCCAGCTTCACCGCCAGTTCCATCACATCCGCCTGCTCGAACAGATGCACCGCCCGCGCACCGAGCCGGCTGGCCAAAAACCCGAGCACGCCCGTGCCCGAGCCGATATCCGCAACCGTGCTCCTCCCCGCCACCACGACCTGCTTTAGCGCCTCATGAAAGGCCTCGTTGCGCACCCGATCGGCGAGCATGGTGCGGTGGTAATCGATGAGCATCTGTTGGTACTCCCGGGGAAAAAGATTTCAACGCAAAGGCGCGAAGGGCGCAAAGAGCGCAAAGGACTCGCTATTGCTTAACACTAAATTTGGAAACCGCGGAGCGAGACTCCCGCGCAGGGCACTAAGAGGCAATTGAACCAAGGGTTCTCTTTGCGGCCTTTGCGGCCTTTGCGCCCTTCGCACCTTTGCGTTGGACCTCTTCTAGCGCGGCAACGGGACCTTGCAGCCGTCGGCGTCGACGCGGACGAAGCTGATGCGGGTGGCGAACACCACTTCTTCACCACCGGTTTCGATGTCGTCGGCGTATACGGTGGCGGTGTATTGCACCGAGGTGTTACCCACCGACGTGCGCTGCACGTCGAAACGCAGGATGGCGCCGTTGCGCACGCTCTTGCGAAATTCCAGACCATCCATGCCGATGGTGACGAACTTGCAGCCCGGATATTCCAGGCTCGCGGCGATCCAGGCGTACTCGTCGATCCACTTCAGCAGATTGCCGCCGAAGAGATAACCGTAGTGATTCAGGTGTTCAGGCAGTACGAGCTTGTAACTTTCCATACGACTCACCCTCGCGGGCACACTAAATCGAAACGCGGAGGCCGCGGAGGCGCGGAGTACGCGGAGAAAATTGAATATCTTTTTCTCTGCGTCCTCCGCGCCTCCGCGTTCTCTGCGTTTAACCCGTCATTGGTGGTAAGGCCGGCTGAGTTCGTGGACGGCTTCGACGAAGGCCTTGGCGCGGTCGGGCTCCACGTGCTGGTGGATGCCGTGGCCGAGGTTGAAGACGTGGCCGCTGCCCTTGCCGTAGCTGGCGAGGATCTCGCCCACTTCGCGGCGGATGCGCTCGGGGGAGGCGTAGAGCACGGACGGGTCCATGTTGCCCTGCAGCGCGACCTTGTCGCCCACGCGGCGGCGCGCGTCGCCGATGTCGGTGGTCCAGTCCAGGCCCAGGGCGTCGGCGCCGGTGTCGGCCATGGCCTCGAGCCACTGGCCGCCGCCCTTGGTGAACAGGATCACCGGCACCTTGCGGCCCTCGGCCTCGCGGGTGAGGCCGGCGACGATCTGCTGCATGTAGCGCAGCGAGAATTCCTTGTAGTCACGCGGGGTGAGATTGCCGCCCCAGGTGTCGAAGATCATCAGCGCCTGGGCGCCGGCGGCGACCTGGGCGTTGAGGTAACTGGTGACGGAGCGCGCCACGGTGTCGAGCAACTGGTGCAGCAGCGCCGGCTGGTCGAACATCATGGCCTTGATGACGGCGAATTCCTTGGAGGAGCCGCCTTCCACCATGTAGGTGGCCAGGGTCCAGGGGCTGCCGGCGAAGCCGATGAGGGGCACGCGGCCGTTCAGTTCGCGGCGGATGACGCGCACCGCGTCGGTGACGTACTTCAGCTCGCCTTCGGGATCGGGCACGCCCAGCTTGGCCACGTCCGCCGCGCTGCGTACCGGATGGGCGAACTTCGGGCCCTCGCCCGTGCCGAAGGACAGGCCGAGGCCCATGGCGTCCGGGATGGTGAGGATGTCGGAGAACAGGATGGCGGCATCAAGCGGGAAGCGGTCCAGGGGCTGGAGGGTGACCTCGCAGGCCAGCTCGGGGTTCTTGCACAAGGCCATGAAGTCTCCGGCCCTGGCGCGCGTGGCGCGGTACTCGGGCAGATAGCGCCCGGCCTGCCGCATCATCCATACGGGGGTGTAGTCGACCGGCTGCTTCAGCAGGGCGCGCAAGAAGCGGTCATTCTTGAGTTCGGACATGAAGATTAACCACGGGGGACACGGAGGACACGGGGGTCTGAAAGCCCGCGCCTGCCGCATCGCCGTTCAGAGACAGATCAGGGACCGGAGAGAATACCTCAATTCTTCCCCCTGTTCCCCCGTGTCCCCCGTGGTTCAGGCGTTTTTCTTCAAACGCCCAGGTAGTCCAGGATGCCCTCGGCGGCCTGGCGGCCCTCCCAGATGGCGGTGACCACCAGGTCGGAGCCGCGCACCATGTCGCCGCCGGCGAATACCTTGGGATGGCCGGTTTGCTTTTTGAATTTCTGTGCTTCCACGGCGACCACGCGCCCGCGTTCGTCGGTCTTGATGCCGTGCTCGACGAACCACGGTTGCGGGCTCGGGCGAAAACCGAAGGCGATGAGCACGCGATCGGCCGGCACGATCTCCTCGGAACCGGGCACCACCTGCGGTGTGCGCCGACCGCGCGCATCCGGCGGGCCGAGCTCGGTGGTCACCAGCTTCACGCCCTCCACCTTGTCCTTGCCCACGATCTCCACGGGCTGGCGGTTCCACAGGAACTGCACGCCCTCTTCCCTGGCGTTGGCCACCTCGCGCTTGGAGCCGGGCATATTGGCCTCGTCGCGGCGGTAGGCGCAGGTCACCTGGGCGGCGCCCTGGCGGATGGAGGTGCGGTTGCAGTCCATGGCGGTATCGCCGCCACCCAGCACCACCACGCGCTGGCCCTTCATGGAGAGATAGTCGTCCACGCTCTTCTCGAAGCCGAGGCAGTGGTTGACGTTGGAGATGAGGAAATCCAGGGCGGCGAGCACGCCCGGCAGCTCTTCGCCCGGGAAGCCGCCCTGCATGTAGGTGTAGGTGCCCATACCCAGGAACACGGCGTCGAAGTCTTCGAGCAGGCGGGCGAACGCCTCCGCATCGATCTCGGTGTTGAGCCGGAATTGCACGCCCATGCCCTCGAACACGGCGCGCCGGCGCTGCATCACCTGCTTTTCCAGCTTGAACTCGGGGATGCCGAAGGTGAGCAGGCCGCCGATCTCCGGGTAGCGATCGAACACCACGGGCGTCACACCCGCGCGCACCAGCACGTCGGCGCAGGCAAGGCCGGCGGGGCCCGCGCCCACCACGGCGACACGCTTGCCCGTGGGCTTCACGGCGGAGAGATCGGGGCGCCAGCCGCCGTCGAATGCGGTGTCGGTGATGTAACGCTCCACGGCGCCGATGGTCACCGCGCCGAAACCGTCGTTGAGGGTACAGGCGCCTTCACACAGGCGGTCCTGCGGGCACACCCGGCCACATACCTCGGGCAGCGAGTTGGTGCGATGGGACAGCTCCGCCGCGCGCTCGATGGCGCCTTCGTGCACCAGCTTCAGCCAGTTGGGGATGTAGTTGTGCACCGGGCACTTCCAGGAGCAGTACGGGTTGCCGCAGGCGAGACAGCGGTCCGCCTGGGAGGAGGCGCCCTCCGCGTCGAAGCTGCAATAGATCTCGCGGAATTCCTTGACGCGCGCGGCCGCGGGCTTCTTCGCCGGGTCGATGCGCGGCACCTGGATGAACTGGAAATCGTTGGCCATTTTGTCAGAACCTTTTGCTGCGGGCACAGGCCGCATGGTGCCGCTGTGCGCCGCCGGCTGATGCCTTCTTACGCCGCCTTGCGCAGGGTGTCGAGCAGTTCGCTCAGGCTCGCCGCCTTGGGCTTCACCAGCCAGAACTTCTCCAGCACGTCGGAGAAGTGCTCGAGGAGATACCGGCCCCAGGCGGAACCCGTCTCGCGCACATATTCCTCGATGACGCCCTGGAGGTGCGCGCGGTAGGGATGCATGGTCTTGGTACCGATGCGATGGATGTCGATGAGCTCGTGGTTGTACCGATCCACGAAGGCGTTGTCGAGATCCAGCACATAGGCCAGGCCGCCGGTCATGCCGGCGCCGAAGTTTACGCCGGTGGGACCGAGCACGGTGACGCAGCCGCCGGTCATGTACTCGCAGCCGTGATCGCCCACGCCCTCCACCACGGCGATGGCGCCGGAATTGCGCACCGCGAAACGCTCGCCCGCGAGGCCCGCCGCCAGCAGCTTGCCGCCGGTGGCGCCGTACAAACAGGTGTTGCCGATGATGGTGGTCTCGTTGGACTTGAAGCGGCTGGCCTTGGGTGGCGCGATCACCAGCTTGCCGCCGGCCATGCCCTTGCCCACGTAGTCGTTGGCGTCGCCTTCCAGAACCATGTGCAGGCCGCCCGCGTTCCACACGCCGAAGCTCTGGCCGGCGGTGCCGGTGAGCCGCAGCACGATGGGTGCTTCGGCCATGCCCTGGTCGCCGTGACGGCGGGCGATCTCGCCGGACAGGCGCGCGCCGATGGAGCGGTTCACGTTTTGCACGGCGTAGGTGAACTCGCCGCCGGTCTTGTGCTCGATGGCCGGCAGGCAGTCGCGCACCATCTGCTCGGCCAGCTCGCCCTGGTCGAAGGGCACGTTGCGCGGCACCACGCAATACTGCGCCTTGCCGTCCACCTTGGCGACGAGGGGTTTGAGGTCGAGCTTGCGCTGGCGCGGTGTCTCGCCCTGGAGGATCTCCAGGAGGTCGGTGCGGCCGATGAGTTCCGCCATGGAGCGCACGCCGAGGCGCGCCATCCACTCGCGGGTCTCGCGGGCGATAAAGCGGAAATAATTCATCACCATCTCGGGCAGGCCGATGAAGTGTTCCTGGCGCAGCACCTTGTCCTGGGTAGCGACGCCGGTGGCGCAGTTGTTGAGATGGCAGATGCGCAGGAACTTGCAACCCAGCGCCACCATGGGGCCGGTGCCGAAGCCGAAGCTCTCGGCCCCGAGGATGGCCGCCTTCACCACGTCCAGGCCGGTCTTGAGGCCGCCGTCGGTCTGCACCCGCACCTTGTCGCGCAGGTCGTTGGCGCGCAGCACCTGGTGCGCCTCGGACAGGCCCAGCTCCCAGGGCGAGCCGGCGTGCTTCACCGAGGTGATGGGGCTCGCGCCGGTGCCGCCGTCATAACCGGAAATGGTGATGAGATCGGCGTAGGCCTTGGCCACGCCCGCGGCGATGGTGCCCACGCCGGGCTCGGCCACCAGCTTCACCGACACCAGCGCCTCGGGGTTGACCTGCTTCAGGTCGAAGATGAGCTGCGCCAGGTCTTCGATGGAATAGATGTCGTGGTGCGGCGGCGGCGAGATGAGCGCCACGCCGGGCGTCGCATAGCGCAGCCGCGCAATGAGCTCGTTCACCTTGTCGCCCGGCAGCTGACCGCCCTCACCGGGCTTGGCGCCTTGGGCGATCTTGATCTGCAACACCTCGGCGTTGACCAAGTAGGCGGGCGTGACGCCGAAGCGCCCCGAGGCCACCTGCTTGATCTTGGACATCTTCTCGGTGCCGTAGCGGGCCGGGTCCTCCCCGCCCTCGCCGGAATTGGAGCGACCGCCCAGCCGGTTCATGGCGATGGCGAGGGCCTCGTGGGCCTCCGGCGAGAGCGCGCCCAGGGACATGCCGGCGGAATCGAAGCGCGGCAGGATCTTCGACTCGTCCTCCACCTCGCTGAGGTCGATGGGCGTGACATCCGCGCGCACCTTCAGCAGGTCGCGCAACATGGCCACCGGGCGCTCGTTCACCACCTTGGCGTATTCGAGGTAATCGTTGTAATCGCCGCTGCGCACGGCCTTGTGCAGGGTGCGGACCACATCCGGGTTGTAGGCGTGGTACTCGCCGTCGAACAGGTACTTGAGCACACCGCCCTGCTGCAAGGGCTTGCGCGTATTCCAGGCATCGCGGGCGAGCAGGCGCTGGTCGTCTTCCAAATCGGTGAAGTCGGCGCCGGCCAGGCGGCTGGTGGTGTCCCTGAAGCAGGTGTTCACCACCGCCTCGGCCAGACCGATGATCTCGAACAGCTGTGCACCGCGATAACTGGTAATGGTGGCGATGCCCATCTTGGAGATGATCTTGTACAGGCCCTTGTTGATGCCCTTGCGGTAGCTGTCGAGGAGCTTGGCGACCGGCTTGCCGCCGGTCTCGCCGTTACGCGCCAGTTCATGCAGGCAGGCGTAGGCGAGATAGGGATAAACCGCGGTAGCGCCATAGCCGATGAGCACGGCGAACTGGTGCGGATCGCGTGCGGTGGCGGTCTCCACCACGATATTGGAATCACAACGCAGGCCTTCGTGCACCAGGCGCTGGTGCACGGCGCCGGTGGCGAGCAGGGCGTGGACGGTGAGCTTGTCCGCGGCGATGCCGCGATCGGACAACACCAGGATCACCTTGCCCGCCTTCACCGCGGCGACGGCCCTGTCGCACACGTCCGCGATGGCCGTTTGCAAATCCATGGTCGCCGGATAGTTCAGGTCGATGCGTTCACTGGCGTATTCGGACCCACCGATGGCGAGCAGGCGTTCGAACTTGCCGCGTGACAGCACCGGTGAGCCGATGAGCAGGCGCGCGGCATTCTCCGGCTTTTCCTCGAACAGGTTCTTCTCGCGCCCCAGGCAGGTCTCCAGGGACATGACGATCTGCTCGCGCAGGGGATCGATGGGCGGGTTGGTAACCTGGGCAAACTGCTGACGGAAGTAGTCGTAGAGCGGGCGCACGCGCCGGGACAGCACGGCCATGGGTGCGTCGTCGCCCATGGAACCGACCGCCTCCTGGCCCGCGGCGGCGAGCGGCTTGAGGATCTGCTCGCGCTCCTCGTTGGTCACCTGGAACAGCTTCTGGAACACGGCGAGATGCGCGCCGTCGAGGTCGCAGCTGTCATCCTGCTCCGCCACCTCGTCATCGAGGCGTCGCACGTGCTTGCTCATCCACGCCTTGTACGGATGGCGCGACTTGAGTGCGTTGTCCACGTCCTCGGGCAACAGCAGGCGGCATTCGCCGGTGTCCACCGCCAACATCTGGCCGGGCTTAAGGCGCCCCTTGGCGAGCACATCCTGCGGCTCGTAATCGAACACGCCGATCTCGGAGGCGAGCGTGATCACGCAGCCCTGGTAACTGTCGCCTTCCGACGCACCGGGCATGCGCAGGATCACATAGCGCGCAGGACGCAGACCGTTGCGGTCCAGGGTGCAGGCGGCGTAGCGGCCATCGGTGAGCACGATGCCCGCGGGACCGTCCCAGGGCTCCATGTGCATGGAGTTGTATTCGTAGAAGGCGCGCAGATCCGCGCCCATGGTCTCCACGTTCTGCCAGGCGGGCGGCACCAGCAGGCGCATGGCGCGGAAGATGTCCATGCCGCCGGCGAGCAGTGCCTCGAGCATGTTGTCGAGGCTGTTGGAATCGGACCCGGTCATGGAAACCAGCGGGCGTACATCGGCCATGGGCAACAGCGGCGTCGCGAACTTGTGGCCGCGCGCGATGGACCAGTTGCGGTTGCCCTGGATGGTGTTGATCTCGCCGTTGTGGGCGAGACAGCGGAACGGCTGCGCCAGGCGCCACTCGGGCCAGGTGTTGGTGGAGAAACGCTGGTGGAATACGCAGATGGCCGTCTGCAGGCGTTCGTCATTGAGGTCGCGGTAGAACACCGGCAGATAGGCCGGCATCACCAGGCCCTTGTACGACAGCACGCGCGTCGACAGGCTCGCCACGTAGAAGCTCTTGTCGCCGGGCTGCAGCACCTTCTCGGCGCGGCGGCGCGCGATGTAGAGATGGCGCTCGAAGGCGTTTTCATCCATGCCCGCCGGCGCGTTGACGAACACCTGTGCGATGTCGGGCAGGGACTTCAGCGCCTCGGCGCCGCAGGCGGAGGGATCGATGGGCACGGCACGCCAGCCGGCTACCGCGAGACCTTCGGTTTCCAGCTCGCGCGTCAGGATCTTGCGCGCGGCGTCGGCGAGCGCGGTATCCCGGTTCAGGAACACCATGCCCGCCGCAAACTGCGCCGCGGTGGCAATACCGGCCTCGTGGGCGACGGCGCGCAGAAAGCCTTCGGGCTTTTGCATCAACAGGCCGCAGCCGTCGCCGGTCTTGCCATCGGCGGCGATGGCGCCGCGATGGGTCATGCGACCGAGCGATGCGATGGCGGTGTTCACCAACCAATGGCTCGGCTTGCCGTCCATGTGCGCCATGAGCCCGAAACCGCAGTTGTCGCGCTCGAATTCGGGGCGGTAGAGACCGCCGCTGAGATGTGCTGACTCGTTCATTTGTTCCGCCGTGTCGCTGGTAGACCCGTAACAGACGGCGTGCAATCGCTATGCCGCCCGTGAAGACGCCCAGTCTTCATGGGCCCCGGAGCAAAGGGGCGCGCAGTATACTGCCCGCTTTTGTGGCGCTTCAAGGAACAAATAGCGCAGTTTGTCAAGCTCTTTTTGCACCGTTTTGATGCGTTTTTTCCGCATTCGCACCAATAGGAAGCATGATGGCGGTTCACATGCGCCAAGGGGCCGAGTTCAGGGGGCGCCGGGGGTGGGATTTGGCCGCGGGAGGCACCAAATTGAGGCGCAATGGTTCAGGGCGGGGCCCCAAAAGGGCCGCGATGGCGCCACAGTGGGTGGAAGTGGATTCGACCGGCAGTGGGCACACTGCGCCGGGAGAGAACGCGGGATTGGCAGGGGCACACCACTGCCTGTTGGCAGCGGCACAGCGGTGAGGACGGGGGCGCGATGCCCCCGTCCTTATGCGCGACGGTTGCTTACACCGCGCCCTGTTCGATCATCGCGTCGGCGACCTTGCGGAAACCGGCGATGTTCGCGCCCAGGACGAAGTTGCCCGGCTCACCGAATTCGGCGGCGGTCTCGCTCATGGACGTGTAGATATTGGTCATGATGCGTTGCAGCTTGCTGTCCACTTCCTCGAAGGTCCACGGCTGCATGCTGGCGTTCTGGGCCATTTCCAGCTGCGAGGTGGCCACACCGCCCGCGTTGGCGGCCTTGCCGGGGGCGAAGGCGATGCCCGCCTTCAGATACACCTCGATGGCCTCCGGCGTGCTCGGCATGTTGGCGCCTTCGCACACCAGCTTGCAGCCGTTCTTCACCAGCTCGGCCGCATCGGCACCGTTCAGCTCGTTCTGGGTGGCGGAGGGGAAGGCGGCATCGCAGTTCACCGACCACACATCGTTGCGACCTTCGCGGTATTTCTCCACCGGCGTGTACACCGCTTCCGGATGCGCCTTGACGTAGGCCTCCAGGGAGGTGCGCTCCACTTCCTTGATGCGTCTCAGGGTATCGAGCTTGATGCCGCCGCGGTCGTAGATGAAGCCGCGCGAATCACTGCAGGTGACCGGCGTGGCGCCCAT
The DNA here is from genome assembly GCA_041685115.1 of Gammaproteobacteria bacterium. Classification (GTDB taxonomy): domain Bacteria; phylum Pseudomonadota; class Gammaproteobacteria; order Thiohalomonadales; family Thiohalomonadaceae; genus JALOAT01. The sequence goes on along the minus strand of JAWLGK010000019.1, from coordinate 11,817 downwards.
CTGATACAGCTTGTCGATGGTGTAGATGGCCACGTTGCCCGCGCCGGAGACTGCGCAGACCTTGCCCTCCAGGGACTCGCCCTTGCCGCGCAGGATCGCGTCGGCGAGGTACACGGAACCGTAACCGGTGGCCTCCTTGCGCGCCAGTGAACCGCCCCACTTTAGGCCCTTGCCGGTGAGTACGCCGTCGTAGCTGCCGGTGAGGCGCTTGTACTGGCCGTACATGAAACCGATCTCGCGCGCGCCCACGCCGATGTCACCGGCCGGCACGTCGATGGTGGGGCCGATGTGGCGATGCAACTCGGTCATGAACGACTGGCAGAAGCGCATGATCTCGTTGTCGGACTTGCCCTTCGGATCGAAATTGGAACCGCCCTTGCCGCCGCCCAACGGGAGACCGGTGAGGGAGTTCTTGAAGATCTGTTCGAAGCCGAGGAATTTGATGATGCCGGCGTTCACGCTCGGGTGGAAACGGATGCCGCCCTTGTAGGGGCCAAGCGTGGAATTGAACTGGATGCGGTAACCCTTGTTGACCTGGACCCGGCCCTTGTCGTCTACCCAGGTGACGCGAAACATGATTTGACGTTCCGGTTCGACGATGCGCTCGATGATGTTCGCTTCTCGGTAACGGGGATCGCGGTCAAGGAGAGGGCGGAGAGACAGCAGGATTTCTTCAACGGCCTGATAGAACTCGTGCTGGGCGGGACTGGTCCGCTTCAGAGCGGCCAAGGTTTCCTGGACGTACGGCATACGAAGACTTAACCCCCGTGAGAAGTGGGTGAGCGATCAATAAGTGAGCCCCAAGTTGGGCATGACGCCCAAAAACGGGGCGGATAGCCTTGCGCATTCGATCACGATGGTCAAGTAGTCGTCCTTGCATTTCCCCAATTTTGTGCATAGGCGAAGAAGATCGGCGATGGCCCGCTGCGGAGCGCGCTGTTTTGGTGCACGTCATCGCGATGACGCCTGCATCATTGCACCATCTGAGTGCACAACAAACGCTGTTTCACCACGTCGGCGATGACGCGCAGCCTCTGTGCGCACACGTCGTATTGTCGGACCACGGCGGCGACCTGCGGATCCTCGACGATATTTTCCGGCAGCGGGATGTGCGTCTGCGCCGGCAGCCGCGCCAGCCAGTCCATCCGATATTCGCTGTCACGTTCACCTGGAAACAACGCGACGTAAGCGATGGCGGTCTCCACCAGGTCCTGGAAGAAATGCGTGCCGAAGGAAAGGTCCGGCACCATGCCCGCGTGCAGCTCGGCAACCTCCACCAGCACCACGGCCTTGTTGATGTCGGCGAACCGCACGGGCACGCCCAATTCCGGACTGCTGGTGCCCCAGCGACCGGGCCCGATGAGCATCATCGGGCAGGTGAAGCGATCGGGAAGGCTGCGATTCAATCGTCCGACCAGGCTCGCTACCGCATATTTCTGCTGCACACCCAAGGCACTGTAGCCCGGTCCATCCACATGAATGATGCGCGCGATGGGCTGGTCGATGTTGCCACCCATGAAGTGCCCGCGAGTCGCGAAGAACAGGCGTTCCGCCGTCGGTTGCTCGGGCAGGACGACCGCGCGATCGGTGCCGAGCGTCGCCAGCGGACGGCATTGGACGATGTTGAACGAGGCAGTGCCGCGACCGTCCAGGTGCAGCGTGAACTCCACGTCCACCGGGTGCTGATAGGCGGCCTCCAGGCTCTGGAGCATGGCCTGGGCCAGGGGCACGAAACGTCCATCGCTCAGCAGGGGCTCGAAGGTGATGCGCCAAACCGGTGCATCCTGGCCGAGGGCGCGCGCCCGTTCGCTGGCCTCACGGTCCACTTCCGCGAGGCGCGCCAGGGGCAACCACGGACTCCGCGCCTGAAGCAGGTGCAACGGCAGCGCCTGGTGCCGGTTTTCCGTGACGTTCAGCACGTCGACCTCTTGCTGCGAGAAACGGTAGAGATCGTCACGGTTGCGATAGGGCCGTTTGCGCGGCTCATCCAGCGCCACCACGCAGGCGTGATCGCCCTCGATACGATTGACCGCACGCGTGCCGAGGCCCATCACCAGACGCAGCATGCCCGCGGCCGGGTCCATGTCCTCGTCCCAGACGAAGGTGTTGCGCGAAATGCCCACGCCGGCGGCGTCCGGCAGATAGAACTGGTGGTGATAGCGGCCGTTCACGCGCTGTAGCAGCAGCGCCATGGGCTCTTCCTGCAAGGCGAGCCCGCGCTGAAGGCGGTAGACGAGGGCGTCCTCGCTCATGGTCGAGGCGTAGACCTGGCGGATGGCATCTTCGAGCGCCGCCAGCCGCTCCTCGGGGCTGCCCTGGTTGACGCAGAAAACACTCTCGTACTTGCCGGCGAAGGCATTACCGAAGCCGTCTTCGAGCAGGCTGCTGGAACGGACCAGGATGGGATACTGGCCGTAGTGATCGAGCATGCGTTCAAGCGCGGGGCGTACCTCGCGGGGCATGCGGCCATGCAGCATCGCCTCGCGTAACACGGCGCCTTCGCTCAGATAGCCGGCCTCGGTGCGCTGGCGCATCAGCAACGGCCACCAGCCGTTGTGCACCACGTAGGCGTAATACACGTCCGAACCGAGATAGAAGGAATCGTGCGGTTCGAGGTGATCGCGCCACAACGCCGGGGCATGGTGTCGCAGGATGTTGCGAGCCAGCAGCATGCCGAACGCCTTGCCGCCGATGTAACCGCTGCCAATCATGCGGGAGCGGATGTTGAGCAGGTCTTCGAGATCGAGGTAATGGCGCGCCAGTGCTTGCATGCGCGGCTCATGCGAAACCAGCACGTTCAGGATCTGATCGCGAACAGCTTCACACTCCTCCTCGCCGGCACCGCCGATCACCGCTTCGGATGCGCGCAGGAACAGCCTGTCCCAGTAGTCCAGCAGGCGATGCTGATTGAGTTGCCGATGACGTGCTTCTAGCAATGCCTGCAGGCGACTCGCCTCGCTGCTGTCGATCACCGGTAGAAACTGCTCGCCGCGCTGGCGGTGCGGCAGGAACATGGTCGGTGACTGGCGCCGCCACACCTTCACCGGTTGCACCTGCATCTCGTCGGCGGCGTGGTGCACGTCGATGAGCACCTGAGTGGTCTCGCGGATGTGCGCCAGGGTGCCGTGGGAGTGGCTTTGCGGGTGCAATGCGAAATAGGCCACCGTGTCCAGGTCGAACAGATGCGGGCAGATGACGCGAAAGAAATTGCCCACCATGTCGTCGGTGGCCCAGGCGTTGAGCAGATCCGACAGGCAATCGCAGACATAAAACGCACCGCGGCCATGATCGGAGATCTGCTGGTAGACCTCCCGGGTGAATGCCTCGAAGCCGCCACTCGCGTCGATGGAGACCATGCGGATCCCCGCGCCATGCGTGAGCAGCGGCTCATGGCTGGCCCAGCGGAGATAAATGATGTTACGGCCTTGCGCCTGTGCCGCATGCACGAACGGCTGCACGAAGCGCAGATAGTCCCCCAAGTCATCGACGCGCCACACCACGTTGTCACCGATGCGCAATCCGTCGAGCACCTCGTCCAATCCGTGGATGCCGGTGGAAACGTGACCTGCGTCGCCCGGTTCGCTCATGCGGTGCTCCGAAAATGCGTGGGACGCGCCCGCTCCTCGGCGCCACACACTAGTGAGGTAGGTCGTCTCCCTTGGCGAACACCACCCGATAGCCGCGCTGCAGCTGGGCATCGCGATGCAGCAACAGGGCATCCTCGGCGGCGTCGCGGCTGGCGAAATGCTCACGTACGACACGCCCTGAGGCGCCCTGGAAGCCCCACTCCCGCACCAGGGTCCAACCCTCGAGCAGGTCCGGCTGAAGAAACAGGTGGTAAAAACGCGGCGGCTTGTCGTCGGTTACGGGCGTCTGCATGTAGATACGCATCGGACGAGCTCTCGCGCCGGTGAACCGTGGCTCAGGTCAGTTCGCCCGGCTCGAAAAGCCTGCCATGCAGGGCGATGGCATAGCGGTCGGTCATACCCGCCACGTAATCTGCCACAGCCCGCGCACGCCCGGCGTCGCCGGCCTGTGCTTCGAGCTCACGCACGTGTTGTTGGTGTTCGGGGGGCAGCAGGCGCGGGGTGGTGAAAAAGGCCTCGAACAGGTCCTTCATCACCGTGTGTGCCTTGAACGTCATGCGCAGCACGCGGTAGTGCTGATAGAGCTCCTGGCGCAAGAAGCGCTTCAGTGCCCGGTGTTCCGCGGCTTGCGCCTCGCCGAAGCCGATGAGCGGCCGCGACAATGCCCGCACTTCATCCACGTTGGCGGGAGCCGTCTCGGCGAGGCGGCCCTGGCTGTTGGCGATCAGGTCCACCACCTGACGGTTGATCATACGACGGATGATCTCGTGAACCAGGCGGCGCCCGCCGAGCTTCGGGTGTTTTTCCATGACCACCTGGTATTCACGCTCGAAGGAAGGCAACTCGCGCAGCTGTTCGATGTCGATGAGACCGGCGCGCAGGCCATCATCCAGGTCGTGATTATTGTAGGCGATGGCGTCGGCGATGTTGGCGATCTGTGCCTCGAGTCCCGGCTGCGTGTTGCTGAGGAAACGCCGACCGATCTCGCCGAGGGTCGCGGCATGGTCACGTGCGCAGTGCTTGAGGATGCCTTCACGGGTCTCGAAGGTGAGATTCAGGCCGCGGAACTCCGCGTAGCGATCCTCCAGTTCGTCCACCACGCGCAGCGACTGAAGGTTGTGCTCGAAGCCGCCGTAGGCGGCCATGCACTCGTTGAGGGCGTCCTGACCCGCGTGCCCGAAGGGTGTGTGCCCAAGGTCGTGGGCCAGGGTGATGGCTTCGGTGAGGTCCTCGTTAAGACGCAGGGCGCGCGCCACGGCGCGACCGATTTGGGCCACTTCGAGAGAATGGGTGAGGCGGGTGCGGAACATGTCCCCCTCATGGTTCACGAACACCTGGGTCTTATATTCCAGGCGCCGGAAGGCAGAGGAATGGACGATGCGATCGCGGTCGCGCTGAAACTCGCTCCGGTAGGCCGGTGCGGCCTCGGAGAAACGCCTGCCCCGCGAGCGCTCGTCGCATGCGGCATAGGGGGCAAGCGTGGGTGACGTCATGGTGCGCCGTGCGCCTCGAGGGTCGCGCTGATCTGCGCGGCAGTGGCCTCGGCGGTAATCACCGCCTTGCCGATGCCCTTGAGCAGCACCAGACGCAGCAGGCCGTCCTGGACCTTCTTGTCCACCGCCATCAGTTCGAGGAAGCGCCGACTGTCGATCTCTGCGGGCGCCACCGTAGGCAGGCCGGCGCGCCCAATCAAAGACACTGTGCGCTCCAGGTCCGCGGCAGCGAGCCAGCCCAGCTGCCCGGACAGCTGCGCGGCGAGGACCATGCCGGTGCCGACCGCTTCACCATGCAGCCAGGCGCCGTAACCCATGCCGGTCTCGATGGCATGACCGAAGGTGTGGCCCAGGTTCAACAGGGCGCGGGCGCCCGCTTCGGTCTCGTCCTCGGCGACGATGGCGGCCTTGTCGCGACACGAGCGCTCGATAGCGTAGGCCAGGGCCTCGGGGTCGCGGGCGAGCAGGTGAGCCAGATTGTCGTCAAGCCAATCGAAGAACGCGGGGTCATTGATGAGGCCGTACTTGATCACCTCGGCAAGCCCCGCGTGCAGTTGGCGGTCGTCGAGCGTGTTCAAGGTATCGGTATCGGCGATGACGCACTGTGGCTGGTGGAAGGCGCCGATCATGTTCTTGCCCAGCGGATGATTCACCCCGGTCTTGCCACCCACGGACGAATCCACTTGCGACAGTAGCGTGGTCGGCACCTGGATGAAGGCCACGCCGCGCTGATAGCACGCGGCGGCGAAGCCGGTGAGATCGCCGATGACGCCGCCGCCCAGAGCCACCAGCGTGCAGCGGCGGTCGAAACGCCGCTCCAGCAGGCGATCGAATACGGCGTTCAGGGTGCCGAGGGTCTTGTATTCCTCGCCGTCGGGGAGGATGAGCTGCTCGACCTGGTAATCGCCGAGCCCGGCGAGCAGCTTGTCCAGATAGAGCGGTGCAACCGTTTCATTGGTCACCACCAGCACCTGGCGGCCACGGATGTGCGGGCCGATGAGCTCGGCACGGCCAAGGAGGCCGGAGCCAATATGGATGGGGTAACTGCGTTCCCCGAGTTCGACGCGGAGTGTTTTCATGGGGCCAACCTGCGGAATGTCGCAACTATAGCGGATCCCGCAAGTGGTCGTCATGCGCTGCCGTGCTTGGCTTCCACCTCGAGGCGCCAGAGGATCTCCCGGATGACGGAGCGGACCGAGCGGTCGTCCGTATAGACGATGATATGTGCCACGTCGCGATACAGGGGATCGCGAACGGCCATGATCTCTTCGAGGCGCTTTTTCGGATCGGCGGCCTGCAGCAGCGGGCGGTTCTTGTCCCGGGCAGTACGCCGCAACAGTTGCTCGATGGTGGCGTACAGATAGATCACCACACCGCGCTCGCGGAGGCACTGACGATTTTCTCCGCCGAGCACCGCCCCGCCACCGGTCGCAAGCACGAGGTCGTCTTCACGTGTCAGCTGATCGATGACATCCCGCTCCCGTTTGCGAAAGCCATCCTCACCTTCGATGTCGAAAATAAGGGGAATGCTCGCGCCGGTCCGGCGGACGATCTCGTGGTCGGAATCCTTAAACTCTTTGTGCAAGGCGAGCGCCAGCTGGCGACCGATGGTCGTTTTGCCGGCCCCCATGGGACCCACCAGAAAAAGCCGTTTAGGATTCACGCGTGTGCGTCCGCCCCGGGACTCATTGCAGATCAGCCCGTAGCCCTTCCTTGAGGACCTTGGGCGTCACGAAGATGAGCAGTTCGGCTTTGTCGTTGACCTTCTGCGTGGAGCGGAACAGGGCGCCGAGCACAGGAATGTCACCGAGCAGCGGCACCTTGGTCATGCTCTCGGTACGCGACTGTTCATAGATGCCGCCCAGCACAACCGTGTCGCCGTTCTCGACCAGAACCTGGGTCTCGACAGCGCGCGTATCCACGGACGGTACGCCGGCGAAGATCTGACCGACGCTGTCCTTGTTCACCACCAGGTCCATGATGACCCGATCATCCGGCGTGATCTGCGGCGTGACCTCCAGTGACAGCACGGCCTTCTTGAAGGAAACGCTGGTGGCGCCACTCGAACTGGCCTCCAGGTACGGGATGTCGACGCCCTGCTCGATCAGCGCCTTCTTCTGGTTGGCAGTGACCACGCGCGGACTGGAGACCAGTTCACCACGACCTTCGCTCTGCATCGCCGACAGCTCCAGGTCCACGAGGTAGTCGGAGCCGAGGATGGCCAGGGCAATGGAGCCCGCGGCCGGCACCGGAAGGTTCACGTTGAGGCGCTGGTTGAGCGGCGGCAGATCGACCGACGGGTCGAACACGTCACGACCGGCGCCGATGTTGTCGAGGCCGCTGCCGATCGTCTGGTCCGCACCCGACAGACTGCCGGTGGTCGTGGTGAGCCCTCGACCGCCGTTGCGCCCCACGTAGGTCGTGCCGAACCGCGTACCAAGGCTCTTGCTGAAATCGTCATTGGCGATGACGATGCGCGATTCGATGAGTACCTGACGCACCGGCACGTCGAGGCGGACCAGTACCCGACGGATCTCCTCCAGCTTCTCTGCCGTGTCGAGTACCATGAGCGTGTTGGTGCGCTCATCGATGGTGATGTTGCCGCGGTTGGAAAGCAGCGAATTCTGCTCGGCCTTGAGCAGCGCCGCGATCTCTGAGGCCTTGGCATAGTTGATGTCGAAGAACTCCGTGTGGAGCGGCGCCAGCTCGGTGAGTTGCTGCTGCGCCTCCAACTCCAGCTTCTCGCGGGCCGCGAGTTCCTCGCTGGGCGCAATGAGCACCACGTTGCCGTTCTTGCGCATGCCCAGCCCCTTGGACTTCAGGATGATGTCCATGGCCTGATCCCAGGGCACGTTCTTGAGCCGCAGTGTGATGTTGCCGCGCACCGTGTCCGACGCAACGATGTTGAGGCCTGTGAAGTCACCGATTAGCTGAAGCACGGCGCGTACGTCGATGTTCTGGAAATTGAGGGAGAGCTTCTCTCCCGTGTATTCATCTTTCTGTCGTGCGGCCTTCTGGGCCGGTGTTACCGGTCGTACGTCGATGGTGTAGACGTTGCCGACCTGGAAGGCCAAATGCTCATAATCGCCTTCGGGCGTGATGACCAACCGCGCATGGCCATCGCGATTGTCGCTGTCGATGGTCTTGACCGGTGTCGCGAAGTCGGTCACGTCCAGTCGACGGATGAGAGCCTCCGGCAACCGTGCACCAAAGAAATCGAGAACCAGATTGCGCCCACGGGATTGCAGATCGGCCGTTACCGACGGGCTCGAAAGGGTGACCACGATACGTCCCGTTGCATTCTCGCCGCGGTGGAAGTCGACCGCCGTGACCTCTGTGCCGGTCGTCGCGGTTTCATCGACCCCAGCGGCGCCAGGCGACACCGGCGCGGTGACAGTAGCCGGGGAACCGGCGGTGCCCAGTGAAATGTGCACCAGATTGTTCTGCACCCGGATATCGTAGGGAACCACGCGTTCGAGGCCGACCACCAGTCGCGTGCGGTTTGCCGCCTGCGCGGCACGAATGTTGAAGGCCACGCCACCCGCCAACTGCTGCACCTTTGGAAGATTCCCCATGCTCGTGTTCGGCAGATCGATGGCGAGTCTCGGCGGGGTGTCGAGCGTAAACGCCATAGGCGTCGGCGCGGGCCCGGAAAACGTGAACGTCAACTCGGCTTGGCTACCGCTGACCGATAGGTAACTGACATCTTGCAGCGTCACCGACTGCGCGGATGCGGCGGCTGACACCGCGAGCGAACCGGCGACGAAGCCGCAAGCAAGCATCCAGCGCATGAGGGAACAGGCAGTTTTCATTGTTCTTTTCCTCGAATTCATTCGGCGATCACGAGTGCAGCGTCTCGCTTGATCCAACCGCCTAGCCCGTCGGGGATGATTTCTTCGATATCGAGCTTGGTCTCGCTGATGCGCACGACCTTGCCGTAGTTCTGCCCCAGGTGGTTTCCAACCCGGACACTGTGCACCAGATTGTCTGGCGCCTTGATGATCGCCCAGACCTCGTTCTCCCGTTCAAGGATGCCGGAAAACTCGAGACCATCGAGCGGGAATTGCTCCAAGGCCTCTTTGTAACGTTCCGTGTCCGGGCGCAAACCGTCCGGTCCCGCCGAGGCATCGGACAGCATGGCGGATTGGCGAGGCAAAAAGGGATCGTGCTTTTCGGCGGAGGCGTAGGCATAGGTCTCCGACACCTCGAACTCCGGCAACGGCGAAATATGCCCGGCGGGGCGCGCCTTGACTTCCCGCACATAAGTGTAGAGATCGCCGTGATCACTACTTGAACAAGCCACTGTCAGCATGGATGCCATGACGACAAGGAGCGGCCCGAGTGTCGGCCTGAAAGGATTCTGAAACCTCTTCATAAATGCCCCAGTGGCGACCGTGCTTAACGTCTCTTGCCCTTCTTGCCCTTCTCCGCCGCCTGCTTCGCGGCGATTTCATCCGCGGCCAGATAGCGGTACGTCTTCGCCGTGGCGACCATGATCAATCCTTCCGACTTGCCCCCTGCCGTCTTGATCGTGATGTCCTGCAAGGTCACGATGCGCGGCAGTGCCGCCACACCACTGGCGAACGCACCGAATGCGTGGTAGCCGCCGGTAACCTGTATCGCGATCGGCAGTTCCGCATAAAACTCGTGGGGCGTCTCCCTGTCCGGCTTGAACAGATCGAATGTCAGCCCAGCGCCGAGTCCTGTTTGGCTGATGTCTATCAGGAGGTCTTCGACTTCCGTCTTGCTTGGCAGCTGTCGCAGCATGGTGCCGAAGGATTCTTCCATTTCCTTCATCTGCTGTTTGTAGGCGTCGAGTGCAACGGCCTTGCTTTGTTTGCCTTCGAAATCGGTCTTCAGGGTTTGCTCCATCGCGACCGCACGCGCCAGTTCCTCGCGTAGGCCCTGGATGTGCAGAAAATAGCCGAGTGCCAGGACCACCGCGCAAAGCACCGCAATCAAGATCGCCTTGACGGTAACGGGCCACGTGCCGATGGCCTTGAGGTCAAGCTGGTTGAGGTTGGAGAGATCGAGGGCCATAGTGCTGGTCACTTGGTGGCTTGATCAGACTGGGTAACGCGCAGCTTGAACTTGCGGCTGCCGTTGTTCTGGGCCTGGATGATCTCCAGCACCGGATTTTCCAGCCACGGCGAGGCGTCGAGATTACGCATGAGAGTAGAAACGCGGGCATTGGACTGGGCCATGCCTTCGATACTGAGCGTGCTGCCTTTCTGCACCAAGCCGGTCAGATAAAGGCCGTCCGGGGTTGCCGTAACGAGCTCATCGAACACATGGACGACTGCCGGCCGTCCACGCTGGAGCTGTTCGATCACCTTCATGCGAGCGACCAGCTGCTCCTTGGCCAGTTCGAGATCCTTGATTTCCTTGATCTGTCCCTCGACTGTCCTGATCTCCGCCTGAAGAAACTGGTTTCGCGCGTTCTGATTGTCAATGGCGCCGCTTACCTGGACGTGAACGAGCGCGATCACCAGCACCATCAGGACGGCAGCACCACCTGCCAGGGCGGCAAACTCCTTCTGCTTCTGCTTGCGGAGCTCTGCTCGCCAGGGGAGAAGATTGATGCGCGCCATCAGTCGAAACTCCGCAACGCCAGGCCGCACGCGATCATCAGTGCGGGAGCATCATTGTTGAGGACCTGGGCCTTGATGCGCGGCGCCACCGTCATGTGGGTGAACGGATTGGCGACCGATGTGGGAATGCCCAGCTTGCCCTCGATGAGTTCGCCCACGCCGGGGATGGACGAACTGCCGCCCGCCAGGACGATGTAGTCCACGTGGTTGTACTGGCTGGAAGAGAAGAAGAACTGCAGCGAACGGCTGACCTGTTGGGCCATCGCCTCCTTGAACGGCTCCAGCACCTCCGGCAGGTAATTGTCGGGCAGTCCGCCCTGACGCTTGGCCATGCCGGCTTCCTCATAGGAGAGGCCGTAGCGACGCTGGATCTCTTCAGTGAGCTGTTTGCCGCCGAAAATCTGTTCGCGGGTGTAGATGGTCTTGAGATCGTGCAGAACGTTCAGGGTGGTCATGGTCGCACCCACGTCGACCACCGCGATGGTCTTGTCCATGCCCTGTTCCGGCATCTGGTCGGCGATGAGGGCAAACGCATTCTCCATCGCGTAGGCTTCCACATCGATGATCTTCGCGGTCAGCCCGGCCAGTTCGATGGCGGCAACGCGCACATCCACGTTCTCGCTGCGCGAGGCGGCAAGCAGGACATCCACGCTGTCCGGGTCATCCTTGGCCGGACCCAGGACTTCGAAATCGATGTTCACTTCCTCGAGCGGATAGGGAATGTATTGATCCGCTTCGAGCTGGATCTGGGCCTCCATGTCGTCGCCGGAGAGGTTGGCCGGCATGGAGATGACCTTGGTGATGACCGCTGAACCCGACACCGCGGCAGCGGCCAGTTTCACGCGTGTACCGGACTTCTTGACCGCCCGCCGAATCGCCTCACCAACGCCCTCCATGTCGGCGATGTTCTTCTCTACCACGGAGTTCGCAGGCAACGGCTCCACCGCATAGCTTTCCACGCGGTAACGCGGACCGCTCCTGCTCAGTTCGAGCAACTTCACCGCGGTCGTACTGATGTCCAGCCCGATAATCGGCGGACTCTTACGTTTTAGCGTTGGCAGGCGGAACATTTTTCCCTTTAGATATCCGCGGTTAGAGGCAATGCTTGCCGAAGGACATTAAATACCAGAGTCAAATACGGGTCAA
>JAWLGK010000018.1:5518-76127 GCA_041685115.1 Gammaproteobacteria bacterium | reverse complement strand
TGCTTCTGTGTGCGTAGAGGGTTGTTCGAGCGAGTCGATGGGCTCTGAGATGCATGTACATCTGACATTTGCTTTCTCCGCGTCCTCCGCGCCTCCGCGCCCTCCGCGTTGCACCCCCGGAAAGTGCACTGATGATTGAAACCGATCGACTCATCACCGCCGCTGCCCTGAGCGACGAGGAGGCCCTGGACCGGGCCATTCGGCCGCGCATGCTGGCCGATTACGTGGGCCAGGCGGCGGTGCGCGAGCAGCTGGAGATCTTCATCCAGGCCGCCAAGGGCCGGCGCGAGGCGCTGGATCACGTGCTGCTGTTCGGCCCCCCGGGCCTGGGCAAGACAACCCTGGCGCACATCATCGCCAACGAGATGGGCGTGAACCTGCGCCAGACCTCGGGGCCGGTGCTGGAACGCCCGGGCGACCTGGCCGCGCTGCTCACCAACCTGGAGCCCCACGACGTACTGTTCGTGGACGAGATCCACCGCCTCAGCCCCATCGTGGAGGAGGTGCTGTATCCGGCCATGGAGGACTATCAGCTCGACATCATGATCGGCGAGGGGCCAGCAGCGCGCTCCGTGAAGCTGGACCTGCCGCCCTTCACCCTGGTGGGCGCCACCACCCGCGCCGGGCTGCTCACGTCACCCTTGCGGGACCGCTTCGGCATCGTGCAGCGCCTGGAGTTCTATAACGTCGACGACCTTACCCATATCGTGCAGCGCTCGGCGCGCATCCTGGGCGTCACCATGGACCCGGACGGCGCCCGCGAGATCGCCCGCCGTTCCCGCGGCACGCCGCGCATCGCCAACCGCCTGCTGCGCCGGGTGCGCGACTACGCCGAGGTGAAGGCCAACGGCCGCGTGGACAGCGCGGTGGCCGATCGCGCCCTGGACATGCTGGACGTGGATGCGCACGGCTTCGACATGCTCGATCGCAAGCTGCTGCTCGCCATCATCGAGAAGTTCGACGGCGGCCCGGTGGGTGTGGACAACCTGGCCGCGGCCATCGGCGAGGAGCGCGACACCATCGAGGACGTGCTGGAACCCTTTCTGATCCAGCAGGGATTTATCATGCGCACGCCGCGCGGACGCATCGCCACACGCAGCGCCTACCTGCACTTTGGTCTGCGTGTCCGCACCGAGGCGGCGCCGCGGCAACAGCTGGAACTGGACGATGGCGACGGGCAGTAGCAGCGGATTCCTCTGGCCGGTACGGGTCTATTACGAGGACACCGACAGCGGCGGGGTGGTCTACTACGCTAATTTCCTGAAATTCATGGAGCGCGCCCGCACCGAATGGCTGCGCGCCCTGGGTTTCGAGCAAGACGCCCTGCGCGCAGAGCAGGGCCTGCTGTTTGCCGTTCGTGCCGTGGAATTGGATTATCGCCTGCCGGCGCGCTTCAACGATGCGCTGACGGTGAGTGCGACATTGGACAAGGCAGGGGGCGCAAGCCTCGTTTTCGTGCAACAGGTCCGGCGCGGTGACACGGTTTTGTGCGAAGGTATCATCAAAATCGTGTGCCTGGACGAGAGGACCTTCAAGCCCAGGCCCCTGCCGCGGAATATCCAGCAAGCCCTATCGAAGGGGACGGAATGAGCGTCGACGCCTCCTTTTTCAGCCTATTTCTCAACGCGAGCCTTGTTGTACAGGCGGTCATGCTGTTGCTGCTGGCCGTGTCCGTCATGTCCTGGGCCATCCTCATCGAAAAATGGCGTGCGCTTGCCCGCCTGGGCGAGGAGGCCGCGGCCTTCGAGAGGCGTTTCTGGTCGGGCATCGACCTCATCGAACTGTTCCGTCAAGTGGGTAAGAACCGCGAAGACGCCACGGGCCCCAAGGCGCTGTTCGAGGCGGGCTTCCGCGAGTACGCCCGGCTCAGCAAGCCGGCCATCGGCCACCCGGAGGCGGTGGTGGAGGGCGCGCAACGGGCCATGCGCGCGGCGCTCAATCGCGAGCAGGACCGCCTGGAACGGCATCTTTCCCTGCTCGCCACGGTGGGTTCGGTAAGCCCCTACGTGGGCCTGTTCGGCACCGTGTGGGGCATCATGAACAGCTTCCGCGCCCTGGGCGGCGTGCAATACGCCACGCTGTCCATGGTCGCGCCGGGCATCGCCGAGGCCCTCATTGCCACCGCCATGGGCCTGTTCGCGGCCATCCCGGCGGTCATCGCCTATAACCGCTTCGCCAATGACGTGGAGCGGCTCATGAACCGCAACGAGACCTTCGTGGAGGAGTTCACGAGCCTGCTGCACCGCCAGGTCTACAACCCGGCCCTGGATTCGGCGGCCTGAGGCAGTATGGCAGCGCAGCACGTCAGAAAACGCCGGCGTCCCATCGGGGAGATCAACGTCGTGCCGTACATCGACGTGATGCTGGTGCTGCTGGTGATCTTCATGGTCACGGCGCCCCTGCTCACCCAGGGCGTGAAGGTCGACCTGCCCCAAGCCAGCGCCGAGCCGGTCACCTCCTCAGACGGTCACATCATCGTCATCTCCGTGGAGCAGGACGGCAGCTACCATCTGAATCTCGACGGCGAAAAACAGGAACCACTGGCGCTTGGCGATCTCGTGCATCGTGTGGTGGCCTTCCAACGCCTGCACCCCAACACGCCGGTGAACGTGGGCGGGCATCGTAACGCCAACTACGGCAAGGTGGTGCAACTCATCGCCGCGCTGAAGCAGAAGGACATCAGCAAAGTCGGTCTGCTCACCGAGCCGCCGGAGCGCTGACATGGACGATCGGACCTTCGGTATCGGCATCTCCCTGGGCGTGCACGTATTCGTCCTCGCCGCACTGGCCTTCAGCTTCCACAACGAACCTGCGCGCCTGCCGGTGGCCGCACCCGTGATGGAGGCCGTTGAGACCGTGGCGGTGGACGAGGCGATGGTGGAACGCGAACTGAAAAAACTGCGCACGGACGAGCAGGCGCGCCGCGCCGCCGAGGCCGCGCGCCAGCAAAAGCTCGCCAAGGACGCGGAGCAGATGCGTCTCGCCCGCGAAAAGGAGGCCAAGCGTCTTGCCGACCTGAAAAAGAAACGCGACCAGGAGCAGCGCGCCAGCGAGGCGGAACGCAAGCGTCTTGCGGATCTCAAGGCCGAACAACAGCGCGTCGCCGCGGAGAAGGCGGCCATCGAGAAGAAGCGCGAGGAAGAGGCGAAGCGCCTGAAGGCTCTGCAAGAAAAGCGCGAGGCTCAGCAGAAGGCCGAAGCAGAAGCGGCCTTCAAGGCCAAGCTCGCCGCCGAGCAGGAGCGGCTGGCCCGCGAAACGGCCAGCATCAACAGCCGTATCAAGGCGGAGTACATCGACCTAATTGCCAACAAGGTGTCGCGTAACTGGCTGCGTCCGGCCGGCACCACGGGCAGCGTGAACTGCCGGGTGTTCGTGCGCCAGCTGCCGGGCGGCGAGGTGGTCGAGGTGCGGTTGCTGCAAAGCTGCGGCAGCCCGGCCCTGGACCGTTCCGTGGAGGCGGCGGTGCGCAAGGCCTCGCCGCTGCCTGCGCCGCCCACGCCGGACGTGTTCGATCGGGAAATCAACTTCAGGTTCCACACAGAGGGGTAGAGGTGCGGACGATCCTGCGCATATTGCTGGTGGCTGCGTTGTGCTCGACGGGTACAGCGCAGGCCGTGCTCAACATCGAGATCACCGAAGGCATGGAGGGCGCCCTGCCGGTGGCCGTTGTGCCATTCGCCTGGACCGGTGCAACCCCGCTGCCCCATGACGTCGCCGCGGTGGTCAGTGCCGACCTGGCGCGCAGCGGGCGCTTTGCGCCGCTCGCCCTCGACCGCCTGCCGGCGCGTCCCACCCAGACCGCGCAGGTGGACTATGCCGCCTGGCGCAGCACCGGCGCAGAGAGCCTGGTGATCGGTCGGGTGCGGCCGCGCGAGGGCGGCGGTTTCATGGTCGAATTCCAATTGCTCGACGTGCCGCGCAGCCAGCAACTGCTGGGCTACAGCATCCCGGCCACGGCCAATCAGCTGCGCCGGGTGGCGCATCAGATCAGCGACATCATCTACGAGAAGCTCACCGGTGAGCGCGGTGCCTTCGACACCAACATCAGTTACGTGACCGAGGAGCGCGGCGCGGACGGCAAGCGCACCTATCGTCTGGCGGTGGCGGATTCCGACGCCTACAACGAGCAGATCATCCTCACCTCGGCCCAGCCCATCATGTCGCCGGCCTGGTCGCCGGATGGGCGCCGGCTCGCCTATGTGTCCTTCGAAGAGGGGCGTTCTGGCGTGTATGTGCAGGAGGTTGCCAGCGGCAAGCGCGAGAAGGTGGCCTCCTACCAGGGCATCAACAGCGCGCCGGCCTGGTCGCCGGACGGGCGCCATCTCGCGCTGACCCTGTCGCGCGACGGCAACCCGGAGGTCTACGTGCTCGAACTGGCCTCTTCTCGATTGACGCGCGTGACCGAAAACTGGGCCATCGATACGGAACCCGCCTGGTCGCCGGATGGCCGAGCGCTGGTGTTTACCTCCGATCGCGGCGGTCGGCCGCAGATCTACCGCCTGTCCATGAGTGGCGGGATGCCCGCCGGAGCGCCGGAGCGCCTGACCTTCGAAGGGGCATACAATGCCCGGGCGCGCTATTCACCCGACGGCCGTCGGCTGGCCCTGCTCACCGGCGAGGGCAACCGCTTCCGCATCGGCGTGATGGACATCGAAACCGGTAATTTGCGCGTGCTCACCGAATCACGACTGGACGAATCCCCCAGTTTTTCGCCTAATGGCGCCATGATCATCTACGCGACGGAGATCCGCGGGCGGGGTGTTCTGGAAGCGGTGGCCGCAGATGGACGCGCCCACCAGCGGCTTGGGCTCAGCAGAGGGGACGTGCGCGAACCCGCGTGGTCTCCGTATTTCAAGTAAGAAGAGGAAAACCATGAAAAAGCTGATGGCAATTCTTGTGCTGTTGTCCGGTGTGGGGCTTTTTGCCGGCTGTGCTCAGCAGCAGACCACCCCGACCGAACCCACCGAGGCCCCGGGTGCGGCGGCAGAGCAGGCCCCCGGCGCTGAGGCGGCCGGTGCGGAGACCGAGCGCGGCTTCGCCGGCAGCCCGTTGGAGGACCCGCAGAGCCCGCTCTCCAAGCGCGTGTTCTATTTCCCCTTCGACAGTTCCGAGGTGAGTGCCGAAGACCGCAACATCGTCGCGGAACACGCCAAATTCCTCGCCGCCAACCCGAACGCCTCCGTGGTGATCGAGGGTCACGCGGACGAGCGCGGCTCGCGCGAATACAACCTGGGTCTCGGCGAGCGCCGCGCCCAGGCTATCGAACGCCTGATGCTGCTGCAAGGCATGGCCAAGGGGCAGCAGCAGGTCATCAGCTTCGGTGAGGAGCGCCCGGCGGCGCAGGGTCATGACGAATCCGCGTGGCGTCTCAATCGCCGCGTCGAGTTGATCTACTCGGGCGTGTAACACATGCGTGTAGTCCGGCTCACCTTCGCATGGGCATTGGTGCTGGGTGCGGGCGGCGCGTTCGCCGCCCCGCCCCAGGACCTCAATGCGCGCGTGACGCGTCTCGAACAGCAGCTGAGCAACCAGACGCTGGTCGACATGCACACACGCATCGACAGCCTGCAACGCGAGGTGCAGCAGCTGCGCGGGCTGGTGGAAGAGCAGGCCCACGCCATCGAGGGCCTGCAACGCCGCCAGCGCGAGTTGTACATGGACGTGGATCGCCGTCTCGCACGCCTGGAGCGCGAAGCCGGCACCGGCGCTGGCGTCGTGCCGGCACCCGGTGGCTTGTCCACGCCCGGTGCCGCTCCGGAGGCGCCCACGGAGGCCGAGCCGGCCGCCACGGCGCAGGAGCGTGAGGCCTATCAGAAGGCCTTCGACCTTTTGCGCGAGCTGCGCTACGAACAGGCGGCTGCCGCGTTCCGCGATTTCCTCAAGAATTATCCGCAGGGGCGGTATGCGCATATCGCGCAGTACTGGTTGGGTGAGGCCGCCTATGCGCAGCGCAATTTCAAACAGGCCATCACCGAATACCAGAAACTGCTCGACAACTATCCCAAGAGTCCCAAGTTGGCCGAGGCGTTGCTGAAGATTGGCTACAGCCACAACGAGCTCGGTGATCGGGCGGCGGCGACCCGCGTGCTCAACGATCTGGTGAAGCGCTATCCGGATTCCACCGAAGCGGGCCAGGCGCGCAATCTTCTCGGCCAGTTCAGGCGCGAGGGATGAGCGGAGCCGCCGACGCCGCGGCGCGCCTGCGCGTCACGGAGATCTTTTTGTCTCTGCAAGGCGAATCGCGTAGCGTCGGTTGGCCGACGGTGTTCGTGCGTCTCACCGGCTGTCCCTTACGCTGCGGCTACTGCGACACCAGCTATGCCTTTCAGGGTGGCGAATGGCAGTCGCTCGACAGCGTCGTCGCGCAGGTGCATGAATTCGGCGTGCACCACGTGTGCGTCACCGGCGGCGAGCCGTTGGCGCAGCGCCCGTGTCTCGAACTGCTCAGCCGTTTGTGCGACCTCGGCCACGAAGTGTCCCTAGAGACCAGCGGCGCCCTCGACCTCACCGGCGTCGACACGCGCGTGGTCAAGGTCATGGACATCAAGACCCCCGGTTCGGGCGAGGCGGTGCGCAACCGCCTGGAAAACCTCGCACGGCTCACCGCCCGTGACCAGGTCAAGTTCGTGCTGTGTAACCGCGCCGATTACGACTGGGCGACGACACTGCTTGCCCGCGAGCACCTTGCGGCGCGCTGTGAGGTATTGTTCTCACCGGCCATGGGCCAGGTGGAACCGCGGGCGCTGGCGGAATGGATTATCGAAGACCGCCTGCCGGTGCGCTTCCAGTTGCAGTTGCACAAGATCCTCTGGGGTAACGCCCCGGGCCGATGAACATGCCAAAGAAAGCCGTCGTACTCATCTCCGGCGGGCTCGATTCCGCTACCGCGGCCGCCATGGCCCGCGCCGAAGGCTTTGCGGGCTACGCACTCAGTTTCGACTACGGCCAGCGCCATCGCGCCGAGCTGGTTGCCGCCGGCCGCGTCGCCCGCAGCCTGGGCATGGAACACCGCGTGTTCCGGCTCGACCTGCGCCAGTTCGGCGGCTCCGCCCTCACGGACGACACCATCGCCGTGCCTGAAGGGCCGAGCGAGGGCATTCCGGTCACCTACGTGCCGGCGCGCAATACGGTGTTCCTGTCCCTGGCGCTGGCCTGGGCCGAAGTGCTCGATGCCCATGACATCTTCATCGGTGTGAACGCCGTGGATTACTCCGGCTATCCCGACTGTCGCCCGGAATTCGTGCAGGCCTTCGAGACCATGGCCAACCTCGGCACGCGCGCGGGCGTGGAGGGCAGGGGCTTTCGTATCCGTGCGCCGCTCATCGATCTCAGCAAGGCCGAGATCATTCGCACCGGCGCCCGGCTGGGCGTCGATTACGGCCTCACGGTGTCCTGCTACGACGCGGATGCGGAGGGCCGTGCCTGCGGGCGCTGCGATTCCTGTCGCCTGCGCGCGGAAGGCTTCCGGGCGGCGGACGTGCCCGATCCCACGCCTTATCGCTAAATTCCGGAAATCCTGAGAATATTCCTACCCCTTTTAGGATGGTGACGCTCTGCGTGGCCGTCTCTATCCTTGGGGCGTTTCAACCCCAGTCACCACGGGGAAACCAACAGGCGGATCAACCGCCGGACAGGAGGAGAAACATGATCTTCGAGAATTTCGGGGAGGCCCAGTCGTTCCTGCTTTGGGCCACCTTCGCCGTGGCGCTCATCATGGGTGCGGTCGTCAACAAAACCAACTTCTGCACCATGGGCGCGGTTTCCGACTGGGTGAACATGGGCGACACCGGCCGTATGCGCGCCTGGCTGCTGGCCATCGCCGTGGCGCTGCTCGGCGTGGTGGTGCTGGAGTCCATGGGTCTGGTGCAAGCCGACAGCGCCTTTCCTCCGTATCGCGCCGGGCAGTTCCTGTGGGCTGAGCATCTCCTGGGCGGCGTGCTGTTCGGCATCGGTATGACCCTCGCGAGCGGCTGCGGCAACAAATGCCTGATCCGCATTGGCGGTGGCAACATCAAATCAGTGATGGTGCTGCTCATCATCGGCGTCATCGCCTATTTCATGGTCAACCCGTTTCCGGGCTCCGACCAGACCCTGTTCACCGTGCTGTTCTATGACTGGATCCGCCCGCTGTCCGTGCAGATGGGCTCCAGCCAGGACCTCGGCTCCCTGGTCGCCTCCGGTGAAAGCGTCGCGACGGCGCGCCTCATCATCGGTGTGGTGCTGGCGCTCGCGGTGCTGGCCTTCGTGTTCAAGTCCGCGGAGTTCCGCGGCAACATGAACAACATCGTCGGCGGCATCGTGGTGGGTGCGGCGGTGGTCGGCGGCTGGTACATCAGCAGCAACGTCATGGTGGGTACCGAGGACGAAAGCTTCGGCCTGCAGAACTTCGTGGCCGAGCAGTGGGACATGTATGCCGGCGAGGGCGACGTGAAGCCCGCCGATTCCCGCCCGCTCAGCGCGCAATCCTTCACCTTCATCAATCCCATGGGCCAGACCGTCGGTTATGGAGCCGCTGGCTTCGACGCCACCATGCTTACCTTTGGCATCATGGCCGTGGCCGGCGTCATTCTCGGCTCACTGATCTGGTCGGTGATATCGCGCGGCTTCCGCTTCGAATGGTTTGCCTCGTTCAAGGATTTCCTGAACCACTTCATCGGCGCGGTACTGATGGGCTTTGGCGGCGTGCTCGCTATGGGCTGCACCATCGGTCAGGGTGTCACGGGTATTTCAACGCTTGCCCTCGGCTCCTTCGTCACCTTCGTCGCCATCGTATTCGGCAGCGCGCTGACCATGAAGATCGCGTACTACCGCATGGTCTACGAAGACGCCAGCTTCATGCAGGCCTTCGCCACTTCGCTGGTCGACATGCGTCTGCTCCCCGGCTCCATGCGCAAGCTGGAAGCCATTTAAAACCTTCCATCGTGTGCTGCCGGACTTGCCTTTTTCGTCAAGTCCGGTAGCATAGCCCCTCTTTTTTTCCGGGTCGTTAGCTCAGTCGGTAGAGCAGCGGACTTTTAATCCGTTGGTCGAGAGTTCGAGTCTCTCACGACCCACCAATTGAACCAACAGGTTACGCGCCACCCTTGGCGCGTGCACTGTTCCTACTGTCCAAAAAGTGTCCATTCCGCCAGCGGGTTCAGCCTAACAGCCCCGCCATGTGCCCCGGCGCAAGATGCGCGTGGCGCATGGTCATCGTTAAGCTCTGGTGCCTGATAATCCGTTGTAGCGTCAATAGAACCGCCACCTGCCACGAAGTGACTCGCAAACTGTATGCCGCAATGCCGTCGCCAGAAACAGGGAGCGTTGCCGCTGAGGTGTGGCAATTCACCTGCGGTGTGCGCCATATAACATATTGATGTTATAGGTAAAGCGCCTCACAATCCATGCGCGCAGTGGGGGCTTCTTGTGGGGTCACGTAATAACAAAATCGATATTGCCACCCTGTACCAAGAGTACGGCGATGCCCTGCGCCGGTTTATCGCCAAGAAGTTATCATCCGGCGATGCGGACGACGTGATGCACGACACCTTCATGCGGGTGCTGTGCCTGGAGGACGGCTATGAATTGCGCCGACCGCGTCCCTTCCTGTTTCAGATCGCTTCGAATCTGGTCCTCGACCATCTCCGGGCGCGCCGCGCCCACGTCTACGAAAACTGCGAAGAGAGCGATGCGGTACAGCAGGCGACTGACAATGTCACTCCTGAGCATACGGTGTATGCCCAGGAGCGCTTGGCAGTTCTGCAGCACGCCATTGCGGAACTACCGCCGCGCTGCCGCGAGGTCTTTCTGATGCACAAGTTCGAGCACCAAACTCACGCTGCTATCGCAGCGAAATTGGAGATTTCCGTCAACATGGTAGAGAAACACGTTATTCGGGCGCTGGCGCACTGCCGGGAGCGCCTAGCGGTGCTCGACTGAAGGGCATAGCCATGGGGGGAATGGATACACCGACATGGCGTCGGAGCCATTCATTTGGAATAAGATCTACCCCATGCCACGTGATGACGACTTCAATGGTCAGGAACTGCCGCTCGCGCGGCGGCAGGCAGCAGAATGGTTCGTTCGGCTGCGCGATAAGCCGCCCACGAAAGAGGCAAGGTGCGCATTCGAACGGTGGCTGGCCGCCGATCCCAGGAACCGGGAGGAGTATCAGGCGATACAGGGCGTCTGGCAGGAATTGGATGGCCTGAGGGAGACCTTTCCCGTTGAGGGCATGGCATACGCTGCCGCAGCTCGGGATCCCGGTGAGCGTGGCACGACGCGGTGGAAAGCCGTGGCGGTGGCGGCAGTGCTCGTATTGTCGGTGCTCACCGGACTGGGGGCCTTCTTTTACGATCCCGGCAGTTATCAAACCGCTAAGGGCGAACAGCAGACCCTCCGGTTGGCTGACCACTCGGTAGTACACCTCAACAGCGACTCGGCACTCCGTGTGGAGCTGACCTCTGGGCGGCGCACCCTGCATCTGCAAAAGGGGGAGGCCTATTTCGAGGTTGCCCCTGACCCGACCAGACCGTTCGTCGTCGTTGCCGCCGGCGGCACGGCTCGCGCGGTCGGTACCCGGTTCGGTGTCTACCGGCATCAGGCCGGTGTGCGCGTATCCGTGGTGGAGGGGCGTGTGGAGGTTGCCGTCGGGGGCGGCGGCAAGGAACTGCTGAACGCCGGTTATACCGTGACCTACAGCGATGACGGCGGCACACTTTCCCCCATCGGGCACAACGACGTCGGTGTCCTCGACTGGCTGGACGGGCGCATCCATTTCGAGGCCGCGCCGCTGACCGAGGTCGTGGCGCAATTCAACCGTTACCAGGAAGCACCCCTTCATATCGCCGATCCCCGGCTGAATAATCTCAAACTCAGCGGTACTTTCCGCATCGCCAACTTGCATACGCTTCCCCAACTCCTGCCGCGCATGCTCCCGGTCTCCCTGGAGCAAACGGAAGAAGGTGTATTGCTGATCCGGCCCGATTAGTCCGCTTCCACTCACCCTCCAGCCGGTCTTTCTGCAAATTTTTCCCGCCCGATGTCAGGGTTCTTGTTATCAGTTCGTCTTGGAATACATACCACCCCGTTTACCAGAGTGGGTGGGAATTCCTGCTTGACGTCTGAAAACAAAAACAAGGGAGAAAATAGTGGAGCTTCGAACCGACCTGTGCCGGTCCACTTCCCAGGGGTTGAAACGTATTGCCCTCGCGCTTGCCCTGGCGCTGCCGCTGAATGCCAAGGTTGCGCTCGCGGGCAACGCCATCGACTTCAGCATCGGGCCGCAGCCGCTCGAATCGGCGCTTCGTGCCTTCATCGAGCAGTCGCACGTCGACCTGCTCTATTCGCCGGACCGCATTCGCGGCCTGCGCACCGGCGGGGTGACCGGTGCTCTCGCACCGGCGGACGCGCTGCAGTTGTTGTTGGCTGGTACCGGTATCGGTGTCGAGCGCAATGATGGTGCTTATCTGCTGGTAAACGCCGGGGTCCCACCGCAACGCGGGGAGGTTCCCCTGGCAGTCACTGTCACAGCCACCCGTACGGAGCGCCCAATCGACGAAGTGCCGGTCAGTGTCAGCGTCCTGAACGAGAAGGAACTCACAACCAAGAGCCGCCAGAACATTGCCAACGCCCTGCGTGATGTCGAAGGTCTCGATTTCGTCGCACAGCAAAGCGTGGGGCATCAGGTGACCCCAACCATCCGCGGATTCCGCGACCCGAAATATACCCAAGTATTGGTCGGGGGCATGGCTCAGGACTCGATCGTTTCCCAGGTCTTGGGGAGCGGCGGCCTCAACTTCGTGCCTTTGCATGACGTCGAGCGCATTGAAGTCGTGCGCGGCCCTGCATCAGCGCTCTACGGCCCGAATACAGTCGCAGGCGTCATCAACGTCTTATCGAAGCGTTGGATAGAAGGGCCAGGGGCCGAGGTCGATGTCTCGTACGGAACGCACAATACCCGGACCTTGGGTGCTGCCGTAGGCACCGCCGGAGATACCTTCGATATCAGGCTTTCCGCTCTTGACGCCCAGAGCGATGGATACAAATCGGTCCCGATAGCTGATCTGTATGGTCAATATGATCTTGCGCCAAGGGACTGGGAAGACCAAAAACTCGGTTTGATGGCGGGTTTTTACCCTGCAGATGGACACGAACTAACTCTTGAGTTACGAACTTTTGCGACGCGTTCCGCCGGCTACGGCGGGCGCCCAAACGATCGGTCCGACCTTGATGGCGATTTGGCGTCCTTCAGCTATCGCTATAACTGGAGCAGCGATACCCACCTCAAGATCGACTTTACGAGCACCAGGCTGGAGCAAAGGTATACTTTCGACCACTGGTACTGGACCGGATCCCTCATTACCCCTGGTACCGTTTCTGACGCCGATCTGGCCTTGTTCCGTTACGGTGGTCGTGACAGCGAATCCACTTTTTTCCAAGCGTTACTCCAGACCCGGCCGTTTTTCGGGAATGAATTGATTCTCGGCTACTCGCGGGATACAGGCGATTTCGAGCAGTATTCCGTCGTCGCTTCAACCGGAATCCGTTCCGTTACCGGCAGTGAGAGCCAGGTCGATGGGCTGTTCGTACAGGACGAGCATCGATTCGGGGCGCTGACCGTGACCGCCGGCATTCGACATGACCGTATCGATTTGTCTCCCGATACCGTCGATGGTGTACCCAAAAATGGCAGCGGTTCGGTGGACAATGTCGTGAATCCGCGGGTTGGTGCCCGCTATCACGTCACCGACGCCACCTCCTTCTACGCGTCCTATGGCACGGCGTACACACCGGCCCTTAACGTCTACAGGTTCGTTCAGCCATCAACCACGCGCATCGACAATCCGGATCTCAGACACGAATCATCGAAAACCTACGAGGTGGGCATGAACAACCGCTTGGCAGCGGGGAGTTTTCGTACCGCGCTGTTTTATACCGATTATCAAGACAAGATCACTTTGGGCACCGATGTAGCCACCGGAAAGCAACAATATCAGAACCTGGCCGTAGTCAAGGTATCCGGCCTTGAATTTGCCTACCAAGGCGATCTAGGAGGGGGATGGAAACCCTATGCCAACTTTTCCTACACCCGGGCGCGCGACTATCCCAAAGAAGGCGCCTCTGGAACCGAGTCGCTACGGGTAGCGCCGCGCAAGTTCAACACTGGCGTGACCTATGCGCCAAGCGATGCTTGGTCGGCAACACTGAATGCCCGCTACGTCAGCGCTCTGTATTTCCAAAATCTGACCGATGCGCAAAAGGCTGACGACTATATCCAAGTCGATCTCAAGGCCAGCGCAAAACTGCCCGCCTTCGGGCAGAAATGGGAAGGCGTCTTCGCCGTCAACAATCTTACCGATAAGAAGTACGAGACATTCAACAAGCTTGAGTGGTCTGACGGGCGCACGTTTACCGTCGGCCTGAACGGCAGGTTCTGATCCCAACCGGATCTCACTGCGATAACTGTCTTCCCGGCCGCCTTTCCATTGTTGTTGGTTTTATGAAGGAGTCACACATGGAAACGAAAGACGCAATTGAAATCGAAGAAGTCGTATTCGAGACACTCGACGGCTGCAATGAGGCTTTTGAGAAGATGACCATGGCCGCCTGTTGCAGCACCGAAGGTGGGCCGATGTGTGGGTGTGGTCCCCAGATGTAATTGCGAACCAAGCAGATCAGTAACTCATAGCTTGACGTAGTAATCGATGGCGGCCGGGAAGCCGCCTCAAGGAGGGGCAGCCATGGTTGCAAGAAAAGACTTCCACGTTTTCTCCAAGAATGACCAGTCGTACCTCTTCCTGACCCAGCCTGTATCGGTCTTCAAGGTTGATGCCGCCACTGGAGTTGTTCTTAGGAAAGCGGAAGCGGGAGAGATACTTGATCCGATTTCGGAACAGCGCTGGCGCAAGGTTGAAACCTTCATGGACAACTATTGCCGCAAGGCGCCGCCGGCCAAGGTGCTGCGAGGGCCTGGGGATATCACATCCAAGGTCAGTGGCATCTATCTCTTCGTCTCTCAGGAGTGCAATCTCAAGTGCACCTACTGCTACGGTGGCGAAGGCGAATACGGCAAACGGGGCCGCATGAGCGAGCAGATCCTGGTGCAGGCCATGGAAACCTTTTTTTCGAAAGGCGAAGGCAACCATTTCCTGATCTTCTTCGGTGGCGAGCCGCTCATGAACTTTCCGCTCATGAAGAAAACAGCGGCTCTTGGCGAGAGCTTCCGCAATCAAGGTAGGGCTGACATCGGACTCGGCATCGTCACCAACGGAACCTTCTGCAATGACGAAATAAAGAAGTTTTTCGACGACCATATTGTCGATGCCACGTTCAGCTTGGACGGGCCAGGTGAACTAAACGACGCCCAGCGCATCAGCAAGAATGGGAGCAGTGTTTTCGCTGCGGCTGGCAAGAACATTCGCAAGCTTACCGCTGGAGGGACGTTCAACTGGGGCTTCCGTTCGATTGTCACCTCGTCCGGGTACGACCGGGTCGGTGAGATCTACGACACTTTGGAGGGCTTTGGGCCGGGTGGTATCGGCATCGTTAACGTCGATGCACCCGAAGGCGATGCGTTGTATCTGGACGATGAGCAGTACCACCGCTTCGTTGCGCAGATTACCGAGATCAACCGCAGAGGGCTTCGAAGCTTCATCGAAGGTCGGCAGGCCGTCGCCTTCGAGTACCCGTTCTACGTCATGTTCCACTTCGTCTCCCGCAGCCATGCGCTCTACCACTGCAACGCCGGAAGCAACCTGCTGGCCGTGACGGCGGAGGGTGATGTTTACCCGTGCCATCGCTTCGTCGGGGAAGAGACATTCAAGATGGGCAACGTCGTCGATCCGGGATTGCGCGAGTCGCCCCGCTTCATGGCTATCCGCCAGCAGTTTATCGATTCGACTGTGGATCGGCGCGTGGGCTGCCGCGACTGCTGGGCACGCTACCTTTGCGGTGGTGCCTGCGCAAAGTACTCCTACGCCGAGCACGGCGATATCGATCCGCCGGTGGAACGGTATTGCTACTACATGAAGACGGTGATTGAGGGGATTCTTCCGGACATAATTTCGGCTGTGAGCGATCCAGAGACGCGTCGGACGCTGACGATGAGGCTCAAGAACGCAGTGTCCAATCGGCGCGGTAGCCGCACGGTCGACCCGTCTGCACATGCATCGTGATTTCCATGTGATCCGCGGCGATCTGACAGACCTGCTGTTTCTTCCACGCAGCTATCGCGTATTCAGGCTGGCAAAGGAGACAAGCGCGGGCCTGCTTGCTTGGCAGGCGAGCGAAGACGCTGCGCCTCCATCCGCATGGATCTGCGATGTCCTTGCCGATGAGGCGCGGCACGATATGACCTGCGAGCCGCGCCCATGGGGAGAGACGGATAATCTCTGCCTCTACGTGGCGCATGACTGCAACCTGGAGTGTACGTATTGCTACAACGATCGCGGCCATATTGCGAATCCTGGCATGATGATGGCACCGGAAGTCGCTCAGGCCGCCTTCCGACGTTTTTTCATTGTGCCTGGACGCAAGTATTCGGTTTCGATGTACGGCGGCGAGCCACTGATGAACTTTCGCGGCATCAAGGCCATAGTTGAGGAAGGCAACCGCCTTGAGGCAGAACGCGGAATCCGCATCTCGTACAGCATCACGACGAACGGCACACTGCTCAATCGGCAGCGAATCGAATTCCTGCACGAGCGCTTTTCGTCGATCTCGGTGAGCATCGACGGGGTGAAGGCGGACCATGATCGCTACCGGATAGCGCCGAAGGGCAGCGCCTACGAGCTTGCGACCAGGTATCTGCCTGCGCTTATCGAGCGGTGCGGCGACAAGGTGTCCCTGCTCGGCACGCTCACTGGAACGACCGCAGAGCGCTACCGCGACGCGCTACGACACATGCGCGAGCTAGGCGCGCAGCGAGTCTCGCTTTCCCCGGTGGACGGCCCTGACGATAACCCCGCAGCGATGAGTGCCGCTCAATACGAATCCTATTCGCGCCAGCATGAGGCGTTGTGTGTCGAAGCCATCGAAACCGGTCTTGGCGGACATGCTCCGCGGGAGGCGATAAACGTCGTCGCCAACATGCTGACCCACCGCAGACTGCATCGTTTCTGCAATGCCGGATGCAACACGGCAGTTACGGCGGACGGCTCTATCTATGCATGCCACGGTCTGGTCGGCGTTCCAGAGTTTGCGATGGGCAACGTGGGCGATGACCAGAATCCAGCCTATTTACGCGTGCAAGCGGTGTTTGCCGGACTCGACGTTGACCTAACGCAATGCTCGACTTGCTGGGCGCGCTATTTTTGCGGCGGACAGTGCTATGCACAGGCCCATTTTCGCTGCGGCGACACTCGCGTTCCTGAATCCAGGTACTGCGCCCATGTCAGGCGTTGCCTTGCGGCCGGCATCCGCAGTTTCGTTACAGTCGTTGAGGACACGGAGAAACGCGCACGCCTGTACGCCAATGTAAAGCGGATAATTGGCGTTGACCACGGGGGCGCTCATGATTGAAGGATTGAGCAGCCTCTATTTGCTCGTTGCCGGCGATTGTAACCTGTCGTGCAGTTACTGCTATGCGGACGGCGGTGGCTATGGCCGTCCAGTCCGAGCGATGACGACCGACACCATGGAGGCCGCATTGTGCAATTTGCTTCCTCGCAACGGTCGGCTGACGGTTTCCTTCTTCGGCGGCGAGCCGATGATGAATTTTCCGCTCATCCGCCACGCGGTGACGTTTGGAATACGGTTGGCTAAGGAACTGAATACCACTGTCAATTTCGCCTTGACGACAAATGGCACCCTGCTGGCCGCGGAACAACTGGACTTTCTGCGTCGGCATTTCTCGCACGTGGCCGTCAGTCTTGATGGTGGCCGCTCGATTACCAATCACGGCAGGAAGTTCAAGAACGAAGATGGTGATGTCTATGACAAGATCGTCGCGAATCTTTCCTTGCTGAAGCGGGCGGGCATCCCCTATGCGTTGAGAGGCACTATTCCGGAGGAGCTCGCCCGCGAGACAGAGGCAGCGGTCCGTCATTTGACAACTCTTGGTGCAGCAGGATGGCGCGTAGAACCGGCTTTGGGTCCGACGCCGTGGCACCGCGACAACTGGCGGATGTTCGTCGATGGAATCAGTCGGCTTCACGCCGAGTCCTATGAGGCGCTCCTCGCCGGCAAGCCGATGGTGATGGCGGGGGAGCTATACAAGGCGGCCGCCTACTGCCTGCGTGGAAAGCGGCAGCAGTATCCGTGCCTGGCGGGCCAAGGCATGCTCGCGGTCAGCACCGAAGGCGACGTCTATCCATGCCACCGCTTCGTTGCCGTCAGCTCGGCCTGTATGGGAAATGTCCATGATTGCGATTTTCCGGGCGATAGCTTTATCAGGGTCGCCGAAGGCCTGAAGCAAAACAGCGTCGAAGAACGGGGGAAGTGCCATCACTGCAACGTGAGCCACGTTTGCGGCGGCGAATGTCCGATGCGGTGCATGCTGCGTGGCGAGATGGCCAAGCCGTCAGCGAATTATTGCAAACTCAAGTTGCGAACCATTGCAGAGACACTGCGATTTATCGAACAGGCGACAAAGACCCCTAGTGGTCGCGCAAGGATCGAAAGCCTGCTACTCGGAGGACGATGAGTGCGGTGTCGACCGAACACCCAGTCTCGACCTACGCCTCCTGACGATATCACGAGCCACGCCAGCGGTTCTCCTGGCTTGGAAAGATGCACCCTGCACATCGAACAGATTGCGCTATTGAGGAAGGACATTTCATGAAAGCCGGTAATCTCGCTTTGATTGTTGGTGTCTTGTTGAGCAGTTTTTCGCTGCCCGCCAATGCCTGCCGCCCTTTTGGTTCCTACGGATTCGCCGAGGATCGTGACGGCGGCATCTGGTTCACCGAGGGTGACAACAATGCAATCTCGCGCCTCGCGACGGACGGAACGGTCACGTCCCACCGGCTTCCGACGGAGAACGCCGAGCCGACCTCAGTGGCGCTGGGACCTGACGGCAGCGTGTGGTTCGCCGAGATGGAAGGGAGGAAGGTCGGACGCCTGGGACAAGACGGCCGCATCGGGGAGTTTGACGTTAGCGGCGGGCCGCCCTTCTGGATTGTCGTCGACGCTTCCGGTGAGGCATGGTTTACCGAGATGGCCGACCACAGTGGCGGTCATGCTCATCATGGCAAGCAGGCGGGAGTTGGACGCATCGACCGGGAGGGCAGAGCGCACTTTTATCCCGCCCCGGAAGGTTGGCCTACATCGATTGCTATCGATGCGAACGGTGAAGTCTGGACAACGCTGCTCGTGCCGAGCACTCCGGATAGCAAGGCCAAGGGCCGAATTGCCCGTCTCTCGCCAGGTGGTCTGTGGAAGATCGTTTCCGCCTGGGATAGCTACAGTTGTCCGCGCAATCTCGTACCGGACGAAAAGGGTGGGTTCTTTTTTTCGGACGGTTGCCGGGGAACCATCGGCTACCGCGATGCGCAGGGCAAGCTCAGCGAATGGCGTCTGCCTGAGAAAACCCGTATCCAGGATCTTTCGCTCGGTCAGGACGGCAGGTTGTGGTTCACAGATCGTAAACATCTCGGGCATATCGTCGAGGGCCACGTGACATACATCGACCGCGCCGCCAACGGCGACGCTACCATGGCAGTGTTCGCGACCCGCGGGGGCGACGTGGTGTTCTCGGAGTTCTACAACTACAACATCAACCGTCTGACGGTAGGAGGCCAGTTGGTCGAGCATCTGGTGAGTGTGGAAGAACGCAGGGGAGCGCGAGAGGTGAGAGACGGCGAGGTCTGCTACGTTGAGTTCGGCGCACGCATTGCGGCCAAGGCCGAGATGGACGAGCAGCGTGCCGAGGAGGTTCGCAGCGGCCGCTTCAAGCCCGACGGCGCCGACACTGAGAAGCTTGTCGAACAGAAGTGCTTAGTCTGCCATGATGCGCGTCGTCTTCTGTTGTCGCGGCGCAGTGACTGGATGCCTAGCATCACCCGCATGCATGCTTACCGGAGCCTGCGTAACGTCGAACCACTGACGGAGGAAGAGACGGCACGGTTGGTGCAGTATTTCAATGAATACTACGGGCTGCGCTGAAAGGAGGAGGCGACATAGGGCGAACTCTGCCCGCCGCTCTGAATAACTGTTCCGAACCACGAGACACCTGGATTACTCTCGCTAAAACGCGGAGAACGCCAAGGGCTGGAACAAAAAGGATTTTCCAGTACTTTCTCTCGGCCTTTACTTTGCGATCTTGGCGTCTTTGCGAGATGGCATGTGTTTCAGGGTTCGGAACAGCCATTTAGGTTGAGAGATGCCGAGTTTCTTCAGTTGCGCCACTGCGAACGTGAACGATACGAGCATGCACGCGCGTCGGCAATACGCAATTCCTCGGGAAGATGCTGCACCTTGATGTGCTCGCCGGTGGCAAGGGCGACGCCGCGGGCGATGATGTTTTTCAGGTCACGCACGTTGCCGGGATAGTCGAAGCCTGGAGCAGGTGCGTCACCTCGGGTGTGATGTCGTGTACCTGTTGGCACGTGGGTGGTGGATTTCTCCAGGAAGAATCGCGCCCGCAGCGCGACGTCGCCCGTGCGCCGGGCAAGGCGCGGCAGGTTGAGATTGACACATGGAGGCGGTAGTAGAGATCAGCGCGAAAGCGGTTCTCGCGCACCGCCTCGCGCAGGTCGGGTTGCTGGCCGCGACGAGGCGCTCGTCCACGATGTGGGGCGCGGTGGCACCCAGGCGCAGCACCTCGTGTTTTTCGATGATGGGCAGCAGCTACCTGCATGGAGGCGGGCATGTCGCTCACTTCATTGAGGAACAGGGTGCCACCAGCGGCCGTTTCGATCAGTCCGCCCTTGCTGGTGATGGCGCCGGGGAAGGCGTTTCTTTTATGACCGAACAACTCGCTGGCGAACAGTTCTTCCGAGAAGGCGCCGCAGTTGCGAGGAGGTGCGCATCGGCACGTCGGCTGTGGGTATGAACGTCGCGGGCCAGGAGTTCCTTGCCGGTGCCGCTTTGCCGATGATGAGCAGGTTGCAGTCGGTGGGCGTCGCCTGGGGCGCGCGGTGGCGAGCAGGAATGGCATGTCCAGATCGCGGGTGATGATAGCGAGGCGATCGTGCGTCCCGAGTCGCGCGCACGAGCACCTGCATGCCGTCTATGCCTTCCATGTACATCCGTGAGTACCACATCAACGTCGCTCGCGCGAAGGAGCGCAGGCTGGCATCCTTCCTCGATTACCCGAGGAGGTCACGTAGCATCGCAACGTCACCTACGCCTAGGGCAACCCCGCAGAGGGTGTGGTGGGTCTTGGTGAAGGGAGGAGGACCCGCGGGCAGGGCACCCGCGGGTCCGGTGGATCAGAACACGATGTTCAGCATGACGATCATCACCACCCAGAACAGGATGGTCATGACGCCGCCGGCCTTCATGAAGTCCGCGACGCGATAGCCGCCGGGGCCCATGAGCAGGGCATTGACCTGGTGGGTCGGCAGGAAGAAGGAGTTGGAGGTGGCAATCGCCACGGTGAGAGCAAAGATCGCCGGATCGGCACCGGCCTTCACGGCGATGTTCACCGCCAGCGGCACCAGCAGCACGGTGGCGCCCACGTTGGACATGACCAGCGTGAAGAACGTCGCCAGGCCGGCGATGACGATCTGCAGCAGCACGGTATTGACGTCGCCGCCCATGATCTCCAGGGTCTTCACCGCGATCCACTCCGCCGTGCCGGTGGTCTCCACCGCCAGGCCGAGCGGGATCAGGCTCGCCAGCAGGAACACCGATTTCCAGCTCACGGCCTCGTAGGCCTCGTCCATGGTGACCACACCGCTCACGATCATGCCGATGGCGCCGGCCATCAGGGCCACCGAGAGACGGATGTCCGTGAACAGGATCAGGCCGAGGGCGAGCAGGAAGAACACCAGCGCGAAGCTGACCTTGTGCGGGCGCAGTTCCTCATGGGGGAAGTCGGTGGTGATGACGACGAAGTTCTTCCGCTCATTCTTCTGGACCGCCGCGAGGTCGTCCCAGCTGCTGTGGGTCACCAGGGTGTCGCCGGATTGCAACACCAGCTCGCGCAGCTCCTGGCGGATGGTCTCGCTGCCGCGGTGCACGGCCAGCACGTTCAGGCCGTAGGTCTTGCGCATGCGCACCTCGCGCAGGGACTTGCCCACCAGCTCGGAACCGGGCGGAACGACCACCTCGGAGGTGCCCGATCGGCTGCGGCTCAGGGCATCGGAGAAGATGCTCAGGTCGGGCGTCACGCTCAGGCCGTGGCCTTCCGAGAACGTCTGTACCAGCTGGCGCGGACCCATGAGCGCGAGCATGGCGCCGCGCTGGATGACCAGGTCGCGGGCCGGCGCGATGCGCAGCTGTTCGCCGTCGTGCATGGCCACCAGGGCCACATCACACCCGAGCAGGCGCTCCAGCTCCTCGACGGTTTTGCCAAACAGGGGACTGTTGTCCCTGACCGCCACCTCATAAACGTCGCCGCTGATGCCGTACAGGCCCTGGAAATACTCCAGCGTGCCGCCGCCTTCGCCGGCCTCGGACTTGTTCACGGGCAGCACGAAGCGGCCCGCCAGCACGAAATACAGGATGCCGGTGGCCACCAGCGCCAGGCCGATGGGCGTGACGTCGAACAGCGCGAAGGTCTCCATGGGCGCGACGCCCTGGGCCTCGAGGCCACGATTGGAGGTGAGGATCAGGTCGTTCAGCAGGATGAGCGGGCTGGAGCCGATCATGGTGACGGTGCCGCCCAGGATGGCGCAGAAGCCCATGGGCATGAGCAGGCGCGACATGGGCAGGCCGGTGCGCGTGGAGATGCGGCTCACCACCGGCAGGAACAACGCCGCGGCGCCCACGTTCTGCATGAAGGAGGAGATGAAGCCCACGGTGGCGGAGATGATCGGGATCACGCGCTTCTCGGTGGAACCACCCACGCGCAGGATGAAGGCGGCCACCTTGGACATGATGCCGGTCTTGTCGAGGCCCGCACCGATGATCATGACCGCGATGATGGATACCACGGCGTTACTGGCAAAGCCGTTGAACAATTCCCGCGGGTTGACCAGCGAAGGTACCAGCCAGTCGGGTAGCATCGTGGTGAGTCCGAGCAGCACCATGACCACTACGGCGGCCACGTCCACGCGGACAATTTCCGATACGAACAGGTAGACGGTGAAGGCCAGGAAGGCCAGCACCCACATCATTTCAATCGTGAGTTCCAATTAAATCCCCCTCCAGCGGTGAAGATTTTTGCGAGGGGCGCACTTTACCACCACCGAAATTGGCGGAACAAACGAAACACCGCCGGCGGGCCGCTAGCGGCAGCGGGTGACGGCGTCGAGCCGGCAACGCCCGCGGTCTACCCAGGTGGCGCCGCTCAGGCGGGTCTCGGTGAGGGTGGTGTTGAACAGGTCGGCGTCCACCAGCGAGGCGCGGCTGAGATTGGCCCCGCTCAGGTCCGCGTAGGCCAGCCGGGCGCCGTGCAGGCGGGCGCGCTCCAGATTGGCGCGGGTGAGGTTCGCGTATTCGAGGTTGGCACGGTCCAGCACAGCCCGCACCAAGCTGGCCCCGGTCAGGTCGGCACGGGTCAGCAGGGCCTGTTTCAGATCGGCGTCGGTGAGTTCGGCCTCCGAGAGGTCGGCCTCCTGCAATCCGGCCTGGTAGAAGTTCGCCTTGCGCAGGCTCGCCCCATGAAAGCGGGCGCCGCGCAGGTCGGCGCGGTCTGCGGCGATGCCGTCCAGCACGGCGCCGGTCAGCTGCGCGCCCTCCAGTCTCGCACCCAGCAGGCGTGCACCGGCCATGCGGACCTCCTCGGCACGGGCGCCGCTCAGGTCCGCGAAGGACAGGTCGGCGCCGGTCAGCCGTGCGCCCGAGAGGTTTGCGCCCGCCAGGTTGGTGCGGATCAGCACCGCGCCTTCCAGGTCCGCGCCGCTGAGGTCCTGGCCCTGCTTGTCGCATCCGCGCCAGTTCACCTGACGCTGCGGCGGGTCATCGCAGGCCGCCCACACCGGGACAGCGGCCAGGGACAGGACGAGGGTGGCGGCAAGCAGGCGCATCGGTCAGCCGTGCCCTTGGTCCCAGCGCTCGGGGTGGGCCCAGAAGCGCGCATTCAGCCAGTCGGGCGTGAACTTGTAATCGGTGATATCGAACAGGGCAAGACGGGCTCCCCGGGCAGGGGGCAGCGTGAAGCCGAGCGCCAGCAACGCGTGGTCCGGAAGGCCGGCGGACGTGAGGGCAGCGATGATGCGCGGTGCATGCACATCCCGCAGCCGCGCGAGCACGGTCATTGCCTCGCGCGGCTCGAGCCTTTCAAGGCTTGGCCCCACGTAGGCGAGGTCGAAGCGGCCAAGGCCGGTGAGCCGCTGCGCCAGGCCGGGTTCGCCCGCGAGTTGCACCAGGCCCGATTGCCCGGCAAACAGTTGCTCGCAGCCCGCGCCGATGCAAAGCACCGAGCGCGGGCCAAACTGCGCGGCCAGGCCGTGGACCACTGCCGTATAATCGTCCGCGTCCATCGCTTCCATAGCGGCTTAGCATACCAGCTGCGTACCAAGTCCATGTCCCTGAGCGGAAACCTGCAAAAGATGTGTGCCGTCATCGGTCCTGACGGCGTGGTCGACTACGCGCTGCCCGTGGGTGAGGCGAGCCTGGCCCTCAATCCGCTGCTCGGGCGCCGCCTGCGCATCGAGCACGACGGGGTGATCAACTGCGTCGCCTGCGGCCGCAGCACCCGCAAGAGCTACAACCAGGGCTATTGCTTTCCCTGCGTGCAGCGGCTTGCCGAGTGTGATCTCTGCATCGTCAGTCCGGAGCGCTGCCATCACGGCGCCGGCACCTGTCGCGACCCGCAGTGGGCCGAGGGCCACTGCATGCAGCCCCATTTCGTTTATTTGTCCAACACCTCCGGGCTCAAGGTGGGGATCACGCGCGCCACGCAGATCCCGACCCGCTGGATCGATCAGGGCGCGACCCAGGCGCTGGCCATCCTGCGCACCGGCACGCGCCGCGAGGCGGGACTCATCGAGGCCGCCCTGCGCGAACATGTGGCCGACCGCACGGACTGGCGCCGCATGCTCAAGGGTGACGCGGAGTCGCTGGAGCTGGCCGAGGAACGGGCCAGGCTGCTGGCGGCCTGCGCAGGGGCGTGCGGGGGAGCGGCGATCGAGCCGGTGCAGGCCGAGCCGGTGCGCATCCGCTATCCTGTGCTCGAATATCCGGCCAAGGCCACATCCCTGAGCCTCGACAAGACCCCCGTGGTGGAAGACACGCTGGTGGGCATCAAGGGCCAATACCTGATTTTTTCCGGTGGCGTGCTGAACGTGCGCAAGTTCGCCGGGTATCACGTGAAGGTGGCCGCGTGAGGGTTTTGCCGCTGTTGTTGTGGCTCTCGCTCGGTGCCCCAGCCGCCGTCGCGGCAGCCCCGTGCGGTTGCCCGGAACCCGCTGCACAGCCCGTGATGCCGGTCCCTGAGCAACCAGTCGAGACCGTCTCCACGCACGTGCCCCTGCCCGTGAAGACCATCACCGTGCGCGATCTCAAGGGCGTGCGCGACGTCGCCGACGAACTCGATGCGGCGAAGCGGCAGGCGCCGCAGAAACCGGTAGAATAACGCCCCCTCTCCGAGCGACCGCCAGGCATGTTTACCACGTTGTTGCACACCCCCGTCCTCGATGCGTCGGCGCGCCAGCGCATCGGCGAGGCGATTTCCGGCGAACTGGAATGCTGCGGCGCCTTCTTTCGCCTGCGGCATGCCGCAGCGCTTGCTGCAGAAGGTCTGGCGGATTTGCGCAATGCTTTGCCGTTCGACATCAACACGCTGCCCACCGGGTTCGAACCGGAGCGTGTGCGCCTGCTGGTGACGGACATGGATTCCACCCTCATCACCATCGAGTGCATCGACGAGATCGCGGATTTCGCCGGCCGCAAGGCGGAGGTCGCGGCGGTGACCGAGGCGGCCATGCGCGGCGAGATCGACTTCCCCACCTCGTTGCGCCGCCGCGTGGCCGCGCTGGAGGGCCTCGATGAGGCCGCTCTGTTGCGTGTCTACGAGGAGCGGTTGCAACTCAACCCGGGCGCCGAGGCACTGCTTGCGGGCCTCAAGGCCAACGGCGTGCGCGTGGGCCTGGTGTCCGGTGGTTTCACCTTTTTCACCGAGCGCCTGCGCGAGCGACTCGGCCTGGACGATGCGCTCGCCAACACCCTCGAGGTGAAGGACGGCCGCCTGACGGGGCAGGTGCTGGGCAATATCGTGGATGCGGATGCCAAGGCGCGCTTTCTCACCTCGTTGTGCGAGCGCCTGGACATCGCACCGGCGCAGGTCATTGCCCTCGGCGACGGCGCCAACGATCTCAAGATGCTGCACGCCGCAGGACTGGGCGTGGCATTCCACGCCAAGCCCACAGTGCAGGCGGTCGCCGGCGTGGTGCTCAATCACAGCGGCCTCGACGCGGTGCTGCATTTCCTGGAGTGAGCATGAAGAGCTACGTCTACCGCAGTACCAAGAAGCAGGAGCTTTACCTGTTCGTCACCGCCGAGGACAACTTCGAGCAGGTCCCCGAGGCCGTCATGAAGGCGTTCGGCAAACCGGAATTCGTCTTTGAGCTGGAACTCACGCCGGAGCGGCGGCTGGCGCGCAGCGACGTGAGCGAGGTCATGCGCAGCCTGCGCGAGCAGGGCTTCTACGTGCAGATGCCGCCGCCGCCCGACGCCGACCTGGATCTGGCGCGCAAGCGCTCCTGAGGCCGCTCAGGGCGGCGGAGGCGGCAAGGCGCGGGGTTCGGCGCGCGGGCGCGCGCTCATGCCGTCCGGTGACGGCGCCAGGCTGCCGAACAGCACCGCGAAGGCCGCGATGATGGCAACCCAGGCGAGCAGCTTGGCGGCGACCCGCAACAGCAGGCGGCGATCTGTCATCGCTCACGCGTGCTCGGTGCGCAACGGCGCCAGGCGCGCGTGGGAGTCTTCCAATCCTTCCTTGACACGTTCGAGCTCGCGCAGGATTTGACGCAGTTCCTGCGCGTGTTCGCTGCCGTCCTGTTCCAGGCTGGCGAGGAGTTCGATCGCCGTCTCCACGCTCAGCGTCGCTTCGGTCAGGTCGTGTTGGGCGTTTTCGATTGCGTCCATCGGTCTGTGCGTCGATTGGGGTGAAAATTCGCCAACTATAGTAGGGACATCGGCCGCCGGTCGGAAGCCCTCGCGCGTTGTTTTCCTTTCCGGGCAAAGACCTATCTTGGTTATCACCTTTGGCCTATCGCGGCCCTCGGCCACATTCGTTAGTGTCTGCGTGCGACGTACCGCCGCGGTGGAATAAACCGCGCATGCCCCGACACTCTATCTAAGTGGCTGTGAGAATCAGCTCTCCGCGTACCGTCCCCGAGTCCCTCGGGACCAAAACAATATCGAGGAGTGAAGTCTTTATGTCCCTGAGTCGTCGCCAGTTCATCGCCCTGATGGGCCTTGCAGGCGCTGCCGGCCTGGTTCCCGGGCTCGTGCAGGGCGCCGCGGCGCGCCGCATGCCGGCCGACCTCTACGCGGTGCCCAAGTTCGGCAACGTGAGCCTGCTGCACATCACCGACGTACATGCGCAGCTCAATCCCGTGTATTTCCGCGAGCCGAACGTCAATCTGGGCGTGGGCGGCTCGCTCGGCAAGGCCCCGCACATCGTCGGCGACAAACTCCTCGCCCATTTCGGCATCGCGCCGGGTTCCGTCGAGGCCCATGCCTTTTCCTATCTGGACTTCGCGCGCGCGGCCGAGACCTACGGCAAAGTAGGCGGCTTCGCCCACCTCAAGACGCTGGTGGACAGGGTCCGCGCCGAGCGCGGCCCGGGCAACTCGCTGCTGCTGGACGGCGGCGACACCTGGCAGGGGTCGGGCACCGCGTACTGGACGCGCGGCATGGACATGGTGGAGGCTTGCAACCTGCTGGGTGTCGACATCATGACCGGCCACTGGGAGTTCACCTACACCGATGAAGAGGTGATCAAGAACGTCCATGCCTTCAAGGGCGAGTTCGTTGCCCACAACGTGCGTGTGAAGGAAGACGCCGCTTTCGATTACCGCTTCGCCGATTTCGAGGGCTTTGACGAGAACACCAATCACGCCTTCAAGCCCTACACCATCCGCGAGGTGGGCGGCGCCAAGGTGGCGGTGATCGGCCAGGCCTTCCCCTACACGCCCATCGCCAATCCCTCGCGCTTCATCCCGGACTGGACCTTCGGCATCCAGGACGCCGAGCTGCAAAAGCTGGTGGACGAGATCCGTGCCAGCGAAAAGCCCGACGTGGTGGTGGTGCTGTCCCACAACGGCATGGACGTGGACCTGAAGATGGCCTCGGTGGTCAGCGGCGTGGACGTGATCCTCGGCGGCCACACCCACGACGGCATGCCGGCGCCCACGGTGGTGAAGAACCGCGGCGGCCGCACCCTGGTGTGCAACGCCGGTTCCAACGGCAAGTTCCTCGGCGTCATGGACCTGGACGTGCGCGGCGGCAAGGTGCAGGACTTCCGTTACCGCCTGCTGCCCGTGTTCTCCAACCTCATCGAGCCGCACAATGAAATGGCGGCGTTCATCGAGAAGACGCGCGCGCCGTACAAGAGCAGGCTCGAAGAGAAGCTCGCCGTCAGCAGCGATGTGCTGTATCGCCGCGGCAACTTCAATGGCACCTTCGACCAGATCGTGTGCGACGCGCAGCGCGTGGTGGGCGATGCGCAGATTTCCCTGTCACCCGGTTTCCGCTGGGGCACCACCGTGCTGCCGGGCCAGGCCATCACCATGGAACACGTGCTCGACCAGACCTGCATCACCTATCCCGAAACCTACGTGCGCGAGATGAGCGGCGAGGAGATCAAACTCATCCTCGAGGACGTTGCGGACAACCTGTTCAACAAGGACCCGTACTACCAGCAAGGCGGCGACATGGTGCGCGTGGGCGGGCTGGATTATGCCTGCGACCCGACCGCCGATATGGGCAAGCGCATCTCCGACATGCAACTGGACGACGGCACGAAGATCGCGGCCAACAAGAAGTACAAGGTGGCCGGCTGGGCGACGGTGGGTTCGCAGTCGCCGGGCCGTCCCATCTGGGACGTGGTGGCCGACTACCTGCGCGACCAGAAGACCGTGTCCATCAAGAAGCTGAACACGCCCAAGCTCAAGAACGTCGCCGGCAATCCCGGCCTCGCCGACTACGCCAAGGCCTGACGGCAAACCCCGCTTGCGGGAGGGGAAACCCTCCCGCGCTCTTTTTCACCCGTGCCCGGGCCGGGGCCCGTGTTGTGAAACGACCTTGCGGCTTCGGATGGTCATCTGAATTGCACCATCCTGTCGTGCTGTATCCTTGATCAGGGCGAGACCAAGAGCTCAATCAGCGGCGTCTGATGCGAATAGGTCAGAAGTGCCTCATGGGTGGCGCGGGTGATGGCCACGTACGTCAGCCGCACGTCATCTTCGATGTTTTCTGACGCCAATGCCCCCAGGCCGCCAATGGCCACACAAGGAAATTCCAGCCCCTTGGCTGTATGCATGGACAGGAGGCGTACCGCGTCCCGGCTCGCATCTACCCGGTTGCGATTGTTCTTGGCCACGTCCGCCGGTATCGCATGCTTGACCAGGAGCTTCTCGAATCGCTGGCCGATATGGTGCTCCGGATACAAGACTGCCATTTGGCCCCACAGGTAGCCGGCATTTTTTCGCGCAAGAAGCCATTCGGTAATCGCATGGCCCTCTTCATCGAAACTCACGCACTGACGCACCATTGGATCCACACCCTCGCGTCCGCCGTCCTCAGGCAGCAGGATGGCATTTTCGTCGTCCGCGCATACACCCGGCGCACCCAGTACATCGGCGGCAAATTTCCGTGCAAAACGGAGAATCTGCACCGTGTTGCGGTAATTCACTTTGAGAACGGTGGTCCTGCCGGAGGCCTCGATGCCAAGCTGTTTCCATACCGGCCGCGTGCGGCCCTTGTAGATCGCCTGAGCATCGTCATAGACGATGAGAAGCGATTTGGTATCAGGACTGACCATCCTGGTGGCTAACGCGAGCCATTGAGGCTCGAAATCGTGCGCTTCGTCGATAAGCACTGCATCATATTGATCGGCAGGTATCTGGCCGCGGTCAACGGCGTTCACCACCGCCTGCACACCCGCTGCGAGTCGTTCCTGGTAATCGGGAATTTTGCTTTCCGAAGGTATGGGGATGTCATAAGTACGAAGCATCTTCCAACACCAAGAGTGGAATGTAGAAACGATCACGCGATCCTCGACACCGCGATCCTGCATGGTATTTTCGAGCCGCCCGGCAATGCCGTTTGTGTAACAGAGCACCAACACCGGACGTGACGCGGTGCGTGCCATGTATTCGGCCCGAAATGCCAGGATGAGGGTTTTTCCTGAACCGGCGACGCCACGCACGATGCGGTGGCCCTCGC
Organism: Gammaproteobacteria bacterium; assembly: GCA_041685115.1. GTDB lineage: Bacteria > Pseudomonadota > Gammaproteobacteria > Thiohalomonadales > Thiohalomonadaceae > JALOAT01. Next base: position 46,706 of record JAWLGK010000018.1, on the reverse strand, counting down.
CCATACTGCGGGCAACCAACTCCTGCTGCTGGTCCATTACTGCCAGGGTGCGGTCGTCGGCGGGTGAATGCGGTGGCTCATCGAACGCCAGCGCAATTTGTCTAACGCGTACCTCCGGAAACAACAGCGCACGCACCCGATCGAGTTGGGGCAGACTCAAGCCGGACCCTGAGCGGGGCGACACCATTCTCCATAGCCGTTTGCGAAAGCCGTCCGGATCGGCGCTTTCTGACATTTCGTCACGCAGCAGGATGCGGTCTGGCGGAAAAATCTCGTGCAGATCGGTCTGGCCAAACTGTTTGCGCGTGATGTTGGTGAATACCACGCCGTAGCCAAAAGGCAGGACAAGCTGCCCTTTGAACGTGCCTTGCTCGATCTTCAGGAGCGGGTCGCGCTTCAGCATGTCCACCACGTTGAACATATAGCCCCGCACCTGCTCGAAGGGGTTCTCGACGGTGACAATGCCCCTATCGGTGAGCAGCTCGACCTGCTTCTTGTCCGCCTTGGTAATCGTCTCCAGCCGCCAGTCTTTCACCTCCAGTACCACAATCCCCTGTTGGGGATGGAGCACGATGAAATCCGGGTGTCTGCCCAAACGCCCTACCGGCAGGTTGTGCCAGACCCAGGCATTGTCTTCCAGGAAATCCTTCAGTCGTTCGGCCAGGCGCAGCTCGCCACGGGTATCGAATCGTGCAGAACCAATAGAAGGGATGAGGGTAGCCACCGTGATCAGTCCTTTGGATGTTACGAATCGCTGTTTCGAACGCGTACGACGCGCTAATGCCCTGCTCACCGCGAAGGTTTCGTTCAAAGCCACGCATAATGCATGAAACTGGGGGTATTTTCCTGTGGTTAAGCCTCGTTCGATCTGACGGGCCAGTGCCTGGCGGCAGGTCTGGACGGCGATAACTGCCCCGGCCCGGACTGGCCGGCGTACGTCGATGAGCCGTGGCATCATCACCTAATGGCCCCGGGGATGTTCGTGATGACCAGCTTCTTTGGCGATGTGTACGGCTATAGGGGCACCTCCTTCGCCGCCCCGCTGGCCACAGGCACAACCCCGGATTCCACTTACGCTTCATCCAGGCTACGGGTGTTTCCAAACCTCCTCACACGGCGAAGGAATTCTTCCCGCCGCTGTGGATCGGCCAGGCCGTCGTTTTCCTCCACAGGCAGATCGGGTCGGGCCGCCATGAATGCGTGTGCGAAAAGCCCCCGGCCGCCTGGGTGGATGCCGCCACCGGCGAGATGAACGGGGGTGCTGTTCACGCCGCAACTGGGTGACCGGCTCTTGAACACGAAACCACAAAGCTCTCCCAGTTCCCGTGCGCTGCGTGCGCCGAGTTCGAGGAGCGCGTCCGTGACGTCGATGTCGCGCAAACTGACGCCCACCGCACGCGGGGCCGTCGGATCGCCTTCCAGTTGCACGGGTGGGCGCGGCACGCCCAGGCCGATGCCCATCTCGGGACAGACGGGCACCAGTTCGAATTCACGTGCCAGCGCCGCCACGGTTGCATCGCGCTTGTCGGTGCCGTCGTAGCGCACGGCCTCACCGAGCAGGCAGGCACTCACACCGATGCGAAGCCGGATTTTTCCTATGGGGTGGTCCATTCGCTTTCCACGCCTCGACCGCGCCAGTGCGCGGCATACAGAATCAACTACTTAGCCCAAGCCCGTCCAGGCATGGGAGGCCTGCTACGCAGACGCCGGGCCGCTCCAGCCCTGTGGGGGCCGTTTTCTTCCGCAGGGGGCGGAGGTAAAGTTAGTGCATCCTAATATTCCGGAGCACAGCGGTGCGATGACTTCCCCCGATAACATGCGCGTCAGTCGTTTTTCGGACCTGCTCGACGAGCTGCCCGATGGGCGGTTGCGACTGCTTCCGGAAGTACACCCCTCCCGTGATCTCCTGGAACTGGACCTCGAAGAGGTGCTGGCCCGCTTCAAGCACAGCCAGGTGGACGATTTCAGCAAGATCATCGTCGACCTCGAAAACCCTGACAACGCACTGAACCGGATGTTCGCGGAACTGCGCGCTCTCGCTGCGCAGGACCCGGGCAATCCGTTCTCGCGTTCCCGTTTGTTCCGCGCCGGCGAGATCGGCCGGTTGTTCCTGGATCTGCACGATCACGTGATGAGCCACCCGGTGTGGCGCCATCCCTTTTTCGCGCGTTTCTTCCGCGGCGAGTTCAACCGCGAGCAGGCCGCGCGCTTCGCGCTCAATTATTTCAACCAGGTGAAGAACACCCGTCAGTGTGTGGCACTGGCGCTGGGGCGTTTCAACGGCCTCATGGACATGCCGTATGGCCAGTTGAACGAGCGCATCTCGGAGCTCGCCCAGATCGTGCTCGCCCAGCTTATCGCCGACGAGTATGGGGTCGGCACGCACGACGTGGACGACTACCCCAGCCTGGCCGGCCTGTTCGGTTCCACCACCCACCCGGTCATGTACCGCAAGATGTTCGAGGGACTCGGCGTCCCGTTCCTCCAACAGGACGTGCCGCTGCTGCACGGTGTCGCCGATAACGCGCTCACCCAGCGCCTGGTGGCGGGCGACCCGTCGTTCACGCCACTGGAGGCCCTGGCGTCCGTGGGCCTTGGCATGGAATGGGGCGTGCCCGAGTTCTTCTCCCTGCTGCTCGGCGGCATGATCCGCTGGGCGCACCGCAACGACGTGCCGCTTACCCAGGATCATCTTATTGTGCTCATCGCCCATGTGCGCTATGACGTATTGCACGCCATCGCCGTGATGATGGTAACCAGTCTGTTCGTTAAGGAAGACGCGGATGTGGACACGGTCAAAGACGCCACCAACACGCTCATGGCCGCTCGCTACGGCATGATGACGGACATGTACCGGTTCGTGTTCGACGAGTCCTGTCCAAGCCTTGCTGACATCGGTCTGGAGGCACGCTACCACCTGCGCGACCGGCGCATCGAGCCGGCCCTGTTGCGCGCCCGTGCGCACGTGGCCGATGCGGGCGTGGTGGATGCGGCCGCATACAAGCTGCGCCGCGATACGCCCTTTGTGTTCGCCGAGGGTGTATAACGGATGTGAAGTGATTCACGCGCCGGGCACGCCGGACGCGGTATACGATGGATTACCGGCCCCAGGTCGGGGCCGCACACAAGGAGAAAGAAGATGAAAAAAGGCATCATCGGTGTGATGGCTGTGTGCGCAGCACTGACCATGGGACAGGCTCTTGCCCAGGCGCAGGCACCGCAACCGGCGCAGCCCGAATCGCAGGCGCAGACAGGGGAGGTCGCCCGCGCCGTTTTCACCAGTGACATCAGTGAGCGCGAGCCCGTGGACACGCTCACGGCCCTGCAACCCGGTACGCCCCGTGTGTATTTCTTCACCGAACTGCGCAACCTGGAAGGCCAGACCGTGACCCATCGCTGGACCCAGGGCGACCAAGTGGTTGCAGAAATCCCTTTCAACGTCGGCGGTTCCCGCTGGCGTGTGTGGTCGAGCAAGAATCTGGATTCGGGGGCCACGGGTGAATGGACCGTTTCCGTGGTGGATGGCGCGGGCAACGAGCTCGCGCGCGAGCGCATCGCGCCGGCTGTGCAGTGACGCCGGCTGCGCGGTGACAAACGACGCCTGCTTGCTATGTTTCGACAGGGACTCCCATTCGTGGGAGGGAGGCAGGAAGGGGGTAGTCACATGGCCAATCGTTATGCGCCCGAGATGGGCAACTGGTACAAGGACGAAACCGGCGCATCCTTCGAGGTGATCCTCGTGGACGAAGGTGATGCTACCGTCGATGTCCAGTACTTCGACGGTAGCGTGGAATCCTTCGACATGGAGACCTGGGAGGAGATGGAGCTCACGCGTCGTGCACCGCCCGAGGACTGGAGTGGTCCCTTCGACGACCTGGACGCGGATGACCTGGATACGGCGGATTCCGCGGCCCGTGCGAGGGACTGGTCCGATCCCCTCGATATGGAGTTCGAGGACTGAGCGAACGTTCACCGCGCGATGAGTCCCTGGTGAAGGGGCTGTTGCGCGACATCGAGGAAGAAACCCGGCTCGCGGCCGGCTACACCGGCCGCGAAACCCTCAACCCGCGCGTGCTTGCGGCCATCGTCGAGGTGCCGCGCGAGCGCTTCGTGCCGGCGCGCCTGCGCCACGCCGCCTTCGACAACGCGCCCTTGCCTATCGGTGAAGGCCAGACCATCTCGCAACCGTTCATGGTTGCCCTCATGACCGATCTGCTGGACCTGGCGCCGGATGCGGTGGTGCTGGAGATCGGCACGGGTTCCGGCTATCAGGCCGCGGTTCTTTCCTGCCTCGTGCGCCAGGTCTACAGCATCGAGCGCGTGCCCGCGCTGGCGGCGGACGCCGCCACGCGATTGGCCGCGCTCGGCTACCACAACGTGGAGGTCCGCCATGGTGACGGCTACCCAGGCTGGCCGGAGCACGCACCCTATGACGGTGTCATTGTCACCGCCGCCGCACCGCATGTGCCGCCGCCGCTGGTGGAACAGCTGAAGCCGGGTGGCCGGTTGGTCATCCCGCTGGGCGAGCCCTTCTTCGGCCAGGAATTATGCGTGCTCACCAAGGGCGAGGCAGGGGAGGTCAGCACCCGTCACGTGCTCCCGGTCGCCTTCGTACCGCTGGTGCACGAGGGTTAGAAGAAGAAAGAGCGACCAGGGATGCCACGGATGGCCACGCAAAAGGATCTGACTTGGTGAACGCGTTGTAGGAGCCGACACCGTCGGCGAATGCGGCTTCGATGACGGCTGGAAAGGCATTCGCCCACGGTGTGGGCTCCTACGGGTGGTATTCAGGTGCGAAGGCGGGCCGCGGTCGCCCACGGCGCCGTTTCGGCGGCGCAGGCATTCCTTCCCCCGCGGTTATCTTTATCTGTGCTCTCTGTGGCTCTGCGTTGAATTTCTTTCGCCCACGGTGTGTGGGCTTCTACCGGTGGTATTCAGGTGTCCCCGTGCCCGCTATGCTCATCGTCGCTGCCGTCACCGTGCTTGTGGCGATCGCCAAAGCTCGCGCGGATCTCCGCCATTTTCATCAGGCGCGCCTGCACGCGGCCGTTGGCGCTGTCGGGCGGGAAGTTGCCCTCGCTGTCCGGCTCGCCCGCGCTCACGCCGGTGAGCAGTTCGAAGGCCTGGTCGACGTTTTCGTAGGCATAGACGTGGAACAGGCCCTTCTCTGCGGCCTCCACCACGTCGCGGCGCAGCATCAGGTGCTTTACATTGGACACCGGGATGAGCGCGCCATGACTACCGTCGAGCCCGCGCGCGCGGCACACGTCGAAAAATCCTTCAATCTTTTCGTTCACGCCCCCGATGGGCTGCGATTCGCCGTTTTGGTTGACCGAACCCGTAATGGCGAACGACTGCCGGATGGGGATGTCCGAGAGCGCCGACATGAGCGCGCACAGCTCCGCCATGGAAGCGGAATCGCCGTCCACATGGCCGTAGGATTGCTCGAACACCAGGCTGGCGGTGAGCGACAGTGGGTGATCCTGAGCGTATCGGGCGGCGAGGAAAGAGCCGAGGATCATCACTCCCTTGCTGTGGACCGCCCCGCCCAATTCCACTTCGCGCTCGATATCGACCACGTTGCCCTCGCCCAGGTGTACTGTCGCGGTGATGCGCGCCGGCTCGCCGAAGCTGAAATTGCCCATGCTGAGCACGGACAGGCCGTTGACCTGTCCAACGACCGAGCGGGTCGTGTCAATGAGCAGCGTACCGCGCTGCACCTCTTCCTGCAGTTGCTCGCGCACCCGCGAGGCACGGTAGATCTGCTGGTCGATGGCATGTTGCACGTCATCTACCGTGATCACCGATGACTGGCGTGCGCACGCCCAGTAATCCGCTTCGCACAGCAGATCGGCGATGGAGCGCATGTGTGTGGATACCTTTTGGGCATCCTCGATCATGCGTGCACCATATTCGATGACGCGCGCCACCGCATAACGATCGAAGGGTCGCAGCTTGTCCTTCTTCGCCAGCGTGGCGATCAGTCGCGCATAGGTCTGATCGTTGTCGCTGTTACGGGCGATGCGTTCCTCGAAGTCGGCCTGCACTTTGAAGAGTTCGCCGAAATCGGGGTCGTATTGGTAGAGCAGGTAATACAGGAGGCGATCGCCGAGCAGCACCACCTTGATGTCGAGCGGAATAGGGGTCGGCTCCAGTGACACCGAGGTGACTAGCGAGAGCATCTTCTCCAGAGATTCAATGTTGATCCTGTTGGCGTAGAGCGCGCGTTTGAGCCCCTCCCAAGCGAATGGATGCGAGAGCAGCTTGTGCGCATCGAGCATCAGATAGCCGCCGTTGGCACGATGCAGGGCGCCGGGTTTGAGCAGTGTGAAATCGGTAACGAGGGTGCCGAACTGCGCTAGGTGTTCCGCACGCCCGACCAGATCCTGATAGGTGGGATGATCCAGGTAGATAACCGGCGCACCCTGGGTCGCGCCGTTGTCCACCAGCACGTTGACCTTGTAACGATGGAGCTCCGTGGGTTTGGGTGCCGGTCCGCCCATGGGGTTTTCGGCGCCGTCTTCCTTGCGGAAGTCGTCCACCTTTTCGACCACGTCCTTGGAGACGTCATCCAGGTATTTGAGAACCTCCGGCAATTCCTGGTACTTGACCTTCAGATCGTCGATGAAATGGCCGACCGCAGCCAGGGTGACGTCGTTGTTCAGCTTCTTGAGTTTCTCACGGCTGTCCTTGCGCCACTGCGGGATTTGTTGAATGACCACCTGCAGTTGTGCCTGGAGCTCGGCAACGATTTTCTCGATGCGCTCCTGCTCGGGCTTGTCCAGGTGTTCGAATTCTTCCGGCCCGAGCACCTTGCCTTCCTGCATGGGCGCGAAGGCGAACCCTGATGGCGTCCGGAACAGTTTCACGTTGCGAGTGGCCGCCTGCGTCGCGAGTTCGTCGAAGGCGTGGGTCTGACGCTCACGGAATTCTTCGTCGATGGCGTGTGCACTGGCGCGGTATTCGTCGCTCTCGAACGCCGAGGGGATGGCCGTGGACAGGTCTTCCATGAGATGCGCCATGTCGCGCGCGAGCACGTTGCCCTGGCCGGGCGGCAGCCGCAGGGCCAGGGGACGATGGTTCTGTTCGAAGTTGTTCACGTAGACCCAGTCGGGCGGTGTCGGCCGGGTCGCGGAACGCTCCTCCAACACGCCGCGCACCATGGCGTGCTTGCCCATGCCCGAAGGTCCCATGGCATACAGGTTGTAGCCATCGCGCTGGATGCTCACGCCGAAATCCACCGCCTGCTGAGCGCGGGCCTGGCCGATGATCTGGCTGAGTTCTTCCAACTCGGCGGTGGTTTCGAAACTGAACTGCCGGGGATCGCAAGGGGTATAGAGCGCCTGCGCCGGGAGGGCTTCGCGGGCCATGAGTGTCCCTGTTGTTTGGTGTTGTTTCAATGAAAGCGTAGTGGCCGGGGGCGCGGCGTAAAGCGCGCCCCCGGCCGGGCCCGGGTCGTCAGCCGACCTTGGGCAAGTGGTGCAGCGCGGCTTCGATGGCCTCCGCCGGGTACGCGTAATCGGTGAGATCGCCCGCGAAATAACGGTCGTAGGCGGCCATATCGAAATGGCCGTGCCCCGAGAGGTTGAAGAACAGCGTCTTGGCCTCGCCGGTCTCCTTGCAGCGCCGTGCCTCGGCCACGCAGGCGGCGATGGCATGGTTGGATTCGGGCGCCGGGATGATGCCCTCGGCACGCGCGAAGGTCACGCCCGCCTCGAAGGTCGCTAACTGTGGAACGGCCACGGCCTCGATGAGTTTTTCGTGATACAGCTGCGATACCAGCGGCGATTCGCCGTGATAGCGCAGGCCGCCCGCGTGAATGCCGGGCGGGACGAAGTCGTGGCCCAGGGTGTACATCTTCATCAACGGCGTGAAGCCTGAACTGTCACCGAAATCGTAGGCGTAGTGGCCGCGGGTGAGGGTGGGACAGGAGGTGGGTTCGACACCGACCAGACGCACCTCCTTGCCGGCCGCCTTGTCGGCGAGGAATGGGAACGCCACACCGCCGAAATTCGAGCCGCCGCCACACGGGGCGAAGATCATGTCCGGGTAATCGCCGACTTTCTCGAACTGCTTCTTGGCTTCCTGGCCGATGATGGTCTGGTGCAACAGCACGTGGTTGAGCACTGAACCCAGCGTGTAGTTGGTGTCCGTGCGCGAAGCGGCCTCTTCCACAGCCTCCGAAATGGCGATGCCCAGGGAGCCTGGGGAATTGGGGTCCTGGGCGAGGATCTTGCGGCCTGATTCAGTCATGTCCGTGGGGCTGGCGAAAACCTCGGCGCCCCAGGTCTGGATCATGGAGCGGCGGAACGGCTTCTGGTCGTAGCTGACCTTGACCATGTAGACACGCACTTCGAGCCCGAACATCTGCCCCGCGAAGGCAATGGACGAACCCCACTGGCCCGCGCCGGTTTCCGTGGTGAGCCGCTTGATGCCCGCCTGCTGGTTGTACCAGGCCTGCGGTACCGAGGTGTTGACCTTGTGCGAACCGGCGGGGGAGACGCCCTCGTACTTGTAATAAATGCGCGCCGGCGTGCCGAGCGCCTGCTCAAGGCGGCGGGCGCGGTACAGCGGGGCGGGGCGCCACAGGCGATAGATCTCGCGCACCGGCTCCGGGATGGGAATCCACCGCTCCGCGCTGACCTCCTGCTCGATGAGCGCCATGGGAAAGATCGCCGCCAGCGCATCCGGGCCGATGGGTTTGCCATCCGGGCCAAGCACCGGTTCGGGCTTGTTGGGCATGTCCGCGACCACGTTGTACCAATGGGTCGGGATCTCGGATTCATCCAGCAGGATCTTGGTGTCAGCCACAGCGCACCTCATAGGATTAATTGAGCGTTCCGTTTTAGCCCTTTTGTCCTGTGGTGGTCAATCGGGAGGACAAAAGGCCAAAAGCATTAACCACGGGGGACACGGGGGACACGGGGGAAGAAAAAGCTGGAACCAAAACGGAGGCCACGGAGCAAAGCGGCGCTTGTGGATAGCGACTTGAATGCACAACCGCACCTCAGTGTATGTATTGCTGTTATCCGCCTGATCATCTTCTCCCGCCCCGTGTTCCCCGTGTTCCCCGTGGTTCAAGCTTTTTCTTCGTCGTCTTTCCTCCCCGCAAAGTCACGCGCGAACTGCCAGGCGGTGCGGCCGCTGCGGGTGCCGCGGGTCTGGGCCCAGCGCAGGGCTTCCAGGCGCAGGTCTTCGTCAAGGGGCTCCTGGACGCCGAAGTGGGCGAGCCAGTGGCGCACGATGGTGAGGTAGGCCTCCTGGTCGAAGGGGTGAAAGGAGAGCCACAGGCCGAAGCGGTCGGACAGCGACACCTTTTCCTCAATGGCCTCGCCCGGGTGCAGTTCGCCTTCGACCACGCGCGCCTGACGGTTTTCCTCCATGTATTCGGGCATCAGGTGGCGGCGGTTGGAGGTGGCGTAGATGAGCACGTTCTCCGGCGGCGCGGTCACCGAGCCGTCCAGCACCACCTTGAGCGCCTTGTAAGCAGCGTCGTCGGCCTCGAAGGAGAGATCGTCGCAGAAGATCAGGAAACGCTCAGGACGGGTTTCGAGCAAGGGTACGATGTCCGGGAGATCGGCGAGATGGTGTCTTTCCACCTCGATGACCCGCAGGCCCTCATCGCGGAACTCGGTGAGCAGGGCCTTGATGAGCGAGGATTTGCCGGTGCCGCGCGCACCGGTGAGCAGCACATTGTTGGCGGGCAGTCCGCGCACGAACTGGCGCGTGTTCTGCGTCAGGATCGCCTTCTGCCGATCGATGCCCTGCAGATCGGCCAGCCGGATCCCGTGCGGCCTCGGCACCGCCTGCAACCACCCGCGCCCGCCCTCGCGCCGCCAGCGAAACGCCGGCGCGCTCCAGTCCGGTTCACCCGCCTGCGCGGTTGGCAGCAACGCCTCCAGCCGATCGAGCAATACGCTGGCCCGGGATAAGAAATTTGATAGTTCAGTCATCTATCAGGTGCTCAAAACGCAGAGGACGCGGAGGCGCGGAGAGAATCGCCTCTAAGAGTATTTTTTCTTCCTCCGCGTTCTCTGCGTCTCCGCGCCCTCCACGTCATTCCTCACCGAGATATGGGCTTGTACTTGATGCGATGGGGCGTGTCCGCGTCGACGCCGAGGCGGCGTTTGCGGTCGGCCTCGTATTCCTGGTAGTTGCCCTCGAACCACACCACCTGCGAGTCGCCTTCGAAGGCGAGGATGTGGGTGGCGATGCGATCCAGGAACCAGCGGTCATGGGAGATGACCACGGCACACCCCGGGAATTCCAGCAGCGCCTCTTCCAGGGCGCGCAGGGTCTCCACGTCCAGGTCGTTGGTGGGTTCGTCCAGCAGCAGCACGTTGCCGCCGGTCTTCAATACCTTGGCCAGGTGCAGGCGGTTGCGTTCACCGCCGGAGAGGTCGCCCACGCGCTTTTGCTGGTCGTTGCCCTTAAAGTTGAAACGGCCCACGTAGGCGCGCGAGGGCGTCTCGTAGTTGCCGATGCGAAGGATGTCCTGGCCGTCCGACAGTTCTTCCCACACGGTCTTCTTCGGATCGAGGTCCTGGCGCGACTGATCCACATAGGCGAGCTGTACGGTTTCGCCCTTGCGCAATGCGCCCGCGTCGGGTTGCTCGCTGCCGACCAGCATGCGGAACAGGGTGGTCTTGCCCGCGCCGTTGGGGCCGATGATGCCGACGATGCCGCCGCGCGGCAGGTTGAAGGAGAGATCGTCGATGAGCAGGCGATCGCCGAAGGCTTTGCGCAGGCCCTGGGCCTCGAACACCACGTCACCCAGGCGCGGCCCGGGCGGGATGTACAGCTCGTTGGTCTCGTTGCGCTTCTGGTAGTCGGCGGCCTGCAGTTCCTCGAAGCGGGCCAGGCGCGCTTTGCTCTTGGCCTGGCGCCCCTTGGGATTCTGACGAACCCATTCCAGTTCCTGCTTCATCACCTTGGTGCGGGCGGACTCGGCCTTCTGCTCCTGTTCCAGGCGCTTTTCCTTCTGGTCCAGCCAGGAGGAATAGTTGCCTTCCCAGGGGATGCCGTAGCCACGGTCCAGTTCCAGGATCCAGCCGGCGACGTTATCCAGGAAGTAGCGGTCGTGGGTGACCGCCACCACGGTGCCCGGGTAGTCGTGCAGGAAGCGTTCGAGCCAAGCCACGGACTCGGCGTCCAGGTGGTTGGTGGGCTCGTCGAGCAGCAACATGTCAGGTTTCGACAGTAACAGCTTGCACAGCGCCACACGGCGCCGCTCACCGCCGGAGAGCTTGCTGACATCGGCCTCCCAGGGCGGCAGGCGCAAGGCGTCGGCGGCAATTTCGAGGGTGCGTTCCAGGTCCCAGGCGCCCGCAGCGTCGATGGCGTCCTGCAGGCGCCCCTGTTCCGCCAACAGGGTGTCGAAGTCCGCGTCCGGCTCGGCGAACTTCAGGCTGATTTCATTGAACTTGTCGAGCAATGCCTTGGTTTCGGCAACACCTTCCTCCACGTTGCCGCGCACATCCTTGGCGGGATCGAGTTCGGGCTCCTGGGGCAGGTAGCCGATGCGAATGCCAGGTTGCGGGCGGGCTTCGCCTTCGATGTCCTTGTCCACGCCGGCCATGATGCGCAGCAAAGTGGACTTGCCGGCACCGTTCAGGCCAAGAACGCCGATCTTCGCGCCAGGAAAGAACGACAAGGAGATGTTTTTGAGGATTTCCCGTTTCGGCGGCACCACTTTGCCGACGCGGTTCATGGTGTAGATATATTGCGCCATAGCCCTTTTTGCTGCGACAGGAAAGGTGGAAATATTCTAACATCTGACGGGCCGCGGAAGCGGCCACGCAATTCCCGATGGGAGCGCGCTAGCAAGAAGAACGGTTCGCAGAGAGGCGAAGCGTGGCGCAACCATAAAAAAAACTAGGGTTGGAATGGAGGGGGATGAATTGCATGGATTCCGCAAGCGCGTACACGTCGCCAGACGCGGCAAGCACGGCGTGGTTCGAGTGCGTCCCCGATCCCATGGCCGTGGTGGGTTTCGACGGCCGGGTGCGCCGGGTGAATGCCGCCATGGAAGCGCTCTCCGGCCTGGAGTGTGGGCGGCTGATCGGCCGCCCCTTTCATAGCTTCTTCCATCCCGAAGACACGGCTCTGAGCGAGGCCGTGGCACGGATCACCGTGCAGGGCGCGTCCGGGCTGCCGTTGGAATTGCGCTTCATCGATACCCATGGTGCCGTGCACTGGTGTGAATGGAACACCGCAGCCCTGGACGACCAATCGTTCATCGCAGTGGGCCGTGATATTGGGATGCGCAAGGCGCTGTCGCACACCCTTGAGGATGCCGGTGCAGCCATGGCCGGCTTCTCCCAAGGCTACTGGGTTCGTGACATACCCTCGGGCACCGTCTATTGGTCACGTGAGTTGCGCGACGTCTTCCAACTGGGAGATGGCTTACCCCCCTGTGCACTCGAGGAGCCCTGCGAACTGATCCATCCGGATGACCGGGAGCGGGTGCGCGAAGAAACCGACGCAGCGCTTGCGACGCACGATTGCCGGCAGTTTGCTACCGAATACCGCCTGCTCACACAGACCGGCACACGGGTGCTGCGCGTGAGCGTGCGTATTGCCCGGGATGCCGCAGGTAATGCGGTGCAAACCGTGGGCACGGCCCAGGATGTCACCGAGCAGCGCCGCACCGAACAACAGCTTGCCCGTGAAGAGCGCCTCAATCGTGCAATCTTCGAAAGCAACGGCGCGCTCATCACCGTCCTCGACAGGCAAGGGGGCGTGGTGCGCTTCAATCGGGCCGCAGAAGAACTGAGCGGTTTGTGCCGCGAAGAGGTCGAAGGCGAGCCGTTCTGGAACCGAATCCCGGAGAGTGCACGAGACGACGCCCTGGCGCTGTTCGACGCTATCGTGCGTGGTGAAGGCCCGAAGACATCCCGCAGTTTCTGTTTTTTGCGGGACGGCCGGTATGCCCCTGTCAGCTGCTCGTATACGACAATCCGGGACGATGCCGGCCAGGTCGAGTACGTTATCGCTACGGGCGTCGATACCTCCGGCCTGACGGAGACCCGCAAGCAACTGGCCGCCGCACGCGAGGACTACCGCCGCCTCATTGAACTCGTGTTCGAGATGGTGCTGGTGTATTCCGAGGAAGGCACCATCCTGGACATCAATCACGCGGGCGCACGGATGCTCGGTGCGGATGAACCGCAGCAAATCATCGGACGCCATCTTGGCGAGTTTACGTCTCCTGCGGATCTGGGTGATCACCCGGCTGTCCCGGTCGAAATCAAGTTGACCACGCTCGACGGACGTACGCTCGACGGCGAGGTGGGTGCGGCGATTTTCATCGACTGGAACGGCACGCAAGCGGTGCAGGCGGTGATCCGCGACATCACCGAACGCCGGCTTGCGCAGACGGCGGCACGTGCCCGCGAGCACTATTTCGAGACCCTCGCTAATCTAGTTAACGTGGGTCTTTTTCAGACGGATGCGACGGGCGCGGTCGTCTATGCCAATCGCCACGCCATCGAACTCATCGGTTCGGACGAGGTATATGGTGAAGACTGGCAACGCTTCGTGCATCCTCAGGATCTGTGGCGCGTGCGCACCCAAATAGCCGGCGCGATACGCAGCGGTCGCCCAGTGGCCATAGAGTGGCGCTTCGTGCGTCCTGACGGCAGTGAATTCTGGGTTCTCAATCAGTCGGTCGCCCAGCGCGGCGAAGACGACCGGTTACTTGGCTACATTGGCACCGTCACCGACATCACGCCATTCAAAGTCCTGACAGCCCAATTGCGCGAGGCGGAGGAGCGGGCACGGCGTGTGGTCGCCATGTCGTTCGATCTGATCCTCATCGTGCGTAGTGATCTCACCATTGCCGAGATCAACGGCCGAGGCGCCCGCGTGCTTGGTGGCCCGCCACGGGAGTTTGTGGACCAACCCTTTCTCAAGTTCGTGCTGCCGAGGCAGCGCGGTGCCGAGACTGCGCGTGTGCGGCGCGCACTCGAATCGGGGCAACCCGGCAGCGTTACCGAACGCAAGGTCATGAAGCACGACGGTACCTGGCTGGACATGGAAGGCACCGTCATTCCAGTCAGCTATGATGGCGAGCCAGCGGTGTACGTGGTCTACCGGGATATCGCCGAGCGCAAGGCGGCCGAACGCGCATTGCGGCAGCGTGAGCATTATTTCCAGACCCTCGCAAAAGCCGCACCGGTCGGTATTTTTCAGACCGACGCCCAGCGCCTGTGCGTCTACGTGAATGAGCGTTATCTAGAAATCACCGGCTATGACCGCGAGGAAAGCCTTGGCCAGGGCTGGTGGGAACACGTGGTGGATGAGGACTGCGCGGAATTCGTGGCGGCCTGGCAGGCCCTGGTGGACGACGACGTACCCTTTCGTTGCGAGTACCGCTTGCGGCGCAAGGATGGGCAGGTGATCTGGGTGCTTGGTCAAGCGGTCTCCGAGCGCGACAAGGATGGGAGACTGCTCGGGTTCATCGGTTCCCTCACCGACATTACGCGCAGCAAGCTCAACGAGATCGAATTGCGCAATTACCGCGAACATCTGGAAGACATGGTGCGCGAGCGCACTCTGGAGTTGGAGGTGCTCAACCGCGAGCTGGAGTCGTTCAGTTATTCCGTTTCCCACGACCTGCGTGCGCCGTTGCGCGCCATTCATGGCTTTGTCTCCACCCTGGCAGACGAGTACGCGCACAAGCTGGACGACGATGCGCGTTTCTTCCTCGAACGAGTTCAGGCAAACAGCCGGCAGATGTCTGATCTCATCGAGGATCTACTGGAGTTGTCCAAGGTGTCGCAGATGTCGCTCAAGCGCGAGTGGGTCGATTTGTCCAGTGTTGCTGCAGGTGTGCTCGACGAGTTGCGACTGACGGCGCCCGGCCGCGTCGTGGACACGGAGGTGGCCGCTGATCTGCGCGCCTTCGGCGATCCCAAACTGCTGCGCTGCCTGCTGCATAACCTGCTCGGCAATGCCTGGAAATACACGGGTAAGAATGCCGCGGCACGCATCGAGTTCGGCGCCCTGGACACCGGTGGTACGCGCACCTTCTATGTCCGCGACAACGGCGTCGGCTTCGATATGGGCGCGGTCGATGAATTGTTTCGTGCCTTCCACCGCCTGCACCATCCTTCTGAGTTCGAGGGGACCGGGATCGGCTTGGCGACCGTCCACCGTATTGTCATGCGTCATGGCGGCAAGGTCTGGGCCGAGGCCATCGAAGGTGAGGGGGCGACGTTCTTCTTCACCCTGCATTGAGGTGTGCTTGGCAAAACCGGAACGTGGGGGCCACCCGTCGCTGGCAATTCCTCCGGCTTGGCTATACTTGTGGCACCGCTCCGTGCACGGGTCGGTACAAAATAAAGAAAAAACAAACCACTACAACTACATAGCACGGGCGTCTGCGGGCGGATCGTGCACCGCAGATGGGCAGGAGGGGTTATGAAGGGCGGAACGGCCAAGCCGCTACGCGTCCTCATTGTCGAGGATTCCCAGGACGACGCGTACTTTCTGTTGCGTGAACTGCGCAAAGGCGGCTACGACCCGGAATACCTGCGCGTAGACACCCTAGCGGCAGCCACCGAAGCGCTCGCCGGGGAACGCTGGGATCTGGTCATCTCCGACTACCGGCTACCGCGCTTTACCGCCCTCGATGTGCTTGCTCTGGCACGGGAACGAGACCTCGATACCCCCATCATCATCATCTCCGGCGCCATCGGCGAAGACCTCGCCGTGGAGACCATGCGCGCGGGCGCTTACGACTACATCATGAAAGACCGCATGGTACGGTTGTGCCCGGCCATCGAGCGCGAACTGCGCGAGGCGCAGGTCCGGCATGAACGCCAGCAGGCCGGCCAGGCGCTGCGCGAAAGCGAGGAGCGATTTCGCGAACTCACCGAGACCATCGCAGAAGTGTTCTGGATGATCGATCGCGGACGCGGGCGTATGACCTACGTAAGCCCGGTGTTCGAAAAGATCTGGATGCGCTCATCCGCACCGTTGCGTGAGCGGGCCTCCACGCTGCTCGATACGGTGCATCCCGAGGACTACGAACGCGTGCATACGGCCTTGGAATGCGACGGCTGGGCGGGTTTCAACCTGGAATATCGCATCCAGTTGCCCGATGGCGGAGAGCGCTGGATCCATACCCGCTCTTTCCCGGTGCGTGACCAAGGCGCCATCAAGCGCATCGCCGGCATCAGTGCCGATATCACCGAACGCAAGCGCCTCGAAGCCGAGGCACAAAAGCTCTCGCGCGCCCTGGAGCAGGCCGCCGATGCGGTGATGATCCTCGATCGCGACGGACGCATCGACTATGTGAACGGCGCCTTCGAGGACATGTCGGGCTATGGGCGTGCGGAAGTGCTGGGTCGTCAGCCACGGATGCTGCGCTCCGGCTACCAGGACGATGCATTCTTCGCCCAGGTCTGGCGCACGCTGCGCAGCGGACTGCCGTTCACGGACGTGTTCGTGAGCCGGCGCAAGGACGGTGAGTTGTACTACGAAGAAAAGACCCTCACGCCCATGCGTGATTCGCGCGGGGATATCACGCACTACGTATCCACCGGGCGTGACATCACCCGGCGTCTGCGCATGCAGCAGCGGCTCCAGCACGCGTCGCGTCACGACGCGGCCAGCGGCCTGGCCAACCGCATCTTTTTTACCGAGCGTCTGGCGCAGGCGGTCCTCAACGCCCGCCGCACCGGGCGCTGCGTCGGGGTCTTGTGCGTGGGCATCGATATGGTCGGCCTGCTGGACGGTGGCACGCAGTTGCTCGAAGAGAAACTGTTGCCCGTGATCGCCGAGCGGCTGCGCGGGCTTTCCGGCCCCAAGGACGTGGTGGCGCGCCTGGAACCGGAGCGGTTCGCCCTGCTGCGCTGTGAAACCGATGCCGAGGCACTGGAGGGGGTAGCGCGAGACATCGTTACGGCCTTCGTCGAGCCGGTACGCGCCGACGGCTACGAGCTTTTCCTTAGCCCGAATGTGGGTATTAGTCTTTACCCGCGCGACACGGAGGAGACGGACGAACTTCTGAGCAATGCAGACCTCGCCATGCGGGCGTCCCGCGAACAACGCCGCACCGGCTATCGCTTCTTTACCCGCCAGCTCCAACCCGACCGGCATCCTTCCCGCTGAATTAAGGTTTGTCCCTACCGGGCCGATATGCTTATCATCGGCATGAGAACGGCGTCACAAAAGTGATACGCCGAATGCCGCTGCAGTGCAGGATGGGACGACGTAGGACGCACCGACTGCGGCTGCCCTGTTACCACACTATCGGGTAGAGCCGGAAGATTATCCATGAGCGAACACGGTCAAACCACCCAGGGGCTGTCGGTGCGCGCGAAGGTGAGTATTGCACTCGCCGTTTCTTTCGGTCTCGTGCTCGTAGCATCCCTGGGCTTCACCGCCCGCAGCGAACGCCAGCTCATTGAGCAGGTCATTTCTCAGCAGACGCTGGATACGGCGGATTCCTACTTCGACAGTTTCAATATCCTCATGATCACCGGCACCATGGGTAATCGTGAGGCGCTGCGCCAGAAGATCCTCGAGCGCCCCGGCATCCTCGATGCACGCATGCTCCGGCACAAGTTGATCAGTGACGTGTACGGGCCCGGGCTGCCTGAAGAGCAGCCGCAGGACGAGCTGGATCAGCGGGCGTTGCAGGGAGAGAAAATCCTGCGTATCGAGGAAACGCCGGAAGGGCGCGTGCTCACGGTCGCCGAGCCCATCCTGGCAAGCGAGAATTATCGCGGCACCAATTGCCTCATCTGCCACCAGGTTCCCGCCAACAGCGTGCTCGGGGCGGTGCGCATCAGCTATTCCCTGGCAGACCTCGATCAGCAGATAAGCAAGGATCTGCTCACCTCCGGAACCGTACAGATTGGCCTGTTCCTGGTCGGGTTCGCCATCCTGTTCGCGATCCTGCAAAGAGTGGTCATCGGCCCCATCAACCGCTTGCGTACCACCATGGAGGCCATCGAGCGCGATTCGGATCTCGGGCGCGCCATTGAGGTCACGGCACGCGATGAGGTCGGCATGATGGCCGAGGCGTTCAATCGCATGGTGACGAAGTTCCGCGATAGCCTCACCCATGTGAGCGATGCGACGCGTCAGCTGGCCGGTTCGGCCGCACGCGTGGCAGACGTCTCGCGCGCCACCGTACAGGCGGTACTCGAACAGCAGCGCGAGACCGACCAGGTCGCCACGGCCATGAACGAGATGACCAGCACTGTGCAGGAAGTCGCGCGCAATGCCACCCGCACCGCCGATGCCTCCCATGGTGCCGATGACGAGGCCAAGAACGGCGCGCTGGTAGCCACGCAGGCCCTGGGCGGTATCGAGGTGCTGATGGGCAACATCCGCCGCGCCGCCGACGCGGTCCATGAGCTGGATGAGAAGAGCGAAGGCATCAACACGGTGCTCGAGGTGATCCGCAGCATTGCGGAGCAGACCAACCTCTTGGCCCTCAACGCCGCCATCGAAGCGGCGCGGGCGGGCGAGCAGGGCCGCGGCTTTGCCGTGGTGGCCGACGAGGTGCGTACCCTGGCGAACCGTTCCCACGGCGCCACCGAAGAGATCCGCCAGCTCATCGACCAGCTGCACACGGGCGTTCGCGACGCGGTGCGTGCCATGGGATTGGCGGAGACCAAGGCCCAGGAGGGTTCGGACATGGTGGAGCGCAGTGCCGAGTCCCTGGCGGCCATCGCCGGCGAGGTGGGTTCCATCAGCGATATGAACACCCAGATCGCCACAGCGGCCGAGGAACAGAGCGCCGTCGCTGAGGAGATCAACCGCAACGTGGCGAATATCAGCGAGCTGGCCGACCAGACGTCAGAGGGGGCCAAGCAGACCTCGCAGGTCAGTGAGGAACTGGTGCGCCTTGCGGAACAGCTCCAGTCCTCGGTAAGCCGTTTCCGCGTATAGTGCCGTCCGGGCCGGCCCGGCGGGAGGTCTTCGCTCCCCCTTGTAAATTCTCTGGCCGAACCCTATTAACGTAGGCTATATTAGCGAAAGCTAATATAAATTTCCGTTAATTTACAGGGGGTTTTGTCATGCGCATGACGCGTGCGGTGGCGGCTACAGTGCTGCTGGGGGCATGGACACTGGTACACGGCCAGGAGCTCCAGCTTCCCTTCGAGACGGCGATCGTGAGTCCGGAAACCGTTATCCACGAGGAGGAATTCGACGCCCTCGTGGAAGCGGTCAACCAGTCCACGGTGTCGGCCCAGACGTCCGGCCGTATCGTCGAGGTCAACGTCGACGTCGACGATTACGTGGAAAAGGGTGCGGTGATCCTGCGCATGCGTAGCGCGGAACAGCGCGCCGGTGTTTCCGCGGCCGAGGCCCGCGCCCGTGAGGCCAAGGCCGAGTTCGACCGCGTAAAAGACCTAGTCGCCAAGCAGCTGCTCGCCAAATCCGCCTTCGACAAGGCCGAGGCCGACCTGAAGGCCGCCAATGCGGCCCTGGCCCAGGCCCGCGAGGGGCTAGGCTACACGGTGGTGCGCGCCCCCTACAGCGGCTTCGTGGTGGAGCGCCATATCGAAGTGGGCGAAACGGCCAGCCCGGGCCAGCCGCTCATGACCGGCATCTCCTTGGATGCCTTACGCGCCACCGCCAGCGTACCCCAGGTGCACATTGCCACCGTGCGCTCCCTGTCCCGCGCCAGGGTGGTCCTGCCCAATGACGAAAGCATCGAGGGCGGGCGCGTGACCATCAGCCCCTTCGCCGATGCCCAGAGCCACACCTTCAAGGTGCGCGTGGATCTGCCCGAGGGCGGTCACGAGGATGTGTATCCCGGCATGTTCGCCAAGGTGGCCTTCGCTACCGGCGAGGCGCAGGCGCTGCTGGTGCCGGCGGCCGCCGTGGTCCATCGCTCGGAAGTGACGGCTGTCTACGTGATCGACGCTCAGGGCAACGTCCGCTTCCGTCAGATCAGGACCGGCGCCGTGCACGGCGACAAGGTCGAGGTCCTGGCCGGCCTGAGCACCGGCGAGCGTGTGGCGCTCGATCCCATCCGCGCCGGCGTTTACCTGAAGGAACAGCGCGCAGGTAACCGCCCATGATGGAAAAACTCGGCATCTCCGGTTCCATCGCGCGGCGCTTCCTGACCACGGAGATCACGCCGCTGCTCGCCCTGGTGGCCTTCCTGCTGGGTCTGTTTGCGGTGCTTATCACCCCGCGCGAGGAAGAGCCACAGATCAACGTCACCTTCGCCAACATCTTCATCCCCTACCCAGGGGCGTCGGCGAGCGAAGTGGAACACCTGGTGAGCACGCCCGCAGAGCAGATCCTCTCCGAAATCGAGGGCGTGGAGCACGTGTATTCGGTTTCGCAGCCAGGCATGTCCGTGCTCACCGTGCAGTACGAGGTGGGCGAGGACCGCACAGCGGCCATCGTGCGCCTGTACAACGCCATCTTTTCCAAGGGCGACTGGTTGCCCGCCAACATGGGCGTGGGCCAACCCATCATCAAGCCCAAGGGCATCGACGACGTGCCCATCGTCACACTTACCCTGTGGAGCGAGGACGAGGCGGTGGGCGGCTACGAGCTGCAGCACGTGGCGCACGCCATCGAGGCCGAGCTCAAGCGCGTGAAAGGCACCCGTGACATCTACACCCTCGGCGGCCCCGACCAAGTGGTTCACGTCCTGCTCGATCCGGTGAAGCTGGCCGGTTACGACATCGCCATCGACGATCTACGCAATGCCTTGCAGTTGTCCAATGCGACGCGCCCGTCCGGTGCACTGGTGAGCGACAACCGTGAGGTGCTGGTACAGGCCGGTACCTTCCTGTCCTCCGTGGACGAGATCAGCTCGCTGGTGGTCGGGGTGCACAACAGCCGCCCCGTGTTCCTGCAAGACGTGGCCACCATCCGCCGCGGCGCCGACCAGCCGGAACAATATGTCTGGTTCGGCACCGGCCTCGGCGCACCGGCCAAGGGCATCACCCAGCAGGGCGAATTCCCGGCCGTGACCATCGCCATTGCCAAGCAGCCGGGCACCAACGCGGTGAATATCGCCAATCAGGTGATCGAGCGTTTCGAACAGCTCAAGGGCACCTTCGTGCCCGACGGCGTGCAGGCGACGGTGACCCGCGACTACGGCGCCACGGCCGACGAGAAGGCCAACAAGTTGGTGGGCAAGTTGGTGTTCGCCACCCTCTCCGTGGTGGGGCTGGTGCTGCTCACCCTCGGCTGGCGCGAGTCGTTCATCGTCGGCCTTGCGGTGATCATCACCCTCGCCGCCACGCTGTTCGCGTCCTGGGCCTGGGGCTTCACCCTCAACCGTGTGTCGCTGTTCGCGCTCATCTTCTCCATCGGCATCCTGGTGGACGATGCCATCGTGGTGGTGGAGAACATCCATCGTCACATGCAGATGGGCGGCAAGAAACTGCTGGAGGCCATCCCCGTGGCCGTGGACGAGGTGGGTGGTCCGACCATTCTCGCCACACTCACGGTCATCGCCGCGCTGCTGCCGATGGCTTTCGTCACCGGCCTCATGGGTCCGTACATGAGCCCGATCCCCATCAATGCCAGCATCGGCATGCTGATCTCGCTGGCGGTGGCGTTTGTGTTCACACCGTGGATGTCCAACGTAATGCTGCGCAACGTCGATCTGGCGCATCACGGCCAGGGCGCGGGGCTGGAAACAGGCTGGTTGTACCGCCTGTTCGACACCCGCGTGCGACCCTTCCTGCGTGGGCGCGACGGTGCGCCGCTGCGCCGCAAGCTCGGGCTGGCGGTGCTGGGCCTCATCGTGTTCTCCGTGGGCCTGGCCGGTGTGAAGATGGTGGTGCTGAAGATGCTGCCCTTCGACAACAAGTCGGAGTTCCAGGTGGTGGTGGATATGCCCGAGGGCACCAGCGTGGAGCACACCGCGCGCGTGCTTGCGGAGCTGGGCGCCTACCTGTCCACCGTACCCGAGGTCACCGATTATCAGGCCTACGCCGGCACCGCCTCGCCCATCAACTTCAATGGCCTGGTGCGCCAGTACTACCTGCGTGAGGGCGCCAATGTGGGTGACATCCAGGTGAACCTGGTGGACAAGCATCAGCGTGACCGCAAGAGCCACGAGATCGCCCTGGCCGTGCGCGAGCCGCTGCAGGCCATCGGCCGCCGTCTGGACGCCAACGTGAAGGTGGTGGAAGTGCCGCCGGGTCCGCCGGTGCAGGCACCGCTGGTGGCCGAGGTGTACGGCATCGATTACGCGGGTCAGATCCGCGTGGCCAAGGAACTCCGCGCGGTCTTCGAGGCCACGCCCGACATCATCGACGTGGACGATTCCGTCGAGGTGCCGGCGCCCAAGCTGATCGTGAAGGTGGATCAGCAAAAGGCCGCACTGCTCGGTGTCGCCCAACAAACCGTCGTGGCGGCGCTATCGGCGGCACTGTCGGGCGAGGATGCCTCCTACCTGCATGGTCAGATCGCCAAATACCCGCAGCCAATCCGGCTCGAACTGCCCGTGGCGGACAAGGCCAGCATCGACAAGGTGCTGCGTATCCGCGTGCGTACCCAGGGCGGCGAACTCATTCCGTTGTCGGAGATTGCGCGCGTGCAGCACACCGAGCGTGAGCACGCCATCTATCACAAGGACTTGATGCAGGTGGTGTTCGTGAACGGCGACATGGCGGGCAAGCTGGACAGCCCGTTGTATGGCATGTTCGAGATCCTGTTCGAGCTGAAGGACAAGGTGCTCGGGCACGGCGACACCGTGAACCAGACGCTCATCTCCGCGCCGGAGAATCCGTACGAGTACACGGTGAAGTGGGATGGCGAATGGCAGATCACCTATGAGACCTTCCGCGACATGGGCATTGCCTATGGTGTCGGCTTGATCCTCATCTACCTGCTGGTAGTGGCCCAGTTCCGCTCCTATCTGGTGCCCATCATCATCATGGCGCCGATTCCGCTCACCATCATCGGCGTGATGCCGGGCCATGCCTTACTGACACTGTTCGGCATGGATGCGAAGTTCACGGCCACGTCCATGATCGGCATGATCGCCCTCGCCGGTATCATCGTGCGCAATTCCATCCTGTTGGTTGATTTCATCAATCAGCAGGTGCGCGAGGGTATCGAGTTTGAAGAGGCGGTGATTCGCTCGGGCGTGGTGCGCGCCAAGCCCATCGTGCTCACCGGCCTGGCCGCCATGATCGGTGCGTTCTTCATCCTGGATGACCCCATCTTCAGTGGCCTGTCCGTGTCGCTGATCTTCGGCATCCTGGTGTCGACTCTGCTGACCCTGGTGGTGATCCCGGTGATGTATTACGCCTTCATGTACAAGAAGGTGGAGTGGATCCGCGCGCAGACGGCCTAAACGCGCACGAAGGGAAGCGACCTGCCATGCAAGCCGACGGAATGCGGAGGGGAGACGTCAGTCTTCTCTCCGCTTCATAGTGCCCGCCTCGGCTTGGCTCCCGCATTTGGAACACGCGGGCGTTCGACGCACGGCGACTAGGGGGCACAACGGGGCTGATTGGTGTTTTTGCGAGCTGAACGTACGAGGTGAGCGTGGCAGATGAACCCTACGGCAAACGGATTATCTTGCTGTTAGGAGCGCTGGCCGATGCGCTGCCCCATCAGCACCGGTGTCTGTGCAGCGAGGCTTTCTTCCCAGGCGAGGGCACCGGGGCCGAACAGCAGGATTACGGTTGAACCCATATTGAAGCGGCCGATCTCGTCGCCTTTATCGAAGCGCTGTGGCTGCGCGCCGTCATAGCGCCAGGCGCGCACGATCTTGCCGGCAGGCGGCGTTACCACGCCGTGCCAGACGGTCTCGATGCTGCCGACGAACACGGCGCCGACCATCACCATGGCCATGGGACCCAGTTCCGTATCGAACAGGGCGACCACGCGCTCGTTGCGCGCGAACAGACGCGGAATGGCGCGTGTGGTGGCCGGATTTACGCTGAACAGACGGCCCGGCACGTGCAGCATGCCGCGCAGCCTGCCATCCACGGGGATATGGATGCGGTGGTAGTCACGGGGCGAGAGATAGATGGTGGCGAAGCGGCCGCCCTGGAAAGGCTCGGCCAGTTCGTCGCCGCCGAGCAGTTCCTGCACCGAGAAGTCGTGCCCCTTGGCCTGGAATACGCGGCCGTGCTCGATGGTACCGAGCTGGCTGATGGTGCCGTCCACCGGCGAGCATACCGCTTCCGGCGCCGTGTCCAGCGGGCGCATGCCCGGCTTCAGGGCACGGGTGAAAAAGCTGTTGAAATCCGTATAGGCGTGCGGGTCGCTCTCCGCCGCCTGGCTCATGTCGATGCGGAACTGCTTGATGAACCACTGAATAAGGTGGTTCTTGAAGCCCTCATGACGCACACGGGTGAGCCAAAGCATGCCGAGGGAGAGCAGGTGGCCGGGCATCAGGTACTGCGGCAAGGCCTTGAGGTAGTCCGTGAGGGAGGCGGTACGTTGCGATTCCATCTTCAGCGTTCGTAATGACGGCGGATACGGGTGAGCAGGTCGGTGATTTGTGCGGGCTCATGGGGCGGCTGCAGGCGAGCGTAAAAACGGCCTTGCGGATCGATGAGATACAAGGTCGCTGAATGATTGACGATGTAATTGTCGCTGCTGGTGTCGCCTTCGAACATGTAGATGGCGCCCAATTGCCGGACCAGCCGATCGATTTGCTCGCGCTCGCCCGTGGCCCCCAGGAAGGCGGGATGGAAGAAGCCCAGATAGTCCTTGAGGTGGGTGGGGCTATCCCGTTTGGGGTCTACCGAGACAAAAACGAACTGGGTATGGTCAAGGCCCTCGGGTGACGCCTGTAGCTGTTTGGCCGTGCCCGCCAGGGTATTCAACGTGGTGGGGCAGACGTCGGGGCAGTGGGTGTAGCCGATGAAGACCAGCGACCACTTGCCGCGCAGACGCGATGCATCGAGTACCGTCCCGTCCTGTGCCGTAAGCTGGAAGGGCGTGATGGTGCGCGGTTCGGGCAACAGCGGGGCCGCCAGTTCGGCGGGCGGCAACAGCGCCCCGGAACGGGGCCAGAACAGCACGCCGGCGGCAATGCCAAGCCCGAGGGCGAGGCCGGCGGCAATGAGCATGGGATAACGTCGGTTCATGGCGCGTAGTATACGTCCTTGAGACGACATGGGAGTGGAGAACACGCGATGGCGGACATTTCTTACCTTCTTGCCAGGCAGCGCCGCCCCGTTTGGAGCCCGGAGCTTGAGGACGTGGCGCTCGAAGCAGCCGCGATGGCGGAGATCCCGCTGCTCGGATACGTCAGTGCCGGCCTGCCCGTGGACCTCTGCGCCAGTGAAGGGCGTATCGCCGTTCCCGCACAGATGGTGCGCAGGAATTGTTATGCGCTGCGTGTGCGCGGCCATTCCATGGTCGACGACAACATCCAGGACGGTGACGTCATCGTCATCGAAAAACGCGAGACGGCAGAAAACGGCCAGTCGGTGGTCGCCATGATCAACGGCGAGACAGTGACGCTGAAAAAATTTTACGTGGAGGCGGAAGGCATCCGCCTGCAACCGGCGAACCCGGCCATGAAACCTATTATCCTGCGCAACGAAGAGGTGCAGATCCTCGGCATCGTCACGGGTGTGATTCGCGCTCTGTAGCGTAACGAACAAGGGGGGAGGGCCGCGCCCTTAACGCGGTAAAGCCGCTTCGGCAACGAAGCGGCTTTTTTTTTCGAAGAACAAATCAACCACGGAGGCCACGGACGGCCACGGCAAGAAGAAGGCTCCTCCGCAGAATTTGTGGGTGGCCCTGAGCGCCCCATTCCTTCCGGGAGAAACTGGTCACTTTTCCACAGGCCCCCTCACGGAACGCTCCTTTCCCTCCGGGCTGTCTCTTAGTCACTTTTTTGCCGTGGGCACCAGCCTTCTTACCCCCTCTCCCGGAGGGAGAGGGGACGCTTCGTTCCCCGTCTATCCATCGTCAGACCTTTCGATAATTTCTCGCCCTCAGAAAGAAGATGTCCTTGTTGAGTTCGGAAACCACAGCGCAATCATGCCGCTATGAACGTATGCCCCCAACGTGTACCCATAAATTCTGCGGAAGAGCCAAGAAGAAGCATCAACACGGGGTACACGGGGAAAGTCATTCCTGTGGGAGTCCGTAGGTCACGTTGCGCAGCTACGTGACAGCTTCATGCCGCACATCGTCACGTAGGCGCTACGCGCCAACGTGACCTACGGAGAAGGGGAATGTCCCGACCCATGCCCCTTCTCCGTGGTTCACTCTTCTATCCCGCCTGCTTACCCGCTTTTTCCATGTCGAGCACCACCTTGCTCATACGCAACACCGAATCCGGGTTCAGGGAGATCGACTCGATACCGCGCTCCACCAGCCATGAGGTGATTTCCGGGAAATCGGAAGGTGCCTGGCCGCAGATGCCGATGTACTTGCCGCGACGGCGGCAGGCCGCAATGGCCATGTCCATGAGCATGAGCACGGCCTCGTTGCGCTCATCCACGCCGGTGACCAGGCCCGAATCGCGGTCCACGCCCAGGGTGAGCTGGGTGAGGTCGTTGGAGCCGATGGAGAAGCCGTCGAAGTGGTCGAGGAATTTGTCGGCGAGCAGGGCATTGGCCGGGATCTCGCACATCACGTAGATCTGCAGGTCGTTCTCGCCGCGCTTGAGGCCGTGCTTCGCCATCAGAGCGAGCACATTGAGCCCCTCGTCCACGCTGCGCACGAAGGGGATCATGAGCACCACGTTGGTCAGGCCCATATCGTCGCGCACTTGCTTCATGGCCGCGCACTCCAGCGCGTAGCAGTCGGCGAATTCCTTGGACGGATACCGGAACGCACCGCGGAAGCCGATCATCGGATTCTCTTCCTTCGGTTCGAACTGACTGCCGCCGAGGAGCTGTGCGTACTCGTTGGACTTGAAGTCGCTCATGCGCACGATGACCTTGCGCGGGTAAAACGCCGCGGCGATGGTGGCCACGCCCTCGGCCAGGCGATCCACATAGTAGCTGCGGCGGTCCTGATAGCCGGCGGTGAACTCATCGATCTTCGACTGCGTCTCCTTGTCCAGCTTGTGATAGTCGAGCAGCGCGCGCGGATGCACCTTGATGGCGTTCATGATGATGAACTCCAGGCGCGCAAGGCCCACACCGTCGCTGGGCAGACGCGAGACGTCGAACGCCGTATCCGGATTACCTACGTTGACCATGATCTTGGTCTTGGGGTGCTCCATGTCCGAGAGATCGGTGCGCTCGATGCTGAATTCCTGGATGCCCTGGTAGACGTAACCCGTGTCGCCTTCTGCGCAGGAGACAGTGACTTCCTCGCCATTCGGGATGGTGCTGGTGGCGTCGCCGCAGCCGACCACGGCCGGGATGCCCAACTCGCGGGCGATGATGGCCGCGTGACAGGTGCGCCCGCCGCGGTTGGTGACAATGGCCGAGGCGACCTTCATCACCGGTTCCCAGTCCGGATCAGTAATGTCGGTGATGAGCACCTCGCCGGGCTTGAGGTCGTTCATCTTGGCGGCGGTCTTGATGACGCGCGCACGACCGGTGGCGATCTTTTGGCCCACGCTCTTGCCCACCGCGAGCACTTCGCCGCGCGACTTGAGCTTGTAGGTCTCCTGCACGCGTTTGTCGGCACGGGCCTGCACGGTCTCGGGGCGGGCCTGCACGATGAACAGGTCGCCGGTGATGCCGTCACGCGCCCACTCGATGTCCATGGGACGGCCGTAGTGTTTCTCGATGGTCACCGCCATGCGGGCCAGCGCCAGCACTTCGTCGTCACTGATGGAAAAACGATTGCGATCTTCCTTGTCCACGCTGATGTTGCGCGTGGAGGCACCGGCATTATGGGCCTCGGTGTAGATCATCTTCACCGCCTTGCTGCCCAGGTGGCGCTTGAGGATCGGGCGCTTGCCCTCGGCCAGCGTGGGTTTGAACACGTAGAACTCATCAGGGTTCACCGTGCCCTGCACCACGTTCTCACCAAGACCGTAGGCGGCGGTGATGAAAACCACATCGGGAAAGCCCGATTCGGTATCGATGGAGAACATGACGCCCGAGGCGCCGATGTCGGAGCGCACCATCTTCTGCACGCCGATGGACAGGGCCACGTCCATGTGTGCGAAGCCTTGATGCACGCGGTAGGAAATGGCGCGGTCGGTGAACAGCGAGGCGAACACGTGACGACAGGTCTCGATGAGGTTGTCGGCGCCGCGGATGTTCAGGTAGGTCTCCTGCTGACCGGCGAAGGAGGCGTTGGGCAGGTCCTCGGCGGTGGCGGAGGAGCGCACCGCCACGTCGGTGAGCTTGCCATATTCTTTCTCCATGCCCGCGTAGGCCTCGCGGATCTCATCCGCCAGATCCTTGGGCATTTCACCGCTCGCGACCCATTCGCGGATCTGCGCGCCGGCCTTGGCGAGGGCCACCACGTCGCGGGTATCCAGGTTGTCGACCACATGCGCAATGCGGTCGTGCAAACCATTGTGAGCGATGTAATGACGGTAGGCCTCGGCGGTGGTGGCAAAGCCGTTCGGTACGGTGACGCCCTTGGCGCTCAGTTCCCGATACATCTCGCCCAGCGAGGCGTTCTTGCCACCCACCATGGGCACGTCCTGGATACCGAGTTCGGCAAAGCGTTTGATGTACTTCATTGTCGCATTTCTCCCTTACACCCCGGTCAAGGCCCGGTCAAAAAACGGAGGCGTGTGCGGCCTCCAGGCATGCGGCACAGCAGGCACTGTGCCGTTCAACACTGCGGGACTACTGCTCCGCGCGATGAGAGCGCAAAGCGCACTCTCGCCAAGGAGAGGCTTAAGCACATTGCGAGCCGACTACTCACATTCTTGGCGTTCTCTGCTCAGGTGATCACGGACGGCTGCATGCGGCCCGTGCGCTGTTTCAATTGACTCAATGCGTCGACGAGCTCGATGAGCTCGGCGAGTGCGACCTGCGGATCCAGATCGTGGCAAGCCGAATCGGCTTCATAGCGTTCCACGTACACGCGCAGCGTGGCGCCGACGGTGCCGGTGCCGGACAGCCGCAGTACCACGCGTGCGCCGTCATCGAAAAGAATGCGCAGTCCCTGGCCGCCGCTCACGCTGCCGTCGATGGGATCGGTGTAGGCGAAGTCGTCGGCGAGTGTGACGGTGCGTGTGCCGAAGCGCTGGCCCAGCAGCGCGGGCAGGCGCGCCTTGAGGTCGCCATAGAGGGCCTTGGCCACGGTGGCGTCGACTTCCTCGTAGTCGTGACGGGTGTAGTAGTCGCGGCCGAAGCGCTGCCAGTGGTGGCGCAGGATGTCCTCCACGGACTCGCGACGCGCGGCGAGGATGTTGAGCCAGTACAGCACGGCCCACAGGCCGTCCTTCTCGCGCACGTGGTCGGAACCGGAACCGAAACTCTCCTCACCGCAGAAGGTGATGCGCCCGGCATCCAGCAGGTTGCCGAAGAACTTCCAGCCGGTCGGCGTCTCGAAGCACTCGAAGCCCAGGGCCGCGGCCACCCGGTCGGCGGCGGCGCTGGTGGGCATGGAGCGTGCCACCCCGGTCACGCGGCCGCGGTAGCCGGGTACGTGTTCGGCATTGGCGGCGATGACGGCCAGACTGTCCGAGGGTGTCACGAAGAAGTGCCGACCCAGGATCATGTTGCGATCGCCGTCACCGTCCGATGCGGCGCCGAAGTCGGGGGCGTCATCGCCGTACATGATCTCCACCAGCTCGTGGGCATAGGTGAGGTTGGGGTCCGGGTGGCCGCCGCCGAAGTCCGGCTTGGGCGTGCCGTTCATGACCGTGCCGGCCGGCGCACACAGGCGGCGCTCGATGATCTCGGTGGCGTAGGGGCCGGTGATGGCGTGCATGGCGTCGAAGCGCATGCGGAAACCACTCTTGAGCAGGGTGCGGATGGCCTCGAAGTCGAACAGCGACTCCATCAACTCCGCATACTCGATCACCGAATCGATGACCTCCACGGTGGTGCCCATGAGGTTGTAGGTGCCGCAGACATCGAGGGGGATTTCCTCGAACTTGAGGGTCTTGTATTCGGTGATTTCACGGCTGCGGGTGTGGATGGCCTCGGTGATCCGCTCCGGGGCGGGGCCACCGTTGCCGATGTTGTACTTGATGCCGAAGTCTCCGTCCGGTCCGCCCGGGTTGTGGCTTGCCGAGAGCACCAGCCCGCCGAAGGCCTGGTGTTTGCGGATGACGGCGGAGGCGGCCGGGGTGGAGAGCAGACCACCGCGGCCCACCAGCACGCGGCCGAAGCCGTTGGCCGCCGCCATGCGCAGGATGGTGTGGATGGCCTCGCGGTTGTAGAAGCGGCCGTCGCCGCCGAGCACCAGGGTCTGGCCCTCGTGGCCGGGCAGGGTGTCGAACACGGACTGGACGAAGTTCTCCAGGTAATGGGGCTGCTTGAAAACCTCTACTTTCTTGCGCAGGCCGGAGGTCCCGAGCTTTTGTCCTTCGAAGGGGCGCGTGGGGATGGTTAGGATGTCCATGGTTTTCCGGAGGATTGTTTTTATCGTGCCCAATTCAAGCATAGGGTCCCGGGGTTTGCGAGCCGACCGGCCCCTTGAATCTGCCCCGTGGTGACCCTATGTGCTCCGTCTCGAAGAAATAACCCCATACAGGATGTGCAGTACATGCCATCGGGCCCTGGGGTGATATCGGGAAAGTTCCCGTTTTCCAGACCGTGTACAGCGTGCTGATCGTGACGTTTCAATTTTTCTGTGAGGAGTGAGCAAGAGCATGAGCGTGGAAGCCCAGAAAGAAACCCGTGGATTCGAGACCGAGGTGAAGCAGTTGTTGCACCTGATGATCCACTCGCTGTATTCGAATAAGGAAATCTTCCTGCGCGAGCTGGTCTCGAACGCCTCCGATGCCTGCGACAAGCTGCGCTTCGAAGCCCTGGCGGATGCCGCACTATGGGAGTCGGACAACGATCTGGCCATCCAGGTGAGTTTCGACAAGGCCGCTCGCACCATCACCATCATCGACAATGGCGTGGGCATGAACCGTCAGGAGTTGATCGACAACCTGGGCACTATCGCCCGTTCCGGCACCCGGCAGTTCCTGGCCGCGCTCTCCGGTGACCAGGCACGCGACGCCCACCTCATCGGCCAGTTCGGTGTGGGCTTCTATTCCGCCTTCATCATTGCCGACAAGGTCACGGTGCTCACCCGTCGGGCCGGGCTCGGTGCCGAGCACGGCGTGCGCTGGGAGTCGGACGGCTCGGGCGAGTACAGCATCGAAAACGTCGAGCGCGCCGCGCGCGGCACCGAGGTGATCCTGCACCTGAAGGCCGACGAGGACGAGTTCCTGGACGGCTGGCGCCTGCGCTCCATCATCCGCAAGTACTCCGACCACATCCAGGTGCCCATCCGCATGCTCGAAGAGCACCCGGCCGAGGGCAAGGAGGCCGAGTGGGAAACGGTCAACAAGGCTTCGGCCCTGTGGGCGCGCAGCAAGGGCGAGATCAGCGACGAGGAATACGCCGAGTTCTACAAGCACGTGGGCCACGACTTCGAGGCCCCGCTGGCCTGGAGCCACAACCGTGTGGAGGGCAAGACCGAATACACCTCGCTGCTCTACGTCCCCAAGCGCGCGCCCTTCGACCTGTGGGACCGTGAGCGCCGTCGCGGCGTGAAGCTCTATGTGCGCCGCGTGTTCATCATGGACGACGCCGAACAGCTCATGCCCGCCTACCTGCGCTTTGTGCGCGGCGTGGTCGACTCCAACGACCTGCCGCTCAACGTCTCGCGCGAGATCCTGCAACACAACAAGGTCATCGACGCCATCCGCAACGGCTCCGTGAAGAAGGTGCTGGGCCTGCTCGAAGACCTGGCCAGGAACGAGCCGGAGAAGTACCAGGAGTTCTGGAACGAGTTCGGCAGGGTGATGAAGGAAGGCCCGGGCGAGGACTTCGCCAACCGCGAGCAGATCGCGCGCCTGCTGCGTTTCGCCAGCACCCGCAACGACACCCCGGAGCAGACCGTCTCCCTGGCCGACTACGTCGCCGCCATGAAGGAGGGCCAGGAGAAGATCTACTTCGTGACCGCCGACTCCTTCGCCGCCGCCAAGCACAGCCCGCACCTGGAGATCTTCCGCAAGAAGGGCATCGAGGTCCTGCTGCTCGCCGATCGCGTGGACGAGTGGCTGATGTCCAGCCTCACGGAATTCGAAGGCAAGGAACTGCAGTCGGTGACCAAGGGTGCGCTGGACCTGGGCGGCCTCGAGGACGCGGCCGAGAAGCAGGCCCAGGAGAAGGCTGCCGAGGACCTCAAGCCGCTGGTCGAGCGCGTGCAAAAGGTGCTGGACGGGCAGGTAAAGGAGGTCCGTGTGACCCATCGCCTGACCGACTCGCCGGCCTGTCTGGTCGCCGGTGAACACGACATGAGCGCCAACCTGGAACGCATCCTCAAGTCCGTGGGCCAGCACGCGGGCGGTAGCAAACCCATCCTGGAGCTCAATCCGACCCACCCGCTGGTGGTTCGCCTGGGCGACGAAGCGGATGACAAGCGTTTCGAGGACTGGGCGCGCATCCTCTTTGACCAGGCCCTGCTCGCGGAGGGCGGACAGCTGGACGACCCCGCGGCCTTCGTGGCCCGCCTGAACCAGTTGTTGTTGGAGCTCCAGCGCTGACATCTGCAAAAACGGCGGCCTCGGCCGCCGTTTTTGTATCTGCCATTCCATCCGGGCGACAAAGTCGAGCTGCGTGCACATGAAAACGCCGGGACCATGCCCGGCGTTTTCATCCCGGCGTGGTCGGCTTACATCCTGAAGCGGCTCACCAGTCCTTGCAGTTCCTCGGCGAGTTGGGCCAACTGCTGGCTGGCCGAGGCGGTCTGCGAAGCCCCGTCGGCGGTGTGCTGGGCCACGTCGCTGATGTTGGTGATGTTCTTGTTGATCTCCTCCGCGACCGCGCTCTGCTCCTCCGAGGCACTGGCGATCTGGGTGTTCATGTCGTTGATGGTCTTTACGGCGCCGACGATGGCGTCGAGAGACGTGCCGGTGGAGGCGGCCTGATCCACGCCGGCCTGGGCCTGGCTGCGGCTCTTTTCCATGGCCCGTACTGCATCGCTCGTACCGCGCTGCAGGCGCTCGATCATGGCCTGGATTTCCTGGGTGGACTGCTGGGTGCGTGAGGCCAGGGTGCGTACCTCGTCCGCCACCACCGCAAAGCCGCGCCCCTGTTCGCCGGCACGCGCTGCCTCGATGGCCGCGTTGAGGGCAAGCAGGTTGGTCTGCTCGGCGATGCCGCGAATCACGTCCAGCACGGTACCGATGTTGCCGCTCTCCTGCTCCAGCGCACGGATCACTTCCGCGGACTGTTCCACATCATGGGCCAGGCTGTCGATCACCTCCAGGGTCTGGGCAACCACACGCTTGCCCTTCATGGCCTCTTCTTCGGCCGCGTGCGCCGCCTGCGCCGCCTGCGATGCGCTGCGGGCCACCTCGTGCACCGTGGCGTTCATCTCGTTCATGGCCGTGGCGACCTGGTCGGTCTCGGACTGTTGGCGCGTGATACCGTCGCTGGTCTCACGGGTGACGGCCGAGGTCTCCTCGGCGGCGGACGCCAGCTGCGCCGTCGCACTGGCAAGCTGACGGATGGTCCCGCTGAAGCTGTCGGCCATACGGTTGAAGCCGCTGGCGATATGCCCCAGTTCGTCCTTACCGTCGTAGCCGACGCGCACGTGCAGCTCGCCGTCGGCGAACTGCGTGCTGGCCTGGTCGATTTCATTCACGCCGCGCGCGATGCTGCGGATGGTGATGTAGGCGAGCAGGACATTGGCGCCGATGCCGCCCAGCAGGAGCAGCAGCGAGACTGTGCGCAGGGTCTCGTTTTCATGGACGGCGTGGTCGTAGGCCGCCCGCGCCTTCGTGAGGTGGTGAACGAACATCTCACGGACCTTCTCGCTGGCCGGATTGTAGATGGGGTTGATCTTTTGCAGGACCACCCGGTTCGCATCGGTGTAGCGCCCGTCACTGAGCTGTTGCACCGCTGGGCGAATGCCGTCACGGATGTAGCTCTCCAGCAGACGGCTGAACTCGGCGACGGCCTGCCTGGACTCGGGGGTTTCCGCGAGGATGCTTCGCTGATAACGCTCCCAGGCCTTCTCGGCATTTGCGATCGCGGTCTCCACGGCATCGATGTGCATGGACAGCGGGTGATCGTGCATGGCGGCGAAGGCGCTGGTCGGGTCGTGCTGCAGGCTGAGCAGCACCTGGGCGCGCGCCGTCTGCAGGTTCTCGAGGACCTGGCTCAGCTCACTGGACGGCACCATCCGGTGTTCGTAGAGCGATACGAGGTTGTGCTCGGCCTCGCCCATGGAGCGGACGCCGAAGCTGCCTATGACCACCAGGAGCAGGGCGAACGCTGCGGTGAGCA
Source organism: Gammaproteobacteria bacterium (assembly GCA_041685115.1). Classification (GTDB taxonomy): domain Bacteria; phylum Pseudomonadota; class Gammaproteobacteria; order Thiohalomonadales; family Thiohalomonadaceae; genus JALOAT01. Next base: position 12,405 of record JAWLGK010000018.1, on the reverse strand, counting down.
GGACGAGTCGGAATTTGATGCTGAGTTTGTTCAGTAGGTTCACGGACACCGCTCCGGAATCAAGGGTTGTCAATTAGCCGGTTTAACGACGGATTGAGGCAATTCTTTAATGCCGCATGGGTTGCAAAAACTCCCGGCGGCCGGAATGCTTGTGTCATCATACCGGCGTGTCCGGCGCAAAGGCGTACATGGTCGAGAAAATCTACAAGGGCTGGGGTACCTGCCTCGATTGCGGCTACGAAGGCATGCTCGAATACGTGCATGTGAGTGACGAGAGCTACAGCGATCCCGAGGCCCTCGGCGTGGTGATGGGGCTGCACTGCCCGGCCTGTGAAAGTCATGACCACGCACTGCTCACCATCGAGTATTACCGCGAGCTGCTTGCCGACAATGGATGACAAGGTGCGCTTGGACAAATGGCTGTGGGCGGCGCGCTTCTTCAAGACCCGTGCCCTGGCCAGCGAGGCCGTGACCGCCGGCCACGTGGAGGTGGGCGGCGTGCGCGCGAAGCCCGCCCGGCCAGTGAAAGTCGGCGACGAGCTGACCATCCGCAAGGGCGTGCAGGTTTTCGTTGTTCATGTGCGTGAACTCTCCGAACGCCGCGGTTCCGCGACGGTGGCCCAGCAGCTCTACGAGGAAACCGCCGACAGCCGCCACAAGCGCGAGGCCGCCGCCGAGCAGCACCGCCTGGCGGCCCTGCTCGCGCCGGCTCCGCAACGCCGGCCTGACAAACGTGATCGGCGGCGCATCATGCGCTTCAATCGCGCGGGAGATTGAATCCCAATGCCCCTATTGTCTGTGTGAGTACACTAAGGTTTTTACTGAAAACCCACGGTCGCCGCGGTGGCCGTTCATCAAAGGAGAATGCAATGGCCACTGTAGAGCTCACCCGTGACAATTTCGAAGAGGTCGTCACCAAGAATCCCTTCGTGGTGGTGGATTTCTGGGCGCCTTGGTGCGGCCCCTGCCGCTCGTTCGCGCCCGTGTACGAGGACGTGTCGGAAAAGCATCCGAACGTCGTGTTCGCCAAGGTGAACACCGAGGACCAGCAGGAGCTGGCGGGCCATTTCCAGATCCGCTCCATCCCCACGCTGATGCTGTTCCGTGAACAGGTGATCCTCTACTCCCAGCCGGGCGCGCTGCCGGGCAACCAGTTGGAAGACCTGATCCAGAAGGCCGGCGAGATCGACATGGCGGAGGTGCACCGCCAGATCGCCGAAGAACAGCAGCAGAAAGGCTGAACGATGCGCGTGAGGCGTGGCGCGTCGCCACGCCTCATGCCCGCATCTCACATCATGCCCCGTCCCGTCACCCCGCCCATCGCCGCAGATGCCATCATCGAGCTGGTGGATCGCCCCGGCCGGCCCATCGTGCTCATCGAGCGCAAATACCCGCCGCCGGGTTACGCCATCCCGGGTGGCTTCATGGACGCCGGCGAGACCGTAGAGCAGGCGGCGGTACGCGAGGCCCTGGAAGAGACGGGATTGCAGGTTCGCCTCACCGCCTTGCTAGGCGTCTATTCCGAACCGGGCCGTGACCCTCGCGGCCAGACCGTGAGCGTGGTGTACGTGGCCGAGGCCGAGGGCGAACCCGAGGCCCGTGATGACGCCCAGGCCCTGGCCATCTACCCCCTGGACGCCTTGCCCGCACCGCTCGCCTTCGACCACGCCCGCATCCTGGCCGACTACCGCCGCTGGCGCGAAACCGGACAGCTGCCGCGGCCGTTGGTGTAATTCCGGGTACCGAATCGCGGAGAACGCGGAGGCGCGGAGGACGCGGAGGATCTCGAGGGGCGTTGTTCGGGTGAGCTGTACGCCACGCCTAAGGCAATCCCTTCCCCCGCAGGAGCGGCCTCAGGCCGCGATGGTTTTCATCCGTCGCAGCGAAATCGCGGGCTGAGCCCGCTGGCACAGGCGGTAGCCCCGGCTAGCAAAGGAAATTCTCCGCGTCCTCCGCGCCTCCGCGTCCTCCGCGTTTATCCCTTCCAGCCATATATCCCTCCCCCGAATGGCCGCTTCAGCAAATCCGACGATACTGATAAAGTATTTCGCGAGTTATGCTTCATGAGACCGGAGTCCTTTCCGGCCACAGTGAAAAGAATCGGGGAGAGGCAATGCGGCCGGCACACATCAGCCAGGTTCTGGAACGGGAATTCACGAGTACCCGCGAGGGGCATCACACGCCGGTGATGCTGTGGGGGCCGCCGGGCGTGGGTAAGTCCCAACTGGTTGGCCAGGTGGGCCAGCGTCACGGTGTGCCGGTTATCGACATCCGGCTGTCCCAAATGGAGCCGTCCGACCTTCGCGGCATTCCATTCCGCCAGGAGGAGCGCGTGGAATGGGCGGTGCCCGCCATGCTGCCGGATGTCCAGCGCCACGGCCCCGAAGGCATCCTGTTCCTCGACGAGATCACCTCGGCGCCGCCCAGCGTCTCGGCCGCCGCCTATCAGCTCATCCTCGACCGCCGCCTGGGCGAATACCGGGTGCCGGAGGGCTGGGCCATTTTCGCCGCCGGCAACCGCCAGGGTGATCGCGGCGTGACCTACGCCATGCCCGCGCCGCTGGCCAACCGTTTCGCCCACTTCGAAGTGGAGACCCATTTGGACGACTGGGTGGCTTGGGCCTACGAGGCCGGTGTGGACGAGCGCGTCATCGCCTTCCTGCGCTTCCGCCCCGAGCTGCTGTTTGACTTCGACCCGGCCCACAACCCCATGGCCTTCCCCACGCCGCGCTCCTGGGAATTCGCCCATCGCGCCCTACAGAAGTTCGGCGACAGCCCGGACCTGCTGCTGTCCTCGTTGCAGGCCTGCGTGGGCCCCGCCGCAGGCATCGAACTGGACGCCTTCGTGCGCCACCTGGACAAGCTGCCGGACATCGACGCCATCCTCCAGGGCGAGCCCGTGCCCATCCCGCGCGAGGTGGACCTGCAATACGCCGTCGCCGCCGCCCTGGTGGGCCGCGCCATCCGCGCGCGTGGCAGCGCCGACGCCAAGGCCGTATACGGTGCCATCCTCGACTTCGCCGGCCGTTTCCCCGAACGCGAAATGGGCGTCATGCTGGTCTCCGACATGCACCGCGCCATCGGCCAGCCCATCTTCAACGTCCCCGAATTCTCCCCCTGGGCGAAAGCGGTGGCCGACGTGATGCTGTACGCGTAGCAATCACGTTATAACGCGGAGGCCGCGGAGGCGCGGAGATCGCAGAGAAAAACACGGTTCATTCGGAGAAAGGCACATGCGAAAAACCCTGGGGATCCTCCGCGTCCTCCGCGCCTCCGCGACCTCCGCGTTTTAGGGCGGATCATGAAGAACGACCTCGAAACCAAACTCGCCGCCGCGCGCACGCGCCTGATCCTGGACAAGCCGTTCCTGGGCGCGCTGGTGCTGCGTTTGCCCATGAAAGCGGCGGGTCCTTGGTGTCGCACCACGGCCACGGACGCGCGGGCGTTCTATTACAACGCGGACTACATCAACGAGCTTTCCGTGGACCAGACCCAGTTCGTGCTGGCCCACGAGGCGCTGCACTGCGCGCTGTCGCATTTCGCGCGGCGCCAGCACCGCCAGAAGGCGCGCTGGGACATCGCCTGCGATCTGGCCGTCAATCCCATCCTCGTCGCCGACGGCCTGCGGCCCACCCCTGATGCGCTGTTTCTGAAGGAATTCGAGGGCATGACGGCGGAGGAGATCTATCCCTGCCTGGACGAGCACGAGGACCTCAAACCCCAGGACGATCACCTCTACGACCCGGGTGAAAACGAGGGCGGCACACGCGGCGAGGGTGGCGGCCACGGCGACAACCAGACACCGGGTGGCGGCGGCAGGCCGCAGGAAGGGCAGGGGCAGGGCAGCCGGCCGCAAAGCCAGGAGATTGAGGACGAAGCACGTGGCGAAGATCGCCCCGCGCCGCTCTCCCATGAGGAGCGCGAGCAACTGGCGGTGCAGTGGCGCCAGCGCCTCGCCGGCGCCGCCCAGCAGGCCATGCAGGCGGGCAAACTGAGCGGTCCGCTGGCACGGCTGGTGGATCACCTGTTGCAGCCACAACTGCCGTGGCGCGCGTTGCTGGCGCGCTTCATGAGCGCGACCGCCCGCGATGACTACAATTACACGCGACCTTCACGCCGCGAGGGCGCGGCCATCCTGCCGAGCCTGCGCAGCCACGAAGTGGACGTGGTGGTGGCCCTCGATACCAGCGGATCCGTATCCGATGCCGAGATGCGCCAGTTCCTCTCGGAGGTGGACGCCCTCAAGGCGCAGGTGCGTGCGCGTGTGACCCTGTTCGCCTGCGACGCCGATCTGGCCGAGGGTGGCCCATGGCGCTTCGAGCCCTGGGAGGAGTTCAAGCTGCCGCGCGAATTCCCGGGCGGTGGCGGCACCGATTTCCGCCCGGTCTTCGACTGGATCGCCCGCGAAGGGGCGCGGCCCGATCTGCTGGTTTATTTCACGGATGCGGAGGGGCGCTTTCCGGAGCGCGCGCCGGATTACCCGGTGGTCTGGCTGGTGAAGGGGCGCGCCAAGGTGCCCTGGGGCCAGCGCATCCAGCTCAACTGAACGAAAACGATGAACCTGAGTAGCGAAGACAGTCTGCGCCTCAACGTGCTGGTCACCAACGCCGAGGCGGTACGCATCGACGAGAACGCCATGGCCGTGTACGGCTTGCAGGCCGACCATGAGCTGAAGGTCCAGCTCAATCCCACCTGCAACGGCGACAAATACCTGGCCTATGTGCGCGAGCTGTTGTCGGGCGCCGTGCTCGATTCGCCCGGCGGCTATCCGGTGTTCCTGCGGCGCTGGACGCGCATGGGCCAGATCGATCACGAGCAGCTCGATCGCCTGCTGCGCCTGGGCGAGCCGGAGGCGGTGATGGCCGTGGTGTGTTCACCGGGTCTGACGGACGATCTGGCGCGGCGCGCCTGGTGGGCGGCGCCCTCGGCCGAGCACGCGCGGCGCATGCTGGAGCATCCGCGCGTGGCGCAGGGTGTCATGGGCCCGGTGCTCGCCGACTATCTCATCGAATACCTGCCCTTCGAGACCGAGCACCGCGACATCCTGGACTCGGTGCGGCTGGTGTTGCGGCCTGGCTTGATCACCCAGGAGCGGCGCCAGCGCCTGTGGGACGCGGGGCGCAACAAGAAGACCTATCGCGTCGGCTTCCTCCATGCCGTACCCGACGAACTGCCCGAGCCGCAGCCGGTGCGCAGCGGTGCCGAGCCGTGGCTGGCCACCTTGGCGACCCTGCCGGGCCCCGCCGCGGCGCTGCTCGCCAAACTGCTCGGCAGCCAGGGCCAGACCTTCCTGGAGGTGGCCGCCGATGCGCTGCGCCGGCCCGCCGATCAAGATGTCGTCACGGCCCTGCTCGATACCATCGGCCACTACTTTTGCGACCTGCACCTGGGCTGTGCGCGGCTGCGCAGTGTGGCCGACATGGACGCCGCGGTGGCGGCGCGGCTCGCCGATGGCCAGGACGCGGTTGCGCCGCTCCTTGCCGCGCTGCCCGCGCTGCGCCGCGAGGTGGAGGCCATGCTGTTCCTGGCGGAAGTGAGCGAGGCGGCGGTCACCGACATCTTCGCGCGTTCCGACGCCGTGGGTTCCGTGATGCGCGGGCGCATTGAACCCGTGGTCAAGCCCATCCTGGCCCGCATGGCGGTGCTGCGCGGGACGGCGTGATGGGCCACCCGGTGCAGATCACCCGTGTCGCCCTCGGGCTCACCGTCACGGTGCCGGAGGACATCATCGAATTGAACATGGGCTATCTGCCCTGGGTGCTCGGCGACAGCCTCGCTGCCCAGATCACCGAGGAAGTCGCGGCGCGCCGGCTCGGTTATTTCCCGGCCGTGGACTTTTTTCGCGAGGGTGGCGGGCGCGTCGACCCGGCGCTCATCGCACTGGTCGACGAAGTGGGGCGGTTCTGCGTCGATTTCACCTGCCGCGAATTGCGCCGGCGGCTCTCCCGGGTTTTTTCCAGCGTGCACATCGCCCAGTCGCAATGCCTCGCCTACACCCTGCCGCGCGTGCGCCCCAACCAGGCGCAGGCACTGGCGGAACTGGGCCGGCATTGCGCACCGGATCGGGTGCGCCTGGACCTGGTGCTGTCCACCATACAGAAGGTCGTCAGCGAGGAGCCGGTCGCCCTGACCGTGCGCAAGGTCACCCACTGGGGCCGCGAGCCCTTCGCCTGTTTCGAGGTCAACGGCACGCGCCTGCTAGGGACCTGATTCAACGCGACAGGAACGTTCCCTCTTCCCTGGAGCTGTCACTCAGTCACTCGTGCCCCACACACTCTCTCCCTCCGGGAGACGAGCGCATGGATGCGCGAGGTAGAGCAACGCAGGGAGCGGTTGCCGAGGGTTGGGGTGAAGGGAGCAATTCAGTCGTAGGTCACGTTGCGAAGCTACGTGACATCTTCGCGTCGCATTCGTCACGTAGGCGCTGGACGCGCCAACGTGACCTACACCACTCGATCCCCTCGTCCCGTCCTTCGGCAATTTGCTCCGTGCGCTGCGTCCAAAACGCGTTACCAGCGGCCGCAAGAAGATTCGTCCCTTCTCACTCCGGGAGAAGGGCAGGAAGAGGGGATCAACTCAGTCGTAGGTCACGTTGCGAAGCTACGTGACATCTTCGGGCCACGTTCGTCACGCAGGCGCTGGAGGCGCCAATGACCTACACCGCTCGATCCCCTCGTCCCGTCCTTCGGCAATTTGCTCCGTGCGCTTCGTCCAAAACGCGTTACCAGCGGCCGCAAGGAGATTCGTCCCTTCTCCCTCCGGGGGAAGGGCAGGAAGAGGGGATCAACTCAGTCGTAGGTCACGTTGCGAAGCTACGTGACATCTCCGCGTCGCGTTCGTCACGCAGGCGCTGGACGCGCCAACGTGACCTACACCACTCGATCCCC
>JAWLGK010000018.1:0-5418 GCA_041685115.1 Gammaproteobacteria bacterium | reverse complement strand
TCAGTCGTAGGTCACGTTGCGAAGCTACGTGACATCTCCGCGTCGCGTTCGTCACGCAGGCGCTGGACGCGCCAACGTGACCTACACCACTCGATCCCCTCGTCCCGTCCTTCGGCAATTTGCTCCGTGCGCTGCGTCCAAAACGCGTTACCAGCGGCCGCAAGGAGATTCGTCCCTTCTCCCTCCGGGAGAAGGACAGGAAGAGGGGATCAATTCAGTCGTAGGTCACGTTGCGAAGCTACGTGACATCTCCGCGTCGCATTCGTCACGTAGGCGCTGGAGGCGCCAATGACCTACGCCACTGTGAACCCTCCCGCAGGACCATGCGAGCCAAAGCTGCCGCAGGACGCGGCCTATCGGGTATGCTTGGGCGCTCATCGAACACCCGAAACAGCCCATGTCCGTCCATCCACGCACCGGCATCCTCATCACCAACCTCGGTTCCCCCGATGCGCCCACGCCGCCGGCGTTGCGCCGCTATTTGGCGGAATTCCTCCGGGACCGGCGCATCGTGGACCTGCCGCGGCTGTTGTGGTGGCCGATCCTGCACGGCATCATCCTGCGCACGCGCCCGGCGCGCTCCGCGCGCCTGTACCAAGCCATCTGGACCGACGAGGGCGCGCCGCTTCTCGCCATCACCCGTCGCCAGTGCGATGCACTCAGCATCGCCCTGCGTGCGCGCACCGGCGCGGACGTGCCAGTGGCCTTCGGCATGCGCTACGGCAACCCCTCCATCGCGAACGCCCTGCGCGAATTGGACGCCGCCGGCGTTCAGCGCCTGATCGTGCTGCCGCTCTACCCACAAAACTCATGCAGCACCACCGGCTCCACGTTCGACGCCTTGGCCGACGCCATGCGTCAGCGCCGCTTCGTGCCCGAGCTGCATTTCATCGGCGACTACCACGACCACCCCGGCTACATCGCCGCACTGGTCACCTCCATCCGCGAGGCCTGGGCGACCCAGCCGCCGGGCGAACGGCTGCTGTTCTCCTTCCACGGCACCCCCGAGCGCTTCCGCAGCGAAGGCGACGTGTACTACGAGCAATGCATGCACACGGCCCGGCAGGTGGCCGCCCAACTCCAGCTCGCACCGGACCGCTGGCAGGCGGCGTTCCAGTCACGCTTCGGCCGCGAGGAATGGCTCAAGCCCTATGCCGACGAAACCCTCGCCGCGCTCCCGGGCGAAGGCATCGCCAGCGTGGACGTGATCTGCCCGGGCTTCTCCGCCGACTGCCTGGAAACCCTCGAAGAAATGGCCGAGACCAACCGCAAACTGTTCCTGAACGCAGGCGGCAAGGCCTACCGCTACATCCCCGCCCTCAATGATCGCGAAGCCCATATCGCTGCGTTAGCCGATATTGTGAGCGACGCGTTGTAATCCCGCTTTGACGAGTTGGACATCGCCAGCAGCCAAGGCCCATACGTGATCAGTTAACAGCAGCAGTTTTTTGTTTTCGCCCCGGCGAGATTTTCCATCCGCGCAGTTGATCGAGAACGGACGGACGACACCGCCAGTTGGGGTCTTTACCGAGGTGCTCCAAATAATCGGCCAATTCCTGCCAGCGCTTTGTTGCCTTGGCGCCCTTGAGCTCCATCGCAGCCGCAATGCTGTGCGCTGCGGAGCCGACCGCGCGGGCCAGTGACTGTGGGTGGATGGGCGGAGTGGTTCGTTCGGCACCCGCTCTCTTCGGCCGCGCCTCGCGCCGCCGTGGTGGTGTGCCAGCAGTCCGATCAGAATCGAGCCGACGAGGGACGCATGAATGAGTGCACGGTCGGACGGTCCGGTCCGAGCGCCAATCTTGTCCAGGTTCAGGCACGACTTATCAAGCTTGTTGTCGCTCTCGATCTCCCAACGAACCCGGTACAGATCGGCTACTTGAAGCGGCCGAATGTTCCCCGGCAGGTTAGTCAAAAAGAAGCAGTATCCCTTGGGAGTCGACACCGCCACTAAGCGGCATGTCACTTCAGCGCTGCCGCGGCCGACGCGCACTCGTGCATCCAGCGCATTGCCATCAAGCTTCAAAACCTCCTGTTCGACCAGCAGATCGAGATCGCTGCCCCTGGCAGAGGTGCCGGTTATTTTGCCACGGCTGATGCTGTCGACCTTGGGTTCCAACTCTCCTTGAGTCGGATCACGTACTTCACACCGTGCTGTTGGCAGTCCCTGAGCAGCCGCAGACTGGCATATCCCAAATCGGCCAGGAGCCCAAGACCGGACCACGATTCGTCGACCACCAGATGTGGAGAGTCGTGTTCCCGTGCGGGGCTGAGGTGGTAACGCAGCGTCGTACCGATGCCAACGGAGAAGTGCTTGTGAACCTTCACCGCCGCATAGTCACCCGCCCCCGGATATTCGCCCTTGAGTCGCGCATCCAGCTTGACCGTACTCGAGTCGACGATGATCCAATCCCGAACGCAGCCCAACCAGCCCGGCAGGTCACACGGCTGTTGCGCCACATAGCCGAGCGCCCGGTCTCGTACCCTCTCCATCACCGCTTCGAGTGCGGGGCCGAACCAACCGTAGAAGCCGCCGCGCACCACCCGCTCGCCGCCCATCTCGAAGTACTGGCGCATGACATCCGCCTGCCGTCCGCCGTACCCCGTCGAGGCCGCGATCACCATCGCCCGCAACAGCCGAACTGCATCCAGCTTCCGCTCGCGTTCTCCTGCGGCGTGACCGGCGGCGCCTGGCGAGCCACGGTGGCATGCTGGTGCTCCAGTGCACGCGCCGAATCCTCCCAAAAAGACCAATCGAAATGCTCGGACCAGTCTGTGTTTACGATGCTATACAGAATCCGTATAGCACTGACTGCTTGGCGGAACTGCCATGGCGTTAGGCGGCTGTCCCGCCCCGTTGTGTGAAGAATTCGGTTAGATGGTGAGGCCGGGTATCCACCAGCCGCCGGCCGGCCAGAGCCTTGATGAACTGCTCGGAGCGCACCACATGCCACCGGTCGAACGGTGGCTTAATCCCTTGTTTGTGCAGCACTTTTATGTAGCGATCCCAGAACCGCCGCTCGCTGCCTGCACGAGTCCCTTCCGCCATGCTTAAACCTCGGTTATCGTTCCCTGACAAAACCGTGGCGAATAATAAGTCCGGCAAGTGGCCGAATGCCAGCTTGCGGCCATCCGGTACGGTGCAACACGGATTCTGTATAAGAAGGGAAAAGACGGATTCCGTCTAATCAACTGTTAGCACGAGGAAGAAATGTCCCGACCACGGTCGAAAAAGAAGCTCAGCCCGACGGCGCGTATCGATGACGCACAAAAGTGGCTGAAAAACGGGATTCCAGTCCACCCGCTGACAGATGCGTATATGAAGAGGTACGGAGTCGAACGTTGGATAGCGCAAGAGGAACTGGTTCTCGCCGGGTACCAGGAAACGGTGCAGGTGGAGAACTTCGAACGAGAGGGAATCGAATGGGAGTACATGTGCGATCCGCTCTCGGGCGAATTGAAGCCGGTGCCGAAAGGAACCGAAGAGCATGAACTTCATCTGTTTTAGGTGCTGAATGGGCGGCTCAATGAAACGTGCTAACAAGCGGCTCCAAGCGACCCAGGAAAGCGGTGCGGCCGCTTTCCTGGGCGCCTGAGCCGCGGCGTTAGCTTGTAAGAGAAGGATTCGTACCTTTACCCTACGTTCCACCAAGAATCGGAGGCTTCACCCTTGGCCAAATTTCTGAATACCAGCGCCACGAACTATTTCCTTGAAGAATTGATAAAGAATGCATCGGATCGCCTCATTCTTATCAGTCCATTTTTGAAACTGAACGACCGGATCAAGGAACTGCTGCAAGACAAGAATCGGCTGAAAATCGATGTTCGGATCGTTTACGGCAAGAACGAGCTGCAGCCGGAAGAAATTAATTGGCTTCGTGAGCTAACCTATGTTCGCACAAGCTTTTGCAAGAACCTCCATGCTAAGTGTTATCTGAACGAAGAAAGCTGCATCATCACCAGCCTCAATCTTTACGAATTTAGCCAGGTCAATAACAACGAGATGGGGGTTGCGCTTAGTCGTTCTGAAGATGTGGAGCTGTACCGAGAAGCCTACGAAGAGGCTCAACGTATTATCCGTATCAGCGACGAAGTCCGAATGTCCTTGGAAAAAGTCACCAAGGAAGAAAATCCTTCTGCGGGATCGGAAGGGGAGGAAGGGTCGGATTCGGACAAACTTACGTCCTCAAAACTGGCCAAGAAGCTGGGGCTTGGAACGCAAGATCTCCTCGATAGGCTGATTGCCGTTGGTCACCTCGAACTGAAAGAGGGAAAGTACTACCTCACTGAGTCGGGCAAGGCCGTGGGCGGAGAGTTCAGAATGAGCAAGCGGTTCGGCCCATATTTCTTGTGGCCATCGTCCTTGGTGGTGGAGTGAAAGCTTGTGAAAGCTAACAACAGCGTGAACACGGACGCCCAACTCCGCTGCGCTCCGTCGGGCGCCGGTTACGCTGAACGTTAGGTGCAGATGATGACCCGAGCGCTGTTGACCCTTGTGCCAATACTGCTGGCGCCAACACTTGCGGCAGAGCAAGTGCCACATGACGTGGCGGAGTTCTTGCGACGCACTGAGCTTTGCGCGCATTTTCGGCAAGAGCCGTGGCCGGAGGGCAAATCAGCAGCAGATACCGAAAGAAGGGAGTTCATCGTCAACAAGATTGAGGAGTTCTGTACAGATCTGCCAGAAGCCAACCGTAATCTTCGGAAAAAGTATTTCGATGATCCCTCGGTGATCAGCGAGCTGAATAAGGCAAAGAAATGGGAAGAGTAAACGCACCTAACCATCGGCTCCAGGCCGACCCACAGAAGCGGCGCGGTTTTGGTGCGCTTTTTTATGACGTGGTGCGCCGCTTCTGCGGGCGGCTGAGCCGAGCCGTTAGCAGTCAAGAAGATTGCGTGATTGATGGCAAAGCGGTCAAAACCCTGATCTGCACGGTGTGGCAGCACGAGTGCGCGCCATGAAACACTAACTACAAAGACAAATTGGATAGCAAGAAATGAAACCGATAACAATACTGATGATCTTTATAGGTTGTTTGGCTGGTTCTGGCTGGGCCTCAGCTGGCAGCCCATCGCCTACGCCGCAGGCGAAAACGGCCAACAGCTCAGCAAGTTTGTTCCAGTCGGCTGCGTCAGCTTACGAGCGTAAAAATTATCCGGTCGCATTGAAGATTTTTACGGAATTAGCCGAGCAGGGAGATGCCGATGCGCAGTTCAGCCTTGGGGTCATGTATGCCAACGGCGAAGGGGTTCCCAAGGACGCGTCGCAGGCGGTGACGTGGTATCGCAAGGCCGCCGAACAGGGAGACGCTAAAGCGCAGCTCAACCTTGGGTTCATGTATGCCAACGGCGAAGGGGTTCCCAAGGACGCGTCGCAGGCGGTGACGTGGTATCGCAAGGCCGCCGAACAGGGAGTCGCTA
>JAWLGK010000017.1:0-76445 GCA_041685115.1 Gammaproteobacteria bacterium | reverse complement strand
CACGATGATGAAACCACCGACTGGAGAGCCGTGTGCGGGAGAACCGCACGCACGGTTCGGAGGGCGGGGCGGGCGGTAGCCCGTTCCGACCCCTATCAGGAGTCAACTCAGCATTCGCTTAGACGGTTGGTGCGCGAAGCCAGCGCGTGGTTCACAGGCGCAGCAGCTTCGCGGCGGCGGCCACTGCCTGACCGAGCGCTACGCCGCCGTCGTTGATGGGCGCCTCGCGCGGGGCGATCACGCGCAAGCCCGCGCTGCGGCAGTGCGCCGCCACGGTCTCGAACAGCAGCCGGTTCTGGAACACGCCGCCGCCCAGCGCCACCGTGTCCAGGCGGTGTTGTTGCGTGAGCCGGACCGCGAGCGCGGCCACCGCGGCGGCCAAGCCGTGATGAAAGCGCGCGGCGATCACTGCGTGTTCAACCCCGGCGGCAAGATCCGTGAGCAATGATTGCCACAGCGCACTCCACGTCAGATTGACGAGTCCACCGTGGTGTTCTTCGTGCACCGGATACGCGGCATCGTGCTGGGCTGCAAACGCCGGCTGCGCCAATGTCTCCAGCTCGATGGCGGCTTGGCCTTCGTGGCTCACGTGCTCCATGCATACACCGAGCACCGCGGCCACGGCGTCGAACAGCCGCCCCGCGCTGGAGGCGTGCGGTGAGTTGATGCCCTTGTCGATCATCTGCACCAGCGGCATGCTGCGCGCCGCTTCGGCCACGCGCAGCAGCGGCATGCCGGGATGGCGCGCAACCACCTTTTCCCAGCCGAAGGCGTGGTGCAAATGAGCGACCGCGTTGCGCCACGGTTCCACGCTGGCGCGGTTGCCGCCGGGCATGGCCACGGGTTGGAAGCACGCGACGCGCGTGAAATCGCCATAGCCTGCAAGCAGGAACTCGCCGCCCCAGATCGCGCCATCCGCGCCGAAGCCTAGGCCGTCGAGGGCCACGCCGACGACCCGTGCATCGAGCGGCAGCCCATGTTCCGCCATGCACGCGGCAATGTGGGCGTGGTGGTGCTGCACCTCCAGCAGCGGCAGGCCGTCTTCGTCCGCCCATGCACGGCCGAGCTGTGTCGCGGCGTAGTTGGGATGCAGGTCCACGGCGATGGCCGCCGGGCGGTGCTCGAATAGACCACGGTACAGGGCGAGATTGTGTCGGTAATCGCGCCGGGCGGCGGGATTTTCCAGATCGCCCATGTGCTGGGAGATCACGGCGCGGCCCTGTTGCAGCAGGCAGAAGCTGTTCTTGAGATCGGCGCCCATGGCCAGTATCGGCGGCGCCGCCGCGAACGCCGGGTGCAATGAAAGCGGCGCCGGGGCGTAGCCGCGTGCGCGGCGCAACAACCGCGGCGCGCCGTCCATCACCCGCGCCACGGAGTCGTCCAGGCGATTGACGATGGCGCGGTCGTGCATGAGCCAGTAATCGGCGATGTCCGCCAGGCGATCGCGTGCCTCCTGGTTGTCGATGGCCTGGGGCTCGTCGCTGCGATTGCCCGAGGTGAGCACCATGGGGCGTTCGAGCGCGGCCATGAGCAGGTGGTGCAACGGCGTGTACGCGAGCATGAAGCCGAGGGTGCCCTGGCCGGGCGCGAGCGAGGGTGCCAGCGGCTCGCCGGCGGCGTCGAGGATCACGATGGGTGCAGTGCGCGCGCACAGCAGTTCCTGTTCCGCCTCGTCGAACGACGCGTGGCGGCGCACCATGGCCAGGTCGCGCGCCATGAGGGCGAAGGCCTTGTGATAGCGCAGCTTGCGCCGGCGCAGTTCAGCAACCGCCGCCTCGTTGCCGGCATCACAGGCGAGGTGAAATCCGCCGATGCCCTTGATGGCCACGATGTGCCCCTCGCGCAGCAGGGTCGCGGTGGTATCCAGGGCGTCGGCTACGTCCAGTGTCCCGTTCCTGTCTTCCAGCCACAGGCGCGGCCCGCACACGGGGCAGGCATTGGGTTGCGCGTGGAACCGCCGATCGGCGGGATCGGCGTATTCGCGCGCACACCCGGGACACAGTGCGAAGGCCGCCATGCTGGTGTTGGCGCGGTCGTAGGGAATGGCGCGGACGATGGACAGCCGCGGGCCGCAGTGGGTGCAGTTGGTGAAGGCGTAGTGGTGACGGCGGTTGGCCGGGTCGAGCACCTCGGCCAGGCACTCGGGGCAGGTGGCGGCGTCGGCGGCGACGGCGGTGCTCACCATGCCCTCGCCGCTGGCGACGATGCGAAAGCCTTCATCGGGTATGGCGCCTTCCAGCGGCACACGCTCAACGGTCTCGATCCGCGCAAGCGGCGGGGCCTCCGTCCGCAGCCGCGCGGCAAACCCTTCGAGTGCGGCGTGCGTACCCCAGGCCTCGATGAGCACCCCCTGCGCGTCGTTGCGCACGCTGCCGCGCAGGCCGCACTCGTGGGCCAGGCGCCACACCGTGGGGCGAAAGCCCACGCCCTGCACCGTGCCGCGCACACGTAGCGCTTCGCCGCGGATGCCGTCGACTGCGCTCATCAATGGACCGTACAGGCCATGCACGGGTCGAAGGAACGCACCACGTGCTGCACGGTGATCGGATTGCTCTCGCCCTCATGCACGGGCGTACCCACCAGCGCCTGCTCCAACGCACCGGGCACGCCATCGGCATCACGCGGCGAGAAATTCCAGGTGGTGGGGGCGATGATCTGGTAGTTGTGGATGCGCCCGTTGCGCACACTGAGCCAGTGGCCGAGGCTGCCGCGTGCGGCCTCGACCAGCCCGGCGCCTTGCGCAGTGTCGGGCAATTCACCGTGGTGACAGAACGGCTCGCCCGGCCGGAGTTCCTTCGCCCAGCGCTCCATGGCGATCACCACGCGGGCGATTTCCAACGCACGCGCGATGACCCGGCTGCGCACGTTGGCGCCGCCGCGCGCCACCAGGTCGCGCACCAGCGGGTGGCCGTCCACCATCTGCCTGGCGAGTGCGCCCACCTCGACCACCTGACCGCCCAGCCGCGGCGCCTTGCACCAGCTGTAGCCGTGGATGTCGGGCAGCGCGGGGACGGTCACGCCGTCGCACGGGTGGCGCGGCGTGCTGCGGTATTCGAGCCAGCTGTGGCTCAGGTCTTCGGCGATGGCTTCGACAGGAACGGCGCTGTGAACGCCGTCCTGCCAAACGCCACCCTGGAACAGCGGGCCGTCGTGTTCGTCATAGGCGCCGTAGCTTATGAAGCGCCCGCGGCCCTGGCCGAGGCGCGCCAGTTGCAGCGCCTCGGCGATGTGCAGGAAGTGCGTGAAGTCACTGCGCATCGGATCGCCTGCGGCGAACCACGCCATGAGCGCGGCGTCGCTGTCCAGTTCATTGATCGCCTCCAGCTCCGCGCCGAACAGCGTGGTTTCGAGAAAACCACGGAAACCGTGCAACAGCGCCAGGATACGCACGCGTTCCTGGGCCGCCACGGCGCGTGTGGTGCCGCCCGGCTGGATGGCCAGCGAGTGCGGCCACTTGCCGGCGAGCAGCCCCATGAGCCGAAGGAACTCGGCCCGTGCCGGCAACACCGCGCGCGTCGCCGCGCCCTTCACTGCCGCAAAGCGGGCGGCGGCCGCGGCATGCCACGGTGCATGCGCATAACTGGCGTCCGTGAAGTCGGGCATGAAGAACAGATAGAAATGGGTCAGGTGGTCGGCGACATTCTCATTGGCCAGCACCAGGTTGGTGGCGAGGCGGCCGTTGTCCGGCGCGGCGATGCCCATCAGCATGCCGAGCGCGCGCGCGCTGGCGACCGATTGCGCCACCGAACAGATACCGCAGATGCGCGGCGTATATACCAGTGCGTCACTCGGGTCGCGCCCCACCAGCATCTGTTCGAAGCCGCGGTAGAGCGGCGCGGACACCTGCGCCTCGCGCACCTTGCCGTGTTCCACGTCGAGGGTGATCTCCAGGTCACCCTCCACACGATTGAATGGTCCGACCACGCGACGGCTCATGTCTTGTCCCCGGTCTTGGGTGGCACCACGATGTGATCGGCCACGGCGTTTTGCTTCAGACGCGGCGGCGTGGCCGCCTTGGCCAGCGAACCCAGGGCGACGTACCAGGCCTTGGGCATATCGGTGGGCAGGCCCACGGGGATGCCGGCGATCTTGCGCGTCAGGCCGAACACGTGGCCCGGCTCCTCGAAGCCGGGCCGGGTGCAGTTGATGCATGCAAAACCGCCCCGCAGGCAGGAGCCCTCGCCGTTCCACAACCGCGTGTTGCAGTCGGCGTGGGCCTGGGTGCCCATGCAGCCCAGGTGCTCCATCATGCAGCCCAGTTCCGACATGTGTTCGGCGCTTGCCTTGTACTCGTAAAACTCGTTGCGCGGGCAACCATGATGGACCAGGTGATCGGTGTAGCTGCGCGGCCGGTTGAGCGGATCGAGTGCCGTGGCATCGAGTCCGTCCAGGCTGAGCTGGGCGAGGGTTTCGAGGACCCAGTTGGGATGCACCGGACAGCCGGCGACGTTCACCACCGGCAGCCCGCTACGGCTGTGGAACGCCTCGCCGAGCAGCCCGCCGGGCTCGTCGCCTTCGTATTGCAGGCCGCAGGCCTCGGTGGGATTGCCGCCGCCGGAGCTGATGCCGCCGAAGGCGGCACAACTGCCCACCGCCAGCACGTGACGCGCGCGCGGAGCGAGCGCCTCCAGCCATGCCGCCATGGGCCGGCCGGTGCCGGCGAGTACATGAAACAGGCCGCTGCCGCCGGGGCCGCGCATCACGGCGCCCTCCAGGCAGAGGATGTCGAGGACGAGCTCGCCCCGCAGGATGCGCTCGAACCGATCGAGCACATCGGTACCGTTCTCCGCACTGAGCGCCGGGTGCCACAGCACTTCGATGCCGGCGCCATCCAGGGCGGTCAGGAGCGACGGCGCTTCGGCGCCGAGCAGTGACATGGAACAACCGCCACAGCCGCCCGATTGCAGCCACAGCAGGTTGAGACGGTGTTCATGCGCGCTCATGCAGACCTCCCTCACGGGGCAACCTGAGGGTGAACAAGGCGCCGCCGTCCGGATGGTTGATGGCCGTCAGCTCGCCGCCGAGGTCCGTGGCCATGCCGTAGCTGACATACAGCCCGAGCCCCGTACCCTTGCCCACGGGCTTGCTGCTGTAGAAGGGATCAAATACCTGGTTGAGCGCCTCGGCGGGGATGCCGGGTCCGTAGTCGCGCACGCTGATGGTGACGACATCCGCCTCCACATGGCAGGCGATGGACAGGCGCTGCTCGCCCAGGTCTTCCATCACGTCCATGGCGTTCTGCACCAGGTTCACGAGGATCTGATGCACGTGCCCCGGGTGGCCCTCGACCATCAAGGTGTCCGGCAGGTCCAGGTCCAGCTGCGGTGTGCGGCGCTCCACCTTGAACACCCAGCTGAGCGCCTTGTGGATGACCTCCACCACGTCATAGGCGCGCGCCGCCTCCTGGCGGCTTGCCGAGTAGCGACGCAGCTCCTGGACGATATCGCTTACCCGTTCCGCGCCTTCCATGGTGCCCGCGATGAGTGGGGTGAGGTCACGCAGAATGCGATCGATCTTCAGCTCCGCACGGAGCTCACGCAGTGCGTCTGGCGCGGTGCCCGCATCGATGGCGGTGATATAGCGGGTGATGCCCTCGCCATAGCGTTTCAGCGCATGGGCATTGCCGTAGACGAAACTGATGGGGTTGTTCAACTCATGGGCGACGCCAGCGACCAGGCGGCCCAGCGAGGCCATTTTTTCCGAGTGGATGAGGTGCTGCTGGGTCTTCTGCAATTGCTGATGCGCGCTGTTCAATTCATCGTAGGCGCGGCGCAGCTCACCCACCGGCCGGCCGATCAGCACCATGCCCATGAGCCTGCCCTCGTGGTCGTAGCGAGCACTGCAATTCATGGCGAGCGGCACCGTCTCGCCGTTTGCGCCGCAGAGACTCACCTCGCAGTCCACCAGTCCACCGGTGGCCAGTTTTTCCGGGAACTTCTCCGCCAGGGGCCGCGACTCCGGCATGAACAGGGCTTCAACGCGCTGCTGCATCACGGCCTCGGCCGCGTGACCGGTGAGTCGTTCCAGGGCGGCGTTCACCTGTTCGATGCGTCCGCGTTTGTCGCACACAATCAGCACGTCCGTCATGGCCGACAGCACGCTGCGGATGAACTGTTGCGCCTCTTCCAACGCCGCATTCTTGGCCTCGAGGGCGATCTGGTAGCGCACCAGATCGGCATACACCTCGTCCATCTTCTGGATCACCTCGATCCAGGCGCTTTCCGTGGACGCACTGAGCGACACCTGGCCGGCCACGCCCGCCTTGTCGATGAGACTCGGTGTCGTCTCGCCGCTCATGGGTTCACGCGTCCGGGCCGAGGGCCGCCAGTTCCACCGCCGCACCGCCCGTGCCCACCGGCTCTATTCCGTAGCGCTCCAGCTTGCTGCGCAGACCTACCCGGGACAGCCCGAGCTCCTGGGCCGCGCGGCTCTTGTTCCAGCGGTGGCGGATGAGGGTCTCCTTGAGGATGCGCGCCTCCAGGTCCTCGATGCGGTCCTTGAGGCTGCCGCCCCTGTCCGCGAGCAGGCCCAGGAGATCGTCGTCCTCTTCGGGAGCGGCATGCAGGACGCGGCGGGACAGCAGCTCGGCGCCCAGGAGCTCCCCATCGGCCATGACCAGCATGTGGCGGATCTCGTTTTGCAATTCGCGCACGTTGCCCGGCCAGTGGTAGGCACACATGCAGGCGAGCGCCTCGTCGGTGAAGCCGCGCACGCGCTTGCCCAGGTTTTTCATGGCGTCTTGCAGCAGGGCCTTCGCCAGGATGGGAATGTCGTCGAGACGCTCGCGCAGTGATGGCAACTGCACCGTCACGGCGGCGAGTCGGTAGTAGAGGTCTTCGCGAAAGCGTCCTTCGCGCACTTCAAGTTCGAGGTTCTTGTTGGTGGCGGCTACCACGCGCACGTCCACCTGGCGGGTGCGGCCGCTGCCCAAGGGGCGGATCTCGCCCTCCTGCAACACGCGCAGCAGTTTGACCTGGAAGGCCGGCGAGACCTCGCCGATCTCGTCCAGGAACACGGTGCCGCCGTTGGCCCGCTCGAACAGGCCGATGCGGTCCTCGACGGCGCCGGTGAAGGCGCCACGCTTGTAGCCGAACAGTTCGCTCTCCAGCAGGTCGTCGGGCAGGGCCGCGCAGTTTTCCACCACGAAGGGCTTGTGCCAGCGCAGGCTGTTGTAATGCAGCGCGCGGGCGATGAGTTCCTTGCCGGTACCCGATTCGCCCATGAGCAGCACCGAGACGTCGTACGGCGCCACGCGCGCCACGTGGTCGCACACCGCGTTCATGCAACTGGTGGACGCGCGCACGATGCCGTCGTCGTGATGGTAGCGTTCGCGCAAGGCCTCACGCTTGGCGGCCAACCCTTCCTCCAGCGGCTGCGGCACGCGTTTCAGTTCCACGGACAACAGCTCGTTCTGGCGCTGCAATTCCGCCAGGTGTACGGCGTTGCGCAGGGTCAGCGTCAGGCTGTCCGGGTGCCAGGGCTTGGTGATGTACTGGTAGATGCCCGCATCGTTGACGGCGCTGATGATGTCGTCGGAGTCGGTGTAACCGGAGATCACCATGCGGACCACATCGGGCCACTTCTCGCGCACCTGCTTGAGGAACTCGACCCCGGACATACCGGGCATGCGCTGGTCACACAAAATCACCTGCACCCACTCGCGGGCGAGGATGGCCTCGGCCTCCAGGGCGTTGCTCGCGGTCAGGACTTCGAAGTCGTCCTCGAGGATGCGCACCAAGGATTCGAGGCTGCGCACCTCGTCGTCGACGACCAGAACGGTGGGCAGTTCACTCATGCATGCTCCTCGCATTCCCTCGGCGGCGATGGGCCGCGATGGTCAACGGTGTACGCGACTTCGGCACTTTGTAGACGAAGTTGTATCGGGCCACGTGGTAGCTGGAGTCGAAACCGTAGAAATTCACGCGCATGCGCTCCAGTTCCTGTGCGCGGTACAGCCGCAGTGGTTTTTCGGTTTCATCGCGGCGGCGTCGTGCGATCTTCTCCGCCCGCAGCGGCCCGAACCGATCCGGCAGCGCCAGCCCTTCGGCATGCGCGCGCACCTCGGCGTCGAAGCGCCGCACGTCGGCGTCGAGAATCTCGTCCACCAGGCCGAGCTCTCGCGCCTCGTCGACGCCCATGGGTAAGCGCGCCTGGCTTATGCGCCGGGCGTTGTCCTTCCCGGCGTAGCGCGGCAGCAGATAGCTCCAATACTCGGAGCCGTGCAGGTTGCCCATGTCCTTGTAGTGCGGGTTCAGCACGACACCGCGGCGCGCCCACACCTGGTCCGCCGCCCGCGCCAGGAACACGCCGCCCGCCCCGGCGTTGCCGCGCAACGCCGCCACCGTCAGCTGCCGCTCGTTGGTGATGATGGCCTCGGCCAGGTCATCGATGGCGTTGATGTTGCGCCACGACTCGTCGCTGGGGCTATCGGCCGCCTCGATGACGTTCAGGTGCATGCCGTTGGACCAGTAATCGGACCCGCCCGCCAGCACCAGCACGCGGCAGTCGCTACGGCATGCCGCGCGGTAGGCGCGCAACAGCCGCTCGCATTGTTCGCTGCTCATGGCACCGTTGTAGAACTGGAAATGGAGATAACCGACGCCATCGGCCTCCTCGTAACGGATCTCCCGGTAGCCATCCGTGGTGTCCATGGCGATCTCCGGCAACGACGCCAGTTCCTCGCGCAGCAGCAGCGTCGCGGGCAGCTTGAAGGGGTGCGCGTGCGCCTTGTCGCGCAGGTGGCCGATCCATACGGCGCCGTCGACGGTGGCGCGACACAGCGCCGGACCGGAGCGGGCGAGTACCGCACCCGGTGCGCCGTGCAGGCCCGGCGCCGGATGGGCGTCGTACAGATAACAGTCGCGGCCGAACAGGTGATCGAGGAGTCCGGGCGCACCATCGGCACTGCGGAGCTTGCGCAGCACCTCGGCCGTGCTGTCGCTTTGCCAATCGATGCGACGATCCGCCTGGCGCATGAGCGGGCGCCAGTCGCCGAGACGGCGTGCGGGATAGCTGGCTGAAGGCTGTGGCCGCCACGCGCCACCGGCGAAACGCTCGACCGCTTCGAGCACCGCCGCCACCGTCGCTTCGGTCACCTCATGGCGATAGAGGCTCGCCTTGGTGGCCTCGCGCATGGGGAATTCCGCCGCCGCCCAGATGTCGCCGCCGTCCATCTCCGCGTTGGCCTGCAACACCGTCACGCCCCAGTGCGCTTCGCACCCGAGGATGGCCCAGTCCAGCGCCGAGGGTCCACGGTCGCCGGGGATGCCGGGATGCACGACCATGCAGCAATGCCTGCGCCAGATCGCCTCGGGAATGGCGCGTTTGAGAAAGGGGGCGATGACCAACTCGGGCGCGAACAGCGCCACTGCTTCGGTGCTCACCTGGTCGTTGATATCGAACTCGACGCTCACCTCGTGGCCGCGCCCGACCAGCTCCACGTAGAGGCGCTGGCTCAGGCTGTTGAAGGCGTGGGTGAGGAAGAGAATTTTCAAGTTCCCGCTCCTGCTACAAGAAGAAATTCAACACAGAGGCACAGAGACGCAGAGAACACAGAGAACGGCAGTGTTCCGGGTGAAAGAATGAGCCCCGACTTCATTTTCATTCCTCTGCGATCTCTGCGTATCTGCGCCTGTGCGTTGGGCTGTTGAATCTCTTTCCTCAGCAAATCCGCGGCAGGGGATCGCCCGCCAGCCAGTCGACTACACGGCTGCCGCCGAAGCGGGTTTCCATCTGCACCAGCGCGTAGGGGTCTTCCACCACCTCGCCGATGATGGCGCTGTTCGCGCCCAGCGGGTGGGCACGCATGGTGTCCAGCAGGCGCTCGGCCTTGTCCAGCGGACAGATGGCGATGAGCTTGCCCTCGTTGGCCAGGTACAGCGGGTCGAGGCCGAGCAGTTCGCAGGCGGCGGCCACCTCCTCGCGCATGGGAATGGCGCTCTCGCGCAGCATCATGCCTACGCCCGACTGTCGTGCCAGTTCGTTCAGCGTGGTGGCCAGGCCGCCACGGGTCGGATCGCGCATGCAGTGGATGTCCGGCACCGCGGCCACCATGTCCGCCACCAGTGCGTTGAGCGGCGCCGAGTCGGACTGGATGGTGGTCTCGAACTGGAGATTTTCGCGGCTGGACATGATGGCGACGCCGTGATCGCCGAGCGTGCCGCTCACCAGGATGGCGTCGCCCGGGCGCGCCCGATCGCCGGAAATGTAAACGCCCTCGGGCACGATGCCCACGCCGGTGGTGGTGATGAACACGCCGTCGCCCTTGCCGCGCTCCACCACCTTGGTGTCGCCGGTGACGATGGTCACCCCGGCCTCGCGCGCCGCGCGCGCCATGCTGGCGACGATGCGATCCAGATCGGCGAGCGGATAGCCTTCTTCGAGGATGAAGGCCGCCGACAGATACAGTGGCCGCGCGCCGGACATGGCCACGTCGTTGACCGTGCCGTGCACCGCCAGGGAACCGATGTCACCGCCCGGGAAGAAAATGGGCGAAATGACATGGGCATCCACGCTCATCACCATGCGCCCGGCGCCCACGTCGAAGGCCGCCTGGTCGTTACGCTGACCCAGCAGTTCGTTGTCGAAATGACGGACGAACAGTTCCTCGATCAGCTGGGATGCGGCGCGCCCGCCGCTGCCGTGACTCATGTCCACGTGGCCGCTGCGCAGGTCGAGGCGGTGAAGGGATTTCAGTTTCGCGCTCATGGACCGCTATGCCCTCTCTGCACTGTTCTTTGCCGCACCGCGGAAACGGCCATAGCTCCAGTAGGCCGCGCAGGCGCCCTCGGACGACACCATGCAAGAACCCAGGGGATTGTCCGGGGTGCAGACCGTGGCGAACAGCTTGCAGTCCGTGGGCCGCTTGGCGCCACGCAGGATGGCCGGGCACTCGCAGCCTTTGTTGTCGGCCGCCGCGACAGCCGGCATGTCGAAGCGCCGCTCGCAGTCGAACCCCGCGTAGGACTCCTTGACCTTGAACGCGCTGTAGGGGACGGTGCCGAGCCCGCGCCACTCGAAGCTGCGCCGTAATTCGAACACCTCCGCCACCAGCGCCTTGGCCTTCACATTGCCTTCGCGGGTCACTACGCGGGTGTACTCGTTTTCCACCTCGTGCCTGCCCTCATTGATCTGCCGGATGAGCATCAGCGCCGACTGCATGACGTCGAGCGGTTCGAAACCGGCGATCACCACCGGACGCTGGAATTCCTCGGCGAAGAACTCGTAGGGCTGGGTGCCGATGATGGAACTGACGTGGGACGGGCCGAAGAAACCGTCGATGCGCACGCTGCCCAGTTCGCGCACCTCAGGTGATTCCAGGATGTTCTGGATCGCGGCCGGCGTCAGCAGGTGATTGGAGAAGATGGAGAAGTTCTTCAGGCCCTCCGCATGGGCCTGCTTGACCGCCACCGCCGACGGCGGCGTGGTGGTCTCGAAGCCGATGGCGAAGAACACCACCTCGCGTCCCGGGTTGTCGCGGGCGATCTTCAAGGCATCGGTGGTGGAGTACACCATGCGCACGTCCGCGCCGGCGGCCTTGGCCTTGAGCAGGCTCTTGCGCCCGCTGGCCGGTACGCGCAGCAGATCGCCGTAGGTGCAGAGGATCACATCGTGCCGCTCGACCAGCCGGATGGCCTGATCGATGCGGCCGACGGGCAGTACGCATACCGGACAGCCCGGCCCGTGGACGAAGGTGACGTTCGCGGGCATCAGGTCCTGCACGCCGTAGCGGAAAATCGCGTGGGTGTGACCGCCGCAGAATTCCATCAGGTGGTAGCTGCGATCGGGTCGGGCCTCGCGCGCGATGGCATCGGCCAGGGTGCGGGCCAGGTCGTGTTGGCGAAACTCGTCGATGTACTTCATGGGCCGCCCACCAGTCCCGCCTGGGCGAACAGCGCGAGGGTGCGCTCTGCCTCCACCGGGTCGATCTTGTGCAGGGCAAAGCCGACGTGGATGAGCACGTAGTCATCCACTGCCACATCTTCCAACAGGGCAGTGGAGACCTCTTTCTTCACACCGCCCAGGCTGACCACAGCGGTGCCGTCATCCCGGTCGACCGTCACCACGCGCGCGGGGATCGCAAGGCACATGTCAGCGTGCCTCCCCCGCGGAATGCCCCACCAGCGCCACCTGGCGCGTGGCGCGGATCCACTGTTGCCACAGCGCCATGCCCTCGCCGCTGGTGGCCGAGAGCTGCAGCACGCGGATGGACGGATTCACGCGCCGCGCGTATTCGATGCACTTCTCCACGTCGAACTGCAGATAGGGCAGCAGATCGATCTTGTTGAGGATCATGAGATCGGCGGCGTGGAACATGTCGGGATACTTGATGGGCTTGTCCTCGCCCTCGGTCACCGACAGGATCACCACCTTGTGCGCCTCGCCCAGATCGAAGGCGGCGGGACACACCAGGTTGCCCACGTTCTCGATGAACAGCACGCTGCCGTCCCGGGGCTTCAGGTGATCCACGGCGTGGCCGACCATGTGCGCATCCAGATGGCAACCCTTGCCGGTGTTGATCTGCAGCGCCGGCACGCCGGTTTGGCGGATGCGCTCGGCATCGTTGGCGGTCTGCTGGTCACCCTCGATCACCGCCAGCGGGAATTCCTCTTTCAAGGCCTCGATGGTGCGCGTGAGCAAGGTGGTCTTGCCCGAGCCGGGGCTCGACACCAGGTTCAGCGCCAGGATGCCATGCTCGGCTAACCGGCGCCGGTTGGCGGCGGCATAGGCGTTGTTCTTGTCGAGGATGTCGGTCTCGATCTGCACCATGCGCGCCTGGCTGAGCCCCGGCGCATGGGCGCGGGCCGGGCCCTGGCCGTAATCGTGGGTGCCGGCGTCGTGATGATGGTGGTCGTGATCGTGCGCATGACCGTGGGCATGATCATGATGATGGTGGTGATGATGCCCATGCCCATGCCCATCGCCTTCGATGCGCACTTCGCCTTCGCCGCAACCGCACACGTTACACATAGCGTTTCTCCGTATTCCGATGTCCGTTGGCTGCCAAGTCTCCTGGCCCGAAGCCCCGTCGCTTCTCCGGGAGAGGGATGGAGAGATCCAAAGCTCCAGAATTTTATCCCCTCTCCCTGTCCCTCTTCCGGAGCTTTCTCTTGGTCACATTTCGCCGTTGTAGCCAGCTTCTCTTGCCCCCTCTCCCTCCGGGAGACGAGCGCATGGATGCGCGAGGTAGAGCAACGCAGGGAGCGATTGCCGAGGGCTGGGGAGAGGGGATCAATTCAGGTGTGGCTATTGGTTATTGACCCCCTCATCCTGTCCTTCGGCAATTCGCTCCATGCATTGCCTACCTCCTGCGTCCATGCAGTCGTCTCCCGGAGGGAGAAGGGACGCAAGCTTCTGTCTCTCCCTGGAAATGATGTGACCAAGAGACAGCTCCCGGAGGGAGAGGGAACATTCAACCAGCGCCTGCGCTCTCCGACACCGTCTCACGTCTTTCCCCCTCCGCATCTCCAGGAAGAGACAGAAAAAGGGACGGTCCACCACGCCGGCTACTCGACCTCCAGTTCCTTGACCCGTAGTTCGTCACCGCCGGTCACCTGCAATTGATAACCGGCACACAGCGGGCAGGGCTCGAAGCGTTGCCCCACATGCACCTCTTTCCCGCAAGGCAGGCACCAGGCGCGTCCGGGCAGGTGGATGATCTCCAGTGCAGCACCGTCGGCCAGCGAGCCTTGCATGACCACATCGAAGCCGAAGCGCATGGCTTCGGGGTCGACGCCCGCCAGTTCGCCGATCTCAAGCCACACGGTCTTCACGCGGTGAAAGTCCTGGGCCTTGGCCTGGTCCTCGATGACCTGCAGCACGCCCTCGCACAGCGACATCTCATGCATGCACGGTCCTCCGCAGGTGGAAACCGACGCAGGGGTCGATGGCGTTGATCCACAGCGCCGCCTGGCGCCGCAGCACGGCCTCGTCATCGCCGCACAGTGTCAACAGGCCCTGGGCGGCCACGCCGGCCGGGTGAAAATTCCATTCGGTGGGGGCCAGGATGCGAAAACGCCGCACCGCACCGCGGGCGATCTCCACGTAATGGATCAAACGCCCCCGTGCCGCCTCCACCTGGGCCAGGCCGTTGCCGCCTGCAACAGGTGCTGCGCCGTCCCCACAAGCTTCATCCCGTTCCAGAACCAGCCGATCCCGTTCCAGCCGTTTCGGGATGTCTTCCAGTTCCACCAGGCGCGCCACCAGGCGCGTCAGCAGGCCGTTGCCCTCGTTGGCGAGCAGGTCGGCCACCAGCGGCTGCCGACGCTGGCGCTCCAAAGCGGTGGTTTCACAATGGGCGCCCTGCCACTCGGGCGCAGCCACGAAGGCATCGGCGTCTGGCGTCGCCAGGCGGGCCCGCAGGGCCTCGGCGTCCAGCGCAGGCAGCCACGCCTCGTGCGTGCCACCGAGGTCCTGCCAGCCAAGTTCACGCACGCGGTGCAGCAGGCGGGCCGGCAGCGTGTCCCCGCGCGCCAGCCAGGCGTCGAACGTGGTGCGCGAGCGCAGCGGTGAAGAGAGGTCACCGCCACTGCCGAGCACCTGGGCCGTCAGCCTGCGCAGGGCGTCGACGGCGCCGATCAGGGCGGCGAGATCGATGGCCGGGCGGCCGTCGAGCCGGAACGGCTGTGCCTCTCCGAACAGCGCACGCCGCAGGTCCGGCAACAGTCTCATCACCTGCGGCAGGCGCTCGCCTGGCACGGGCTCGTCGAGGAAGCCTGGCCAGTCGAGCAGGATGCGCAGCAGATGTTCACGGGCCGTCTCCATCCACACCAGCATGTCGCGCGCGCGCCGCTGCGCGGGCGAGGGCGCCAGGCCCAGGGCCTGTTCGCAGGCGCGCAGCGCGGCCTCGCTCTGTGCCGTGGCACAGATACTGAACACCAGTGGGATACGCCTGAGGGCCTCGTCGGGGGCGATGTTTTCCAGGAGGCGGCTGGCGTGCAGCGGCCGAGCCGACTGGATGGCCACGCGCTCCACCCGCTCGCCGCGACAGACCAGCTCGATATCCAGGCAGCCGTCCAGCGGGGAGCGTGTGGCGGGATTCATTGGCCGCGTCCCGGCGTGAACAGGCCGCGCAGCAGCGCGCGCCGGATCGGTTGCGGCGGCGGCTCGGGTGGGGTTTCCGGCATCGGACGCGGCGTCATGAGCCGCAGCATGATGCCCTCCGCCTTGGCCACGGCCTGTGCCTGGCTGGCGAAGGCCGCCATGGGCGAAAACAGGGATTCACTGAGAAACCGGCCGATCCCCGGCTCCTCGCCCAGGGTCAGTTCACAGGGCCCGGCGGGGAAATCGAAACTGTGCCGGCTACCCGGCGCCCAGTCGTGGAAGCCGTCGCCCTCGGGTGGCAGCACGAGGAGATTCATGAACCAGGGGGTGATGAGCACGCCGACACAGTGCGCGCGCCACAGTCGGAAACCGACCGCCTCCACGAGCAGGGCACGGTTGAGGATGGGCAACCCGGCCATACGTTCCGCCTCAATGGCGCGAAAAGCGCTTTCCAATCCCTCGATCAAGCACACTTTCTGGATCGTCACCGCTGCACCTGCTCCATTCACGCCCCTGCCGGTCCGCGGAAATTAGCAATGGATATGCCAGAAACAGCGTTCGCTCCCGGTTGGCAGCCTGGCTGTCGGCATTTATGCAAACTGGTCCATGATCCTGCCGGTTTCACCCCCGCTGGGTCTATACATGCGTGCGCGAATTGGCTTAGGGATTTCCACTAATAAACGATTTTTGCAAAGTGGGTTTCCAGTCGCCGGTAGCGGGCGGTAAATCGCGTAGGGTAGCCCGGATGCAGCGAAGCGGAATCCGGGTCTTGCTGGGGTTCAAGACCGGCGGGTGTTATCGCTGCCCGAGACCTGGAAAACCCGGGTTCCGCTTCGCTTCACCCGGGCTACGGGCCTGGGAACTTCGGTGGGGAATGTTGCTGTGCGAACGCGGCCTGAGGCCGCTCCCACACTGGTCAGCGTGTGACGCCGAGCCCGGGGAAGTAGTGATCGAGATCGATGTCTGTTTCGCCGGCCATCACCGCATCCAGGGCCTCGAAGGCGCGGTTGGCGTGGAGCGCGTCTTCCTCGCTCATCACCTCACGGGCCGAGCCAAGAAAGTTCAGCAGCCAAGTACCCGCCGGCTGCGGGCCGACCAGCATGAGGTTGACCCACTCCTCGCCGTTGCGGCCGCGGCAGCGGGCATAAAAGCCCTGGCTTTCGATCACCTGCACCGGAACGCCTATGCACATGCCGGTTCACCCTCCCGGGTCTTACTCTCCCAGAAGCAGGGCAGCGGGCACTCACGCGGCGTGAGGCTGGCGCCGGCCACGGCCAGCTCGTCGATCACCATCTGCAGCATGGCCTCCACCTTCTGCAAGGTGGCGTCGCTCAGCCCCAGGGTGTTGTTCAGGTCGTAGGGCACCATGCCGATGATGGTCACGTGTTTCGGTGCCTCGCCGCTGACGGCGAGCAAGCCGAGCAGGTCGGACAGGCCCAGTTGGTGATTGGAAATCTTGGTCTGGAAGAAGGCCGGTACCTGTTCGTCGGCGAGGCGCACCAGGGTGCCCGGTGCGGCGCCGGTGTTGACGCAATCAGTGACGATGAGCCGTTCCTTGCCGCGCATGGGCTCGAACAGCTCGGTGCCGGCGGTGCCGCCGTCGATCACTTCCACCTCGGGCGGCAGTTCGTAGCGGCTCTCCAGCAGCTCCGCCACGCGCACGCCCACGCCTTCGTCCTGCATCAGGATGTTGCCCAGACCGAGCACCAGAATGCGCGACACAGTGAGTTTTCCTCGTTGATTACTTGGATATCGCCAAGGCGCGAAGATCGCCAATGTTGAAGATGTCCCGGAGGGCTGTCTCTTGGTCACATTTTTCCGTTGTAGCCGTCCTTCTTGCCCCCTCTCCCTCCGGGAGAGGGCTGGGGAGAGGGGATCAATTCAGATGCGGCCGTTGGTTTATTGATCCCCTCATCCTGTCCTTCTCCCGGAGGGAGAAGGGACGCAAGCTTCTGTCTCTCCTAGAAATGATGTGACTAAGAGACAGCCCGGAGGGAGAGGGGGCTAAGCCAAGCTTTCCGCTTTATCTTGGCGATCTTCGCACCTTGGCGAGATCAACCCTCCCCAGGTCAACCCACGGCCATGAACACGCCCGCGGAGGCCATGCCGAGACCGATGAGCCGTGCACCGCGACCCGCAAGCAGCCACTGGCCGAGGGCGATGCCGCTGGCGTGCAGCAGCGCCGTGACGCTGGCGAAGCCCGCGGCATAGGCGAGCGCGCCCGCGCCCGCGGACATCTCAAGGGCGTGGGCCTGACCGTGGAAAACCCCGAACAGTGCAATGAGCGCCATGCCCGGCATGAGCGGCATACGCACGTTGAAGGCGACCAGCAGGCCCAGCACCACCACCGAGGCGAGGATCAGCGGCTCCATGAACGGCAGGGCGATGCCGGCGAAGCCGAGCATGGCCCCGGCCAACATCATGCCGACGAACGCCGCCGGCAGCGCCCACAGCGCACGGCCGCCCGCGTAAGCGGCCCACAGGCCCACGGCCACCATGGCAAGCAGGTGGTCGAGTCCGCCCAGCGGATGCATCAGGCCGTGCATCAGCCCGCCGCCGTCGTAATGACCGGTGTGGGCAAAGGCCAGCGTGGGGCCGGTGAGCAACGCCAGTGCGGCGGCGCGGGAAATGGTTTTCTTGTTCATTACGCGCATGGTGGTTTTCCTCGGCTTCACAGCGCCTTGACCTTGACGATTTCCTGCTGCTCCGTGTCCACCATGTGGATGGCGCAGGCGATGCAGGGATCGAACGAGTGTACGGTGCGCAGCACCTCCAGCGGCTGTTTCGGATCCGCCACCGGATTGTCCATGAGCGACGCCTCGTAGGGGCCGAGCTCGTCGTTCTGGTCGCGCGGGCCGGAGTTCCAGGTGCTGGGCACTACCGCCTGGTAATTCTTGATCTTCCCGTCCTCGATGACCACCCAGTGCGACAGTGCACCACGGGGCGCCTCGTGGAAGCCGAAGCCGCGCACCTCGCCCTTGGGGAACACCGGCGGATTGAAGATTTCGGTGTCGCCCGTGGCGATGTTGTCGATGAGCTTCTGCCACTGCTGCTCGAGGGTGTCGAGCATCATGCTGGCGCGTACCGAGCGGGCGGCGTGGCGGCCAATGGTGGAATGCAGCGCATCGAGCGGGATGTTGGGGTTCTTGGACACGGCACGCAGGGTGCCCATGGCCTGATCGAGGTAGCGCTTCGCGCCCTCGTGGCCCGCGGCCACCAGCACCAGCACATGGGCCAGCGGTCCCACCTGAGCGCGCTTGCCGTAGAAGGTGGGCGCCTTGACCCAGGAGTACTTACCGTCGTCCTGGAAGTCCGTGTAGTTGGGCTCGGTTTCACCGTCGTACGGATGCAGCGGCTGGTCACCGTGATACCAGGCATGCTTGGAACTCTCCGCCACGCCGTCGCGGAAGTACGCGTCGCCATGGGTGAGGATGGGCTTGAAGGTGCTGAGGTCGCCGTTCTCGATGTAGCCGCCGGGCAGATCGAACACCGTGCCCTTGCTGTCCTGCGGGCAATCGGGCACGGCCAGGTAGTTGGTGATGCCCTTGCCGTAGCCGGCCCAGTCCAGATAGAAGGCGCCGATGGCGGGCACGTCGGTCAGGTACACCGACTTTACGAAGTGTTCGAGCTTGTCCATCCAGCCCTTGATCATCATCAGCCGCTCCATGTTCAGCACCGACTGGCTGTTCATGTTGATGGCGTTGCTGATGCCGCCCACGGCGAGGTTCTGGATGTGCGGCGACTTGCCGCCGAGCACGGCGACGATCTTGTTGGCGTAGTTCTGGACCTCCAGTGCCTGGAGGTAATGCGCCACCGCCATGAGGTTCACCTCGGGCGGCAGCTTCATGGCCGGGTGGCCCCAGTAGCCCGTGGCGAAAGGCCCGAGTTGGCCGCTGTTCACGAAGGTCTTCAGGCGATCCTGTACCGCCTTCATCTCATGCGGGCCATTCAGGTGCCAATCGGACAGGCTCTCGGCCAGCTGGGCGGCCTTCTTCGGATCGGCCTTGAGCGCGGATACCACATCGACCCAGTCCACCGCCGAGAGGTGATAGAAGTGCACGATATGGTCCTGGATGGTGTGTGCCGTCTGGATGATGTTGCGTACCAGCTGCGCATTCACCGGTACCTCCATGCCGAGGGCGTTCTCCACCGCGCGCACCGAGGTGATGGCGTGGGTGGTGGTGCACACGCCGCAGAAACGCTGCGTGAACAGCCAGGCCTCGCGCGGGTCGCGGCCCACCAGGATCTTCTCGATGCCGCGCCACATCTGGCCCGATGACCAGGCCTTGGTCACCCTGCCGTTGTCCACTTCCACATCGATGCGCAGATGGCCTTCGATGCGGGTTACCGGATCCACCGTAATACGCGTCGTCACGTTGCTCTCTCCTCTGGCAATTCTTTATCAGGCATGGCGGGCGTCGTGCAGCACCGGCAGCAGGCGCACGAGCACGATGTAGACCAGCACTTCGAAGGCCACGATGCCCACCGTCACCATGATCTCCGGCACCGACGGGAAGTAGCTGTAGCCCGGCCCCGGATTGAAGGTGATGAGATAGGCGTTGAAGCGCCACAGCGCGCCTGCAAACAACATGGAGACCGCGGCAATGAGGAGCGCGCGGCCGCTGTTGCGTTTTGCCGGCGAGGACAGCACCACCAGCGGCACCAGGAACAGCGCGGTCTCGATCCAGAACATCAGCGCGGCGAAGTCGAAGGCAAACGCGAGACCGAGCTTGCCGCGCACCAGCAGTTCGCCGAAGCGGATCACCAGGTACACCGCGACGAGGCCGGTGATGGCCCGCGCCAGTCCCGACAGCAGATGGCTTTCGGAGGGGCGCCGGAAACCCACCGTGACCATGGAGGCCTCGAACAGCACGATGGAGAAGCCCATGGTCACCGCAGTGACGATGGCCAGCAGCGGCATCAGCTCCATGGCCTGCCACAGCGGATGGACCTTGTGGCCCATGGCAATGAGCAGCGAACCCAGGGACGACTGATGCATGGTGGGCAGCAGCACGCCGATGGCGATGAACAGGAACAGCAGCTTGTTCAGCTTGGCTTGGATGTCGCGCAGGCCGAGGCGCTCCAGGAAGGCGGGCGAGAACTCGATGGCCAGCACCACGATGTAGGCCATCACGCACAGGCCCACTTCCAGCATCACCGAGTTGAAGTTCCAGTTCCACGGCAACAGGATCTCGTAAAACTGCCACCAGCGGCCCATGTCGAAGAATGCGCCGAAACCGCCGAGCGCATAGCCGAGCAGGCTCGCCAGCAAGGCCGGCCGCACCAGCGGGTGGTACCGACCCTTGTTGAGCACATAGACGGTGATGGCGAGGGCGTAGCCACCGCACGCGAAGGCCGTGCCCACCACCACGTCGTACACCACCCAGATGCCCCAGCCGTAACCGCCGTTCAGGTTGGTCACCGCGCCCATGCCGCTGATGAAGCGGATGGCGAGGAAGAAAAACCCGATGGCGGCCAGCGCGCCGAGGCCGAGCACGGTGGGTGTGAGGATGCGTCCGCCCAACGGCCGATAGGCACTCATGACTCACCTCCGTCGTTCTTGTCGGTGTTGCGCCTGACCACGTAGGTGAGCCCGGCGAGGGCGATGGCGGGCAGCGCGAAGTAGCTGTAGAGCGCATGCTGCACGCCTTCGGCCACCGACACCGCGGAGCGCTCGCCGAGCGGCGGCATGCCCAGCTTGTCGAAGGGAATGGCCGCGATGTGCATCACGTTCGTGCCGCCGGCCTCGCGCTCGCCCCATACGTGGGGCATGTAGGCGGGCGCCGCTTTCTCGTGGCGACGGTAGGGCTTGCGCACGTCGCCGAGCGGGTAGCTGTAGATCTCACCAGGCTTCAGCGCCAGGCGGCGTTTGGCCTCGGCGAGCAGCGCCTCACGCGAGCCGAACAGGGTCGCGCCCGTGGGGCAGGCCTCGGCGCAGGCGGTGATGCCGCCCTTGCTGATGCGCTCCACGCCGGGCTGGTTGCACATCTGACACTTGGCGATCTGGCCGAAGGTCTTGTCGAACTGGTACTGCGGCACGTTGTAGGGGCAGCCCACCATGCAGTTGCGGCAGCCGATGCACACGTCGGCGTGGTAGCTGACGATGCCCGTGAGCGGGTCGCGGCGCATGGCCGTCACCGGACACACCGAGACACAGCCCGGGTCCACGCAGTGCATGCAGCTGCGCTTCTCGAAGGCGAAACCGTCCTGCACCGCGTCCTTGGTGGCGCCGTTGCCGTCGCGGTAGACCTTGATGACATTCAGGGTATCGCCCGAGAGGTCACGGGCGGAGTCGTAGTAATCGATGTCGCCATCGGCCACCGGCGGCATGCCGTTGGTCTCCTTGCAGGCGGCGACGCAGGCCTTGCAGCCGACGCACAGGGTGGAGTCGAACAGCATGCCCACCGCCTGCGGTGCCGGCTCCAGGTTGGGCCGCGCTTCGGCGACGCCCATTCCGCATAACGCGGAGGTGCCGGCCGCGGCCTTGAGGAAATCTCGACGCTTCATGGCAGTCCCCTCAATCGCGGCTGTCGCTGTTCTTCGCTTCGTCCTCGGATTTGCCGAGCTTCGAGGCGGCCACCGCGCTTGCGCCCACCACCGCGCCGATGGCCGCACCGGCCACCGCCGCCGCGCCCGCGGTCACGCCAGAGACGCCTTCGCGGTCGTTGATGAACGGGAAGGCGTTGGGCGGCGTGTGGGTCTTGACCTCGGCCAAGCTGAACAGCGGCTTGGCAAAACCCACGCCCTCCTGCGCGCAGCCGAAGCAGGGATGGCCAACGCCCACCGGCCAGGTGCCGCCGCCGATGTCGTTGAACTCCACCGCCGGACAATTGGCATAGGTCTCGGGACCCTTGCAGCCGAGCTTGTACAGACACCAGCCCTTGCGGTGACCCTCATCGCCGAACTCCTTGGCGAA
The DNA here is from genome assembly GCA_041685115.1 of Gammaproteobacteria bacterium. Classification (GTDB taxonomy): domain Bacteria; phylum Pseudomonadota; class Gammaproteobacteria; order Thiohalomonadales; family Thiohalomonadaceae; genus JALOAT01. Next base: position 54,487 of record JAWLGK010000017.1, on the reverse strand, counting down.
GCGGCCGGCGTCGAAGTGCGGGCGGCGCTCGCAGTTCTCGTGCACCAGACGGCCGTAGGCGAACTTCGGGCGGCCTTCGCCGTCCAGCTCGGGCAGGGTGCCGAAGGTGAGGAAGTGCATCACCGTGGCGAGAAAGTTGTAGGGATTCGGCGGGCAGCCCGGCAGGTTCACCACGGTCTTGCCCGCCAGTATTGCGCCGACGCCCTTGGCCTCGGTGGGGTTGGGGCCGACGGACTGCACGCCGCCCCAGGAGGCGCAGGAACCGAAGGCGATGATGGCCGCCGCGTGCTCGGCCGCCTCGCGGGTGTGCTCGAGCATGGTCTTGCCGGCGATCTTGCAGTAAATGCCGCCGTCCTTGGTGGGGACGGAACCTTCCACCACCAGCAGATACTGGCCCTTGTTGGCGGCGATGGAGGCATCCTTCGCGGCCTCCACGTCATGACCCGCGCCGGCATCCAGGGTCTGGTGATAATCCAGCGAAATCATCTCCAGGATCAGGCGCTCCAGGGAGGGATGCTGGCCACGCAGCAACGACTCGGTGGGGCCGGTGCATTCCTGGCCGTGCAGCCAGATCACCACGGGGCGCTTGCGGGGCGTGGCGACCGCTTCGGCCATGGCCATGGCCTCGGAGGTGGACAGGCCCATGGTCGCGGCGACGCCGGTACAGAACTTGAGGAAATCACGGCGGCTGATACCCAACCGCTGCTCAAGCAATTCGAAGTGATCGTGACTGGTCATCCGTTCGCCTCCGCCCCCTGGCTCAATCGGTGTAGTGATAAGTACGGCTCTAGAAATCACCCCCGTCCTGCAAATTACACGCCAAGCCATCGCCCCCCTGGCCAGGCACCGTGGCGGGCCCAGTGCACGCTGAGAGGAAGCGGTAAGTGCCTGTTTTCACGGACATTACCGCATGCGTGCAGAGGGCTCCGGAAGACATGGGGCGCCGGAGCGGTCGATGCAGGGCGGCACCCAAGCGGGAAAGTGGAAACCGGGCTGACGAAGACTGATAAGTCGCTTACCACCCATAACGTCCCTCGCCTGATGGACGGTCCGTGTCCCGCATCACGGAGATCCCGGTTCCGCCTGAAGAAGCCCCATAGCGGCGCTGACGGGATCCTTCCCGCCTCGTGGGTGGTCTTCGGGCAGGGATTCAATGAAGCCAGCAACGCCGTGTCCACGCCGGCCCCGGACTGCGTCACGCCCGGACCGAGCGAGTTTCACGGTCCGCGGCGTGTACGGATCGGCCGTGATGGACGAGGCTTTGAGCATAAAGAGGTGCCCGCCATGTCGACCAACGTAGACCTGAATCGCGCGAGTGCGGACGAGATGCAGCAGGTGTGCGACCTGGGCCCGGTGACGGCCCGCACCATCATGCGTTTCCGGCCGTTCCGCCACATCGATGAACTGGAAAAGGTGCCGGGCATGAGCGTGCTGGATGTCATCGCCATGAAACGTCTGGGCTGCACCATCCCGGCCCGGGACCCGGAGCGGTGAAGGTCACCTTTTACGACGCCAACCTGCGTCTACGCCAGGAGCTTGGAGCGAACTTCGGCCGGGTGCTGGCGCGCTTCGTCAGCGGCGGTCTTGCCCACGACCCGGTGGTGGTGGAAATCGTGCATCTGGATCGGCCGCAGGTGGACGAGTTGCACGCGGAGCTGCTCACCCCCGACGCGTTGCCGGAAGGTGTGTCCGAGGAACTCGTGGCGGCCGCGAAGCGTTACTACGCGCGCGGTCTCGCCAGCGAGGGTCGGCGGGTGCACGGCTACGAGCACGAACCCGCCGCCGCGCCGGGGACCGCCTGGTCGGTGGAGGTGAAAGCCCTGGGGTAGTTAGGGTTTTCTCCGCTTGTAATAGGATGGCAGTGGTCTACCTTACAGACTTTGCCTCCCACACGGAAAGATAAAGAAGGCTTATGCAAGACAGGGGATTGGAAGCACAGTTCGAGGACCAGATCGAGGAGCTGCGGGACCGCCTGCACGAGGCCCGGCGGGCCCCACACGGTACCGACGCCCTCATCGCCCGGGGTATCCTGGAAGGCCTGATCATCGGCTATCAGGATCAACTCGCTGCCATGCGCGCCCGACGCAGTATGCATGTGGTGACAGCGGGCGACTGAGGCTGCCGCGGCGGGGCGGCTGTCGGCCAGCAAAGACTGACGTCCTTAGCGATCGCCGGCCTTGAGTCGTGGGGGCGTGTCTTGATCGTGCGCGGCCTCCGCGGCGAGAAAGAACTCTGCGTCCTCGCGCGTCATACCGGTGGCCGTCATGAGCTGTTCGACCCGTGCGGTCGGCGGGACCTCGCAGGAAGGGCGTGCGACGACCGGCTCCTCCGCCGGCGGGGGGCGCGGCGGTTCGACCGTGGCGGCCTCCGGATGCTGCTCCAGCAATGCCTCCTCGTCGGCCTGCGCGGCGGCGACGGCGAAGACCGCCACGTGCGGTGAGTGGGCGCCCTTGCCCAGGCGCTTCAGCGCGATGCGCGGGCCGCCCAGTTCCACGGCCAGTTCACCCTCTCGTACCGCCGGCACGGCCGGGCCGATGAGTAGGCGGCGCCCCTGTTCGTCGCGTATCAGCACCGCCGGGAAGCGGCTTTCGCCGCGTGGGGAGCGTGTATGCAGGGCGGCCGCCACGGGCGCCTTGCCCAACAGGCGCACGCCGAGTTCCAAGTCCGTGCCTTGCGACGTGAGCCGCGCCACCACGCCCACCTGCCATACGTCTTCGCCGCCATTTTGCACCGCGATCAGCATGCCTGCCGCCACGTGCGGCACCTCATCGCGCGCCACACGCACACCGCAGCCGTGGCTGCTGCTGTCGAGCAGGTGTCCCGCGACGCGGCGGTAGGTCGCGTCCGCCTTGCTCTCCTGGCGCCAATCGTGCACCGGCGCCACTGCCGGTTTCACCTGCGCGGGGTCGATGTACACGCTTTGCCACACGTCGATCTTGGGGGCCCTTGAGCCGACCAGATGGCCGTGGTGATCAGGCTCCGGTGCGAGCCCGATCTCGCGCTTGGCCGGGGCCGCCGTCGCGCTCTCGGCGGGCGCTTCCTGGCCACCGAGCAGATGATTGAGCGCCGCCAGGCCGACGATGACCTCAGCCGCACCGCCGTCGGCATGGCGCCGTTCCGTCCTCTGATGCTCGCTGCACCAGTTGTCGGCCAGGAAGCGCAGCGTCTCGGGTGACAGCGGCGACTCGCGGCGCCAGAACCGGCCGCGTCCGCCGCGCGCGAGGCGTTTTTTCAGCACCTTTTCCAGCTCGACCAAGCGCAGCCCGCGGCTGTTCGGGCTGGTGCGCACCGCCTCGTCGATGCCGCTGATGCCGAGCGGTCCGCTGTCGCGCGAGAGTCGCACCACGTGGCGCTGTTCGCCCGGCCGGAACGGCGGGCGGGTGAGGCGTGTCAGTCGCACCCACTCGGCCAGGCTGGCGGCAAGCTCGCCATATTGCGCCGGGCTGAGTCCATCGGCGGGCAACAGCGCCGACAGCAACAGCCTTCGATACTCCTCGCCGGGGGTGGTGCGCTGCCGGGACTCCCCTGGCAACGGCAGGCGGGCCTTGGCATAGCCGTTGGCCTCGGCCAGGTAGTAGAAGCGATTCACTCGTTTCCAAAGGCCCGGCGGCGCATCGCGGTGAATGGCCTGGAACACCGTGAGCAGGTGCCCGCCGTAGTGGATGAAGCGGTGCAGGGCCGCGTGCAGGGCATGCCCGAACCACAGCCGCCGCCAGCGGGTGATGGCCTTGTCGGGGGCGACCTGCCGCAACACGGTGCGGTAGCCGCGCATGAGTTCGCGCAGCAGATCGGTGGCCTGCCGTGCGGCACGTTCGGCAGCGCTCCCGAGCGGCAGGGGCTGATTGGCGTACTGGCGGCGCAGGTGGCCGAGGGCGAGCACCGCCTTGGGCCCGAAGGCCTCCAGGAGGTGCAGGCGTCGGGATGGTGAGATGGCCAGGTGGTTGACTTCGGCAAGGGCGTGCCACAGCCGCTGCGCCATTTCGTCGAGGTTGGCCGGGGGCAGTTCCGCCACCCAGCGCCGTACGGCGCGCGGCCGGGTATCGAAGGCGCTGGCATGGGGTTTTGCCAGCGTGTGGACGCTCAGGTCCAGTCGCTGATTCATGGGCTCTCCCGAAAATCCCTCTCGAGCATCGCGGCGGCGCCGCGAATATCAATAAAACGTTATGAATGTAGCGCTTCATGCGCCGGCTGGCCATAACCAGGCCGCGCCGCGCACGCCGCTCGCATCGCCGTGCGCCGGGGGCAGCAAACGGGTGTCGACGCGATCGGAGAACACATACTGCGTCCAGAGCCGGGGCACGTTCCGGTACAGGCGCGCGATGTTGGACATCCCGCCGCCCAGGACGATGACGTCCGGGTCGAGCAGATTGATGACCGAGGCGAGGGCGCGCGCCATGCGGTCTTCGTAGCGCGCCAGCGTCGCCTCGGCGGCGGCTTCGCCGCTTTCAGCGGCCTGCACGATGGCCGCGGCGCCCAGGCGTCGGCCTGTAACCGCAGCGAAGTCGCGCTCGAAGCCCGGGCCCGACAGCCAGGTCTCGATACAGCCGTGATGGCCGCAATAGCAGGCGTTGCCCGGCAGTTCATCGGCGCGCGGCCACGGCAGCGGGTTGTGCCCCCACTCGCCGGCGATGGCGTTGGCGCCGTGCAGCGGCCGGCCGTTTACCACCACGCCGCCGCCGGTGCCGGTGCCGACGATGACGCCGAACACCACCTCCGCGCCCCGCGCCGCGCCATCGCTGGCCTCCGACACGGCGAAACAGTTGGCGTCGTTGGCGAGCCGCACGGGACGGTCCAGGGCCGCGGCCAGGTCGCGATCCAGCGGCTTGCCGATGAGCCAGGTGGAGTTGGCGTTCTTCACCAGGGCGGTGGCGGGGGAGATGGCGCCAGGGATGCCGACGCCCACGGAGCCGCGTCGGCCCAGTTCGGATTCCACGGCATTTACCAGCGAGACAATCGCATTCACCGTGCCGGTGTAGTCTTCCCGCGGAGTGGCGATGCGGTGGCGAGCAAGGACGTGGCCCTGCTCATCGAGGGCGATGATCTCGATCTTGGTGCCGCCCAGGTCGATGCCGAGGCGCAGCCTGCCGGGCTTCACAGGGTTCCGGCGCTCACCAGCAGACCGTAGATCACGGAGGCGGCCATGAGCACTTTGCCGAAGGGTGGCAGCACGCGTACCAGCCAGGCGAACGCCGGCGGCAGGGCGCGGCCGCGGAAGCTGTGGGCCACGGCGCGCGGATAACCCCAAGCGAGATAGGCGCCGACGCCGGTGTTGACCAGCAGGGCAAGGAACAGGTTTGCGGACATGGCTGCGGTTCCGGCAAAGACGCCATTTTACGCCGGTTCGGCGGCGAGGATGCGGTCGAGGCGGATGCGCTCGCGGCGGCCGTCGTCCCGCTGCACGATGAGAAACTCTTCCTTGCCGGCGGTGGCCTCGGTATCGACCGGCAGCACGTGCGCCTCGTGCGCGGTGCCGTCGCCATCGCGCCAGCGCAGGGCAAGGCGCGTGCGGCGCAGGATGGCCAGCTCGTATTCGGAATGGCGTTCGCAGGAGATGGGGCGGTAGTCGTCAGTCATTTTCACGTGTGGTGGTTACGGACTGCACGCAGCCGTCCGGGCCGAGGCGGATGACGAAGCGGATGGGCTGGCAGCACACCGCGCAGTCCTCCACGTAGTCCTGGTCGCCGGCGGAAGTATCCACCCCGGTTTCGAACCAGGAACCGCAATAGGGGCACTGCACTTCGATGGGCTCGGTGAACATAACTCAACCGTAGCCCGTATGAAGCGGAGCGGAATCCGGGGCTCATACCACTGCGTCCCGGATTCCGCTCCGCTTCATACGGGCTACATCGACCCGGGCTGCGCCGGGAGGAAGAGTTCCAGCAGCGTGTTCAGGTGCGACCTGCCCAATTCCGTCGGCCGCACGTGCCGCACATCCCAACTTGCCAGGCCGCGCGCTTCCGCCTCGCGCAGCGGTGATTCAATGATCTTCAGCGGCAGGCCGGTGCGTTCCTCGAACAGGCGCGTCGCGAAGCCCTCGTTGAGGCGCAGGGCGTTCATGACGAACTCGAACGCGGTGTCTTCGCGCGTGAGCGCGACATGGCTCGCGATGCGCTCGGCGCCGCCTGCACCCGCGAGATAGTCGCGCGGGTGGCGCCGCTTGGCCGTGCGTTCGATGCATGCCGGTTGCGGTAGTGTCAGCTTCTGGTGCGCGCCTGCGCCGATGCCCAGGTAATCGCCGAACTGCCAGTAGTTCAGGTTGTGGCGGCAGCGGAAACCGTCGCGGGCGTAGGCCGAGACCTCATAGTTCATGAAGCCCGCCTCGGCCAGCAAGGCCTGCCCGCGCACCTGCATGTCATAACGCAGGTCGTCGTCCGGCAGCACCGGCGGGGTGTGATGGAAGGCGGTGTTGGGTTCCAGGGTGAGCTGATACCAGGACAGGTGCGTGGGACCAAGCGCGATGGCCTGGCGCAGGTCCGCCAGGGCGCCGTCCACGTCCTGCCCCGGCAGGCCGAACATGAGATCGAGATTGAAGTTGTCGAAGCCCGCGGCGTGCGCCGTTTCCGCCGCGCGCACCGCGTCGGCGCCGCCATGGATGCGGCCGATGCGCGCGAGCATATCGTCCGCGAAGCTCTGCACGCCGATGGACAGCCGGTTCACCCCCGCCGCGCGGTACTCGCGGAAGCGCCCCTGTTCCACCGTGCCCGGATTGGCCTCCAGGGTGATCTCCGCCTCGGGCAGCAGTTTCACCCGCGCGCGCACGGCGCTGAGCAGGCGGTCGAGCGCCTCGCCCGAAAGCAGGCTGGGCGTGCCGCCGCCGATGAACACGCTGACCACGGAGCGGCCCGACACCGCCGGCAGTTCCTGCTCCAGGTCGGCGATCAAGGCCTCCACGTACGCCGCCTCGGGAATGCCGTCACCGGCCTCGTGCGAGTTGAAATCGCAATAGGGACACTTGCGCACGCACCACGGCACGTGCACGTACAGGCTCAGCGGTGGGAGAGCATTGAAAGAAAAAACGTTTAACACGGGGGACACGGGGAAAAGGCTTCTATGAATGGGCGAAAATATCGCGGGCAGTTCGATGTTCGACGAGGCTTTTCAATCGAAAAGGTTTTCTTCGCCCCGTGTTCCCCGTGTCCCCCGTGTTTCAGCTTTTTGCCTTCAGCGCTGCGACCAACTGCCTAAGGGCCTGGCCGCGGTGGGAGAGTTGGTTCTTGACTTCGCGCGGCAGTTCGGCGGACATGCAGTGGTATTCGGGCACGTGGAAGATGGGGTCGTAGCCGAAGCCGTTCTCGCCGCTCGGTGCGGTGGCCAGGCGACCTTCCCAGGTGCCCTGGCAGATGAGCGGCACGGGGTCGAGGGCGTGGCGCATGCACACGATGAGACACTGGAAGCGGGCGGCGCGTTCGGCCTCGGGCACGCCGTCCATGTCGCGCAGCAGTTTCTGCAGGTTGGCCTCGTCGCCGGCGCCCACGCCGGCGTAGCGCGCCGAGTAGATGCCGGGCGCGCCCTTGAGGAAATCCACCTCGATGCCCGAGTCGTCGGCGATGGCGGGCAGCCCGGTGTGCTGCGCCGCATTGCGCGCCTTGAGGATGGCGTTTTCGACGAAGGTGAGGCCCGTCTCCTCCGCCTCGGGCACGCCGAACTCGCTCTGCGGCACCACCTCGATATCCAGGTCCGCGAGGATCTCGTTGAACTCCCGCACCTTGCCCTTGTTACCGCTCGCCAGCACGAATTTTTTCATTTGAATGATCCAAGAGTTAACACGGGGGACACGGGGAACACGGGGGGAGAAGAGAAATATGTTTCGGGTGCATGTGGGAGCGAGCTTCTGCTCGCGACAGCCTTGGGTCAGGCCAGGTATCGCGTGCGGAAGCTCGCTCCCACACCCACCTGAAATCTTCTCCCCGTATTCCCCGTATTCCCCGTATTCCCCGTATTCCCCGTGTCCCCCGTGTCCCCCGTGTTCAGGCTTTTTCCAGCGCCTCGCGCTGGTGGGCGATGAGTTTGGCGATGCCTTTTTCGGCCAGGGCGAGCATGGCGTCCAGTTCGTCGCGGCGGAAGGCATGGCCTTCGGCGGTGCCCTGGACTTCCACGAAGGCGCCGGCGTCGTTCATGACCACGTTCATGTCGGTCTCGGCGTTGCAGTCCTCGGGGTAGTCCAGGTCGAGTACGGGCACGCCCTTGTAGATGCCCACCGAAACGGAAGCCACCTGGCCGTGCAGCGGGTGGGTCTTGATGAGTTTGCGGTTGACGAGGTGCTGGACGGCGTCGGCCAATGCCACGAAACCGCCGGTGATGGACGCGGTACGCGTACCGCCGTCGGCCTGGATCACGTCGCAGTCGATGGTGATGGTGCGTTCGCCGAGGGCCTCCATGTTCACCACGGCGCGCAGTGCGCGGCCGATGAGGCGCTGGATCTCCTGGGTGCGGCCGCCCTGCTTGCCCTGGGCCGCCTCACGGGCGGTGCGTGAACCGGTGGCGCGCGGCAGCATGCCGTATTCCGCGGTCACCCAGCCCTTGCCCTTGCCCTTGAGGAAGCCCGGCACGCGTTCGTCCACGCTGGCGGTGCAGATGACCTTGGTGTCGCCGAACTCCACCAACACCGAACCTTCGGCGTGCTTGGTGTACTTGCGGGTGATGCGGATCGGGCGCAGCTCGTCGGGTGCGCGGCCACTTGGGCGCATGGGCAGTCCTTCCTGTGGGATTTCTTCAGAGCGGCCTATTGTAGCCGCTACGCCCCTGGGCCGTGGGCAGTGATTGCCGGGCCCGTCAGCGGTTCATCTCGTTTTCGTATTTCCTGAGGACCTCTTCGATCTGCTCGATGGCGTCCTCCAGTTTCGCGCGCGGTGCACGCGGGGGCGCTTTTGCTGTGTTCTGTGCCTCGTTGCTCGCCGCTGCCCGTGAGTGAGTGCGCGAGACGAAGCGCAGGGCGAGCACGCTGATGTTGTCGCTATGCGGATAACTGTTGCGCTCCGCCTGTTCGGCCAGCTGGTTGACCGCCGCATCCAGGTCGGGTGCGGTTACGCCGGCGCCGATCTGCATGTCTTCGAGGGCGCCCCACAGGCCGTCGGAGCACAGCAGCAGCACGTCGCCCGGCGCCAAGGTGGTCGGCTTGCCGAATTCCACTTCGGGAAGGTCCTGGAGGCAGCCGATGCACTGGGTGATCTGGTTGCGCATGGGGTGGAAGGACTGGTCGCTGCGACGGATCTCACCGCGACGATAGAGCTTTTCCACGTAGGAATGGTCGCGGGTGCGGTACAGCGGCAACTGGTCGCGGAACAGATAGAGCCGACTGTCGCCAACGTGGGCCCATTGCGCGGTGCCGTCCTGGATGAGGCACAGCACGCCGGTGGTGCCCGGCGAGGCCGCTAAGCCGTTTTCACTGGCATAGGCGTGGATGGCCTGGTGGGCGCGACTGATCACGCCGGCCAGGAATTCCGTCGTATCGCTGATGGGCAAGGTGGCCGCGTGCAGGGCCGCGGCGGCGGTGTCGACCAGGATCTGCGCGGCCATCTCGCCGCCGGCGTGTCCGCCCATGCCGTCGGCCAGCACCAGCAGTACGGTGGCCTCGTCCCTGTCCAGGGCCGCAAAACGGTCCTGGTTGGAGGCGCGGGTGCCGAGGCGGTTGGCCTGTCCGATTTCGTACTGCATGATCAGCTCCTGCCCCAGTTGAAGCTGTTGGCCAGGCGTTCGAGCATGGATTCAGGCGCGGGCGGGTCATCGGATTCCGCGTCCGCGAGGGCGGCCAGCAATTGGTCCACGTTCTGCGGGCGCGCCAACGGGTCCACCTCCATGGCCCAGTCGATGACCCGCAACAGCGCCGCGGAGTAACGGCGACGGAAGGCCACGGTGGCCGGCTTCATGTGGTCCTCGGGGGTGCGCTCGGGTGAGGGCGGCGGCGCCACGCCTTCGATGCAGGCGCGCATGGTGGCGCCGAGGGCGTAGATGTCGCTCCACGGCCCCACGTAACCACCGGGGGTGAGCTGTTCGATGGGAGAAAAGCCGGGTGTGATGACCTGTGAAGCCTGGTCCTGGCGGCTCTGCATCATTTCGTGTACGGCGCCGAAGTCGAGCAACAGCGGACTGCCGCCGCTACGCAGATAGATGTTGCCGGGCTTGATGTCCAGGTGCAGCAGGCCACGTGAGTGGATGCACTTGAGGCCGTCGAGCAGGGCCGTGAACACGATGCGGATCAGCTTCTCGCTGAGACTGCCGTTGTGACGCCGTATGTATTCCTGAAGGTTGATGCCCTGGGCGTACTCCATGACCATGTAAACCGTGCCGTTGGCGCGGAAGAAGTTGGTCACGTTGACGATGTTGGGGTGCTTGAGGGTGGCGAGGGTGGCCGCTTCCTGGAAGAACATCTTCTTGCCCTGGGCGAAGCGTTCCACCGACTTTTCGTCCTCGCCCACGGTGATCACCGTGCGGCCGTCATCACCGCGCACGGCCAGTTTGCGCGGCATGTACTCCTTCACGATCACCTGGGTGCGGGTCTCGGGGTCGTTCGCCAGATAGACGATGCTGAAGCCGCCACCGCCGATCTGGCGTTCGAGGGTGTATCGATCGATACGCGCGCCGGGGCGCAGGCCGCGCGCCTTGGTTTCTTGCGTCATTGTGCCCATGCCATGACCGTTCGCCGGTCCACCGCGGTAGCCTACCACAGGGCCGGATGGCCTTCTCCCGGGGGGACGGTTTTCGGTTACCATGGCGCTCTTTTCCGCGCAGGAGAGCTCGAAATTGAGAAGTATGACCGCTTTTGCCCGGCAGGAGACCCACGGCGACTATGGGGTCCTGGCCCTCGAACTGCGCTCGGTGAATCACCGATATCTGGAAGTCTCCATGCGGCTGCCGGACGACCTGCGCGTGCTCGAAGGTGCGCTGCGGGAGCGCATCGGTGCGGCGCTTTCACGCGGCAAGGTGGACTGCGCCCTGCGTTTCACGCCGGCGCCCGCGTCCGCCGGCCAACTCGCCCTCAACCACGCCCTGGCCGCCACCCTGGCGCAGCTCAGTCGTGAGGTCGACGGCCTGGTCTATGACGCTGCGCCGGTGAACTCCATGGACATCCTGCGCTGGCCCGGCGTGTTGCAGGCCCCGGCGCCCGATCTGGAGCGTCTGCACGCCGACGCCCTCGCCCTGCTCGATCGCTCCCTCGGCGAACTCAACGAGGCCCGCGCCCGCGAGGGTGCCAAGCTGGCCGAGCTCATCCGCCAGCGCTGTGACGCCATGACCGCCCAGTTGCCCACGGTGCGGGCGCGCCTCCCCGAGGTGCAGGCGCGTTTCCGCGAGCGTCTCGTGGAGCGCTTGGCCGAGGTGAAGGCCGAACTGGATGGGCAGCGGCTCGAACAGGAGATGGTCGTGTTCGCCACGCGCATCGACGTGGCCGAGGAGCTGGATCGCCTGGAGACCCACATCGCCGAAGTGCGCCGTGTGCTGGAGCAGATGCAGCCGGTGGGCCGGCGGCTGGATTTCCTCATGCAGGAACTCAACCGCGAGGCCAACACCCTGGGTTCCAAGTCGGCCGATGCGGAGACCACCCGCGTGGCCGTGGAGCTCAAGGTTCTCATTGAACAGATGCGCGAACAGGTGCAAAACATCGAATAACGATTCACCTAGTCTCACGTTATCTCAGGAAGCCAGGTAAGCCTTGATGCTGTCGGGCTTTTTTGTTTCCTGTCGTTGCATGTTGGCTCACCAAATCTCAGAATGGGCGTGTACCCAAGCGTGTACCTGATGAGGGATTGGGTACACGGGAATGGGTACACATGGCGAGGCGGTGACATGGGCAAACTGACGGACGTGCAGATCCGCAACTGGATCAAGGCCGGCGAGCGGTTCGAGGGACGCGGCGACGGCGATGGGCTGTACCTGCGGTTCCGCGGGAATGACGCGGTTCCGACGTGGCGCTTTCGCTACCGCTTCGGAGGCAAGGCGCGGGTGATGAGCCTGGGCAGCTATCGCGAGCTGTCCCTTGCTGATGCCCGCAAGCAGGCGAAAGAGCTTTCCGCCCGCGTGGCCTTGGGGCACGACGTGGCCGGCGAGAAGCAGGAGCGCAAGGCCGAGGCCCTGGCCAAGATCGAGGCCGAGAAGCACGCCGTGACGGTCGGGCAACTGGCGGATGAGTATTTCGAGCGCATGATCCTGGGCCGCTGGAAGCATCCCAACATCGTGCGCAGCCGTATCGAGAAGGACATCAAGCCGAACATCGGCAAGCTGAACATCGAGGACGTGAAGCCGCTGCACGTCGATGCGATGCTCCAGACCATCGTCAAGCGCGGCGCCCCGACCATCGCCAACGACGTGCTGCGATGGGTGCGGCGGATGTTCGACTACGCCGTGAAGCGGCACATGATCGAATTCAACCCTGCCGCTGCCTTCGACCTGAACGACGCCGGCGGCAAGGAGGAGGCCCGCGACCGCGCCTTGTCCCGCGACGAGCTGGTTACGCTGTTCGAGGCCATGCGTAACGCCAAGGGCTTCAGCGTCGAGAACGGCCTGACGGTCAAGCTGCTGTTGGTGCTGGCGGTGCGCAAGATGGAGTTTATGGCCGCGCCATGGGCGGAGTTCGACCTGGACAATGCTGTCTGGTATCTGCCGGCCGAGCGGACAAAGACCAACACTGCCATCGATATCCCGCTACCGCCCCAGGCAGTGGGATGGCTGAAAGAATTGAAACGCTTCGCCGGCAACAGCGCTTGGGTATTGCCGGCCCGCAAGATGCAGAACCGGATGCTTCCCCACGTCTGCGAATCGACCCTCTCTGTGGCCCTGGCGAAGGTCAAGCATGGGCTTCCCTCTTTCACCGTCCACGATCTCCGACGAACCGCCCGGACTCACCTCGCGGCACTAGGAACTGATCCGCACATCGCCGAGCGATGCCTGAACCACAAAATCAAGGGCGTTGAGGGCATCTACGACCGGCACATCTATTTCGAAGAGCGCAAGGAAGCCCTGGCGAAACTGGCCACCTTCATCGTGGCGTGCGAGGAGGGGAAGGATTGGAACGTGGTGCCGCTGCGCAAGGAGACGCGGGCCGCATCGTAACGAGTACAGCCGCGCCTATCCCGACGGGGAGACAACCGGGGCACCCTTCCCCGGCCGGCGCGGCTTCCTCTTCAAGGGTGCGCTGATAGGGGGCGCTATGTGGGTTCGAGATCCGACTATTGAAGACGTGGCGAAACTCTTGCTCTTTGCACCTGAGGAGGTTCAGAGAGAACTGGAGTTATCGCGAGATAACATTGATTCCTGGGTTGACGAATGGAAAGCCTTGACCGGCTACCGCTTCACTGAGCTTCTTGCCGTGGCGCTGTATTACTCCTGTCGGCGTACCGTGTTGCTTCGCAATAGAGATCTGACCAGTCTGGTGTCTCAGATTTCCATTCGCCCGGAAGTCCTTCACTCAATGGTACAGCTCGCGAAGGTCGAGGAATCTGCATGCACAGGCAGCATTCTCGGCGAGATTGAGAAAGACAGAAGGAAGAAGGCTTCTGATAACGCGAATGAACAAAGGCACGACAGAAATAGGGCAGTGAAGGATGTCTTCCTGGCGGAATGGGAGCGCAGGCGCGGCGAGTTCGCGAGCCATCCTGAAGCAGCAAAAAAACTTCTCATTTGGCTTGATGAACAGCGCATAGATGGAGCAACCCGGAGTTACCGGTGGGCATACGACTCAATCCGTGAGCGAGCCAAAGAGCTGGCAGGCGGCAAGTAACAGTCTCCGCCGGAGACTGCACACTGTACGCCGGAGGCTGGTCAGTCTCCGGCGGACACGCCTTTTTTGTTTCACCTCGCGTCAATTTAATACGGGTCACCTCACGACACTACAGGTGACCTCTCATGACATCGCGGCCCGTAACGATCCCCGAAACCGGCTATCTCCGCGAAACACAACTGGTCAGTAAGCCAGCCCGCAAGCGACGCCCGGCCACCACAGGAATCTTCCCGTTCAGCGCGCCGACCTTATGGCGGATGGTGAAGCGCGGTGATTTCCCTGCGCCCATCAAGCTTTCTGAAAAAGTCACCGCCTGGAAGGTCGAGGACATCCGCACCTGGATCGCGAGCCGTGAGCAGAACCACGGCGCCGCCAACTGAGGGCGCACGGCATGCGGAATACCTACAGCCATCACTTGGCCGCCGCCCTGGCCCGATCTGCCCACCTGCGCGCAGCGTTCCACCACGCGCGTATGGTCGCCACCCGGCGCACCCGCGCGGCCAAGGTCGCTGAAGTCCGGCAGGTCCGCGACCACCTGATCGCTCACCTGACGGGGGCCTGACCGTGGCCCGTGCCCGCAACATCAAGCCCGGCTTCTTCAAGAACGAGACCTTGGCGGAGTGCTCGCCTCTGGCCCGGCTGCTGTTCGCCGGCCTCTGGTGCCTTGCCGACCGCGAAGGCCGCCTCGAAGACCGTCCGAAGCGCATCCGCGCCGAAATCTTGCCCTACGACGACGGCAGCGTGGACGACATGCTGGGCGAGCTTCACGACGCCGGCTTCATCCTGCGTTACCACGTTGGAAATGAGCGGTTCATCCAGGTGCTGAACTTCACCAAGCACCAGAACCCGCACTGCCGGGAATCGGGAAGCACGATACCGGCACCGGGCGAGCACAGTGCTTGCACGGTACAGGACCAGGGCGAGCACAGAACCGGCCCGGCTGATTCCCTCTTACTGATTCCTGATTCCCTTAACCCTCCTTCGGAGGTTCCGCCTTCGGCTGGCGCCGCCGCGCCGCCGGGCAATTCGGATTCGGCAACGCCAGCAACAGCGACCGCGCCGGCGCCAGATCCAATCTTTGGCGATTGCCTCGCCTTCCTGACGGCGAAGGGCTGCGCGGCGAAGGGGGCACGTAGCTTTCTGGGCCTGATGCGGAAGAATCACGGCGACGCCGCCGTGGTCCAGGCTATCGAGCGCGCCGAACGCGAGGATGTCAGCGAACCGATCCCGTGGGTTCGAAAGTACCTCGAAAGCCGGAGGGGCACGCCAGCCCCAGCGGAGAGACCCGACTGGCTCGTGGGGGCGGTATGACGACGGCGCGCGACATTGCCGCCATGCTCGCCCGCGACGCGGAGGCCGTGGCAAAGCTGCTGCTGCCCAATGGCAAGCGCGAGGGTCACGAGTGGCGCGCCGGCTCGACCGACGGCGAGGCCGGCAAAAGCTTGGGGGTGCACCTGACCGGCGAGAAGACTGGTGTGTGGGGTGACTTCGCGACGGGGGAGAGCGGCGACCTCCTGGACCTTTGGGCCGCCTGCCGGTCGATTCCGCTGGCTCAGGCCATCGCCGAGGCCAAGGCCCATCTTGGCGTGCGCGATCCCGAGTTCGCCGGCCATCGGCGCCAAGAGTACCGGCGCCCTGAGCGGCCGAAGTGCCAAGCCCCGCGCGACGGCTCCCCCGTGCTCGACTACCTCACCCGCGAGCGCGGATTGACCCCCGATACCCTGGCCGCCTACCGCGTTGCCGAGCGGGGGCGCGAAATCGTGCTCCCCTCCCTGCGCGATGGCGACCTCATTGCGGTGAAGTATCTGGGCCTCGACCGGCCCAACGGCAAGAAGCAAGTGCGGGTGGAGAAGGACACCCAGCCGTGCCTGTTCGGCTGGCAAGCCATCCCCGACAACGCCCGCGAGGTGACTATCACCGAAGGCGAGGTGGACGCCATGAGCATGTTTCAGCTTGGCGCTCCCGCCCTGTCGGTGCCGTTTGGCGGTGGCAGCGGAGCCAAGCAGCAGTGGATCGAACACGAGTTCCAGCACCTGGAGCGGTTCGACACGATTTACTTGGCGCTTGACGCCGACGGCCCAGGCCAAGAGGCCACCGCCGTGATCGCGGAGCGGCTGGGGCGCGAACGTTGCCGAGTCGTCACGATGCCGGCGCCGCACAAGGACGCCAACGACCTGCTGCGGGCAGGGTGGACGCCCACACAAGCACGCAACCTCCTCACAGCGGCCCGAACGCTGGACCCCGACGAACTCCGCTCCGCCGCCCTGTACGCCGATGACGTGGTGCGCGAGTTCTATCCGGCCGATGAGGCCGAGCGCGGGTTCCTGCCGCCCTGGCGGAAGCTGCACGGCCTGTTGCTCTTCCGGCCTGGCGAGGTGTCCGTTCTTGCTGGCGTGAACGGACACGGGAAGTCCGAGATTGCCGGCCACCTCACCCTGGGGGCGCTATCGCAGGGGGAGCGCGCGTGCATCGCCTCGATGGAGTTCAAGCCGGTCAAGTGGCTTCGCAGGCTCACCCGGCAGGCGGCGGCGATGGCCGTACCATCCGAGCCCTACATTCGCGCGATCCATCGGTGGTACGCGGATCGGCTCTGGGTCTTCGATGTGGTGGGCACCGCAAAGGCTGATCGCATTCTCGACGTGTTCGCCTACGCCCGCCGCCGCTACGGCATCCGCCTCTTCGTGATCGACAACCTCGCCAAGTGCGGGTTCGCTGAAGACGATTACAACGGCCAGAAGCGGTTCGTTGACCGGCTGACGGACTTCGCGAAAGAACACGATGCCCACGTGATGTTGGTTGCGCACACACGAAAGGGCGAGTCCGAGGACAAGCCTCCGGGCAAGTTCGACGTGAAGGGCACCGGCGGCATTTCGGATATGACGGACACGCTCTTGCTCTGCTGGCGCAACAAGAAACGCGAGGAGGCGATCCGCCGCGCCGAAGCCGACGGCATCCCGGCGCCGCTGGAAATCCAGGAGCAGCCGGGGGCAATGCTGATCTGCGCAAAGCAACGGAACGGCGACGACGAGCCACGGGCGGCGCTGTGGTTCGACCGGGAGAGCCACCAATTTCTGAGCAAGCCGGACGGGCGGCCCTGGCGCTACGTGAATTACTCCATAGCGGACGACTACACCCAAGGCGAGATCGAACAGGCCGAAGCCGATGACCTGGAGGGGGTGCGGTGAGCGACTTTTTCCCCTTTCAGAAAAAGCCGACAGCGGCGGCCGTTCGCGCCGCGATGATCGCCAACACCAGACCAGCGCACACCGTACAGGAGGCGAGAACGAGCATGTTGGAGCACCAACCAACCCCGGTACCGGAGGAAGCGCCTCAGCGGCCCGAGGACGGCGAACAGATGGGCGAAGGGGTGGAAGCGCCCCCTGGCGGTCGGCATCTGAGGGCGGCGACGGTCGTGAAGATCGTTGGGCAACGCCTCACTGAGGCCCGAGAGTTGACCGGACTGAAGCAGTGGGAGGCCGCCGCGCGAATTGGCATCACGAAGGCCAAGCTCGCTGCGTTCGAAGCACCTGCGGATCGCGAGTCGCTGCCGTTGTGGGTAATTCGTCGGGCCGCCGAGGTTTACGAGGTCTCCATCGACTACCTCTTCGGCGCCATGGACGACTGGGAGGTGGGCGCCCGCATGACCATGGAGCGGCAGGTTTCCGCGTGGATGTTCCGCGAGTTCGATCAGGCGCGGCTGGAGCAGATGGACTGGCTGCGCCGGATGCACGACCGCATGGAGTGCCTTGGTCAGACCGTAGCCACGGTCTCAGCGGCCCAGCGTGAGGCTCACGCAGCCTTGGAGCGCTTCGCCGAACTGAATCCGGAGTTCGAGGACATGAAGGCCGGCGCGAAGCTCGTAAGCACCGTTGAGCGCGCCAAGGAAGCCGCCGAGTCTGCGGCCCTGGCGCTCCGGCGCTTTCCCGACATTGCCAGCGGCGCCGACGTTGCCGAGGGCGCGCAAGCCATGACCGAAGGGGCGACCGCGTGAGCTGCGAGGATTCATATCGTTTCGTTTCATATCAGCCGCCGTGGGCCTGCGGGCCAAATTGGAGGAGCGATGAAGATTGCAGCGGGATTCCTCACGGCACTTATTCTCACGGGCTGTGGCTGGGCTGACCGGGTTACAGCCACGGCCACCGGATTCTCGAAGGTATGCGTTGAGGGGGTTGAGTACATCCAATTCACGAGCGGCGCATCCGTGGCCTACACGCAGGACGGAAAGGTAAAGACCTGCCGCAACTGAGCGGGCCAACGTATCAAATCGGCCGCGCTCCCCAGGCGGCCACGACGCTAGTTTCATCACCACCAACAAGAGGACCAAGATCATGAGCACCACTGACCACACCATCACCGCCGACCTGGAGCAGGACGGCATTGTCATGGGCGTCGCCCAGGCGTGCATTGCCACCCTGCGAGAATCCGCCAACGTTGCTACGCCCGAAGTTGTCGTGCGACTGGCCGCCAAGGAGATCGCCGCTGAACTGGGCGAACCGGGCGCGTTCGCCGCGCTTTCACGCATCGAGCGCGCCGAGCGGGTGGCCGGCCGTTTGCACTCGTGGCTGAAATCGCAGGTGGCGGGCCTCGCCCAACTGCGCGGCGCCGAACCGGCGGGCAGTGCGGGAAACTCGGAAAACGTGGGATAGAAACCCTCAAAACCCCGGCGAGAATGCACAGAAACCGAAAGGAGAACCATCACCATGCCCAAGATCAACCCACCGTTGCCCACTGCTGACGAACTCCGCGCCATCCGCAATGACACGGAGGCCATGCGCGCCGCCGTCCGACTGCGCGAGGACCTGTCTCAGGCGGTCAAGCAGCTTCGTCCCGAGGTGCTGCTGGTGCTGGTGCGCCAACAATTCCCCGACGAAACCCATTTCCAGGCAGTCACAAAATTCGGCCTGGAAGCAATCGCCACGCGGCGCACCATCACAGCCCTGAGCGAGGATATGGCCGCGCTGGAACGGGCGGATAACGAGCGCCTGGCTCCCGTCTTCAACGCGGCGGCGACGCGCCACATGGAGATTGTCGGAAAGCTGAACGGCATTCCGAGGGAGATCCAGTGCGCGGAGGGCACCATGCGACGGAAGCGCGAGGAGTTGAAGGCTTTGGGCGTCACGGACAAGGCGGTTGTCGAGAGGCTAGCCCCAACGCCCGACTACGCCGCTTTCTCCGCCAAACGGGAAGCCCTGGAGGCCGAAAACGCCTGTCTGGTGGAGTTCCTGAAGACCAAGGACGAAAGCAAGCTGCCGCACGGCTTCTCGGTGCCAGTTTCGCGCCGGCCTGTGCCCGATGCCGCTCCCCGCCTCACTGGCTTTGCCGCGCTGGCGCACAAGGCGGTTTCCGCGATGCAGGCCGTGATGTAACGCCAAGCAGCACAAACCGTTCAATGGCCGGGCGGGCGTGGCGAATAAAAGACCGCACGTCACGGGAATAGCCACCGCTGAATTCCAGTTCGGATGAGGCCGACCCGGCCGCCTTCGGAGAACCAGCATGACCAGCAACGTTCAGCAGCCCAGCCCTGGCGGGCGGCCCCTGGGAGCCGCGAGCATCAGAACTCGCGCGGGCCGTCACGCGCAGGACGCCATCGCAACACTGGTTGCGGTCGCGAACGACGGCACGGCGCCGCCGGCTGATCGGGTGAAGGCGGCGGAATTGCTGTTGGCCCACGCGCACGGAACGGCGGGCGGCGGCAATGGCTGAGTTGACCTCGCTTTGGGACGGGCTCTCGCCACACCTGATCGCCACTTTTTGGCCGGTGGAGCGCGTAGGGTCGTCCAGGTACTGGAAGCGCATCGAGAAGGACAGTCAGGAGCGGCCCATTCCCACGGTTCAGGCTGCGTTAACCGAGTGCAGTTTGGACATGCAGTTAGGGTGGTCCTCGCCTTTCGAGGACAGCGGCAACATGGCACCAACCATGAGGGCCATGTTATCGAGTGGTGCGATACAGGCATTCACCGATCCGGGTGGCTCGCTCTCGAAATTCATGGGCAAGTTCGAGGGGCGCACTGGCGTTACGAAGCTGAACTCCACCCAAGTCTTCGCTGGTATGCCGCCGCTGAAGATTCAGGTGGTGGCGCTCTTCCGGGCGTGGCGCGATCCAGCGAAAGAGGTTGAAGCTCCGGTTGAACAGCTCGTCAAGTGGACGCTGCCGGAGCGTCTGGCGGACGATGGCCCGATCATGGCGGTCCTCGAAGGCATCAAGCAGTTCGCGCAAGGAAAGCCGTTGGACGAGGCGATGGCATATGCAGCGCTCCCGCCCAACGCGCCGGCGAGGCTCGCCATGAAATACAAAGGGCGCACCTACTCGCCGCTGGTGATCGAGTCCATCGGCATGCCGTTGAGTTCGCCTGTGGACAAGGACGGCCACTTCGTCGAGCTACTGATTCCGATGACACTGTGTTCACTTACGGCCATTGATCGCGACGACTGGGAGCGATCAGGTAGCAAGCGCAGCTTGCGCTATCCGGGATTCCGGGCATGAAGGCGATGCTGCTACCGAATCGCATCCGGGCGCCGCTGACCTCTGACGAGGTGTTGGCCGAACAGCACGGCGACCGGCTCAATCTCTGCCGTGAGATCGCCGAGGAGACCGGGAATCGTTGCTTGGTTGGCATCGCGCGGGCAATCAGTGCGGAAAGGGAACAGCGGGCAAAGGAAGCCCGCCGGCGGTTGACGGTGCCGCTCAGCACGCCAAGGGCCTGAGGTAACCATGACGAAGCCGACCAAGATCGCATTGCTCTTGGCCTTCGCCTGTAGCCTTTTGGTGGTCGGCTGCGCGAAGGACCCAGAACAGATGACCGAAACCGGAAATCCTGAGTTCGAGGTGGCGACGCTATTCACGCACGCCGGCTGCACGGTGTTCCGGTTCAGAGACGCCGGGCGCTACCACTACTTCACGAACTGCCAAGGCGAGACGCTGGGCAGATACACCACATCCTGCGGCGCGGGGTGCGTGCGCTCGAAGCACGAGACCGTGCCCACGACCATTGAGCGGTAACGGAGCAAAGGAGCGGAGACATGCCCGAAACGAAAGAAGATCGCATCCTGTGGGCGCTGATGCTCTTTGCCCGCCTGCACGAGCAGGGCGGCATCATCATCGCCCCGCACATCTCGCCAGACCTTCGGAAGGCGGCTGAGATTGTCCTGGGTGAGCTGGCCGCGTCCTTTCACCACCTGCCCGTCGAGCAGAGGCCCATCCCCGAAAATGACCACGCCATCCAGTAAGCCCAAGCGCCAGCCGCAGCAGGCCCGCAAGAGCACCAGCAAGGCGAAGGAGAAGCCGGCGCGCGGCCGTCCGACGCTCTACCGCGCCGACTATGCCGAACAGGCCCGCCGGCTGGCGCTGCTGGGGCAAACCGATGCCGAGATGGCGGCCTTCTTCGGCGTGTCCGAGCGCACCTTTCACGGCTGGAAAGGGGCGCATCCCGAATTTTTGCAGTCCATAAAAGAGGGCAAGTCGGATGCCGACGCAAAGGTGGCCGCTGCCCTCTACCAGCGCGCCATCGGCTACTCCCACCCGGATGTCCACGTCTCCAACTATCAGGGCTTGGTAACGCTGACCCCGCTCACCAAGCATTACCCGCCGGACACCGGGGCGGCGTTCATCTGGTTGAAGAACCGGCAGCCCGAGAAGTGGCGCGACCGGATTGAGCACCAGGCCGATGTGACCGTGAGCGGCCCGGATGGTGAAGCGCTGCTGCGCCTGTTCGAGGATCGCATGCAGCAGGCGCGCGAGCGGCAGCAGGCCGTGATGCGAGAAAGGGGGCTGACCGATGAGCACGACGACCAGGGGTAGGCGAGGCCGCCCGACCAAGTACCGTGAGGAGTTCGCCGAACAGGCCCGGAAGCTCTGCCTGTTGGGGCTGACGGATGCGGGCTTGGCTGACTTCTTCGGGGTGGACGAGGCGACCATCAACCGTTGGAAGCGCGCTCACGCCGATTTTTGCGCGTCCATCTCGGCGGGGAAGATGGCGGCGGATTCCGACGTGGCGGACAGCCTCTACAGGAGCGCCGTGGGCGGGCACTTCGTCACGGAGGAACGGCCAGTTGCCGAGGGAGAAGGGTCGGGGGCTGTTGTCCGGCCGCTCCGGCGCCAGGTGCCGCCCAGCGTGCAGGCGCAGAGCCTATGGCTGCGCAACCGCCAGCCGCACCTATGGCGGGACAGGGTGGAGGTCAAAGAGGAAATCAGCCTGAACGTGTTCCCGCCCAAGGAGGTGCTGGATGACCTCTACAACCGGGTATTGGCTGAGGCCGCCAAGCGGGACGCCTTCCTTGTGGGCCGCCGTGAGCGCCTGGGCATCGACGCACCGGGCGCCGAGTAGGCCGCAAGGCGCCATCCGCGCCCACTGCAAAGGGGGTCGCAAAACGCGATCCCCTTCAAACGCCCGAAGGCCCGCGTACTGTCCGCGCCCGGTCCCCTCCCGGATCAGCGATGGGCGACTTCAGGGTGGAGTTTCAGCCCCAGCGCGTGCACGACCTTCAGGATGGTGGCGAAGCTCGGGTTGTTCTCTCCGGATAGCGCCTTGTAGAGGCTTTCGCGTCCCAGGCCCGTGTCCTTGGCGAGCTGGCTCATGCCCTTGGCGCGGGCGATGTTCCCGAGCGCCTTGGCGATGAAGGCCGCGTCGTCGCCGGCTTCCTCCATGCAGGCTTCCAGGTACTGCGCCATGTCTTCCTCGGTCTTGAGGTGTTCGGCGCTATCCCACTTGTGCAGCTTGATGGTTCCCATGGTGACCTCTCGTTACAATTGCCGCGCCAGCTCCAGCGCGGTCTTGATGTCCTTGGGCTGGGTGGACTTGTCGCCGCCCGCCAGCAGGATCACGATCTCCATGCCGCGCTGCGTGAAGTACACGCGGTAGCCCGGCCCGCAGTGAATCCGCATCTCCGACACGCCTTCGCCCACCGGCTCGCAGTCGCCGAAGTTGCCATCCTCGGCCCGGTCGATGCGGGCCTGAATCCGGCGAGCCCCCTGCTTATCGCGCAGCCCGGCGAACCACTCGTTGAACAGGTCGGTGGTGAGGATGGTCTTCATGGGTGTGATTGTAGAAAATGGGATACAGTTCGGCAAGCCCCGGCGGGATGGGCTGGGTGAATGCCCCGGTGCCATGCCCGACCGCGCCCGCTACAATGGCCGGGTGCCCTGCGACCCAGCCGGAAGGGGGTTGGGGAACGTGGTTCCTTCGGGAACTGTACGGGCCGTGGGCGGCTTGTTCCGTGCCCGGCTTAGTGCGCGAAGCCGTGACCCGCACCCGGCATCCTCTTGGATGCTGCCACTGCGGAGAGCAATCCTGGACGTTCGCTCCAGGCGCAGGGCACACCCCTTAATTCCCCATTTTCGAAGCTTTGAAGCCCAATGAAGCTGCTCGTCGATAAGGATTTCGAAAGTTCTTCCCTGTGGGTGCCCGGCAGTGGTGAGGGCTGGGCCAGTTGCGACCACCACACCTTCGGCTTACCGGAGGAGCTGGTCGCGCGGCTCGATTACCTCTCGGACTGGTTCGAGACGTACAACCCTGGCAGCCATGATCCCGAACCAGATTGGGCGGCCTATGGGGCGTACCTGCTTGCTCTCGCCGTCGATCTGAAGCGTCACTTCGGGGACGCGGCCCAGGTGTTTGTACGGAGCGACGGGGCGGTGATCGAAGTCACGGGCGAATACACGCACATGGCGCGGGCCCGCCCTCTCACCGGAGATTGACCGCTCCGGTCGTGGCACCCCTATACTTGCTCCCGCAGCGCTGCCCATCCGACGGCTCGGATGGGGGTAGGACGGGTAGGCCGTGGTCAGTGGCATCGACTGAGCCCATCGCTCCGCTACTTCCACCCAGCGCTGCCCTCTTTCTCCAACGCACCCTTTCAGGCTTCCGCTCCCACCCCTGGCCGTGCCCGTGTAGGCCAAGGGTGCGTAGGCGCAGGCGAGTCGTATATCTCCCTGCGTTCACCGGAAGCCACTCACCACAGCCCCACGAGCTTGGAACTTTCGCGTTTGAAATGCGGAACGGAAACCCCTGCAACGGAGCCCTGAAACAGGGCGTCCTTACCGCCGGCGGCCCGAGCAAGGAGAGGGCGGACGAGAAAGTTACTGTGAAAGTTACTGGAAAAGTTACTCCAGTAACCGACTCAGAGGCGGTCGATCTGCGGGAATCCCCTCAGTCAGGCTGAGGGCACGCCGCGCGGCTTCTTGGCCCCAGTGTTCGGCGGCGGCAGGATGCTCGAAACCGGCCGACTCTCCGCCCATTCCATCACCTCGCGGTACAACCAGGCAACGCGGCGGCTGGACAGCTCGCGCGGCGCCGGGAACTCGTTTCGAGCGACCATGTTTTGGATGGTCGAGGCTGAGAGCGTGGTCAGGGTCGCCACTTGGTCGAGGTCGATGAAAAGCGGCGGCAGGGAGATATCGACGGTCACGGGCTCAATCCTCCCACCGGGGCGGCTTGTCGTGGGGCGAGAACGGCTCCGGAGCGCACCAGGCGCCCGCCCCGTAGCTCCACGCGATGGGGCGGAACTCGGCATCCCCGCCGGCAAGGGCGCGCTGGGGCTCATGCCCGGCCACGCGGTAGCGCAGCACCGCCCACGCCAGCAGCTCCAGGCGCGAATCCAAGACGCACAAGTCCGTGACATCAAACCGCCATGTCGCTGGGTTGTAGGCGTGCAGCAGCACCGCAGCCAGAGCCGCCGCGCCGGACGTGCCGTAGAGCCGGCCGGAGCGTAGGAGCGCCACGGCTTCGCGGACAAGGGCCGCGTCTTCGTCAACTTCCATGGTGACACCTCCTCGCATCGGGACAGGGCCACGCCGCGAGGTGACGACGTGGCGAGGGGTCGAGCGCCATCAGGGGCGGAACAGGCGCGGGGGTGGTCGGGCGCGCGTTCATGCAGGGCCTCCCGATATACCGAACTCCCGCTCCGCAACGGCGCGCAGCTTGCGCAGGTTCGCTTCGACGGCTTCCGGATCGCGGTTGACGGTAGCGATTATCAGGGCGCACGCGGGGATGAAGAACGCATCGGCGCGCTGCCTCTCATGCAGCCATTGCGCATCGGTCTGAATCCTTCGCTCGGCCAACCTGACGACGTTCTGGGCGCCCATGTCATGCCTCCTCGGGAGGCCGACAGACGCCGGCAGAGACGGAATCGACCACGGCCTTTGCCATCCGGATCAGGGTGACCATGCCCCAAACCGCATCGCTGAAGTCCTCCAGTTGGGCGATTTCCCCCGCCATGTCGTAGGCGGCGGACAGCATCAAAGACGCTTCCTCCAGCGCCTGGCTGGCGTCCACGCCGGGATTGACCTGAAACAGGTGGTGTGGGTGGTCGGGGGTGAGACGGGCGAAGGGTAAAGCGACAGTGCACGGGCGCGCGGGTGTCTTCTTGTTCATGCCTGTTCTCCGGTTGCGTCTACGCCGAAATAGTCGGCAAGGGTGTACTGGTTTCCATGCTCTCCAAGCCGGTTCCACGCCATGTCAATCAGCCTGGTCAACGTGGAATCGGTGCCAGGGTCGAGGCCCCTGATCGCCGAGATGAGCGCGAACACGTCTTGCTCTTGTTCGAGCAGGCATTCGAAGGCGAGGCGCGCGCCTTCCATCGTGACCGCCTCGGGTTTGGCTTTCTGGGCCATGGCTGGCTCCTTTTCGTGGTTGGGGTGACTTGATTCTACACATTTGTGAGAATGGTTCAATAGGTCTGTGAGAGTGTAGAATCTGCGGCCTCAGGAGGCTCACGAATGGCGAAGAGCAAGACCCAGCAGGCGCTTGAGCTGCTCAAGAACAACCCGGACATGAAGCCCTATCAGGCGGCCGAGGCTGTTGGCGTAGGCAATGCGGCCGTGTACCAGGCGTTGCAGCGGACGAAGGGCAAGACCATTTGCCCGTGTTGCCAGCAGATCGTGAGGCAGGGCTTCGAGATTAACCGGGCCGTGCTGAAGGACGAGGGCATCGCCACGGGCAGCCGCCGGCGGACGCCACCGCGTGACCGCAGAGGCTGACGGCTGGCACAATGCGGATCGCTATCTCAAGAGGCCCGATTGTGTGTACCCAAGCGTGTACCCAGACGAAAAACAGAATGACCGAGACGGCGGCATGGCGCGGCCTCCGCCCGTCTACTTAACATTCAGGTGCAACATCGAATGACCGCCAACCTCCCCGCCGCCGCGCGCGGCACGCTTTATGTCATCTCCGCGCCCTCAGGCGCCGGCAAGACCAGCTTGGTGAAGGCCCTGCTCGGTTCCCTTGACCAGGTGGCGGTGTCCATCTCCCACACCACCCGTGCCCCGCGCCCGGGTGAACAGACCGGCCGTGAATACCACTTCGTCGACGTGCCCGCGTTCCGCGCGCTCATCGACCAGGGCGCGTTCCTGGAGCACGCCCAGGTGTTCGACAACTACTACGGGACCTCGCGCGCCTCCATCGAGGACCAACTGGCCAGTGGCCTGGACGTGATCCTGGAGATCGACTGGCAGGGCGCGCGCCAGGTGCGCGAGACCATGCGGGACTGCCGCAGCATCTTCATTCTGCCGCCATCGCGGGAGGCGCTGGAGGCGCGGCTGACTGGCCGTGGTCAGGATAGCGCCGAGGTGATCGCCCGGCGCATGCGCGATGCGGTCAACGAGATGCAGCACTGGCCGGAATACGACTACCTCATCGTGAACGACAGCTTCGATGACGCCCTGGCGGAACTCCGGGCCGTATTCGTCGCCGGGCGACTCAAACGCGAGACGCAGGCCGTCCGGCACGAGGCGCTGCTGCGCTCGCTGCTGGCCTGAGCGGCGCCCGATGGATTACAATTCCGCATTGACCCAGACGCATCCGGAACCCACCCATGGCACGAGTTACCGTCGAAGACTGCCTGAAGAACGTCGACAACCGCTTCCAGCTGGTGCTGGTCGCCACCAAGCGCGCACGCCAGATCGAGAACGGCCGTGAGCCGCAAATCCCCTGGGAGAACGACAAGCCCACCGTGGTGGCGCTGCGCGAAGTGGCCCAGGGCCTGGTGACCCGCGACATCCTGCTCGAACCCACTCCGCGCGTCGAAGACGAAGTGGAAGAGGTGGAGACGCTGGAAACCCCGGTGCAGCTGCCGCAGGACGACCTCTGAGCAATCTCCCGCACGTCTCCGGCCCTTCCTCTGCCGCGGGGAAGGGCATCTACATCAGTGATCTTTGTGCCCTGCTCGAGGGCTATCTGGAGCGCGAGCAGGTGGCCGAGGTCTATCGCGCCTACCTGTTCGGCGCCGAGGCCCACGACGGCCAGCATCGCCTGAGTGGCGAGCCGTACATCTACCACCCCGTCGCGGTCGCCCGTATCCTCGCCGAGCTGCGCATCGACTATCGCAGCCTCATCGCCGCCATCCTCCACGACGTCATCGAAGACACCGAGATCGGCAAGGAGCAGCTCCTCGCCGAGTTCGGTCAGGAGGTGGCCGATCTGGTGGACGGGGTCAGCAAGCTCACCCACATCGAGTTCCACTCCAAGGCCGAGGCCCACGCGGAAAACTTCCGCAAGATGATGCTGGCCATGGTGCAGGACATCCGCATCATCCTCATCAAGCTGGCCGACCGGCTGCACAACATGCGCACCCTGGGCGTCATGCGCCCGGACAAGAAACGGCGCATCGCCCGCGAGACCCTGGAGATCTACGCGCCCATCGCCAACCGCCTGGGCATGAACCGCCTGCGCATCGAACTGGAGGACCTGGGCTTCGCCGCCTACCACCCCATGCGCTACCGCGTCATCGCCGATGCGGTGCGCAAGTCGCGGGGCAATCGCAAGGAACTGGTGGAAAAGATCCAGGCGTCCATTCAGGCGCGCCTCACGCAGGAAGGCATCGAGGGCCGGGTCATCGGCCGCGAAAAGCACCTGTACAGCATCTACAAGAAAATGAAGGCCAAGGGCGTGTCCTTCTCCGAGGTGATGGACGTGTTCGCCTTCCGCATCATGGTGGACAAGGTGGACACCTGCTACCGCGTGCTCGGCGTCATGCACAACCTCTACAAACCGGTGCCCGGTCGGTTCAAGGACTACATCGCCATCCCCAAGGCCAACGGCTACCAATCCCTGCACAGCGCCCTGGTCAGCCCCTACGGCTTTCCCATTGAGGTGCAGATCCGCAGCGAGGACATGGACAAGGTCGCCGAGGCGGGTATCGCCGCGCACTGGCTCTACAAGGCCGGCGACGCGGGTGGCGCCAGTATTGCCCAGGCGCGCGCGCGGGAATGGCTGCGCGACCTGTTGGAGATGCAAAAGAGCGCCGGCGATTCCCTGGAATTCCTCGAAAACGTCAAGGTGGACCTGTTCCCGGACGAGGTCTACGTGTTCACCCCCAAGGGCGAGATCATGGAACTGCCGCGCGGCGCCAGCGTGGTCGATTACGCCTACGCCGTGCATTCCGATCTCGGCAACGCCTGCGTGGCCGGCAAGGTGGACCAGCGCCTGGTGCCGCTCAACACCCGCATCGAGAACGGCCAGAAAGTGGAGATCATCACCGCACCCGGTGCGCGGCCCAATCCCGCCTGGCTGAACTTCGTGGTCACCGGCAAGGCGCGCGCCAACATCCGTGCCCATCTTAAAAACCTGCGGCGCGACGAATCCGTGGCCCTGGGGCGGCGCATGCTCAACAAGGCGCTGTCGGGTTTTTCCCTGTCCCTGGACACGGTGCCCCAGGAGCGCATCGACGCGCTGGTCGCCGAATACAAACGCAATGGCCTCGATGACCTGCTGGAAGACATCGGCCTTGGCAACCGCATGGCCACGCTGGTGGCCAGCGCCTTGCAGCGCGACGCCAGCGTCGCCGCCAACCCTTCCGCAGAACCGCTGTACATCAAGGGCACCGAGGGCACGGTGGTCAGCTTCGCCAAGTGCTGCCGGCCCATCCCGGGCGATGCCATCCGCGGCTTCCTGTCCGCCGGACGCGGCATCGTGGTGCACACCCATAACTGCCGCAACGTGTCCGAATTCCGCAAGTTCCCGGAGAAGTGGATCGACGTGCACTGGGAGTCCGACGTGCAGAGCGACTTCCCGGTGGACATCCGTGTGGAAGTGAAGAACAAGCGCGGCGTGCTCGCTGAAGTAGCGGCGGTGGTCGCCGACGCCGGCGCCAACATCGACAACGTCTCCCTCGAAGAACGCGACGGCCTCAACACCGCCATCAACCTCACCATCGCCGTAAAAAACCGCGTCCACCTCGCCCGCATCATGCGCCACGTGCGCGCCCTCGAAGACGTCCTGCGCATCAGCCGCGCGCGCGGGTGAGGGGAAAAAGCGTTAACCACGGGGAACACGGGGGAAGCTCCATGTAGGTCACGTTGGCGCGTAGCGGCTACGTGACAGGCGCGGGTGCAATCCAGTGGGAGCGAGCTTCTGCTCGCAGGCGGTGTCCACCGGCCCGGATTTCGAGTGGAAGGCGGGGCTGCAAACATGTCACGTAGCTTCGCAACGTGACCTACGCCGGCTTCACCCCCGTGTGCCCCGTGTTACTTCTTCTTGTTGCCGCTGCCGCCCCCGCTCCCTATCCTTGCGGTTTTGACGCGAATGAAGGAGCGGGCGTGAAGCGCGAGATCATCCATACCGACAAGGCCCCCAAGGCCATCGGCACCTATTCCCAGGCCGTGAAGATCGGTGACACCGTGTACCTGTCCGGCCAGATCCCCTTGGTGCCGGAGACCATGGAGATGGTCGCAGGTGACATGGAGGCGCAGGTGCGCCGCGTGTTCGATAACCTGAAGGCCGTGGCCGAGGCCGCCGGCGGCTCGCTGGCAGACGTGGCCAAGCTCAATGTGTTCCTCACCGACCTGGCGAACTTCCCCCTGGTGAACCAGGTCATGGCCGACTACTTCCAGCAGCCCTATCCCGCCCGCGCCGCCATCGGCGTCGCCGCCCTCCCCAAGGGCGCCGGCGTGGAAATGGATGCAGTGATGGTGTTGGGGTGAGCAAAGAAAAGAGAAAAGATTGACACGGGGGGCACGGGGAACACGGGGTGAAGAAAGACATGTATTGGGCTCATGTGGGAGCGAACTTCTGCTCGCGACAAGCTCACGGCCCTCAGGCCGAGTATCGTGAGCAGAAGCTCGCTCCCACACATGCCGGAAATCTTCTCCCCCGTGTCCCCCGTGGTTAAAGCTTTTTTCTTCTACCGGCAGCTATGACCTCCCTCGACTCCCTGTCCATCACCGCCATCAAAGGCATCGGCCCGAGTCAGGCCGAGCGCTTTGCGCGGCTGGGGCTGCGCACGGTGCAGGACCTGTTGTTTCACCTGCCCATGCGCTATCAGGACCGCACGCGGGTGGTGCCTATGGGCGCGCTGCGGCCGGGCGACCAGGCGGTGGTGGAGGGGGAGGTGTTGCACACGGAGATCAAGTTCGGGCGGCGGCGCATGTTGCTCACGCGCATTGCCGACGGCACCGGCAGCCTGACGCTGCGCTTTTTCCATTTCACCGCGGCGCAGCAGGCGGCGCTCGCGCGCGGCACGCGGCTGCGCTGTTTCGGCGAGGTGCGCACAGGGGCGACCACCCTGGAGATGGTGCACCCGGAGTACCGGCGGGTGGACGGGGATGCGCCGGTGGAGGAGCACCTCACGCCCATCTATCCATCCACTGAGGGCCTGCAACAGCCGTCGCTGCGCCGTGCCATCGATGCCGCGTTGGCTCGGCTCGACACTCATGTGCTGCCGGAGTGGCTGCCCGCCGCGTTGCGCGAGGAACTGGCCTTTCCCGCCCTCGACCATGCCTTGCAGTTGTTGCACCGCCCGCCGCCGGACGTGGCGCTCTCGTCCCTCGCCGAGGGCCGGCATCCGGCCCAGCGCCGACTGGCCTTCGAGGAGCTGCTTGCCCATCACCTGAGCCTGCGCCGGTTGCGCGAGCTCACCCGCCACGAGGCGGCCCATCCGCTCAAGCCCACGGGAAAACTCACCAAGGCGTTCCTCGCATCGCTGTCCTTCGAGCTCACGGGGGCGCAGCGACGCGTGATGAAGGAGATCGCCGCTGACCTGCGCGGCGCGGTGCCCATGCAGCGCCTGGTGCAGGGCGACGTGGGTTCGGGCAAGACCGTGGTGGCGGCGCTGGCCGTGCTCATGGCGGTGGAATCGGGCTACCAGGCCGCGGTGATGGCGCCTACCGAGATCCTGGCGGAACAGCACTACCGCAACTTCGCCCGCTGGCTCGCGCCCTTGGGTGTCAACGTGGTGTGGCTGTCCGGCCGGCAGAAGGGCAAGGCGCGGCGCGAAGCGGTTGAGGCGGTGGCCACGGGCGCGGCGTTGGTGGCCGTGGGTACCCACGCCCTGTTCCAGCAAGACGTGGAGTTCGCCGGCCTCGGCCTCGTCGTGGTGGATGAGCAGCACCGCTTCGGCGTGCACCAGCGCCTGGCGCTGAAAGAGAAGGGCGCCAAGGCGGGCCGCCACGCTCACCAGCTCATCATGACCGCCACCCCCATCCCCCGCACCCTGGCCCAGACCGCCTACGCGGACCTGGACCTGTCGGTGATCGACGAACTGCCCCCGGGCCGCACGCCGGTGGAGACCGTGGTGGTGCCCGACAACCGTCGCGAGGCGGTGGTGCAGCGGGTGTATTCCGCCTGCGCCGAAGGCCGGCAGGCCTATTGGGTGTGCACCCTCATCGAGGAGTCCGACGTATTGCAGGCCCAGGCCGCGGAGGACACGGCCGTGCTGTTGCGCGAGGCCCTGCCCACGCTGCGCGTGGGGCTGGTGCACGGCCGCCTCAAACCTGACGAGAAAGAGGCCGTGATGAGCGCCTTCAAGGCGGGCGAACTGGACCTGCTCGTGGCCACCACGGTCATCGAAGTGGGCGTGGACGTGCCTAACGCCAGTCTCATGGTCATCGAGAACGCTGAGCGCCTGGGCCTGGCCCAGTTGCACCAGTTGCGCGGGCGCGTGGGCCGCGGCGCGGCGAAGTCCGCCTGCGTGCTCATGTACCACGGCCCGCTGTCGGAGACCGCGCGCGAGCGCCTGGCGGTGATGCGCGAGACCAACGACGGCTTCGTCATCGCCCGCAAGGACCTGGAGATCCGCGGCCCCGGCGAACTGCTTGGCACCCGTCAGACCGGCCTGCAACAGTTGCGCATCGCCGACCTGGAGCGCGACGAAGACCTGCTGCCCCGCGTCGCCGAGGTCGCCGCCCAACTGCTGCGCGACTACCCCGCCCACGTCCCGCCCCTGGTGGCGCGCTGGGTCGGCGACGACCAGCGCTACGCTCACGTCTGATTGAAAACAACCAAAACACGGGGGACACGGGAGACACGGGGAACACGGGGGGAGAAGGGAAAATGTTCTGGACTCATGTGGGAGCGAGCTTCTGCTCGCGACAGGCTGGGGCCCCTCAGGCCGAGTATCGCGAGCGGAAGCTCGCTCCCACACCCGCCGGAAATCTTCTCCCCCGTGTTCCCCGTGTCCCCCGTGGTTAAGCTTTTTGCCTTTTCTTGCTGGCGTTCCACGAATCCGGATCCCCCGGCGGCGTATATAATCCGCGCCAGCCATGAACCGCCGTCCCCATTTCCGCGAACCCGTCTGGCGCACTGTGCGCCAGCCCGCTTCGGTATCCCCGCCGGCGGCGCTGTTACCCTGGTTGCAGGACGGTTCGTCGCTCACACAGCGCCTGGTGGAGCGCTGCGGGCAGACCTTTCGCGTCGAGCTGATCAAGCAGGAACGCATCCGTCCGACGCCGGGCGAGGCCTTCGCGCTGCGCTTGCGTCCGGGCGCCTTCGCCCTGTTGCGCGAGGTCTATTTGTGTTGCGGCACGGAGCGCTGGGTGTATGCGCGCACCCTCATCCCGGACGCCACCGCCCGTGGTCGCTATCGCCGCTTGCAGCGCTTGGGTGAGCGGTCGCTCGGCGGCTTCCTGTTCGCCCAGCCGCTGCTTGCCCGCGGACCCTTCCAGGTGGCCCTGGCCACGGTGACAGGCGTCGGCGAGCCGGTATGGGCGCGCCGCTCGGTGTTTCAGGTGAGCGGGCGCCGGCTCATGGTGAGCGAGTATTTCCTTCCTGCGTTTACGAGGGCGCTGTGAGGCCAGCTGCCCGGCCCGGATCCGCGCACCTTGAGCGCCTGCGGGCCCTGGCGGGGGTTCTGGCGCTCGACCGCAGTGCCGACGCCTGGTTGTTGCTGTTTCCCGCCTTGTCCGCCACCTGGCTGGCCACGCGCGGTGCCCCCGATGTGAGTGCCCTTATCGCCCTGCTGCTCGCCTACGCGCTGGTGCGGGCGGCGGTCTGGATGTGGTACGTGCCCGGCGCGGCGTCTCCGGAAGGGATCCCCATCGAACGGCGCCGTCTGGGCATGATGTTGTTCGTCGCCGGCCTGTGCTTTGCCGTTCCCCTCGGCTGGCCGGTGCTCATCCTGGTACTCAGCCTTGGCCTGGCGGTCGCCTGGTTTGCACTGCGCCGGCACAGTTACCTGGCCCAGCCCGTCCTGGCAGTGGCAGCGGCGCTGGTGGTGGCGTCCGCCTGGAGCGCCCAGCATGCCGGACCGGGCAAGGCCGCTGGTCTCCTTGGGCTTGCGACATTTTTGTGGGTGCTGGCGGCACTGGTGACCCGCCTGCCCGAACGTGAGGGGGCAAGCCTGGTCAGCGTATTCGGAGCCGCGGTCCCACTGGTTGTGGCGGTCTTGCTTACCTCGGCGTTGCTGGCCCTGTACCTGCTCGGGAACCAGGTCGGGCTGGGGGTGTTCCACCGTATCGGGCTGATCACCGCCGGCCTGCTGACGGCCGCGTCGGTGGTGCGGTTGGCCCTTGGGGCTACCGGTGACGCCTATACCCTGCAACTGTGGTGGGGCGCCGTCACCTTTGCAGGCCTCGCGGGCCATTACCTGTGTGCCTGCGCGGTACCTCCATAGGCGAAACTGTGATGCAATTCACAGTTTGTACCGGTTAGAATGCGTCTCGTGCTGCCTGACGAGTCGGTCACAGAATGTCCACACGACAAAGAGTTAGGTGAGTCATTTGGTCTCCTTTCGACCCTTGGCGTATTAGAACTTGGCCGCTATCAGGAAAAATCCGCTGCTCGCCTTCCTCCGCAAGCGCAACCAGGTGAGTGGCGTCACGGGACTCGTCGCCGCCCCTGGCGGGATAGGGGTTGCGCGTATCGAGCAATCACCCGGCCATGCGCCCGTGCTCGCCAGCTGCGAGTTCCGTGAGTGCGCCGCCCCGGCGCAACCGGGCATCCTCGCCGAACTGGTTCGCGAGCAACACCTCGACGATGCGCGCTGCGTGAGCGTGGTCGATGACAAGGACTTCTCCCTGCTTCTGGTGGAAGCCCCCCAGGTCGATCCTTCCGAACTCAAGGCTGCGGTGCGCTGGCGCATCCGTGAACTCATCGATTTCCATATCGACGATGCCGTCATCGACGTGTTCGATATCCCGGGCCAGCAGGAACGCGGGCGCCCCAAACTCATGTATGTGGTCGCGGCGCGTATCGCCACCGTGCAGCAGCACATCGGCCTGCTGGAGGGGGCCGGTGTCGGCCTGGAGGTCATCGACATACCGGAGCTGTGCCAGCGCAACGTGGCCGCGCAACTTCCGGAAGATCAGAACGGCGTCGCGGTACTGCGCCTCGATCGCCACGGTGGCCTGCTGACACTCACGCGGCAGGGCGCGCTGTACCTGTCGCGCGGCATGGACATCGGTGTGTCGCAGCTGCGCGACCCGGCACAGCTGGAACGGTTGGTCGACACCATGGTGCTCGAGGTGCAGCGCTCGCTCGATTATTACGAGAGTCATTTCTCCCTGCCGCCCATCGGCACCTTGGTGATGGCGCCGACCGAGGAACCGCTGCCCGGGCTGCTGAGCCGGTTCGGCGCCAGCCTCGGTATTGCCGTGCGCACGCTCGACATGAACGCGCTGTTCGAGACCACGGGCCCGCTGCCGGACGCACTGCAGGCGCGTTGTTTCATGGCCATCGGTGCCGCGCTCAGGCGCGAGGAGAAGGCCCTGTGACCGTCCAGCAGATCAACCTCTATCAGCCGATCTTCCGCAAGCAGGAGAAGGTCTTTTCCGCCAGGGCGATGGTGCAGGGCGGCGCAGGTGTGCTGGTGGGACTGCTCGTGTTTTACGCCTTCGGCGCCTGGCAGGTGCGCGGACTGGAGGCGCAACACGCCCAGGCCGAACAACGCCGCACCGAGGCGTTGGCGCGCATCGAGTCGCTGCGCGCGCTGCACCCCGAACGCCCCCGCGACGCCGCCCTTGAAGCACGCGTACAGCAGTTGACCCGGGAGCTGGATGCCCGCACGCGCATCCTGTCTCAGCTCGGCAGCGGTGCGGAAGGAAACACCCAGGGCTTTTCGGCGCACCTCGAAGGTCTCGCGCGTCAGCGGCTGGCGCCGCTGTGGCTGACGCGCATCGGCATCACCGGCGCCGGGGCTGATCTGCGTCTGGCCGGCAGCACACTGCAAGCCGAGGCCGTGCCCCAGTATCTGCAACGCCTCGCCGATGAGCCGGCCTTCAGCGGCGCGCAGTTCCGCCACCTGACGATTACCCGCGCCGAGAAGTCCTCGCGTATCGACTTCACAGTGCAAAGCGGGCTGCCCGAGAAAGAGGAGGCGCCATGAAACAACGTGCCGCCGTTCTCGCCGCCCGTATCGATGCCCTGTCGCTGCGCGAGCGTGCACTGGTATTCCTGTCCGTGCTCGCGGTCCTGGTGTTCGGCTGGCAGGCGCTGCTCATGGACCCGCTGGAGGCGCGTCAGGCGCGCCTGGTGGCGAACATCGAGAGCATTCAGAAGAACGTGCAGGACATCGATGGACAGATGCAGGCGCTGTTGGAACAGCGCATCGCCGACCCGGATGCCGCCAACCACCGTCGCCTGGCCGAGCTGGAAGCCGCCATCCGCGCCAGCGACGAGCGCCTTGGCGGTGCGGTGCGCGGCCTGGTGGCGCCGCAGGAGATGGCGCGGGTACTCGAGGATGTGTTGACGCGCGAAACCCGGCTACGCCTCATCCGCGTCGAGAGCCTGCCTGCCGAACCCTTGCTGGCGGCCGATGCGAGCACCGGCGCCGGGGTGTATCGCCATGGCATGCAACTGGTGCTGGAAGGCTCGTTCCAGGGCACGGTCGATTACCTGCGCGCCCTCGAACAACTGGGGCGCGCCCTGTACTGGGACGAGGTGGGCCTGGAAATGCTCGACTATCCGCGGGCGCGCGTGACCATCCGCGTGCATACGCTCGGACTCTCGGAGGCCTGGATCGGTGTCTAGGATCGCGCTCCTTCTCTTCCTGGCAGTGCCCTTCCTCGCCTTTGGCATCGAGGACCCCATGCGTCCGCCGCAGGGCGCGCCGTCAGCGGCGCCGGCGCGCAGCGCCGCCGCTTTCAAGCTCAGTTCCACCTTCATCGCACGCGACGAGCGCCGCGCGGTCATCAACGGAAAGACGGTACGGGTCGGCGATACCATCGCCGGTGCACGGGTGGATGCCATCGAGCCCGCGCTGGTGCGTCTGCGGCGGGGTGACAACATCATGGTGGTGCGGCTACTGCCCACGCGCGTCAAGCAGTCGGCAACGGAAAAGCAGGAACAAGAATGAACGCCAGAGCCACATCCCTTTTCGCTGCGATTGCGGCGGTTTTGCTGCTGACGTCCTGTGCCAGCCGCGGACCGACGCCCGCCGAGGAGATGCGTGCGGCGCTCGCCGACGGCAAGGATGCGGCCGAGCCAGGTGCCGTGCCCCCCGAGGTGAGCGAGGCCCTGCTGCCGCCCATCAATATCCAGTTGCCCGGAGCGGAAGACGCCGATGCGGAACCGCGCTTCGACGTGCGCGTGCGCGGTGTTCCGGCGCGCGATTTCTTCCTCGGCCTGGTGGATGGCACCGCCTGGAACGTGGTGGTGCCGCCCGAGGTGAGCGGAAGCATCTCCCTCGATCTCAAGAACGTGACCGTGCCGGAAGTGATGGAGATCGTGCGCCAGACCCATGGCTTCGAGTACGAGCGCGCCGCGGGGCGCTTTACGGTGCTGCCCGAGCGCCTGATGACGCGCATCTTTCATGTGGACTACATCGACATGAAACGCAGCGGCCAGTCGCAGATGAGCGCGGCGCCCGGCGAAGTCAGTCAGGCCGGCGCCACCACCATGGGCGATTCCGGCGGGCAGGCCACCGAGCGCACCACGGCCAGCGCCAACAGCTACTCGCGCATCAACACCGATTCGGATGCCCAGTTCTGGGCCACTTTGGCAGGTTCGCTGAACCAACTGGTGGGCGGCGAGGGCCGCTCGGTCACGGTGAACGCGCAGTCGGGCGTGGTGGTGGTGCGCGCCATGCCGCGCGAACTGCGCGCCGTGGCGGACTACCTGGAGGCCACCCAGGCCACCGTGCAGCGCCAGGTGATCCTGGAGGCGCGTATCCTGGAGGTGGAGCTGGCGGATGGTTATCAGTCCGGTATCAACTGGGCGGCGCTGCGCAATGATGCAAAGGAAACTGCCGTATTCGGTTTCGGTCGCGACCTGTCAGGTACGGTGTCCTCCAATACGTCCATCTCAGGGACAGCCAATACGTCGCCACCAGGCGCGAACATCACCGGGAATTTCGCGGATTCCCTGGCAGCCAGTCTGAGCCGCAGTTTCACCGTGGGCCTGTTCGCCCAGGACTTCACCGCCTTCATCGATCTGCTGCAGAACCAGGGCGAGGTGCAGGTGCTGTCGAGTCCGCGTGTGTCCACGGTGAACAACCAGAAGGCGGTGATCAAGGTCGGCTCCGACGAGTTCTTCGTCACCAACGTGGACAGCACCACCACCACCGGCGCCGCCACCACCCAGCAGGTGAACGTGGAGCTCACGCCGTTCTTCTCCGGTGTGGCGCTGGACGTGCTGCCGCAGATCGGCCGCGACGGCGACATCATCCTGCACGTGCACCCGTCGGTGAGCGAGGTGACCGAGCAGGTGAAGAACATCAATGCCGCCGGCGGCAACTTCACCCTGCCGCTCGCCGCCAGCACCATCCGCGAATCCGATACGGTGATCCGCGCGCGCAACGGTCAGATCGTGGTGCTGGGCGGTCTCATGCAGACCCGCCAGGTGGAAGAGGAGACCGGCGTACCGTTCCTCAGCAAACTGCCCGTGCTCGGTTATTTGTTCAAGCACAAGAGTTTCAGCAAGCGCAAGAGCGAGCTGGTGATCCTGCTCAAGCCCACGGTGGTCGATTCCGGCCGCGTGTGGTCCGACCAGATCCAACTGTCCTCGCCCACCATCCGCTCCATGGCGAATCCGTAGCAGCCGATGGACCGTTCTTCACGACGTCAAAACGCGGAGGACGCGGAGGCGCGGAGAGCGCAGAGGAAAGCCATCAAGAGGTTTTCTCCGCGTTCTCCGCGCCTCCGCGATCTCTGCGTTGAAACCGTGACGGAGAAGTGATGTACCTTGAGCACTTCGGGCTGCGTGAGCTGCCGTTTTCGCTGACGCCCGACACCGCCTTTTTCTTCGAGTACGGGCACTACCGCGAGGCGCTCAATACCCTGCTGGTGGCGCTGCGCAGCGGCGAGGGCTTCATCAAGGTGACCGGTGAGGTGGGCACCGGCAAGACGCTGTTGTGCCGCAAGCTGCTCGCGCTGCTCGACGAGGAGTTCTACACCGCCTACATCCCGAACCCGTACCTTACGCCCAGCGCGCTCAATCTCGCGGTGGCCGAGGAATTGGGACTGGAGCTGCCGCGCAATGCGGGCCAGCACCGCATTGTCAAGGAACTGAACGCGCGCCTGGTCGGCCTGGCGGCCGAGGGGCGGCGCGTGGTGCTGTGCATCGACGAGGCGCAGGCCATGCCCGCCGAGACCCTCGAGATCCTGCGCCTGCTCACCAATCTCGAGACAGAAAAGCGCAAGTTGTTGCACGTGGTGCTGTTCGGCCAGCCGGAACTGGATGCGAAACTGGCGCGGCCCGCGGCGCGCCAGCTGCGCCAGCGCATCACCTTCTCCTATCGCCTCGAACCCATCGACCTGGGGGGTATGGCCGCCTATGTCGCGCACCGCCTGCTCGTGGCCGGCTCGCAGGGCAGGGTGCACTTCACCCGGCGTGCGCTGCGCCGCCTGCATCGGGCGAGCCGCGGCATCCCGCGCCTGGTGAACATCCTCGCGCACAAATCGCTCATGGCCTGCTATGGCCGTGGTGGTCACACCATCGAGGCCGGCCACGTGCGCCTTGCGGCGGCCGACACCGAGGACGTCCAGCCGCCCGCGCAGCTGCCCTGGGTGGCCGCCGGGCTGGCGGCGGGCGTCGTGCTGGTCTTCGCCCTCGGCTACTGGCGCGGGCTGTTTGCCGGAGTGTTGGAATGAGCCTCATCAACCAGATGCTGCGCGATCTGGAGACGCGTCGCGCCGACGCGCGCTCCGCCGGCGCCGGTGCCCTCCACGGACTGGCCGGTCATGGCATGGGTGGCCGTCCCAGGGGCTGGCCGGTGGTGGCGTTGGCCGTGCTGTTCGGCGGCCTGGCGGCGGCTGCGGGCCTGTGGCTGTGGGAACGTGCACCGGCCCCGCGGGTGACGGCGGCGCTGCCCGCCAGCCCGGCCCCCGTGGCGATGCCTCCGCTCCCGGTCACCGAACCGGCGTCGCCCGTTACCGCCCCCGCCCCTGTCACTGCGCCGGCCGACGTGCCGCCCGCGCCCGCCCCAGCGGCACAGCCCGTCACTTCGCCCGCCCCGGTGGTCGCGAGCGCGGCGGCGCCGACGCCGCCCGTCACCCCGGCGCCGGCAAGGCGCGCACCCGCGCCCGCCGTGACGGCGCCGGAGCGGACCGCGCGCGTACCGGCGCCGGCTGCAACCCCCCGCA
Source organism: Gammaproteobacteria bacterium (assembly GCA_041685115.1). Taxonomy (GTDB): domain Bacteria; phylum Pseudomonadota; class Gammaproteobacteria; order Thiohalomonadales; family Thiohalomonadaceae; genus JALOAT01. The sequence goes on along the minus strand of JAWLGK010000017.1, from coordinate 15,053 downwards.
GTCTGCAAAAGACACCCCGTGCCCTGACCCCGCGCCAGCGTGCTGCAGAGACCTATCAGCGCGGTTTCGCGGCCCTGCGCGCCGGTCGCAGGGAGGAGGCCGAGCTCCTGTTTGCGGAGGCGCTTCACCACGAACAGGCCTACCGTGAAGCCCGTGAGGCCCTCGCGGGCCTGTGGCTGTCCGCCGGGCGCTGGGTGGAGGCGCGCACGCTGTTGGAAGAGGGCATCCGCCTGCACCCCGAGCAGGCCTCCTTTCACCTGTTCCTGTCCCGTGTCCGGTTGCAACAGGGTGACCTGCAGGGGGCGATCGACATCCTAGAGCAAGGTCTCGCGAAGGCGCGGCCCGACGCCGAATACCTCGCCACGGCCGCGGCCCTCCACCAACGTCTCGGCGCCATGGCGAAGAGCGCCGCGCGTTACCGCCAGGCCCTGGCCCTCGATCCCTCCCGGGGGACATGGTGGCTCGGCCTCGCCATCGCCCTGGAGCGCCTGCCCGACCCAGTGGAGGCCGCCAAGGCCTACACCCGCGCCCTGGCCGCCGGCCTGGAACCCAAACTCGCCGCCTACGCCCGCGACCGTGCCGAGGCCCTGCGTTAGGCGTACTGAGCGGGGCTGAACGCAAAGGTCGCGGAGGCGCGGAGGCGCGGAGGTCGCGGAGGTCGCAGAGACGCGATTCACTGGACACGCCAGTCAATCAGAACAACCCCAGTTCTGTTTCCTTCTCCGCGACCTCCGCGCCTCCGCGACCTCCGCGTTGATACCCCCCCTCACCGCACCGTACGCGCCAGGGCCCACGCTTCCACGTGGTGGGCGCCGGCGCGGCGCAGGACCCGGGCCAGTTCGGCCAGGGTGGCGCCGGTGGTGATTACGTCGTCGAGGATGGCCACGCGGGCCGGCACCGGGCCGTTCACGGCGAAGGCCCCGCGCATGTTGCGCCGGCGCCCGTCCGGGTCGAGGGTGGATTGGGCGGCGGTATCGCGCACCCGCCGGCACAGGGCAGGGGCGAGGGGCACGCCCAGGGCGCGGACCAGCGGCCGCCCCAGTTCCAGCGCCTGGTTGTAACCGCGGGCGGCGAGACGCGCGGGGTGCAGCGGCACCGGGATGATGAGGTCCAGCCGGGGCTCGACGGCCGCGAGGTGCTCCGCGAGCAGTTCCCCGAGCAGGTCGGCCAGGTGCAGCGCGCCCTGGAACTTGAAGCGCAGCACCAGTTCGCTCACGGGTGACGCATAGCGGAACAGGGCGCGTGTGCCATCCAAGGGCGGCGGCGTGCGCAGACAGTGACCGCACACACCCGCCACCGGCAAGGGCTTGCCGCAGCGTTCGCAGGCGGTGCCGAGCCGCGGCAAATCCCCATGGCAGTCGGGACAAAGCGGTGTTCCCGACGTGCCGCAGAGCACGCAGGCGGTCAGCGATTGCGCAAAAAGTGCGCGTTTGTAAACCCGTGGGTGTGCAAACATTTGACAGCCGTCCGTGGCGTGGGAATACTCGCGCCAGTCTAAAGGCCCTCATCCCTCACGAAAAGCCATGTCCCACGCAAGCAATAGCAAACCCGAACTCCGCCACGACTGGTCCGTGGAGGAAGTGGAACGCCTCATCGCCCGCCCCTTCATGGACCTGCTGTTCGAGGCCCAGGCCGTGCACCGCCAGCACTTCGATCCGCACACCGTGCAGGTCAGCACGCTGCTGAATATCAAGACCGGCGGTTGCGCCGAGAACTGCGGTTACTGCTCCCAGAGCGCGCATCACGACACCGAACTGGAACGGGAACAGCTGCTGGACGTGGAGGCCGTGCTGGCCGATGCGCGCAAGGCCAAGGAGGCCGGCATCGGCCGCTTCTGCATGGGCGCCGCCTGGCGCAAGCCCAACGACAAGGACCTGGACAAGGTCATCGCCATGATCCAGGGCGTGAAGGCCCTGGGCATGGAGTCCTGCGTGACCCTGGGCATGCTCACCGAGGCCCAGGCCCTGCGCCTCAAGGAGGCCGGGCTCGACTACTACAACCACAACCTGGACACCTCGCGGGAGTACTACCCGCAGGTGGTCACTACGCGCAGCTACGACGACCGCCTGGACACCCTGGCCCATGCGCGCAAGGCGGGCCTCAGCGTGTGTGCCGGCGGCATCCTGGGCCTGGGCGAGACGCGCCGCGACCGCGCCGCCATGCTGGTGGAACTGGCCAATCTGCCGAGCCACCCGCAGAGCGTGCCGCTCAACAAGCTGGTAAAGGTGCCGGGCACCCCCATGGCCGACCTGCCGGATCTCGACGACCTGGAATTCATCCGCACCGTGGCCGCCGCGCGCCTTATGATGCCGGCCAGCCACGTGCGCCTGTCGGCGGGCCGTGAAGCCATGAGCGACGAGGCCCAGGCGCTGTGCTTCTTCGCCGGCGCCAACTCGCTGTTCTATGGCGACAGGCTGCTCACCACCGACAACGCCACCACCGACCGCGACCACGACCTGTTCCAGCGCCTGGACCTGCACGCCCTCGCCGTCTGATGTGGGACCTGCGTGACGAACTGGCCCGCCGCGAGGCGGCGGGCCTCTACCGCCGCCGTCGCACCGTGGACGGGCCGCAAGGCCCGGTGCTGCCCGTGGATGGCCGCGCGCTGCTGACCTTCTGCTCCAACGACTACCTGGGCCTGGCCGCCCACCCGCAGGTGATCGCCGCCTTCCAGCGCGCCGCAGCCGATTATGGCGTGGGCAGCGGCGCGGCCCACCTGGTGGCCGGCCACATGCGCCCGCACCACGCCCTTGAAGAGGAGCTGGCCGCCTTCACCGGCTATCCCCGGGCGCTGCTGTTCTCCACCGGCTACATGGCCAATCTGGGCGCGGTGGCCGGGCTGCTGGCGGCGGGCGACGCGGTGTTCGAGGACCGCCTCAACCACGCCTCGCTGCTCGATGCCGGCCTGTTATCCCGTGCGCGCTTTTCACGTTTCCCGCATGGCGATGTGGCGGCGCTGGCGCAGGATCTCGCCGCGAGCAAGGCACGGCGCAAGCTGGTGGTCACCGACGGCGTGTTCTCCATGGACGGCGACGTCGCGCCGCTGCGTGCCCTGGCCGAGACCTGCCGCACCCACGGCGCGGCACTGCTGGTGGACGACGCCCACGGCCTCGGGGTGATCGGCGCCACCGGCCGCGGCAGCCTGGAGGCGCACGGCCTGGGTGCGCAGGACGTGTCCGTGCTGGTGGGCACCCTGGGCAAGGGCTTCGGCACCTTCGGCGCCTTCGTGGCCGGCGGGGAAGAGCTGATCGAAACACTGATCCAGCAGGCACGCAGCTACATCTTCACCACGGCCATGCCGCCGGTGGTCGCCGAGGCCACGCGCGCCAGCCTGCGGCTGGTGCAGGAGGAGGGCTGGCGGCGCGAGAAATTGCAGGCGCTCATTGCGCGCTTCCGCGCCGGGGCGGGCCGGTTGGGACTGCCGCTCATGGACTCGCCCACACCCATCCAGCCGATCCTGGTCGGTGACCCGCAGCGTGCCCTCTCCATGAGCGCGGCGCTGGAGGAACGTGGCATCCTGGTCTCCGCCATCCGCCCGCCCACCGTGCCTGAAGGCACCGCGCGCCTGCGCGTGACCCTGTCAGCGGCACACAGCGAGGCGCAGGTGGATCGGTTGCTGGAGGCACTGGACGCCGTGGCCCGGGAAACGCTGTGGGAGCGAGCTTCCGCTCGCGATGACCTCTGACGGATTTGTATGCCGAAAGCCTCCGACGTGAGCATGCACATCGACATCACAGGAAACGGCCCGCCCGTGGTGCTGATCCACGGCTGGGGTCTGCACGGTGGTGTGTGGGCGCGCACCGCGAAGGCGCTGGCGGGCCACCACACGGTGCTGAGCGTGGACCTGCCGGGCTTCGGTGCGAGCGCCCCGCTCGACGTGGCCTACACCGCCACGGCGCTGGCGCAGGCGGTCGCCACCCGTGTACCGGCTGATGCGGCCTGGGTGGGCTGGTCGCTGGGCGGCCTGGTCGCCCTGGCCGCCGCCGGCATGGGCGTGCCCATGGGCAGGGTGGCGCTGGTGGGGGCCACGCCGCGCTTCGTGCAGGCGCCGGACTGGCCGGACGCCATGGCGGGCGAGGTGCTCGCCGGCTTCGCCGCCGACCTGGCGGCGGATTGGCGCGCCGCCGTGTCGCGCTTTCTCGCCCTGCAGGCACGCGGCTCCGAGCGTGCGCGGGATGAGTTGCGCGCCCTGCGCGAGATGGTGTTCGCCCGCGGTGAGCCGACGGCCCAGGCCTTGCGCGGCGGACTCGACGTGCTGCGCGATGGCGATCTGCGCGACGTGCTCGCTCGCGTGCAGGTGCCGGCGCTGGTGATCCACGGCCGGCGCGATACCTTGGTGCCGCCCGCCGCCGCGGCCGAGACCATGCGTCGGCTGCCGCGGGCCCGGCTTGCGCTCATCGACGGTGCAGGCCACGCGCCGTTCCTTTCCCATCCAGACCAGTTCGAGCAGACGCTCGCGGCCTTTCTGAATGACTGACGAATACCAGGTCTCCCATCGTACGGTGCGGCAGTCCTTCGAACATGCGGCGTCCGCCTATGACGAGGCCGCGGTGCTGCAACGGGAGGTCGCCGATCGCATGCTCGAACGCCTCCACCTGGTGCGGCTCGCGCCGCGCCGCATCCTGGACGCTGGCGCAGGGACGGGTTATGTGAGTGCGGCCCTCGCGCGGCGATATCCCAAGGCGCAACTCATTGCCCTCGACCTCGCCCACGGCATGGTGCGCCGCGCGCGCTCGCACTTTGGCTATTTTTCGCGGCGCCTTCGGCACCACGGCTTCGTCTGCGCCGACGTGGAGCGTCTGCCGCTCGCCGCGGGTAGCGTGGACCTCATCGTCTCCAACCTCGCGTTGCAGTGGTGCAACCCGCTCGATGGGGCATTTGCAGAATTCCGCCGTGTGCTCGCGCCAGGCGGGTTGCTCATGTTCACCACCTTCGGTCCCGACACGCTCAAGGAACTGCGGGCGAGCTGGGCGGCCGCGGACGGTGCAATACACGTGAATGCCTTCCTCGACATGCACGACGTGGGCGATGCCCTGGTGCACGCGCGCCTCGCCGATCCGGTGATGGACCGGGAGGACATCGTGGTCACCTACCCGCGCGTGGAAGGCCTGCTGCGTGACCTGAAGGCCATCGGCGCGCACAACATGAATGCGGGGCGTGCGCGTGGTCTGACAGGACGGCGGCGCTTCGCGGCCATGCGCGAAACCTACGAGAATTTTCGCCGTGACGAGCGCCTGCCCGCCACCTACGAGGTGATCTACGGACACGCCTGGGCGCCGGCAGGCGCCGAACCCGCGCGGGCCGCCCCGGCGGAAGTGCGCATTCCATTGCTCGACGTGAAGGCCGGCCTGCCACGGGGCAAGCCATGAACGGCTGGTTCGTGACCGGCACCGACACGGGGATCGGCAAGACCTTCGTGAGCGTCGCGCTCATGCACGCCCTGCGGGCGCGCGGGCTGACCGTGCTCGGCATGAAGCCGGTCGCCGCGGGGTGCCGGGCCACGGCCGACGGGCTGCACAACGACGACGCCCTGATGTTGCAGGAGGCGGGGTCATTGCCGCTCGACTACGCGGAGGTCAACCCCTACGCCTTCGAACCACCCATCGCGCCGCACATCGCTGCGCGTCAGGCCGGGATCAGCGTGGACGTCGCTGCGATTGCCGACCGGGTCGACGCCCTCGGCACGCGGGCCGATTGTGTGGTGGTGGAAGGCGTGGGCGGTTGGCGGGTGCCGCTTTCGGAGCGCGCCGATGTGGCGGCACTCGCCGCCGCCCTGGGTCTGCCGGTGATCCTGGTGGTGGGTCTGCGCCTGGGCTGCCTCAACCACGCCCTGCTCACGGCTGAGAGCATCGAGCGCAGCGGAGTGGAATTGGCCGGCTGGGTGGCCAACCTCGTCGATCCGCACATGGTTTCCGTGGCCGAGAACGTCCAGGACCTGATGCTGCGGCTCGCCGCGCCGCTGCTCGGGGTCATGCCCCACATGCACGGCCGCCCACCGCGCCTCGCCGCGCCGGCGCTCAACATCGAGAGCCTGCTCCAGCACTGAAATCCTGCGTCGAGAGGCGACGCAGCAGCAGGTGTGTGCGGGGCGGGCCTCACAAGGCCTCAATCCCGCGCCGGCCCATCGACCTCGAGCATCGCCAGGGCCGCCGCATGGCGCTGACGGTGCGCGGCGGTGAGTCCGCCGGTCAGCCCGAGCTTTCTGATCGCGGGCAGGTCCTGCCAGACCACTGTGGCATACCGATCGTCCGCCGAACCGTGATAGGCGAGCAGGTTGGCGGCGATGACCACGTCCACATAATCCACGCTCGCCGAGTAGCGCATGAGGTCTTCGTGCTCGGCGGCCACGGCCACCAGCTCCGGCGAGAACTTCCAGGCCTCCAGTACCTTTGCGCCCAACCACGGATGCGTGCGCACGCAAAGCTCGCGATCGAGCGGTTTGCCGGGGCCAAGGCCCTCGGCCCGGCGCAGCAGGGGAAGCTTGCCGATGTCGTGCACGAGACCGGCAAGCAGCGCCTGGTCGGGGCTGAGGCGCGTGGATTCGGCGGCGATGGCGTGGCTGAGCGCTGCCACCTCGATGCTGTGGTCGGAGATGGCCTTGAGGCGCCGCCGCATCGCTTCGCCGCCGAAGGAGAAGCTCTGGATGATGGCCAGGCTGCTCACCAGGCTGCGCACCAGGCGCAGACCCAGCCGTTGTACCGCACCGCGAATGTCCTCGATGGGCCGGGTGCCACGCATCACGGCGCTGTTCGCCACCTTGAGCAGGCGCGCGGACAGCCCGGGGTCGCGGGCGATCACCGCGGAGATCTCCGAGAACGAGACATCGGACCGATCCGCCGTGCGGCGCACCTCCAGGGCAATCTCCGGCAAGGTGGGGAGGATCAGCCGGTTGGCTGCAATGTCGGCTTCCAGTGCCGCGATCAGTCTGTCGTTGAAGTCCATGTTTGCCGCCATTCCGACGAAACGGCTTCCTTTGGCGAGGCTCAGCCGCCGGTCTTCGACATGAAACGCATGACTTGTGAAGGCTTCTCGGTGAACTCGTGGCGAGCGGGCTTGAGGGCGATGGCCTCGAAAATGGCCGCCTTCAGGGCCTCGGCATCGGCACCGGCGCGCAACAGGGGGCGCAGTTCGAACGCGTGCTCCTGGCCGAGACACATGTATAGCGTACCGTCCACGGACAGCCGCACCCGGTTACAGGTCTCGCAGAAATGCTGGGAGATGGGCGTGATGAAGCCGATGCGCAACTCGGTGCCGGCCACGCGCATGTAGTTGGCGGGTCCGCCGCCCGGCATGACGCCCGGCAGCAGGGTATAGCGGCGCTCCAGGCGTTCGCGCACCTCGCGCAGATCCACGTAGCGCCCGGTGGCCTCGCGCCCGGTGTCACCCATGGGCATGGTCTCGATGAAACGCAGGGTGAAGTCGTGCTCGATGCAGAAATCGACCATCGCCTCCACTTCGTCGTCGTTGACGCCCTTCATGACGACCATATTGATCTTCACCGGGGCAAAGCCGGCCTGCTTCGCGGCCGCCAGGCCGGCAAGCACCTTGTCGAGTCGCCCGCCGCCCGTAATGGTGTGGAAGCGCTCCCCATCCAGGGTATCGAGGCTGACGTTGAGGCGTGTGACACCGGCACGGCGCAGCTCGGCCGCATGGCGTTCCAGTTGCACAGCATTGGTGGACAGGGACAGGTCTTCAATACCCGGCAGGGCGGCCAATTGCGCGGCGAGTTGCGGGAGGTCACGGCGCACCAGCGGCTCGCCGCCGGTGATGCGCGCCCGGCGCACGCCCAGTTCGGCGAAGGCCCCCATCACCCGGGTGATTTCGTCGAAGCTCAGCCAGTTTTCCGGCTCCTCGAAATCGTGGAAGCCCTTGGGCATGCAATAGAAGCAGCGCAGATCGCAGCGATCCGTCACGGAGATGCGCACGTATTCGATGTGACGGCCAAAGGGATCGGTGAGCTGCGACATAGGAACAGTTTCCGGGGGTCGGTTGAGTATAGTGCCCAACCACCGGCCAAGTCACAGCCCGAATGGGGGGGGCGCACCCGCGACCAGCATGTTTTAACGCGGAGGGCGCGGAGGCGCGGAGATCGCGGAGGATAGCAAGCGGGGCAGCCAACGAAACTTCGGAGCGCTTTCCACCGAAAGTCGTGCGGTATTGCTGGGAGGATGTACGACAGTGGGAGCGCGGCCGCAGAAAGCGCGAGAACGAGAGAGTTTTCCCTCCGCGTCCTCCGCGCCTCCGCGTCCTCCGCGTTACGTCTAGATCTCGAAGGCCGGCAGTTTCTTATCCACCGCCATGTTCTTGAGAGTCACGTAGCGGGGCAGGCCGCCCTCGTAGGGGGGGTAGTCCTCACCCTCGATGAGCGGCACCAGGTACTCGCGGCACTTCTCGGTGATGCCGAAGCCGTCTTCGGTGATGAAGTCGCGGGGCATGAATTTCTCCACGTTGGCCACATTGGCAAGATCCGCCTTGCCCACCTCCCAGACGTAGGGCGAGGATGACTTGCGCACCACCGCCGGCATGACCGCGTTGTCGCCGGCCAGGGCGAATTCCACCGCCGCCTTGCCCATGGCATAGGCCTGCTCCACATCCGAACGCGAGGCAAGGTGGCGGGCGGCGCGTTGCAGGTAGTCGGCCACCGCCCAGTGGAACTTGTAGCCGTGGGCCTCCTTGACCATGTTCGCCACCACCGGCGCCGCACCGCCCAACTGGGCGTGACCGAAGGCGTCGCGGGTGCCCTGCTCGGCGAGGAACCGGCCGTCGGGCCAGTGGCAGCCTTCGGATACCACCACCGTGCAGAAGCCGTGCTTTTGCACGTTGTCCTTCACCTTGGCCAGGAACTTGGCCTGATCGAATTCGATCTCCGGAAACAGGATGACCACCGGGATGCCGCGCTGCTCCACCAGTCCGCCCGCCGCGGCGATCCACCCCGCGTGGCGGCCCATGACTTCCAGCACGAACACCTTGGTGGAGGTCTTGGCCATGGAACGCACGTCGAAGGAGGCCTCCAGCGCGGATACGGCGATGTACTTGGCCACGGAGCCGAAGCCTGGGCAGTTGTCGGTGATGGGCAGGTCGTTGTCCACGGTCTTGGGCACATGGATGGCCTGGATGGGGAAACCCATGGCCTCGGACAGCTGCGATACCTTGTAGCAGGTGTCTGCCGAGTCGCCGCCGCCGTTGTAGAAGAAGTAACCGATATTGTGCGCCTTGAACACCTCGATGAGGCGCTCGTATTCGCGGCGGTTCTTTTCCAGGCTCTTGAGCTTGTAGCGGCAGGAGCCGAAGCCGCCCGAAGGTGTATGGCGCAGTGCGGCGATGTCTTCGCTGGACTCCAGGCTGGTATCGATGAGGTCTTCGGTCAGTGCGCCGATGATGCCGTTGCGGCCGGCGTAGACCTTGCCGATCTGATCGCCGTGCTTGCGCGCGGTTTCGATCACACCGCAGGCGGAGGCGTTGATGACGGCGGTGACGCCCCCCGATTGCGCGTAGAACGCATTCTTCTTGTTGGCCATTACTATGCTCCCATCCACTCGAAGTCTTTCGAAAAGATCCAGTTAGCCACAGTGGTCGCGGCGGTGACAGCTTCGCCCGTCTTTGCCGGACATTCTCCTAGGCCGGCGCCGCCGGCCGCTTCAGCCCAGGGCGTCGAAAATGGCGTTGCGGATCGCCTCGACCTTGCCTGTGCCGGCAATCTTGACATATTTCGGTGCGTGACCATCGCCCATGGCAGCCCAGCTGGCGTAGTAATCCACCAGCGGTTCGGTTTGCGCGTGGTAGACCTCGAGACGCTTCTTCACGGTCTCCTCCCGGTCATCGTCGCGCTGGATGAGAGGCTCGTCGGTGACATCGTCCTTACCTTCCTGGCGCGGCGGATTGAACACCACGTGGTAGGTGCGGCCCGAGGCCACGTGTACACGCCGCCCGCTCATGCGCTGGATGATCTCCGCGTCGGGCACGTCGATCTCCACCACGTAGTCGATGGCGACACCGGCTTCGCGCATGGCTTCGGCCTGGGGAATGGTGCGGGGAAAGCCATCGAACAGGAAACCCTTGGCGCAATCGGGCTCGCGGATACGTTCTTTCACGAGGTTGATGATGATGTCGTCGGATACCAGCCCGCCGGCATCCATGATCTTTTTCGCTTCCATGCCGAGGGGCGTACCGGCCTTGACCGCGGCACGCAGCATGTCGCCCGTGGAGATCTGCGGGATGCCGTAGCGTTCCTTGATGTAATTGGCTTGTGTGCCCTTGCCGGCCCCGGGGCCACCGAGAAGTATGAGGCGCATGTGGTTTCTCCATGTTTATTTCGAAAAAAAAAGACTCACGGCTTCTCCGGTTTTTTCGCACCGGAAACCGCGCTCTGTTTGTTTGTTCGCCGCAACCTGTAGTTATAGTGAAGCTTTGTGATGCGGTCAGCGCTTCACTAACGGATGCTAGGTGCGATGAGACACCTGCGCCACTGGTAATGGCTTTATATGGTTATTAAAACGTTTGAGGTCTGGAATCCCTGACGGCTTGTCATGATGGGGGTTCAGCAAAGGAGCCATTACATGCAGTCTGCACCCCGTGAGATCGTCACACCCTTCCGTCCCATCCCCCTCGACGTGCCGGAGGGCATGAAGCCCAACGAGTTTTTCAACAGCACCGAAAACCTCAACGACCTCGTCCACAACAACGGGCTGCTGCTGAACCCAGAGAACCTGCTGCTGTACCGCAAGGCCCTTGGCCACAGCAACGAGTTCGATACGTCCATCATCTACAACACCTCGAACACCATCCTGAATCCCCTCGGTCGCCCGGTGCGGCGCACCCAGGTGCCCGAGGCCACGCGTCGGGTGTGGAACAGGATGAACCACGTGATCCTCGACTACATGCTTGAACAGTACCCGGACCCGGGCGAGGCCCTGGTGCTGGCTGGCGAGGCAAGCCTCGATGCCACCTGGCCGCTCACCTCGCCCGGCGTGCCGAGCATCCGCATGCTGCACAATCATTTCATCGTGTTTCCCATGGACGAACTGCGCCGCGCCAAGGCGGCGGATCCGGCCAACCCGAATCTCACCGACGGCGGTCAGCACAGCCTGTTCCAGGCGTACATGCGCGAGGTCTACCGCGAATTCTTCGATACCGCGTTGCAGTTGGAAATGCTAAGCCCTGCGAGCGATGCCGATGCACGTCTGCGCCTCACCGGCTATCCACAGGGGCTGCCGAGCTGGGAGGTGCGCGGCGGTGCCGCCGCGCTCAGTAAGGCGGCGTTCTGGGAGGAATACGATCAAGTGCTCAAGGGCTTCCTGGATTTCTACCGTACATTCTTTTCCCAGGTCTCGACGCGCAATGCCGACCGTCTGGACGACGTGCATTTCCCCGCCGAGGTCGAACGGGTGCTGCTGTGCAACGACGATTTTCTCGCCACCGCCAAGAAGGTGCGCGACCGCTGTGTCCATGATGCCAAGTACGCGAACGCGATTCGCTGGCAGCCGGCCTTCAAACAGCTCATCTACCGCAACGACGCAGGCAAACTCATCGTTACCATCAGCCAGAACTCCATCGGCAACGCCATCACTGAACTGCTTGGCGTGGTGGTCAACCGGGTGCCGGACGCCGACGCCTACGCTAAACGCGAGCCCGCCCTCATCGAGCGCCTGCTCGAAGTCAGGCGCCGCCTCATCGAGGCTGATCTGGGCACTGGGCTGGCCACGGCGCAGTGGTCGGCCGGTGATGATGGGGAGCGCACGGAATTTTAGTTTATTAGAGGGTATTTAAGCGTAGACCAAGTCTAGTGTGCTGCAACTGTGCCCAAGCGCACAGTTTTCCGGTGTACGCAAAATGCTTAGTGTGGCAGAGGCAGGAAATTTCAGTGTTTGCTTTATGTTAGCGTGCGGCGGGGTGGTCTCGACGGGAACCTTCAGGTGGTGTGATAAACGCCAGAAACTGACCAAAATCAATTAGCAAATGCTTAAATCGGTGTCGCTTATCTGCCCATAAAGAAATGTGCGTTCCCGTGTTTTCAAAACAGGTGCTAGCCTTCACTTCCAGCGGCATAACTACCGGTAGACGCTACGACACAACGTCGCCCGATTTTGACGGAGAGGAACGCGTATGGCATTGGTCAATCCGCACGGTGGCGGCAGTCTGAAGCCCCTGTTGCTTGAAGGCGAAGCGCTGAAGGCTGAGCAGGCGCGCGCTCGGTCCCTGCCCCAGGTGCGGGTTAGCTCGCGCGAGAAGGGTGACATCATCATGCTGGGTATCGGCGGCTTCACACCGCTCGACGGCTTCATGACCCATGCCGACTGGCAGGGGGTGTGTGATGGCATGAAGACGGCCAGCGGTCTGTTCTGGCCCATTCCCATCACCCTCTCCACCGACAAGGCCACGGCGGACGGACTCAAGACCGGCGCCGAGATCGCCCTGGTGGACGCGGACAACGGCGAGATCCTCGCCACCATGCAGGTCACCGAGAAGTACACCATCGACAAGGCCCACGAATGCGCCACGGTGTTCAAGACCACCGACATGGAGCACCCGGGCGTCAAGATGGTGATGGAGCAGGCCGACGTCAACCTGGCGGGCCCAGTCAAGGTGCTGTCCCAGGGCGAGTTCCCCAGCAAGTACGGCGATCTGTTCCTCACCCCGAAGCAGACCCGTGAGCTGTTCGAATCCATGGGCTGGAGCAAGGTGGCGGCGTTCCAGACCCGCAACCCCATGCACCGCTCCCACGAATACCTCGCCAAGGTCGCCATCGAGACTTGCGACGGCGTGCTGATCCACTCCCTGCTCGGCAACCTCAAGCCCGGCGACATCCCGGCCGACGTGCGTGCCCGCGCCATCGGCACCCTGGTCGAGAACTATTTCGTCAACAACACCATCGTGCAGGCGGGTTATCCGCTGGACATGCGCTACGCCGGTCCGCGCGAGGCGCTGCTGCACGCGCTGTTCCGTCAGAACTACGGCTGCTCGCACCTCATCGTGGGCCGTGACCATGCCGGCGTCGGCAGCTACTACGGCCCGTTCGATGCGCACCACATCTTCGACGAAATCCCGAAGGGATCTCTGGAGACCCAGCCGCTGAAAATCGACTGGACCTTCTGGTGTTACAAGTGCGGCGGCATGGCCTCCGCGCGCACCTGCCCGCACGGCGCGGACGACCGCCTGCTGCTGTCGGGCACCAAGTTGCGCAAGATGCTTTCGGAGGACGCCGAAGTGCCGGCCGAATTCTCCCGCCCCGAGGTGCTGGCCATCCTGCGCGAATACTACGGGGGGCTCACCGAGAAGGTGGAGGTTAAGCTGACCGGCCATTCGGCCAAATGAGGGTTTTCACCGTCTTCCGTGCGGGACGGGGACGTGTGTGTCTGTGACTACTTCAACGAAGGAGTGAGAAAGAAATGCCAACTTATGTTCGTACCGAGAAGTGCGATGGTTGCAAGGGGCAGGACAAGACCGCCTGCATGTACATTTGCCCGCATGACCTGATGAAGCTCGACAAGGACGGCTCCGAGACCGGCCATGCCATGAAGGCGTTCAATCAGGAACCCGAGCAGTGCTGGGAATGCTACTCCTGCGTGAAGATCTGCCCGCAGGGCGCCATCGAGGCACGCCACTACGCCGACATCGTTCCGCTCGGTGGCCAGGTACAGCCGCTGCGTGGTTCCGACTCCATCATGTGGACCATCAAGTTCCGCAACGGCACCATGAAGCGCTTCAAGTTCCCCATCCGCACCACGCCGGAAGGCTCCATCGATCCGTACGGCAACAAGCCCGCGGCCAAGCTGGCCGACATTGCCAAGCCGGGTTTCTTCACGGGCACCGCCGAAGGCGGCGTGATGAAGGGTTACCGCGCCGGCAACCCCGCCGAACTGATCCGCAAGTAATCAACGAATCGAGGAACCAAGATCATGGCTGGTACGTTTGAAGCCCCTGAGGTAGTCCAGGAAGAACTGGACGTTCTGTTGATCGGCGGTGGTATGGCTTGCTGCGGCGCCGCCTATGAAATGATGCGCTGGGTGGAAGCCGTCAAGGCCGAAACCGGCAAAGACGTGAAGATCAAGCTGGTCGACAAAGCCGCCATGGACCGCTCCGGTGCCGTGGCCCAGGGCCTGTCCGCCATCAACACCTACATCGGCACCGAGCAGGATCCCGCCGACTACGCCCGCATGGTCTCCAACGACCTGATGGGCATCACCCGCGACGACCTGTCCTACGACCTGGGCCGTCACGTGGACGACTCCGTGCACCTGTTCGAGGAGTGGGGTCTGCCCATCTGGAAGACCGATGCCGACGGCGTGCGCCATGACGGCGCCGAGTCCATCCGCGAAGGCCTGCCGGCCCTGAAGGACGGCGGCAAGCCCGTGCGTTCCGGCAAGTGGCAGATCATGATCAACGGCGAGTCCTACAAGTGGATCGTCGCCGAAGCCGCCAAGAAGGCGCTGGGCCTGGATCGCATCCAGGAACGCGTGTTCATTGTGAAGCTGGTGAACGACAAGAACGACCCGTCCCGCATCGCCGGCGCCGTCGGTTTCTCCACCCGCGACAACACCATCCACGTCTACAAGGCCAAGGCCATCCTGCTGGCCGCCGGCGGTTGCGTGAACATCTTCCGTCCGCGCTCCGTGGGTGAAGGTACCGGCCGTGCCTGGTACCCGGTGTGGAACGCCGGTTCCACCTATGCCATGGCCGCCGAGGCCGGCGCCGAGCTGACCATGATGGAAAACCGCTTCGTGCCCGCCCGCTTCAAGGACGGTTACGGCCCGGTAGGCGCCTGGTTCCTGCTGTTCAAGTCCCAGGCCGTCAACGCCTTCGGCGAAGTCTACATGGTCAAGAACAAGGAACTGCTCAACGACTACCCGCCGTACGGCCAGGCCGCCGTGCCGGCCTCCTGCCTGCGCAACCACCTCATGCTGAAGGAAATGCAGGAAGGTCGCGGTCCCATCTACATGGACACCGTCACGGCCCTTGCCAAGCTGCGCGAGACCCTGACGCCGAAGGAAGTGAAGCACCTCGAAGCCGAGGCCTGGGAAGACTTCCTCGACATGTGCGTGGGCCAGTGCGGTATC
>JAWLGK010000039.1:0-14544 GCA_041685115.1 Gammaproteobacteria bacterium | reverse complement strand
CTCGGGCCAGGATGGCCCGTGTGCAGACCCCCGCCTTGGCTGACCAATCGGCAGGATTGCCGATTGGCACGCCGTAGGCGCCCGAAGGGCAGCGGCACACGGATGTGCCGCTGTGACGTAGCGCAGGGGACCCCGAAGGGGCGAGGCATTCGGGCGGCCTTTCTTTTGGTTCCTTTTCTTTGGCCGCGCAAAGAAAAGGAACCCGGCGCAGGGGGACGGAATCCCCCGTCTAAACAATCTTCGCGCGAAGCGCCGCGTTGAAGATGTCACGTAGACGCTACGCGCCAACGTGACCTACGAATTTCGAAGAAAGGAATCCGGCGTAGGGGGACGGAATTCCCCGTTTAATAATCTCCGCGCGAAGCGCTTGCTTCGAATTCCGCGGTATCAAACGAAACTCTGCTGTCCCCGGGTTCCGCTTCGCTCCACCCGGGCTACGTCGATAGTGGCCGCGATGGCGTCAGCGCGTCAGTACGCTGCGCGCGCTCCACAACACGGCGAGCAGAAGCAGTGCAGCCCCTGCGGTGTGCGCCACCGCGAGTGAAAGCGGAAAGCTAAGCAGCACATTGGCCGCGCCCAGAAAAAACTGCCCCAACAACGCGATGCCGAGCACCAGGCCTGCGCGGCGCAGTGGACCGCCCGCGCGCAGCAGTCCGGTGGCGAACAGGCCCACCACCAGCACCGCGGCCACGGCGCCGAGGCGGTGGGCCAGGTGGATGGCGGTACGGCCCGCGCCAGTGTGGCCGCCGCCCTCCCAACTGCCCGCCACGGCCGCGGGCAGGGAGAAGCCCTCGTCGAAATCCGCCTCGGGCCACCACTGGCCCTGGCAGGTGGGGAAATCCGCGCAGGCCACCGCCGCGTAGTTCGCGCTGGTCCAGCCGCCCAGGGCGATCTGTGAGACCACCACCAGCACCGCCGCCGCGGCGGCACCGCGCAGCGGTGAGTTCGGAACAGGGTGTGAAGCGGACAGTCGCCACAGCCACAGCAACGACAGCAAGGCGAGGCCACCGAGCAGGTGTCCCATGACGATCACCGGTTGCAGGCGCAAGGTGACGGTCCACATGCCAAGCAGGGCCTGGAAGATTACCAGTACGGTGAGCGCGCCCGCGAACAGACGTCCGCGACCGCCGCGAAATGCGAGCCATGCCAGCATGGCGATGCTCAGACCGAGAACGCCCGCCGCATAGCGGTGCACCATCTCGATCCAGGCGCGCGCGTGGGCCACGGCACTTTCGGCGCGTACGTGCTCGGGCACGATCAGCCTGCCGTAGCAGCCCGGCCAGTCAGGACAGCCGAGCCCGGCGTCGGAAAGCCGCACGTACGAACCCAGGGTGATGACAGCGAGGGCAAGCATAAGGGTGGCGGAGATCAACGACGGGCGCGGCATGGCAGATGAAATGCATTGTTTTCGTGACCCATAACTAATAGACGCCCACGGTGGCATCTGCGACCCATCGAGGAAATTCGGCGCGACCCGGAAGGTCAGGGCGGCCGCCTGCGCCCCAATCCATCCTCTTTGATCTCCGCGTCTCTGCGCCTCTGTGTGGGCTGTTCTCGCCACTCTTGACGTCGGCGCCCGGCGCTGTGTGGCGCTCATCGGAATCATGACACGCGCTTGACTGCGCGCGCCGCTCGGCCATGGTTGTTCGCATCCCCGAACCGGCCCGCGTGCATGGCTAAAGAAAAGGTCGTCTCGCCGATGCCGTTCCCCCACGATCGACCCGCCTGCATCGTGGTCCCCGCAGGGGGCGAGCGTTGGCTGGAGATGTTCATCGTGCAGGTGCCCGGGCGCATGGCGCAGGTCAGCGAGGCCTCCTATCTCAATTTCCTCGCCGAACGTGTGGCCTGGATGCTCCGCCGCTCGGGTGAGGAGGAAGAGGCCATGGAACGGTTGTGGGATTCCCTGAAGGCGTGCCGGTTGGCGCGCAAGCAACCCCGCACCAGTACGCCGGGATTGTTCTGCATCGACTGCATAGCGACCAATGCGATATTTCTATCACGGATCCGTAGCACCCTGCATGAATTCCCTATCGAGACCCGGGGTGGCGACAACACCGCAGTGACCGTGCTGTTGCGCACCGGGATCGACGACTGGATCGCCGCCATGC
Organism: Gammaproteobacteria bacterium; assembly: GCA_041685115.1. GTDB lineage: Bacteria > Pseudomonadota > Gammaproteobacteria > Thiohalomonadales > Thiohalomonadaceae > JALOAT01. The sequence continues at coordinate 12,436 of JAWLGK010000039.1, read as the reverse complement.
GTGCGTGGGCCGCGGCGACGCCCGGGCGTCGCCGCGGTACCACGGCACACTGACATCAGCGGCGCAGGCCCGGCGCCGTGCGGGATTGGCTGAAAAACCTCCGCGAGATCCTCCGCGCCGGCCTGTGGTTCGTGCCGGCGTTGCTGATCGTTGCCGCAACGGTGCTGGCCCACATGGTGCTCGCCGTGGACCGTGCCCGCGCTCTCGAACCGAGTGGTGACTGGGTCTTTGGCGGTGGCCCGGAGGCCGCGCGCGAGATCGTCGGCACCATCGCTGACGGCGTGCTCACGGTGGGCGGGGTGGCGTTCTCCATCACGGTGGTGGCGCTGGCTCTGGCAGGCTCGCAATACGGTGCCCTGCAGATGGCGAGCTACCTGCGTGACCGGTTGAGCCAGTTCGTGTTGGGCACCTTCGTGGGGACCTTCGTCTACTGCCTGCTCGTGCTTGGCAACATGGATGCGGCCGGCGGCAGCGACGGCGTGCCCGAGTACGCCGTGACCCTGGCGGTACTGCTTGGGCTGCTGAGCCTGGCCGCGTTCATCGTGCTGTTTCATCACCTCAGTCAATCGCTCCAGGCGGAACGGCTCGCTGCGCGCCTGGGGGCCGACCTGCTTGCCAGGCTGCGCCACATGTATCCAGAGAAGGCGGAGCGCCGGCGTGAGGCGGCGGACGATGGTCCAGCGGATGAAACCGGGCCATGGACTCCAATCCTGGCTCGCGAGACCGGTTACTTGCAGGCCATCGAGTACAAGCGCGCGCTGGCGATTGCGATACAGCACGATGCCGTGGTTTGGCTTTCTCAGCGTGCGGGCGATTTCATCACCGAAGGCAGTCCCATCGGTCGCCTGTGTCACCACGGTGCCCGGGATCGTGCCGACGTGGCGGCGGCCATCGCGCGTTGCCACCTGATCGGTCATATGCGCACGCCCACGCAAGATCCGGAATACCCGGTCCATCAACTCGCACAGATCGCCGTACGTGCGCTGTCGCCGGCCATCAACGACCCCTACACGGCGCTCATTTGTCTCGATTGGCTGGAAGCGGCACTGCGGGTCCTGGCGCTCGGGACGATTGCCCCCATCGCGTGTCGCGATGCGCACGGCAGGCTGCGCATCATCGCGCCCCATGCGGGATTTGCACAGGTCGCCGACGCGGTATTCAACAAAGTGAGGCAGGCGGCACGCCCCCATCGCGCGCTGATGATGCGGCTCGTCGCCGTGGTGGAAAACGTCGCAAGCGTGGTAAGTCGCGACGAGGATCGGGGCAGCTTGCTGACGCACCTGCGCCTACTGGCCGAGGATGGCGCGCAGGGGCTCGCCGTAGAACGCGAGCGCGCCGAGCTGCGTGCGCGGTGTGCGGCCGTGGAGACATTGCTCAAGAAAGCAACGCCCCAACACAGAGGCGCAGAGGGTACAGAGACCGCAGAGACGGAAGACATGTAACGCACAGGGCAAGGAGGAGGTCCTGCGCCGCCGTTCCAAGGCGATTCCTTGTGAACGCCGTGACCGCTTGGCAGTTTCCCGTTCTGACCGGCAGCGCCCGAGCACCGCGCGCTTGGCTAGGATGAGGAGGAGCAAAACGCGGAGCGCACGCAGCCTATGCGGTTCATGTCCTGTTGGACGGCGCCGTTGGAGCATTGAGCATGGAGCGCACCCTTGTCGAGGAGGTTGGTGCAACCGCCTACGCGCTGCCGGGAACGGACGGCAGCGCGGTGGCCGGCGTGACCACGCTGATCGTGGTCGAGGCGCGTGTCGGCCCGGTGTGCGGACTCGGCTACAGCTACACCCATGCCAGTGCAGCGGCGCTGGTGAACGCGCACCTGCGCAGTTGTGTCATCGGGGGTGATGCCATGCAGCCCTCACAGCAGTGGCATGCCATGCACAAGACCGCGCTCCGGCTGGGCCAGGCAGGTATCGCAGCGGCGGCCATCAGCGCGGTCGACACCGCGCTGTGGGACTTGAAGGCGCGTCTGCTCGGAGTGCCGCTGGTGCTGCTGTTCGGGCCGATGCGCAGCAGCGTGCCCGTGTACGGGAGCGGGAGCTTCATGGCGTCGATGGTGGAGCTCGTGGATCGTCTCGAGGGCTGGTGCGGCATGGGCCTCGATGCGATGAAGATCAAGGTTGGCCAGCGTCCTGAACAGGACCTCGCGCGCGTGCGTGTGGCGCGCGAGGTCATCGGCGGTGAGGCGGCCCTGCTGGTGGATGCCAACGGCGCCTATGCGCCGCGCCAGGCGCTCGAGAAGGCCGAAGGCTTCGCCGAGCTGGGCGTACACTGGTTCGAAGAGCCGGTGTCTTCCGACGATCTGGACGGCATGCGTTTCGTGCGCGAACGCGTGCCATCGGGCATGCTGGTGAGCGCAGGGGAATACGCCTGCAATTCCCATGATTTTCATCGCCTGCTGCAGGCCGGCGCCGTGGACGTGCTGCAGGCGGACCTGACCCGCTGCGGCGGCTACACCGGCTTCATGGTCGCCGCGGCACTGGCCGAAGCCTTCCGCATCCCGATATCGAGCCATACCGCGCCCGCCCTGCACTTGCCCATCGCCTGCGCGACCCGCGGCTTGAAACACATGGAATGGTTTCAAGACCACGCCCGCCTCGAAGCCCTCTGCTTCGACGGCGCAGGCCCGCCACAGCAGGGCGCGCTGCATGTGGATTTATCGCGCCCCGGCCATGGGCTCGAACTCAAGCGGCAGGACCTACGGTGCTATGCCATGGGTTGACGATCGCGGTGCTGGACGCCGCCCCCATCATGTCGGTTATGCTCCAGGCATCCATATCAGCATGGATGCCCCTATGAATTCTGACGGAACATGCCTTTTTCATCATTGCAGCACCGACATGTGCGGGACCTGTGTCCATGGCAATGCCTTGCTGGAAGTCATGTTCGCCAACGTGCATGTACTGCTTGCGGTAATGGACCGCAACTTCACGTTGTTGCGCGTCAACGCGGCGTTTTGCGCCATGGACGGCCGGCCCGCCGAGGCCCTGATCGGACGCAATCACTTCGAATTGTATCCAGATGCGGACAACGAACAGATATTCACCCGGGTGCGTGATAGCGGCGAACGCTGCAGCGTCCTCGCCAAGCCCTTCACCTATCCCCACCGTCCCGAACTGGGGGTGACCTACTGGGACTGGACGGTTTCACCCATGCACGGGCGTACCGGGGACGTGGACGGACTCATCCTCACGCTGGTGAATGTCACGGAGCAGGAGCTACATCGCCAGGAGATCGAGCGCGTGCGCCAGGGCCTTGAACGGCGTGTGCGTGATCGCACCCTGGCGCTGGAAGCCGTGGTGGCCGAACTGGAGGCGTTTTCCTATTGCGTATCCCACGACTTGAGTGCGCCGCTGCGGGCCATCAACGGTTACGCGACGCTGTTGTCCGACGAGTTTTCGGACCAGCTTCCCGACGCTGCTACGGATTATCTCGCCCGCATCCGGCAGGCGAGCGCGCGCATGGATCAGCTCATGGCGGGCCTGCTGCAACTCAATCGTGTGTCACGTGCGGAGGTGACCAGGGTAGAGGTGGAACTCAAAAAACTCGGCGCTGAGGTCATGACGAATTTGGCGCAGGAGCAACCGGGGCGAGAGGTGGAGTACGTGTCTACCACGGCGCAACCTGCGCATATGGACCGGGATATGGCGCGTATCCTGCTCACCAACCTGTTGGGGAATGCCTGGAAGTTCACCGGTCGGGCCACACGCGCTCGCATCGAACTGGGCAGCATCGCATGCTGCGGTGAGGTCATTCATTACGTGCGTGACAACGGCGTGGGTTTCGACATGGCATCGGCCGGACGGATCTGCGACGCCTTCGAGCGGCTGCATGGACAGGAGTTTCCGGGTTCCGGTATCGGCCTGGCCACCGCCGCGCGTATCGTGCGCGCCCACGGCGGGCGCATCTGGGCCGAAGCGAAAGAGGGCGAGGGGGCGACGTTCTTTTTCACAATGGGTTCCAACTCCGGCTCCGGCGACGGCGCCTGCTGCTCAAGCGAACAACTGGCCCTCTGAACCGCACACGCGGCCACCGATCCCCCTGCTGCCCGCAGTGCTTAGCGAGTTGAACCTGCGCGGTGGTGCCGGGCGGCTATGCGCCGGCAGGAACTCACGGGTGGGCCAACACCGCTGGTGCTGCATGGCAGAAAATGACCGAGCACTCTGCTAGGCTGAATCTCGCGGAGGAGCCGTCATGGAAGAACAGCAGCGCAAGGGAATCGGCCTCGCCATGAAGTGGTTCGGGAGCTGGCTGGTGTTCACCGCCGCCTTGTTGTTGTTCGGCGAGACGGCACCGTCGGTGCTCGATCCCAATCTGTTTCCGATCACGGCATGCGCCCTTGGTGGACTCGCCTGCTATCTGGGCGGCTGTCGGTGCGAACGCCGCCGGGGCTGATGGCTTATGGATGAACCCGCTATGCGAACACGATGATGGCGATGTGCGTAGCCGCCTTTTCGTACTGAAAAACCGGACTATGTTTCAAACACCAAGCTGAACCTATAACCCCGGCGCAAAGGACCGCGCGGCGCAAGCCTGCGCACTGTTCGAGGGATTCACGATGCGGATCAGCAAGTCACGCGGCGTCGCGCTCGCGACGAGCTCGCTTCTCTTCGCGTGCGAGGCGCATGCAGACCTCGGCATCAACCTTCCGTCGCCGGCCAGCGCCGGCGCCCGGCAAATCTACGACATCCACATGCTGACCCTGGGGATCGCCACGGTGCTGATGATCGTGGTGCTTGCCGCCGTGGTGTATTCGGTGCTGACCTTCCGCAAGGATCGCGGTTATGTCGCCGATCAGCACTTCCATACTTCGACATTCGGAACCTGGTCGTGGCTCGCCGTGCCTGTGCTGGTGCTCGGCGTAGATCTGGCTATCGCCGGGAGCGCCAAAAAGGTGCTCGCCTCGTTGTGGAACGTCCCCGATCAGGAAATGATGGACGTGAAGATCACCGGCCATCAGTGGTGGTGGGAGTTCGATTACCTGGATGAAGGCATCAAGGTAGAGAGCCGCTTCACCCCACAGGAACAGGCGGGGGAACTCTACCTGCGTGAGGTCGACAACCGCCTGGTGTTACCCACCGACACCCCCATCCGCTTCCTGCATACCTCCGCCGACGTGTTGCACGCCTTCTGGGTACCCGAGCTCGGGTTCAAGAAGGACGCCATCCCCGGCTACGTGACCGAGACCTGGACCACCATCGATAAAGAAGGTGTGTTTCGCGGCCAGTGCGCCGAGTTGTGTGGGACTTGGCACGCGCGCATGCCTCTGGTGGTGGAGGCCGTGAGTCCCGAGCGCTTCGACGCCTGGATCACCGAACGCAAGGCCCAGTTGGCTGTGCTCGCGGCGCAGGACGGTGCCGACCGTGAATGGGCGCGCGACGAATTGGTGGCACGTGGCCGGACCGAGTACACGACCTATTGCGCCGCGTGCCACCAGCCCGGCGGCGAAGGCATGCCACCGGCATTTCCCGCCCTCAAGGGCAGCGCCGTGGTGAAGGGACCCTTCGAGGAACACCTCAAGCGTGTGGTGAATGGTGTGCCCGGCACGGCCATGCAGTCGTTCGCGCACCTGAGCGACGCACAGATCGCCTCGATCATCACCTACGAGCGCGCGGTGTTCAACGAACTGGATGAAACCATCCAGCCCGCCATGGTGCGGGCGGCGCGCTGAATAGCCGTTGCGAATCCTGCAACGAGGCCATCTCGCAAAGACGCCGAGAACGCCATGACGCCAGGGAATGGCACGGGGACTGTTCAGTCAGGGAGTTGGGCGATTATCCAGGGAGCCGGTCCATGAGCACTACCGCCATCGCCATCGAGCAGGAACACCACCACCACAGCCGGCCGCGCGGCTGGCAGCGCTGGCTGTTCTCCACCAACCACAAGGACATCGGGACCATGTACCTGGTGTTCGCCTTTACCATGCTGTTCATGGGCGGGGCCAGCGCCATGGTGGTGCGCGCCGAGCTGTTCATGCCGGGCCTGCAACTGGTGGACCCGGACCTCTACAACAACCTCATCACCAACCATGCACTCATCATGATCTTCGGTGCGGTGATGCCGGCGGCGGCGGGCATGGCCAACTGGATGATCCCGCTTATGATCGGCGCGCCGGACATGGCCCTGCCGCGCATGAACAACCTGAGCTTCTGGCTGCTCCCCGCAGCGGCGCTGCTCATGATCCTGTCCTTCGTGGTGCCGTTCTTTCCGGGCGGCGGAAGCCAGATCAACACGGGCTGGACGCTCTATCCGCCGCTGTCGCTGCAGGTCGGCATGTCCATGGACTTTCTGATCTTCTCCCTGCACCTGCTGGGTGTTTCCTCGGTGCTCGCCTCCATCAACATCATCGTCACGTTGCTGAACATGCGCGCGCCCGGGATGACCATGATGAAGCTGCCCATTTTCTGCTGGGCCTGGCTGGTGACCGCTTTCCTGCTGATCCTGGTCATTCCCGTGCTGGCCGGCGGCATCACCATGTTGCTGTTCGACCGCCACTTCGGTACCAGCTTTTTCACCGCGGCGGGCGGCGGCGACCCGGTGCTGTTCCAGCACCTGTTCTGGTTTTTCGGTCATCCGGAGGTGTACATCCTGTTGCTGCCCGCCTTCGGCATCCTGGCGCACGTCATTCCCACCTTTGCGCGCAAACCGCTGTTCGGCTACAGGGTCATCGTGGGGGCCATGCTGGGCATCGCCGCCATCGGCATGCTGGTGTGGGCGCACCACCAGTACACCATCGGCATGTCCCTCGCTGCGGTCACCTTCTTCATGATCGGCACCATCCTCATCTCCATCCCGGTGGGGCTGATCGTGTTCAGTTACATCGCCACCATGTGGCGCGGTTCCATGACCTTCGAGACCCCCATGCTGTTCGCCGTTGGCATCCTCATCATGTTCACCTTCGGGGGACTGTCGGGGATCATGCTCGCGGTGGTGCCCGCCGACATGCAGTACCACGACAGCATGTTCGTGGTGGCGCACTTCCATTACGTGCTGCTGCCGGGGGCCTTGTTCGGCCTGTACGCGGGCGTGTTCTACTGGCTGCCCAAGTGGACCGGGCACATGTACGACGAGCGGCTCGGCAAACTGTTTTTCTGGGTCAACGTGATCGGTTTCAATGTCACGTTCTTCCCGCAACACTTCCTCGGCCTGGCCGGCATGCCGCGACGCATCGCCGACTACAACGCCATGTTCGCCGAGTTCAACATGGTGTCGAGTATCGGCGCCTTCGTGTTCGGTGTTTCACACCTGCTGCTGCTGTATATCGTGATCTCCACGGTGCGCGGCGGCGTGCGCGCGGACGACAAGGCCTGGGAGGGCGCGCGGGGGCTGGAATGGCAATTGTCGTCGCCGCCGCCGTTCCACAGTTGGAGCAAGGCGCCGGAGGTGGCCTGATGGACGCGCAGCTGCGTCGGCGCAACCGGCGCCTCGCCTGGGCGCTCGGCGTCGTGGCGGTCCTTGTGGCGCTGGCGTCCACGGCATTCTGGATGCGCCTTGCCGAGGCCATCTCGTGAGCCGCCCGCGCACCGCCCTCAAGCTTGGCCTGATGGCGCTGGCCATGTTCGGTTTCGGCTTCGCCCTGGTGCCCCTCTACGGGGTGTTCTGCGAAGTCGCGGGATTGCAGCGGGCGGGGGTGGTGCAGGCGGCTGTGGGCATGCCAACGAGCGCGTCGGATCGCACCGTGACGGTCAAGTTCGACGCCACCGTTCAGGGTAACCTGCCGTGGGCGTTCGCACCGGCGCAGGCGCGGCGCACGGTGCGGCTCGGCGAGGCGACGGAAGTGAGCTATCGGGTGCGCAACCTCACCAGCCGGACCATCACTGCCCAGGCCGTGCCGAGCGTCACGCCGTGGCAGGCGACCGAGCATTTTTCCAAGATTGAATGCTTCTGCTTCGAGCGCCAGACCCTGCAAGGGAGCGAAGCGCGCGACATGCCTTTGCGCTTCATCGTCGATCCCAATCTGCCCGAAGACATCGAATCCCTTACGGTGACCTATGCCTTCATGGGCCTGCCCGAATGAGAGAGGAAGACGCCATGAGCCATGCCCAGGACGGCTATTTCATCCCTGAACCGAGTCATTGGCCGCTGATCGCCACCACCGCCGTGTTCACCATGTTGGTCGGCACGGCGCTGGGCATCAACCAGGTCCCGGCCGGTTTCTATTTCCTTGCGGCGGGACTGTTGCTGTTCGCCGTGCTGTTGTTCGGTTGGTTCGGCGACGTGGCACGGGAAAGCCTCGCCGGGTACTACAACGCGCGCGTGGACCGATCGTTTCGCCAGGGCATGTTCTGGTTCATCGCCTCGGAGGTGTTCTTCTTCCTGGCGTTTTTCGGCTCGCTCTATTACCTGCGCAACATCTCCCTCGATTGGCTGGGCGGTGCGGGATACCTCGGCTTGACCCGCGAGCTGCTTTACCCGGATTTCGAGGGGCAGTGGCCGACCGCCGGACCGCAGCAGGTGGGCGGCCCGTTCACACCCATGGCCGCCATGGGCATTCCGGCCATCAACACGCTCATCCTGCTGACCAGCGGTGCGACCGTCACCTGGGCACACTGGGGCCTCAAGCTGGACCGCCGCCCGCACCTCATCGCCGGGCTCGTCGCGACCATCGCGCTCGGCCTGCTGTTCGTGGTGTTGCAGGCGTGGGAGTACCGCGAGGCCTACCAACACCTGAACCTGACCCTGCACGCAGGCGTATACGGGTCCACCTTCTACATCCTCACCGGTTTCCACGGCTTTCACGTGACCATGGGCGCGATCATGTTGCTGGCCATCCTGGCACGCAGCCTGCGCGGTCACTTCACACCGAAGAACCATTTCGCCTTCGAGGCCGTGGCGTGGTACTGGCACTTCGTGGACGTGGTGTGGCTCGGCCTGTTTGTGTTCGTCTACTGGTTGTAGTGACGCGCCGGCCGCAGCGGCGAACTATGCTCGATGGATGCGCCATCAGTCCGGGGCAATGAGCCCGACCACGGCGCCGGCCATGAGCAGCGCGAACAGCGCCAGCGACAGCGCGATACGCGCGGTCAGGGCCTTGACCATGCGGCGACGGTCCACCCGGCCGCTGTCCCGGGCGAGATACCACATGGCCTCGGCAAGGGACAGCACGATGAGGCCGAGCACCACCATGAGCAGGATCCGGAAAGCGGCTTCCACGCGTACTCCAGGGGCATGAGAACGGATAGACAGAATATAGGCGTGCGGGCGCGCATTGCCGCGATGGTAGTCCTGCTGGTGTGTGCGCCGGTGTTCGCCGCGCTGGGCCTCTGGCAGTTGGCGCGTGCAGACCAGCAGGAGGCCATGCAAGCGGCGGCTCAGGCGGCGCGGGCAGCGGCGCCGCTCGATCTGCAGCGTGAGCGCATCGTGCCCGGCCACGCCTATCGTCGCGCCATCGCCACAGGGGAATTCCTGCCGCGACAGTATTTCCTGCAAGGCCGCAGCGAAGCGGGGCGCCCGGGTTACGGCATGGTCGGGGTGATGCACGCGGGCGGCAACCACGTCCTCGTGGACCGGGGCTACACGCCCAGGGCGGAAGGCCTCGCACCACCGGGGCGGCTGCGTGTGGAAGGGGTGCTGTTGCCCGCGCGCCTGCCGCCCCTGCAACTGGGTGATCTGCGCGGTGCGGTGCGGCCATTCCTCGACCCGCGGGCTATCGGAGACGAACTGGGCATCGAACTGGCGCCGCTGGTGTTGCACGCCAAGCCTCCGCCACTTCCGCCGCTAAAAGGCGCCATGCACGTCGGCTATGCGATCCAGTGGTTCGTGTTTGCCGCCGTAGCACTGGTGGCGCTGGTGGCCCTGGTACGGAATCGCTGACATGCGTTACCTCCCCGTGATCTGGCTGTTGATCGTCTTTGCGGTACCCATCGGCGCCGCCTGGACCTTGGCCCTGCAACCGCGGTGGCATCCGGATAGCGGCAATCACGGGGAACTTATTCAACCGCCGGTGCCGGTGGGTGGCGGACGCGGCTGGATCCTGGCGGTGCCCGCCAGTGGACCGTGCATCGAGGCGTGTGAACAGACCCTGCTTCTGCTGCGGCGGGTGGAGCGTGCACTGGGTGTGGAGTCCCGTCGTGTCCAGTCGCTGGCCTGTCCGCCGGCTTCGAATGAGGGCCCGTGCGCAGGGCTCGCCCGGGTGCTTACTGAAGGGACGGCGCTGGTGGTGGTCGACCCCATGGGCAACGCCGTGCTGCGCTACGCGCAAGGTTTTTCACCTTTCGATCTGCTCGACGACCTGGAGCGCCTGTTGCGGATTTCCAAGAACTGGAGGACGGATGGCAAGTGAGATCGCAGCGGCCGGCGCACGCCCGCATACCTGGCGCCATTACTTCGAACTGACCAAGCCGAAGGTGGTGTCGCTTATCGTGTTCACTGCCCTGGTGGGCATCCTGCTTGCCATCGGCGACGGGCCGGTGCCGTGGCAGCAGGCCGCCGCGGGACTCGCCGGTATCGCCGCTGCGGCCGCGGCGGGGGCAGTGTTCAATCACGCGGTGGAGGGGCGTACGGATGCGGTAATGGAGCGCACCCGACGACGCCCGCTGCCGAGCGGCCGCGTGGATGCACCGCAGGCGCTCGCCTTCGGCGGTATGCTGGTGTTGGTGTCGATGGCGCTGCTGGTGAGCTTCACCAACCTGCTCACGGCGCTGCTGACCCTGGCCTCCATGGTCGGTTATGCGGTGATCTACACCGTCTATCTCAAGCGTCGCACGCCGCAGAACGTGGTATGGGGCGGCGCGGCCGGGGCGGCACCGCCGCTGCTCGGCTGGTGCGCCATCACCGGCAGTGTGGACGCGGAACCACTGATGCTGTTCCTGATCATCTTCACCTGGACACCACCGCACTTCTGGGCGCTGGCGATCCGACGCCGCGAGGATTATGCACGCGCCGGCCTGCCCATGCTGCCTGTCACCCATGGCGTGGCGTTCACCAAGCAGCAGATCCTCATTTACACAGTCATGCTGCTGGCCGTGAGTCTGCTGCCGTTCGCCCTCGGCCTGCACGGCCTGATCTACCTGGCGGGTGCGGTGGTGCTCGGTGCGGGTTTCCTGCGCCACGCCTGGCGGCTGTGGCGCAGCGAAGGCGACGCGCATGCGATGCCGACATTCCGCTTTTCCATCCTCTATCTGACGGTGTTGTTCGTGCTGTTGCTCGCCGATGCGTGGCTGCCGACGTGGCCCGGATGAGAGGGAATGCTGGCGCGTAGCGCCTGTGCCGTGTGAGTTTTTTGCGCAATTCGCAGTTTCGTAGGTCACGTTGGCGCATAGCGCCTACGTGACATCTTCAATAAGGAAGCGCTTCGCGCGAAGATTGTTTGACGGGGGATTCCGTCCCCCTACGCCGGGTTCCTTTTTCCGAATTCGTAGGTCACGTTGGCGCGTAGCGCCTACGTGACGGGCCCAGCACCGCGAGAGTTTCAGCGCGACTCGTAGCCCGGGTGAAGCGAAGCGGAACCCGGGGATTGGTGGCTTGTGTTTGGTTTGGATTATCTGAGGAAGCGCTGCGCGCGAAGATTATTTGACGGTGGATTCCGTCCCCCTACGCTGGGTTCCTTTCTTCGAATTTGTAGGTCACGTTGGTGCGTAGCGCCTACGTGACGGGCCCAGCACCGCGAGAGTTTCAGCGCGTCGTAGCCCGGGTGAAGCGAAGCGGAACCCGGGGATAGGCGGCTTGTGTTTGGCTTGGATTATCTGAGGAAGCGCTTCGCGCGAAGATTATTTAGACGGGGGATTCCGTCCCCCTACGCCGGGTTCCTTTTTCCGAATTCGTAGGTCACGTTGGCGCATAGCGCCTACGTGACGGGCCCAGCACCGCGAGAGTTTCAGCGCGACTCGTAGCCCGGGTGAAGCGAAGCGGAACCCGGGGATTGGTGGCTTGTGTTTGGCTTGGATTATCTGAGGAAGCGCTTCGCGCGAAGATTATTTAGACGGGGGATTCCGTCCCCCTACGCCGGGTTCCTTTTCTTTGAGCGGCCAAAGAAAAGGAACCAAAAGAAAGGCCGCCCCGATGTCTCGCCGCCCCTACGGGGCGGTCCCCTCCGCTACTCGCCCAAGGCGGGGTCTGCATACGGGGCATCCTGCCCCGAATGCAGACGACGCGCCATCCCTGGCGCGTCCCCTTCGGGCTGTTTCCGCCTTGGGCTCCGTTGCTCGGCGAGCCATAGGGGACCTGAAGAACGCTCGCTTCGCTCACTCAAGCGGCGCTTCGCGCCAGAAGGCTTGAGGTTCCGCCGAGGAAATTCCGAGCACCACGGTATCGGACGGATTCTTCGAACCCCGTATGCCGCGCCGAGCACCGCAGTCCGAATCGGACAAGGCCCGCAGGGGGCGCGCTATGGATGGCGCGCCGTCTGCACTCGGGGCAGGGATGCCCCGTGTGCAGACCCCCGATTCGGACTGCGGAGCGCAGGGCACCGCCCGAAGGGCGGCGCGGCATCCGGGCG
>JAWLGK010000016.1:0-88099 GCA_041685115.1 Gammaproteobacteria bacterium | reverse complement strand
GACCTGCAGCTGCTGATGGTCGGCTTCAACAAAGCAGTTCGCGAGCAGGCAGCGCTGGCGGCCGTGTTTTCTGGGGCGTAAATGAGGGGGTGTTTAAGGCGTGCCGGACGCAGTGGGGTGAACGAGACCTGTAGTCAGCTGTTTACCTATTTCGCGTGATCAATGGCTCGAAGTACTCAATTGTCTTGAGTAACCCTTGCTCGAGCACCATCTGTGGTACCCAACCAAGCTTCGACTTAGCGAGTGAAATGTCCGGCTGGCGCTGTTTCGGGTCATCGTGAGGCAGGGGCTTGCGTACGATGGGTGATCGCGAGCCGGTGAGGGCGAGCACCTTTTCAGCAAGTTCGAGAATGCTGAACTCTCCCGGATTGCCCATATTCATGGGGCCCGTGACGTCATCCGGTGAGTCCATCAGCCGTACGAACCCCTCAATCAGATCGTCCACGTAGCAGAAGCTCCGTGTCTGACTGCCATCGCCGTAAATGGTGATCGGCTCGCCCTGCAGTGCCTGCACGATGAAGTTGGACACGACCCGCCCGTCGTTGGGATGCATGCGCGGACCGTAGGTGTTGAAGATGCGCGCAACCTTGATCCGCAGCTTGTGTTGGCGGTGATAGTCGAAGAACAGGGTCTCGGCGCAGCGTTTGCCTTCGTCGTAACAGGAGCGGATGCCGATGGGGTTCACGTGCCCCCAGTAGTCTTCCGTCTGCGGATGCACGAGGGGATCGCCGTAGACCTCGCTGGTGGAGGCCTGGAAGACCTTGGCCTTGGTGCGCTTGGCCAGGCCCAGCACGTTGATGGCGCCGAGCACCGAGGTCTTGGTGGTCTGCACGGGATCGAACTGGTAGTGCACGGGTGAGGCGGGGCAGGCCAGGTTGTAGATCTCGTCGATCTCGACGTACAGCGGAAAACTCACGTCATGGCGCATCGCCTCGAAGTGCGGGTTGCCCATGAGGTGGGCGATGTTGTCCTTGGTGCCGGTGAAAAAGTTGTCGACGCACAGCACCTCGTGGCCATCGGCCAGCAGCCGCTCGCACAGGTGTGAGCCGAGAAAGCCGGCGCCGCCGGTGACCATGACACGTTTACGAATGCCGCCACCACGCATGTGATTACCTCCCAATGCCCTGGTATTCGAAGCCGAGGGCCTTCAGCGCCGCGGGATCGTATTGGTTTCGACCATCGAAGATGATGGGTGTCTTCAGTCGCGCCTTTATCTGCGCAAAGTCCGGGTTGCGGAAAGGCATCCATTCGGTGACCAGGACCAGTGCATCGGCGTCGTTCAGCGTGTCGTACTGATGTTCGACCAGCGTGAGTGTGCCGTTGGTGAACCACTCGCGCGGCAGTTCCCGCTCGGCGACTTCCGCAGCCACCGGGTCGTAGGCCACGACCTTGGCGCCCGCGGCGATGACTTCGCTCAGGAACACTTTGGACGGTGCTTCGCGCATGTCGTCGGTACCGGGTTTGAAGGCGAGACCCCACAGCGCGAAGGTCTTGCCGCGCAGATCTCCCCCGAACCGGTCCGTGACCTTTTGCGACAAGCGGAACTTTTGGGTGTCGTTGCGCTGCTCGACAGCGCGCAACAACCAGGGCTCGAAATCATTCTGCTCGGCCGTGTGCACCAGTGCCTTCACGTCCTTGGGGAAGCAGGAGCCGCCGTATCCGCAGCCCGGATAGATGAAGTGATAGCCGATGCGGGTGTCGGAACCGATGCCCTTGCGCACGTTCTCCACGTCCACGCCCAGCACTTCGCACAGGTTCGCAATCTCGTTCATGAAGGAGATCTTGGTGGCGAGCATGGCGTTGGCCGCGTACTTGGTCATTTCCGCGTCGCGCACGCCCATCACCACTGTGCATTCGTGATTACGCGTGAACGGCGCATAGAGTTCACGCATGATGCGCGTCGCCCGTTCGTCTTCGGAGCCGACCACCACACGGTCCGGATGCATGAAGTCGTCGATGGCGGCGCCTTCTTTCAGGAATTCAGGGTTGCTCACCACGCTGAATTCGTGGCTCACGCCGCGCTTGTCGAGTTCCTCCTGAATGGCCGCCGTGACTTTGTCGGCGGTGCCGACGGGCACCGTGGATTTGTCCACCACCACGCTGTAGGGATGGCGCATGTTCTGGCCAATTTCACGGGCAACGGCCAGCACGTATTGCAAATCTGCCGAACCGTCTTCGCCGGGCGGGGTGCCCACGGCGATGAAATACACATCGGCGTCCAGCATGGCCTCGGGTAGTGAAGTGGTGAAGTGCAGGCGGCCCTCGGCGTAGTTTTGCTCGACGAGCGTATCGAGGCCCGGTTCGTAGATGGGCAGCAGGCCCTGCTTCAGGCGGTCGATCTTGCCCTTGTCCACGTCCACGCACGTGACGGTATTGCCCATCTCGGCAAAGCACGTGCCGGTCACGAGGCCGACGTAACCGGTGCCGACAACCACGATATGCATTTGGAATCCCTTATTCAGTGGGCTAAACGGCGGGATTATATCGCCAGGCAAGTGTCAAGTCAGGCGCTAAATATGTGCTGCCATTCGACAATATCGCCGACGTGCCACATCGGGCCGGGGCATGGATTCCGGCTTTCGCCCACTACTGTCCGGAACGGGCATGCGACCACGCCAGGCTGGTGAGCGGTGGTTCGAAAGACATTCGCCCACGGTGTGGGCTGCTACGGGTGGTTCTCGATGTGTTGTAGGAGCCGACACTGTCGGCGAATCTGTTCCGATAACGGCGGTTCTTGATGCCGTTGTGGGAGGGGTTCGGCTTGCGATGGCTCCGCTGGAAAGGCAGGAAAACGTACGTCGGAGCGGGAGGTTCGTTTCCGGGCGCGTAACGCAGGGGGGCAAAGGCGCAGGGGTGCAGCTACTCTGCACACGTCGCAAGGACTCGGTTGATGCGTTGGCGCTCAGGATCCTGACCCGTTCAGCCTTGTCCTGCAACGCTCCTTCTTCTCTCACCCTGGTTTATTCCGGACAGTTTGGGCCTTCGCCGGAATGACGATGGCGCATGATCTCCCTCCCTCCGTCACCCCGGCGAAAGCCGGGGTCCAGTGGCGCGGGTCGGGATGACGGTCCTCGCGCGTAGCTCCCGTAGCGATGAAGCGCAGCGGAATCCGGGGATGGCGTGTCAGGGTGCGGTGAGGTTCACCGCAGCGCCACGAAGCCGCGCCAGCTCCGCGAGATTGCCGCCGAAAAGGGCATGCTGCGCCACGCGGGTGAAGGCGAGGGCGCGGTCGCGCCGGGCCGCCGCGTCGGGGGCGCATACCGTGGGGGCAAGGCCCGCGGCGTCGAAGCAGCGCAGTTGTTCAGGCTGACGGATGGGAAACTCGATGCCGTCCTGCCCTTCCACCCAGCCCAGCAGGCCCGCGGCGTAGTAATCGGCCGCGTGGCCGTCGGTGCCTGCCGTGAGTACGTGGCCGGTAAACCAATCGGCGGGCGCGATGCCGAGCAGGGCGAGCACGGTGGGCGCCACGTCCCGCTGGCTGGCGGTGACGTCGAGGTGCGCCGGTGCGAGATCAGGCGCATGCACGAGGAACGGGATCCGGTAGCCGTTGATGGCCGGCCCCTCGGTGCGCCCGGTGTGATCGGCCAGGGCGACGAGCAGGGTGTTCGGGAAGCGTTCAAAGAGTTCGGTCACGAAATCCCCGAACGCCGCGTCGGCAAAGCGCAGGACGTTGTCGTAGCTGTCCGCGAACGGCGCGGGGACTCCATCGGGAAGCTGCTGGTCGTGGGTGCTGTTGGTGTTGACGCCGACCACGAAGGGCTGCGGCATGCCTGCCATTTTTTCGAGCATGAAGCGGTAGATGTCCGGGTCGTGCAGGCCCCAGCTGTTTTTCGGCAAGCGGTACTCGCTCACATGCTCCTTGCCGTAGCTGTGTTCAAAACCGAGCAGCTGCGCGAACACGCCGGTGCCGCTGGTGTTGGCGGAGGTGCCCTGGAAGAACGCCGTGTGGTAGCCCTGCTCACGCAAGCGTTTCGGCAGGCAGTCGTAGCGGAAGTTCTGCAGCTGCGTCTGGGCCACGGTGGCGCCGAGCGGATTCTGCGCCGAGCAGAAGGCGGCGAACATACCTTCTGTGGTGCGTCGTCCCCCGGCCAGCATGTCGCGGGTGGTGAGGGACTTCGCGCGCAGGGCGTCGAAACGGGGCGTGACGTCGTGGGGCCCGCCATAGGAGGCCATGTGGCTCGCCGACCAGCCCTCCAGCAACACGAACACCACGTTGCGCGCGGGGGTCGGAACGACCGGCGCGTGCGGCGTCAGCAGCGAGCGGGCGAGCGCGTAATCGGCCTCGCTCGGCGTGTCCGGAAGCACCGGTTCGAGGGTGTAGGGCTTCAGCGAGGAAAATACCGCGTTGTAGGCCCCGTTGAGCGCGAGGGTCGCCTTGTGGTGATCGCCGAGCGCCTGGGCATGCAGGGGTTCGAGCGGCACGGGCTGAAGGCCGCCGCGCACCATGAGGACGAACAGCGGTAGCAGCGCGACGATCTTCAGTTCAGGCAGCAGCCGCTGCCCGAGCGATTTTCTGCTGGTGAACATGAGGCGGCCAGGCGCCGTCTCCGCGGGCAGCAGCCGCCGCATCAGCCACAGCGCCGCCCCCAATAGGGACAGCTGGAGCAGCACCGGCCGGGCATAGCTCAGCGCCGCCGCCGTCACCAGCTCGAGCCCGGAGTTGTACGCCTCTTTGAGCTCGTAGCCCATGTGCCGGCCGGTTTCATCGAAATACAGCAAATCGGCGCCGTGAATGAACACCAGCGTGGTTACGGCGAGGTAGCCGACTGTGCGAGCCCCGTTACTCAGACCTACGCGGAATACGCGCGCCAGCAACCAGGCAACGGCGAGGGTAACGGCGGCGAACACCGCCGCCGTCGCCAGATCGAACCGCAGTCCGAACAGCAGCGCGTGGGTGAGGTCGGCGTAGGCGAGGCTCCCGCTGACCTGGGTGTGGTACGCGGCGAAGATCAGCTTTTCGGCGAGCGCGACCAGCAGCAGGAGGGCGAGCAGCCGGAAAAAGACAGTGAAGACTTTCATAGCGTTTTTGTCGTTCTGTGGTGCTGTGCGAGAACGCGATCGAGCATGGCGTTCACCTCGGCGACCGAGATGCGTTCCATGGTGCCCGCGTCGCGCACGCGAATGCCGAACGGCAGTTGATCGACGGGTTTGCCGTACTTGGCGAGTACGGCCTCTTCGTAGCGGCTGATCACCCAGCGCTCACTCAGGTAGGGCCGCGCGCGTGCCGGATTGGTCGTGGCGTACAAGCCGATGACCGGCACGCCCACCGCCGTGGCCAGGTGCGCCGGTCCGGAATCGGGGGCGAGCACCACCGTGGCGCGCGCGAGCACGGCCATGAGCTCCTTGAGCGAGGTGCGGCCGATGAGATTCACGGGCGCACTGTGCATGTGGCGCGTGATCGCCTCACCATACTCGCGCTCCAGCGCGCTTCTCCCGCCGCTGAGCACCACGCGCATGCCGCGCGCCACGGCGTGGTCGGCGACCGCCGCATAGCGCTCCGCCACCCAGTTGCGGTAGGCCATGCTCGAACACGGGCTCACCACCAGGATCGGGACGCCCGGCGGCAGGTGCTCGTCGGCGAAACGGTGGGCGGCCTCGGGGATGGGAATGTCCCAGCGCAGCACGCGTTCATGGATGCCGAGGGCCTCGGCGAAACCGAGGAAGCTGTCGACCACATGCTGGTTGGGGTGAGGGGCGATGCGCGCATTGGTGAACAGCCATTGCAGGTCCTTGGCGCGGGCGCGATCGAAACCGAGGCGCACGTCGGCGCGCACCAGCAGGCTGGCGAGGCTGGCGCGCAGCGAATGCTGCATGTGCAGCAACACATCAAACCGACGGCCACGCAAGCCGCGCGCCAGGTCCGCATAGGCGCGCCATCGCCGCGCCTTGTCGAAGATGATAAATTCCACGCCCGGTATATCGCCCACCAGCGTGTGCTCGGCGCGGCCGATGATCCAGGTGAGGGCGGTTTCCGGCCAGGCAGCCTGTAGCGTGCGGACCAGCGGCAATGCATGGCTCACGTCGCCCACGGCCGACAGGCGCAGCAGGCACACACGACGAGGCGGGGAAGCGAGCGGCAGGGCCATGGGAATGAAACCAGTTACACGAACGATTGAAACGGGCCACATCCTATACGAAGGGACGCTGCTCGACCACGTCGATGAGGCGCTGTTTGCGCCCGTGCGGACCAGCAGTGCCGATGCGGGCCGCGGCACCACGCTGTTTTTCGCGCACGCCGGCCTGCAACTGGTGCTGCGCCATTTCCGCCGCGGCGGCCTGCCCGCCCGCATCCTGGCGGACCGTTATTTCTGGACCGGCTTGACCGGCAGCCGCCCGTGGCGCGAGTGGCATTTGCTCGCCATGCTGCACGCGCTCGGCCTGCCGGTGCCGCGGCCGGTCGCGGCGCGCGTGGTCCGTCGCGGCATTTTCTACCGCGGCGACCTCGTCACCGAGCGCCTGCCGGCGCGCCCCCTGTCCACGCACCTCGCCCGGCAGTCGCTGCCTGCGGCCACTTGGCGCGCCGTCGGCGCCTGCATCCGGCGCTTCCACGACGTCGGCGCCTTTCACGCGGACCTCAACGCGCACAACATCCTGCTGGCGGACGACGGCCGCGTGTTCGTGATCGACTTCGATCGCGGCGACTTGCGTGCGCCCGGTCCGTGGCACGAAGCCAATCTGCGGCGGTTGCGCCGGTCGTTCCAGAAACTGCGCAGCCGCAACGCCGACTTCGCCTTCGACGATGCGGCCTGGCAGGAACTGCTCGCCGGTTACACCGCCGACGCCGATCGTGGCGCGGATGGGGCACCGCGAAATCCGGGGAATGGATTCCGGCCTTCGCCGGAATGACGAAGACACATTGCGACCTTCCTTCGTCACCCCGGCGAAAGCCGGGGTCCAGTGGCGCGGGCGGGGGCGCGGATTCCGGTGTCACTGGAATGACGATTGGGAGCCGCAACAACCGACCTCACGCGTGCAAGGCAGGAAGAAGTGACTCAAGCGCCTCCGCATAACGTGTCGCCACGTCGGCGCGGGCCGCGACTGCGGCGGCGGCACGCCGGCCCATGGCCTGGCGCCGTTCGGCATTGCCGAGCAGGATCTGTAAGACCTCGCTGAGCGCTTCCTCGTCTCCGACCTGCACGGCGGCCTCTTCGTCGAGCAACAGACGCGCCTCTTCGGCAAAATTTTCCATGTGTGGCCCGAACACCACCGCCCGCCCGAGCCGCGCCGGTTCGAGCAGGTTGTGGCCGCCCTTGGGCACCAGTGAACCGCCCATGTACACCAGCTCGGCGCCGGCCATGAACCTTTCCAGTTCACCGAAGGTATCCGCCACGTAGATGCGCGTTTCGCCGGTGATTGCCTCGCCACGGCTACGCACGGCCATGGCCAGCCCCAGCGGCCTCAGATCCGCGAGCAGTTCGTCGATGCGTTTGGGATGGCGCGGGGCGATGACCAGCAGGTGTGCGCTGCCGGTGCGCTGCCAGGCGCGCGCCACGCTGATCTCCTCGCCCTCACGGGTGGAGGCGGCGAGGACGTACGGCCGTCCCATGGGGATCGGTGCGGACGCGGTGCGCGCGGGCGCGGCGAATTTGAGGTTGCCGAGCACGCGGACCGCCGAGGGCGGCGCGCCCAGGGTCAGGAAGCCGTCGCGGTCCTCGGGCGAGCGCGCCAGCACCGCGCGCACGCCCGCAAGACAACGGGCGTAGAGGTCGCGCAACCAAACCGGTGTGCGCAGGGTGCGCGCGGAAACGCGGCCGTTGACGATCACCAGCGGCATGTCTGCATCGGCACAGGCGGCATAGAGGTTGGGCCACAGTTCGGTCTCCATGACGATGCCGCAGGTGGGCCGATGCGCGGCGAGAAAGCGGCGCACCGCGCCGGTGCGATCGAAGGGCAGATAAGCGTGGGCGAGGCCGTCTTGCAGGTGGCGTCGGACCGTGGCGCCGCCGGTGGGCGTGGCCGTGGTGAGCAGCATGGGGAGGCCGGGATGACGCCGGCGCAGTTCGGCGACGAGCGGCAGCACGGCGTTCACCTCACCCACGGAGGCCGCGTGGATCCACACGGGCGCGGTGGTCGCCGGCCGGCCGGGGAAGCCCAGGCGCTCGCGCACGAAGCGTGCGTCGCGGTGTTTCCAGCCGAGCCACAGGGCGTGGACCACCACCAGGGGAAACAGCGCCGCCGCGAGCAGGCGGTATTCGAACAACAGCGACGAGCGCGGCTCGCGGCTCATTGGGAGTAGACGGGCGGTTCGCCGAGCGGACGCGTTTTGAAGCGCTTGTGCAGCCACAGGTACTGCTCGGGCGTGCGCCGCACCTGGGCTTCGATGGCGCGGTTGACGGCGGTGGCATCGGCCAGGTCGTCACCGCTCGGGAAGTTCTCCAGCGGCGCGCCCACGCGGATCACGTAGCCCTGCTCGCCGGGCAGGCGCTCCGAATAGAACGGCAGCACCGGTGCGCCCGCGAGCCTGGCCAGGCGCGCCGTGGTGGTGAGCGTCGCCGTGGGCACGCCGAAGAAGGGCGCGAACACCGAACGCTCGCGGCCGAAGTCCTGGTCCGGGGCGTACCACACCACCTTGCCCTGCTTGAGCAGGCGCACCGGCGTGCGCAGGTCGAGGTTGTTGAGAATGCCCGGGTAGACGCGCAGGCGTCCGGCCATCACGGCGGCATCGTAGAGCGGGTTGCGTGCGCGCTTGTAGACCGGATAGGTGTCGTTGCGGTGCAGGCACATGAGACGACCGCTCAGCTCAATGGTGGTGTAATGCCCGCCGAGCAGGATGGCGCCGTGGCCGGCGGCGAGCGCCGCCTCCAGGTGCTCCATGCCTTCCACGCGGTGCATTCGGCGCAGATAGTCGTCATCGGCCCACCAGGCCAGCCCCATCTCGAAAACCGCCATGGCCGAGGAGACGTAGGTCTCGCGCACGATGTGCGCACGTTCTTCGGCGGACCGCTCGGGAAAACACAGGTCCACGTTGATGTGGGCGATGCGCCGGCGGCTCGGCAGCAGACGATACAGCAGCGCCCCGAGCACGCGTGCGGTGCGCAACTGCCAGCGGTAGGGCAGGCGGCTGCCGATACGCACCAGACCCAGGCCGACCCAGGTGGGCCAATGGCGCGGGGCAAGGAACTGGCTGGGGCGGAAGGTCTCGGACATGGTCAGGTTCTGATGAAAAGCGCGCAATTCTAACAGGAGCTCGATGTTGCATCCGTGCGGGCGGAGGGTGGTGGCTTTTCCCGGATTGCGCTGCGCTTCATCCGGGCTACGATGGTGCCGTCGCTGCGATGGAGCGCCGCTGTTCAGGTCGGTGCCGCCACGCCCCGGCGTGTGGCCATGCGGGCGCCCAGCTCGCGCAACTCCTCGGGCGAGAGCACGTCCGCGGCGCGTGGAAGGAGCTGCTCGTTCTCCTTGGCCGCATGGGCGCGATAGGCCGCCACGAAGCCGCCGACCACCGCGGCGAACGCCGCCAGATCGGCGACCGCGCGCTCCGGTGCCGACAACAGCGGCGCCAGCGCCTGCCAATGCCCCGTGAGGCCCTCGTGTTCCGTGGCCAATGCCCGCATGAGCGGGGCCAGGTCGGGTGCGACGGTCGCGAGCCTCGGAAACAGATCCTGCTCCTCATCGGCGTGGTGATGCTGTGCGGCGGTCGAAAAATACCGGTGCACCCGCGCCATGGCCTCGCGCGCCTCGCCATCGGCGCCATGGGCCGACAGATGCGGCACAAGCCGTTCGAGGGTCTGGCAGTGGGCGAGGATGCGGCCATGGCAGGCGCGCAGCAGGCCGAGCGGGTCGTTGAAGTCCGGTGCGGCGGAGGGGAAGGGGGAATTCGTCATTTGATGAGTGCACTCACGGCCTTGAACTGCGGATGCCGCGCATCGCGCATCCATTCGAACAGCACCGACTCGGCGTTGGTCACAGTGACGCCGAGCTGGCGCAGGCGGGCCATGGCGTTCTGCCGGTTGGCCGGGTCGCGGCTGCTCACCGCGTCCTCCACCACGAATACATGGTAGCCCTCGTCATGCAGCGCGAGGGCCGTCTGTAGCACGCACACGTGGGCCTCCATGCCGGCGATCACCACCTGCGGACGACCCTGTGCAGCGATGGCCTCGCGGAACGCCTGCTCGCCGCCGCAGGCGAAGCAGGTCTTTTCGATGACGATGGCCGAGGTGGGGAATGCCTCGGCGAGTGCCGGTTCCGTGTGCCCCAACCCCTTCGGATACTGCTCCGACACCATCACCGGTACCTGCAACAGGCCGGCGCCCCGCAACAGCGCGGCGCCCTGGCGCAGCACGCGCGCCCGATCGTCCTCGGGCATGGCGGCGGAAAGGCGCCCCTGGACGTCCACGAGGATGAACAGGCTTTGGTCGGCAGAAAGCAGCAGAGGGGTTTCTTGACGCATGGCGGGCTCACGAGACGCTAGTGGGCTGCATTATGCACAAACTACCGCCCCGATGGGCCGCGACGCCGCATGGGGGGCACGGCCGCACCATGCCCGCTAATCCGCGGTGTTTGTCGTAGGTCACGTTGGCGCGCAGCGCCTACGTGACGGTGCGGTCGCGGGAATGTCACGTAGCTTCGCAACGTGACCTACGGCTGCATCATGCACAAACTGCCGCCCGATGGGCCGCGACGCCGCATGGGGGGCACGGCCGCACCATGGCCGCTAATCCGCGGTGTTTGTCGTAGGTCAGGCGCGCAGCGCCTACGTGACGATGCGGTCGCGGGAATGTCACGTAGCTTCGCAACGTGACCTACGGCTGCATCATGCACAAACTGCCGCCCCGATGGGCCGCGACGCCGCATGGGGGGCACGGCCGCACCATGGCCGCTAATCCGCGGTGTTTGTCGTAGGTCACGTTGGCGCGCAGCGCCTACGTGACGGTGCGGTCGCGGGAATGTCACGTAGCTTCGCAACGTGACCTACGGCTGCATCATGCACAAACTGCCGCCCGATGGGCCGCGACGCCGCATGGGGGGCACGGCCGCACCATGCCCGCTAATCCGCGGTGTTTGTCGTAGGTCACGTTGGCGCGCAGCGCCTACGTGACGGTGCGGTCGCGGGAATGTCACGTAGCTTCGCAACGTGACCTACGGCTGCATCATGCACAAACTGCCGCCCGATGGGCCGCGACGCCGCATGGGGGGCACGGCCGCACCATGCCCGCTAATCCGCGGTGTTTGTCGTAGGTCACGTTGGCGCGCAGCGCCTACGTGACGGTGCGGTCGCGGGAATGTCACGTAGCTTCGCAACGTGACCTACGGCCAGGGGGGCGACCCGCCTTGGGCGGCGCTTACGGCTGCGGGGGTGCGCTGGCGGTGAGCCAGGCGTTGATGAGACGCACGTCGTCCGGCGTCAGGGTGCCGGCGGCCTGCTTCAGTTGCAGGGTGGCGAGCACGTAGTTGTAACGGGCGCTCGCGTAGTCGCTCTGCGCCTGATAGAGCTGCTGCTGGGCATCCAGCACGTCCACGGCGGTGCGGGTGCCCACTTCGTAGCCGGCCTGGGTGGCGTCGAGGGCGGTCTGCGCGGAGATGACCGCCTGATGCAGCGCCTCCACCTGACTGATGCCGGCCTGCACGCCGTTGAAGGCGTCGCGGGTCTGGCGCACGGTGGCGCGGCGTTGCTGGTCCAGCTGGGCCAGCGCCTGCTGGTACAGGTATTCGCTCTCGCGGGTACGCGCGCTGATCAGGCCGCCCTGGTAGAACGGAAAGTTCAGGTTGATTCCCACCACGGTGCTGTCCTGCTCGGTGACCAGGCCCGTGTCGCGCTCGGTGCTGCCCACGCGCGCGGTCAGGTCGAGGGTCGGATAGCGCTGTGCGCGTTGCCGACGGATCTCTTCGCGCTGGAAACGGCTGGCCGCTTCGGCGGCGATGAGCTGCAGGTTCTGCTCCAGCGCCTTGTTTACCCAGGCGTCCATGTTGGTCGGTTCCGGTACCACCAGCGGCACCTCACCCAGCTTGGCGAGAGACGCGTAGTCTTCGCCCGTGAGCTCACGCAACTGCTCGTTGGCGGTGTCCAGCTGGTTGCGGGCGGTGATCTCCTGGGCGGTGGCCAGGTCGTAGCGGGCCTGGGCCTCGCGTACGTCGGTGATGGCGGTCAGGCCCACTTCGAAACGCTGGCGGGTCTGGCGCAGTTGCTGTTCGAAGGCGGTACGCTGGGCCTCGGCGAAACGCAGGTTGTCCTCGGCGGCGAGCACGCCGAAGTAGGCGCTCGCTGCGCGGACGATCAGGTCCTGCTGGGCCGCCGTGAAATTGGCATCGGCCTGCGCGATGCGGGCGTCAGCCTGGCTCAACTGTACGAAGTAATCCTGGTGATAGAGCGGCTGGATGAGGCTCAGGTTGTATTCCGTGGTGTCGGTATCGACCGAGCCGCGCTGGGCGATGGGAACTGCGCTGCCGTCCGTATCCGTGGAGGCCTGGCTGTACAGTGCCCCTGCACTCAGCTTCGGCATCAGGTTGGACCGCGCCAGCGGCCGCGCCTGCAACGCCGCCCCATGCTGCGCGGCCGCGGCGGCGATCTGCGGGTCGGCCACCTGGGCGCGTTGGTAGATATCGAGCAGGTCCGCCGCGAGGGCACGGCCGCTGAACGCCAGCACGAGCGCGGAAGCAAGCAGGGTCTTACGCATTTTCCGATGTCCTTCCCGTGAGCTGACCGATCGGTCAGTTAATTAATGAGCGCTAATATATGCCCGCCCCCCGGCGGCTTTCAATGTTGCCGTGGGGTTTGAATGAAGGCTGTCAGCGGTTCCGATGGTTCAAAAAACGAAGCGCCGCGGCTGCACGGCATGCTGGAGCGCCGGCAGTACGGTCTCGAACAGCCCCTCGGAACGCCACTCCGCCTCACCCGTGCGGACAATCAGGATAGCCTCCATGGTGGGCGCCTCGCCGACGATGACGAACAGGCGCCCGCCCACCGCCAGGCTGTCCCGGAAGCGCTGGAAGCTGTCGGTCAGCACCGGCAGGGAGCCGGTGATAGCAATGGCGTTATAGGGTTCGTGGGCATCCCAGCCGTTCACGGCATTGGCCGTTTCCAGGCTGACATTGCGGATGCCATGGCTGGACAGGCGCTGCCGGGCGGCCGCGGTGAATTCGGAATGGATGTCCACTGAATAGACGTGACCTTCCTCGGCCAGGCGAGCCAGCAGGGCGGTGGCGTAGCCGGTGCCGGTGCCCACTTCCAGCACCCGGTCGCGGGGCTGGATGTCCAGCGCCTGGAGCATGCGGCCGACCACCTTCGGGGCCATCATTACCTCGCCCTGACCGATGGGCAGTTCCAGGTCGGTGAAGGCCAGGTTGCGGTATTGGGCCGGCACGAAATCCTCGCGCGGGATGTGCTGCATGGCCTCCAGCACCCGATCGTCCAGAACGCCCCACGGGCGCACCTGTTGGACGATCATGTTGCGTCGTGCCAGTTCGAAGTTCACGTCAGGCATGAGTGTTTGCATGCGTCTATAGACCCGGTTAGGTCGGTCAAGCGTAAGCGCTTTGGCGCGGTCAGGCAAGGCGCGGCGGGTGGGCGCAATGCGAAGAAATGCAATCGTTATCGGCTGTTTTTCGCGGTTTTTCCGCAGTTTCGGCCGCTTGCGTATCCGACCTCAGTACTATACTTTACCGCCAAACCCGCTGGGGGTGCCGAGGCTCGCGGCCTCGGCTGAGACAGACCCTTCGAACCTGAACCGGTTAGCACCGGCGTAGGGAAGCGGCGCCGCCCCCGTTTGTGCGCCCCTTTCGCCGCCTCTGACCGAAACCTAGAGGTGTGCCGATGAGCGCCAATCCCGAACAATTCCTCAGCGAGACCGCCAAGGTCGACGCGGGCTCCATCGAGCCGTTTCCCGCCTCGCGCAAGATCTACGTCGAGGGCTCGCGCCCGGACATCCGCGTGCCCATGCGCGAGATCGCCCTGACCGACACGGTCACCGAGGCCGGTCGCGAGAAGAACCTGCCGCTCACCGTCTATGACACCTCGGGGCCTTACACCGACCCGGCCGTGACCATCGACATCCGCCAGGGCCTGCCCGACGTTCGCTCGCGCTGGATCGAAGAGCGCGGCGACACCGAGGTGCTGGCGCAGCTCACCTCCGACTACGGTCGCCAGCGTGCAGCCGATGCGTCCCTTGATCATCTGCGCTTCGCCGGCCACCGGCGTCAGCCGCGCCGCGCCAAGGCGGGCATGAACGTGACCCAGATGCATTACGCGAAAAAGGGCATCGTCACGCCCGAGATGGAATACATCGCCATCCGCGAAAACCTGCGCCTTTCGATGTACCGCGACTTCCTCAAGGCGCAGCACCCGGGTGAGAGCTTCGGCGCCAGCCTGCCTTCGGCCATCACGCCCGAATTCGTGCGCAGTGAGGTGGCCCGCGGTCGTGCCGTCATCCCGGCCAACATCAATCACCTGGAACTGGAGCCGGCCATCATCGGTCGCAACTTCCTGGTGAAGATCAACGGTAACCTGGGCAACTCGGCGCTGGGCTCCTCCATCGAGGAGGAAGTGGCGAAGATGACCTGGGGTATCCGTTGGGGCGCGGACACCATCATGGACCTGTCCACGGGCAAGAACATCCACGAGACCCGCGAGTGGATCATCCGCAACGCCCCCGTGCCCATCGGCACCGTGCCCATCTATCAGGCGCTCGAAAAGGTGGGCGGCAAGGCCGAAGACCTCACCTGGGAGATCATGCGCGACACGCTCATCGAACAGGCCGAGCAGGGCGTGGACTATTTCACCATCCATGCCGGCGTGCTGCTGCGCTACGTGCCGCTCACCGCCAAGCGCCTCACCGGCATCGTCTCCCGCGGCGGCTCCATCATGGCCAAGTGGTGTCTGGCCCACCATCAGGAGAATTTCCTCTATACGCACTTCGAGGAAATCTGCGAAATCATGAAGGCCTACGACGTGACCTTCTCCCTGGGCGACGGCCTGCGCCCCGGCTCGCTCTACGACGCCAACGACGCCGCCCAGTTCGGCGAACTGGAGACCCTGGGCGAGCTCACCAAGATCGCCTGGAAGCACGACGTGCAGACCATGATCGAAGGGCCGGGCCACGTGCCCATGCACATGATCAAGGAGAACATGGACAAGCAGCTGCGCGAGTGCGGCGAGGCGCCGTTCTATACGCTCGGTCCCCTCACCACCGACATCGCGCCGGGCTACGACCACATCACCTCCGCCATCGGCGCGGCCATGATCGGCTGGTACGGCACCGCCATGTTGTGCTATGTCACGCCCAAGGAACACCTGGGC
Source organism: Gammaproteobacteria bacterium (assembly GCA_041685115.1). GTDB lineage: Bacteria > Pseudomonadota > Gammaproteobacteria > Thiohalomonadales > Thiohalomonadaceae > JALOAT01. Next base: position 72,867 of record JAWLGK010000016.1, on the reverse strand, counting down.
CTGCCCAACCGCGATGACGTGAAGGAAGGCATCATCACCTACAAGATCGCCGCCCACGCGGCGGACCTGGCCAAGGGCCATCCGGGTGCGCAGATCCGCGACAACGCCATGAGCAAGGCGCGTTTCGAATTCCGCTGGGAAGACCAGTTCAACATCGGTCTGGACCCGGACCGCGCCCGTGAGTACCACGACGCCACCCTGCCCAAGGAGGCGCACAAGGTCGCGCATTTCTGTTCCATGTGTGGTCCAAGCTTCTGTTCCATGAAGATCACCCAGGACGTGCGCGACTATGCCAAGGCCCACGGCCTCGACACCGAAGATGCCCTGCAAAAGGGCATGCAGGAAAAGGCGGTGGAGTTCGTCAGCAGCGGTGCCGAGGTTTACCGCAAGGCCTGAGGGGGTGTGCAATGGCTGACAAAAAGAAAACCATGGACAGCAGCCGGCTCGATCGCGTGGTCGCCGAGGCGCGCCGCGAGGCGGACAAGCGCATGGCCGGTTACCGCGAGCAGTCGCTGCGCATCCATCCGTGGATCTGCGGGCGCTGCGGGCGTGAGTTCACGCGCCAGAACCTGCACGAGCTGACCGTCCACCACAAGGACCACAACCACGACAACAACCCGCCGGATGGCAGCAACTGGGAAAACCTCTGCCTGTACTGCCACGATAACGAGCACCAGCGATACGTGGACCAGGTGCGCGGCTACGGCGGCGGAACCTCGTCCGGCGAAACCGCCCCCGCCACCCACAACCCCTTCGCCAACCTCAAGGACCTGCTGTCCAAGAAAGACCCGTAGGAGCCCACCCCGTGGGTGAATGCCTTTCCAAGCGCCGACGGCTACCGAAACCACGTTCGCCGACAGTGTCGGCTCCTACAAGAATCCGCCCGTAGGAGCCCACCCTGTGGGCGAATGCCTTTCCAAGCGCCGACGGCTACCGAAAACCACGTTCGCCGACAGTGTCGGTTCCTTCCGCCCGTAGGAGCCCACCCTGTGGGCGAATGCCTTTCCAAGCGCCGACGGCTACCGAAAACCACGTTCGCCGACAGTGTCGGCTCCTACAAGAATCCGCCCGTAGGAGCCCACCCCGTGGGCGAATGTCTTTCCAAGCGCCGACGGCTACCGAAACCACGTTCGCCGACAGTGTCGGCTCCTACAAGAATCCGCCCGTAGGAGCCCACCCTGTGGGCGAATGCCTTTCCACGCCTCGACGGTTACCGAAACCACGTTCGCCGACAGTGTCGGCTCCTACGCCGTGTCCTCTGCGCCTCTGCGTTCCTTCTTCGGCCTTGAGGATTGCGTCCGCCTGCACGCTCGCGTACAGTCGCCGCGCACCCACGGGTGCGGGCGTTTCTCCCTCCTCGGTACTTCCGGTGGGTGATGTTTGCGCCACACCGGCGCTTCGGACCTCCGACTCCACGCCATCCCTTTGCTTTTGCGGCACGCCCATGGCGGCGCGCCGAGAGGATTTCCCATGTCTTTCGCCTCCCTTGGCCTCGCGCCCGACCTCGTGCGCGCGGTGACCGAGCACGGTTACACCACGCCCACGCCCATCCAGGCCCAGGCCATTCCCCTGGTCCTCGCCGGCAAGGACGTGCTGGCCGGCGCCCAGACCGGCACTGGCAAGACCGCCGGTTTCACCCTGCCCATGCTGCAACGCCTGCACGGCGGCCCGCGCCGCAAGCTGCGCGCCCTGGTGCTCACACCCACCCGCGAACTGGCGGCCCAGGTGGAGGAGAGCGTGCGCACCTACGGCAAGCACCTGCCGCTGCGCTCGGCGGTGGTGTTCGGCGGCGTCGGCATCAATCCGCAGATCGAAAAACTCCGCCAGGGCGTGGACATCCTGGTGGCCACGCCGGGCCGCCTGCTGGACCTCGCGGGACAGAAGGCCATGGACTTGAGCGGCATCGAGATCCTGGTGCTGGACGAGGCCGATCGCATGCTCGACATGGGCTTCATCCACGACCTGCGCCGCATCCTCGCGCTGCTGCCCAAGCGCCGCCAGAACCTGTTGTTCTCGGCGACCTATTCCGACGACATCAAGAGGCTGGCCGAACAGTTCCTGCACCATCCGGAATACGTGGAAGTGGCGCGCCGCAACACCGCTGCCGAAACCGTGCAGCAGCAGGTGTACGCGGTGGATCAGAAGCGCAAGCGCGAGCTGCTGTCCTACCTCATCGGCAGCAACGACTGGCGCCAGGTACTGGTGTTCACACGCACCAAACACGGCGCCAACCGCCTCGCCGAACAGCTCGGCAAGGACGGCCTCACCAGCGCCGCCATCCACGGTAACAAGAGCCAGGGTGCGCGCACCCGCGCGCTGGCCGACTTCAAGAGCGGCGCGGTGCGCGTGTTGGTGGCGACGGACATCGCCGCGCGTGGCATCGATATCGATCAGCTGCCGCACGTGGTCAACTTCGAACTGCCCAATGTGCCGGAAGACTACGTGCACCGCATCGGCCGCACCGGCCGCGCGGGCGCTGAGGGCCATGCGATCTCGCTGGTGTGCGCCGACGAACGCGATTACCTGAAATCCATCGAGCGGCTCATCCGCCGCACCCTGCCACAGACCCGGCTGGCCGGTTTCGAACCCGGTACCGCGAGCAATGCACCGGCAGAGGACGAGGATCGTCGGCCGCCACGCCCGCGCTCGAACCATGCACCGCGTCGGCGCGACGGCCAACGCGACGGGGCAGGGACCGGGCGCAGGAGCGACGGCAATCGCGGCCGAACCGGCCAACCGCGCGCTGCCAACGGCAATACCCGTGGTCCGGCCAAATCGGGCGAGGTGAACGGCAACCGCGCCCCGCAGACACCGCGCGGCCGTACGCGGCGCCAGCCGTGATTCCTTCTGGGAATCGTGGGGGCGATCGTTACTGAGGGAGGCCACGCAAACGAAAGCGGGGCGCACCGAGTGCGCCCCGCAGAGAGTGGCTGGCAACCCCGCTACCCTGGGAGAAATGCCCCGAAGGACACCGCCCTTTAGGCCGGAGGCTTTGCGCCCTCATCTTTCGATGGGTTTGCTTTTCGCAGCCCTCACCGCAAAAGGTAGAAGCCCGGTGCGCGCTGCAAATCACCCGTTCATTCATAAACCCTGCGGCAAACCCAAGGCCGGCTGCGAAGATAGTCATCGACCGCGCCGCGGCATCTGCCAGGCCGGGCTCACGCCTTGCGTGAGCGTCCAGTTTTCCCACGCCCATTTGACGCTGCGGCCACGTCGCCGCGGAGAACGGTCGTCGAGCTCCGCCTCTCGCCGGTCGTGATGACCTACCTTTGCACTATAAGCGCCGTGCAAAGGGAGGACTCCCATGGCAGACAAGACTGCGGCAGGCCGGCATGCCGAGAAGCCGACCGAGTTTCGCGGACGGGCGTGGCGTGATGTGGGCAAGCGCACCGCCGGCGAGGTGAAGAAGGACCGCCTGTCCATGGTGGCGGCGGGGGTGGCGTTTTACGCGTTTCTCGCCCTGTTCCCGGCGATCGCCGCCATCGTGTCCATCTACGGTATGGTCGCCAATCCCGCGGACATCCAACAGGCGGTGCAAGGCATGCGCGGCATGCTGCCCACCGAAGTGGTGGACATCGTCAGCCGGCAGATGTCGTCCATCGCCTCGGCCTCGGGCGCCGCCCTGGGGCTCAGCGCGATCATCAGCCTGCTGCTCGCCATCTGGAGCACCACCAAGGGCACCAAGGCGCTCATGGAGGCGCTTAACATCGCTTACGAAGAGGAAGAGTCCCGCGGCTTCCTGCGCCTCAACGCCGTGGCGCTGTTGCTGACGGTGGGGGCCATCGTCGGCCTGATTCTCGCCGCCGTGCTGGTGGTGGCCTTCCCGGCGTTGGTCGGCGCGCTCGGCCTGCCGGACACCATCGCGACGGTGATTTCCTGGGCGCGTTGGCCGGTGCTCGCGCTGGCGCTGATGGCGGGGCTGGCGCTCTTTTACCGCTACGGACCGAGCCGGGCGGCGCCGCGTTTTCGCTGGGTGAGCTGGGGCGCGGTCGCGGCTACGGTGTTGTGGCTCATCGCCTCCGGGCTGTTCTCGTTCTACGTCGCCAACTTCGGTTCGTATAACGAAACCTACGGCTCCCTCGCCGCCATCGTGATCCTGCTCATGTGGTTCTACATCTCGGCCTTCGTGATCCTGATCGGCGCCGAGATGAACGCCGAGATGGAACATCAGACCGAGCGTGACACCACCACGGGCGAGGCCGTGCCCATGGGCGCGCGCCGGGCGGCCATGGCCGACACGGCGGCTGGCGAGCGTGAGCCGGCCGGCGAGGCGCCACGCCGGCGGCCATCGCCCGCCGAGGAACATCCCGCGCGCGCGGCACGCACGACCGGCAAGGGCGCGCGGCGTCCCGAGATCGATGCGCTTGCGGCGGATGCCGATCGGGCGCGTGCGGCGTTCCGCGATACCGTCGGCAGCCTCGGCGCACGGCTGTCGCCGCGTGGTGCCGCCGACACGGTGATCGGCGCGGTACGCGAAGGTCGTGCGTCACCCGCCGCGACAAGGCCCGGACGCGGGACCTACGACTACCTGCGCCAGGAACGCCCGCTGCTGGTGGGTGCGCTCGGAATGGCGGTGGGAGCGGCCCTGGCGCGGACCGGGGTGAAAGGGCGGCGGCCCGAAGGTCCGGGCGAACGCCCGTTGCGCTGAGCGCATGGCGGCGGCCTGCGGCACATCGCCGCAGGTCGCTGGTGCGCACTCGCTCAGTCCCTCACGACCCGGTTACGGCCGGCGGCCTTCGCGGCATAAACGGCCTGATCGGCGGTGTGCAGCAGGCGGGCGGCGGCCGCCTTCCAGCATGAACGGCACGTCGCCGATCGCCGCACGGATGCGCTCGGCGATCTCCTTGGCGCGCTCACCGTCGGCGCCCGGCAGCAAGGCCACGAATTCCTCGCCGCCGTAGCGGCACAGCACGTCGCTGCGACGCAGCTCGGCGCGCATGCGCCGCGCGGCCTCGCGCAGCACCGTGTCGCCTGCCGCGTGGCCGTAGGTGTCGTTGAAGCGTTTGAAGTGGTCCACGTCGAGGAACATGCAGGCCAGCGGTGATGCCGTTCGCGCCGCACACGCCACCGCCTCGTCAAGGCGTTGGTCCAGATAGCGGCGGTTGCTCGCGCCCGTGAGCGGGTCGGTGAAGCTCAGCAGGCGCACGCGTTCGTGATTCGCGCCGTTCTCGATGCAAATGGCCACCACGGCGGCCAGCCGCGCGAGGAAGTCCGTGCGACTGTCCGGCGTATAGCGCTTGGGATCCGCGCTGCCGAAGTTCAGGCTGCCGATGCATTCGTCGCCGCGCCACAGGGGCAGCAGCGCGACGGAAACCGGTGGGGGGTGTGAGGGGAACAACGGCGCGTAACGGGGGCCGAAGCGCCCCAGCAACGGCGCGCGGCGCACCAGCCCGAGCGCATCGAGGCGTGCGGCGTCGAGCAGCAGCACCTGTTGGGCGATGTGCGGCGGGAGGTCACAGGCCTCCAGTAGCTGCGGCAGTTCCTGGCGCGGGTCGGCGAGCACCAGGCTGACATGCTCGAGGGCGAAGGCGGAGGGGAAATCGAGCACGATACGCGCCAGCACCTCATGCAGCGAGGTGGTCGCGATGAGCTGCAGCTCCTGCTCATTGAAGCGCTGCAGTTTCTCTTCATTGTCCCGCGCCAGCGCGAGCAACCGGCGGAGCTGCGCCCGCGCACCGGCTTCGGAATGATGGCCGTCCATCAGTACGTTCCTTCGAGGGGCGCGCGCATGATCCTCCGCGGGCGGGCACGAGGCAAGCGCCGCGGCCCGTGAGCTCGCCCTTCAAGCCCGGTACACTGTGCCGACGCTCACCCGTATCGGAAAATCCCCCAGTGATTGCAGGGCTGGCGATAGCCATGAACGAGATTGGCCTCGGCCTGCTTTTTACCAGCGCCTTCGTCTCCTCCACGCTGCTGCCGGGTGGATCGGAGGCGTTGTTCGTGGCGCTGTTGTGGCACGGCGGGCACGCCCCGCTGCCGCTGCTGCTGACGGCCACGGCGGGCAACGCGCTGGGCGGCCTGACCTCGCTCGCAATCGGTGCGCTCATCGCGCGGCGCTATCCGGCGCAGGCACTCGCCAAGCCGGCGCACCGCAAGGCGGTCGAACGGGTGCGGTGCTTCGGCGCGCCGGTGTTGCTGTTGTCGTGGTTGCCCGTGCTGGGCGACCCGCTGTGCGTGGCCGCGGGCTGGCTGCGCCTGCCCTGGACCGCTGCATTCATCTTCATCGCCCTCGGCAAAGGGCTGCGCTACGCCGCGCTGATCCCTGCCGCCGGCATGTAGCGTTCCTGCCGAGGGCTAATCTTTTCGAAGAACGCCTTATCGGAACCTGCCCATGCATCCGTTTCTCTGGTTGGGCGTGGCCTTGGGTGTGGGTGTGGTCGCTGGCATGCGCAGCCTGGTGGCGCCGGCCGTGGTGAGCCGCACGCTGTCGCAGCAGCCGGTGCCGGGCGATGCCGGCGCCGTGGAGCGCGTGCTGGCGTCACCGCGGACCGCCTCGGTGCTTTCCGCGCTCGCCATCGGTGAGGAGATCATCGACAAGCTGCCGGGCGTGCCGCCGCGCACCCGTACGGCGGCCCTGGCCATGCGGGCCGTCGCCGGGGCATTGAGCGCCGCCCCCATCGCCATGCGCCACTCCCTGCATCTGGCGCCGGTCGGTCTGGTGGCCGCGGCCGGCGCCATCGTGGGTGCGTTCCTGTTCGTGCGCGTACGGCGGCGCATCGCCACGGGCACCGGCCTGCCGGACGCCATCGTCGGCACGGCCGAGGACGCCGCGGCCATCGCCGCCGCCACGCGCCTGCTGCGCAAGTTGTGAGTGGCGTTGAGTATCATGGGGCACTCCCGAATACCGGTGGGCCCATGTCCGACCCTTCTTCACCTTGTCCCTGTGGCAGCGGCGCCGCCCTGGCCGCCTGTTGCGGCCCCTGGCTGGCCGGCACCCCCGCACCCGTGGCCGAGCAGCTCATGCGGGCGCGCTACACCGCCTACGCGCTCGGCGATGCCGCCTTCCTGCGCGCTAGTTGGCATCCCTCGACCCGCCCTGTGGACATCGAACCCGGCGACGGTCCTGTCTGGCTGCGGTTGGAGGTCTGTGCCACCACGGCGGGGCAAGTGGACGATGAGGCGGGTATGGTCGAGTTCATGGCCCATTATCGCGACGGCGTGCGCCTCGGCGTGTTGCACGAGGTGAGCCGCTTCGTGCGCGAAGCCGGGCGGTGGTACTACCTGGACGGCGAGGTGAGGACCGGGGCCACGCACAAGGCCGGGCGCAACGACCCGTGTCCTTGCGGCAGCGGACGCAAGTTCAAGCGCTGCTGCGGCGCATGAGGCCGGCTTGCGCCGGAAGGGCGAGGGGCTGATCCGTTCCCTTCCCGTCACCCCGGCGAAAGCCGGGGTCCATTCCCAGCACCTCCGCATTGGGCCATTTTTTTTCTTCCGCGCAGGAAGGTCAGTCGAACAGCCGTTGGCCCTCTTCGAGCAGGCGTTTGCGCTGTTCTTCCACGGCGCGCTCGGCCTTCTCCTGAAGCCGTTCCCGTTGTTGCTGCGTCTCCTCGCGGACGCGTCCTTCCAGGTCCTGCACCGCGCCGAGTGCATCACCCAGCTGCGCCTGGAACTCGGCGGGCAGTGCGCCACTGTTTACCACCTGATCGAGCACTGCGCGCGCCACGATGCCCGCCAGCTGTGCGGCGGTGACGCCGCCCGATTCGGCACCGACATCGCTCAGCTCAATGGTCGGCACCTGCACACGGCTGCGCCCACGCTCCCCCAAGGCCGGGGCGAACAGCGCCTCGGCCTGCACGCCGTCGATGCGCAGTTCATCCACGATGAATCGCTTTTGTCCCTTGGCACGCTGCTTCTCCTCCGCGCCACCGAGACGACGGATGTTGTCGAGGATTTCCGCGGCGTTGCTGCCCGTCCCCTGGCGTTCGAGATTTACCTGCGCGCCGTTGATGGATAGGCGCGGAACCCGCACCACCTTGCCGAGTAGCGAGCGCGGATGCACCGCAAAATCCAGCGCGTCCAGCACGAAAAACTGCTCGGCCTGATAGCCCTCGGGATTGGCGACGCGCAGGTCACGGAGTGCGACTTCGCCCGAGAACACCCCGAGGCGCACGTTGCCCAGCCGGGCGGGTTCACCGGTGGCGTAGGTGGTGCCTTGCTCGATGGCCCGCTTGGCGATCCAGTCCAGCGACAGCCACAGGACGAGGGGCACGAGAATGACGAGCAGCAGCACGGCGACGAGCAGTTTTTTCACGACATCCCCTTGCGAGCGAGGCCGTGCCGCCCGCAACGAATACCGTAGCCGCACCCGTACCCCATGCAAACAGAAGGTAATGAAATTCGCAGGCCGTCGGGAATCGCGCGATGGTGATGTAAAGGAATCGTTTGCCCGGCCGGCGCTTCCCGAGTACACTGCGCGCCTCCCCGACCTCCGGGGACCTACGTTCCTGACCTCCCTCCCCACATCGCGTGCGGTTTTCCGGTTAGCGACGTAAGCGCCACACAGGCGCAACGAACCGGGCCTTGGCACGCCACCGCAGTCTCGCCTCTTCGGTTCTCTATCGTTTCATCACATTTGTCCGCCCCTGTGGCAGGGTGCGGCGAGGACTTCTTTTTGTCTTTTTCTGCACTGAATCTGGGTGCGCCGCTGCTGCGCGCCATCGAAGCCCTGGGCTTCTCCGAACCCACTGAAATCCAGCGCCAGGCCATCCCTGTGCTGCTCGACGGCCGCGACCTGATGGCCTCCGCACAGACCGGCACCGGCAAGACCGGCGCGTTTACGCTGCCTGCGTTGCAGCGCCTGCTGACGCCGAGCACGCTGCGCGGCATCGGCCCCCGTGTGCTGGTCCTCACGCCGACCCGCGAACTGGCCACCCAGGTGGAAGAAAACATCCGCGAGTTCGGCAAGTTCTCGCGTCCCATCACGGTGAGCGTGGTGGGCGGTGTGCCCTATCCGCCGCAGATCCGCGCCCTGTCGCGTCCGGTGGATATCCTGGTGGCCACGCCGGGTCGCCTGATGGACCACATGGAACGCGGGCGTATCGACTTCTCGCGTCTGGAAATGCTCGTGCTGGACGAGGCCGACCGCATGCTCGACATGGGCTTTCTGGACGACGTGCGTCACATCGCCAGCGCCACGCCGGCCACGCGCCAGACCGCGCTGTTCTCCGCCACCCTGGAGGGCACCGTGCTTTCCGTCGCCAACGAACTGCTGAAGGACCCGGCGCGCCTGCAACTGGCGGCCGCCGCCATGCGTCATGAGCGCATCACCCAGCGCGCCCACCGGGCCGACGACCTCGCGCACAAGCACGCCCTGCTGTCGCACATCATTGCCGCCGAAGAGCTGGATCAGGCCGTGGTGTTCACCGCCACCAAGGCCGGCGCCGAGACCCTGGCGCAGACCCTGAGCGAGCAGGGCCATGCCTGCGTGGCCCTGCACGGTGACATGGGCCAGCGCGATCGCAAGCGCACGGTGGATCGCATGCGCCGGCGCGAGGTGCGCCTGCTGGTCGCCACTGACGTGGCGGCGCGCGGCCTCGACATCGCGGGCATCAGCCACGTGATCAACTTCGACCTGCCCATGGTGGCCGAGGACTACATCCACCGCATCGGCCGCACCGGCCGAGGCAGTGCGAGCGGCACGGCCATTACCTTCGTGGGTCCCGCCGATCGTCCGAAGCTCGGCCGTATCGAGCGGCTTACGGGCGGACGTCTGGAATACGCCGTCATCCCGGGATTGGAGCCGCGCCTGGAGCCGACCCATCGTCGTCCTTCCGGTCCACGTCCCAACGGCCGACGTTTCTCGGATCGCCCGCAAGGCAATCGCGGCGGCTACAACCAGCGTCGCGGCGAAGGTTTCCGTCGCGCCTGAAGCCTCAGACCGGCGGCCCACGGCCGCCGGTCCCGGCCATGCAGACACGGGACCGCGAGCTGGTCCCGGTCCGCGGCAAGGGCTGACCATGAGGGCCAGGCGGGAATAGTGTACTGTTTCACTCTTGGAGGCACTTTCAGAGCCACCCAAAAGCGCCAAGGCAAGGCGCACTCCGCAGGCAATGGCAAGCCCTTGTCAAGGAGTGCAACGCCGCATTGGCGCTTTTAGGTGGCTCCCTTCGGGCGAGCCGCTGGTCGGCCATCTGCGGCGTTGCGCTCTCTTGAAATGGGGCCGCCATTCCTGCGCGAGCGCGCCTTGCATCTGGCCGACCAGCGGCTCGCTGAAAGTGCCTCCAAGAGTGAAACAGTACACTACAATCGCTGCGGCTTTGCGCCATGTCATAAGCGACGCGAAAGGCGATCATGGATTGGATTTTGCTCCTCAAGGGCTTCCTGCTCGGGCTGGTGGAAGGTGCCACCGAGTTCCTGCCCATCTCCAGCACGGGCCATCTCATCATCGTCGGTGATTTTCTCGATTTCACCGACGAGCGGGCGAAGGTCTTCGACATCGCCATCCAGCTCGGTGCCATCCTGGCGGTGTGCTGGGAATACCGCGAACGCATCGTGCGTGTGGCGCGCGGGCTGCGCAGCGACCCGGTGGCGCAGCGCTTCACCGTCAACGTGCTGGTCGCCTTCCTGCCGGCGCTGGTGTTCGGCCTGCTGTTGCACCGCATCATCAAGGACCACCTGTTCAATCCCTTCAATGTGGCGGTGATGCTGGTGGCGGGCGGTTTCGTGATTCTGTGGGTGGAGCACTTCTACAACCGCAAGCACCACATCGAGACTGTGGACGACATGCGCTGGACCGATGCCCTCAAGGTCGGCCTCGCCCAGTCGGTCGCCATGGTGCCCGGTGTGTCCCGTTCGGGCGCCACCATCATGGGCGGCCTGATCTTCGGCCTGTCGCGCAAGGCCGCCACCGAGTTCTCGTTCTTCCTCGCCATCCCGACCATGATCGGCGCAACCACCTACGACGTGTACAAGAACCGCGCGTTGCTGGAATGGGGCGACCTGCCGTTGTTCGCGATCGGTTTCATCACCGCCTTCGTGGCGGCGCTGATCGCGGTGAAGGGCCTGCTGAGTTTCGTGTCCAATCACACCTTCATCGGCTTCGCCTGGTACCGCATCCTGTTCGGCGGCATTCTGCTCGCCTACTACTACTGACATGCGCACGGAACAGCGCCGCATCACGGTCGGTGAGGGCAGCGTCGGTGCGGTGTGGGCGATCCCATCCCGCTGGCGTGCAGGCGAGGGCAGCGCCGTCATCATCGCCCATGGCGCCGGCAACGACATGCAGGCGCCCTTCATCAGCGCCTTGCAGGCCGGGTTCGCGGCGCACGGGCTGCTCAGCATCAAGTTCAACTTTCCCTACAAGGAGCGCGGTGGCAAGGCGCCCGATCGGGCGCCGGTGCTGGAGGCGGCGTGGCGTGCGGTGATCGCCGCGGTGCGCCAGGACCCGCTGGCACCGGCGCGGGTGTTTCTGGCCGGCAAGAGCATGGGCGGGCGCATGGCCTCCCATGTGGCGGCGCAGGGCGAGCACTGCGACGGCCTGGTGTTCTTCGGCTATCCCCTCCATCCCGCACGGCAGCCTGACAAGCTGCGCGCGGCGCATCTTCCCGCGGTGCGCTGTCCCATGCTGTTCATTCAGGGAACGCGGGATCCACTATGCGATTTGGCACAACTGCGCGACGTGCTCGTGCCCGTTCATGCCGCGCACACCGTGCACGTGATCGACGGCGCGGATCACAGCTTCACGCTGCCGCGTCGCAGCGCAGGCCAAGCCCCTCCCGCCAAGACCCGCCGTATCGGAATACATTCGCCGACGGTGTCGGCTCCTACAACACGTTGAGAACTACCCGTAGGAGCCCACACCGTGGGCGAATGCCTTTCGAACCACCGCTCACCAGCCTGGGGTGGTCGCGTACACGTTTCAGACAGTCGTGGGCCTTCGCCGGCATGACGTGTTGGAAGTGTCCGTGCGTGATGGACCGCCGTGCAGGCAACAAGCACCAAGTCGTCACCCCGGCGACAGCCGGGGTCCAGGCTGTTGGCGTCGGTTGTCACGCGTGCTGGGGGCGAAGGCCGCCGTGTGGCGGCCTTCGCCGGCGGACTCACTTCTTGGTGCAGACGCCGACCAGCGGGTACAGCGGGCAACGGCCCATGAGTCCGGTCGCCAACGGCACCACGCCGATCCAGCCCCACACGGGCAGCACGCCCGCAACCGTCAAACCGATGAGCGCCGCGCCGACGACGATGCGCAGGCCCTTGTCGATACCGCCTACATTCTGTTTCACGAGTGCACCTCCGTTGGAAAAACTGGCAACATTCTGGGTCGTGTTTTGCACCACTACAGTGACAAACTCACAATGAGCCTGCGCCTCGATCGTTTCCTCGGCAACGCCGCCGGACTTACGCGCTCCCAGGCGCAACGGGCGGTGCGTGCCGGTGACGTGTGCGTGGACGGCACACCGGTGCGCGATCCGTCGCTGCATGTCACCACGGCGCAGACCGTGACGCTGTCCGGGCGGCCGCTGGTGATACCGGGCCCCCGTTACCTGATGCTCAACAAACCCGCCGGTTATGTATCGGTGACCGAGGACGGTGCGCATCCCTCGGTGCTCGACCTGATCGCCGAGTCGTACCGTCATGCGCTGCATGCGGCCGGCCGCCTGGACCTGGACACCACCGGCCTGGTGCTGCTCACCGACGATGGCGCCTGGTCCCATCGCATCACCAGCCCGCGGCGCAAGTGCGCCAAGCGCTATCGCGTAACCCTGGCCGAGCCCATCGACGAGGCGGCCGCGACACAGCTTGCTGCCGGTGTGCTGTTGCATGGCGAAGCACAGTCCACCCAACCGGCCCACGTGGAGATCATCGGCCCCACCGAAGTCTGGCTCACCATCACGGAAGGCCGCTATCACCAGGTCAAACGCATGGTCGCCGCGGTGGGCAACCACGTGGTCGCCTTGCATCGTGACCGCATCGGCACGGTGGAGCTCGATCCGGCGCTCGCGCCTGGCGAGTACCGCGCACTCACTCCCGACGAGATCGCCGCCCTCAGCGCGTGCGGTTGAATGCGCATGTGGATGACCGAAAGCTCGCGACCTCTGCGTTTCGCCACCCTGGAATGGCCTCCAGTGATAAACCCTGGCTGGATCGCTGACATTCTTCAGTGCACGTCATCGGCTTGACGTTCATCAAGGCCGCTCTTTCCATACAGCTTCTACACTTTGCGCGCCCCCCTGCCGAAATGCGCGCCCATGCACAAGCTCACTCACTGGAAGGTCTTCACCGCTGCCCCTCACCGCGTGATGTTCTTCGCCGGTGTCGCACAGTTCATGCTCACGTTGGTGTGGTGGAGTGTCGAGTTGGCGGCACGCTACACCGGGGTGATCGCACCGCTGCAAACCGCCATCCCCAGCACCTTCACCCACGCATGGCTCATGCTATTCGGCGTGTTCCCGTTCCTCATGTTCGGCTTTCTCATGACCACCTATCCGCGTTGGATGAATGGTCCCCTGGTGCCGGAACACAGCTACGTCCGCGCCTTTTTGCTGATGACCGCCGGTGTGCTGCTGTTCTACGCAGGGCTGTTTGCGGGCACAGCGGTGGTGCTGGCGGGTATCGTCGTGCATGCCTTCGGATTCGCCTTCGGCATCCAGGGCCTTTATCAGGTCTACCGCGCCGTCGGCCCCCGCGACCGCCGCTACGAAACCCAACTGAACATCGCCCTCGTCCTGGGTGTGATTTCCGAACTCGCCTTCGCTGCCTGGATAGCGATCGAGAGTCCGTTGTTGCTGCAGGCTGCCCTGCGCGGCGCACTGTGGCTGTTTCTGGTGCCCGTGCTGGTGCTGGTCGGCCACCGCATGATCCCGTTCTTCTCCGGGTCGGTGATCCCGAACTACACCCTGGTGCAACCGCCCTGGACCTTTCCCGTGTTGTGGGCGGCGGTCGTCGCGCACTTCACTCTGGAAACCCTTGGCCACGTCCAATGGCTCTTCCTCGCCGACGCACCGCTGCTGTTTGCCACTCTTCACCACACCCTGCACTGGGGCTTTCGGCGCAGCCTGTCCGTGCGTCTGCTCGGCGCCCTGCACATCGCCTTCGCCGGCCTGTCGTTTGGCCTCGTGCTCTACATCATCCAGAGTCTCGCCCTACTGACCACGGGTGAATTCATCCTCGCCCGCGCCCCCCTGCACGCCGTTGCCATCGGCTTTATCGCGGCTATGGTCGTCGCCATGATCACCCGCGTCAGCCGCGGTCACTCGGGCAGGCCGCTGACCATGGACAACCTGGACTGGACCGCCTTCGTGCTCATGCTCGCGGCGGTGCTCCTGCGCATCGTCGGCGACGTGCAACTCATCGTCGCCGCCAGCCCCGTCCAGCCCAACCTGCTCGCCGCCGCTGCCTGGCTCGCCGCCGTGGTGCCGTGGGGGCTGCGCTACCTGCTCATCTACCTGCGCCCGCGGCTGGACGGCAAGCCCGGCTGATCGATCGCTCGCCAAGACGCAGAGAACGCCAAGGAAGGCGCATCAGGGCGCCTCGTGGCGAGAGAGCCTTCGATGTCTCCCATGGTCAGGAATCGTTCATGAGAATGAGAGATTTGCCAGGGTCGCAAAGCGGCTCGCCAGTAAGGGCGAGTCCGCCTCGTGTTTGATGAACACATAGGCCGTTCGCCACGGCTGCGCGAGGACCTGTGCGGCAGCGGCCGCCAGCGTCGTGTCGCGATACTGCGGCCGGCGCAGCCGCACATAACCCCAGTCGGTGGTCGCGACCGGCGCGGGCATCAGCGCATCTTCGAAGCACACGGCGCAGCCGTGTTCCGATAGCAGTGAAAACACCGAATCGCGAAGCCACTGCGGATCGCGGAACGCGAAGGCGAGTGGGAGGTCCGGGGGCATCTGGCACAGCATGTCGCCCAGCGCCTCGATATTCAGGGGCATGCGGGGCGGCAGCAGGAACAGCAGTGGCCCGAGGCGGTTCCCCAGCACCCTCACGGTGTCGACGAGGTGGGACAGTTCTCTGTCAACATCGCGGAGGCGCTGCACATGGGTGATGCGCCTCGGGGCCTTGATAGCGAAGCGGAAGTGCGTGGGCACCTGGGCGGCCCACGTCGAGAGCCCGGCGGGGGTAGGGAAGCGGTAGAAGGTATTGTTGATCTCAACGGCGTTCAGTCGTTGGGCATAGTGGCCGAGCAACTGCGAGTCACGCGTCCGCGGGGGATAGAAGGGGCCGACCCATTCCTTGTATGCGAATCCGCTGGTGCCGACGTAAAGCTCCATGCCCCAAGCCTAATCGCTGTTTCGAACCCTGAAGCCTGTCCCATCTCGCAGAGACGCCGAGATCGCAAAGGAAAGGCGGGAAAAGTCCTAAAAATCCTGCTTCCATTCAGCCCGCGCCGGACCGACCGTGACACCCCAGGACGGATGGCGGCAGGCGGGTCGTTGGCCTCAATAATCCGGGTTGTAGTTTCGGATGATGACGCCGCCGGATTTGTCGTCGTGTTCCAGCTCCACGAGCTTGCGCGAGGCGGCTTCTTCCAGGAGTTTGCTGAAGGAGCGGAAGCCGTAATAGCTTTCGTTGAACCCTGGCATGCGGCGCTTGAGGGCCTGCTTGACCATGGAACCCCAGATCTTCTCCTCTTCGCCTCGCTCGGAAAACAGCGCCTCGACGGTTTCCATCACCAGGTCGAGCGCCTCATGGGCCTTGTCCGTTTCTTCGGGCGCGGCCTTGGCCGCCTTCGCGGCGGTTTTCGGCGTGGGTTTGCGCCGGGTGCGTTTGGTGGTCTGTTCGGCCTTGGCACGCACCAGGTCATCGTAATAGATGAACTCGTCGCAGTTGGCCACCAGCAGGTCGGAGGAGGAGTTCTTCACGCCGACGCCGATCACGGTCTTGTTGTTCTCGCGCAGCTTGCTCACCAGCGGGGAGAAGTCGGAGTCGCCGCTGATGATCACGAAGGTGTCCACGTGCGACTTGGTGTAGCACAGGTCCAGTGCATCCACGACCATGCGGATGTCCGCCGAGTTCTTGCCGGACTGGCGCACGTGGGGGATCTCGATGAGTTCGAAGGCCGCCTCGTGCATGGCAGCCTTGAATTCCTTGTAACGGTCCCAGTCGCAATAGGCCTTCTTCACCACGATGTTGCCTTTGAGCAGCAGGCGTTCGAGCACGCGCCCGATGTCGAACTGGGCATACTTGGCATCACGCACGCCCAGGGCGACGTTCTCGAAGTCGCAGAACACGGCCATGTTGCGGATTTCGGGTTTGGCGTTCATTGAGGGTTCCCGTTAGTTGGGTGGGATGATAGCCCGAAAGGGCAGGCACGAGGTCACGTAGCATGAGGATGCTCGTTGCTGTAGGAGCCGACCTCGTTGGCGATCGCGCGGGTCGGTAGAGTGCGGCGGTGAAAGGCGTTCGCCCACGGTGTGGGCGCCGACGGCACGCGTCCCGTTGTTGCCCCTTGCGTTGCTTCAAAACAGCCCCAGTTGTTCCGCCACACCGGAAAGCAGCGCGCGACCGCTGTCCAGGTTGTTGCGCACGCCGCGACAATGGTCGATCCACCATTTGGCGTCGGTCTGCTGCTGGAGCCACTCGGTGGTGCGATGAATGCCATGGCATACGCTGTGCCAGTGGTCCGGGTCTTCCTGGCGGGCCTGGGCGTCCACCTGATTCATCCACTTGCGCACCTTGTCGAGGGCGTTGAAGGCGTTGATGCGGATGCTTTCTGCCCACTCCACCTGTCGCTCGGTCCCTTCGAGCGGCGGCAGGCCGCGCTCGCGGGCCAGCAGGCGCGCCTCATCGGACTTCTGCTGGCGCTCTCTATCCTGTTCCTCGGCCTGGCACACGCGGCACGCGCCCGCCGCCAGCTGCTGGGCGCGGTCGTCCCAGGTGAAGTCGTCGTCGCCATAGAAGGGATGCAGCATCACGTGTTCGCAGGCGTGGCGAATAACCTTCAGATCCAGCTGTTCGCGACTTGCGCCGTTGCCCTGGTTGGGAGCGATGAGGGTCACCGGAATGTTGCGTTCGGTGCACCAGCGCGCCACCGCGAGGTGCTGGCTCGCCTCGTAGATGCGGCGGATCTTCGCCTCGGGAAACTGCTGCTCGATAATGCCGGCCTTGAGCCGTACGGCGGCGGTGAAGTTCTCGGGCGGGCGCATCCACAGGCCATCGTAGCCGATGTCCCACTGGCGCAGCCACGCGACCGTTTCGGCGCGCACCGCCGCGCTGCGCCCGGTGACGATCATCACCGGCACCCCTGCGGCTCGCGCCTGGTTGAGGCGGTCGATGAGCGGCAGGTTGGGCATGTCGTCCACGCAGGCGGCAAGGAAACGGTCCCACTGCTTGACGCCTTCCTCATTGTGCAGGAAATGCAGCCGATGCTCGATGAGTGCAATCACACCGTCGAGGCCGCAAATGACGATTTCCTTAGTCATGGCAAAGGCAGCGCGCCGCTTCCGACCAATGCTTCTTCTCCAAGGTTCTCAAGTCCCGTAGGTCACGTTGGCGCGCAGCCGCTACGTGACAGTGCGGGCGAAGGAAAACACCAAGCCCAACACACGCAAGCCCCCGGCGATGCCTTCCTCTTCCGTGGCCTCCGCGGTTCTAACTCTTTCTCTCAAGAGACAAGATTCCATAATCCGAGGCCACTGACCACCACCAGCCCCGCGCCGATGACACGCTTGAAGCGCTGGTCGTTGCGCAGGATGGCGTCGTGGGCGCGCAGTCCCAGTACGTGGCCGATGGCGGTGACGGGCAGCAGGGCGAGGGCGGTGATGAGGTGCAGGTCCACGCCCAGGGCGACGAAGGTGCTCATCTTGATGGCCACCAGGATGAACCACAGCACGAACAGGGTGTTGCGCAGCTGATCGCGCGCCACGTTGCGCATGTACACGGCCACCATGAGCGGTGCGCCGGTGAGGGACGTCCCGGCGATGTAGCCGCCGAGGACCAGCAGCGCCTTGTCCACCCAATCCTGGCGGCTCTCGATGGACCGGCTCAGGAACCACATGAAGCCATAGAACAGGGTCACTAAATAGATGAGGACATTCAGCCACAGGGTCGGCAGGCTCACCAGACCCAACACGCCGATGATGGCCGGTGGAATGATGAAGCGTGCAGAGCGGCGCAGATAGCGCCAGTCCACGTTGGCGAGGCGTGTGCGCAGGGTGAGTCCGGAAAAGAACAGCAGGTGGCTGCCGATGATGGGCAGCCACAGCAGCGGCTGGTTGTCCACGAACAAAAGCAGCGGCAGCCCCAGGGCCGCACCGCCGAAGCCGAGGCCGGTGCGCACGAAGCCGGTCCATACGAACAGCAGGCCGACGACGGCTATCTGCAGAAGGCTGAAATCTGGGGGCATGAAAGTCGCTTCGGTATACGGGTAATTGGCGAGAGGGTGAACGCGGATACGCGGGCAGCTTCTATGTTTCCCTTGTGGGCGGCGGCACGATGCGCCGCCGCTGCCAAATTCTAATGGAGTCGTTCATGATCTGGCGGAAAGAATTGATGCGCGTCCTGGTGCCGACGGCATCGCTGGTGCTGGTGGGTGGCTGCGCAGTGATGGAAAAGCAGGTGACGGAACCGGAGGTGCGCGTGGCCGACGTGCGCGTGGTGGGCATGTCGCTGGCCGACGCCCAAATCGCCGTTGATCTCGACGTGCAGAATCCCAACGCCTTCGGCCTGTCCATGGCTGGCCTGAGTTACCGCCTGGCCTTGCAGGACAAGCCGCTGCTGGACGGCACGGTGGATGAGGCGGTCGAGGTGGCGGCCAACGGGACCTCCCGCGTCACGCTGCCGTTCACGGTGCGTTTCGAGGAGGTGTTCGGCAGCGTGCGCGACCTCGCCGAGGCGAAGTCGCTGGGCTATGAAATCGCCGGCCGGGCCGACTTCGGACTGGTGAGCCTGCCTTATGCGAAACGCGGCACGTTCCGCCTGCCCGAGCTTCCGGAAATCTCGGTCCGCCGCCTCAAGATAGACAAACTCGATCTCGACGGTGTTGACCTGGCGCTCGGCATCGAAGTGATGAATGCCAACGACTTTCCCGTGCGCTTCGAAGACATGGCCTACGAACTGACCATTGCCGGTTCGCCACTGTTGAAAGGTCACAGTGCGCAAGCCATCTCGGTGGCGCCCAACGGCAGCGCGGTACTGGATCTGGCGCTGTCCCTGGAGTACAGCGAACTGGGCGCGCTGGTGCAGAAACTGCGCGGTGCCGGGTCGCTGCCCATCGAATTCCGCAGCCGTGTGACCTCGCCAGGCAGGACGGATGAGGTGGTGATCCCGTATGCGTGGACAGGTGAGGTGCCTTTGCGCCGATAAGGTAATGACGGTCTCCCGTTGAGGGCATTGCCCGGCGTTATCCGCTACCATTGGGCGGACATCGGCCACCACCCACGAGCGAGACAATGACCGAAGTATCCACCTTCACCGAAGCCCAGGCCGATCACCTCAAGGCCTTCCTGTCCGCCCCGGCGCGCCCGGAGGGCACCCTGCAGTACGAGGAACTGGCGGGCTTTTTGTTCGCGGTATCGTCCGTGGCCGACATGATCCCGCCCAATGAATGGCTACCCATCGTGTTCAATGAAGGCGAGGCCGGATACAAGGACCCGGCGGAGGCCGAGGTGTTCTTCAAGGTGCTCATGGCCTTGCACCAATGGGTCGCCGCCGGCGTGGCGGACCAGAGCAGCACGCTGCCGCCGGGGTGCGAGCCGTCGGCCGATCCCATGGCCAACTTCGGTGCAGAGGCGCCGCTCGGGCGCTGGGCGCGCGGTTTCGTGGCGGGGCACCAGTGGATGGGTGACTGGTGGCCCACTGACCTGCCGCAGGAACAGGCCGAGGAATTGAGCGCATTGCTGGTCATCCTGCCCTTCTTCACCTCGCTGGATTTCGCCACCAGCTACGCAAAGCACATGGACCCGGGCCGCAGCTTCGAGGAGCTCACCGCCCACGTGCTGGCCATGTACCCGGAGGCCATGCGCGCCTACACCGTGCTCGGCGAGATCATCTCGCCCAAGGACAGGGACGACGAACCGGCGCTGTAGGAGCCGACACGGTCGGCGAATAGATCGAGTGACCGCCGCGGTTTGAAAGGCATTCGCCCACGGTGTGGGCTCCTACGGGGGTTGCCGAACCGTTGTAGGAGCCGACACTGTCGGCGAATAGATCGGGTGACCGCCGAGGTTTGAAAGGCATTCGCCCACAGTGTGGGCTCCTACGGCACGTAACCACGCCGTGGCCGTGCCAATCGCTGTACAATCGCCGTCCTTGTCACCCCCGTGTTTTCCTCCGAGATCACCATGTCCCAGCCCGTCAGCAGCTTCCCGCAGTTCGGCCTCGCCGCGCCCATCCTCCAGGCCGTCGGCGACATCGGCTACGAGGCGCCGTCGCCTATCCAGGCGGCGAGCATCCCGCCGCTGCTGGAGGGCCGTGACCTGCTCGGCCAGGCGCAGACGGGCACCGGCAAGACCGCCGCCTTCGCGCTGCCGCTGCTGAACCGCATCGACCTGGCCCAACTGAAGGTACAGGCCCTGGTGCTCACGCCCACCCGCGAGCTGGCCATCCAGGTGGCCGAGGCCATGCAGACCTACGCGCGCCACCTGCCGGGCTTTCACATCCTGCCCGTGTACGGCGGCCAGGGCATGGGCGCGCAGCTGCGCCAGCTGCACCGCGGGGTGCACGTGGTGGTCGGCACACCGGGCCGCGTCATGGACCACCTGCGCCGCGAGACCCTGGTGCTCGACGAATTGAAAATGCTGGTGCTCGACGAGGCCGACGAGATGCTCAACATGGGCTTTCTCGAGGACGTGGAGTGGATCCTCGGCCACACCCCGCCCCAGCGGCAGATCGCCCTGTTCTCCGCCACCATGCCGCGCGCCATCCAGCAGGTAGCGCGCCAGCACCTGCGCGAGCCGGTGGAGATCAAGATCGCCGCCAAGACCGCCACCGTGGAGACCATCCGCCAGCGCTACTGGCAGGTGAGCGGTCTGCACAAGCTCGACGCCCTCACGCGCATCCTCGAGGTCGAGGACTTCGACGCCATGATCATCTTCGTGCGCACCAAGACCGAGACGGTGGAGCTGTCGGAAAAGCTTGAGGCGCGCGGCTACGCCAGCGCGGCGCTCAACGGCGACATCAACCAGATCCAGCGCGAGCAGACCGTCGACAGGCTCAAGCGCGGCGCCATCGACATCATCGTTGCCACCGACGTGGCCGCACGTGGGCTGGACGTGGAGCGCATCAGCCACGTCATCAACTACGACATCCCCTACGACACCGAGGCCTACGTGCACCGCATCGGCCGTACCGGCCGCGCCGGTCGCAAGGGTGAGGCCATCCTGTTCGTGGCGCCGCGCGAGCGCCGCATGTTGCAGGCTATCGAGCGCGCCACGCGCCAGCCCATCGAACCCATGGTGCTGCCCACGCGCGAGGCGGTTACCGACAGGCGTATTGCGCGCTTCAAGCAGCTCATCGCCGAAACCCTCGAGTCGCAGGCCCTCGAATCCCTCGAACGGCTGGTGGAGGGTTTCCAGGCCGAGCACGACGTGGGCATGAGTGAAATCGCGGCGGCGCTGGCCTATCTGGTGCAGCGCGAACGGCCGCTGTGGATGGAGGAACAGGCGCTACCCGTGGCGCCGGAACGCCGCGAGCGCGCACCGCGCCAGCAGGGCGAGCGGCCACCCCGCGGGCGGGCGCCGCGTCATGAGGGCGAGCGCCCGCGCCGCGCACCCAGCGAGCCTGAAGCCGGCATGGTGCGCTACCGCATCGAGGTGGGCCGCAGCCACGGCGTGCTACCCAAGCACATCGTGGGTGCCATCGCCAATGAGGCCAACCTGGACAGCCGCAACATCGGCCGCATCGAACTGTACGACGTTCACAGCACCGTCGATCTGCCCGATGGCCTGCCCGTGCCCACGCTTCAGCACCTGCGCAAGGTCTGGATCATGGGCCGGCAGATCAATCTCGCCCGCGAGGGCGAACACGCACCGGCGCGTGACGCCGCCTCGCGCAGGCCGCGGGCGCGCAATGCCGAACACGATGGCGAAAAACGCCCCCGAGCGCCGCGGCGCGCCGACACCGGCAAACCTCATCCGCGTGCCCCGGGTAAGGCCGGTCCCAAGAAAAAGCGCTGATTCAACCGCCGCAGGCGCCGTATTTTTCTGGTGACCTGCGGGCAACGCGCCGCCGGATCCGGCGCGTCATCCCGCGTTTGCTCCATCAGTCAGCCGCATGCCGTGTCTTTGGCATGGACCTCGGCTTTCGCCGGGGTGACGGCGGACCCTCGGCAACTGCCATGCTGTGCTGTGCTGTGCGTACCGTACGCACCGAACGACCCTGCCGCCCCGGCCCTGTCTCCTGAATCTTGGCTATGTTTGTAGACGCCCCGACCATTACCGCGGGCGCTTCGAGCCAGGCCGCTTCACCCGCGCGCCGGTGTGACGTGGTTTGCGCGCAAATAACAACAGCAAAGCAGTACGCCTTGCCAAAGGAGATCCCCATGAACAATAGGACCGTGATCGGCAGTGTCTTCACCTCGTTGTGCCTGCTGTCCAGTGCCGCGTTCGCGGACGGCAATCGCTATGACCAGCCGCGGCGCTACCACTCGGAAGTAACGGCCTCCGAGGCTTACCTGCTCACCCACAGGGACCGCGGCAATGCCAATGGTCTGGCGTCAGGCAACGCCGTGCTGCTGGACGTGCGCAGCATTCCTGAATACGTGGCGGGTCATCCCGAGGGCGCCATCAACGTGCCCTATCCGCGCATTCACGAGACCATCGATCCGACCCTCAGCGCGGACGAGAAGGCCACTTTGCTGGTGGAAGCGGTGCTGGCCGCGGTGCCCGACAAGGACACGCCCATCCTGGTGCTGTGCAAGACCGGGTCGCGCAGTATCGCCGCCAGCAACCTGCTCGCCGACGCCGGCTATACCCACGTGCGCAACATCTGGGAAGGCTTCGAGGGCCGCACCAAGACGGACACCAGCGGCAACGAGCTCGACCTCAACAACAACGATGTGGTGGGCGATGCCGGCGATCTGGACGGCTGGATGAACGGCGCCGGCCTGCCCTACAGCACCAAGCTCCACCCCCAGCGCATCTACAAGCCGTTGGCTTATCTCTACTACTGAGCGATCCCCAAGCGGGAGGCCTCGGCCTCCCGCGCTTCCACCTTCCTTCTGACAGGAATTGCCTGTTCGGCGCGCGTGCGCCCCGCGGCCGCTATAATCCGCAGGTCGCTTGTCCGCATGGGCGCGATCCGTCACCATCGACGTCCGCCGGAACGGCGTGCGTCGCGTATTTGGAGGGGGAGCATGGACGACACAACTGCAAAACCGCTGCCGGCAAGGGTTCATCCGCTCGCCCGTGCGGTGACCGCCGCGCTGCTTGCCGCCACGCTGGCCGGTTGCGCCGGCGCGGGAGGCATGCGCAGCACCAACGCGGTCGAGCAGGCCCAGGCCGCCTACGCACGGGGTGACTACAACCGCGCCGCCCAACTGCTCGCGGTGCCGGCCATGCAGGGCGACACCGAGGCGCAATACGCCCTTGGTTATCTCTATTACTACGGCCGCGGTGTGCGCCAGGACCGTTACCGCGCCGTGGCCTGGTTCCAGGACGCCGCGCGGCTCGGTCACCCCAAGGCGGCACGCGCACTCGCCATGGCCAACGAGCAGCTGCGCTTTGCCGCCGTGCCGCCCGCCAGTGCCGCGCCGCCCAAGGACGAACGCATCATCATCAGCGAGATCGGCAGCGACGCCCACCACCCCGGGGCAGACGATACGCCTGTTCGCACCGTCCCGGCCGAAACGGGGCAGCCGCAGGCGGACGATAGGCGCATCATCATCCGCCCCGAGCCGCAGGCCGCCGGCCTACCGCCGTCCGGTGCCGCGGCCGCCCCCGCGCCGGCCTTCACGGACCAGCGCATCGTGATTACGGGCGCCGAGCCCGAGCCTGCGTCTGACGGGCCCGTGCCGGCGGCGCCGCGCGAGGACGTGAGGCCCAACCCGGTGGAATCTCGCGAGGTGGCGATGCCCGGGCTCATCAAGGCCAGCGCTCGCCGGCTCACCGTGCCGACGCCGGTGCCGGCCGCCACGCCACGCTACACACTGCAATTGCTGGGCAGCCGCAGCCGGGCGGACCTCGTTGCCCTGGTGCGCCAGCATGGCCTCGACGAGGCGCAGGTCCAGTATGTGGTCGGGGAGCATGCCGGCGGCCCCTGGTACCGGCTGTTCTACGGCGCGTTCGCGTCGGTGGGCGAGGCCAAGGCGGGCCTGAAGGCCTTGCCCGCGGACCTGCACCGCCACAAGCCCTGGGTGCGTACGCTGCCTGCCGCCCAGCTCGCCGCTTACAGCATGCGGGAACTCTGAACCCTTATGGTTCGCCGCCAGGGTCGGCTCATGCGGGGCTGGCGAAGGGCGAACCTGCCGGTCAATCGCGCAAATGCCGCGCCTGGCGCTGCGGCGCCTGCACCTTGCGCCGCTCAGCCGCGGTGAGCCGCGCCAGGGCCGGGTGCAGGATGGCCGGACAACCCTTGGCGCCGTGCACCGCGCAATCGCGGGCCAGTGCCTCCAGCAGCACGCCATCATCGAGACCCCGCTCCAATAAATGCGCGTGCAGCAGCTCGAACAGGCGTGGCAGGGCGATGCGGCTGGTCTGGCCCGTGCGCCGGTGCAGCCA
Source organism: Gammaproteobacteria bacterium (assembly GCA_041685115.1). Classification (GTDB taxonomy): domain Bacteria; phylum Pseudomonadota; class Gammaproteobacteria; order Thiohalomonadales; family Thiohalomonadaceae; genus JALOAT01. Next base: position 48,274 of record JAWLGK010000016.1, on the reverse strand, counting down.
GTCGCTGAAGGCCAGGAAATTGCCGAAGGCGTCATCACCGAGCAGCAGCGGCAGGGTGGTGGGAAAACGCCCGGAATTCGCCACCAGATCCCAGTAGCGCGCAAGACGCGTGAGGCGCTGCATGGTGGGAAAGTCGATGCGATCGGTGGCGAGCACGCCGTAGGGCGGCTGCGGATCGAAGCGCAGGCCGTGGCTTTCGGTGTGGCGCGCAACGGGCGCGCCGCGCAGGCGCTTGAGGATGCCCACCTGGATCTCGTGGGGACGCAGCGCCCACAACCGATTGAAACCCGCCGCGAAACTGGCCAGGTCCTCGCCGGGCAAACCGATAATCAAGTCCGCATGCAGGTGCGTGTGGGTGTGCTCGCGCAGCCAGCGCAGGTTGGCCTCGCTCACCACGTTGTCCTGTTTGCGGCTGATGAGCGCCTGCACCTCGGGATTGAAGGTCTGCACGCCCACTTCCAGTTGCAGTGAGCCGGGCGGAAAGCGTTTCAGCCGTTCCTTGAGGCCATCGGGCAGGTGATCCGGGATCACCTCGAAATGCAGGAACAGGCGTTCATCGAGCCGTTCGAGGAAGAAATCCAGGATGCGCTGCGAGGCCTTCACGTTCAGGTTGAAGGTGCGGTCCACGAACTTGAACTGGCGCGCACCGCGCGCGTAGAGGCGCGCCATTTCCCCAAGGAAGCGATCCAGGTCGAAGGGCCAGGCGGTCTTGTCCAACGCGGAGAGGCAGAACTCGCACTTGAAGGGACAGCCGCGCGAGGCCTCCACGTAAAGCAGCCGATGGGCCAGATCCTCGTCGGTGTATTCGTGGTAGGGCAGTTCCAGGGTCGCAAACGCCGGGGGCGCGGCCTGGATGATCTTCCCGGCCGGGCGTTCGCCCGCCAGGAGCCGCGCCGCCAGCTCGGCAAAGGCCTTGTCGCCGTGGCCGGCGATGGCGTAGTCGGCCAACGCGACCAGCGGCTGCCCCTCCGTTTCGTGGCTCACCTCGGGTCCGCCGAGCACGATGACCACCTCGGGCGCGAGGCGCTTGAGCAGCGCCACCAGGTGCGCCGTTTCCCGTGCATTCCAGATGTAGACGCTGAGGCCGATGACCCGCGGCGCCTGGGCGAGCAATTTCTCGGCGATCTCCACCGGGCGCTGATCGATGGTGAACTCCATCAGGCGCGCCTCGCTGCGCAGCGGCCCCAAATTGGCGAGCAGATAACGCAGACCGAGGGAGGCGTGGATGAACTTGGCGTTGAGGGTGGCGAGCACGATGCGGGACATGGTGCGATTCTACAGGTTCGCCTTGCGCATTTGCGGACCGGTGCGTTAGCCGGGATGTTTCTCCCACGACCAGCTATGCGAACATAACCCCATGGACGCGAAACCCTACGCCGAATCCTGCGATCAGAACCGCGAGCCCATCCTGGCCGTCCTCCGCGACCTGTTCGCCGATCGCAAGGCGGTGCTCGAGATCGGCAGCGGCACCGGCCAGCACGCCGTCTATTTCGGCGCGCAGCTTCCGTTTTTGCAGTGGTACACCAGTGATCGCATGGAAAACCACGCCGGGATCCGCCTGTGGCTCACCGAGGCGGGCCTTGCGAACGTGCATCCGCCCCTGGCGCTGGACGTCACCCAGGCAGACTGGCCGGCGCCTGCCGTGGATGCGGTGTTTTCCGCCAACACCACGCACATCATGGACTGGCCGGAGGTCGAATCCCTGTTTGCCGGGCTCGGTCGGCTGCTGCCGGGCGGTGGCCTGTTCGCGCTGTACGGTCCGTTCAACTACGACGGCCGCTACACCAGCGAGAGCAACGCGCGCTTTGACGCCTGGCTGAAGCAACGCGATCCGTGCAGCGGCATCCGCGACGTGACCGATCTGAACGCCTTGGCTGATGCCGCCGGCCTCGCGCTCCGTGACGACTTCGCCATGCCGCAGAACAACCGGCTGCTGTGCTGGGAGCGTCGCTGAACCATGCAGATCTCACGCACCGTCGCGCTGTCCGACGATGAGATCGAGCTCACCGCCATTCGCGCCCAGGGCGCCGGCGGGCAGAACGTGAACAAGGTGTCCAATGCGGTGCACCTGCGCTTCGACGTGGTGCGCTCGTCGCTGCCCGAAGCCTACAAGGAACGCCTGCTGGCCCTCCAGGACCATCGCATCACCAGCGACGGCGTGGTGGTGATCAAGGCCCAGGAATTCCGCAGCCTGGAAAAGAACCGCGAGGCGGCCTTGGCGCGTTTGCAGTCGCTCATCATGAGCGTGGCGACGACACCGAAAAAACGCCGGCCCACCAAGCCGACGCGCAGCTCCCAGCAGCGGCGCATGGACAGCAAGACCAAACGCGGCGCCACCAAGGCGCTGCGCCGCAAGCCGGTGGATTGAAAACCGCCCGTCCCGGCGTAGCCCGGGTGGAGCGCAGCGGAACCCGGGGACAGTGGATGGGCTTACGCCCGAAGATTGATTAGGCGGGGGATTCCGTCCCCCTACGCCGGGTTCCTTTTCTTTGCGCGGCCAAAGAAAAGGAACCAAAAGAAAGGCCGCCCGACTGGCTCGCCCCCTTCGGGGGTTCCCTGCGCTACGTCACAGCGGCACATCCCTGTGCCGCTGCCCTACGGGCGCCTACGGCGTGCCAATCGGCAATCCTGCCGATTGGTCAGCCAAGGCGGGGTCCACACACGGGCCATCCTGGCCCGAGTGCAGACGATGCGCCATCCCTGGCGCATCCCCCTTCGGGGCCATTTCCGCCTTGGCCTCCGTTGCTCGGCGAGCCAAACGGGGCTCAAAGACCGCTCGCTTTGCTCGCTCAAGAGGCGCTTCGCGCCAAAAAAAGAAAACAGGAAGAAAAGAAAGCTGGAAATACCGCTCGATGCATTTCGAGCGTTGTGATATCGGACGGATTCTTCGAATCCCGTATGCCGCGCCGAGCACCGGAGTCCGAATCGGATAAGGCCCGCAGGGGGCGCGCCAGGGATGGCGCGCCGTCCACGTCGGGGCAGAAGGCCCCGTCGTGGACCCCCGATTCGGACGAGGAGCGCAGGGCACCGCCCCGAGGGGGCGGCGCGGGATTCGGGCGGGTGGCCGCGACGCGGGGCCGATAGGCCAGGTGCGGGAGCGGACACCTGGTGGCCCGGTCTCGCCTCTACCTATCGCGGCCACTGGCCCGTCGCCGTCAAAGCCGCTTCGCTCTCGTGCGCCGGGCCACCCTTCTTTGCGGTACTTTTCTTTGGCCGCGCAAAGAAAAGTACCTCGTCGTAGGGGGGCGAAAACCCCCGTCAAATAATCTTTGCGCGCAGCGCATCCTCAGATCACCCAAGCCAAACAACAAGCACTCAACCCCGGATTCCGCTGCGCTTCATCCGGGCTACGAAACGCGCAGGTTCGCAAGGCGTTCCTATACTCATCCTGGATCGGCTGCGAGGATTGCGGATGGAACCTGCGCTTTTGCCTCGGGCGAAGTTTGATGCCCTTGTTCAAACGCTGGCCCAGGCGGGCTATCGCGTCTTCGCTCCCGTGCCGCGGGCCGGCGCCGTGGTGTTCGATGAAATCGGTTCCGCTGATGAACTTCCGCGCGGCTATAAAAGCGAGCAGGTGCCCGGTCGCTACCGACTCAGCCATGACGGCGGCGAGCGAATGTTCGATTTCGTGCACGGCCACGAGTCGCTTAAACGTTTCACCTTTGCGGCTGAGGAACGGCTTTGGAGCGTCAGCCACGACGGCCAGGTCGCCTTTCATGCCCACCTGCCCGACGACCGTCCGACGGCGGTGATCGGTGCGCGCGCCTGCGATATCGCGGGCATGCGCGTGCAGGATCGCACCTTCATCGCCGGCCGCCACGCCAGTTTTTCCGACCCCTATTTCGAGCAGCGCCGCCGCAGCATCTTCATCGTCGCGGTGAACTGTTCGGTGTGCGCGTCCACCTGTTTCTGCGCCTCGCAGGGCGCCGGCCCGCGCGTGACCGAGGCCTTCGACATCGCCCTCACCGAACTGCACGACGCCTTCCTGCTGGAGGCGGGCAGTGAGGCCGGGGAGGCGCTCGCCGCGCAGCTCCCGCTCGCGCCCGCCGGTGAAGAGCATCACCGTCAGGCGGCGCAGCAGATCGCGCAGGTGGCCCAGTCACAGACCCGGCGCATCGATAACGACGGCATCTACGAGCTGCTGTTCGACAACCTGGATCACCCCCGCTGGGACGACGTGGCGGCGCGCTGCCTGTCCTGCGCCAACTGCGTGATGGTGTGTCCGACCTGTTTTTGCCACCGCGAGAATGAAGTAGCGGACATGGACGGTACGTCGAGCGCTCACGTCCGCCAGTGGGACGCCTGTTTCACCATGGAACACGGCTCCACCCACGGCGCGCGCCTGCGGCCGCAGGTGAAGCAGCGTTACCGCCAGTGGCTCACCCACAAACTGGGTTCCTGGTGGAAACAGTTCGACGTGTCGGGCTGCGTGGGTTGTGGGCGCTGCATCACCTGGTGCCCAACCGGCATCGACCTTACCGAAGAAGCGGCGGCCATCCGCGCCGAACCCGGACTCAAAGCATGAGCGCCTTGCCGAACACCAATCCCTACCTGCCCATGGCCGCCGAGGTGATGGACAACATCGAGGAGGCCCCGGGCATCAATACCCTGCGCCTGCGCCTCACCGATCCGGCGCAGCGCGCTGCTTATGTCTTTGTGCCAGGCCAGTTCAACATGTTGTACCTCGCCCGGGTGGGCGAGGTGCCCATCTCCATTTCCTCCGACCCGGGTGATAGTGAGTTCATCGATCACACCATCCGCGCGGTGGGCCGTGTCACCGAGGGCATGGTGCGTGTGAAACCCGGCGATGTCATGGGCCTGCGCGGGCCCTTCGGCACGGGCTGGCCCATGGCTCAGGCCAAGGGTAGGAACATCCTGGTGATCACCGGTGGCATCGGCTGTGCGCCGACCGCCTCGGTCGTGCAGTACGCCCACGCGCGGCGCGGCCAGTACGGCAAGATCAGCGTCTGCCACGGTGTGCGCAAACCCGACGACCTGATCTACGGTGAGCGCTTCGAGAACTGGTGCAAGGCACCGGACACTGTGTGCATGTTCGCTTCCCAGGAAGCAGCGCCGGGTTGGACCGGACGCACCGGCCTGGTCACGCAACTGCTCGATGATCTGCCGCCGGAGGCCATCGAAGGCATGACCATGATGTGCGGACCGGAACCCATGATGCGCGCAGTGGCCGAGGAATTGCTGCGGCGTGGCCGCCCCATCGAGGATATCTATGTGTCCATGGAGCGCAGCATGCAATGCGGCCTCGGCCATTGCGGCCACTGCCAATACGGTCCGGACTTCATCTGCAAGGACGGTCCCGTGTTTCCCTACCAACGGGTGCGCCGGCTCATGCCGGTGAAGGGGTTCTGACATGGCCATGGCGCGCATCGCGGTGCACAAGTTCAGTTCCTGCGATGGCTGCCAGCTGCAATTCCTGACCCTGGAGGACGAATTGCTGCAATTGGCCGACCGGCTGGAGATCGCCTATTTCATCGAGGCCACCAGCGAGACGGGCGACGGGCCCTATGGCAAGTACGACGTCTCCTTCGTGGAAGGTTCGGTGAGCACGCCGGACGAGGTGGAGCGCATCCGCAAGATCCGCGAGAACAGCACGCTGGTGGTGGCCATCGGCGCCTGCGGCACGGCGGGCGGCATCCAGGCGCTGCGCAACTGGGGCGACCTCGACAGCTACAAGACCTCGTTCTACACCATGCCCGAACATATCGACGCGCTGCCCACCTCGACGCCGTTTTCCGAACACATCCACGTCGATGCGGAGCTGGCCGGCTGTCCGCCGGACCAGGGGCAGCTCAAGTACGTGATCAACAGCCTGCTCGCCGGCGTGCAACCGCGCATCCCCAGCGAATCCGTGTGCCTGAAGTGCAAGCGAGACGGCAACGTGTGCGTGCTGGTGGCGCAGGAAAAACCCTGCATGGGGCCCATCACCCGCACCGGTTGCGGCGCCCTGTGCCCGCACCAGGAGCGCGACTGTTACAGCTGCTTCGGGCCGGCGGAGACCGCCAACATCGAGGCCATGGGCCGGCGCTTCATCGGCGCCGGCCTGCCGCGCGACGGCCTCGTACACCGCCTGCGCTTCATCTACAGCTGGTCGCCGCCCTTCAAGGCGGCCTCCGAACGCTGGCTTGCCGGACAGGCGGACTATGCCCCGTTGCCCACTTCGCGCACGGTGACGCCGCCATGAACGACGTGAGCGGACAGGCGCAGGGCGTGCGGCGTGTCGACATCCCCATCCTCACGCGCGTGGAAGGCGAGGGGGCATTGTTCGTGCGCCTGGAGAACGGTCAGGTCACCGACCTGCGCCTGAAGATCTTCGAGCCGCCGCGCTTCTTCGAACACTTCCTGCGTTCGCGCACCTGGCGCGAGGTGCCGGACATCGTCGCGCGCATCTGCGGCATCTGTCCGGTGGCTTACCAGATGAGCGCCTCGAACGCCATCGAGATGGCCTTCGGTGTGGATGTGCCGCAGCCCATCCGCGACCTGAAGCGGCTGTATTACTGCGGCGAGTGGATCGAAAGTCACGCCCTGCACATCCATCTGCTCGCCGCGCCGGATTTCCTCGGCTTTCCGGACGCCATCCAGATGGCCAAGGACTATCCCCACGAGGTGCGGCGCGGCATGCATTTGCAGGGGCTCGGTAACGCCATCCTGAAGATCATGGGCGGCCGGCCGGTGAATCCGGTGGGCGCCGTGCCCGGCGGTTTTTATCGCGCGCCGGCTCGCGGCGAGGCCAGGGACATGCTGCATAAACTCAAGGAGGCGCTGCCCCACGCGGAGGCCATGGTGCGCTGGGTCGGCAACCTCAAAGTACCGGAGGTGACGCGCGACGTCCCCAGCGTGTCCCTGCGTGCCGACGATGAATATCCCATGAACTACGGCCGCATCGTCTCCGACCGCGGCCTGAACATCGACGTGAGCGAATTCCCGCAGCACTTCCAGGAATTCCAGCAGCCCCACTCCACGGCACTGCACGCGCACCTGCACGGCGCGCCCTACTGGGTGGGACCCGCACCGCGCCTGAACAACAACCTGGATCGGCTGCCGCCCTCCACGGCAAAGCTGTTGGGCGAGACCCCGGTCGCCTGGCCGAGCAACAACCCGTATCACAGCGCCCTGGCGCGCGCCATCGAATTGCACCTCGCCATGGTCGAGGCCATCCGCCTGCTCGAAGCCTACGACAAGCCACCCAAGCCGCACGTGGACGTGGTGCCGCACGCGGGCGTGGGCGCGGGCTGCACCGAGGCGCCGCGCGGCATCCTCTGGCACCGCTACGAACTGGACGAGCAGGGCCGGGTGACCCACGCGACCATCATCCCGCCCACCAGCCAGAACCAGGCGCAGATGGAGGCGGACATGCGCACCAGCGTCATGGAATCCCTGCACATGAGCGACGAGGGCCTGCGCCTGCGCCTCGAATCGGGCATCCGCAACTACGACCCGTGCATCTCCTGCTCAACCCATTTCCTCAAACTTACGGTGGAAGGGCGGTAGAAAGACGAAAAAAGCAATTAGCCACGGGGGGCAGCCCTTCTTGCCCCCTCTCCCTCCGGGAGAGGGCTGGGGAGAGGGGATCAATCCAGATGCGGCTGTTGGTTCATTGATCCGCTCATCCTGTCCTTCGGCAATTCGCTCCATGCATTGCCTACCTCCTGCATCCATGCAGGTTGCGTAGGTCACGTTACGCAGTTACGTGACATTTCCCGACCGCACTGTCACGTAGCCGCTGCGCGGCAACGTGACCTACGGCGGTCACGCCTAGCGTCACCCCGGCGAAGGAATGACGGATTCTGTTGCCGGTTGCGTAGGTCACGTTGCGCAGCTACGTGACATCTTCCGGGCGCACTTGTCACGTAGCCGCTGCGCAGCAACGTGACCTACGGCGGTCACGCCTATCGTCACCCCGGCGAAGGAATGACGGATTCTGTTGCCGGTTGCGTAGGTCACTTTGCGCAGCTACGTGACATTCTCCAACCGCACTTGTCACGTAGCCGCTGCGCAGCAACGTGACCTACGGCGGTCACGCCTATCGTCACCCCGGCGAAGGAATGACGGATTCTGTTGCCGGTTGCGTAGGTCACTTTGCGCAGCTACGTGACATTCTCCAACCGCACTTGTCACGTAGCCGCTGCGCGGCAACGTGACCTACGGCGGTCACGCCTATCGTCACCCCGGCGAAAGCCGGGGTCCATCCGAGGGCGTGCAGATGGATTCCGGCCTTCGCCGGAATGACGAATTCTGTTGCCAGTTGCGTAGGTCACGTTGCGCAGCTACGTGACATCCTCCGGCCGCACTTGTCACGTAGCCGCTGCTCAGGCCGCTCCAGGTAGGATAACCATTGGAGGATTTACCCCCGTGTTCCCCGTGCCCCCCGGGGTTATTGCTTTTCTCTTCCCTGCGTCCACCGTGAGTCACGCGTTCTTCGGGCCGGGTTTCCGTTACCATAGCCGCCCATGTTGCGTGTCTATCATTCCAACCGGCTGGAACTTCTGTGTGAGCGCCTCGTGGAGGCGACCGCGGAGCCGTTGCCCGATGCCATGGCGCCGGAGTGGTTCCTGGTGCAGACCCAGGGCATCGCGCGCTGGCTGTCCCTGCAACTGGCCGAGCGCACCGGCGTGGCGGCCAACCTGCGCTTCTTCATGCCCGCCGCGTTCGTGTGGCGGCTGCTCGCCGAGCAGATCCCGGAGGCGGGCGAGGAATCGGCCTGGGACCGTGACACCTTGGTGTGGCGTCTGCTCGGTCTGCTCCCGGAATTTCTCGACCGGCCGGGTTTCGAGCCCTTGCGCCACTACCTCAGCGGTGAGCGACCGGCGTTCCGGCGCTGGCAGCTGGCGCGGCGCATTGCCGACGTGTTCGACCAGTACCTGGTGTATCGCCCGGACCTCATCCAGGACTGGGAGCGGGGCGCCGAACCCCACGACTGGCAGGCACAGTTGTGGCGCGCCCTGGCCGCTCAGCCGCACGGCCCGCATCGCGTAGCGCTGCTGCAACGTTTCCTCTCGTCGACGCCCGATACCACGCGCCTGCCCGCGCGCGTGTGCGTGTTCGCCGTGCCGTCCATCCCGCCCGCCTACCTCGCTGTGGTGGCTCGTTTGGCGGAGGTGATCGACGTGCACCTGTTCGTACTCAATCCCTGTCTGCTGTACTGGGGCGACATCCGCGACGAGCGCAACCTGGCGCGCTTGCGCCGCCAGTGGGCGCGGCTGGGCCAGCCCGATCGCAGCGACTACTTCAGCGTCGGCCATCCGCTGCTTGCCTCCATGGCCCGCCAGGGCCGCGACTTCATCGAACTGCTGCACGACCACCCGTTGGAAGACGAGGAACTGTTCGAGCCGGCGCCGGGCGATACCCTGCTCGCGCAGTTGCAGCGTGACATCCTGCTGCTCGAATCCGGCCGCGAACAAAAGGCCCTGCTCGACGACGGCGATGCTTCGCTCCAGGTGCACGCCTGCCACGGCGCGATGCGCGAAATGGAGGTACTGCACGATCAGCTCCAGGCGCTGTTCGATACCGACCCGAGCCTCAGCCCGCGCGACGTGGTGGTGATGGCGCCCGACCTCGACGCCTATGCGCCCTATATCGAGGCGGTGTTCGGCGCCGCGGAGGGCCGCCACATCCCCTGGACCATCGCGGATCGCAGCCGCGCCGCCAGCGCACCCGTGTTGTCCGCCTTCCTCACGCTGCTCGACCTGCCGCGCAGCCGCTTCACCGCCAGCGACGTACTGTCCATCCTGGAGGTGCCCGCGGTGCTGCGCCGCGCCGGCCTGGACGAGAGCGACTACCAACGGGTGCGCGCCTGGGTGCGTGATGCCCACATCCGCTGGGGCCTGGACGGGGATGCGCGCGCCGCGGCGAACCTGCCCGACGACGAGGCCAACACCTGGGCCTTCGGCTTCCGCCGCCTGCTACTCGGCTACGGCATGGCCCCCGACGCGGAGCTGTTCAACGGCGTGCTGCCCTATGCGCACGTGGAAGGCACACAGGCCGAGTCGCTCGGCCGCCTGCGCAGTTTCGTGGAACATCTCGAACGCTTCGCCGCGCGCCTGCACGGCCAGTACTCGGCCGATGGCTGGATGGTGCTGATCAACGACCTGCTGGAGACGTTTTTCGACACCGACGAGGACGACAGCGCACCGCTGCAAGCGGTGCGCGAGGCCGTGGACCGACTGCACGAGCAGGCGCGCCGCGGCGGATTCACCGAGCCCTTCGGACTCGATCTGCTGCGCGATCACCTGCAACGCGCCCTCACCGAGAGCGAGCCGGAGCAGCGCTTTATCGCCGGCCCGGTCACCTTCTGCTCCCTGGTGCCCTTGCGCAGCGTGCCGTTCCGCGTGGTGTGCCTGGTGGGCATGAACGATCAGGCCTTCCCGCGGGTGCAGCGCCCGCTCGGCTTCGATCGCATGGCCCAGCAGCCGCGCGCGGGCGATCGCTCGCGCCGCGACGACGATCGCTACACCTTCCTGGAGGCGCTGCTCGCCGCGCGCGACGTGTTCTACGTCAGCTATGTGGGCCGCGACCTGCGCGACAACAACCTCATGCTGCCATCCGTGCTGGTGAGCGAACTGCTCGATCATGTGGAGCAGGGTTTCGCCGTTGCGACCGGTGAGATGCGCAAGCACCTGGTCACCGAACACGCCCTCCAGCCGTTCAGTACGCGTTATTTCGGCGCCGACGCGCGCCTGTTCAGCTACGCCGGTGAATGGCTGCCGGGTGCGCAGGCGCAGGCCGGCGAGCGCCGTGCCCAAGCGCCCTTCTGTGCCGCGCCGCTGCCCGAGGCGGAGCAGGCCGAGCAGGTGGTGGAACTGGCCGATCTGCTGGATTTTTTCCGCCACCCCGCGCGCCACTTCCTGCGCCGGCGCCTCGGCATCGTGCTCGACGAAGCCGAGGCGGTGCTCGAAGACACCGAACCGTTCGAACTGGAGCGGCTCACGGGCTACCTGATCCAGCAGGACCTGCTCGCCGAGGTGCTGGACGGTAGCGACAGTGCCGCGCACCGTCCACGCCTGCAGGCCGAAGGCCTGCTGCCGAGCGGACACTTCGGCGCCTTCGCCTTCGAGGACTGCACCGCCGCGCTGGACGATTACGCAGCCGTCCTGCGGCCCCACCTGGGCACACCGCTGCCGCCGCTCGAAGTAGACCTGGATCTGGAGGGCACGCGCCTGCGCGGCTGGCTCGACGGGCTCACCGACAACGGCCTGGTGCGCTATCGCCATGGCAGGCTCGGCGCCAACGACGTGCTGGCGCTGTGGATCCGCCACGTGGTGCATTGCGCACTCAACCCCGGCGCCGGCACGGCCCGGCACGTGGCCAGCGACGTCCACCTGACGCTGGGTCCCGTGCGCGCGCCCATGGATGTGCTCGCCGATCTGCTGCGTATCTACCTCAGCGGCCGGCAGCAGCCCCTGCCGTTTTTCCCGCGCACGGCCTGGGCCTTCGTCCAGGCCGATGCCGCCGGCAAGGACGCCATGGCCGCCGCGCGCGCCGCCTGGGAACCCAGCGATTTCGGCAGCCAGTACACCGAGGCCGTCGACCCGTGCAATGCCCTGGCCTTCCGCGGCGTGGACGATCCGCTCGACGAGACCTTCGCGCAACTGGCGCAGACGGTATTCGCACCGGTACTGGCCGTGGCGGCACAGGAGGTGCTGGAATGAGGCCGCTCGATCCGCTCACCCTGCCGTGTCATGGCGTGCGGCTCATCGAGGCCAGCGCGGGCACCGGCAAGACCTACACCGTGGCGACGCTCTACCTGCGCCTGCTGCTGGAGCAGCAACGCTCGGTGCGCGACATCCTGGTGGTGACCTTCACCGTGGCCGCCACCGAGGAGCTGCGCGACCGCATCCGCGCGCGCATGCGCGAGGCCATCACCGTGTTGGCAGGCGGCGAGACAGAGGACGCGCTGCTGCGCACCCTCGTTGCTGCACAGCCCGATCCCGCGGCGGCGGCCTGTCGCCTCACCGACGAGCTCACCTGCATCGACGAGGCCGCCATCTTCACCATCCACGGCTTCTGCCAGCGCATGTTGCAGGAGCACGCCTTCGAAAGCGGCGCGCCCTTCGAGCTGGAACTGATGGCCGACGACCGCGAGCTGCGCCACGAGGTGGTGCAGGACTTCTGGCGCCGCAGTTTCTACGCCGGCGGCGCCGGCCTGGCCCGTCTCGCCTACGAGACCTGGGGCACGCCGGCGGCGCTGTACGACGCCATCAAGACCCATCTGGCGCGGCCCGATCTGCGCATCGTGCCCGAGGTTGCGGCCGATGCGTGCGACGGCACGGCCTGGCGCGCGCTGCATGCAGAAGCCGCGTCGACCTGGGCGGCGCAGGGCGAGGCCATCGCCACCGAACTCCGCGAGTCGAAGGCCCTGTCGCGCGACAAGAACAAGGGCTATGCCGCGGACCGGCTCGACGCGGCCATCGCCGCGCTCGACGCGCACTTCGGCGGCGACGCGGACGACTACGTGTTGCCGCCGGATTTCCAGTTGTTCACGCGCGGGCACCTCGAACGCGCCATCCTGGCCTCCAGCCGCAAGAAAGGGCTGGAGCCGCCAAACCACGATTTCTTCGACCAATGCGAGGCACTCCTGGGCCTGCGCGCGGCCCGCACCATGCAGCTCACCGCCGAGGCGCTGCGCTTCTGCCGCGAAGAACTGGCACGGCGCAAGGCCGAGCGCGGCGTGGTTTCCTTCGACGACCTGCTCGCCCGCCTCGCCGAGGCGCTGCACGGTGCGGGCGGCGACGCCCTCGCCCGGCACATCGCCCGGCGTTTTCCCGCGGCGATGATCGACGAGTTCCAGGACACCGACCCGCAGCAGGCACGCATCTTCTCGCGCATCTACGCCGGCCGCGAGGACTGCGCGCTGTTCATGATCGGCGACCCCAAGCAGGCCATCTACAGCTTCCGCGGCGCCGACGTGTTCACCTACATCGACGCCAAGCGCGCCACCGATGCGGCGCGCGACCGCTTCACGCTCCATACCAACTGGCGCTCCTGCACCCCGCTGGTGGAGGCGGTCAACGCCTTGTTCAAACCCCACAGCGCACCGTTCATTCTCGCCGAGGACATCGATTTCCATCCGGTGCAGGCCGCCGGCAAGGCCGACGCGCAGCCGCTGCGCATCGACGGCGAGTCACCGGCCCCACTGTGCGCCTGGTTCGTGCCGGGAGAGCGGGCCCGTCTGAGCAAGGGGCGCATCCCCGGCAACTGGTCCTCGGAACACCTCGCGCGCGCCTGCGCCGTGGAGATTTCGCGCCTGCTGGCGCTCGGCGCCGAGGGGCGCGCCCGCATCGGCAACGAGCCGCTCGCACCGCGGGACATCGCCGTGCTGGTGCGCACCCACCGCGAGGCACAACAGGTGCAGGCCGCGCTGCGCGAGGCCGGCATCCCGGCGGTATGCCAGGTGCGCGACAGCGTCTTTGCCAGCGAGGAGGCCGAGGAGCTGCTGCGCCTCATGCTGGCCGTGGCCGAACCCGCCGACGAGCGGCGCTTGCGCGCGGCGCTCGCCACCACGTTCACCGGTTTGACCGCAGCCGACATCGATGCCCTGGTGCGTGACGAGCTGCGCTGGGAAAACACCCTGGAGCAGGTGCAGGCGTTCCACCAACACTGGCTGGCACGCGGCTTCATGCCCATGCTGCGCCGGTTGTTGCAGGCCTGGGACGTGGCGCCGCGCCTGTTGTCACTGCCCGACGGCGAACGGCGCATGACCAATCTGTTGCAACTGGGCGAACTGATCCAGGGCGCGGCGCGCGAGCATCCCGGCATGGAGAACCTGCTGCGCTGGTATGCGGATCAGTGCAGCGAACCCAATGGCGAGAGTGAGGATCAGCAACTGCGCCTGGAGAGCGATGAGGCGCTGGTGAAGATCGTCACCGTCCACAAGAGCAAGGGCCTGGAATATCCGCTGGTGTTCCTGCCGTTCCTCTGGTCCACGCGCAAGGTGAACGACAAAGGCGCCGTGCTTTGCCACGACGACGCGCGCCGCCCGGTGCTGGACCTGGGGTCGCCCGAACGGGACGAACACTATCGCCGCGCCGAGTGCGAGCGCCTGGCCGAGGACCTGCGCCTGCTGTATGTGGCGCTCACCCGCGCCAAACACCTGTGCTACTTCACCTGGGGGCGCTTTGCCGGCGCCGAGCGCTCGGCCCTGGCCTGGCTGCTGCACGGCGACGGCATGGCGCCGGACACCGAGACCTTCGCCGCGCACATGAAGGCGCTGACGGACGACGACCTGCGCCGCGCCCTCACCGATTGGGCGGCGCGCGCACCGGGTTGCATGGCGATGGACGACCTGCCTCCCGAACAGGCGCCGGCGGCCTACCGCTCGCCGCTTGCGGGCCTGCGGCTGGCCGCGCGCACGCCGGCGCGGCAGGTGAGCGTGGACTGGCGCGTCACCAGTTACACCGGCCTCGCCGCCGGCCACGACCACGAGCGCCCGGACTATGGCACGCGCGCCGAGGACGTGGACGAGCCGCCCATGGCGGCGGCCTCGCACATCCTGCAGTTCCCGCGCGGCTCGCGCGCCGGCACCTTCATGCACAAGCTGCTGGAACGCTGCGATTTCCCCGACGCGCGCGGCGCGGCGCTGGCGCAGGAGGTGCAGAAGCAGCTTCAGCGCCACGGCTTCGACGCCAGCTGGCAGGGCGCCATGGAGGCCATGGTGGGCAACGTGCTCGATACGCCGCTGGACGGTGCGGGCCTGCGCCTGCGCGACGTGACCGCCGCGCGGCGGCTCATCGAACTGGAGTTCTACTATCCCCTGCGGCCCTTCGATGCCGCCGGGCTCCGCCACGTGACGGCGCGCTTTGCCGACTATTTCCACAGCGGCCCGGCGCTGGATTTCCACGTGGGTGCGGGCGTGATGCGTGGCTTCATCGACCTGGTGTTCGAGCACGACGGCCGTTTCTACATCGCCGACTACAAGTCCAACTACCTGGGCGCGCGCACCGCCGACTACGAGCGCGCGCGGGTGGCCGCAGCGGTGGCGGCCAACCGCTACGACCTGCAATACCTGATCTACTGCGTGGCCCTGCACCGCTATCTGAAACGCCGCGTCGCCGGCTACGCCTACGAGCGCCACTTCGGCGGCGTGTACTACCTGTTCCTGCGCGGCATGGATGCACGCCGCGGCGCGGAGACGGGCGTGCATTTCGACCGGCCCGCGGCGGCGCTGGTGGAGGCGCTGGACGGGCTCTTCGCCGGGAGGGCCGGGTGATGCGCGAAAGACTGCGCCGCGCAGTGGACGGCCAGCGCCTGCGCGATCTTGATTTCCACTTCGCCGCCTGCGTGTGCGAGGTGGCGCGTTGCGATGCGCCCGAGCTGTGGCTGGCGGCGGCGCTGGCCAGCCGCGCTACGGCGGATGGCCACGTGTGCATCGCCCTGGACGAACTGGCCGGGCGGCCGGTGCTGGACCATCCGACCCTCGTCGCGCCTGCGCTCGACACCTGGCGCGAGGCCCTGCACGCCAGCGGTGCCGTGGGCCGCGGCGAGGGCGGCACGCCGCTGGTGCTGGACGGGCACGACCGGCTCTATCTGGGCCGCTACTGGTATTTCGAACGCATCCTGGTGCGCGAGCTGATGGGGCGCGCCACCGCCGCCGAGGTGGACGCGGCGCGGGCGCGCGCGGGCCTGGAGCGGCTGTTCCCCGCATCCGACGAGGACGACCCGCAGCGCCGCGCCGCCGCCGTCGCGCTGTTGCGCCGCCTGGCGGTGATCTCCGGCGGTCCCGGCACGGGCAAGACCACCACCGTCACGCGCCTGCTGGCGCTGCTGGTGGAGCAGTCCTGGCCGAAGGTGCCGCGCATCGCGCTGGCCGCGCCCACCGGCAAGGCCGCGGCGCGCCTCACCGAATCCATCAAGCAGGCCAAGCAGACCCTCGCCTGCGACGCGCAGGTGCGCGACGCCATCCCGGAGGAGGCGGGCACCGTGCATCGCCTGCTGCGGGCCATCCCGGGCGAGACCGGCTTTCGCCACCACGCGGGCAATCCGCTGCATCTGGACGTGCTGGTGGTGGACGAGGCCTCCATGGTGGACGTCTCGCTCATGGCGCGCCTGCTCGACGCGCTGCCGCCCGAGGCGCGGCTGATCCTGCTCGGCGATCGCGATCAGCTCTCCTCGGTGGAGGCGGGCAGCGTGCTGGGCGACCTGTGCAACCGCGGCGAGGAGACGCCCTATTCCTCGGAGATGGCCGCACAGCTCGCCGCGCTGGATGAACGCGTCCCGGCGATGGCCGGGGGTGACCGTGCGCCGGCCGTGGCCGAGCGTGTGCCCGCCATGGCCGACAGCCTGGCCGTGCTTACGCGCAGTTACCGCTTCGGCAGCGACAGCGGCATCGGCCGGCTGGCGCGCGCCGTGAACCGCGGCGATGCCGCGGCGGCGCTGGAGGTCTGCGCCGATGCCGGCGACGACACACGCTGGCGCGAGGTAGGCGAGGCGGATGTGAACGCCGCAGTGGCGGCCGCCGCCGTGGCAGGTTATCGCGCCTGCCTGGAAACCACGGACCCGCAACAGGCGCTGGCCCTGTTCAGCCGCTTCCGCTTTTTGTGCGCCCTGCGCGAAGGGCCGTTCGGCGTGCGGCAGGTGAACGCGGTGGCGGAGGCCGCCCTGCGCCGCGCCGGGCTACTGCCCGCCGCGGTGCGCCACTACGCCGGCCGTCCGCTGCTCATCACCCGTAACGACTATGCCCTTGGCCTGTTCAACGGCGACATCGGCATGGTCCTGCCCGACCCCCAGGCCGGCGGCCGGCTGCGTGCATTCTTTGTCATGCCCGACGGGCAGCTGCGCCGCGTCCTGCTGCACCGCCTGCCCGCCCACGAGACCGTGTTCGCCATGACCGTGCACAAGAGCCAGGGCTCCGAGTTCGCCCATTGCGTGGTGCTGTTGCCGGACGTGGACGCCCCGGTGCTGAGCCGCGAGCTGGTCTACACCGGCCTCACCCGTGCCCGCGAAGGCGTGGAACTGTGGGGCACCCGCGCCCTGTTCGCGCGCGCCGTGCAACGGCGCGTCGAGCGTAGCTCCGGGCTGCGCGATGCGCTGTGGGGAGAGTCTTGAAGGGCGAGGCGCGGAGGGCATCTGCGTGGCCGCGCCTGTCACGTAGGCGCTGCGCGCCAACGTGCCCTACGGGCATTGCTCTTGCGTCACGTTGCGAAGCTACGTGACGTCTTCCTGCCCCGACTCTCACGTAGGCGCTGCGCGCCAACGTGACCTACGGCGTCGCTCTTGCGTAGGTAACGTTGCGAAGCTACGTGACATTCGGTGCACCATGCCTGGACACGACGGCCGCATGGCCTACCTGTGAACCAGTGCGCGTTTGCACCACGACATCACCCCTAGGCTAAGGCCTGGCTTGGCAGGAGCGTCCGGGCGTGCTTTCATCGGCGGCTAGGGAGGGTGCATGAGCCAGACATACGACATCGTGTTCACCGGCGTGATCGTGCCCGGCAGTGACCAGGCCCAGGTCAGGCGCAACCTCGCGGCCCTGTTCAAGACCGAGCCGGCGAAGATCGAACCCCTGTTCTCCGGCAAGCGCTTCGTCATCAAGAAGGGCCTCGATGAGGCCACCGCCCTGAAGTACCAGAAGGCCCTGCGCGAGGCCGGCGCCATCGTGCACATGGAATCCGCGGCGGCCACCGAACTTTCGACACCCTCTGCGAATCCTTCTGCACCGCGCGCCGTGTCGCCGGCACCCGCCGCACCGGCGCCCCAGGCGCCTAAGGGACTGGACGCCACCATCGACCCACCCGGTGTGGTACTGGTCGCGCCCGAACGGGTCGAAGCACCTCGTATCGACACCAGCCATCTGCACATGGACCCACCCGGCGTGGTGCTGGTGCCGCCGGTGGAGACGCCGCCGCTGGCCGTGGACCTGAGCGGCATGTCCATGGCGCAACCGGGCGTGGTGCTGGTCGAACACTTGGGCACGCCCGACCTCCAGGTGGACACCTCCGCCATGAGCCTGGCGGAGCCCGGCGTACAACTGGTCGAGTCCGAACACATGACGGAACCTGACATCGACACCAGCAAGCTATCTCTTGTGTGATACATCCGTAGGTAATATTTGCGAAGTAGTCTTTCGCGTACCAACTTGTTAGGAAAACGAGGCGCGGTAAATGGCGAAACAAAGTCTGACAAGGAAGTTTTTCATTGCCGGTGGACTCTTTGCTGGCGCGGTGGTGCTCACGTTCTGGTTGATCCTGGACACCTCCCGCGCCGTTGACGAGGCCAATACACGACTGGCTGAACTGGATTTCCCGCTCATCGAACATACCCACCGTATCAAACTCGCCACGGTGCAGGTCCAGCAATGGCTCACGGACATCAGCGCTACGCGCGGCCGTGACGGCCTGGACGATGGTTTTGCCCAGGCCGAACGCTACGCCGGCATATTCCATGAAACCGTCGCCGCGCTGATCCGCCTCGATCCAGAACACGCGGCCCGTTACCGCACCCTCACGCCACACTTCGATGCCTATTACGCCACCGGGCGTCGCATGGCCGAGGCCTATGTGACCAGTGGCACCGATGCGGGCAACGCCATGATGGGCGAATTCGATACCGTGGCCGCGCAGATCACCGACGACGTGGATGCACTGGTGGCCGATGCCAAGGGCCGTTCCGACGATCTGCTCGCTACCCAGCGGGCACGCATGAAGCAGGCACGGCCAGTGATGTTTGGCGCCATGATTTTCTCGCTCGTGGTGTTCGCCGTGTCCGGGCGCATGTTGTTGACCGCCATGCTCCAACTGCCGCGCGTGGAACGCGAATTGCGCCGGGTCGCCGATGGCGACCTGAAGGGCGATGCGTTAGTGGTGGTGTCCGACGACGAAATCGGCAGCATCTGTGCCGGTGTGAACACCATGAAGGAGCATCTGCGAGCCATCCTCGGTCAGGTCACGGGCTCGGCGGCGCAGTTGTCCGCGGCGGTGGAACAGATGTCCGGCGTGGCGAGCGAGGCCAGTGCAGCACTGGATCGCCAGCAGGCGGAGGTGGATCAGATCGCCACGGCCATGAACGAGATGTCGGCCACCTCGCAGGAAGTGGCGCGCAGCGCCGCCGCGGCGGCGGGCTCGGCGCAGGAGGCGGAAAACGAAGCGCGCCTCGGCCGCGAGGTGGTGGAACAGGTGATCGCCAGCATCCATGCCCTGGCCGACGATGTGGCCAAGGCCTCCGAGGCCATCACCGCGCTGGAGGCCGAGAGTGAACGCATCGGCAGCATCCTGAACGTGATTCGCGGTATCGCCGACCAGACCAACCTGCTCGCCCTCAACGCCGCCATCGAGGCGGCCCGCGCCGGTGAACAGGGCCGCGGTTTCGCCGTGGTGGCCGACGAGGTGCGCACGTTGGCGCAACGCACCCAGGAGGCCACAGGCGAGATCCAGGGCATGATCGAACGCCTGCAGGACGGCGCACGGCACGCCGTGAGCATGATGGAGCATGGCCGGGAGCGCACCGACGAGAACGTCGCCCAGGCGGCGCGTGCCGGCGAGCGCCTGGTAGGCATCACGCGCGCCGTTTCGTCCATCACCGAGATGAACGCACAGATCGCCACTGCGGCGGAGGAGCAGCACGCCGTGACCGACGAGATGAACCACAACATCGCCAACATCCATGGCGCCAGCGAAGGCACCGCCGCCGGCGCGCGGGACATCGCGTCCGGCGCGCAGGAACTGCACGAACTGGCCCAGGCTTTGCGCAGCGTGGTATCGCGCTTCGCGGTCTGAGCGCGCGCAACAGCCCAACGCAGAGACGCAGAGAACACAAAAGGGGGGCTCCTCCGCAGAATTTCTGGGTGGCCTGAGCGCCCCGCTCCTTTCGGGAGAAACTGGTCATGTTTGCACAGGCCCCCTCACGGAACGCTCCTCTCCCGGCCGTCTCTTAGTCACTCTATTGCCGTGGCACCAGCCTTCTTACCCCCTCTCCCTCCGGGAGAGGGTTGGGGAGAGGGGATCCATTCAGGTACAGCTGTTGGCTTCTTGATCCCCTTATCCTGTCCTTCGGCAATTCGCTTCATGCATTGCCTACCTCCTGCATCCATGCAGTCGTCTCCCGGAGTGAGAAGGGACGCAAGCTTCTGGCTTTCCTGGAAATGAGGTGACCACGAGACAGATAATTTCTCGCCCTCAGAACAAGATGCCCTTGTTGAGTCTGTGCCCTCTGTGCCTCTGCGTTTTTGTTGTGCCGCTCGGCCTTCGCCGATGGGGTCGGCGCCTACAGCATCTCGTCGCGGCGCATGCGTTCCAGCCCGGCGCGGTAGTGATCGAACATCATCGCCAGGCGCAGGAACACGTCATCGAGCCCGAATTCCCTCGCCAACGAATGGTGCGCGGCCCGATCGAAATAGGCGCGACCCTGGGATTCGTAGTAACGCGCATCCACCGGGCGCCGGCCGTAGCGGTGGCGGTGTTCCAGCCACACCGCCTGCAGGCCGGTGAGCCACAACGCGTAATTGCCGATATGTGCATAGGTGACGAACTGGCGCCGCGGCTCCGCCTCGCCAAGGCCCTGTAGCAGTTCCACCACGTAGGCCCGTGGATCGGCATCAGCTTCCACGCGGTACACGCGCTCGGCGCGCACGAACAGGGCAAGGAGGTTGGCGAGATAGTTGATGACGCGCCGCTCCACCGGGGAGCGCGGTACATCCAGGCTGCGGCGCAACAGCACACCGAACAGCAAAAACGGCGAGATGCTGAGCAACAGATTGCGGCGATCGCGGATCAGTGCATACACGTAATCACTGGTGAGCATGGATTCGATGGTGCTGGGCATGGTCTCCAGCAGGCGCGCAATCTCCTCGTAACTGCCGCCGCCCTGCGGCATGTTTTCGATGAGGAAGCGCAAATCGCGCTCTTCGAGCCGGTCGGGCGCAGTGCAGGCAAAGTCCGGCGTTCTCATGGAGCCTCCGGGAGCGGCAGGACGTGTCACTCTATGGATAAGTAATGTGCCGTCCGGACGCGCGTCAAGTGTGTGACTGGCTGCACGAAACGCGGGAAGTCAAGAGTTGCACCCGCGAGGCTGGCGTATTAGTTTTGTGCACCCGCCCATCGTTTGTCCGTGCCTCCTCCGAGGGCGGATGCCATGACCGACTATCACGCCTTCATTCAGAACGTCACAAGCCAGTTGCAGCACGCTCTCTTCGAGGCGCAGCTGGTGTGGGCCATTCCGGTTGTGCTGCTCGCCCTGAGCCTGTGGCTGTTGCGCCCCTGGTTCCAACGATGCCGCCAGGCGGCGCGCATACGTGCCTGTGTCACGAGCCTCGGCAGGGCCGTCATGCGCAACGTTTCGGTGGAGAACGGCCTCGACGGCGTGGCGTTCATGGACTGGCTGGTGCTTACCGACCGCGAGATCCTCGTCCTGTCCATGCAGCGTGGGCATGGCATCGTGTTCGGCGCCGACAAGACCGACAGCTGGGCGCGCGTGGTGGGCCGGCGCACCGTGCGCTTCCCGAATCCCCTCGCGGCCAACGCGGAACGCGTAGCCGCGGTGAAGTTCCACGCACCGGGTGTGGCGGTCCGTGGGATCGTGCTGTTCGAAGAGGGGGTGAGCTTTCCCAAGGGCCAGCCCGAGGGGGTGTTGCTGCCATCGCAAATCACCGGCGAGGCCGCCGCCTGGGCAGACAAGGAGATACCCGCGCCGTTGCAGGCCGCCTGGGAGCACCTGGGTGAACTCGGTGCCCGCGGCGAGCAGGCCTATGGCCGCGACATGCAGGCGCTACGGGGCGGTGCGAGTCACGGGCGTGAGATTGCCGCGCTCTTCCTCCTGACGTTGTCGCTCGCCATTGCTGTATGGGGTGGCTGGCTCCTGCTCTACCAGCCGCTGCCGTAGGACCACAGCTATACTTGCAGGGCGCGGACGCAGCATCGTGGGTGTTGCAGGATACCCGGCCGACACGGTAAGGTCCTGCGACTGCAACCGCGCACTTTACTCGGGAATTCCCTCCTTTGCACAAGCCTTTTCACCCGCGCCTGCAGCGCTTTTTGTCGGCTGGCCACGGCGGCCTGCTTCAGGTTTTTCAGTGCGGCGTCGAGAAGGAAAGCCTGCGCGTGAACCCCGAGGGCAGCCTAGCGCTGACACCCCATCCAACGGCGCTCGGCTCGGCACTGACCCACCCCTACATCACCACGGATTTTTCCGAGGCCCTGCTCGAACTCATCACGCCGCCCCTCGGCGACATGGATGCGGTATTGGCATTCCTTCGCGAATTGCACCGCTTCGTCTACGCGCACATCGACGACGAGTACCTGTGGGCGACCAGCATGCCGTGCGTGGTCAACGGCGAGGACGGTGTGCCCATCGCGCAGTACGGCCATTCCAACGCAGGGCGGATGAAACACGTCTACCGGCAAGGTCTTGCGCACCGCTACGGGCGCATGATGCAGGCCATTTCCGGCGTGCATTTCAATTTCTCGTTTGCAGAGGGGTTCTGGGATGCCCTGCAGGACATGGAAGGTGACCGGCGCGCACGCCAGGACTTCATCTCCGATCGCTACTTCGGGCTCATCCGCAACCTGCAACGGGTGGGCTGGCTGATTCCGTACCTGTTCGGTGCTTCACCGGCGGTATGCAAGAGTTTCCTGGCGGGCCAGCCTGGGTCGTTGGAGAGCTTCGATGAAAGCACCTACTACGGCCCCCATGCCACCTCTTTGCGCATGGGTGATATCGGCTACCAGAACAACCGCGAGCACGAGATCGGCGTACGGCCATGCTACGACAATCTCGCTGAGTACGTGGAGACCCTCACCACCGCCATCAATACCCCGTACCCCGGTTACGAAAAGATCGGTGTGAAGGTCGATGGCGAATACCGGCAGCTGAACGCCAACATCCTGCAAATCGAAAACGAGTACTACACCACCGTGCGGCCGAAACAGCTGCTGGAGGACAATGAAAAGCCCTCGCTCGCCCTCAAGCGCCGCGGTGTGCGCTACATCGAGCTGCGATCGCTGGACGTCAATGCCTATGAGCCGCTCGGCATCAACGAGGCGCAGATGCGTTTCATGCACGCACTGATGGTGTGGTGTTTGTTCGAGGACAGCCCGCGCATCCATCCGTGGGAGCGTTCTGAAGTGGACAACAACGAGATGGCCGTGGCCCATCGCGGCCGCGAGCCGGGGCTCACTTTGATGCGCAACGGTGAGGCCATCACGCTGAAGGCCTGGGCCGGCGCCATCTGCGACGGACTCGCGCCCATTGCCGAGGTGCTCGATAGCGGCGTGCCGGGCCGGCCCTACACGCGGGCGCTGGCCGCGCAGCAGGCCGCGATCGCTGATCCGGAACGCACGCCGTCGGCGCGCATGCTGCGGGAGATGCGCGAGCGCAATGAAAGCTTCCACGGTTTCGCGCGGCGCATGTCCCTGGCGCACCGCCGCTATTTCCAAGGGCTCGCCCCCGCGCCGGTGCTCGCGGGGCAACTGGCCGAGCTGAGGGAAAAATCCCTGGCCACGCAGCGGGAAATGGAGGCCGCGGATCAGCTGTCCTTCGACGATTATCTGGCACGCTACTTCGCGCAACGGCCCTGAGACAGCTCTTCCCGGCCGCGGAACACATGGGCCCGCGCCGAGACGCCGAGAACGCCAAGGATTCAAGAAGAACGGAAATTCCCAGCTCGCCTTGCAAGCTTGGCGGTGTTGGCGCCTTGGCGAGAGTTCGAGCTGGCTTTGGAATGGAATGAAAACGGCGCCCCGCAGGGCGCCGTAATTCAACGAGGAGATGGCGGAGCGGACGGGACTCGAACCCGCGACCCCCGGCGTGACAGGCCGGTATTCTAACCGACTGAACTACCGCTCCGAGACCTTGCGGCGCGTGGTCCGCAAGGGCTGCGCATTCTTGCGGAAATCGACGCGCGCGTCAACCGTTCACCGGAAAAAAGCGCCAACCGCCGAGATCGGCGGGCACGGGAAAAACCGGCTGCATCGACCGAGCCATTCCCGCGCAGCCCGGAAACCAATTTGTGGCGGCAACAGGATCCGTCATTCCGCGCAAGCCGGAATCCATCTTCACGTCCTGGGCATGCACCCCGGCTTTTGCCGGGGTGACGAAGAGGGGAGACGGAATGGACCCCGGCCTCCGCCGGGGTGACGGAGAGTCGGGAGGCTGGTGCCGCTGGCGCATGGCAGTGCCGACGCCACGGCGGCTCAGGGCGTCTCGTCGAGGATGACGAAGCCCAGCAACAGGGTGCCGAGGGCCAGTGCGAGCATACCGCCCAGCGGGGCGCCGAGCATCATCAGGCCCGAGACGATCCACAGATCGCGCACCAGGCGCTGCTTGCGCCGGTAACCACGGGTGCGGCGGCGCCAGCTTGGGTGACTGGCCAGTACTTCCTCCGAGGCGCCTTCCGGCGGCGCTGATCCAAAGAACGGACGCATGGTCTCCCTCATTGATTTGGGCATTTGCATCAACCTGAGACTAGTCGGATCCCGCCGCCCGTGATGGTGGGCCTTGCGCATGGCGCGAACGGCCTATGCTTGTTGCAGAGTGTCCGAAACGAGGTACGGATCATGGGAATTTTCGCTTGGATCCTGTTCGGTCTCATCGCGGGTGTCGTCGCAAAGCTGCTGATGCCGGGGCGCGACCCGGGCGGCTTCTTCGTCACCATTGTGATCGGCGTCCTCGGTGCCCTGCTGGGCGGTTTCATCGGTTCGGCGCTGGGCTTCGGCGGCGTCACGGGCTTCAATCTGTCGAGTTTCGGCATCGCCGTGCTCGGCGCCGTCCTGCTGTTATGGGTCTATCGCGTCGCCCGACGCTAGCCGGCGCGCGCTCGAGTAAAAAAACAACTCCGGCCGGCGCTGCGTTCGGCCTCATGCCGGGTCGGTATGACGGGGCCCGCACGGGCTCCGTCACGTGTTGCAGCCACGGCCGTCTGCCGTGACCGCTCGCCTGAGCGACACAGGGGACGCCCTGTCAGGGCGCATAGCATGAGAGCAAGCGCGAGCGTGAGTCAGAGCGCGCCGCGGCGCAGACTGCGCCCGCCGACCCGGGGGCGCGCCCTGGCGCTGCTGTTCCTTGCCGTGGTGCTGACCATCCTCGCGCTCGGCTATGCGGTGTTCGAGTTCGAACGCCAGCGCCTGCACCGTGCGGCAAACAACTATCTTTCCGGTCTCACGACCGCCAAGCTGCGGCAGATCGAGGCCTGGCGCCGCGACCGCATTAGCGAGCTTTCCGTCCTCGCCCGGAATCCGGCCGTCAACGACAGCCTGCACAAGGTCCTTGCGGGCAACACAGCGGCCGGGCAACACCTGCGCGAGAGCTTCATGCCCCTGGTCGCCATCGACCGCTACGACAGCCTTTATGTGGTGGACCCGGCAGCCGACGTGCGCTTTCACGTGGGCATGGCCCCGCGCCTGCCCGACGATTTCCGCCTGCTGGTGCGCGCGGCACTGGTCACCGGGGCGCCTCAGCTGGTGCACGTCCTGACCGCGGACAACCAGGTACGCTTACATCTGCTGAGCGTCATCGCAGGGCCTCGCGCCGATGCGCCCAGCGGCGTCATCGGCGTGCAGCTGGACCCCGCGTACTTCGCCGAGCCTGTGCTGTTCTCCTGGCCCGTGCCCGAATCCTCCGGCGAGGTGCTGCTCGTACAGACCGCGCCGGGCGGCGTGCATTTTCTGACCGCAGGTCGCGATATCCGCGCCGGCACGCTGATGCCCCGCGACCGGGCGCGGGTGGCCGCCGCTGCACTGGACACCCAGGGCCCGCTTGCGGGGACCGACTACCGCGGTCGCCCCGTGCTGGCCATGGCGAGCGCCATCGAAAACACCCCGTGGCGGCTGCTGATCAAGATCGATCAGCGCGAGGTCTTTGCGCCAATCCGCGAACTGGCCTTGTGGATCGTCGCCGTGACGGTGCTCGTGATTGCCGCAGCGGCCTGGCTCATCTACATGTGGTGGCGCTCCGAAAGGGCACGCTTCCGGCTCGAGGCCGCCCGTGATCGCGCCGCACTTGCGCGGCATTTCGACTATCTGGCCAAGTACGCCAACGACATCATCCTGCTCGCGGACGAGCGCGGCCGCATCCTGGAAGTCAACGATCGGGCGGTGGAGCTGTACGGCTACTCGCGCGATGCATTGCTGGGCATGACCATCAAACAGCTGCGTGCGCCGACGGAACAATCCTCCTTTGATCACGAATGGGCGCTGCTGCGCGCGGAAAAGGCCCGCATCTACGAGGTGATGCACCAGTCCAGGGATGGCCGCATTATCCCCATCGAGTCGAGTTCTCGGGTCATCGACATCGACGGTACGCCGTTCTACCAGGTGGTGGCGCGCGACATCAGCGAGCGCAAGCGGGCGCAACGGGCACTGCAGCGGCTCAATCATCTCTACGCCACCCTGGCGCAGACCAACGAGGCCATCGTACGGGTGCGTGATCGGCAGACCCTGTTCCAGGAGATATGCCGCATTGCCGTGGAACACGGGAAATTCGTCGACGCATGGATAGCGTTGCACGACGGACAAACGGGCGAATTGCTGGCGACGGCCCATGCCGGTGAACACCCGGAGTTCTTCACCGCCTTGCGGCTGCCCACCGAGAGCAAGCACATCGCGCAGCTCGGTGTGTCCACGTGCGCCTTCGCGTCCGGGGATGTGTGCGTGAGCAACGATTTCGCAGCGGACCCCCGCACCGACGAATGGCGCGATCTGGCGCGCCTCGGCGGGATACGCTCCGCCGCATCGCTGCCTATCCGGGAAAACATGCGTCTCATCGGCGTGCTCTCCGTTTACGCCACTGAACGTGATTATTTCGACGAACAGACCCTGGCGCTGTTGCGCCAGATGGCGCGGGACATCTCCTTCGCCCTGGACAACTTCCAGCGTGAGGCATTGCGCGCCCGTGCAGAGACGCAGACCCGCGCGAGCGAATACCGCTATCGGCAACTCATCGAGAACATGAGTTCCGGCATGGTCGTCTATGAGCCCATCGAGAGTGGCGCGGACTTCATCGTACGCGACGTCAACCTGGCTTTTTCGCGCATCGAGCAGGTTCCGCGTGAGGTCGCGATTGGCCATCGTTTGAGCGCGACAGAGCCCGAGTTTCGCGACACAGGCCTGGCCGACGCGGTGCAAAGGGTGTGGCTGACCGGCAAGCCGGAGTCCCTGGAGATCAACTTCAGAAGAAACGGGCAGGTCCAGTGGCGCAACCTGTATGTGTATGCGCTGCCGGGCCAGTTCGTGGTGATCGTTTACGATGACATCACCCAGCGCAAGGCGGCGGAACTGCGGCTGCGCGCCAGCGAGGAGCGCCTCGCCCTGGTGCTCCAGGGTGTGAACGACGGTTACTGGGATATCGATTACGAGACCAACGATTACTACTTCAGTCGGCGTTTTGCCGAGATGTTCGGCTACAGCGTCCAGGATCTTGCGCACTTGTCCGAGGCCTGGATTGCCCTCGTGCATCCGGATGACATGGACGAGGTGGAGCAGGCGCTGACAGCGCATCTGGCCGGTAAGACCCCCCAGTACGCCTCGGAGCACCGTATGCTGCACCGGGACGGCAGCGTGGTCTGGGTGCAGGCCCGTGGCACGGTCGTGCGCCGCGCCAAGGACGGCGCCGCGCTGCGCATGACCGGCACCCATCGCGACATCTCCGAGCGCAAGCGTGAAGAAAACCAGTTGCGGCTCTGGGCCACGGTGTTCGAGAGTACCCAGGAAGGCATCTTCATTACCGACGACGAAGCGCGCATCGTTTCGGCGAATGCCGCCTTCAGCGCGATCACCGGCTACACCCTCGAGGAGATGAGGGGGCGCAATCCACGCATGTTCAGCTCGGGCGAACAGAGCCGGGCTTTCTACCAGAACATGTGGGCCTCGATCAACGATACCGGGCGCTGGCAGGGGGAGATCCAGGACCGCCGCAAGAACGGCGAGGTGTTTCCGATGTATATCTCCATCACTGCCACGCGCGACCCGCGGGGTGCGCTGCAGAACTACATCGCAATCTGCGTCGATATCAGCGAGCGCAAGGCCACCGAGGCTCGCATCCGCTTCCTCGCCCATCACGATGTGCTTACCGGTCTGCCGAACCGGGCGCTACTCGAAGACCGTATCGAGCAGGCCCTGGCCCATGCCCAACGCACCGGGACCCGGGTCGGCGTGTTGTTCGTCGACATCGACCGCTTCAAGAACATCAATGACTCGCTCGGTCACCACATGGGCGACGAATTGCTGAAGATTGCTGCCCAGCGCCTGCGCACCTGCGTGCGCGTGGATGACACCGTAAGCCGCCAGGGTGGTGACGAATTCATCCTGCTGGTCACCGAACTCGAAGATGCGTCCGACGCAGGCCAGGTGGCGCAGAAGGTCCTCGACGTGATCGCCCAGCCGTTCACCCTAAACAGCAGCCAGGTGCATGTGACCGCCAGCGTCGGCATCGCCATCTGCCCGGATGACGGCACCGACAGTGAAACGTTGATCCGCAACGCGGATGCGGCCATGTACTTTGCCAAGGAGCGCGGACGCAACAACTTCCAGTTCTTCGTCCGGGAACTCAACCTGCGTGCGTTGCGGCGCATTTCCATGGAAAGCGCGCTCAAGGCCGCCATCGATCACGGTGATTTCATCCTCCATTACCAACCGCAGGTGGACATCTGGAAAAACGACCTGATAGGCATCGAGGCGCTGCTGCGATGGAAATGGGGCGACCGGCTGGTGAGGCCGGACGAGTTCATTCCCGTGGCCGAGGAATCAGGGCTGATCCTGCCCATCGGCGACTGGGTGCTGGAGGAGGCGTGTTGTCAGCAACGTCAGTGGCTGAGCGAGGGCTTGCCGCCGGTTACCATGGCCGTGAACATCTCGGCGGCACAATTTCACCGCAAGGAACTGCTCGCAGTCCTTGAGCGCATCGTCACGGGCAGTTGCGCCAGCCCTAAGCTCCTGGAGATGGAACTCACCGAGAGCATGATCATGGAGGATGCCGAGGCGAGCATGCGGATCCTGCAGGCGCTGAAGGAAATGGGCATTACCCTGGCCATCGACGACTTCGGGACCGGCTACTCCAGCCTGAGTTACCTGCGCCGGTTCCGCATCGACCGGCTGAAGGTGGATCAGTCGTTCGTGCGCGACATGGAGAAGGACCCAATCGATCGGGCGATCACCGAGGCGATCATCTCCCTGGGCAAGAGCCTGGGCCTGCGAACCATCGCTGAGGGCGTGGAGAAGCAAGGGGAAATCGACCTTCTGCGCGAGAGCCAATGCGACGAATTGCAGGGATATTTCTTCGCGCCGCCGCTTGCGGCCGACGAATTCATGCGCTGGTGGCGGCGCCGTGTCGATGCGGTGGAACGCACACGCACCGACTGAACGGCGACGCAGGATGGTGAGCGTGACCGCAGGCCCCCACCTACACATTTCTGCGATGCCAGCCTACTTCTACACTGTGTGGAACCATCCTCGCGGAGCAAATAGGGCATGCGGCGCGGCGGAGGTGCACACACCGAAAAACTGCTGCTGATCACCGGCGTGGCGCTGTTGGTGACGGCGCTGGCCTACCTCAGCTACGCCTACACGCGTGACGTGGTAACCGACCACCAATGGACCATGCTGGAGACGGTGGTGGCGGCCGAAGTGGCCGATGGGGTGGTGTGGCGTGAGGAGCGCGCGACGGAGGCCCGGCGTCTCGCCGACGCCCCGCGGCATGTGCGGGCCATCGCAGAGCGGTTGGCCGTACCTGGCGCAGAGTCGGGCAGGGCGTGGGCAGCCTTCGAGCATGAGGTGAACACGCTGCTGGCGCGGCCCCACTATGGAAACGTGTTCATCGTCGATGCCGCCGGTGTGCCGCGCATGGAATTCGGTGAGGCGGTGCGCGGTGCCGAACGGCTGCCTGGCGCCACCGAGGCCGTGCGTCGCAGCGCGCATGTAGGCTTCCACGATGTCGTCTTTACAGGTTCTGACGGTGAGCCGGATGCGCGTCTCGTCATGCTCGCGCCGGTGTACGACGGTGCGCGCTTCGTCGGTGCGCTCGGCTTCCAGCTGCTCCCGGCGCTGGACATCTCCCCGCGCCTGTCCGGTTGGCCCATGCTCGGTGACACCGCGGAGGTGCTGCTGGTGGACCTCCAGCCTGGGCGCTTGCTGTATCTCTCCGAACGGCGATTCGCGGAGGGTGCATCCGGCGTGGGCGAGGATGCCCCTGAGCGGATTGCCACCCAGGCACGTACGGCACGTGGACGGCTGCGAGGTCTCGATTACACCGGGGCCATGTCCTTGGCGGTAGCCGCACCCATTCCTGACACGCCCTGGACCATCATCGCCAAGGTGCACAAGCGCGAGAACACGGCCCTGGTGTTGCGCTTCGCCGGTGGCGTCCTGTTGTTCAGCCTGGCGTTGTTCGCGGCCACGGGCACGGCCCTGTGGGCCTGGCGCCGACGCGTCGCGGCAGAGCAATCGGCACGGGAGTGGCGCGCCGAGGCGGACCGGTGTGCCCTGGCCCAGCACTTCGATTACCTGGCCCGCTACGCCAACGACATCATCGTGCTGGCGGACGAGGAGGGCCGGATCTGTGAGTGCAACGACAAGGCGGCGGAAGCCTACGGCTACAGCCGGGCCGATCTCCTGCGCATGTCCATCGCCGATCTGCAGGCACCCGCCGAGCGTGACAAGGTCGCCGCCACACTGGAGCAACTCGCGGCAGGCGCGGCAGCGCGTTTCGAGACCGTGCACCGGCGCAGCGACGGCAGCCTGTTTCCCGTGGAAGTCAGTGCGCGTGTCATCGATTCGCAGGGCCGCCGTTATTACCAGGAAGTGACGCGTGACGTCAGCGAGCGGAAGCAGTCCGAGGAGCACATCCGGCGCCTTAACCGGCTGTACGCGATGCTGGTGCAGACCAACACGGCCATCGTCCATCGACGCGACCGCTACGACCTCCTCATGCAGGCCTGTCGCATCGCCGTGCAGACGGCGGGTTTCGATGCCGCCTGGGTGGCGCGACCGGGCGACGAGCGCGCGCAGATGGAGGTGGTGGCCTTCCACGGCGAAGGCGACAACGGGTCGCCGCCGCCCGAGGTACTGAGGATCGCTGCCGCCCTGATCGCACGGGGCGTATCGAACGGCGAGTCGGCGTACTCCAACGACATAACGGCCGACGCGCCGGACCACGGGCGTGACGCGCCGAATACGCGCGGGCGCCACGGCAGCCTCGCAGTGTTCCGGCTGCGGGTGCGGGGTGAGGTCGGCCCCGTGCTCGTCATCCATGCGCATGCGCGCGGGGCTTTCGACCCGGAGATGATCGAGATGTTCGAGGAAATGGCCGGGGACCTCGGCTACGCCCTGGAGAATATTGCCCACGAAGAGCGGCGCCGCGCCATCGAGCGTGAGGTGTGGGTGAACGAAATGCGGTTCGAGGCCATTTTCGAAAACATGGCGAGCGCCGTGCTCGTGCTGGCGAACCACGCGGGTGAATTCCGCATCAAGGCCGTGAACGGTGCGGCGGAACGCATGGAAGGGCTATCCCGGGCGCATGTCGAGGGCATGGAAGTGGAGGCGGTGTTTCCCTGGGCGCCGCACTGTCTGGCCCCGGTAGCGGCGGCCGTGTGGGCATCCGGCAAGCCGCAGCGCATCCCGCCCCATTACCACCAGGGTGAGACCCTGCGCTGGCGCGAATCCTACGTCTATCGCCTGCCCACCGACGAGATCGTGGTGCTGATGGACGACGTCACGGAACGGCTTACGGCGATCGACGCCTTGCGGCGCAGCGAAGAGCGCCTGCAGTTGGTCCTGGCTGGCACCGATGACGGCTACTGGGACGTCGACCTGGAGGAGGGCGCGACCTTCTACTCCGATCGCCTGGCGTCACTGCTCGGCTGTTCGCGGGAGCTGCTCGGCAGCGATTTCCGCGTCTGGGAGCAATACGTCCATCCCGATGATCTGCCGGAGGTACGTGCGGCCCTGGAAAAGCACTTGCGCGGCGACACGCCGCTGTTCCGGGCCGAGGCACGGGTGAACTGCGGCGACGGGCGCGTGATCTGGGGGCTCGCGCGCGGCCGCGTGGTGCGTCGCGGGCCGGAAGGCAAACCCCTGCGCGTAGCGGGCGTGCTCTCGGACGTCACCGCGCGACGGCATGCCGAGGAGCAGAGTCGCTTGTGGGCGACCGTGGCCGAGGTCAGCGACGAGGCCGTGCTGGTCACGGACGCGCAGCGGCGCACCCTTGTAGCCAATCCGGCCTACACGCGGATGACCGGCTTCGCGCCCGACGAACTCCTCGGCCGCGTCCCCGAGGTGTTGGAGGAGGGCGCCGCCGATGGGCGGCATTCACCTTTGTGGGAGGCGCTGCGGCGTGTGGGGCGTTGGCGCGGCGAGGTGATCGGGCGGCGCAAGGACGGCACGACCTTCCCCATGGCCTTCACCCTCTCGGCGGTGACCAACGACACGGGGCTGCCGCGCCACTACGTCATCGTCGCCAGCGACATCAGCGGGCGCCGGCAGGCGGAGGAACGCGCCCGTCACCTGGCCTACCACGACGCCCTCACCGGGCTGCCCAGCCGCGCCCTGTTCAACGACCGCGTGGCCAGCGCCATCACCCATGCGCGCCGCACGGGCACGGTGTTCGCGGTGCTGTGCGTGGACCTGGACCGCTTCGGCAACATCAACGACGCCCTGGGACTTGCCCTCGGCGACCGGCTGTTGGTCGAGGTGGCTGACCGGTTGCGTCGCGCCGTGCGCCAGGACGACACGGTTAGCCGGTCTGGCGCCGACGATTTCCTGGTGCTGCTGCCCACGCTTGTGACACCCGACGGCGCGGCGCGCGTGGCGGCGAAGCTCATGGCGTCGCTGGCCGAGGCCTTCCTGCTCGATGGCACCGAGATCCGCCTCACGGCCAGCGTGGGCATCGCCTTGTGGCCCGGCGACGGGGAAACGGCCGAACAGCTCGTCGAGAGCGCGGCCGCTGCCTTGCGTCTGGCCAAGAGGCGTGGGCACGGCAACGTGCAGTTCTGTGCCGAGGAAGTGAACCAGCGCGTGCGCGAACGCCTGTCGCTGGAGAACCGCCTGCGCCGTGCGGTCGAGCGCAGGGAATTCGAGCTGCACTACCAACCGCAGATCCGCGCACACAATCACGAAGTGACGGGCGTGGAGGCACTGCTGCGCTGGTCTTGCGACGGCCGCCTGCTGGCGCCGGCGGAATTCCTGTCCCTCGCGGAGGAAACCGGCCTCATCGCACCCATCGGCCAGTGGGTGCTGGAGGAGGCGTGTCACCAGCAACGCACCTGGATGTTGGCGGGCCTGCCGCCGCTGCGTGTGGCGGTGAACGTGTCGCCGGGACAGCTGCGTGGAGCGGACTGGCCGCGATACGCCCGCGAGGTGCTGGAGCGTGCCTGTACCGAGCCCGGGGCCCTGGAGGCGGAGTTCACCGAAGACGACCTGCTCGGTGATGTCGAGGCGGGCATGGCGGCGCTGCGCGAGATGAAGGCCGCGGGGCTCAGCATCGCCGTGGGCCGGTTCGGCGGCGGCTACGCCAGTCTCAATTGGCTCCGGCAGCTTCCCATCGACACTCTCAAACTGGACAAGTCGCTGGTCCAGGGCTTCGCGCGCGACCCGGACGCCCGTGCGGCACCGGACACCATCATTGGCCTGGCCAGGCGCCTGGGCATGCGCATCGTGGCGGAAGGCGTCGAAAACGACGGGGACGTGGCGAGCCTGGAGGTCTGCGGGTGCGATGCGATGCAGGGTTTCCACTTCGCCCCGCCGCTCGCTGCGGATGCGTTCACGGCGTGGTGGCGGGCGCGTGGCTGAGGAAAAGGCAACACACCATCACAGAGGCGCAGAGACGCAGAAAACACAGACGAATATCCGTGTCTTTCTCGCGGAGTATCCACGCAGCATCACTGCCACGTGTAAACCTTTCTGCTCTGTGTTCTCTGCGTTGAATGTCTTTACGGCTCGTCGAAACGGAACCCGCTGTGCAGCACGTGCAGGCAGGCGGCGACCACGTCGGCATCGTAGAGGGTGCCGGACCGTTCGGTGATCTCGGCCATGGCACTGTCCATGCCGAGCGCCGGGCGGTAGGGGCGGAAAGAAGACATGGCCTCGACCACATCGGCGACGCCGATGATGCGCGCCTCCAGCCGGATGGCTTCGCCGGCGAGGCCGAGCGGGTAGCCGGAGCCGTCCATGCGCTCGTGGTGCTGGGCCACCATGTCGATGATGGGCCAGGGGAACTTCACACCTTTGAGGATCTCCTGACCGGCCTCGGCGTGGGCCTTGATGAGCTGGAATTCCAATGCGCCGAGCGTGCCGGGCTTGCTGAGGATCTCGGCCGGCACGGAGATCTTGCCGATGTCGTGAATGAGCCCGCCGAAATGCACACCCTCGATCTGCTGCGACGACAAGCCCATGCGCGCGGCGATGGCCACCGCCAGGCGCGCAACTCGCTGCTGATGTCCGGCCGTGTAGGGATCGCGTTTCTCGATGGTGGCGGCGACGGCCTGCACGGTGGCCTCCATGGTTTCGCGCAGGCGTTGCAGGTAGTGCTCGCGCTCGCGTTCCAGTGCCGCGTGCTCCTGATGGGTGCGCAGGGTCACGATGCCGAAGGCCACGTCGTTGGCGAGTTCTTCAAGCAGGCGCATTTCGTCCGCATCGAAATCCCGCGACTGCCCGCCGTAGAGCGCCAGAATGCCGATGATCCGCTCCTGGTGCTTCAAGGGAAACACCGCGTTGGAGGCATAGCCGTGCTCCAGCGCCGGGGCGCGCCACGGATGAAAACGCGGATCGTTGAGGATGTCCTGAACCACCTGCGGCTTGCCGCTGCGGATGGCCATGCCGTCGGGACCGCAGCCGCTTGGGCTGTCGTCCCAGGTGACGGTGATCGGATCCACGCAATCCGCGCCGTCACCGGCGCGCGCCATGATGCGCACGGATTTGCCTGCGTCATGCTCGGCAAAGCCGATCCACGCGAGGCGATAGCCACCCACCTGCACGAGGATGTCGCACACACCCTGCAATAACTCCATTTCACTGGTGGCGTGCACCAGGATCTCGTTGCCGTGGCTGAGGGTCTTGAGGGCGCGGTTGGTCTTGCGCAAGGCGAGTTCGTAGTTCTTGCGTTCGGTGATGTCGACCCCCTGCATCACGGTGGCGAGCAACTCACCGGTTTCCGCATAGAGGTTCGAAGAATTCCACAACACGGTCTTGCGTTCCCCGCTGCGGGTGCGGATCGGCAGCTCGGCTGATTCGAAGCGTCCGCCGGCACGGAGTTGGCCGACGCGCTCCATGAGAACGTCGCGCTCCGCTTCGGGGAACAGTACGGCGAGGGGTTGTCCCATCACCTCGTCGCTGCGATAGCCCGTCAGCTGCTCGATGCCCTGGTTGAAGCGGGTGATCGCCAGCTGCGAATCCCAGACGATGATAGGGGAGGCGGAATGCTTGAACAGCGTTTCCAGGTAATCACGCGTCTCCCGCAGCGCCTTGCGCAGGCTGATATCCACCAGCGTGCAGCGGACCTGCTGCACGAAGCCGCGCTCGTCGCGTGCGGCGCTGACGGAATGAAGCACCGGCAGGCGCACGCCGTCGGTGCGCCGCAGATGCAGTTCCACCGGTGCGACCGCCTCGTGGGCGTCGAGCGCCCTGATTTGTTCGGCCAGCAGGGCCTGGCCGGTGGTGGTGAGCAGGTCGGTGATGTTGAGCCGGCCGATCACCTCCTCGCGTGGCCGGGCGAGCATGCGCAGGGCCGTGTCGTTGGCCTCGATGACCAGACCGTCGGGAGCGAGCGTCTGATAGCCGCACGGCGCGGTGTCGTAGAGCGAGGCGAGCCGGTTGCGTGAGGCGGTGAGTTCATGCTCGGAAAGAAAGCGTGCCACGGCCGCCGCGTAGATGTCCGCAAAGGTGCTGACGATGCGCAGGTCGTGGCCCGTATAGTCGCTGTCCTTGTTGGCCAGGGCGATCATCCCCATGACGCGCGCCTGCGAGAAACACGGCACGCCCATGAACCGGCGGATGGGCAGATGGCCGGGCGGCGTGCCCACGCTGGCCGGGTGGGCAGGCGGGTCATTGGCGATGAGCGGCGCCTTCTGGTCCAGCACCCAGCCGCCCAGCCCGCCCGCCTTCTCGAATACCACGGTCTTGCCGGCCACCTTGCACTGGGCAAAGATGTCGCGGGTCATGGTCGGGCAATTGAGGTAGCCGGTGGCCGGGTCCACGTAGCCCACGAAGCCAAGATCGCTGCCCGTGAAGCGGCGGCACTGCTCCAGTGTGGCCGCAGAGAGCGTCTCGATGTCGTCGGTGTTCAGGCATTGGCGGAAGGCCTCGAACAGGCCGGCGGGGAGCTCGGCGGGCTCGGTGGGGCTGGCCAGCACGAAGGGCTTACTGCCTGTCAGACGCTCCAGGCTCGTGCCCAGGGCGGAGGCCATGTGTTCGAGCAGCGCCAGGGTAGCGGTGGCGAAACTCTTGCCAGGCGCAGACACGGCAAGCAGCACGCCCTGCACGCCCTTGCGGCGGGTACGGATGGGCAGGTAGACGGCGCCGGTGACACCATGATGGGCCTCGAGCGCGGTGGGGGAATAGTCCGACGCCGCATAGTCGGGCACCACCAGCATTTGGTCACGCGCGAAGGCCTCGAGCGCGGCGGTGCGTCCCGGGGCGCTCGCGGCGAGGACCTTGTTGCTAGCACCTTCGAAGCCCAGGCTGAGACGCACCACCAGCTTGCCCTGCAGGGCCGGATCGGCCATGCAGATCGCTCCCTTCACGGCACCGAGTTTTTGCGCCGCCTGCAAGGTAAGGTGGAATGCGTCAACCTGTTTGGCGCACGCGGCGAGGGTTTGGTTGAAATCCCGCCACAGCGTCATCGGGTCGGTGCTGGTTTCTGATCGGGTCTGCCCGGCCGCCATGCCCTTCCTCCGCTAAGCCTCTGCTTTGAACACCCGTCGCATGGGGAGGTTCCGTCGCCGTTGTGCCGCGCCGTGGCAGGGATCTCGGACAGGAGGGCGTCGCGCCGTCATATCGGCGGAGGCGGCGGAGGCCGGGGTCCATGCCGCCGCGTGGGCCGGGGCTTTCCGGCGGAGCAGGACGACGTCCGGGAGAGGCAACAGCATCGCGCGGCGCCGGCCGCTTTTTCGCGAACCGGGCCGCAAGATCGCGCGCTGGACCCTCACGGTCTTCACTCCCCCAGCCAAAAAAAACGGGCGTCACTGACGCCCGTTTTCTCGGCCGGGGACGCAACGCGTCACTTCACCGCGTACAGGTGCCCGTCCATGCTGCCGAAATACACCAACTTGCCATCGACCACCGGCGCGGCCGCCACGGCGCCATCGGTGCGGAAGTTCCAGCGCGCCGTGCCGTCGCGCAGGTTCAGCGCGTACACATGGCGGTCGTAGCTGCCCACGTAGACCAGGTCATCCGCCACCGCCGGGCCGGCGGCGACCCAGTCGCGGGTACGGAATTTCCAGCGCTGTGCCCCCGAAGCCAGGTCCGCCGCGTACACATAACCGTCGTTGCTGCCGAAGATCACCAGGTTGTCCACTAGCGCGGGTGCGCTCTGCATGGGGCCGTTGAACTGGCGCCGCCACACGGTCTGCCCGGTCTGCATGTCAACGGCATACAGCGTGTGATCACGGCTGCCCACCAGCGCGACCGTT
The DNA here is from genome assembly GCA_041685115.1 of Gammaproteobacteria bacterium. Classification (GTDB taxonomy): domain Bacteria; phylum Pseudomonadota; class Gammaproteobacteria; order Thiohalomonadales; family Thiohalomonadaceae; genus JALOAT01. The sequence goes on along the minus strand of JAWLGK010000016.1, from coordinate 10,719 downwards.
TCGGTCAGGGCCGGCGCGGCCTGCACCGCGTTACGGGTGCGGAAGCGCCAGCGCTCCTGGCCGTCATCGGTGCGCAGCGCATACAGATAACCGTCGTCGGCGCCGAACACCACCCGATCCCCGTGCACCGCGGGTGAGGCGTAGATGGTGCCGCCCACGCGCACGCGCCAGAGCGCGCGGCCGGTGGCCGTGTCCACGGCGTGCAGGTGTCCATCGGTGGCGCCCACATAGAGACGCCCGTTCACCAACACCGGCGCGGTGGTGAGCGCCGCGCCTGCCGTGTAGTCCCACACGGGTTGCCCGGTGTGTACATCGAGGGCATAGAGGTGGCCGTCCTGACTGCTGACGTAGGCGTGGGTCTCGGTGACCACGGGCGCGCCGCCCACCGCGTTGCCGGTCTTGAAGCGCCAGCGTTCGCGGCCATCTTCGGCGGCGACCGCGAACACGTAGCCTTCCTGATTGCCTACGTAGGCCACGCCGTTGAACACCGTGGGCGAGGTGTTGATGGGACTGCCGGTGGCGAACTTCCAGTGCACGGCCTGGAGCTGCGGCACGCCGGCGGCCTCATACACGCCCGCGTGCGACGGGCCGCCGCGGTACATGCCCATCTTGGGCGCGCCGCATCCGGCGAGCAGCGCCGCAAGGGCCAGGATCAGAATGGATGTCGTTGTTTTCATTGGTCCCCCCACTGAATTCAGCGCATTGTAACAACATCCAGCCGGGGAGCGCGTGGGCCCCGTTACGGTGACCGGCGCAGTTGTGGCTTCGCCGGGGTGACGGTATGACATCGGCCACGGTAACGGAATATTTCCCCGGCTGACGGAAATCCCCGTTGCCGGGATGACCAGAAAACACGGTGTGTGTTGACCTCTTCACTCCGCGGCGCAAGCGGCCTCTAAACGCGCCCAGTTCAGGGAATTTCCTAACCCCGTGCAGAGGCGGACCGGCACTTGAGTTTCGCCGTACCCAACTCACAGACGAGGTGATAACATCGCCCGACTTTTAGTGAACCCGGTCACATTCCGCGAGAACAAGGAAGAAGTGAGTACCCGATGAGCCTGCTACGGAAATCCCTGTTGTTGTCGCTGCTGTTGTCCGTTCCTTCCCTCGCCACTGCGCTTCCCGACTGGGTGACCACCCCGCCCGCGGACACCATGATGTACATCTGGGGCGTCGGCGAGGGCTCCAACCTCGAGCGTGCCGAAAAAGATGCCCTGAAAAACATCGCGGGCAAACTCAGCACGAGCATCAGCAGCCAGTCTGAAAGCCGGGCGACCTCCCGCGATCGGCAGGTGTCACGTTACTTCAACGAAAACGTGCAGACCCGCATCCGCGACATCCAGCTGTACGACTACCGCACCACCGAGTCGGTGCCGCACAAAGGCGGGTTTTACACGCTGGTGCAGATGAAGCGTCAGTCCTTCATCCGCAACACGCAGCTCAAGCTCGATCAGACCAATGCCGGGTTGCGCAGCGCCGCGAAGGACGCCGACAGCGGTTCTCCGCTCAAGCGGGCGCTCGGTTACCGCGCCCTGCTTCCTCAGATCGACGAGGCCGTGGCCCTCGCGCTGGTGCTGCAATCGGCCGACCCGGATTTCGAAGCCACCGCCGCCTTGAACGAATACCGCGGCATTTCGGACCGCGCCACCAAGTTGATGGGTGCGCTCAAGGTGCACGTCAAGGCCAGTGGCGAATTGCAGCCGGTCGCAGAGGAATTCGAGCGCTTGCTCGCCGAGGCGGATATCGCGACCACCGGCCCGGGCGGCGCGGATGGTGTGATCGAACTCTCTGGGCGCGTCAACCAGCGCGAGTTGTTCGGCTCAAAGAACGTGGAAGTCCAGCTCAAGGTCGCCACCAGGGAGAACGATGGGACGGTCCTGAAGCGGCAGTCCTACCAGCTGAGCGGCAGTTCGGTCACCAGTTATGACGCGGCCCTGCGCAGCGCCGCGCTGTCGTTGGCCGACATGGATCGTGAGCAACTGCTCAGCGAGATCGGCCTCAAATAACTTTTGTTTTTCATTGATGTTTTTTTTGCTGTTCGTTTGCGTTGACTATCAGGAGATCAAAAATGAAAAAGCGGATGCTCCCCTTCTTGGCTGTTGCCCTGCTTTCCGGTTGTGCGGGTCATCAAGTGAAACTGGCGGAATACAATCCTGCCCAGCTCAAAGAAGCTGACATCATGCCGACAAAGGCCGAACTGGCCGGTAAGCCCATGAAGGTGGTGGTGCTCGGCGCCAAGGACGCTCACATCAAAATGGCCAAGAGCGCCGAGGTGGGCCTCACCGTCGCCAACGCCATCGAAGGGCTGCTGGGCAAGACCGGCGTGGAACTGGTGGATCGCAGCATTGCCGGCAAGCTGGGTGACGAAATCGCCCTCGCCGAAATGAAGGGCTCGCGTGGTTACAAGGGCCCTGAGGTCTCCGATTTCGTCATCACCGGCAACATCACCAAGGCGAATACCGCCACCGACTTCACGGAAGCGCGCTCGGGCCGGGATAAGAAGGGCAATTACTATCAAATCGCCGCGACCTGCAGCTTCAGCGCCACCGTCGCCGGCAACGTGAAGATCTACCAGGTGCCCTCGCTGCAACTGGTGAAGACCATCGACGTGGAGAGCACCCGGTCCAACACCCGTGAGACCCGTAGCAGCTACTGCGACTTCCCGGCGGCCGAGCAGGAAAGCCTGTTGCGTGAAGCCGCCGTTTCGTCGGTGGAGAAGTCCCGCGACGTGCTGCAGAACTATTTCGCGCCCCACGGCTACGTGCTGGAGCGTCGCAACAGCAAGGACAAGAGCGTGTTCAAGGTGACGCTCGGTTCCAGGCAGGGCGCGGCCCCCAAGGGCGACGTGGTGTTCGTGCAGAAGACCGCTTCCAAGAATCCCCTGACCGGCGAGCAATCCGTTGAGGAATACAACGTTGCTACAGGCGTGATCTCCGACCAGCTCGGTCCCCAGTTCGCCTGGATCGTGGTGGACGACAAGGAGGCCGCCGATAAGATCCGTCTGGGCGACACCGTCAAGCTGGCGTTCACGATCGGCATGTTCGAGAAGATAGTGAATTTCACCCGCTGAAATCCGCGCCGCCCCGGCCGTCCCGCGGCCGGGGCGCCTGTTCACGCCGCGATATCGCCATGATGCGCTCCCGGAACCCTACCGCTCGGACGACACGCCTCGTCACGGTCTTGGTGTTTTCCTGCGGCGCCTTTCCTGGGCTGGTGGCCGCCGATGCGGCCTTCACCGATGCCCCCTGCTGGCTGCTTCAGCCGTCCACCGATTCCATCATCGGCCACATCGGTGTGAGCCGCACCGTCGGCTTCACTGCCGAGCAACCGCTGCAATTGGCCCGTGAGCGTGCGCTCGGCGGTCTGGTCAATTACCTCGGCCTGGATGTCCCTGCGGCCGAGCTGACGGCGCAAGGCAAGTCGGCCGTCAACGAATGGGTGGTCAGCGGACACACGCTGCGGCTGACCGCTCCCTACCAGGCCGCGGGCTACCTGTTCCAGTACGCCTACCACACGCCTTCCGGCGAGGCGCCGGCCACCCGTTGTGAGCTGCCGCGGGCCGATCCGGCCCGCTGTGAACCGGCATGGGTCTGCAATCCGGTGCAGCCGGGGGCGGTAGGCGTGGTCGGCATCAGCCATCGGGCGGCGACCCTGCCGCGCCAGTTCAACCTGGCCCAGGAAAACGCCCTGCAACTGTTGCGTTACAGCTTCGGCGTGCGGGTGCATGGCGGCGAGCGGTATTTCTCCGCGGGCCACCACCTCGGCAGCGTGCGCCTGCGCGCCCAGGACATGCAGGTGGAAGCGAGCGACACCGTGCCACAGGACATCCGCTTGTACGTGCGGGAAGTGCGCTTCTGGGGAGACAGCCTGCTGTTGTGGATGGTCTCGCCGGACCTCGCCTACCACCCCACGCCGGACGGGGCGGGGTGGGTGACCGGGCCGCCCGAAGAACTCGGCCCGTCGGCGGTCGGCATGGCCGGGCGCACCGCCTCGAACCTGGTGTCCGATCAGGTGGAACTGGCCGTGCAACGGGCCGTCGCAGAACTCGCCAAGGCGGTCGACGTAGCGGTCGAGGCCCATGACCTCAGTGCCCGTAGCGGGCAGTCCCGTTATCGCGTGAATGCGGTTAGTAACGAAGTGGACGTTTCTTTGTACGCCCGCGTGCTCGCCATGTATCTTGACGACGCGGGAAAGGTTTTTGTGTTAGTTGTACCCAGGAAGTAGAACCTACAAACGAGCAGGAGTAATAACATGTCGAAAAAGATCCTGGCCGGCGCGCTGGCCTCCGCCCTCATGTTGACCGGCTGCATGGGTGGCAACGTAAAAGAAGACACCGCCTCTTTGCCTGATTGGGTGATGAACCCGACCATCGAGGGCGGCATCGCCGCCACCGAGTGCGTGCTCACCACCGGCGACTTCAGCCTGGACAAGGCGGAAGTGGTGGCCCTTGGCCGCGCCGCCCTGGCCAAGCAGCTGGAAGTGCGCGTGAAGGCCATGGACGAGACCTACTCGCGCAAGGTCAAGTCCGAGGCGGGCACCGTCACCGGCCGTACCTTCGAATCCGTGTCGCGCCAGGTCGCTGATACCAAGCTGCAGGGTTCGCGCGCCATCAAGGTTGATTACGTGATGATCGAAGACAAGAAAAACATCTGCGCCATGGTCGGCCTGGATCCCAAGCTGACCAAGGAGCTGTTCGACGCGCTGCTCGCACAGGCCGACGCCAAGCTGGACTCGCAGTCCAAGGAAGTGATGTACGAGGAGTTCAAGGCCTACAAGGCCCAGGAACGCCTGGAGCAGGCCACCGCCCAGCCGTAAGCCGTTGGGGTGGCCGGGCCTGCCCGGCCACCCGATTTGCACATCCCCATGGGCGCGGGCCTATGTGCAGTCCACGCCCATCCAACCGTGCCTACAAGGACCTGTTCATGAGCCCGCTACTGCGCGCTGCACCCCTGCTGCTGGTCACCTTCGCTGCTTCTGCTGCCGATGATTTCGAGGCCTTCCAGCGCCAGCAGATGCAGGAGCGCCAGGCCTACGAGACCCGCACCACCGACGAGTTCGAGGCCTACCGCAAGGAGATCCTCGAGGCGTTTGAAAACTACCGCCGCAAGGCCGCCGCCGTATGGGGCGAGCAGGATGCCGCGCTGCCCGAGCGCAAGCGCCTGGTCGAATACGGCGCGGGCATGAGCGAACGGCGCACCATCGATTTCGAGAAGGGCGTCGCCAAGGTGGAGATCGCCTTGTCGCCGGAGCAGGCCGCCGATGCGGCCGGCGTGGCCAAGCGCCTTGGCACACTGGTGCAGCAAGTGGTCACCGATGCACCTGACACCCGTTCCATCCAGGACATCGCCGCGGCGCCCGAGGCCGCCAAGCGCCAGGGCGAGGCGGTGCTCGCCGATCTGCTGCAGTCTGCCGACGGCCGTCCGGTGACCGGCGCGAACGCCGCCGCCTTCGCGCGCCAGGTGGTGAGCGCGGGCGTCAGCCAGCGCACCCAGTTGGGCGATGATGGCCAAAAGCGCGTGGTGGCGAGCGCCGAGTTTCCCCTCGTTCCCAACCACATCCGTGTGCGCGCGGCAAAGTTCGAGGCCCTGGTGCGCACCTACGCCACGCGCCAGAAGCTCGATCCCAGGCTGATCTTCGCGGTGATGGAGACCGAGAGCGCCTTCAATCCCACCGCCCGTTCCACGGTCCCGGCCTTCGGCCTCATGCAGCTGGTGCCCACCTCCGGCGCGCGTGACGCCTACCGCCATCTGCACAACCAGGACCGCGTGGTTTCCGACAGCTACCTGTACAACCCGAAGAACAACATCGAACTGGGTTCGGCCTATCTCGATCGCCTGCTGTCGGTATACCTCGCCGGCGTGCAGAACCCGGAGGCGCGCCTGTGGTGCGCCATTGCCGCCTACAACACGGGCGCCGGCAACGTCATGCGCGCGTTTGCCGGTACCTACCGCACCTCCATGGGCAGCCGCGCCGACTGGCAGGCCCGTGCGCTTGCGCGGATCAACGCCATGTCCTCCGAACAGGTGTTCAAACACCTGGTGGGCAATCTGCCCTACGAGGAGACCCGCCACTACGTGCAGAAGGTCCGCGAGCGCATGCCCAAGTACGGCTCGCTGTGAGGAAGGGACCATGAAACGCGCATCGAAGCTGTTTGCCTTTGTCATGACGACATTACTGGCGGCCGGCGCGCGGGCCGAGTGTCCGCCGGAGATCGCGCGCCTCGCGGCCCACGAAGGCATCGTCAAGATCCAGAAACAGGGCAATCCGCGGCGCCTCGATCCGCAGGACACCACGACTATGCTGTGCGCGGGCGATGCGGTGTTCACCTTCGCCGGGCAGGCGGTGATCACGCTCACCGGCGGCGGCAACGTGGTCATGGACCCGCAGACCACGGTGCGTTTCGCCAGCGACGCCAACGCGCGTCTCGAGCAGGGCAAGGCGCTCTTCACCATCCAGCAGCGCGGCAAGGCGCAGGGATATTCGGTGGACACGCGCCTGTCGGTCATCGGCGTGAAGGGCACGCAATTTCTGGTGCAGGACGCGGCTGCTGAACTGGCCGTGGTGTTGCAGCGCGGGCGCGTGGAGGTGGCGAGCCTGGCGGGCGAGTTCGAGCACTATCGCGCCGCGGCGCTCTCGGAGTTCGAGGCCTACCGCCGGCGCGAGCACGCCGAGTTCGAGGCCTACCGTCGCCAGCAGCGCGAGGAGTTCGTCGGCTACGTGAAGTCCATCACCCTCGATGCGGGCCAGGCCCTCGCCATCAGCGGCGCCAGGGTCGTGCAGGCCGCGGCGAGCGCCGAGGCGCAGCGCGACATCGAACGCATGGAAGGCTTCGCAAAACGCAGCCTCGACGTGAATGAGCCCTGAGCGCAGGCTGCGGCTGCGCCTGCTGGTCATCGCGCTGCTCGCCACGCTGTCCGGTATTGCGCTCACCGTGGCACGCCCCGCGCTGCTCGCCGGACCGGCAGCGCTGGTGAGCGATCACTACTTCCGTTTCGACACCCGCACACCCGACCCGCGCGTACTGCTGGTGGCCGTGGATCATCGCAGCGTGAAGGCCCTCGGACGCTGGCCCTGGGACCGCGCACAGTTGGCGACGGGGCTCGCCAGGTTGTCCGAGGCGCGCGTGGTCGCGCTCGATATGGTGTTCTCCGAGGCCACCGATGCCGCCGCCGACGCGCGGCTCGCCGAAACGCTCATGGGACTGAACAGCGTCGGCGGTTTCTTCCTGAACGGCACCCTGGCCGATCTCCTCGACGCGGAGCAGCAGGCGGCCCTGATGGCCTCGGCCCTCACCGACGTGGAACCGGGGCCGCAGCCCTACCTGGAGGCACGGGAGCTGGAACTGAACATCCCCGCCGTCCAGCAAGCGGTGATCCTCGCTGCCAGCCTCAACACCCTGCCGGACCCGGACGGCCTGTTCCGCGCCTATCCGCTCGCCTTCGTGCTGCACGGCGAACTGTTCCCGACCCTGGCCATCCAGGCGCTGCGGCTGTACAGCGACGACCAGCTGGCGGTGCGCAGCACGCCCGAGCCGGTCATGGACATCGCCGGCCGCCGCCTGCACCCGGGTACGCGCGGCGTGGCGCGCCTCAACTACTACCCGGTGGAGAGCTATCGCACCGTCTCCTTCGTCGACCTGCTCCAGGGGCGCGTGGCCGCGGAGGCGCTGCGCGACGCCATCGTGATCATCGGCGTGACCGAGACCGGCGTGGCCGACGTGCGCTCCACGCCCATGGGCCAGATGCCCGGGCCGTTGCTGCACTACACCTTCGTTTCCAATCTCCTGGACGGCAGCGTGCTCCAGGAACAGCGTGTGGCCGAGCTGCTGCTGGTGCTGGCCTGCGGGCTGCTGCCCCTGCTGGCGGTGCGCACCCTGCGCGCGCCGCCGGCGCGGGTGCTGCTCTATGGGGCGGCGCTGGTCGCCCTGTTCGCCGCCGGGGTGCTCGCCTACCGCGCCCACGGCTGGCTGGAGGCCTTCTATCCCATGGCCACCCTGGTGGTTTCGGCGCTGGCCTGTGAGGCGGCGCTGTTCGCCGGCCAAGAGCGCCAGGCGCGCTACCTGCGCGCGGCCTTCGGCAGCTACATCGCACCGTCGCTGATCAGCGATCTGATGGACAGGCCCGAGCTGCTGGCCCTCGGCGGCACGGTGAAAGAGGCCACCTTCCTGTTCTCGGACATCCGCAACTTCACCACCCTGGCCGAACAGGCGGATGCCGCCACCCTGGCCGCGACCCTCAACGAGCTGTTTTCACCCCTGACCGAGGCGATCATCATCGAGGGCGGCATGCTCGACAAATACATCGGCGACGCCATCATGGCGGTGTTCAACGCCCCGCATGATCTCCCCGATCACCCGTTGCGCGCCTGCCGCGCCGCCCTCGGCATGCTCGAACGCCTGCATGCCTTCAACGAACGCCGCCGGCAGGCGGGCCAGCCGCCGCTGGATATCGGCATCGGCATCAACACCGGCCGTGCGCTCATCGGCAACCTGGGCTCGCGCTTTCGCTTCAACTACACGGCGGTGGGCGATGCGGTGAACCTGGCCTCGCGCCTGGAGGGTATGAACAAGCAGCTCGGCACCCACATCATCATCGGCGAAAGCACCTATCTGGCGGTGCGCCATGCGCTGGCCTGCCGGCCGTTGGGGGAGGTGACAGTGAAGGGCAAACGGGAGCCGCAGCCGGTCTATGAGCTGGTGGGACGAATGCCCGGCACGGCCAGGAAGAGTACGGCCCAACGCAAAGACGCAGAGGGCGCAGAGAACGCCAAGAAAATGCAGGTTACATAGCCCGGCCCGCCTGAGGGAGCGAGCTTCCGCTCGCGAACGACGCGGCGACAAAATCGCGGGCAAAAGCTCACTCCCGCCAGCCGTAGGTTACGTTGGCGCGCAGCGCCTACGTGACAATGCACGGTTGGAAGAGTCACGTAGCTTCGCAACGTGACCTACGGCTGTTTGACCTGTATTCCTTTGCGTTCTCTGCGCCCTCTGCGTCTTTGCGTTGGGCCGTTTTCTTCCTGGCCGCAACCCCGGATTCCGCTCCACTCACGGACTCGGGCGGGAATCAGAAATCGAAGCCGGCCTGCTTGAACAGGCGCTTGGCCTCGTCTTCGTCCTTGGGCACCCCGCGGCCTTCCTGATACAGCATGGCCAGGGTGGTGAGGGAGCCGGCCAGGCCCTGGTCACCGGCGCGGCGGAACCACAGCGCGGCCTGGGCCTCATCCTTTTCCACGCATTCCCCTTCCAGGTACATGAAGCCCAGGCCGTGCTGGGCGAGGGCATGGCCCTGCTCGGCGGCGGCGCGCATCCACTTGACCGCCTCTTCGCTGCTCGGGGCACCGAGCAGGCCGTTCTGCTGGATGATGGCCACGCGGTACTGGGCCTCGGGTTCGCCGGCGTCGGCCAACGGCATGAGCAGTTGCATGGCGGTGGCGAAGTGCTTGCCTTCGAAAGCGGCGATGCCGCTGCTCAATTCCATCTCGACGTCGGTGAGCTTCATGGGGACTCCTGGCGGTCGATCCGCTTCATCAATTAGTTGAGCATTGTAATCAAGAAAACATCACCTGGCATCCCCGCCCGGCGAAAGCGGTTAAAGTACGCGTTCGCCGAACAGAACGAAACCAAAGAATGAAGGCAATGATCCTCGCCGCGGGCCGCGGCGAACGCATGCGGCCGCTCACCGACCAGACCCCCAAGCCCCTGTTGCGCGCGGGCGGCAAGGCGCTCATCGAATATCACCTGGAGGCCGTGGTGGCCGCCGGTTTCACGGACATCGTCATCAATCATGCGCACCTGGGTGAAAAGCTCGAAGCGGCGCTGGGCGACGGCGAACGCTATGGCGCCCACATCACCTATTCGCCGGAAGAGACCGCCCTGGAGACCGGCGGCGGCATCTACCGCGCCCTGCCCCTGCTGGGCCCGGGGCCTTTCGTGGTGGTGAATGGCGATGTCTGGACCGACTACCCGTACGATCAGTTGCGCCGCTCGCCGGCCGGGCTCGCCCATCTGGTGCTGGTGCGCAACCCGCCGCAGCACCCGCAGGGCGACTTCGTGTTGGGCACCGACGGGCTGGTGGTCGCCGACGGCGAACCGCGCCTGACCTATGCGGGCATTGGCATCTACCGCCCCGAGCTGTTCCTGGACTGTGTCCCGGGCCGCTTTCCGCTCGCGCCACTGTTGCGCCTGGCCATGGCCCACGGGCACGTGACCGGCGAGCTGTGGACCGGCGGCTGGGTGGACGTGGGCACGCCCGAGCGGCTGGCCGAGCTCGATCGGCTGTTGTCGCGCTGAACGCTATGTCGTCGCTTTCCCGGTGGAGGGACGTCAGAGCTTACGCACACTCCCTCTCCCTCCGGGCGCTGTCGCTTGCGCAGCAGAGACAGACGCTTGGCAAACGCATTAACCGGCAGCCGCTAACAGATTCGTCCCTTCTCCCTCCGGGAGACGAGCGCATGGATGCGCGAGGTAGGGCAATGCTGGAGCAATTGCCGAAGGACAGGATGAGGGGATCAATAAACCAATAGCCGCATCTGGATTGATCCCCCTCTCCCCAGCCCTCTCCCGGAGGGAGAGGGGGCAAGGGCTGTCCGCATCTGGATTGATCCCCTCTCCCCAGCCCTCTCCCGGAGGGAGAGGGGGCAAGAAGGCTGTCCGCATCTGGATTGATCCCCTCTCCCCAGCCCTCTCCCGGAGGGAGAGGGGGCAAGAAGGCTGTCCGCATC
>JAWLGK010000001.1:0-391345 GCA_041685115.1 Gammaproteobacteria bacterium | reverse complement strand
CACAGCGACGCAGTTACCTTCGACTACGAGGTCTTGGCTTACCCCGACACGGACTTTCACCGTGCTGTGTGCGCGCCTTCACGAGCGCACTGGGAGCGGCCTCAGGCCGCGATGGATTTTGCCAACCATAATCGTGGCCTGAGGCCGCTCCCACAGCAGCAAGTGATTTCCCCCGGTTTTCCCCCGTGTCCCCCGTGTCCCCCGTGGTTAATGCTGTTTGCATTTTGCTGACTCAAAAAAAGAAGGCCCCGCCGTTGCCGGCGGGGCCTTCCTTTCAGACGGGCTAAAGCCGGCTGGACTTACATCATGTCCATGCCGCCCATGCCGCCGCCCATGCCGGCGGGCATGCCGCCCTTATCTTCCTTCGGCAGTTCGGCCACCATGGCCTCGGTGGTGATCATGAGACCGGCCACGGAAGCGGCGTTCTGCAGCGCGGTGCGGGTCACCTTGGTGGGATCCAGGATGCCCATGGCGATCATGTCGCCGAACTCGCCGTTGGAGGCGTTGTAGCCGAACGCGTCCTTGCCTTCCTTCACCTTGTTGACGATGACGGACGGTTCGTCGCCGGCGTTGGCAACGATCTGACGCAGGGGCTCTTCCATGGCGCGACGGGCAATGGCAATGCCCACGTCCTGGTCGTGGTTGTCACCCTTGAGGGACTTGATCGCCTCCAGAGCGCGGATCAGGGCAACACCGCCGCCGGGCACCACGCCTTCTTCCACTGCCGCACGGGTGGCGTGCAGGGCGTCTTCCACGCGCGCCTTCTTTTCCTTCATCTCGACTTCGGTAGCGGCACCGACCTTGATGACGGCCACGCCGCCGGCCAGCTTGGCCACGCGCTCCTGGAGCTTCTCGCGGTCGTAGTCGGAGGTGGTCTCTTCGATCTGAGCGCGGATCTGCTTCACGCGCGCCTCGATGTCGGCCTTCTGGCCGGCGCCGTCGATGATGGTGGTGTTCTCCTTGGTGACCTGGATCTTCTTGGCGGAGCCGAGATCGTTCAAGGTGGCCTTCTCGAGGGTCAGGCCTACTTCTTCGGAGATCACCTGGCCACCGGTGAGGATGGCGATGTCCTGCAGCATGGCCTTGCGGCGGTCACCGAAGCCCGGCGCCTTCACGGCGGCGACCTTGACGATGCCGCGGATGGTGTTGACCACCAGCGTAGCCAGCGCCTCGCCTTCCACATCCTCGGCGATAATCAGCAAGGGCTTGCCGGCCTTGGCCACACCTTCAAGCACGGGCAGCATCTCGCGGATGTTGGAGATCTTCTTGTCGCACAGCAGGATGAACGGGTCGTCCAGCTCGGCGCTCATGTTCTGCTGGTTGTTGACGAAGTAGGGGGAGATGTAGCCGCGGTCGAACTGCATGCCCTCGACCACGTCCAGGTTGTTCTCCAGGGAGGTGCCTTCCTCGACGGTGATGACGCCTTCCTTGCCTACCTTGTCCATGGCGTCGGCGATGATGCGGCCGATGGACTCGTCGGAGTTGGCGGAGATGGTGCCCACCTGCGCGATGGCCTTGTCATCGGTGCAAGGCTTGGACATCTTCTTCAGCTCTTCCACCGTGGCGGCCACGGCCTTGTCGATGCCGCGCTTCAGGTCCATGGGGTTCATGCCGGCGGCCACGGACTTCATGCCCTCGGTGAGGACGGACTGGGCCAGCACGGTGGCGGTGGTGGTGCCGTCGCCGGCCACGTCGGAGGTCTGCGAGGAGACTTCCTTCACCATCTGGGCGCCCATGTTCTCGAACTTGTCTTCCAGTTCGATCTCCTTGGCCACGGACACGCCGTCCTTGGTGATGGTGGGGGCGCCGAAGGACTTCTCCAGCACCACGTTACGGCCCTTGGGGCCCAGGGTCACCTTGACGGCGTTGGCCAGGACGTTGACGCCGCGCAGCATGGAGTGGCGGGCATCGGCGGAAAACTTCACTTCTTTGGCAGCCATTGTTGTCGATTCCTCTCGATTCGGTTGAAGTGCGGGGGATTAGCCTTCGAGGACGGCCATCAGGTCGTCTTCGCTCATGACCAGCAGCTCTTCGCCATCGATCTTCACCTTGGAGCCGGCGTACTGGCCGAAAAGCACCACGTCGCCCACCTTCACTTCCATGGGGCGGACCTCACCCCGGTCGTTGGCCTTGCCCTTGCCCACGGCGATGACCTTGCCGCGATTGGGCTTTTCGGTTGCCGTGTCGGGGATCACGATGCCGGCGGCGGTGGTGCGCTCTTCTTCCAGGCGACGAACGATCACGCGATCATGCAACGGACGGATGTTCATTCTTGATTCTCCTAACGTATTGAATGGACGGTTGAACGTGGTGCTTGGCAGGGCGCCGGCCGGAATCCGGGAGGACTGGCAGCGCAGCTGTTAGCACTCGCTTTTTGCGAGTGCTAATAATAAGTCCCGATGGCTGAAAATCAAGGGAAGGAGGGAAGGTAAGACCTGGGGGATGGATGAGCCCGAACGTGCCGAGTCTCAGGCCGCCATTCATTCGTCCTCGCGCCGATACTCGCCTTCGATGACACGGGGACCTTGGCCATCCGGCCGTCCCGCCGGATGCACGCGCACCACCGCATGGGCCAGGAACAGCTGCAACAGCCAGCGGCGCACGGGCGGGAGCAGCCCGAGCAGACCCACCACATCACTGATGAAGCCCGGAAACAGCAACAGCAGGCCGCTGACCAGGATGACGGCACCCTCCAGCATCTCCTGGGCAGGCACCTCACCCCGCGCCATGCCGGCGCGGACGCGGAGCAAGGTGGAGAAGCCCTGCTGGCGCATCAGTGTCGTGCCGGCCACGGCCGTGAATACCACCAGCAAGATGGTTGGAATAGGACCGATGGCTGCGCCCACTTTAATAAGTACGTACAGCTCGACGATGGGAGCGACCAGGATGCCGAGTAACAGCCAGTGGAGGATTCGCATGCAGTTCACCGCAAAAGGTAGAGTATAAATCGGTTCGTCCCGTGCCCAGCGAGGGTTTGCCATGGATCACTGTCTGGTCATCACCACCTGCCCCGATTCCGACAGCGCGGAGACGCTGGCGCGACATCTGGTCGAGATACGGCTGGCGGCCTGCGTGAACATCCTGCCGGGGATCCGTTCGGTCTACCAGTGGAAGGGGGAACTGGTGACCGATGTGGAGCAACTACTGCTGGTAAAAACCCGACGCGATGTCTACCCGCAGGTGGAGGCAGCGATCCGGGCCAAGCACCCGTATGAACTTCCGGAGGTCATCGCGGTCCCATTCGCGCAGGGATCAGGCGATTATCTCGCATGGATCAACTCAGTCGTGGACCATAAACAATGAAAAGAATTCTCGGCGTCCTGCCTTTATTGCTGCTTCCCCTGCTGGGGTTTGCCACCGAAGAAGACCTGCTGCCGCCCGACGAGGCCTTCCGCTTCACGGCTGAGGCCATGAATGCCGACACCCTACGCGCTGAATGGTCGGTTGCCGACGGCTATTACCTCTATCGCAGCAAGCTGCGCTTCACCACCGAGACCGCCGGCGCGAGCCTCGGCGAACCCGCATTCCCTGCCGGCAAGAAGAAGCAGGACGAGTTTTTCGGCGAAGTCGAGACCTACCGCGGCAAGGTCCGCGTGGACATCCCGCTCAAGCGCACCGGCGAGCTGCGCCAGCTGACCCTGGTCGCTCATTCCCAGGGCTGCGCAGACGTGGGTGTGTGCTACCCACCCCATCGCCAGACCGTGACCCTGAAACTGCCTGCCCAGGTCGGCACCACGCCGGCCCAGCCGATCATGCGCGCGGCGCCCCTCGCCGATCTGCTGCCGAGCTTCGGTGCGCAGGAAGAGGAGGTGCTCGATCCGGAGGTCGCCTTCCGCATGACTGCCGACGCCATCGACGGTAATACCGTCCTGGCGCGCTGGGAGATCGCCCCCAAGCACTATTTGTATCGCGACAAGTTCAGCTTCCAGTTGCAGGATGCCGCCGGCGTAACCCTCGGTCAGCCGCTGATCCCGGCAGGCGAGGAAAAGGACGACGAATTCTTCGGCCGCATCCAGGTGTTTCACGATGGTCTGGAGGTGCGTGTACCGGTGGTGCGTGAGCACGCCGCTGCCCTGCCGCTCAAGCTAGTGATCGGCTATCAAGGCTGCGCCGAGGCCGGGATCTGCTATCCGCCGCAGAAGAAGACCGTCAGCTTTGAACTTCCCGCCGGCGCGGTGGGCGGCACGACGCCGGTGGCCGCAGCCGCGGCGCCCGTCACCACGGAGCCGCTCTCCGAGCAGGACAGCCTGGCCGCCTCGCTGGCCAGCGGCAACACGGCCATGACCGTGCTGACCTTCTTCGGCCTCGGCCTGCTGCTCGCCTTCACGCCTTGTGTATTCCCGATGATCCCCATCCTGTCGAGCATCATCGTAGGCCAGGGCGCGAGCATCACCACGCGCCGCGCCTTCACCCTGTCCGTGGTGTACGTGCTGGCCATGGCGCTCACCTATACGGTGGCGGGCGTCATCGCCGGCCTGTTCGGCGCCAACCTGCAGGCCACCTTCCAGAACCCCTGGATCCTCGGCGCCTTCGCCGCCGTGTTCGTGGCCCTGGCCCTGTCCATGTTCGGCTTCTTCGAGCTGCAACTGCCATCAAGCCTGCAGAGCCGCATCACCGAGATCTCCAACCGCCAGCAGGGCGGCAATCTCACCGGCGTGGCCGTCATGGGCCTGCTCTCCGCCCTCATCGTCGGCCCCTGCGTGGCGCCGCCGCTCATGGGCGCCCTCATCTATATCGGCCAGACCGGCGATGCCGTGCTGGGCGGTGCCGCCCTGTTCGCCCTGAGCCTGGGCATGGGCGCACCGTTACTGGCGGTGGGCGTGTCCGCCGGCAAATTCCTGCCCCGCGCCGGCGGCTGGATGGACACGGTGAAGGCCGTGTTTGGCGTGCTCATGCTTGCCGTGGCCGTGTGGATGCTGGAGCGCATCCTGCCGGCGACCGTGGTGATGGTGCTGTGGGCGCTGCTGTTCATCGTGCCCGCCGTGTACATGGGCGCCCTCGATCCCATCGCCGGCAAGGGCGGTTGGCAGAAGCTGTGGAAGGGCCTGGGCGTAGTGCTGCTGGTGTACGGAGCCCTGCTGCTCATCGGTACCGCCAGCGGCGGCCGCGACCCGCTCGCCCCCCTCGATCACCTGCGCTTCGCCGGCGGCGCCGTGCAGCAGCCGCACCTGCAATTCAAGACCATCAAGTCCTCCGCCGACCTGGACCGTGAGCTGGCCGCCGCGGGCGGCCGCCCGGTGATGCTGGACTTCTATGCGGACTGGTGCATCTCCTGCAAGGAGTTCGAGAAATACACCTTCTCGGACCCGGACGTCATCGCGGCCCTGCAAGGCGCGGTGCTGCTCCAGGCTGACGTCACCGCCAACGATGAAGCGGACCAGGCCCTGCTCAAGCGCTTCGGCCTCATCGGTCCGCCGGCCATCCTGTTCTTCGACACCGTGGGTGAGGAGCGCAAGAACTACCGCGTGGTCGGCTTCATGAAACCGGAGCAGTTCCGGCCGCAGGTGGAGGCGGCGTTCCGGCGTTGACGGGAAGGCATTAACACGGGGGACACGGGGGAAATCCGTGTTTTTCTGTGTTGGGAGCGGCCTCAGTCCGCGATGGCGCGGCATCCGACGACAATCGCGGCCTGAGCCCGCTCCTACCGCTACGTAACCATTGACGGTTTCCCCCGTGTTCCCCGTGTCCCCCGTGGTTAATGCTTTTTGCCTTTATGGTTGCCTTTATGGTTGCCTTTATGGCCGCTTGCATTCCGCAGGCGTTCCTTTTCGCCTGATGAATTGCCGGATATGAGAAAAAGCGTCGCAATCTTCCTCGCCTTCACCGCACTGGCCGGCGGCGCCACCGCGGGGTACTTCCACTTCAGCGTGCGCCCGATCGCGCAGGCACCCACGGATTTTCGCTTGCCCGACTTGCAGGGCCGGACACGCTCCCTGGACGATTGGGCCGGGCAGGTGCGGGTGGTGAATTTCTGGGCGCCCTGGTGTCCGCCGTGCCGCCGCGAGGTCCCGGAGCTGGTCGCGCTACAGGCCGAGTACGCCGACCAGGGCCTGGTCGTACTGGGGGTCACCGTGGACTCCGCCGCCAACGCCCGCGACTTTGCCGTGGCCAGCGACATCAACTACCCCCTGCTGCTGGCCGAGGACACCGGCATCGCCCTGGCGCGGCGCTTCGGCAACGCGGTCGACGCGCTGCCCTTCACCGCCGTGATCGACCGCACCGGCCGCATCATCCATAGCCGCGCCGGCGAGATCTCCCGCGCAGAAGCGGAGGAATCCATCAAGCCCCTATTGTGAACAGGGTCACGGAAAAGGCCCAGTTCTTGCCTGAACATGCGGGCAAGTTCGCATAACTTGGGCGCAATATGGACATGGAAAGCCCCTTCGGGCACAATGTCGCCCGTTTTGCATGGCCCGCCTGCTTGCAATATGCAGGGAACAGGCACGAACCGGCCGACAAGTAGAAACAATCTCCGATAAAAGCGTCCTGGGAAGGTTCATGGCCAGACTGTTGGTACTCAACGGGCCCAACCTCAATGTGCTTGGTACCCGAGAACCCGGCATCTACGGCAGCACCACGCTGGCCGATATCGATGCGCGCTTGCAGGCGCTGGCTGTTGCCCACGGGCATGCCCTCGAAACCTTCCAAAGCAACGCCGAGCACGAATTGATTGCGCGCGTCCATGGGGCACGCGCCGAAGGGATCGATTTCATCATCATCAACCCCGCTGCGTTCACCCACACCAGCGTGGCCCTGCGCGATGCATTGTCGGCAGTGGCGATCCCTTTCATTGAAGTGCACTTGTCCAATGTGCACGCACGGGAGCCGTTCCGGCGGCACTCGTATTTTTCGGACATTGCACAAGGTGTCATCAGCGGCCTTGGCGCCGCCGGCTACGAACTCGCACTCACGGCCGCCCTCGGGCGGCTCGCGGACCAACATTGACAAGGCAGGCTCAATAAAATGGATATCCGAAAAGTCAAGAAATTGATCGAACTGCTCGAAGAATCCGGCATCGCGGAGATCGAGATCAAGGAAGGCGAGGAATCGGTACGCATCAGTCGTGCCAGTCAGGTCGTGCCGCAGGCCATTTATGCCGCTGCGCCCGCCCCCACGGCCGCTCCGGCACCGGCTGCCGCACCTGCCGAAGCCGCACCTGCCGCGGCGCCCGCCGCCACCGGTCACCAGGTCACCTCGCCCATCGTCGGCACCTTCTATCGCGCCGCTTCGCCGGGCGCCAAGCCGTTCACCGACGTGGGCCAGCGTGTGAACGTGGGCGACACACTGTGCATCATCGAGGCCATGAAGATCATGAATCAGATCGAGGCCGACAAGGCCGGCGTGGTCAAGGCTGTCATGGCGGAGAACGGTGATCCCATCGAATTCGGCCAACCGCTGTTCATCATCGAATAACCCGCCGCAAAGGGCAGACGTATGTTTGAAAAGGTCGTCATAGCCAATCGCGGCGAGATCGCCCTGCGCGTTCTGCGGGCGTGCAAGGAACTCGGTATTCGCACCGTCGCGGTCCACTCCACCGTGGACCGTGCTCTGAAGCATGTGAAGCTCGCCGACGAATCCATCTGCATCGGCCCGGCGCCCTCGGCGCAGAGTTACCTGAATGTACCGGCGCTGATCAGCGCCGCCGAGGTCTCCGATGCGGTCGCCATCCACCCGGGCTACGGCTTTCTTTCGGAGAACGCCGATTTCGCCGAGCGTGTGGAACAGAGCGGGTTCGTGTTCATCGGTCCGCGCGCAGATACCATCCGCCTGATGGGCGACAAAGTGTCGGCCAAGGACGCCATGAAGAAGGCCGACGTGCCCTGCGTACCAGGTTCGGACGGCCCCATTGGTGATGACGATGACGAGACCCTGCGCCTCGCCCGAGAGATCGGCTATCCGGTCATCATCAAGGCCGCCGGCGGCGGTGGTGGACGCGGCATGCGCGTGGTGCACAGCGAAGCTCACCTGCTCAACGCCGTCGGCCTCACCCGCGGCGAAGCGGGCGCGGCCTTCGGCAACAGCACGGTGTACATGGAGAAATACCTGGAAAATCCGCGTCACGTGGAGATCCAGGTGCTCGCCGACACCCACGGCAACGCCATCTACCTGGGTGAGCGCGACTGCTCCATGCAACGCCGCCACCAGAAGGTCATCGAGGAGGCCCCCGCGCCGGGTATCACCGAGGAACAGCGCCGCCGCATCGGCGAACGCTGCGCCCAGGCCTGTCGTGAAATCGGCTATCGCGGCGCAGGCACTTTCGAGTTCCTGTACGAGAATGGCGAGTTCTATTTCATCGAAATGAACACCCGCGTGCAGGTGGAGCACCCGGTTACCGAGATGATCACCGGCGTGGACATCGTGAAGGAGCAGATCCTCATCGCCGCCGGCGAGAAGCTCTCCTACACCCAGGAGCAGATCAAGCTGCGCGGCCATGCGATGGAGTGTCGCATCAATGCCGAGGACCCGAAGACCTTCATGCCTTCGCCCGGCAAGATCACCGGCCTGCACGTGCCCGGCGGCCCCGGCATCCGTTGGGACTCGCACATCTACAACGGCTACACCGTGCCGCCCAACTACGACTCCATGATCGGCAAGCTCATCGCCTGGGGCGAGACGCGTGAAAGCGCCATGGCACGCATGCGCTCGGCGCTCGATGAGGTCATCGTGGAAGGCATCAAGACCAATGCCCCGCTGCACCAGGAGTTGATCGACGACGCCGCGTTCGCAGCCGGTGGAACCAACATCCACTATCTGCACAAGAAACTCGGGTTGTAAGCAGTTTCGGTGCCGGCTCGTCCACACATCGAGCAGCCCTCTCGCCACGACGCGAAGACGCAAAGAAGGCAGGAACCATCTTGGCGTTCTTTGCGCCTTGGCGAGAGTCATGTCTTAAGGTGAATCATCCCCACTATTACCGATGCCCTGGAACCAACTCCTGCTGGAATGCAATGCCGCCGACGGCGACGCCCTTTCCGACCTGCTGACCGAAGCCGGCGCCGAGGCGGTGACGCTGCTCGACGCTGCCGACCAGCCCATCTTCGAACCCGCGCTCGGTACTACGCCGCTGTGGGACCGCACACGCGTGAATGGCCTGTTCAGCGCCGAGGCCGACATGGACGGCGTGGTCGCCGAGCTCGCCCGCCGGCTCGCGCCCACACCGCTGCCGCCTTACCGTATCGAGCGCCTCGAAGACCAGGACTGGAACCGCGCCTGGATGGACCGTTTCCAGCCCATGCGCTTTGGCGAGCGCCTGTGGATCGTGCCGAGCTGGCACACACCCGCCGACCCGCAGGCCGTGAACATCCTCCTCGATCCGGGCATGGCCTTCGGCACCGGTACCCACGCCACCACGCGCCTGTGCCTGGAATGGCTCGATAACCATGCCCCGACGGCTCAGCGCGTCATCGATTACGGTTGCGGCTCGGGCATTCTCGCCATCGCCGCGGCCCGCCTCGGCGCGACGACCGTATGGGCTACCGACAATGACCCCCAGGCCCTGCTCGCCACGCGCGAAAACGCCGAACGCAACGCCGTGAGCCAGGTGCTTGTCACCACCTCGCCAGAGCAGCCCCCCGGGGAGCCTGCCGACGTGCTCATCGCCAATATCCTGGCCGGCCCGCTCATGGCCCTGGCCGAGCGCTTCGCCGCGCTCGTGAAACCGGGCGGCGACGTGGTGCTTTCGGGGATCCTGCGCGAACAGGCCGAGGAAGTGCGCGCGGTGTACCAGCAATGGTTCGATATGGCCCCGGCCACAGTCCTGGAGGACTGGGTGCGGCTGGAAGGCCGCCGCCGCTGAGCCCATGCACACCCGCTGCCCCTGCTGCCGGACAACCTTCCGCGTGAGCGAGGAACAGCTGGCTGCCGCAGGCGGCAAGGTGCGCTGCGGCGCCTGTCAGACCGTATTCGACGGACGCACCGCACTGCTGGCCGCCGCACGAACGCAGACGCCAACGACAAGGGACCTCGGCGAGCTCACCTTCGGCACGGGTACATACGCACCGCGCAGCACGCCATCCACGATCGGCTGGACGCTCCTCAACCTGCTCCTGATCATCACCCTGGCAGGCCAGTACGCCTACCACCAACGCGCCGCCCTCGCGGCCCAGCCTACCCTTCGCCCGGGCGTGGAGCTGCTTTGCAAGGTGGCGCGTTGCGACCTGCCGCCTTGGCGCGACCTGGCAGTGTTCGAGCTCACCTCGCGCAATGTACAGAGCCACCCGAAGTTCGATCGCGCCCTGCTGCTCGATGCGACCTTCGTGAACCGCTCGGCGCGGCCACAGCCCTACCCCGACCTCCTGGTCACCTTCCTCGACTCGGCCGAGCGCGCCGTCGCCAGCCGACGCTTCAGCCCCGCCGAATACCTGCCGGCCCAACCGACGACCTCGCTGGCCGCCGGGGCAGAGGCCCACGCGGTGCTTGAGATCCTCGATCCGGGCGATCGTGCCCTCGGCTACGAATTCACTTTCATGTAGCGCGCCAGAGCGTTGAGTGCGCAAGAATTTCCTGTCCCGGTGCGGTGACTCGCGCCGGCGCACAGCAGGCCGGGCGCCAATTGGATTTTGAGCGCGGGGCACTCTGCATTATCATTCCCGGTCCCCGATTGGCAGTGACTCCCTCCCGATGCGCATCGGCCCGTACGAGCTCAAGAACAATCTGGTGCTCGCGCCCATGGCTGGCGTGACCGATCGCCCGTTCCGGCTGCTGTGTCGCGCCATGGGGGCGGGTCTCGCCGTGTCCGAGATGGTCTCGTCCAACTCGTTGCTCTACGGCAGCGAAAAAACCAAGCGCCGCGCCGATCACGAAGGTGAGCCCGAACCGCGTTCCGTACAGATCATGGGTGCGGACCCGGTAAAGATGGCCGATGCCGCCCGCTACAACGTGGCCAATGGGGCGCAGATCATCGACATCAACATGGGCTGCCCGGCCAAAAAGGTGTGCAATGTGATGGCGGGTTCGGCGCTGCTGCGCGACGAGGCGCTGGTGGCCCGGATCCTCGAGGCGGTGGTTGGCGCAGTCGACGTGCCCGTCACGCTGAAGATCCGCACCGGCTGGGACAACCACAGCCGCAACGCCGTGAAGGTTGCACGCATCGCCGAACAGAGCGGCATCCAGTGCCTGGCGATTCACGGTCGCACGCGTGCGGACGGCTACAGCGGCGAAGCCGAATACGACACCATCCGCGCGGTGAAACAGAGCATTTCCATCCCGGTCATCGCCAACGGCGACATCAACACACCGGAAAAAGCGCGGGCCGTACTCGACGCCAGCGGCGCCGACGGAATCATGATTGGCCGCGCCGCACAGGGGCGGCCGTGGATTTTCCGCGAGATCGAACACTATCTGAGAACAGGAACCCGGATGCCCGAGCCGGAAGTCACGGAAATCCGTGACCTCCTCCTGGCCCATCTCGACAATCTCTACGCGTTCTACGGAGAGCGCACCGGCCTGCTGGTGGCCCGCAAGCATATCTCGTGGTACAGCAAGGGACAGCGTCAGGGAGCGATTTTCCGCCAGGCCGTGAATCAGGTGGAAACCACCGCGCAGCAATTGACCATGGTCAGGGAGTTTTTTGATCGCATCATCGCAGGGGAGGAGTTGGCCGCATGAACAACGTGAAAACCAAGGGACCGATAGGGCTCAACGGCCACGTGCGTGCAGCCCTGGACCGCTACTTTGCCGACCTGGACGGCCATGCCCCCGGCAACCTCTACACGCTGCTGCTCAGCGAGGTGGAGCGGCCGTTGCTCGAAACCGTACTCGCCCACACCGGCGGCAACCAGACCCGTGCCGCGGAAGTGCTTGGCATCAACCGCGGCACCCTGCGCAAGAAGCTTCAGCAATACGGTCTGGACCAATAAACACGGCCAAGGTTTGAAACGCGGAGGTCGCGGAGGCGCGGAGGGCGCGGAGGAAAAGCAAATTCGGCTGTTTTCTCCGTGTCCTCCGCGCCTCCGCGTTCTCTGCGTTCTCTGCGTTAACACAGCATTTGAGAAGAAGGAAATGCAATGAACAAAATCCAGCGTGCACTGATCAGCGTCTCGGATAAGAGCGGCGTCCTTGAATTTGCCCGTGAACTCGCCGCCATGGGCGTCGAGATCCTCTCCACGGGCGGCACCGCCAAGCTGCTGGCCGACAATGGGGTGAAGGTGGTCGAGGTGTCTGACTACACCGGATTTCCGGAAATGATGGACGGCCGCGTCAAGACCCTGCACCCGAAGGTGCACGGCGGCCTGCTCGGCCGTCGCGGTCAGGACGATGACGTCATGGCGGCGCACGGCATCAAGCCCATCGATCTCGTGGTGGTGAATCTTTACCCCTTCGATGCGACCGTGGCCAAACCCGATTGCACCCTCACGGACGCCATCGAGAACATCGACATCGGTGGCCCCACCATGCTGCGCGCCGCCGCCAAGAACCATGCGGCGGTGACCGTGGTGGTGGACGCGACCGATTACGCCCGTGTGCTCGAAGAGATGCGTGCCCACGGCGGCGCCGTCTCCGAGGCCACCCGTTTCGATCTGGCCGTGAAGACCTTCGAACACACGGCACGCTATGACGGCGCCATCGCCAACTACCTGGGCGCCATCGTCGAGAACGGCAAGGCCGAGGGCTTCCCACGTACCTTCAACATGCAGTTTGTGAAGGCTCAAGGCATGCGCTATGGCGAGAACCCGCACCAGCAGGCGGCGTTCTACGTGAGCCGCGGCGCCAAAGAGGCCTCGATTGCCACCGCCCGCCAGCTGCAAGGCAAGGAACTGTCGTACAACAACATTGCCGACACGGATGCCGCCCTCGAATGCGTGAAGCAGTTCAATGAAGGTGCGGCGTGTGTGATCGTCAAACACGCCAACCCCTGTGGCGTCGCCGTGGGCGCCAGCCTGCTCGAAGCCTATGAGCGCGCCTACCAGACCGATCCCGAATCGGCCTTCGGTGGCATCATCGCTTTCAACGGCGAACTGGATGCGGAAACCGCCAAGGCCATCGTGGAACGTCAGTTCGTGGAAGTGATCATCGCGCCCAAGGTGTCCGCCGCCGCCAGTGAGGTGGTCGCTGCCAAGAAAAACGTGCGCCTGCTCGAGTGCGGCGAATGGCCGGCACACGCTGTCGCGCGCCTCGACTACAAGCGGGTGAACGGCGGGTTACTGGTGCAAGATGCCGACCTCAGTCTTCACGGCGAACTCAAGGTGGTCACCAAGCGTGCACCGACCGAGCAGGAAATGCGCGATCTGCTGTTCGCCTGGCGCGTCGCCAAGTTCGTAAAGTCCAACGCCATTGTCTACGCCAAGGCCGACATGACCATCGGCGTGGGCGCCGGCCAGATGAGCCGCGTCAATTCGGCGCGCATCGCTGCCATCAAGGCCGAACACGCCGGCCTCGAGGTGCGCGGTTCGGTGATGGCCTCCGACGCGTTCTTCCCATTCCGCGACGGCATCGATGCCGCGGCGGCTGCCGGCATCACAGCGGTGATCCAGCCGGGTGGTTCCATGCGCGACGAAGAGGTGATGGCCGCCGCTGATGAACACGGCATGGCGATGGTATTTACCGGGATGCGCCACTTCAGGCACTGAGTCACGCTCACGGGACCGGAAACGCGCGCCACTTGCGCGTTCCGGTTCGTGACGCCACGGCCAGTATCCGCTGCTACGGCCATGCAACCAAACGGTTAGGGACAAATCCGGTCGTGCTTTTCAATTCATACGAATTCATCTTTGTCTTTCTCCCGGTCACTCTGCTGGTTTTCTGGCGCATTGGCGGCATCGGTCATCACCGCGCCGCCATCGCATGGTTAGTCGGCGCGTCGCTGTTCTTTTACGCATGGTGGAACCCCGCCTACCTGGGGCTAATCCTCGCCTCCATGCTGTTCAACTACGCCGTCGGTGTGGCGCTCGGGTGCCGCCCCCACAAGGGTCTGCTCGTCTTTGGCGTGACGGCAAATCTGGCGCTGTTGGGGTACTACAAATACGCCAATTTCTTCGCCACCACCGTCAATGATTTAAGCGCCTTGAATTGGCACCTCGAACACATCGTACTGCCCCTCGCCATTTCATTCTTTACGTTCCAGCAGATCGCTTATCTGGTGGATGCCTGGAAAGGTGAGGCGCGTGAGTACAGTTTTCTCCACTACTGCCTGTTCGTGGCGTTCTTTCCCCAGCTCATCGCCGGGCCGATCGTGCATCACCGCGAGATGCTGCCCCAATTCGCGCAGCCGAATGTTTACCGGCTGAACCATGGTTTCCTCGCGCTGGGGCTGAGTATCTTCACGATTGGCCTGTTCAAGAAAGTCATGGTGGCGGATAACCTGGCACCCTATGCATCGGAGGCTTTCGCTGCGGTCGCACGGGGCACGCCATTGACCTTTTTCGAGGCTTGGCGGGGTACCTTGGCCTACAGTTTCCAGCTCTATTTCGACTTCTCCGGTTACTCGGACATGGCCATCGGGCTGGCCGCCATGTTCGGCATCCAACTCCCGCTTAACTTCGCTTCGCCCTATAAAGCGACCAGCATCATCGACTTCTGGAAGCGTTGGCACATGACCCTTTCGCGCTTCCTGCGGGACTACCTGTATTTCCCATTGGGTGGCAACCGCAAAGGGCCGGTGCGCCGCTACCTGAATTTGCTGATCACCATGGTGCTCGGCGGCCTGTGGCACGGCGCGGCCTGGACATTCGTGGCTTGGGGGGCGTTGCACGGGATATTTCTGATCATCAATCACGCATGGCGCTCTCTGCGCGGGCGTCTGGGTTGGCCGGGTGACAGTGCCTTGGCTGGCTGGACCGGTCGTGTGCTCACGTTCCTCTGCGTAGCCTTGGCGTGGGTATTTTTCCGTGCCGCCGATTTCGATTCAGCCATGCGTATGATGCATGGTCTTGTCGGCCTGAACGGTTTCGCGTGGCCCGGCGCCGCGGCGGAGTTCGGTATCGTCGGGCAGTGGCTTTCCGGCGTGGGCATCCAGTTCGCGGACTCGGATTATTTCAAGGGTGGACGCGATGTGCTGATCATGGGCCTGTTGCTCACACTCGTGTGGCGCGCACCCAATACCCAGGAGCTCATGGCAGATCACTTCCCGCTCGCCGCCGACAAGGCATCCACCACCCTCCGCTGGCGCCCCACACGCGCCTGGGCCATGTTGCTCTCCGGCGCAGCACTGTTCTCAGTGCTGCGGCTGTCGCAAGTGAGCGAGTTTCTCTACTTCCAATTCTGATCCATGCAAAGCTACGTACGCACGTTTCTCACCACACTGGGTGGCGCACTGCTGCTGGTCGTCGGCTTCAACTGGCTGATGAATCCATACGGTCTGTTCCCGGCGCCGGCGATCACCGGAATCAACGCCTACAAGCCGGAATTGAGCCGGCGCCAGTACGTGGCGTATCCCTATGATGTGGCGCGGGTGCGGCCGCAGGTGGTGATCCTTGGGACATCGCGCGCCATGCACATCCCGACGGAACAGGCGGCCTGGTCCGGCCAGCGCAGTTACAATCTTGCCTTGGCCAGTTCGAGTTTTTACGAGCAGTTCCGGCTGTTCCAACATGCGGTGGCCGGCGGTGGAGTCGAGACGGTACTGTGGGGCGTTGATCTGTTCGCGTTCGTGCACCAGACGCATCCGGATTTCAGCGAGCTGCGCCTGCGGGTCGATGCACAAGGACAGGCGCAGGGTTTCAGTCCCGCAAGCTATCTTCGGGATGCCATACCCGGCCTGCTTTCCGGCGATGCACTGCGTTCCAGTGTAAAAACGCTGCGCCGCCAGAATGAGGTCGAGGACATGGGCCGCCGCCTCCATGCCAACAAACCGGTGCGAATCCGTTCCGCCGGTGGTCAGCGCAGGATGTTCCTTCGTCTCGAGCAAGGCATCGTGGATCTCCGACCGGGGGAGTCGCGACTCGAGAATATGGATTTGGAATCCTTCCGGCAGGCCTTGCGTTTTGCGCATGCACGCAACATCGACCTCCGCCTGTTTATTTCACCCGAACACGCGCGGCTGCTGGAGTTGTGGGAAGCCTTGGGCCGTGGTGACACCATCGCCAAGCTCAAGCGCGAACTGGTACGTATGAACCAGGAGGAGGCAGAGCGCGCCGGGCGACACCCATTCCCTCTCTGGGATTTCG
Organism: Gammaproteobacteria bacterium; assembly: GCA_041685115.1. Taxonomy (GTDB): domain Bacteria; phylum Pseudomonadota; class Gammaproteobacteria; order Thiohalomonadales; family Thiohalomonadaceae; genus JALOAT01. The sequence continues at coordinate 375,242 of JAWLGK010000001.1, read as the reverse complement.
GCGGCTATAACTCCATCACCACCGAGGCGCTTCCCGCGCTTGGCGACACCGAGACGCACATGCAATGGTATTGGGAGGGTTCCCATTACAGCGAGGCGACGGCCGATCTGATCGTCGCCCGGGTGTTCGGTACGCCACACACTGACATTCCGCATGATTTTGGCGTACGGCTCCACTCCGGCAATGTCGATGGCCACCTTGTGGACGCGCGTTCAGCCCGCGCAGCCTACCGGAGTGTGCACCCGGCGGACATCGCAGAACTGGATACACTGCTACGACGTTCCGGCCATACATCAAGGCCGCAGAACAGGGTCGATTATGCAGGCTGATCGTCTGCAGCCGTGCTCGGGCGGTTCCCTAATTCCTTGGTCCGCACTTGTGCGGATTGAAGGCACGCGCGTAAGAATGTTTTCGTTGTGAGGGGCTAATTTCAGCGGAACGAATCCCTATGAACGCGTTACAGCATATGTCGATTCGGGCTCGGCTCGTTGTTCTCGTCACGGTCGCGGTCCTCGGACTGGTCGCCGTGCAAGCGTTTACGCTGGTGCAGGGCCGTAGCCAGCTCATGTCGGAAAAAGAACTGCAAACACGTGCGCTGGTGGAGGTGGCGAATGGTGTACTCGCGCACTATCACGGACTCTTTACGCAGGGCGTCCTCTCCGCAGCGGACGCCAGGCGCAGTGCGGCGGAGGTGATCGCCGCCATGCGCCACTCCGGTCAGGAGTATTTCTGGATCAACGACATGAACGGCGTGATGGTGATGCACCCGTTCAAGCCGGAATTGAATGGCAAGTCCGTGACCGATCTGCGTGATCCCGCCGGCAAGTACATGTTCCGCGAGTTCGTGGATACCGCACGGCGCGAAGGCAGCGGGACAGTCGCCTACCAATGGCCCAAACCGGGGCAGACGAAGCCCGAGCCCAAGGTCTCCTACGTGGCACAGTTCGTCCCTTGGGGGTGGATCGTGGGCACCGGTATCTACGTGAGCGACGTACACGAGACGTTCCTGAGCAATGTAGCGACGGGTGTACTTCGCCTTGGAGCGATCTCAGCCCTCCTCATCCTATTGTCGTTGTTGATTGTCCGCAGCATTCTACGCCCGCTGTCGCGCACCACGGCCGCCATGGAGGATATCGCCTCCGGCGAAGGTGATCTGACCTGCAGGCTGCACGCGGAAGGTAAGGACGAACTCACCGCACTGGCGCACGCGTTCAATCATTTCGTAAAGAAGGTGCAGGGCGTAATGCGTCAGGTCGGTGACGCCACCTTGCACTTGGCCAGCTCTGCCGAGCAGTTGTCGGCTTCGGTGCAGGAGACCCGTGCCGCGGTGCGCCGCCAGCAGGGCGAGACCGATCAGGTGGCCACGGCCATGAACGAGATGGCCGCAACGGTCCAGGAGGTGGCACGCAGCGCCTCGGATACGGCTCACTCGGCGCAGGAGGCGGACGGCACCGCCATCGAGGGCAGCCGATTGGTGCGCGAGGCGCGCGGTGCCATCGCCGCCTTGTCCTCAGAAATCGATGCGACCACCGGTGCGGTTACCAGTCTGGAGCAAGAGGTGGAAAATATCGGCAGCGTGCTGGACGTGATCCGTGGCATCGCCGAGCAAACCAACCTGCTCGCACTCAATGCTGCCATCGAGGCGGCGCGGGCCGGTGAGCAGGGGCGCGGCTTCGCCGTGGTCGCCGATGAGGTGCGCACGCTCGCGGCGCGGACTCAGGATGCCACCCAGGAGATTCGCGACATGATCGACGCCCTGCGCACGGGGGCGCAGCATGCGGTCGAAGCCATGGGCGCGAGCCGTGGGCTCACCGCGCAGACCGTGGAAAAAGCCGAGGCCGCCGCGCGCGCCCTGGACGACATCGTACCGACCGTAGCACGCATCTCGGACATGAGCGCACAGATCGCCAGCGCCACCCAGGAGCAGGAGGCGGTGGCGAAGGAGATCGATCGCAACGTGACGGAAATCGCCGGCGGCGCCGAACAGTCCGCCGCGGCCACGGAGGAAGTGACGCGTGCCAGCGCCAGCCTGGCCAATCTCAGCGAAGAACTGCGCGCCCTGGTCCATCAATTCAAGTACTGATCGACACGCCGGGTAGCCGGCCTCGCGTCTATTCACCGACAAAGGCTGGGGTGCGTCGTGCCAGCTCCCTTCACAATGGCGAAGCTATCGCGCACCGTTCCCTCATCATCGATGAAGCGGGCATCGAGGCGCTTGCCCGCCACGTCGATCACCACCGAGCCCAGGCGACGTTGCGACGCGGCCATGGCGGGGTGGCCGAATTCCGCGGAATCCAATTTGGATGAGGACCCGGCCACCACATAGACGGCGCCCTCGTGCGCGCCGCGTCCTGCCGACGCCTTCTCGAACACCGCACCGTCACCGCCGCGCGCCATGACCATGCCGGACGCCAGCGTATCGGACGTGCCGTAGTGGCAGTCCAGCAGGTGCGAGCGTTCGTAGGAATGGCTGTGCCCCGACAACACCAAGTCCACACCGCTGGCCTCCAGGATCGGCAGGGCGTTTTCGCGCATGTCGCGCATGCGCCCGCCGCTGTCGCCCGGGTCGTCCGATCTGTGGCTGGCATCGGTGTAGGGCGGATGGTGCATGACTGCGATGAGCCAGGGCAGTCGATTGGCCGCCAGGTCCTCGCGTAGCCACTGCAGCATGCGCCCGTCGCTGGCGCGATCGCTCGCTTCGGAGTCCAGCACGACCACATGTACGGGCCCGTGATCGAACGCGTACCAGTGCTCGGTGCCGGAAGGCACGCCGCCCGCTTCGCCGTTTTCCGGCAAGGTCAGAATCTTGAAGTAGGCCCAGCGGCGGGCATCGTGATTGCCGTAGGCCGGCCAGACCATGAACGATCTCAGGATGTTTGCGAATGGCCCGAAATACGCGTCCTGGTATTGCGGATTGCTGCCCGAGCGGTAGGCATTATCGCCAAGCGCCAGTCCGGCATCGAACAGGGGGCGGTCGCCGCGCGGGTGTGCCTCCATCCAGCGCAAGGCGGCATCGCGTACGCTGAGCAGGCCTGCGCCGATCTGCCCGGAATCGCCAACGGCCCAGAACCGCGCCGGTACGTCGCTACCGGGCTGCGGTGCGGTGACGAATGAGGCCGGCTCGTGATCGCCCGCCGCGTAGTAGTAGCGCGTGTCCGGACGGAGTCCCTCAAGCAGCACTTCGTGATCCCACCCACGGCCTCCGCCGGCAGTATGTTCGAGGCGGCTGTCCAGACCATAGCGGATCACGCCTTCACTCTCTTCGGCCGTCTCCCAGCGGATAGTAACTTGCGTAGGCGTCAGCCGTTGCAGGTAGGGGAGGCGGTCACCGAAATATTGGCTCTGCCAAGCGACCTGGCTGAGCCGAGCTACACCCCACAGCATCACCAGGGCCAAAAACACCAACAGCCCGCGCTCGACGCGGCGTGCCCAACGGCCCTTCAACATGGCAGTACGGCTCCTTGATTTTTTCCGCGATTGTGCACAACTTCGCCCAGCCTGGGAAAGGGGGGGATCACCTGCGTGGTATACTCGCGGCCTCGTTTTCCATTGCCCACCCGTCACATGTTGCGTCTTCCGCGTCTTATCCGATTCCTGCTGGTTGCCACCGGCGCTGGGGTACTGGTGCTGGGCGGCCTGCGGCTCGCCTTTTTCCTCGCCTTCCACAACGCCGCGGACCCCGTCGCCGCCGGTGATCTGGCCCAGGCCTTCTATCTGGGCGCCAAGTTCGACCTGCGCATAGTGCTGGTGTTGCTCGTGCCACTGGCCATGTTGGCGGGCTTCCGCCCGTTGAGCCCGTTCGAGGGCCCGGGCAGGCGCCTGTTCTGGTCCGGCTATGTGACGCTCGCGGCACTGGGCCTGGCGCTGTTCTATGCACTGGATTTCGGTCACTACGCCTATCTCGCCACGCGCGTGGACAACACCGTGCTGCGCTTCCTCGAGAACGCGGATATTTCGTTCGCCATGGTGTGGGAATCCTATCCGGTGGTGCGGATCGCGCTCGGCATCCTCACGGCAACGGCGGCCATCGCTTACGGGGTATACCGCCTGTTCGGGCAGGTGGCCGTACAGCCGGCGCCGGTGCTGCGCTGGCGCGGGCGCCTTGCCGTGGGCGTGGTCACCTTTTTCGTCATGCTGGGTGGGGTCTACGGCAAGGTCTCCTGGTATCCGCTGCGCTGGAGCGATGCCTACTTCAGCCCGCACGCCTTCGCGGCCGCCGTGGCCGTCAACCCATTGCACTATTTCCTCGATACGCGCAAGAACGGCGGTGTGAGTTACAGCGAGGATAAGGTGCGCGAATACTATGACGTGATGGCCGGATTCCTTGGTGTCGAGGCGCCCGACAGAGCGGCCCTGCGCTTCGAGCGCAGCGTCGCCGGCAGCGCCGCCACACGCCCCAACATCGTGGTGGTGCAACTCGAATCCTTCGCCACCTACAAGACCAGTTTCTCGGGCAACCCGCTCGATCCCACGCCCCACATGGCCCGGATCGCGCGCGACGGCATGTACTTTCCCAACTTCTTCGTGCCGCACACCGGCACCGCGCGGGCCGTGTTCGCCACCACCACGGGCACGCCCGACGTGGAACTGAACGGCACCTCCTCGCGCAATCCCGTCATCGTCAACCAGCACTCCGTACTGGCCGGGCTGGACGGCTATGAGAAGTTCTACTTCCTCGGCGGCAGCGCCAGCTGGGGCAACATCCGTGGTGTGCTTTCGCACAACATCCCGGGGTTGCACATCTACGAGGAGGGCAGTTACGAGAGCCCGCGCGTGGACGTGTGGGGTATCTCCGACCTGTCGCTGTTCGAGGAGGCCAACCAGGTGTTGCGCGGGCTCGACAAACCCTTCGTCGCCTACATCCAGACCTCCGGCGGCCATCGCCCCTACACCATCCCCGACGACAACCGCGGTTTTGAGTCGCTGTCCCCGGGCAACGAAGCCGTGCAGAAGTTCGGCTTCGACGACGAGGCCGAATTCAATTCGTTCCGCTTCCTCGACCACGCGGTGGGCTGGTTCATGGACGCGGCGCGCAATGAGGCCTACTTCGCCAATACCATCTTCGTCTTCTTCGGCGATCACGGCCTCGGCGGTAATGCGGGCCGGCACGCGGGCCCGGCCGAAAACCAGCTCGAGCTGAACGCCCATCGCGTGCCGTTGGTCATCTACGCACCGGGCCGCATCGCCGCGCAGGTGGACGAACGCGTGGCCAGCCAGGTGGATGTGCTACCTACGGTGGCGCACCTCGCGGGCCAGCCCTATCGGGTACGCACCCTCGGCCGTGATCTGCTCGACCCGCGCCATGACAGCCAGCGTTACGCATTCCTCATCAACCATGGCCGAAGGGAAATCGGCGTGCTTGGCGACGGCTACCTGCTGCGTACCGGTATCGATGGTAGTCAGCCCAGGCTGTTCCGCCTCGATGGCACGGACGTGCGCACAGATTTCTCGGCGCGAGAACCCGAACGCGCCGCGCGCATGCATCGCTTGGCGGTCGGCATGTACGAAACCGCCAAATACATGCTCCACCACAACAACCGCGATGCGCATTGACGGTGCGTCGCATCCATAACGACACGGTTGCGTTTTTTTTCGAAGGAATTCACCAGCAATGAAGGTTCTCGTTATCGGCAGCGGTGGGCGCGAGCATGCGCTTGCCTGGAAGGCGGCGCAGTCGCCCAAGGTCGACACGGTGTATGTGGCGCCGGGCAACGCGGGCACGGCGCGCGAGCCCGGCCTGGAGAACGTCGCCATTGCGGCGACCGATATCCCCGCCCTTATCGCCTTCGTGCAACAAAACGGCGTGGAACTCACCATCGTCGGCCCCGAGGCGCCGCTGGTCATGGGTATCGTGGATGCCTTCCGCGCCGCCGGGCTGCGCTGCTTCGGGCCGACCAAGGCGGCCGCCCAACTGGAAGGCTCCAAGGCCTTCACCAAGGACTTCCTCGCCCGGCACCGTATCCCCACCGCGGCCTATGCCAATTTCACCGACGTGGACGCCGCGCTCGCCTACCTGCGCGAGAAGAGGGCGCCCATCGTGGTGAAGGCGGACGGTCTCGCGGCCGGCAAGGGTGTGATCGTCGCCATGACCCAGGCCGAGGCCGAAGAGGCGGTGCGCGACATGCTCGCGGGCAATGCCTTTGGCGAAGCGGGTCATCGCGTGGTCATCGAGGAGTTCCTCGACGGCGAAGAGGCCAGCTTCATCGTCATGGTGGACGGCCAGCACGTCATCCCCATGGCCACCAGCCAGGACCACAAGCGTGTGGGCGACGGCGACACCGGCCCCAACACCGGCGGCATGGGCGCCTATTCCCCGGCACCGGTGGTCACGCCGGAGGTGCACGCGCGGATCATGCGCGAAGTCATCGAACCCACGGTGCGCGGCATGGCCGCGGAAGGTCACCCCTACACGGGCTTCCTGTATGCCGGCCTGATGATCGGTGCGGACGGTGCGCCCAAGGTCATCGAATTCAACTGCCGTTTCGGCGATCCGGAAACCCAGCCGATCATGATGCGCCTGCAGTCGGACCTGGTGGCCTTGTGCGAGGCAGCACTGGACGGCCGTCTGGATCAGGTCAGGGCGGAATGGGACGCGCGCGCGGCACTCGGTGTGGTGTTGGCGGCAGGCGGTTATCCCGCCGACTACCGCAAGGGCGACGTCATCAACGGCCTCGATGGCGCCGGCGATGTCGATGCCAGGGTATTCCACGCCGGCACGACGGAGCGCGACGGCCAAGTGATCACTGCTGGCGGACGCGTACTCTGCGCCACGGCACTGGGCTCGACCGTCGGCGAGGCGCAACAGCGCGCCTACACGCTGGCTGCCCGCCTCCACTTCGAAGGCATGCAGTACCGTCGCGACATCGGCTATCGTGCCGTGACGCGCGAACGCCAGGCCGGTTAAGCGGCTGCCGTCGACAGACCTGCGCCGCGGGCAAAGCGGGCTCGGCAGGGCCTGCTTGCCTGATTTCTTTCGCCATCACCCACAATTACAAATACTTAGGGCCTATCTCCCACAGGGGATAGGCGATTCGACGGCCCCAGCGGCTACAATCGAACCATTCGACTTTTAGCAATTATTAATTTGCAACTTAGGGAGCACATGCCATGTCGCAGAAACACCCGGTCATCGCCGTCACCGGTTCTTCCGGCGCCGGCACCACGACCGTCAAGAATGCCTTCGAACACATCTTCTTCCGCGAGAAGATCAAGCCGCTCGTGGTGGAAGGCGATAGCTTCCATCGCTACAACCGCACGGATATGAAGGAGGCCATTGCCCGCTTCGCCAAAGAGGGCAAGAACCTGTCCCACTTCGGCCCCGACGCCAACCACTTCGATCTGATTGGTGAGACCTTCAAGACCTACGGCGAGACCGGCGCCTGCAAGCGCCGCTACTACCTGCATTCCGACGAGGAAGCCCGCCCCTATCCGGGCCTCAAGCCCGGCGAGTTCACGCCTTGGGAAGAGATCACCGAAAAAACCGACGTGCTGTTCTATGAAGGCCTGCACGGCGGCGTGGTGGCCGGCGACGTGGACGTATCCAAGTACACCGACCTGCTCATCGGCGTGGTGCCCATCGTAAACCTGGAGTGGATTCAGAAAATCCACCGCGACAATGCCCAACGCGGCTACACCGCCGAGGCCATCGTGGACACCATCCTGCGCCGCATGGAAGACTACGTGCACTACATCACCCCGCAGTTCTCGCGTACGGACATCAACTTCCAGCGCGTGCCCACGGTGGATACCTCGAACCCCTTCATTGCCCGCGACATCCCGACGCCCGACGAAAGCTTCGTGGTGATCCGCTTCCGCGATCCGAAGAAGTTCAGCGTGGACTTCCCGTACCTGCTGTCCATGATCAAGGACAGCTTCATGTCGCGCCGCAACTCCATCGTAGTGCCCGGCGGCAAGATGGGTTTCGCCATGGAGATCATTCTGGCCCCCATCATCCATGAGATGATCCAGCGCAGCCGCGCCGCCTGAAGGACCGGGTGAAGCGCACGAAAAGGCCCGCAACCGCGGGCCTTTTCATTTGCGTCAAATCTACAATCAACCAACACGTCACCGAGGCACGAGAACCCTCGGTTGCGTCACCAGTACCCCGTTCAATCACATGCCAGAGATCACCGCCCATCGGGCCGGCGCTGCACGTGGGCCGGAAAATTCATTGCAGGCATTGGCGCAGTCCATTGCCTACGGAACGCCGTGGGCGGAGATCGACGTGCAGCTCACCGCCGATGACGTCGTGGTGGTGCATCACGACGAGGACCTCTCGGGATTTGCGGCCGATCCCCGCCGCGTCCGCGACCTGCGTTTTGGTGACCTGCCCGTGTCCCCGGGCGGGGCACGCATCGCCACGTTGGCGGAATTCATCGCCTCGGCGCGGGGCCGCATCGGGCTCAACGTCGAGCTCAAGGATTACGGCCATGGCGATGCGCTGGTCGCGCAGGTGGTTACGCTGCTGAGAGAGCAGGGCTTCCTCGGCCAAGCGGTGGTGTGTTCGTTCAACCCCGCCCTGGTAGCCCTGGCGAAGGCCAGGGCGCCCGAGTTGCGGGTGGGCCACGTGATCGCCGAGGCGGCACTGCCAGCCGCGCCAGCCGATTTCGTGAGCATCGATCACCGCGCCGTGACCGCCGTGCTGGTGCGCGAGGCCCACGCCCACAACATGGCCGTGCACAGCTGGACCGTCAACAGCCGTGACGAGATGCTGCGGCTGCTCGTGCTCGGCGTCGATAATCTCATCACCGACGATCCGGCGCTCGGCTTGGCAACCTTGCGCCACTTCGACGGTCTCAGTGTCTGGCGACGCGCCCTGCTACGCTGGGGCGCCCGAGGAGAAGGGAAACGCACGTGAACGACGCACTGGTGTGCTGGAAATGCGGTGCCACATGGCAGGGCGATGGGTGCTTCGCGCGCCTGGAGGCCTGCCGCGGCTGCGGCGCGGAGCTGCATGTCTGCGTGATGTGCAGGCTGTATGAACCCCACACCGCGGAGCGTTGCCGTGAGGAACGGGCCGAGCCGCCGCGCGACAAGACACTGGCGAATTTCTGCGACTACTTCGTGCCACGGCCGGGTGCCTATACGGGCGGACAGCCCGCCGACAACAGCGCCCGGACCGCGCTTGAGGCGCTGTTCAGTGCCGACACGGCAACCGCGCAACCGGCCGACGAGACAGGCAACGCCCTGGAGGCGCTGTTCAAGAAGGATGAGCCCGATGGGCGGTAATGGAATTGGGGCACGGTGACGCGCCCAGGCGGCAAGCACCATGGCGCACGCGGCTGCAATGGCCCGCGTGCACCATCCGCAGGCCGTCAGGCCGCTTCGTTGACCGCGGCGCCCTCCAGGGCACGGTTGAGCTTGGTGATGGCCTTTACCACGCGGGCTGACAGCACTGCGTACTCGGTCAACAGCAGATCCCGTGCGGCGGAGCTGTCACCGGCCTGCATGTGCTCAACGACCTGCCCGGCGCAACGATGAAACGCCGTATGCTGTTCGCACATGGTGACGAATTCCGGCAGGCCCTTGCGCACCTCGTACTGTTCGGCAATCCAACGACCGAGTTCGCAACAGTGATCGTTGCGGACAACAGCAGGATCGAGACGTTCAGCGCCGCCGCCTTCCACGTATTCACGCAGACGCTGCTTCCAGGCGAGATGGATGTTCAACGCGTCGAAAAAGTTCATGGCATTCCCCCCAAATAACCAGAAACAGACGACAAGGGGATATAGCCAGCTTCTCTTGCGGGATTAAATAAGCGAAACCCGTAACTGCACTTCAGACCAGTTCAGCGTACAGATCATGCTCGCCAGCGGCCGTTATGCGCACCTCGACGAACTGCCCCGGTGCGAGTTCCGCGTCGGTCTCGATGAACACATTGCCGTCCACCTCGGGCGCATCGCCGCGCGAGCGAGCGACCACACCGTCCTCGAACAGCTCGTCCACCAGCACCGTCTCGATGTGCCCCACGCGATCCTGCAGCTTGTCGGCGCTGATCGCCGTCTGCAATTCCATGCAACGTTCGAGGCGCTCCTCCTTCAGTTCCTCCGGCACGGCGCCGGGCAGTGCATTGGCCGCCGCCCCTTCCACCGGCGAGTAGGCGAAAGCGCCCACGCGATCGAGCCGTGCCTCCTCGATAAATTCCAGCAGGCGCTCGAAATCCGCGTCCGTTTCCCCCGGGAAGCCCACGATGAAGGTGCTGCGTAGGGTCAGGTCCGGGCAATCACGTCGCCACTGCTCGATACGCCGTAACGTGCCCTCCACGTCGCCGGGGCGGCGCATGGCCTTGAGAATGGCGGGACTCGCATGTTGCAGCGGCACGTCCAGATAAGGCAGCACCAGCCCGTCGGCCATGAGCGGCAGAATCTCGTCCAGGTGCGGATAGGGATAGAGGTAATGCAGCCGCACCCAGACACCCAGCCGTCCCAGTTCACGCGCCAGTTCGGTGGTGCGGGTGCGCACCGGGCGACCGTTCCAGAACGAAGTGCGGTATTTCAGATCCACGCCGTAAGCGCCGGTGTCCTGGGACACCACCAGCAATTCCTGCACGCCCGCCGACACCAGCCGCTCGGCCTCGGTCAGCACCTCGCCTGCCGACCGGCTCACCAGCCGCCCGCGCATGGAGGGGATGATGCAGAAGCTGCACGATTGATTGCAGCCTTCGGCGATCTTCAGGTAGGCATAGTGGCGTGGTGTGAGTTTTACGCCGCCCGGGGGCACCAGGTCCACGAATGGATCGTGCTCCGGCGGCAGATGGGCGTGCACGGCCTCCATCACCGCTTCGAGCTGGTTGGGACCGGTGACGGCCAGCACCTGGGGATGACTGGCGCGAATCACCTCTTCCTTGGCACCGAGGCAACCGGTCACCACCACGCGACCGTTCTCGGCCAGGGCCTCACCGATGGTGTCCAGGGATTCCTCCACCGCAGCATCGATGAACCCGCAGGTGTTCACCACCACCAGGTCGGCGTCCGCAAACTCCGGTACCATCGCATAGCCCTCGGCGCGCAATTGGGTGAGGATGCGTTCGGCGTCCACCGTGGCCTTGGGGCAGCCGAGGCTGACGAATCCGACCTTGGGAACTGAGCGGCTCATGAAGTAAGGTTATCCGGCTGTCGTGTGGAGGGGATGCGCATTTTACCCGTCCGTGCCGCGGGGGCGGGAGATGAATCCTGCGAATATCGACCGCAACGGTGCAATGGCGTTCATGGCACAGGACGCGGCATCAACAACAAGAGGAGAAATCCCATGGCATGTGTCTTTTGCAATATTGCCGCAGGCACCCTGCCGGCGAACATCGTCTATCAGGACGAGGACGTGGTGGCTTTCCGCGACATCCAGCCCGTCGCCCCCACGCACCTGCTGGTGATCCCACGCAAGCACATCGCGTCGGTCAACGAACTGGCGGAAGAGGACGCGGCGCTGGTCGGCAGGCTGTTCCTAACCGCCAAGCGCCTGGCGGCCGAGTCGGGCTTCGCGGAAAGCGGCTTCCGCCTGGTGATGAACACCAACGAGGACGCGGGCCAAACCGTGTTTCACATGCACCTGCACGTGTTGGCGGGACGCTATCTCGCCTGGCCGCCGGGCTGAGCCATGGTCAGGCCTGAACTGGTCAGCTTCGATCTCTGCCCCTTCGTGCAGCGCTCGGTCATCGTGCTGCGGGAAAAGGGCATCGATTTCGACATCACCTACATCGACCTGGCCAACCCGCCCGCGTGGTTTCGCGACATCTCCCCGCTCGGCAAGGTGCCCCTGTTGCGCGTGGGCGAGGATGTCCTGTTCGAGTCGGCGGTCATCATGGAATACCTGGACGAGATTACACCACCGCCGCTGCAAGCGACCGACCCGCTGGTGCGAGCCAAGAACCGGGCCTGGAGCGAATTCTCTTCGGGGCTGCTCATGACCCAGTATCGCCTGGGCCTGGCGCGTGACGAGGCGGAGTTCATGCAGTTGGCCGAGGTGTTGGCCACCGATCTGGCGCGCCTGGAGCCGCACATCGCCGGGCCCTGGTTCAATGGCGAGACCTTTGCGCTGGTGGATGCGGCCTTCGCACCGTTCTTCCTGCGCCATCGCCTGATGACAACGTGGCGCCCGCTGCCAGAGCTCGATGACCTGCCGCACGTTCAGGCGTGGCAAGACGTGCTGGTGCAGCGCCCGGCGGTGGTGAATTCGGTGGTGGCGGACTTCGGGGAACGGCTACGTGCCCATTTCCATCAGCACGGAGGGTTCGCTGCGGCGGGGTGACGGGCTGAAGATGGTCCGAACCTGGAATGCGTGCGTGCTCGCAAAGGCGCAAAAACGTGTTTTTCTACCCCTCTCCCTCCGGGCTGTCTCTTGGTCACATTTCGCCGTTATAGCCAGCCCTTCTTGCCCCCTCTCCCTCCGGGAGACGAGCGCATGGATGCGCGAGGTACGACCCCATGGATGGGGGAGGTAGACCGTGCCGGGAGCAAGCGGTCGAGAGCAACGCAGGGAGCGGTTGCCGCGGGCTGGGGGGGACCAAAGATTTCTGCAAGCCGGGAGAGGACAGGAAGCGGGGAACCCTTCAGATCACCGCGTGTTCATGGCGGGTCACGCCAGGGCCTCGTATCCTTGGCATCCTGACGAACGTTCGATCCTGTCTGCCGTTTCGGGACTGGCAGGCGTCAGATCTCGAGGCCGTTGAAGCGGCGCACGACACGGTCGCGCTCGTGGCGTTTGCCAAGGGCGAATCCGCCGAGGAACAGCGCAATGAGCGCGGCGGCGATGCCCCATGCGCCCAGCCTGGGCTCACCGAGATCCGCAACCTGCGCCTGCAACGCTTCGTTTTGCTCGCGCAGTGATTCCATCTGCCCGACCAGGGCCTCGGACGTTTCGGGGGAGGGTTGTGCAGCCGTGACCGCCTGCAGCTCGCTCGTCAGGCGCGTATTCTCGGCGCGCAGCTGTTCAACGAGCTGACGCGCAGGGGGATTGCTGGTGACATACATGCTACCCACCCAGCCTTCGACACCGGCCGGTGTGCGCACGCGCATATAATTGCCGCTCCGCTCCAGGACTTCGAGCTGCGCACCGGTGACGACCACCTCCAGTGGTGCTTCCGCGCTGTTTGCGTTTTGGCGCACGCCCACGCGCAAGGTATCGTCCACATAGACCGTTTCGCCCATCGCGGGCGCAGCCGCCAACGCGAACAGCACGGCCAAAAGTGTGGTGCGGAACATCCGATGCCCCCCTTCCTGTCTTGGTGCGGGCTCATCATATCACGGGCTTAGCGCGAAAAAGCCCCCTCGCGACAGACTTGGCACGGCGATCGCATTCCCTGTTGCCAAGCCGTTACATGCCGCCCTGTAGCATGCCGAACCAGGCCGGCAACGTGACCAGGCTAGCGGCCGTGGTCAGCGTCACGGCGATGGCATATGCGGCGGTATCGAGGCGGTAGCGATCGCAGATCACGATACCCAATACCATGCTCGGCATGGCGGCCTCAAGCACCACTGCCGTAAGCAATCCATCGGCCAGGCCCAGGCCGCGACTACCGAGCCACACCAGCAGGGGAACGAGCGCCAACTGGATCACGAGCACGGGAGCGATAGCCACCAGGCGGGCGGCCCCACCACGCGCCCACTGCAAGCCGAGCCCGAGCGAAAACAGCATCAGCGGCACCACGGCCTTGCCGAGCATGTCGAGTGCGCCCTGCAACAGCGCCGGTTCGGGGACACCAAGCGCATTAAGGGCGACCGCCGCCAGCGCGGCCCAGAGCGGGGGCACGCGCAGCAGCGCGCCCAGCGGATGAACCTTTTCCTCGCTGGCCCCGTAATGGGCAGCCAAATAGATACCCAGCGTCAGCAGCAGCGGTGTGCAGGCGAACAGGTCGTACTGGATGGCGACGGAGCGCGCCCAGGGACCCAACGCGGCCTCGAGCACCGGCAGGCCCATATAGGTCGCATTGGGAAACGCCGCGGCCAGCAGCATCGCCCCCATGAGTGGGCGCGCCGTACGCACACGCCGGTACCACAGCCATGCCAGCGCCAGGCCACCGAGCACACCGAGGCCGGCGAGGCCCGCGATGCGCAGCGAGTCGATGCCCATGGGTGCGCGCCACAGCACGCTCAACACCAGCGCCGGCAGCAACAGCACGTAGACCACGCCGGTCAGGCTGCGGCGTACCTCGTCGGCATCCAGCCCCAACGGGCTGAAGGCACGCCACACCACGCCGCACAGGATCAACCCGCCGGCTTGTACGATCACGTCGAACACGGAGATTACCCGGGGAAATGAAACGGACCGCCGCATCAGCAGCGGCGGAAATACCATATATCATTATCGCGGCGCCCCCTGGAAGCCGGAGAAAACATGAAAAACACAGGCTATCCCACGCCGCTCGACGCAGAGCAGGCGTTTTATGCCGCTTTCGAGCGCGCTGATGCCGATGCCATGCGTGCGGTCTGGGCTGCGAGCGAAGATATCGAATGCGTCCATCCGCTCGGTGAACGCCTGCGCGGCGACGATGTGCATCGGGGCTGGCGTGACATGTTCGCCGAGGCGGAGCGGCTCGCCTTTCACCTGAGCGATCGCCGAGCCTTCGTACACGACGGACTCACCGTGCACCTGTTGCTGGAAAACATTTTGTTCCCCGATGGTAAGACCGAACCACTGCAGATCCTCGCCACCAACGTGTACCGGCACGCGACGGATGGCTGGCGTATGGTGATGCGCCACGCCTCGCCCGCCCCTGCCGGTCTGGCCTCTCCACCCGCGGCACGCGGCGCCGTGCACTAGTCCATGATGCGTGGCCCGGATGAACAGCGGGATCCGGGTCAGCTCAAGCCACGTGAACCACCAGCTGCCGTTCCCCGGCATGGCGCCGGTGCTCCCACAGGTAGATGCCCTGCCAGGTACCCAGCACGAGATCCCCGTCCAGCACCGGAATGGCCAGGCTCACCGCCGTCAGGGCCGCCTTGATGTGCGATGGCATGTCGTCCGGCCCTTCGAGGGTATGCGTGTACAGCGCATCGTTTTCCGGCACCAAGCGATTGAGCCAGCGTTCCAGGTCACGCCGCGCCGACGGGTCGGCGTTTTCCTGGATGAGCAGGCTCGCGGAAGTATGGCGTATGAACACGGTACAAAGCCCCTCGCGCAGCGCGGCGGCCCGGATCACGTGCCGCACTTTGTCCGTCACCTGGTGCAGGCCCTGCCCGGCCACTTCTATGGTCACCACCTCAATCATGTCCGTTCCCCCGATCTGTTCCCACCCCACCGTGCCGGCGCGTCCGGACGGGGGGCGACATCGCGCATTTTTACTGAAAAAAACGCCCTTTGGGGCCTGGATCGATGCTTGTCTTTTGGCAAAACTGTCTTCACAATCTAGCCGCCGACGCGCCACGTCGTGCTGCGCGAATCGAAAAAACATAGGGAGAAACATCGATGGCCGTTAAGAAGACCGCGAAAAAGCCTGCCGCCAAGAAACCCGCTGCAGCCGCCAAGAAAACCGCCGCCAAGCAGGCCGTGAAGAAGGCCGCCCCGGTTGCCCCCAAGACCACCCCGATCACCGAGAAGCAGACCAAGAGCCAGATCCTCTCCGTCATCGCGGAAGAGACCGGCATGGCCCGCAAGGACGTGAGCGCCGTGTTCGCCGTCCTCGGCAATCTCGTACAGCGTCACATGAAGAAGAGGGGTTCGGGTGAGTTCAGCGTGCCCGAAGTGGGTGTGAAGATCCGCCGCGTGCGCAAGCCTGCCACCAAGGCGCGTAAGATGATCTCCCCGTTCACCGGCGAGGAAATCACCGTGAAGGCGAAGCCCGCCCGTGAGGTGGTAAAGGTCAGCGCCCTCAAGAGTCTCAAGGACAGCGCCAGCAAGTAGTCGCGCCGATCGCTCAAAAAAAAGGCCGGAGGCTTGCGCCCCGGCCTTTTTTTCTCGCACCTGTTCACCAGAGCAGCTTCATACCCACGTGGAAGTCGTCTTCCAGTTCCACATCCCGCAGGCCTTCGAAATCCATCTCGATGTTGCGATAGCCCACGTACACCAGCGCCTTGGGTAGTACCTGGTAGTCGAGCCGCAGGCTGGCCTCGGTGTAACTCTCGGCATCTCCGAAGGCAATGATGTCCGGCGCGTGATAGATCTCACCACCGATCCCCAGGCGGTGAACCGGCGAAAAGCGCACGCGTACGCCAAGGGCGATCGCCCCTTCGTCATCCGCATCGCTGCGAACCCACAGGGCGCGGCCACCCAGGCCAATATCGAAAATGCCTGCGCGGCTCCAGTTCTCGCCGGAGACGTGCATGCCAACATGCGTGATGGAGTCGTTGTCATCGTTGAACAGATGGCCCACGTCCCACTCGGTGCCCGGATTGACGGTATGGGCGAAGGTGGCACGCATGGCTTCATCGTGCAGATTGATATCCAGGGAGTCTGCAAGGGCGCTGCCGCTCGCAAGTGTGAGCAGCACAGCTGCCGCAGATCGGCGCGTACTTGTCATGTTTCACCTATGGCTAAGAGAACAAACGGCGCAAATCATACCGGCAAGCCACCAATGAAGCATCTGCCACATGGGGCGCGGCAATCATTTTTTTAGCGGTCCTGGCTACAGTCCCAGGGCCGGTGACTAAAGTTACAGACGCGCGGCAGACCGCCACCTAGGCTGCCCGCTTTCGCACCAGAAACAACAGAAGGAAACCACCACCATGAGAAAAATCCTCGCGTTCATCGCCGTATGCATCCCGTTCGCGACCGTTGCTGACGAAATTCAGGATCGCAAGCAATCGAGCGCTGCCGTCATCAAGGAATTCGCCGGTGCCCTGCAGGCCGAACTGAAGCGCGCCATGGCAGAGGGCGGTCCGTTGCAGGCCATCGAGGTCTGCAACCAATTGGCCCCCGGCATCGCCGCACAGCACTCCAAAAAGACGGGTTGGCGCATCGCCCGTACCGCCCTCAAGGTGCGTAGCGCGGACAATGCACCCGACGCCTGGGAAACCGCCGTGCTGAACGAGTTCGAGGCACGCAAGGCCAAGGGAGAGGCCGTGGAAAACCTCGCCCATGCCGAGATCGTCGAACAGGATGGCCAGCGCGTGTTCCGGTTCATGAAGGCCATCCCGACGGCGGAGGTCTGCCTCAAGTGCCACGGCGCCGAACTGGCGGAACCGGTCAAGACCAAGCTTGACGCCTATTATCCGGCCGACCAGGCACGTGGGTTCAATGTCGGGGACATCCGCGGCGCGTTCACCATCAGCCAGCCCATGTAGCATCTCTGGACCGACTCCAAGGGGGCCGCACGGCCCCCTTACTTTTTGGGTGTGGCGATTATTTGCGGGTTTCCTGCTCCAGATCCCGCCCGCGAAACGGGATTCGCGCCAATGCCGAGAGCTCATCGGTCAGCAGTTCGAGCACATCGTCCACAGCGATGATGCCGACCAGGCGGCCATGTTGATCATCCACCACGGGCACGCGCCGTACTGCACGGGCGCGCATGCGCTTGAGAGTCTCCCACAGGCCATCGCTTTCCCGCGCCACTAGCAGGTCGACGCTCATGACGTCGCCTGCCGTCACGGCGGCAGGTTCCACCTCCTGCGCCATGACCTCCACGACGAGGTCGCGATCGGTCACCAGGCCGACCGGCACCGGCGCGTCTATGCTTTCCACCACGACCAGGTCGCCCACGTGGTACTGACGCATGAGCCGCGCCAGTTCAGGTACTGGATCCTTGCGCCGGGCGACGATGACTTCTCGGTTGCAGAACTGACCTACGGACATGAGCGTCCCCTCCTTGCCTCTGATCAGCGGCCCGGATGCCGCCCTGGAGGAAACTATATGCGAGCAGTCACGGCTCGGCCCCATGACTGCACGTGCCCTGTTTCTCGGCGAACGCCTGGACTTGCGCAGCTTCGATGCCGGTGCGCTGGCGCGTACACCGCTGGTGGTGCGCGTCGGCGAAGGCTATGGCGTGTTGTCCCGCTACGGGACCGTGGTGATGTTCGGGGTATCCGAAACGGAGGGGGCACATTTCCTCGCCACACTGAGGCCCTGGATCAGTTCCCCGTTCGATAGCCCTGAAAGCGAGGATACGGAGCTCCGCGCCCGCCCCGGCGAGCGGGAGGGCGTGGACGATGGCCTCGTCACCGTGACGGCATTTTCACTCGAACGCTTGCAGGTAGTCGCCGACGTGCTCGCCAAGAGCACCGTGCTGTCGTATTGCGAAACCGATGTCGCGCGCGTATTCGACCGCATCGAGCCACTGGCCGAACGCCTGCGCAGGAAAGGCACCTCACGGCAGGAGGCCAAGGCGTTGGTCAACTACATCGGCGGCGCACTCCTCACCCAGCATCGCACGGTCGGGCGGGTCGCCGTTCTCGAAAAACCCGAGCTGCTGTGGGAGCATCCGGAGCTGGAGCGCCTCTATTACCGGCTCAGCCACGAGTACGAGCTCGGTGATCGGCAGGCGGCACTCGACGCGAAGCTCTCGCTTATTGCACGCACTGCCGAAACCTTCCTTGATCTATTGCAGAACAAACGCAGCCTGCGCGTGGAGTGGTATATCGTGCTGCTCATCGTGCTGGAGATCCTACTCACCAGCTATGAGCGTTTCATCGGCTGACACCGTCACTCGCGGGCACGCGCCGCGGCGCCCCGCCTGCCAACGCCATGCATGTGCGCAGCGATTGCCGCGGCAATCCCCCGCCAGGTCCGCATGCGCAGCACGCGGCCGCCAAACTGATAGCACACCAGGCCCATGATGATGAACGACGTGCCCCCCCACACCATGGCATCCAGCGCCTCGCCGTTGAACCAATGCCCTACGAAAAGGGCGAGCACCGGCGAGACTAACGTGATCAAGGCAATCACCCCGGCTGGCAGGTGACGCAGCACATAGAAATACAGCACGAAGCCGAGCGCGGTGCCGAATACGCCGAGATAGACGATGGCCAAGAACGAACGTGGCTCCACCGCACGGGGGACCTGCCCGTCGAAGAGATACCAAGCCGTCAGATAGAGAGGCACGGCGATGGACAAGGCGCCGGCATTCAACGCCACCGGATGCAACTGTGCGCTGGAGCGCTTGACCCACACGATGCTGGCCGAATGCAGCAGGGCGGCAAGCAGCACCGCCACGATGCCGAGCCACGCCTGACCTTCCAGGTGAATGCCGGCACCGAATACCAGCGACAAGCCGATCAGCCCGAGGACCAGACCGAGGAGCCGCACGACCGAGAAAAAGCGTTCACCGAGCCACAGCGCGGCCATGAGGCCGGTGGCAAACGGCGTGATACCGAACAGTACGGAGATGAACCCTGACGGGATGTACTGCGCCCCCCAATAGGTGCACAGCATAGCGCCGAACACGCCCAGCGTTGCGGCCAAATAGGCCTGGCGTGCACTCCGGTGCCAGGGAAAAGGTACGCGTAACAGGGCGATGAGCCCGAAGCAAAGCACGGCGCCAATAACCATGCGTGCGGTGACACCGAACAAAAAACCTGTCTCCGCACTCCACTTGATGGCCAGCGGGGTGGTCGCCCAGATGAGGATCACGCCCAGGTAGGCGGTAGGCACCGACATGCTCGCAGCTCCAGGTGAGCGCGCCCGGCCGGGCGCACAAGAAAAAGGCCGCAGAAAGACTGCGGCCTTGGCTTACTCCGCGGATGACCCGCGGTGCCGGCACGCGGTGCAGGCACCGCGGGTACGGCTCACGGGTGCAGTGTCGGCGAGCGCATTCTGTGCGTCAAGCACATGGCACGGAGAATCACCCGGCCTTTCTCAGCCAGTCGGTAAAGCCGTCCATTTTGCCGTTCCGGCCGTCTTCATAGCCGGCCTCATAGCCTTCCGTGACGTGCTGCTCACCGCGGGGCGGATTGTGCAGATAGCCGCAGGCCCAGCCATCGATGTACTGCCAGTCGACGCCGGCCTTCTCCATGGTGTCCATCATCTGGTAGTAGGTCGTATTCATCCCATGTCCTTCCCTATGGCTGACCTTGGAAAAATAGACGACCTGTCCCGCGCTGTTTCAGATTACGCAGTTTCGGATCACCCAGGCGCGATGACACCATGCCGCGGCGACTCGCCGGGTGTAACGGGGGTGGATTCAGGTGGGATGGAGGACGAGGCGCCGTCCGCTTAGGATGTTCCGGTGTTGTCGCGCAGGCGACGCAGCGCCTCGTGGCGATGCGCGAGCAGGGTCTCGAAGATTTGACGGGCGATGAGGTCGTCCGAATCCGTACTGCCCGGCGGCACCTTGGCAAGCTGCGATTCGTAGTGGTCGATATCGCTCAGGATCTCGGGTTCGGTAAGCGGCGGGAACATGAGCCGTCCTTGGCTTTATTGGTTATCCTCGAGCGTGATTTTCCCTACCTGGAGCAGTGTTGTCTGTAGGATTTTTCTGATTCACACGCCGGCGGGTGACGACATTTTCTCCCCGGCTCAAGGGATATCACTCCGGTGCGACAGCAATTCGTACAAGCGGGTGTCGCGGCCGTAGATGTCGTTACGGATGTGCAGTTCGTTGAGTTCGTTGACCCAGGTGGTGAAATAGAGCAGGAAAACGGGCACCGGCTCAGGCAGTTCGATTTGCTGCGGCCGCCCTGAGGCGAGGCCCGCGGTAAATTTCTCCGCGTCCCAATGTGGCCCCAACAGGAAGGCCGCCAGCTCGGAAGGCTCCTCGACGCGGATACAGCCGGAACTCAGCGCCAGGCTGCGCGCATGGAATTGGCCCGGGTGTGGGGTGTCGTGCAGGTAGATGGCGGGGCTGTCGGCAAGGATGAACTTGTAGCGGCCCAACGCATTACCCGGCCCCGGATCCTGGCGCAGCGTGTAGGGGAACGGCTTCGCCTCATAACGTGCCCAGTCGAGCTTTGCAGGATTCACCTCCGTGCCCTGCCCACGCAGGTCGCTGAACACCTTCAGCCGCAGGTCGGTCAGGAGCGCCGGGTTACGCGCGAGTCTGGGGAGGAGGTCTTCACGAAGCACCGTTTCCGGTACGTACCAATAGGGGTTCAGCACCATCGAGGTGATGCGCGTTGCGAGGGCCGGCGTCTGCCGCTGATCCCGTCCGATGATCACGCGCATTTCACGGATGGGCAGCCCGGCATCGTAGAGCGCCAGCTCGAACCCCGCCATGTTCACTGCCGCATAGCGTGCCGGCAACGTGCGCGGCAGCCACCGCCAGCGCTCCATGTTCAGCACGATGCCGCGGATCCGTTCTTGAACCGGCACGTTCAGGGCGGTGCGCGTGCCCTCGCCTACTACACCGTCGGGTTCGAGTCCGTGCAGTTGCTGGAAATGCCGCACCACCTTGTCGAGTGCTTCATCGAACAGCAGTTCGTCGCGCACGGGCTCGTCACGCATCATGCCGGCCATGACCAGGCGCGTGCGCAGGAGCGGCACGCGTTTGTCGCGCATATCTTTCCGGAGGGATTGTTTGCCTCGCGGAAGCACCGGCCAGCCCCCCCGCCGCTCCACGGCGTTGTAGCGCGCAAGCGCCACGCGCAGCCGACGGTAGCCCTCGTGCGGCGGCGGCATGGCGTCGAGAGTGGCGGCGGCGGTCTGTTCGGCCAGTGCGGTTTCCAGGGCCGCCGCATAGTCGAAGGACTCCGCCGTGATCCGCCAGGTCGGGTCCACGTGGGCCGGACGTACACGGCCCTCACGCACATCGCGCGCATAACTCAGAAAGGCGTCGGACAACAGCAGATCCAGTTGCGCCAACTGCTCCACGTCGCTGGCGTGCTGTATGAGGGTCTCGATAGCCGCGACGTGATAGCGCGCCGGATCGAGACCTTCAATCCAGGCTCGCCGCAGGCGCTCGAGGACATCGGTGGTCTGCAGCGCGACGCCCGAGGCATCTATCCACGCCGGTGCGTAGTCGCGTGTACGGTAGAAATGCTGCAGTGCCTGGCCGCTGTGGATGTCCTCGCCGTCGACGCCCGCCGACGGGGCGACGGCCACCACCAGGCGCAGCACATCGCTGATCTCGCCGACGGTACGTGGATCCACGGGCCAGCGCATTTCCGCCAGGGCGCTGCCGCAGCAAAGCAGCGTTACAAGAAACCACCGTGCGGCCAGCGGCCTCACGCGTTGGCCTCGCCAAATAGCATGGCGTAAGGGCGCGCGATGTCGCTCTCCAGCTCAGCCACGGCGAAGGCGCCTGCCCTGCGCAGCCACTCCCGGCCTTCGAAATGCACGGCGATCACCGGTACGGTGAATACGTTGCATGACGCGGCAAGTGCCGGTGCCTGGCCGACCTCGACGTGCGCCAGCGCCAGTTGTGGAAATGCCGCGGCAAGCCTTGCCTCGAGCTTGGGCCAAAGCGTCTGACAAACCCCACAATGCGCCCCACCAAAATAGACGGCCGCGGCGAGATGCTCGCGCACGAAGGCGTCGAACTCGGCGAGGGTTTCCAGGCTGGTGGCCATTGGTTTGATCGCGGGAAAGGTCCGGGGATTATTCAGGAGGGGCCAGGGCCGGTCAACGCGGGGCGACCGATTGCACCGTGCATGACGTTTTCGGTAAGGGCTCAGTCGCCCTGACACGAGTGTAGTGTTCCACTCTTGTAAGTGCATTCAGCGCCCGCCGACACCCATCCAGCAACCCGCGCACAAAGTGTGGAAATTCCAGTGTTTTTTGACGAACTTACCGACCATCGCGATAATTGCCGAAACGAAAGCGAGGTGCGCGTGATGGCAGTGGACTTGAACGAAGAGGAGCGTGGCCGTCTCGCGCAACTGGTGATGAACATCTTCGAGGATTGGCGCCTCGAGACCGACGAGCAGAAAAACCTGCTGGGCCTCGCCAGTAACGAAGGCATGCGATCGCTGTCGCATTTCCGTCATGGCACACCATTGCCGGACGAGGAAGACATCATCGAGCGTGCACGCCACGTCCTTGGCATCCAGAATTCCCTGCTGCGCGTCTACCCGTTGAATGCGAACATGCCGCAGTTCTGGCTCTACCATCGCAACAAGGCGCTGAAGGGCTTTCCCCTGCAAATCATGCTTGAGGAGGGCCTGCCCGGCATGCACCGGGTATGGCGCCACCTGGACTGCACCTTGAACTGGGTTTGAACCCGGCGCTCCAAGCGGCGGTACGCCTGGTGTTTCAGAGGTCCTGGGGACCGGCAATCCAGGCCTTGGGGTAACCGGCCTTCCGGGCCTCGCCCGCCACATAGGCACGTGCGGCATCGGCGCTCCCGAAGCCCCCGACCGCCAGGCGATACCAGGTGCGGCCACCATGCTGCGCCACCACGATGCGGGTATCGATGCCCTGCGCCTTGGCGCGTTTCTGCGCCGCTTCCGCACCCTTGCGCACCGAGAAGGAAACCAGGTTTACCAACCAGGTCTGGGTGGGGGCCTTGCGGGCGACCTCCCCCGCGGGTGCCTTTCCGTCAGCCGGCGCCATGGGACTGGCCGCGGTTTCGGAGTTCGCCGCCGCAGGCTTTACTGCCGCCACGGGCTTGACCGGCGCCGCGGGTTCGGCGGGCGCCACAGGCCCGGATACGCCTCCCGCCGCCGCAGCTTCCGGCGTCGCGCTCAGCTTCGCCTCCAGGGCGTTCACGGTCTGCTGCAGTTCCTCCATGCGCTGATCGAGGGCCCCCATGTCCGGGGCAGGCTGCCGGGCGAGCGCGCTCAATTCGGTCATGCGCCGCTTCAATCCGGCGATCTCGGTCATGACGGACGACAGCGCTGGATCGGTGGTCGCTGCGTCGTCGCGTGGACCGAATGCGGCCCAACCCGCGCCTATCGAAATCAGCAGCGCAACCGTACTCATGGCGAGGGCAGCGACGGCGGCAGGGGCGGAACGCTGGGTGGTGGTCATGCGGTTGTTCTCTTTCTTGGCAGAGGCGCGCGGCGATGCCGTGTAGCCGGCGCCAGTGGCTGGGGTGGGTGTCGACGGCCTCGGCTCGGCCTTCCTGCCGTCAGCAACGTCCAGATTGAAATCGTCGTCCTTCAACAGGCCATGTACCAGGGCTTCCACGTGCTCGGGCGCGGCGAAGTCCACGACCGGGGTGGCCTCCTCCTTGCCGGCGCTGGCACTGGCAGCTTCTGGGTTTTTTTCAAACGCATCGAGGAAGGCCTCGAGGTCCTCGAGCTCGTCATCCGATGCGCCTTTGGCACGCGTCTTGTCGGCCGCGTCGGCGAACACCGGGTCACGCTCGCGGCCGGGTTCGCCATCCGCGCCCGGCGTGTCCTGATCTCTGGCCATTCATTTTCCTCGTAAAAACACCACCGCGGCGCCCCCCGCGAACCGAGGAAGCGTAGCAACTTCCCTGCCTCACGCCAAACCGCTATTTAGGTGAAAGTTGCAGACAGATTGAGTTAATGCAGTAGCGTTTACCTGTAGGCGGCGGGCCATCGTCGAACACATGGCCGAGGTGGGCACCGCAGGTGGCGCACATGACCTCCACGCGATGCATGCCGAAACCGTAGTCATCGGCCGTGACGACGGCCTCTGGGTCGACCGGTTCGGTGTAGCTTGGCCAGCCGGTGCCGGACTCGAACTTGCGTTCGGCGCGGAACAGCGGCGAGCCGCAGCAAACGCACTGATAGATGCCCGGGTCATGGCTCGCGCAGTACGCCCCGGAATAGGGGCGCTCGGTGCCGCGCTGCCGACATACGGCGTACTGCTCGGGCGTGAGCTGTGCCCGCCACTCCTCATCGGCCTTGTGGATCTTGAAGGTCATGTGTCACTCCTCACAAGGTTATAGCCGCCCCGCACCAAAAACGAAAGAATGCGCGCCACGCATCGGTGCGCCGATTGCGCCGCCGTCGCGGCCGGTTTATCTTCGCGGCCGAAAACCTCGCCAGGAGCATGCCATGTCGATTACCCGGGACAACGCCGCCTATGAGCACCTGCAGCTGCAACTGCTGCGCGACATCCTCCTGGCCGTCAAGGACGAACTCGAAAGCGCGGACCTCGCGCCGGAAGACGTCGCCGAACTCACCGCGCGCATCGGCTACGCGGTGGCCTCCGCCATCGATGGCGAGGGCACCTCCGTGCAACCGCGGCTGGCCTTCGCCGCCGGCGAGGCTCCCGACGATCTCCTCCTCGGCGAACACGGCGCCCAGCTGCATGAGCTCGTATCCGGGCTCTTCGACCACATCTTCGAAGTTACGGATGAAGACGACGATGAGGACGACGTCCTGGAATACGACGACAGCGACGAAGACGAGGACGATGGGGACGACGACTTCGACGAGGAAGACGACACCCCCGAACGCATCCACTGACGGGGCCAGGTCCGTCCGCATGGGCCGAGCCGCGGACGACTCCGTTTTCAATAATCTCTCGGCGCGGACACCCGTAGTCAGTGGGTGCCCGTGGTACCCGGCATGGACGATGCCGCCGCTGCGGTCATGGACGACATATGCAGCTTGTCCGCAAAGCCGAGCTCAAGCAGTTGGGTGGCCGCCGCCAGGCGCGCCCGGCCACTCGGTGCACCAAGCACCACCGCCAGCAGGCTGCGCCCCTCGCGCGTGGCCGTAGCCACCACGGAAAAGCCCGCACCGCGGGGATGATAGCCGGTCTTGAAACCGTCGGCGCCGGCGAAGCCCTGCAGGAAGCGCTGGTTGGTGTTGAGGAGCTGAAAGGCGCCACCGCGCACCGACTCCAGGCGCGTGGCCGCCCAGGCTCGCACCTGCGGATACTTCATCAACGCCGTGGCGAGAATGGCCAGGTCGTGGGCCGTGGTGTAGTTCGCCTGCTGGCCCTTGCGGCGGTTGGGCGGCAGGCCGTGGGCATTGGTAAATCGCGTGTCGCGCATGCCGAGTTGCTGGGCGCGTGAATTCATCAGGGAAACGAAGGCCTCCTGCGAACCGGCGATGTGCTCGGCCACGGCAAAGGCCGCGTCGTTCGCGGAAGCGATCACCACCGACTTGAGCAGATCGCGCAGCGGAAATTCCTCGCGATGCTTGAGATAGATCTGGTGACCACCAATGCGGCTGGCCGCCGCGGACACCGTATAGGTGTCGTCGAGGCTGAGCTCGCCGCGCTCGATGCGCTCCATGGCGAGCAGGGTCACCATCATTTTCACCAGCGAGGCCGGATCGACGCGCTCATGTTCGCGATGGGCGTACAGCACCGCGCGGGTGGCGACATCGATGACCAGCGCGGACTGCACGTGGCGTACGGCGGATTCAGCGGCCGCTGCGGCGTTGGTCAGAAGCAGCGCGAGCAGGAATGCCGCGGCACGGGAGATGGATCGAATCAGCATGGTCATGATCAGGTGACGGTCGGGACGGCAGCCGGCAGCGCTGCACGCCGGTGAACACGTGTCCCGCCCAACGACAGCGCGACGGGAACCGCGTCAATTTACCATGCTGGACGCGCCGGTTTGTGGCGTTTTCGCAAACACGCGGGGAAGGTCCCAGCCGGAATGACGGCAGTGCAGCCTCAGAAGCGGCCAATCTTGACCAGCCGCGCCTGCCAGTAGGGATCGGCGAGCGAGCCGTAGCTCACGGCCTTGCCCGAGGACGGCGCGTGCACAAAGCGTCCGTCGCCGACGTAGATGCCTACGTGGGAGGGCTTGTTGCGGATGACGAAAAACAGCAGGTCGCCGGCGGCGAGGCGCTCGCCGTGCACCGCCTTGGCGCGCGCATACTGCAGCTCGGTGGTGCGCGGCACGGCGTGGCCCGCGTGTGAATAGGCGTAGTGCACCAGGCCGCTGCAATCGAAGCCGGAGGGTGAGGCGCCGCCGTAGCGGTAAGGCACACCCACCATGGTACGGGCAATGGTGACCACGTCGGCGCGCCCTGCGTTGTGTGGCGGTTGCGTCGGGGCGGCGCCGCAGGCCGCGACCCCGGCAAACAGCGCCGCCAATGTGAGATGCCGTACGCAGCCGGCCGCCATCGCCCACGGGGTGGTCGTCTTCACGGCAGTTACCCTATTCCGCGCAAGGAAAAGAACGGCATCAGGGAAAGATAGAGGATGAACAGGATGCCCCCCACGTAGAGCAGGAAGCGCACGGGGTGTTCGCGCAGGCGTTGCCAACAGGTCTCGTGTCGTCCCGTGCGGCGCAAGGCCTGGTATTCCTCGCGGGCACGCTGCGTGCGGGCCTCCTGGTAGCTATCCAGCAGTTCCCGCGCCATGGCCTGTTGAGATTCGTCGCGCAACCAGATGGCCGCCAAAGAGATACCGAATCGCCCCGCATGGGTTTCATAAAAGCTGATGCCGTGCTCGTTGAGGAGCATGCGGACCTCGTCCGCCTCGTCCTCGGGCACACCGTTGAGCCTGAACAGTAGAACAGCCATCAGAAACTCCCGAAGGTGTGCGCCGCACGGCGTAGCGCCCGTTGCGCCCTTGTCACGGCCGCAACCTGTCGAGCGCGACGACCGGCGGCGCGTAATTCACACGCAGGCGGGCGATGCGGTCCTCGCCGCTCCAGTGCAGATAGTCCTGGCACAGCGTCTGCGGGGCGGCGCCCGGCGCCGCATCGCCGAGGAACTCGCCATCCACCGGGTGCTGGCCTGGTGCAATCAATGCCTCATCCCAGCTGGATGCCGCCTGCTGGTCGCGCACGTAACGTTCCACGTGTGTCGCCACCGCGCTGGCCGGCAGTTCGGCGCACAACTGCACGCGCGCCGCCTCCTGCCGCGTGCAGGCCCGTTCACCTTGTTCAGTCTTTATGGCGCAGGGCGGCAGCATCACCGCCACGGTGACGTTGCCGGCCCCCTTCACGGGCGCTGCACCCGCTTCACGCGCCAGGCTCGCGCGTTCCAGGCGCCGTGCCACGTCGCTGAGTTGCTCCAGCCGGGTGCGCATCTGTGCTTCCATGGCCTGCGCCGCGGCCGTGCTGCGTGTGGCGAAATACTGCGACATCGCGAAGCCGCCCACCGCCGAAGCCACTGCCAGCACGATCACCGCCACCACCGGCCCGCGCCGGTTCTTCTGGGTGATGGGCGCGCGGTTCTCGCGCGCCTTCATCTCCTTGCGCCAGGCGATGCGTAACTGGATCAGCGCCGCCGTAATGGTCGCGCTCGCGCCGATCAGCGAGGCGATCAGGGCGGCGATGGGCATGGAAAGGGTCGAAACGTCCGGTGTCGTCATATTGTCGGGAGCTGTCGTTGTCTGGGTGGAGTCGCCGCACCCCACGGGCGAGGCCTGGGCCGCTACTGTACCGGAAGCACGGCATCGCCGATCGGCCGGTGCCTGGGGTCGTGATGCCGTCGACGCTAAGCTTCCGGGGGAAGCCACCGGGACGTCAATGGCATGGAGCTGCTGGGCCAATATGGGCTGTTTCTCGCCAAGGCCGTCACCGTGGTGCTGGCGGTACTGCTGGCCTTCCAGGGCATGGTGCGGCTGGTGACCCAGGGCCGGGCACGTGAGCGTCTGCAGGTCCGCCATCTCAACCGCCGTTACCGGCTCCTCGCCCAGCGCATCGAGGCCGCCATGCTCACGGGGGCCGACTACCGGCGCGCCCTCCGCGCCTGGCGACGCGAGACACGGGCCACCGCGCGCGAACCCTGCCGCGTGTTCGTGCTGGATTTCCGCGGCGACGTGAGGGCCAGTGCAGTGGACACGCTGCGGGATGCGATCACGGCCGTATTGCTGGTCGCCCGTAGCAGCGACGAAGTGGTGCTGCGCCTCGAAAGCCTCGGCGGCATGGTGGCGGCCTACGGCCTGGCCGCCTCCCAGGTGGCGCGCATCCGCGAGCGCGGCATCCCCCTCACGGTGTGCGTCGATACCGTGGCGGCCAGCGGCGGCTACATGATGGCCTGCGTGGCGGACAGGCTGCTGGCCGCCCCCTTTGCCGTCGTGGGGTCCATCGGCGTGATCGGCCAGTTGCCCAACTTTCACCGCCTGCTCAAGAAGCACGACATCGACGTGGAGCTGTTCAAGGCGGGCGACTACAAGCGAACGCTCACCCTGTTCGGCGAGAACACCCCGGAAGGTCGCCGCCACTACCAGGGCAAGCTCGATGACACCCACCGCCTGTTCAAGGATTTCGTCGTCCGCTACCGGCCGCAGCTGGACGTGGAAAAGGTCGCCACCGGCGAATACTGGTACGGCAGCCGCGCCCTTGAACTGGGCCTGGTGGACGGTCTGAAGACCTCCGACGACTACCTGCTCGAGGCGAGCCGCCGCGCCGAGCTGTACGAAGTGCACTTCGGCGGCGGGCGTGTCCCCTGGTGGCACCGCTGAGCGCCTAACCATAACCCCGTGCAAGGGGCGCATTTGCCGTCTATAAGTTATCGGCAGGGAGCGCATTACCCGACCTTTCCAATAGGCATTTAGATCTGGTATAACCCCACCGCAAGACCGATAGGGATAATCCCTACAGAACAACAAGAGGGACAACATGAACCGCTGTACTACCGGACGCCTGCTGGCATTCACCTTGGGGGGTGTGTGCGCCATGGCCCACGCCGACACCGTCAGCATCAACGGCTTCCTGACCACCTCGCTGGTCGGCATCGACGAATCCGACGTCACCTATCTCAACGCCTTCACCGACCAGCCCCGCTTCGACAACACCGACAGCCGTCTGGGCCTGCAATTCACCGGCGCCATCAACGACCGCATGTCGGCCACCGCCCAGCTGCTCGCGCGCGGCCGCGGCAGCAACAACACCATCGAGACCGACTGGGCCTTCGTGAGCATGGACGTGGCGGCACAGGCGCAGGTGCGCGCCGGCAAGCTGAAGTTTCCCACCTTCCTCATCTCCGACTATTACGAGGTGGGTTATGCCTATCCGTGGATGCGCCCGCCCCAGGAGGTGTACTCACTGAACCCCATCAGCACCCTGGTGGGCGTGGACGCGCTGTACACCCCAAGCCTCGGCGGCACCAGCCTGCTCATCCAGCCGTTCGTGGGCTCCAATCGCGGTGAGGCCTACGCGTCCGCTACCCAGGCGGCGGTAATGCCGGGGTTGGACGCCGGCGACGCCATCGCCTTCGACGCCCCCGTGCTCGCGGGCGTCAACGCCGTGCTGAACTTCAATGCCGGCAGCTTCCGCCTCGGCTACACCCACGCGGAAGTGGATGCGCAGGCCTTCGGCATTGAGGGCGAGACCGCCGGCTTCGCCAGCGCCGGCCTCACCGTGGACTGGCACGACCTGGTGCTCTACACCGAATACGTGGACCGCGACGCCGAGTCCGGCCCCATGGAAGCCGCCTTCCCGGACCAGCGCGCCGGCTATGTCACCCTCGGTTACCGGATGGGCAAGTTCCTGCCCCACGTCACCTACGCCAAACTGGACGAAGGCAAGGACCCGTCGAACCTTGCGCTCAAGCAGACCTCCAGCGCGGTCGGGCTGCGCTACGAGCTGGCCGATGGCGCGGCGCTCAAGTTCGAGTACCAGCGCATCGAACCGGAGCGGAACAATCCCGGCCTGTTCGACGGCACCGTGGAGAAGGCCAATCTCTACGGCCTGTCCTTGGACGTGATCTTCTGAGGGCCCGGCCATGCGCAAGACACGACACGGATTACTCGGCGCCCTGCTGTTTTCCTGCGCCTGTGCGCTGGCGGGAACGGCCAATGCAGAACTGGCCGTCATCGCGAACCCCGGGGTGAAACTGGTGGGCATCTCCAAGCAGGAGCTCAAGGACATCTATCTCGGCCGCGCCCGCACCCTGCCCGACGGCTCCGCCGTGGAGGTGTTCGACCAGCCCACCGACAGCGCGGCCTACGCACAGTTCGCGCGCGACGTCCTCGGCCTGGATGTGCAGGCGCTCAAATCCTACCGGGCCAAGCTGATGTTCACCGGCAAGGCCAAGCCACCCCAGGTGTTCGATACGGACGAGGCCGTGCGGCGCGCCGTCGCCGCGAATCCGCGCGGGCTCGGCTATGTGCAGGGCCGTCATGTGGATGCCAGCGTCAAGGTGCTGCTGATCCTGCCCTGAGCGGTGAACCAAGAAAGGACTCGCGATGTTTTCAACGACGGAATGGCACGGCACCGCCCTCGCCGTGCTGCTGGCCGCCACGGGCGGCGCCGCGGCGGCGGACGTGGACCCCAGCATGCTGGTCATCGAACGCTTCGCGGCCGAGCGCGGCGACGCCAATGCGCAGTACTTCATGGGCGAGCACCATGAACTGGGCGACAGCGGGATCGCCAAGGACCTCGGCAAGGCGCTGGCCCTGTACACCCAGGCCGCCGGCCAGCAACACGGCCCGGCCCAGTACAAGCTCGGCGTGTTCCACGAAAAGGGCCTCGCCGGACTGCGTGCGGACCCCGGTGAGGCCATGCAGTGGTATCGGCGCGCGGCCGAAAACGGCAGCACCCTGGCGCGCCAGCGCCTGGCGGCCGCCGAGCGTGCGGTCGCCGAGGCCGGACAACTGGCGGCACGGGAGCGCGAGGCGGCCGAACAGCAGCGCCTCAAGGCCCAGGCACAGAAACCCGCCCGGCTGCAACAGCGCCGGGTGGCGGCGGCCGCGGTCCCGCCGCGCCCCGCATCGCCAACCCCGGCGGCGCCGCGCAAGCGCGCGCTGGACGCGAGCGCACTGCTGGACCACGTACACGGGACGCGCTGGTACGAAGGCACACGCGCTGCGGAATTCCTGCCCACCGACGACACGAGTTGCCTGAAGACCGCCGCCAGCGAAGTCACCTGTTTCAGCAAGGAGCGTCGTCGCACGGTCGCCGATCAGGAGGCGCGCTACTCGCTCAAGGCGGTGCTCGGGCCGTTTTCCGCAGAGGGGGATTTCCCGGTCAGCTACACCTACCACGTCGCCGACCTGCGCACGGTCGCCAAGGCCGAGTCGGCGGCCGATGCCTACGGCCTGCGACCCGCGCTCGGCTGGCAACAGCCGGCGCGCACCGCACGTTGCCGGCTCGACCAACCCGGCCGGCTCCAGTGCCAGGGCCTGCCGAACGGCGCGCAGGAGTTCCGTGCGCGCTGAATGCTCACCAAAGGACAGGGGGAGACCATGAAGAGGTTGTTGTGTCTCGGGCTGCTGTTGTGGGCGGCCACAGTGTCGGCGCAGGGGGACCACTGGGAGAAGCTGTTCCAGGTGAACCAGCGCTTTGCCCAGGCGGGCAGCAAGGAGGGTCAGTTCAAGCTGGCCGAGATGTACGAGCAGGGCGTCGGTACGCCGGTGGACCAGGACAAGGCACGGCACTGGTACCAGGCAGCCGCCCAGCAGGGGCACGAACAAGCGGCCCGCCGCGTGGCCGACTGGGACGCCTATCTGGCCGGGCGCAGACGCCAGGCCGAGGAGGCGCGGCTGGTGGAACAGCGCGAGGAACAGGCCGCCCGTGCGGCCGCGCAGCGGGCAGAGGAAGAACGCGCGCGCCTCATCCGGCAGCGCGCGGAACAGGAACGCGCGCAACAGGCCGCCGCACAGAAACGCGCTGAGCAGCAGGCACTGGCGAAGAAGCGGCGTGAAGAGGAACAGGCGCGCGCCGCCGCCCAGCGGCGTGCGGAGCAACAAGCGGCAGCGGTCAAGGAATCGCCCGCTGCGCCGTCCCCTGCGCAGCGCGCCTCCATCACACCCGCGGACAACCTCCAGGCCGTCGCGCCCGCGCCCGCACCGGCCGTGGCCGAGACGCCGGCGGCGAGCAATTTCGAAACGGATCCGTGCAAGACGCCCGCGGCTCGCTTCATGTCCACCTGCCGCGGCAAGTGAGTACGGACACACGTCCGCCGCTTGCCAGCCTCGGGGCAACCGCTATCATCGCCGGTTCACAACAACAACCCGCAGAGGGACATCCATGCGCAGATTCATCGCCGTTCTCGCCATCGCCTTCGGCTGGCTGGCCGCCACGGCCCACGCCGCGGAAACCCGCATCATCTGGCACGGTCACGCCACCTTCGAGGTGGTGACGCCCAAGGGCGTGGTGCTCATGATCGATCCCTGGCTGAACAATCCCAAGCATCCCGCCGCCGGCAAGGACCCCGTCGCCCAGGTGAAGCGGCTCGATTACATCCTGCTCACCCACGGGCACAGCGATCACATCGCCGATGCCGAGGCGCTCGCGAAGAAGACCGGCGCGCAGCTGGTGGCCATTCCCGAACTGGGCGCGCAGATGGTGAAGCTCAAGGGGTATCCGCAGAAGCAGTTCGGCATCGCCACCTCCATGAACATGGGCGGCGAGATCAGCATTGCCGAGGGTGAAGTGCGCGTGGCCATGACCGATGCGAGACATTCCGGCGGCATGGACAATCCCTTCGCCGCCGACGATCCGAAGGCCCCGGCCACGGTGTACGCGGGCAATCCTGTCGGCCTCGTGGTTCGCATTGCCGGCGGCCCGACCATCTATCACACGGGCGACACCGATTACTTCGCCGACATGGCGTACATCGGCGAGCGCTATGCGCCCGACCTGGCCCTGCTCTGTGCCGGCGACCACTTCACCATGGGCCCGGCGGTCGCCGCGCGCGCCGCCAAGGCCGTGCAGGCTCGCACCGCGGTGCCCATGCACTGGGGCACCTTTCCGGTGCTGGCGCAGGACATGGATGACTTCGTCGCCGAGGCCAAACGCCTCGACGTGGCGACGCATGTAATCCAGCCCGGCCAGACGCTGGTGTTCGACGGCAAGACCCTCAAGCGCTAGGCCCGGCGGCAGGTTCCGCAAGCCGCTGTGCGGCAGGAAAAATGTCACGTACTTCGCGTCCTGGCCTACGGCACCACACCACGCCTCGTCATTCGGCGACAGCCGGAATCCATCTTCACATCCTGGGAATGGACCCCGGCTTTCGCCGGGGTGACGGTCAACGTTTGGTGCTCGTGGCGCCCCGGCCAGCGCATCAAACGGAACCCGGGGTGAGGCGCCGGGTTCCGCATCGACGCCCTCAGAACGGCCACCACCACGGGCCATCCAGATCGTCACGGCAGGTCTTCAACTGTGCGGCATAGCGCTGGGCACGGGCCTGCACCTTCCTTGCCACACCCATCAGCCAGGGCTTTTGCAGATAGGTCTTACGCTTAAATCCGCCGTGGCCTTCGTGATAGGCGAGGTACTGCTGGCGGGCATCCCACTTCGACAGGCCGAGCGTGCGTTGTGACAGGTCCGCATACCAGCCGATGAATTCCACGGCATCCGCGAAGTCGTCACGATCGGCGCCCCAGTTGCCGCTCTTGCGCTGGTACCACGCCCAGGTCTCGTCCTTCACCTGCGCATAGCCGTAGGCGGTCGAGGCGCGGCGCCAGGGAATGAAGCCAAGCAGGTAGCGCCGCGGCGTCACCGCCTCCGCATCGAACTTGGATTCCTGGTGCACGATGGCGAGCTGCACGTGCTGCGGCACGCCGTAGCGCTCCTGGACCGTCTTGGTGGCGCGATACCAGCCGCGGTACTCCTCGAAGATGGCGCACGAGTTGTCGATGTTGCGCGGGGGCGCCGTGGTGCACCCCGCGATGAGCAGTGCGGCAAAGGCGGTGAACAGCGGTCGCGGCATTTCCATTTATCGAAGCTTGTTTTCCTGGACCGGTGGATTTTGCCTTGATTGCCCGCCCATGCGCCAACCCGCGCGGTGATTGCATGAGACGCACGGCAAGAATGCGTGCCGCGGAATTCCGCAAAGCCGCCATGTCGCGCGGAACGGCAGCGCCTAGGCTGA
The DNA here is from genome assembly GCA_041685115.1 of Gammaproteobacteria bacterium. Classification (GTDB taxonomy): domain Bacteria; phylum Pseudomonadota; class Gammaproteobacteria; order Thiohalomonadales; family Thiohalomonadaceae; genus JALOAT01. The sequence goes on along the minus strand of JAWLGK010000001.1, from coordinate 340,800 downwards.
AGATGAGGCTGATAAAGGCAAACTTGTTGAAAGACAAGGGCGCAAAGCCACCGGTCTAAGGGATGCGTCCTTCGGGACTAACTTCCTAAGATCGCGGGGCTGCCAGCCTCCTCCACTCTCCTTTTGGTACGGCCGCCTGCGAGGCGGCATTTTTTTGCCCGCATCGGCGCCGCTTGGTCGTACCTATACTGCCGGTAAGGGTGCACATTCATGGCCAGGCACTGGTATTCGGAAGACAAGCAACTGACGCTGCGCATGCTGTTGGTGATGTTCCTGCTCGCCGCCCTCTATCTCGGCTTCATCGCCGTGCTGTGGAGCAGCGGCGTGTCGCTGGCGGGCGTGGTGCTGGTCGCGGCGCTGCTGCTCGGCGCGCAGTATTACTACTCCGACCGCATCGTGCTGTGGTCCATGGGCGCACGCGAGGTGTCCCGCGCCGACGCACCGGAACTGCACGGCAGCGTGGAGCGGCTGTGCGCCCTCGCCGACCTGCCCAAGCCGCGCATCGCCTTGGTACAGACGTCCATCCCCAATGCCTTCGCCACCGGACGCAGCCCCAAGGCGGCGGTGGTCGCCGTCACCAGCGGACTGTTGCAGCGCCTCGATCGTGATGAAGTGGAGGCGGTGCTCGCCCACGAGCTCAGTCACGTCCGTCATCGCGACGTGATGGTGATGACCCTCGCCAGCTTCTTCGCCACCCTCGCGCAGCTACTCATGCGCCGCATGATGTGGGCCGGCGCCTTCGGCGGGCGACGCCAGAATGCAGCCGGCGTCATGCTGATCTATATCGCCTCCTTGGTGGTGTGGCTGATCAGCTTCTTCCTCATCCGCGCCCTGTCGCGCTACCGCGAGCTGGCGGCGGATCGCGGCGCCGCGGTGATCACCGGCGCGCCCTCGCGGCTGTCCTCCGCCCTGGTCAAGATCAGTGGCAATCTGCAACGCATTCCCACCCGCGATCTGCGCGAGGTGGAAGGCATGAACGCCTTCCTGATCTTTCCCGCGGCGACCGGTGACATGCTGTCCGGCCTTTTCGCCACGCACCCACCCCTGGACAAGCGCCTGGAGCAGCTGCGCCGTCTCGAACGCCAGATGGAAGACCGATGAAGTGGCTCGATGCACTGCTCGGGCGGTCGCGCCCAGCCCGCTCGACCCTCGAACCGCTGTTTGCCATGTCCAGCGCCTATGTCACCTTGTCCGTGCAGCTCGGGGTGGCGCCCGCCGGTCGAGGCGGTGTGTGTCTGCGCCCGGTACACTCCACACGTTTTACCGAGGCGCGCGACGAGCTGCGCGCCATCGTCGGCGGCGCGGAGGTGCAGGTCGAGTTCACCCAGGACCCGCACGGTTTCCTGTGGGTGCTCATCGCGAGCGCCCGTTTCGAGGACCTGGTCGCGGCCATGCACATGACGAGCCTTACGCTGCAGGAGCATGGCTTCGCCGAGCAGCTGCTGGCCGCGGTGTTCTCTTTTCAGTGCGACGATGCGCCCGTGTACTTCATCTACAACTACAAACGCGGGCGTTTCTATCCCATGGCGCCGGACAAAGGCGACCGTGAACGCGACAACGCCCTGGAGCTGCGCCTTGCCTCACTGCTCGAACCGGAGCTGCCGATGGAGCCGGATCAGGGGCGCTGGTTTCCCCTCTGGGACATGCCCCTGTGAGGTGGCTCAGCCCGGCACCACGCCCTCGCCCGTGAACAATACGCGCAGCTCATTCTGATTCATAGACGGGCTCGGCAGCACCACGTCGGAGGCCACCAACTCGCTGTCGCCGAGCGGTTCACCGTTAGTGCGCACCAGTTCGAGCATCTGCGCGAACAACGTGTCGAAGGAGCCGGCGCCGCTGCCTGCAACCACGGCGACGAGCATGGCGTCGATCTCGTTCAGGCGATCGAGGAAACGGCTGTCGAGCCGGTACTGGCCTTCATCGAGGATCCTCACGATCATGGTTTTCTCCTCGCTCAGGGCCGCGTTTCAGGCGCCTGCACCTGCTGCTTGAGCGCGGCCAGTTCCGCCTCGACGCTCTGCGCGGCCGTCATCTGTGCCAGTTCGCGATCAAGCCGGTCCGCGGCCGGCGAACCCAGCTCTTCCAGGGTACCGGCTTCCACCAGCTCATCGATGGCCGAGGCGCGGGCACGCATGTCCTGCGTCTTGTGCTCGGCGCGCTCGATGGCGAGGCCCACGGAGGCCATTTCCTCCGACAGCCCGGTGGCCGCCTCACCGATACGCACCTGGGCCTCGGCGGCCGAGTATTGCGCCTTGGTCAGTTCCTTGCGGCTGCGGAAGGCCTCCACCTTGGCGGCCAGTTTCGACTCCGCCGCCTGCAGTTTCTGCTGTTCCGCCTCCAACTCGCCGATCTGAGTTTCGAGCCCTTCCAGCTGCTGTGTGGCCGCCTGCTTGCGCTGGATGGCGAGGCGGGCGAGGTCCTCGCGCCCTGCGCCAAGGGCGTCGCGCGACTGCTGTTCCAGCTTGCCCAGATTGGCGCGCAGTTTCCCGGCCTGGAGTTCAAGTCGACGCCGTGAGGTCACCACCTCGACGATGCCGCGCTTCACGTCGGTCAACAACTCGCGCTGCTTTTCGTAGGAATAATCCAGCAGCGCGGCCGGATCCTCGGACTGTGCCAGGATCTGGTTCATCCTGGCCTTGACGACTGTCGCCAACCTCGACAACACGCCCATGCTCGCCTCCTCCCGTAGGGCATCATTGATTTCAGAATAGGCCAAGGGGTGCCGCCGGGTCGTGCGTTTTGCTTGCTAGGCTTTCTGCTAAGGAAACACTGATTTGATCAGCGTTTTCCGCGGCATATGGATGTGTCGCCAGTTTCGGCCGCGTAAGCGGCTGAAAATGAAGGCGAGCAAAAACCACACTTTGTGCTTGCCGTGCTGAGAGGGCCTGGATGGCTTTATTCAGCGTTGCCCTAAGAAACCGACGGAGGCAAGCCATGACCGATCCCAAACGCCCCCCGGAAGAACCCGGCCGTGCGGGCAAACAGGCCGCCGAACAGCTGCCGCCCTTGAAGGCGACGACAGCGCGCATGAACGAAGACGTGCCCGAGTGGAGCGATCCGGTATGCAGCTGTGAGGCCGAACCGTACTGGCTGGAGGTGTCGGACGAGATCGAGGACAAACAGCAGGCCGGCGAAGAGAACCGGACGCCCTAGATAGGTTCCGAGCCACGAGACACCCGGATTAACTCTCGCCACGACGTGGAGAACGCCAAATTCGTCGCGCAGCGGGCGCAACGGTGTGGGGCACATAGACAGTCGTACGCGGCACGGAAATTTTGCGGGTGGATTTTTTCGCACCCGACACATCCATGGGGTCCTTGGCGCCCTGGCGAGAGAAGCACTTCTCTGCACCCACGAATTCTGTGCAGGCGCCGCAGTTTCTCTCGGCCTTTCCTTGCGTTCTTGGCGTCGTTGCGAGACGGCATGTGGTTCAGTTCGGAACAGCTAAGTAGTCGGATGTGGCGCCACCGCAGGCACAGGCAAGTTAAACCGGAAGATCATCGCCGGCTGCCATGCTGCCTCAGCATGGTATGTGCGCGTCGCTGGCGCTAGAATCGCCCACCGCCCCCGTGCAGGGCTTTGCAGGATTTCCTGATGGCTTCCAGTCTGTTCGTACTACTCGACGACATCGCCTCCGTGTTGGACGATGTCGCGGTGCTCACCAAGGTCGCCGGCAAAAAGACCGCGGGGGTGCTGGGCGACGATCTGGCGCTCAACGCCCAGCAGGTCAGCGGCGTTCACGCCGATCGCGAACTGCCGGTGGTTTGGGCCGTCGCCAAGGGGTCGCTGCTCAACAAAGCGATCCTGGTGCCCGTGGCGCTCGCCGTCAGCGCCTTCGTGCCCTGGCTCATCACGCCACTGCTGATGCTGGGAGGGGCCTTTCTGTGCTTCGAAGGCTTTGAAAAACTCGTACACCGTTACTTCCACGGGGCGGAGGAGGCGGCGCACCACGCCCGGCACGTGCAGGCCCTCGTGGACACCTCGGTGGATCTGCTGGCGCTCGAGCGCGACAAGATCCGCGGTGCCGTCCGCACCGACTTCGTGCTGTCCGCCGAGATCATCGCCATCACCCTCGGGGTGGTGGCGGACGCATCTTTTCTCACCCAGCTCGCCGTGCTGTGCGGCGTGGCGCTGGCGGTCACGATCGGCGTGTACGGGCTGGTTGCTGGCATCGTCAAGCTCGATGACGCCGGGCTCTATCTGGTCCGGCGTGAAGGTACACTGGCGCAGCGCGTCGGCGCAGCCGTCCTGCGGGCGGCGCCCCGCCTCATGAAGCTTCTCAACGTCGTCGGCACCGCCGCCATGTTCCTGGTGGGCGGCGGAATCGTGCTGCACGGCATCCCCGGCACCCACCACCTGGTGGAGACCCTGAGCAGCGCTGCTGCCACGTTGCCGGCGCTGGCCGCACTCGTGCCCACATTGGTGAACGGCGTTGGCGGTGTACTCGTCGGTGCGCTGGTCCTTAGCGTGGTGAGAGCTGCACAGCGATTGCTGCGCCCGGGCCTCTCCACGGAAAATTCATGACCCCCCGGCGCAAACGCGCCGGGGAGGCCCCGTAGCTCAGCGTGCCGTGTCGGGGAACACGATCTCCACACGGCGGTTGAGCTGACGGCCACCGGCGTTCTCATTGCTTGCGATGGGCCGGCTCTCACCATAGCCACGGGTCACGATGCGCTCGGACGCGATGCCGCGCGCCACGATGAGGTCTTTCACCGCCTCGGCACGTCGGCTGGACAGCTCGGTGTTGTAGTTCGTGCTGCCCACGGAATCGGTGTGGCCCTCGATAATGATGTGCTGATCCTCGTTGCGGGTCAGGAAGCCCGCCACCCGGTCCACGGTCGGTGTCGCCCCGGGAGCGATGTCGGCGCTGTCTGTCTGGAAGAACACGTCATCGAGCGTCAGCAACATGCCGCGCTCGGTGCGTTGCGCCTCCAGCGCCGCCAGCTCGGCCTCCAGCTCACGGGTACGTTGCCGTTGCTCCTTGAGCTCCGACTCCCGTGCGCCCAGTGCCAGCTGATCACGCTCCTCACCCAGTGCCTGAATGTCCTTCTCCAAGGCGCCGCGTTCGGCGGAAACACGTGCGATGTCCAGGTGCCGCTTGGTCAGATAGACATAGTGATCGCGAGCAGTCCCGTCATCGTCGACTACGGCACGCTCGGCCCGCTCAAGCGTCTGCTCGGCATCGAGCACCGCGTCCGGCGCATGGGCCTGCACGTCCGCATTGTTCTTCAGCGCCTGCAGATCTCCACGCAACCGGCTCAACTCGGAGTCATCTTCCGGCGAGGCGGCACAGCCGGCCAGCATCCCGACCGTGATGGTCAACGCCACCCACAACGATGCAGCTTTCACTGGGCACCTCCCGTCGTCCCGTTGCTGTTTTGCAGCGACTCGATGGACCGGTTCATCTCCTCTTCCAGCACCTCCGCCTTGGCGAGCCGCGCCTTGGCTTCCGCCAACCGGGCATCGAGGGTGACCTGTTCGGCCAGTCGCTTGGCCTTGAGCCGATCGTCATCCTCGTCCGAGTTGCCGAGGGTGCGCGCCTCGGCCAGCTTGCGATCGGCAGTGGTCATTTCCAACGATGCGAACTCATAGCCGTTGGCTTGGCGCGCCCGCTCCATGGCTTCGGTCGCCGTGTTCAATTCGTCGGTCGGCTTCGCCACGTCACTTCCGGCACAGGCCACCAGGGAAATCAGCGTGGCGGCCGCAATCAGCAGTTTTCCGCTGCCCATGATCGGTTTCTCCGCAAGAGCCACTCGTTCAATAAACGATTAGCAGGCTGCTGGGAAACAGACGGCCACGGCCGGCATTGCGTGCAGCAGGCAGGAAAGCGCGAAGGGGCGGGAGAACGGTGAAATGGTGAACCGTGCATGGTGAAGATCGCGAGGCGCCCCCGGCAGGCGCGGGAATCAGCGCTCTCGCAGCAGTTCTTCCTCGACCACCAGCCACCCAGGACCCGCGTAGATGGCGAAGCGTGCCTGATCGCCGCGGGCCTGGATCAACATCACCTCCACCGGCTTGGTAAACAATTCACCCACCGGTGTGGCGGGGTCGATATCGGGCGATGGCCGGATGCTGATCATCTGGCCGATTCCACGTCGCATGAGTAGCACGTCGAACTCCTTTTTCAACGTCGATTCCTAGTCACCGCGCCGGGCCACCGAACGCCTGATCCTGGCCAGCAGCATCTCACCGATCCGGCGGCTGTCGTGCTCGCCGAGCAGATCAGAAATGCTCACCTCCAGGGCCCGCGCGAGCCGTTCGAGGATGTCCAGACTAATGTTCCGCTCAGCGCGTTCGATGCCGCCCAGGTAAGACCGGTCCAGGCCGGCCGCGTCGGCCAGCCGCTCCTGAGACCAACCCTGCAGCGTTCTCAACAGGCGCACGTTCTCTGCAAGGCGCGTCCTTGCCGAAGTCTCAACCATGCCGCATTAAGCCGCGGCGGCGATTGCCTGTCCACGGACGACAGTCACCCGTATGCGGACGAAAGACCGCAGGTCGGTGCTGGCAGTGCTTACGGGTCCGGTTATTTGGCTGACCTACGCACGGACCCAAGGTCGCGGTTGACGACACATGGTTATCCATACACTATACACACCACGGAAACATCGCCATGAGCCAATCGGCACGCCAGACACTTGCCCGGAACGTACGGCTCTGCCGGCTGTTGCGAGGGCTTTCGCAGGAACAACTGGGGGACCGGGCAGGGCTTGACCGCAGCTATGTGGGGGCCATCGAGCGGGCCGAGCGCAACCCTGGCATCGACACCATCGCCAAACTCGCCGACGCCCTCGAACTCGGCCTCACCGATCTGCTCGGGGAGCCGGATCTGCAAACCCAGGCCGCGCGATGGCACGCGGCGCCGGGACGTCGGGGCAAGGTCCGTGAGCCCGGCGCCGCGTACGTATGCCGTGCAGGGCGGAGCCGGCGGTGCGAGGCCCGGTGGTGGGTCAACGATGAAAACGCACGGCGATACGAAGACCGCCGAGAGGGGATTCGCCAAGTGTGATGGCGGCGCGGTGCAGCTCGGCGATACGCTTCACGATGGACAGGCCGAGACCACAACCGGCTTGCCCGTGCCCGAGCCCGCGGTAGAAACGGTCGAACACACGGTCGTGCTCGGCGCGCGGGATACCCGGTCCGGAATCGTCGATCTCCAGGCAGACCTCGTGGTCTTCATCGCGCACTCGCACCTGGATGCATCCGCCACACGGGGTGTAGCGCACGGCATTGTCGACGAGGTTGCGCATCAGGACGGAGATGAGATCGGCACGCCCCTGCATCTCGCCCACCTCCGCCTCGGCGAGGTCCAACTCGATGGACTTGCTCAAGGCATCGGGCGCCAGTTGCGCGAGCACCTCACCAGTCACCCGGTTGAGATCGATGCGTGCGCGGCTGGCATCCACCTGGGCCGGATCGAGGCGCGCCAGGGTCATCAATTGTTCGACGAGGTGCGTGGCACGATCCACGCCCTCGGTGATCTGAATGAGCGCCCGCTCGCGGGTCTCGGCGTCAGCCGTCCGCGCGGAGACCTGCGCCTGCACTTTGAGGCTCGCGAGCGGCGTGCGCAACTCGTGCGAAGCGTCCGCGGTGAAACGCCGCTCGCGCTCCAGTGTGATGCTCAAGCGCGCCAGAAATCGATTGAGGGCCTCCACCAGCGGCAAGACCTCGCGCGGCGCGCGGTCCATGGCTACCGGCGCCAGGGACTCCGGTGCCCGATAGCCCACCTGGCGCGCCAGTTGGCTTAGAGGCGCCAGGCCGCGCCCGACCGAAAACCAGGCGAGCAAGGCGATGATGGGAAAGGCAAACAGCGCCGGGATGGCGGTCGCCAAGGCCACTTCACGGACAATCTTGCTGCGTATGCCGTAGTGTTCCGCGACTTCGACGGTGAACCCGTTGTCGCTGTGCCGGGTGTAGACGCGCCAAAGGCCGCGCTCGTCCTCCCGTTCGCTGAAGCCGGCGGCATGGCGCGGCGCGGCCAGTGGCGCGTCCGTGGAATGCAGCAAGACACGTCCGGCCACCCAGACCCGGAAGCCAAGCCGCGGGGCGTATTCGTCGCCACTTTGGCGACGCACGAGTTCCTGCACCTCGAACGGCAAGACCGCGGGCGCCCCCACGCGGCGTGACGTCGCCAGCTGTTCGCTGTATTCGTGGCTGGCGAACATCAGCAGTTCATCGGCGGACTGCACCAGGTGGGCGTCGTAGATTTCCTCCACTTCGTGCGTGGTCTGCACATAGGTGGAAACGATGATCACGGCCCAGGCGGCAAACATCAGGCCAAGGAGCAACAGCAACAGCCTGGAGCGGATGGAGATCATTCGCTGTCGCGCACCGCCATGTAGCCCACGCCGCGCACCGTACGGATTGCCGCAGTGCCGAGTTTGCGGCGCAGCCGGTGGACGTAGACCTCGAGCGTATTGCTCTCGATGTCCATGTTCCAGCCATACAGCGCCTCCTCCAGGCGGCGCCGTGTCAGCACCTCGCCGGCGTGTTCCAGGAGCAGATGCAGCAGCGCAAATTCACGGCTGGAGGTCTCGACGGGTTGACCGCCGACGGTGAGGGTGTGCGCCGCCGGGTCGAGGGCAATGTCGCCTAGCCTGATGAGCGGCGCAGCGCGCCCCGCGTTACGCCGTGACAATACGCGCAGCCGGGCCGCCAATTCATCCAGGTCGAAGGGTTTGGTGAGATAGTCGTCCGCGCCGCTGTCGAGGCCGCGCACGCGGTCCTCGACGGCATCGCGCGCCGTAAGGATCAGCACCGGCAGCAACAGGCCCTTGGCACGCAATCGCGCCAGCAGTTCGAGGCCCGACAGTCCGGGCAGGCCCAGATCGAGCACCATCAGATCGAAGTGCTCGGATTGCAGCGCCGACCAGGCGGCCTCGCCGTCGGTGAGCCAGTCGACGGCATATCCTTCGTGGCGCAGCCCGGCACTGACGCCATCACCGAGCAAGGTGTCGTCTTCGACCAGCAACAAACGCATTCCGCTTCCCCCTTGACGGCTCACCAGCGCTTGGCGCCGATGTGGTCCTTCGCCGTGCGCATGGCCTTTTCGATCTCGGCACGGCGACCGCGGTCGGCCAAGTCCCGGCCCGGGCGCTGGGGCGCTCGCAAGGCGCGCTCGAGTACGACGACCGCCTTGGCGTAATCGCCCTGTGTGATCAGGTAATCACCGTAGAAAAAGTTCGGATCGATGCCGTCGGGATTCATTGTGAGCGCCTTCTCGAGATACTCGCGCGCCTTGTCGTCGTCACCGAAGCCTAGCGGCCAGCCCGGCACCTGATAGTAGAGACTGCCGAGTGAAGTGTACACGGACCCGTTCAGCGCCGATGGTTCGATCTGCTCGGCCCGGAGCAGTTGATCGCGGGCCTGCTTGGCCAGCTTGAGAGCGCCGAGCCCGCCCTTGGCGCCCGCCCAGCTCGCCAGCACGATGCCCTCCCAAATGAGCGGCTCGGCCCGTTCGGGCCAGATCTCACGCAGCCGCTGCGCCTGTTCGGCGAGCCCGGCCAGGGCTTTTTCCTTGGCCTCGCCCTCGGTGGCGAAATTGGCCACGTCCCAGGCGCCCGCCAGGCGACTGATTTCCGCATCCAGGGCATCGGCCTGTGCCACGCCCACCGCCACCATAAACATGATTCCGACGCAATAACGCAGCATGTCTCGTCTCCTTCGATTTTCAGGGGCGCGCGAAACGCGCCATGGTACGGGCCTGCTCGCGCAGGGCGCGGTCCACCACACGGGGAAACAGCGCGTTGATTCGTACGAACAAGGCCTCGGGCCAGCCGAAGTAGGCCTCGTCCTTGTCCTTTTCGAGGGCCCGCACCAGGGCGTGCGCCACCACCGCGGGCTCGTCCATGTTCATGCCGGTCGCCGCGCCCATGCGCATCACCGCGTCGGAATTGATAGCGGTGCGCGTCGCGCGCGGCGCGACATAGGTCACCCCCACGCCGCTGTCGGCCAGCTCGCGGCGCAGCGCCTCCGAAAAGCCGCGCAGGGCGAACTTGCTGGCGGAATAGGCAGCGAAGTAGGGAAAGGCGATGGAGCCGAAGATGGACCCGACGTTGACGACGCGTCCGCGCGCATCGCGCAGCACGGGCAACAGGGCCTGGATCAGCAGCATCGGGCCGAGGGTGTTGGTGCGGAAGATGCGTTCCACGGCGCCCGGGTCGTGGATGTCGAACGGCACAAAGTCGAGTACGCCGGCGGCGTTGATGAGCAGTTCGAGCCCGCCCAGGTCGCCGAGGGCACCGGATACCAGTGACCGACGTCCCTGTTCGGTGGCGATGTCACCGGTAGCCACCGCGGCCCCTTCACCCAGTTCCGTCGCAAGCACGGCCAGACTTTCGCGACGACGACCCGCCAGACACAGGCGCGCACCGCGCGCGGCCAGGGCGCGCGCGGTGGCCTCGCCGATGCCGCCGCTGGCGCCCAGTAACAGAATGCGTGCACCGTTCAGGTTCATGCCGCGGCCCTCCGCTCTCTGGACACGGCGCGGAAGATGTCGCCGTACAGCCGGTACATCACCTTGGCGCAGGCGATCACGGCCGCCTGATCGTCGGGCTCGCTGAGGCGGTTCATGAGCTGCTCGAAAAAATCCATGTGGCTGACGTCCAGGGCACCGTGTGATGTGAGATAGCTAAAGCACTCGTCGGGCAGGGCGAGCGACTGCTGGATGGCGTGGGCGGCGCGCGTGGCGATGTTCACGCTGGTGCCCTCGAGGACCAGCACCATGCCGAAAAAACCGGCCGGATTGCGGCGCAGCACCGTGTCCCAGGCATAGGCCACCATCACATCGGTCTCAACGGACGGCGGGCCCCTGCGTACCGCCTCGCTGTCGCCGCCACAGTGGCGGATATCGTTGAGGATCCACTCCTGATGGCCGGTCTCCTCCGCGATGTAACGAGCGATGGCGACACGCAACCATTCGAGGCGTTCCGGGACGCGTGCGCCGCAGGCCATGAGCAGGGGTACCGTGTGCTTCACGTGGTGATAGGCCTGGGTAAGAAAGGCGAGGTAAAGCGCTCGATCCACGCGGCCCTGCAGCGCGGCCTGAAACAGCGGAATGGCCAGGAATGTGTTGCGTTCGTCCTCGGTCTGCGCAAGCAGTTGCTGATAGAAGCTCATGGCAAAAACTCCTGATGGGGTTCCTCGTCGAAAAGCGATGCGATGCAGGCGGCATAACGCGCGGCAATGGCGGGCCGGCGCACCCGCCCGTTGCAGGTGGCGAGCCCGTTGGCGGGCGTGAACGGCTCGTCGGCTCTCAGCCAGCGATGCACGTGCGCGTAGTCAGGCAGGCGTCGGTTGGCGCGCGCGAGGGCCGCTTCGATAACGCCGTCAGGCGCGCTGCTGACCAACACTGCCACGTTGCGGGGGCGTGCCTCGCCGAACACCGCCGCCTGGGTGATAGCCGCTTCGGCGGTGAGCTCGGCCTCTATCCAAGCGGGCGATACGTTGCGCCCGAAAGCGGTGATGAAGACATCCTTCTTGCGACCCACGATATGCAGGCGCCCGTGTTCATCGAGTCGCCCCAGATCACCGGTAGGCCACCAGGGATCGGCGGGAGGCGCGTCACCCAGGTAGCCAAGAAAGCCTTCCGCATGCACCAGCACCTCGCCGTCCCCGGCAAGGCCAAGGCGCACGTGTCCGAGCGGGCGGCCCACGGTAGCCGGGTCATCGTCGCCGGGCCGATTCACGGCAACGACCGAGGCGCGTTCCGAGAGACCGTAGCCCTGGTATGCGGGCAGACCGAGGGCACGTGCACGCGCCAGCAAATGAGGTGAAACGGTGGCGCCGCCCACGGCGAGGTAGCGCAAACCGGCCGGCGCCGTGAGCCCCTGGGACATCGCCCGCAGCACGGCCTCCAGCAGTGCCGGCACCATGATTGCCGTGGTCGCCCGCGTGGTGTCGAGGGCCGCCAGCATGCGCTCGGGGGCGAGGCCCGAGGAGCCGGTCACCCCCACGCGGGAGAGCGGCTCGAGCAGGGCAGTGGCACCGGCGTAAAGCGGTACATACAAACCGCCGATGTTCTCTAGCAGGACGGCCAGAGGGAGCAGCGCGAGGTGTCGGTCCGATGTCTCCGCAGCGACCGCCTCGGCGAGGGATTTCACCACCCGATCGATGGCGCCTTGGGTCAGGCAGACACCCTTCGGGCGACCGGTAGTGCCGGATGTGTACGTGACCTTGGCGGTGTGCGCCGGCACCTGCACCGCGTCCGGTCTCAGCGCGCGCCACGCACACCCCGCCACCGGCAGCAACCTATCGTCGCCCAGCTCGACGACAGCCTGCACACCGGCATCGGCCAGCATGTGCAGGCGCTGTTCGGACGTAAAAAATTCCGGCACCGGAACCACGGTAATGCCGGCGTGCTGTGCCGCCAGGTCCCACACCGCCCAGGCCGGTCCGTTGTCCAGGGCAAGCCCCATCACGCGTACGCCGCGACGGCGAAGATATTCAGCAGTGCGCAGCACGGCGCGGTGCAACGCGTGGTAGGTCAGCGACGCAGCGCCACCCTGCACGGCCAAGGCGTGCCCGCGCACACACGCGTGGCGCGTCAGCGCCTCAAGCACCAAACTCACGGGCGTACCTCCCCATGGCGCACACCGTGCGCCAGCGCACTGCGCCACAGGCGCGGCACACTCGCGAGTGAGTGCTCCTGCGCCATGGCACGCTGCAGTTGCGCGTAACTGCGGTGCACGTCGCAGGCGACCACCACCGGGCGCTGGGCGTAATAGCTGCCCCAGTGCACGAACTCGGCACCAAGCCGCGCACCATCAGCCTCGGCCAGTTCGACCAGTTGCAGGTCGAGACGCGCAAAGGCATTGCGTACTGCGGGCACCGCCGTGAACACCACCCAATCGAAACCGGCGCCGCGCAGATAGGCGCTCAACGCCAGGATGAGCACACGTGCCGTGCCCGGTAATCCAGCGGCGAGATTGCCGAGCTCCGCCAGGCGTACCCGTTCGACAGCGACGCCCAGGTGGCGCCCGAGCACCTGCTCGACGGGCCCATCGAGGTACTGTTCGAGAAACAGTGCTTCATGAGCGGCATGCCGCACGCCCATGACACCGAGCACATGGCCGTCGTTGGCCTCCACGGCGATGAGTGTCGGCAGGAAGTGTCGGATGTCGGCGCCATAGGCCTCGGCGTAGCGCTCGTGAATGTGCTGCTCGAGACGTGCACGCTGCGGATCATCGCGTTCCACGAAGCGCAATCGAGCGTCGCCTGGAAACGGTACAGCCGCCATGATGGTTCCCTCCCCGGGATGATGGCTGCCACACTACGTCCCGCCTCCTTAAGGAATGCTGAACCAACCGAAACGAGAGCTCACACGCACGTTCAAGGTGCAGCTTAGCCGCGGTCGCGAGCGGCGCCAGTCGGGCCGGTTTCCTTAAGGTTTGCTGAACACATGTGCACGGCGCAACCCGCAGCGCCCAACATCAAGCAATGGCCATTCGCCGCTCGGCGATGATGAGCACCGGCACCATGGCAATGGACAAGCGGCGCAGGGCATGCACTGAACTGCCGGTGCCGGAACGGCATCGGACCCGAGCGCGTAATGTCCCCCTTGGGTGTGCACCTCGCGCACAGGACAGGGCCTGGGTGTGCGGCAAGCAGGGGCCGGCAGCGCCGGTTTCTGCGGCCAAACCAGGTTTCCCGATGCGCCCCAGCCGCAGCGCTGGTATGCTCCCTGTCCTGTGTTTGATTGGCGTTAGGAAAACCCAATGCACCGAGCACGGATACTGGTGGTGGACGACACACGCCTGGTCAGGATGTTTGTGCGCCAGGCCTTTTCGGGTTTGCCCAACGTAACCATTCATGAAGCGGAAGACGGCGGCAAGGCGCAGGCGCTGCTGCTCGAATCGGAGTTCGATCTGGTGCTGTGCGACTGGGATATGCCGCAGCTCAGCGGGCATGAACTGCTGGCGTGGATCAGGGCCCACGAACGCTCCGCCATCCGTCAACTGCCCTTCGTCATGGTCACCGGCAATTCGGAAAAGGACCGTGTGCTGCAGGCGGTGCGGACCGGCGTCAACGGCTACATCGTCAAGCCGTTCTCGGCCCAGCAACTGCTGCGGCAGGTCGAGAACGCCCTCGCGAAACACCCGGGCACGGCCAAACCCGACGATAAGGCGCAGGAACACACGCTATGCGCCCGGCTGCAGTTCGACAGCCGCACAGCGCCATTGACCCTGGGCGAGCTCACCCACGAGCGGGTGAGCGGTCTCATCCCGGCCCGCGGCGCGGTGCCCGCCGTGCTGACAACGGTGGTGCTCGACATCGGTCTGGCCGATCAGCACCTCGCAGTCACGGCCAGTGTCCGCCGCATCGAGGCCACCGATGAATACGACCAACCTGAAGTACTGCGCATCGGACTTCGGGTAGCACCCCTCACCACCGAGCAGCGCGACATCCTGGAGAGGCTCGCAGCGGTGCTTGTGCCCGCCTGAGTGCCTTGACACCTTGGAATGACCCCGACCACCGTCGTGCTCTTTGCGCCCACCCGGGTACGGGCATTCCACGACTGATCGGCTCCCGCTGGAGCGGCCTTACCCACGCTGCATAGACGGAACGAGCCACCGGGTGCAGCAGCGTCAAGGCATTGACGCCTCATTACGCTGTCATACGCCAGGGATTCAAGGACTTATGCCCGGCGAACCTGGCCCGCTGCTTGCTCAAAGATAAATACCACCGATAGAGACACCCGCCCTGTGGCCGCCGCGGCACGTGGGCGAAGGAGGCCCCATGTGGACCATCTATGACATTCATCGCGATCTCTACTGGAACGCCCAATACCGCCGTTGGTGTGCCCGCGAGGAGGCCAGCCTCTACTCCCTGGCGGAGCGCAATCGTGTGCCGCTGCGTTCGCTGGAGCATCAATGGCGCTATGTGACGCCGGCATGCCGCTGCGCGTCGCGCGGCGACGCTGCACCATGACTGGCCGAGGCGATCCCCTCGCCTTGCATGCGCTTATGCACAACCCCATGCGGGTGCGCAAGACCTCTGCTATTTTTCTTTTCCTGCCCCCGCCGCTCCGGCACAACTTACGTAAGCCACTGATTACAAAAGCGCCTCTCTGAGGCGCTCAAAACTTGGTCAAGCCAATAAAAAGCGCCGGGCCACGGGACCTGGCGCGACTTGCTCCCAGACATTCCACAGAGTTATGCACAGGAATTGTGGAAAACCGCCGAGGAGGGTGGACACGGGCGCCGCGTGCTTTTTCTATCCGCCGGGCACGTGGGACGCGATCCAGGTGTCTGCCGGGTGGCGCATGTTGTGAGCGGGCGGTTACCAACCTAGCGGCGGTTACACACATCGCCGAAGACGATCAGCTGCGGCCTGCGCAAGACACCGAAGCTTTCGCCCTCTTCGAACGTAACGCATTGTTTTCATAGAGCATCGTCACCAATGCTCAAAATCACACCAATCTGATACGCACCACGTGGCGGTGTGGCCTCGCGGCGCTTGTGCCCAGAGCATCCACAGCTTTATCCACAGTAATTGTGGACAATCCACGGTGCCGCTTTGCGGAGCATGTCGCTGCGGTCCCGAATTGCGTGCAGGTCTGCACGCGGGTCGATTCGGGACTGATCACACAAGGAGTACGGCCCGTGAAAAAACTGCTTGCCATCATCGGCGCCTTGGTCGGCCTCCCTGGCGCCGTCTCTGCGGCCGATATCTCCTACACCCACTTGGGAGTCGATCTGCTCGCGATCACCTTTGACGAGCCCGTGCGCGTAGCAGGTTACGAGGTGGAAAGTCTGGCCGGCGCCAACATCGAAGGTTCCTGGGGCTTTCACGACAACCTGTTCGTACGCTTTTCCTCCTACGCGGCGGGCAACGAATCCGAAGACGGCTACCTGGAGGTGATGGAGTCGCAAGCCACGCTGGCCCTGGGCGCCAATGTCTCGCCCCTGGAATCGCTGAGCCTCTACGCGTTCTATGGCCCTTTCACGAGCGAGGTCGAGGTATGCGCCCCATTCTGCACCAGCGCCGACTACGACGGCAGTACGCTCCAGTTCGGCGCGCGCTTCAAGCCTGTGCAGCTTCTTGAGATTGCGCTTGCGCGCACCTCGCTTGACTACGACGAAGTCGGCATCGACACGACGAAGGCAACGCAGCTCGCGGCGACCTTGTACTTCACCCGGAACCACAGTGCACGCCTGGCCGTCTCCAGTTGGGACGAGGACGTCACCGCCACCACGCTCGGATACAAGTATTACTGGTAGCCCACACGTCCCGTCGGGGGCGAGCCCGCAGAAGTGCTCGTGCGACCTCGATGACGCACTATCGGTAATCGCCCGGTAGCCGGCCTCGGCCGGGTGCGGCACCCTGCGGCCATCGGCGACGGCGTCGCCCGGAACTGGACCTTGCATGAGGAGTGCCGCCTCCCCCCTGCCCATCCTCTTCGCCCTGGCTGTGTCGGGCTGCGCCGCGCTGCCGACGGTCGATCAGGCGGTAGCGCCCGCAGCGGAAGCGGGTGCGCCCCCGGCCACCAGGCCTGCCGCTTCCGCTGTCTCCTCTTTGCGCGCAACACTACCGAAGCGCACCGCAGCGCGGCCTGTGAAGCTCATGACCACGCCGTCCCCACGACCGACGCCTGCCGCGCCTCGGCGCACCGAACGCGTGCGGGCCGCACCACCCGCTGTGCCGCGCCCGCACACCGACGAAACAGCCATGGCCGGTATCTACATCTATCGCCATGAGACCTTCGGCGCCGCGGTCAGCATGGCGGTGGAGATGGACGGAAAACCGCTCGGCAGCACAGGGGCGAAGACCTTCCTGTACGTCGCGGCGGCGCCCGGTCGACACCTCATCAGCACCCGGGCCGAAAACGCCGACCACCTTGAGATCGACGTGGCAGCAGGGGAACGTTACTACGTGTGGCAGGCCGTCGAGATCGGAGAACGTTACGCGCGCACACGGCTGCAACTCGTCGATGAGCCCACCGGACGGGCCGCCGTTGCCGACTGCCTGCCTGCGGCCGGCGCGCAGCTGATTGCCCTGGATTGAGCGCAGCGGGGGTTAACCCATTGGCACACGGCGAACTTTGCGGATCAAAAGATCAGGCTGATCAGCCCAATCACCACCGCCAGGCCGATGAGGAAGATGATCAACGCCCCCCAACCCAATGCCTTGAAGACCATCGCGTGTCCCCTGTGAAACGTCCCGGATTCGAGCCCGTTTGAAGCACGCCTCTTCACACACTCTAGTCACGACCGCAGGGGTCCACCAGCGCCGCCCGAGTTCGCTCGAAAAAGTGCATCGCACCCCATCGCGACCGTACGAACGGCATGCTCACCGCCCCCGGGTAGCGGAAAATCACCAGGACGATGTGCATTTTTGCTCTTGACGGTGGCAAAATACGCGGTCTTGCATTATCCTCCCGCGGCCCCGTCGAGAGGCAAGACCGTAACCGTACACCCCCGCAATGTTGTGCCCGCCTCCATTGGCCCGGCACGATGAATAATCGATCCCGGAGAATCAGTGACCGAAACCGATCTGGAACTACAGCTCAGAGTCTGGAAAGACCTGGCTATCAGCAAACAGATATTGATGCGTGCGGCGACCGACGCCCTGAAGCTCGCCCCCGACTGCAGCGCCGACGAGTTGCAAGCCGCCATGGAAGCCGCCCTCGCCCGCGCGGCGCAAGCGGACACCGCGGTCCGCAAGGCCGAGGAACAGTCCAAGGCCGCCATCGCTGCGGCCGACAAGAAGCTGGACGACGCCCAACGGGCACTGGCGGCTGCGCAGTCTGCCAACGCCCAGGCGCTGGCCGAGCAGCAGAGGCTGGAGCAGCAGATTCAGGACATCCGCAACAGCAATGCCCAGGCCACGGCTGACCTCAAGGGCCGGCTGGCCGAGAAGGAGCGTGAAATCAAGAGCATTCACGCCACCTTGTCGGATACCCCGCAAAACGTCGCGAAGAAGCTGAAGGCGCTGCAAAAGCAGAAGAAGGACGAGGCCGACGCGCGCAAGCAGGCGGAAGAACAGGCCGCCACGCTACGCAAGGAAAAGAAGGCCCTCGACGACCGCCTCACTGCCATGCAGGCGGCTCAGGACAAGGCGACCGAGCTGGTCACGCGCTATCGCGAACTGCACACCCAGTGCGAGACGCTGCACACGCAGCTCAGCGCGCTCGCGAAAGACGCGGCAGAAGTGCCTGCGGTGCCCGCACTGGACACTGTGCTTCTCGAAGCCCTCGAAAAGGCCGCAGCCCCCGCCGAGAAGAAATCCGCCGCCAAGGGCAAGCGCTAGGCGACTCGATATCCGGTCCAAACTCGCGACGAGGCGATCCGAGGTCGCGAGGCGCTTACGCCTCCTCCCCCCGGAAGCTGGCGCTTGCCTATCGCGCGTTGACGCGAAGCCGGATCCCGCAGGACTACCGCCTGGCTCAGGCGGTAGTCCTTGGGTGGAGCGTGCGCACGCAGTACAGGGGCGTGGCACCAAGCGGCGTTGTAGCCCCTCCCGCCCCTCTGGGCTTACTCCCCGCGTCTGTGGCCGCGAATGATGCTTTGGCGTCTTGATGCGGCTCATCTCTCTCCCAATCCCGCTTCCGGAGGAGAAGAGAGGGTTCCGAGAGCTCGATCCATCCCTTCACTCCACGAGAGTGGCTCAGCCCTTGGCCGCTCGTATCCGCTGAGTTCGACTCCCCCCGAGTGCCTGGCGCTCAGTGTGCGAGGTAACCGCCGTCCGCCGGGTAATAGGCGCCGGTCACGAAAGACGCCTTGTCGGAACTCAGCCACACCACCAGCTCCGCCACTTCGTCGGGTTCGCCCAGACGGCCGATGGGGTGCTGGTCCAGCAGGAACTTGTAGGTCGGCTGGTCCTGCTCCAGCGCCTGGATCATGGGCGTGCGGATGAAGGCCGGCCCTACCGCATTCACACGGATGCCGCGCGCGCTGTATTCAATACCCGCGGTCTTGGTCATGCCTACCACGCCGTGCTTTGCCGCCACATAGGCCACGGAATTGGCAAAGCCCACCTGGCCAAGGATGGAGGCCATGTTGACGATGGCGCCGCCGCCGGTCTTCGCCATGGCCGCGATCTGATATTTCATGCAGTAAAAAACCCCGGAGAGATTCACGTCGATGACCTGGCGCCAGGCATCGATGCTGTAATCGCCCGCCGGCGCCTGCTCGCCACCGACGCCCGCGTTGTTGCAGGCCACGTCCAGGCGCCCGTAGGTATCTACCACCCTGTTCACCAGCGCCTCGCAAGAGGCCGGATCGGTCACGTTGGTCTGCACGAAGATCGCCTCGCCACCCGCATCGCGGACCATGCGGGTCGTTTCTTCGCCGCCGTCCACGTTGAAGTCCGAGACCACCACACGCGCACCCTCGCGCGCATAAAGCAACGCAATGGACCTGCCGATGCCGGAGGCCGCGCCGGTCACTACCGCCGCCTTGCCGCTCAGAAGAGCCATGGGATTCTCCTGTTCTGTTCGCCGATGACCTAAGCATCGCCCACCACGCCGGGGCTGCAAAATGCCAAGACGCAGAACGGCCAAGAATCGGAGATTTCGGTAGAGGCTGCGTTGTCGCACGCAGGGTCCGGGTGCACCCCTGCTTCACGATAGCGGAAGCTCAACACCACATGAATCAAGCTAGCCGGAGCTGCCGACGTCGTACGTTGCCCGGGCCTTATGCCTTCCGATATTCTGCGGCGCGCAAGGAGCGCCTCGATAAGCCTATCAAGCGATGTACTTACCTCGAAGATCCCTCCCCCTTCTTCTGTGCTCGGTTGTCCTCGCAGGTCCGCCGACGAGCACGGTAGCCGAACAAATTGCCACCACGGGCAGCGTTACGCATTTCTTCCTCGACGCACCCGCGGTCACGCAAGCCGTTCCGGTGCAGGGAGGCCTGTTGATCTTGCCCGGCTATGCCGAAGTCGGCTTTGCGCCCGGCAGCTTCGCCCGCACTCAGTCCGTGAAGGTCTCGGCCACACGCACGCCCGAGACCGCCCGCGATTGGGAAGCCACCGCGTTCCTGTTCGACGCCCGCATGCGCACACCTTACGAGGTGCGCATAAATACCGGCCGCGCCAGGTCAGCCAAGGACTTTGAAATTACCCTGGAGGTGCCCGCCGCGCTCCTTCCCACCTGCGAAGGCTGTGAGGTGAACCTGTTCGCCCAGTTCTTCGAGGACGGCGGCGAGGAGGTCCTCGACAGCTTTGAACTGGTCGACGCGAGCTACTCGGCCAAGTCCCAAACCCTTACTGCCACCCTGTCCGCCGATCTGTTCACCCATCGTCGCACCAAGGATGCGACTTTCGAGGCCATTGTGCTGCTGGGCGTGCGCCAACGGGGCGAGGTGCGGTAACTTCGCTCACGGCACCCGACGCCCTATTTCACTGCAGCGTCAATAGTCCGTGTATCCCTTCTCGCCCGGGGTGTAGAAGGTGCTCGGGTCCGGATCGATCAGCGGCATGCCGTCGCGCAGCTTGCGCACCAGGTCGGGATTGGAAATGAACGGACGTCCAAAGGCCACCAGATCGCCACGCCCCGCATCGAGATCCGCGTTCGCACGCGCGCGGTCGTAGCCACCTGACAGGATGTATTTGCCATTGAAACCGGAACGGATCTTTTCCTTCAGAGCCGCAGGGACTTCAGGCGCGCCCATGGAGCTGTGATCGACGACGTGGATATACACCAGACCGATGCCGTTCAGCTCGACCATCAGGCGTTCATACAGGGCATCCATCTCCGCGTCCGGCGCCATACAGTTGAACACGCCGTAGGGTGAGATACGCATACCGACACGCCCGGCACCGACGGCCGCAGTGCACGCCCGGGCGACTTCCACGGCAAATCGAATACGATTCTCGACGCTGCCGCCCCAACGGTCGGCACGGTGGTTCGACGCCGTATTCAGGAACTGGTCGATGAGGTAACCGTTTGCCGCATGCACCTCGATGCCGTCGAATCCCGCTTCGATGGCGTTCCTGGCCGCAGCGGCGTACTCGGCGATGGTTGCCATGATGTCGGACTCGCTCATGGCGAGCGGGGTCGGATACGGTTGCTGGCCATGGCTGTCCGTCCAGATCTCCCCCTGCGCAGCGATCGCGGACGGCGCCAGCGTTTGCGCGCCCGCCGGCAAATTCGACGGGTGACAGATGCGCCCCGCGTGCATCAGTTGGACGAACAGTTTGCCGCCGGCCTGGTGCACGGCATCCGTCACCTTGCGCCATCCTTGCACCTGCGCCGCGGAGAAGATTCCCGGAATCCGCGCATAACCAAGACCACTGGCTGACGGCGCAACCCCCTCGCTAATGATGAGCCCCGCCTCAGCGCGCATGGCGTAGTAGGTCGCCATCATGTCGTTCGGCACATTCCCGATGGCCCGTGAGCGCGTCATCGGCGCCATCACGATCCGGTTTTTCAGGTGCAGGCCTCCAAGCTCCACCGGCGTGAACAACGTGTTGCTCATCTTCATCCCCTTTGCATGCTATGCGAGTGTGTCCGGTCCACCGCTCAAGAGCCCAATGCCTCAGCGGCATCCTGGACGTTGCGTATGGCTGCGCTCACTACGTGAATCGCCTGCATCCGATTCTACCCCACGCCCGTCTTCGAAAGACCGGCCGTATTTTTTACCGACGATGTCGTAGCTGCACAGGCGAACATCCTGTGACATCGTCTCAGTATCGCCCGGGCAACCCGCCCAAAATGAAGAGGTGCCGCATCTCCCGCGAGCGCAGGCATGGAAACTGGCAGGACTCGTCTTCGCACTGGAACGGATGTGAAACTGTTCTCACGAGGGGCTGTGAGCGCGCTTTTGAGGGATTTGCCTGTTCCTCAGCCCGGTTAAGCAGGAATTTAATGCTTGAATCATCCGAGCGGCGTTACTATCGAACAGAACCAATGCCTCCAGTGAAGTCGTACTCCACAACAGCCACGGAGCCAAGATCATGAGAACCATCGCACGCGCCATCACGTTCGGATGGCTAATCGCCGTACCTTCCACCGGCCTTCTCGCCGCTGACCTGCCGGCCCGCGGCCCCATCCCGTTCACGGCTTACGACACGAATAAGGACGGTGCCATCAGCCAGGAAGAGTTCTACGCCGCGCGCGGTGAGCGCATGGGCCAGCGCGCCCAGGCAGGCATGCCCATGCGGGGAGCCGCCAGCGCACCCCGCTTCGAAGATTTCGATACCGATCGCGACGGCCGGCTCACCGAGTCCGAATTGCGGCTCGGGCAGGCGCAGCGGATGCCGCAAGGTCCTAATGCCGGCGGGCCAGGAATGGGACGAGGCATGGGGCCTGGACGCGGTCCCGGCCAGGGGCAAGCTGCCGCGCCCCGCAATCTCCCCTCTTTCGCCGACTACGACCTGAACGCCGACGGCCGGCTCACACAAGAGGAGTTCGACACCGCGCGCGGGGAGCGTATCCAGGAGCGTGCGAAACAGGGCGGCCTGATGCGCAATCTGCCCAACGCCCCGGCCTTCGCGGATATCGATGCCGACGGCGACGGGACGATCAGCGCCGACGAGTTTGCGAATCACCAGGCGCAGCAACGCGGCACGCGACGCGGGCGCCCGTAAACCGCCCATGGTTGCGCGTGGAGTAGATGGGTGCGCCTGCGCACCCATCGCTTACTTCGGCGCGCATGCTTGTCTCCTCGACTTCACGGCGAGTGGTCTTCACTCCCATGTTCACGGCCGGTGCTTGCGGGTTCGGTATCACGTTTGTCTGGCCTACACTTCCTTACAGTAAGGAAGGTTTCTTCGGCCATCTTTCCGGAAGAAGGCTTCTGCAACTATTTTAGAAATCGTTCACTTTCCCCAGACGTGGCGCGGCGACTCAGACGATTCCTATGCGCTTGGAATCTGTTCAATGCCTTCACACCGACACGGTTTGCACGCCTATCCGGATTCGCTGAAAAAAATCATCGGTCGCTCAATGGCCTAAGAAATATCATTCGTACCACCGCCATATTCCCATCCAACGTCCGCCGGACAGCACCAGAGGTTGTGACACCCGCCACAGGCGTCACGCCGGAATTTTCCGAGAATTGAAATCCGAGTTTTCCTAAAGACGCACTCGCTTCATAAGCGCATGCTATTTCCGTCCGGGCCAGTCTTCTTCCGGCAATGCTGTTGACCAGATCCGCCGTCGCGTTTCATGGCCACCTCCTCTCGGTCAGACGGATGTGGCGGCAGCTGTGGGTACAACATTTAAGGTGCGTTTGGCGACTGACGAAAATCCCCATTTCCGAGCCTACCGGCTCCGGCCGCTAAGTCGTTCTCCTCAGCCAACCCGTGCCCTGCACGGGTTTTTTTTCGCGTCATGGGGTCTGATTGCGAATTTACCGTTCAGTACACCCATGCATCGAATACCATCGCAGCCCTGCCGTGAGACGCGTGGTTGGGACGGGAAGATGACGCCGAGAACGTGGGACATCAATGTATGCAAACTGCACTGGCTCATCGCCACGACGGTGACCTTCCAGCAGTTCACGAGTATCTGGATGTCGGACCCGGGCACACAATACCTGTTCCCTTTTCACCGCGTGGTAGGTGCCATCGCCGCCGGCGTGCTCGTGCTGTTCTGGATCTACAGTCACGCCTACGGACACTTTGCGATGTTGTTCCCCTGGAGCAAGACCGCACGACGCGAAGTGGCGCGCGAAGCGAAACATCTCTTGCGTGGAAGATTGCCAGCGAGCGGCCCACGCATCGGCCTGTCCGGGTTCATTCACGGCCTTGGCGTGATTGCGCTTACGGGATGCGCGCTGACCGGAGCAGTCATGTTTGCCATGATCCCTCCCGGTCACACGGGACCACCCGACGATCCGATTGCATTTACGCGTTATACCTTACAGCACAAGTTTTTCGGTGACGTGCTTTGGTGGTACTGGTGGGGCCACGTGGCATTGGCCCTGCTCCACCAAGTTATGGGGGACAACGTGTTCGGAGGCATTTTTCGCTTCAGAAATCGTTGAGCCTGGGCCAAACAGATTGTGCGACCAAGGCATACCGCCGCGAGTCCCCGTTGTTTCCCGATCACGCACTGGCACTCACCTGCAGGCAACCGACAGGCAGGGTCACCACCGCGCATGTACCGCCGCCATCACGCGGATGCAACGCCACCTGCCAGCCGTTCGCCAGCGCAAGCTGCTGGGCAATGGCGAGCCCAAGACCACTGCCACCGGTGCGGTGATTACGCGACTGTTCGAGCCGGTAGAACGGGCGAAACACCAGCTCGCGTTGTTCCTCCGGGACACCCAAGCCCCGGTCCAGAATACGGATTTCGATAGCCGTGGCACCGTGTGTGAGCTCAAGATCTACGGCTTCCGGTTCGCTATAGCGCACGGCGTTTTCGATCAGGTTGCACAGCACCCGGCGCAACGGCATCGCCTCAAGCTCGGCAGGCAGTGACGGGACGGGGCCGAGCCGGACCACGGCGCCGCTTCGCCGCGCATCGTCGACGAGCCCTTGCAGCAGTTCGCGGAGATCCACCTCCTCGCTCACGCCTCCGGTGATTCCTCGGCTCACGTCGAGAAACAGCCCGAGCATCTGCTCCATACCTTCGAGGTCCCGTTCGATACCGGTAATGAGCTCGGGCGCGGCACTGCGCGGGATCATCTCGAGCGCCAGCGCCACCCGGGCCAGGGGCGTGCGCAAGTCGTGGGATACGCCCGCCAGCAGTGTGGTGCGGTTGGCGAGCAACTCCTGGACCTGGCGGCTCATGTGATTGAAGCTGCGAGCCAGTTCGGCCAGCTCTTCCGGCCCTTCTTCCGGCACCGGTTTTGGCCAGGGTCCGCGCCCCATGCGCCGCACGGCATTTGAAAGCCGTTCCAGCGGATGCGTGAGCCGGTGCACCAGGACGATAACCATGGCGACCGTGACAATCAGACCCACCGCCAATTCCAGCACCAACGCCTCGGGTGGGCGCACCGCCACGCGCGAACGTGGAAAGCCCAGGCGCACAGTGGCGGTATCAACGGGAATGTCCACCCAGTACCAGGTCTCGCCGCCGGGGTGCACAGAGACCCAGAGTTCGCCCTCGCCATGTAACTGACGGGACAAGGCCGCAGACAGGAATTGGATGTAAGGCAGGGACACCGTTGGCCGGCTCACCTGCAACCCCGGCGGCGCCACATGCAAGTCCCGCTCGCGAAGCGCCTTTGCAACCGCACGCTTGTCTTCCGCCTGTTGCCAGACCTGCGCGGCATCGATCATCACCGAGACCAGATCGTCCGTGGCACGCTTGCCGAGGGGAAACAACAGGAACATCGCAAACACCGCCAGGGTGAAGACCTGGAACAGCGCGGACACCACCGCAATGGTGAGGAACATCCGCCCAAACAGGGTGCGTGGCCGCAGCTTAGTCATGACCCGATGGCGAAAAGAGATAACCGGCGCCCCACACGGTGCGGATGTAGCAAGGCGACTCGGGATCGTCTTCGATCTTGCGGCGCAGGCGCGTGACGCGCACATCGACGCTGCGGTCGAACGGGCCGCGTTCGTAGCCCTTGATGAGCTCCACCAGGGTGTCGCGGCTGAGCACGCGATTGGGGTGCTCAGCAAAGGCGCGCAACAGCGCGAATTCTCCGGATGTCAGCGCGACGTCTTCACCGTCACGCAGCAGGCGGTGGCTCTCCAGATGCAGTCGGAACGGCCCGAAGCTCTGCACCGAACCCGATTCCTGTGTACCGGCACGACGTAATACGGCGCGTACCCGGGCAAGCAATTCACGGGGATTGAATGGCTTGGGCAGATAATCGTCAGCGCCCAGCTCAAGGCCGAGGATGCGATCGACGTCGTCGCCGCGCGCGGAACACATGATGATGGGAAGCTTGCTCTGCTGCCGAAGACGCCGGGCGATGGCCAGCCCATCGTCACCGGGCAGCATCAAATCGAGAATCACCAAATCCGCCCGTCCTTGAAGCAGGAATGCGTCCATGGCACGCCCATCGGGGACCGTGGCCACCTGATATCCATTTTCCGTCAGGTAACGCTGCATCAGCGCCGCGAGCGGCCCATCGTCATCGACCACAAGAATGCTCTCTTTCGGTTCGTGCATCGCGTCCCTCCGGTGGCACTGAAACAACTGTGAAACAACTTGTAGCAATGGCTAACAATCGGGTAATCGCCAGGAAACCCTTGGGGAGCAGGATTGAAACCGAGCATACACAAGGAGATCCCACATGAAACTATCCACTACGGTCGCCACCTTGCTGGCTGTCGTTGCGCTCGGAACCGCCTCGCTGGCGTTTGCCCAGGCAGGCGGCGACATGAACGAACAAATGGCGCTCATGCAGAAACAGGTCGCGCTGATGAAGCCCGAACTTCAGCAGAAGGTGAAAGCCCTCTCCCCAGAGACCAAGAAGCTGTTGCTGCAACTCCTTGCCCAGCACACCCGCTACAGCGATCGCGTCACCTTCCGTCAGGTGATGCATGAAGTGCTGGCCGATTATCAGAGCATGGTGGCCGGTATCGTCACCGAAAACCCGGAGCAGGCCGCGGAGGCGGCGCGGCGCCTGGCCAATCACCGCATGCCCCGCGGCGGACTGCTGCCCTACCTCAAGCCGGAACACATCAACGACGCCGCGCTGTCGGCGCTACTGCCGTTCAATGAGACCGTGGAAGGCAACACGCTGAAGCTCGCCGAGGCGGCGGAACGGGGCGACATGGCCCTGGCAACGAATTACCTCACCACCATCACCACCGGCTGTGTCGGCTGTCACCAGATGTTCCGCGGCACGCCGGGCCTGAGCGATCGACTCCGCTAATCCTGCGGACCACGAAAGGGGGGAGCCATGACCATGATCAAGACCAAGACCGGAACCAACACGTTGGCGTTCACGGGCATCGTGCTCATGGGCGTCGGTTCAACGGCCTACGCCACCAACGGCGATCAAATGTTGGGGGTGACGGCCACACAGTGGGGAATGGCGGGCGCCATCGTCGCCGCCCCGCAGGATGCGGGCACGGTGCTTACCAACCCGGCGGGCCTAGCCGGCCTCGGCATCGAAGAGGTACGGTTCGACACCGGCTTCGGATTCCTCAATCCGAACCGGGAGGCGAACGGCAACGAGAGCGACTCCAAACTCTATCTGATCCCCTCGGGCGCCGTGGCGGTGCGCGTCAGTGATCGGGTGGTCTTCGGCATGGGCATGGCCGGGCTCTCCGGCATGGGCGTGGATTTCGACGACACGACGCCCATGCCCGGCAACCAGGCCGTGGTGACCAACAAGCAGTTCTTCAAGATCGCCCCCGGGTTGTCCTATCGGGTTTCCGACCGTCTGGCCGTCGGCGCCGCACTCAACATCGACTACCAGAGCCTGGCCATGTATACGCCGCAGTTCCAGCTGCCGCAGAACCAGGTCTACGGGTATGGCGCCGGGTTCGGCCTGACGTATGCGCTCAGTGACCAACTGACGTTGGGTGCCTCCTACATCACCCGGCAGCAGATGGATGCCTTCAAGTGGAACACCCTGAGCGGACGCTTTGAAATGACCATGGACGCGCCGGCGCAGGCGGCGGTCGGTGCCGCATGGAGACCTGGAGATGACTGGCTGGTGGAATTCGACGTCAAGCACATTGCGTTCAGCGATGTCCTCGATGAGGTGACGCTCCACACCCCGACGGGCAGCCAGCCCCTCACCTTCGGTTGGAGCGATCAGACGGTATTCGCGCTGGGCGTCCAGCACCGCCTTAGTCCCCGTGCCACCGTGCGGGCCGGCCTCAACTACGGCGAGTCACCCATCGGGCCGGAGGATGTGACCTCCAACATAGGTTCACTGGCGGTAACGGAATGGCATGGCTCGCTCGGCTTCACGCGCGCCTTCACGGATCGTCTCTCGGGGTCGTTCTCCTATGCCCACGCCTTTGAAAATGAAGTGCGTTCAAATACCGGCCCGGCGACCATCCAGCTCGACCAGAACATCATCAACCTGCAACTCAGCTACAAGAACTAGGAGACAACCATGAACGTTATTCAAATCGTTCACTTCACCGCAGGGACCATGGTGCTCCTGAGCATCGCCCTGGGCGTCGCAGTGCATCCCTATTGGCTGGCCCTGGGCGCGATGGTGGGCGCCAACCTGGCGCAAAGCGCCTTCACCTCGTTCTGTCCGCTGGTGTCGGTGCTCAAGCGTTTCGGGGTCGCGGAATAACGCAGCAGGGAGTTCGGGGACCGTATAGCTAGTCGATGGACGCCATTGCACAGGTATATCGCCCCTGGCACTCCCCGCCCACCTTTGCGTATTCGCCCGTCGACGGCATTGCTGCCATGACGTGCTCCTGAGTTCTGCTCGCAGGGTGACGGGCAATCCCCGTCACCCTCCCAGTGGACTCCATCCTTAGTCAATCATCATCGCCATGCCGCTTGCCCTGACGATAAGGCTTATCGCCGCGTTCGTTGGTGTAGCCCCGGTCATATGGCCAAGCCTCCGCCGAGTCAGGCCAAAGATGCTGGACTCCACGGCTTGTGACCAGAAGAGTGCCCGGCACCTGAAGCACATCGGGGCCGCCGTCATTCCGCAAACGCGTAACCACGGGTCTCCCTGAGGTGCCGTAGATGTGGGCCTCGTTTGCGACCTGCAACTTCAGTGCGTCATAGGAACCCGTGGCGATCTGCCCCAGGTCCGCATTCAACCGTGCGATCAATCCGCGCAAGTCGGTCAGCGGCACGAGCACACCATGTGCATCTTCGAACAAAACACGCTCCCGATGCTGATCGTCCATTCCAATAAGCTTGTGAGCACGCACAAGCACCACCGAAGGGGCCCCGTCGTCCCAGCGCTCGTGCTTGCGATGCTCGGACGCGATACTTGCAGACGTCGCCATGATTGCGACGACCGTAACGAAAACCTTCAGAAAGTTTGCTCTCATAACATGTCGCTCCCGTGGGGTGTTTTTTGTCCACGGAGACAGAGTGCACCGGCAAGATTAACCTGGACTGAAAACGACCGCTGACGCCGGCCTTCGGTGCGATACGAAAGCTGGACACGCAGATGAGGCGCGCTCGCCGTAGCGATTTCGCTTTTCACGCACTCTCGGAATAACCCCCAAAACCGGCGAATCGTGCACGTCGATTTCATGAGGGTGGAGCGACGGGGCCACACAGTTTTTCATGCGGCCTCGCATTCAAAGTGCTGACGTATAGCGGATTATGCGATCCGGCTGCCGAGCGGTGCCTGAAGTGCGGCCATTGGACGATGACTTGTGGCACAATCTTTTTACCAGGTATCGAAATTCACCCATGCCCAACGACGCACACGCGGCACTCGATCGGCTGATGGTTGCCCTGCTGGAAGGCGATCCGGAGGCGGCACTTGCGGAAACCGGCCAGCTGCTGGCGGCGGGGGTCAGCCGTGAGCGCATCGTGGTAGCGGGGCTTGAGACCGCCATGACCCGGCTCGACGAGAAATGCACCGTCGAGGGCTTCAACCTTCTGGAGATCATGCTCGTGGGCCGTGCGGTATCCACGGTCGTGGGCGTGCTGTACCCCGAAGGCGTGAGCCGCGGCGAGGGACGTGCAACCTTCGTGATCGCCACGCCCGAGGGTGACATTCACGATCTCGGTAAGAACATCGTCAAGACGGTGTTGATCGGCAAGGGCTTTCGCGTGGTGGACCTGGGGCAGGACTGTCCCATTCCTCACCTGGTCGAGGCGGTGGAACGCGAGGGGGCGGTCGCCGCCTTGGTCAGTGGGCTGATTTCGTCGGTGGTTCCCCAGGTGCGCAAGCTCCGGCCGGCGCTCGCCGCGCGGGGACTGGGACACGTAAGAGTGGTCGCCGGCGGCGCGGCGCTCAAACAGGCAAGCGCCGCGAGCCTGGATGTGGACTACGTGGCCGAAACCGCCTTCGACGGTGCCCGCTATCTCGAGCAGATGGTGCAGGAGCTACCGTGAACGGGTTGCAACGCATCCAGGCAACGGTGGCTTTTCAACCGGCCGATCGCGTGCCTTGCATGCCCCTGGTGTTCGGGCATGCCGCGGTGGTGGCGGGCGTTCCGCTGTCCGATTACCTGCGCGACGGGGATTGTCTTGCACAATGCCAACTCGCCGCCCAGGACCGCTACGGGTACGACGCGGTCTATGCCTTCATGGACACCTTCGTGGAAACCGAGGCAATAGGTTCCACGTTGCACTACAGTCCGAATCTTTATCCTCAGGTGGCGCAGTACGCGCTGCGCTCGAGCGAGGTTCCGTCCCGCCTGAAAATGCCGGATCCAACGCGCGATGGCCGCATGCCCGAAGTGCTGAAGGCCGCCGCGGCGCTGCATCACGCCGCCGGTGATCGCCTGCTGGTGGTGGGCACCGTGACGGGCCCCATGAGCCAGGCCACCACCTACATGGCGTTGGAAGAGGCCCTGTATTTTCTTGTGGACGCCCCGGAGGCGTTCCTGCAGGTGCTGGACCATGCCACCGATGTGGCCATCGCCTTCGGCCTGGCGCAGATCCGCGCCGGCGTGCAGGCGATGGTCGTAGTCGATCCGTCATCCTCCCCGGCGGTCATTCCACCGGCGCTGTTCCACGCGCATGTGCTGCCGCGGCAGGCAAAGATCATGGCGGCCTTCCGTGACGCCGGTGTGCTGGTGTGGCTCGACATCGCCGGTCCCATCGCGCCGCTGCTGGCGGCGCTCCCCGACACCGGCCCCGATATCGTCACCCTCGATTACGAGGTTTCGCTCACCGAGGGAAAACGGCAGCTGCCGCACACCTGCCTTGCCGGCAACATCCGCTCACTGGATTTCGTACTGGCCACGCCCGGACAGCTCTTCGACGAGGCCTGTGCGGCGCGTGCCGAGGTGGGTACGCGGGGCGGCCTGCTCCTTTCCTCCGGCTCGGAAGTTCCGCTGGAAGCGAAGCCGGAAAACCTTCACGCCATGCTGGCCGCCTGTGCGGCGGACGCGCCGTGCCGGAACTGACCATCCTGCTCGACAACCAGACCCACCGGCTGGTTTTCAGGCCCGGCCGTTCCGTGCGCGACATCCTGGAACCCACACCCTTTCGGGTCCGCTCGGGTTGCCACGGCAACGGCGCCTGTGGCCTGTGCCGCATCCGCGTGCTGGCGGGCGACGCGGGGCCGGTGACCACGAGCGAACAGCTTCATCTGTATGAGGACCTGTTGACGCAGGGTGTGCGCCTGGCCTGTCAGGTCCGGCCCCATGGGGCGCTCTCCGTGGAGGTGCTGAATCCGGCGCCGCCCTCGGACTGGCGCGCCACACCCGAGGGATTCTGGCAGCGCGGCGAGACCCGTGAGCACGACCTCGTACCGGACACCGCCGACATCCCGCGGCCGTGCGGTGTCGCCGTGGACATCGGCACCACCAATCTCAGCCTCTCGGTCTTTGAACTGGAACGCGGCCGCTGGTTGGCGGACCGCTGGGGCCGCAATCCGCAAGCGGTGCATGGCAGCGACTTCATCGGTCGTCTGGCGGCAGCGGCACACTCTCCCGAGATCGCGGCGCAGATGAGCGATCAGGTGGTGGAGGCCCTTGCCGAGGCCCTGCAAGACATCGCAGTCCACGACGGCCTCGACCTGCGGCGCATCGTGCGCGTGGTCCTGGTGGGAAACACGGCCATGCTGGCGCTGCTCACGGGCAAGCAGCTGGAGCGATTGCTCTGCCCCGATTATTGGAGCCTGCCGCTGGAATGCCGCCCCGACGACGTGGCGCCCTGGGTTGCGCGCTGGCAGATCCACCCGCATGCACAGGTGGAGGTGATCCAACCGCTGGCCGGCTTTGTCGGGTCCGATCTATTGGCCGGACTGGTGGCGGTCCGGCTTGACGAAGGCGACTCGCCCGCCTTGTTCATTGATGCAGGGACCAATTCGGAGGTTGCACTATGGGATGGCGAACGCCTGTACGTCACCGCCACAGCCGGCGGGCCCGCCTTCGAAACCGTCGGGCTCGGTGTGCCGGCGGAACCCGGGGCCATTTACCGGGTCACCAGTAATGGGGAATTCGCGTTCCACACCCTCGAAAGCGATCAGGCAAGCGGACTGTGCGGCTCCGGGCTGGTGGATCTGATGGCGCGACTGCGTGAGCGAGGCGTACTGAGCGAACGAGGAAACCTGGTGGATGGGGAGTTCCGTTTTTTTGCCGGCAAGCGCGACATGGTGCTGACCAAACGTGACGTGGACGCCTTCCAGCGGGCCAAGGCCGCGATCGGCGCGGCAGTGTCCGCGCTGTGCAGAAAGGCGGGCCTGCATGTCGACGCACTCCAGTGCATCTGGATCGCCGGCGCCTTCGGTCGTTACCTGGACATCGCCAGCGCCCAGGCCGTGGGACTCGTGCCGATGGTGAGCCGCGAACGCATCATGCTGGCCGGAAACACAGCCCTGAGCGGTTGCGCCGACCTGCTGCTGTCACATGCCGCTCAACAGCGCTTATCCCGCTTGCGAGGCCGTGCGGGCAGTGTGCTCAACCTGGCCCACGATGCCGATTTCGCACGCACCTTCATGGACCATCTGTATCTGAGGCCATTCACAACTCCATGACGTCCCAACTCGCCGAACAGCGGCTCGATGCCGTCATCAAGAGTGCCCAGTATCTGGCGGCACTCGATCCGCGTCAGGACATCTGGGCGGAGTTCGGCAAAATCGGGCTGCACTTCCTGCAGTCGGACCTGGCCGTGTTTGCCGCACCCCGGCGAAATGGCCGGTTGGTGTTCCACCACTGCGTGGGAATCAAGAATTGCTCACAATTGCACACCGAGGCATCGGGTGTGATCCACCAAGTGTTGGAAAGCGGTTTTCTGGCCACCGAAACGCTGCTCCTGGACACCACGTATGCCGTGGTTTTCCTGCCGCTGACTGTGGAGGGCCGCACGGTATGCGTCATGGCCCTGGGCAAGCGGGGGGTCGCAACGCTCGATCGCGAGCTGTTGAATCTCTATTTGGCAGTGGCCGGGCTGTTCGGCTCCACGCTCGCCCGACTCACCTCCCAGCACCGGTTTTTCGTCATGGCGGACAACGTGCCGGAGATGCTCTTCCAACTGGTGCGTTACCCGGACGGCAGCCTTGAATTCGGCTATGTCAGTGGCGGTTCCCGGACGGCCCTCGAACTTACACCTCCGGACCTGTTGAGCGATCCGGACCGCTTTCTTTCGCGCCTGCTTCCCGAGGAACGCGCCGAATTCGAGAAGGCGGTCGCCACGGCCGGGGGCAGGCTCCACCGGATTTTTCGCAGCATGGACGCCGACGGCAAGTTACGTTATCTGCTGTGTAACGCCATGCCCAGTTGGCAGGAAGACGGCAGCATCGTCTGGGACGGCGCCTTGCAGGACATCACGGAACAGCACGAAATGGAGGAAGAGCGAAAACACTATCTGCTGCGGTTGGAAAGAAGCATGGAAGCGACCATCGAGGCGATCGCCTCCACCATCGAAAAGCGCGACCCCTATACGGCCGGGCATCAGCGGCGCGTGGCCGATCTGACCCGGCATCTTGGCGAAGAGATGGACCTGCCGCCTGACGAAATTCACGGCATCGCCTTGGCGGCAAGCATTCACGATATCGGCAAGATCCACATCCCCGCGGAGATCCTCAGTTTTCCAGGTGAACTGGGGCCCATCGAGTATGAACTGGTGAAGACCCATGCACGTATCGGCTACGACATCCTAAAGATCACCGACTTTCCCTGGCCGGTAGCCGAGATGGTGCTGCAGCACCACGAGCGCATGGACGGATCCGGCTACCCAAATCAGCTCAAGGGTGACCAGGTACTGCTCGGCGCACGCATTATCGCCGTGGCAGATGTGGTGGAATCCATCGCCTCCTTCCGTCCCTACCGCCCCGCGCGAACCATCGAGGACGCCATGGACGAGATCCAGAGCCACCGCGGCACGCTTTACGACCCGGCGGTGGTCGATGCCTGCCTACGGCTGTTCACGGAGAAGCACTACCGCATCGCGGTAAGTTGAACTTGAGACTTGTGCTTCGTTTGGCGGGTCGCGCGATACACCTTGTGCACTGGCGGCCCGCCGAATGCGCGCAAGCGCGGCATCCGCCGGCGTGCCTCTTCTAGCTCGGCGATATCGCGCCGTCGTTTGCCTCTCGCGGCGCGGCGGCGGCCCGCACCTTGGCCGTATCGCCCCCCACGAGTGAATACGCTGCCGCCGCCAGGTCGCCATTGATGCGCCGGAGATCGCGGATGACGTCGATGTAAACCGCACTGTTTTTCAGCGAATCCGTCGCACCCTCGCGCAGGCGCTCGAAGTGCGCCTGTACCGCCGCACGCTCCAGGGCGCGCACTGCACCCTTTTCGTCCAGAAGCCGGCGGGCCAGTAACCGGTCACGAGACAGCAGCACGTTGAGTGAAAGCTGGAGGTTCTCTGCCACGCGCGCGTGAATCTCCTTGACCCGCGCGAGTTCGTGGGACGAAAAGCGGTAGCCGTGGTAAACCTTCTTCGCGGCGATCTCCATCAAGTTCTTTTCGATGACGTCGCCCACGTGCTCGAGGTTCACCGTGAAGCGAATGATCTCCATGCAGCGCTCGCTCTCCTCAAGGGACATGTGTGTGCGAGAGAGCTGGACAAGATAGCGTTTGATGGCCTCATGGAGACGGTCCACCTTGTCATCATCCGCGCCGACCTGCGTCAACAGCTCGGTATCGTCGTGTTCCAACACTTCGATAGTGCGCTGCAACATGTGGTCGACGAGTTCGCCGAGGCGCAGGCATTCGCGGGCGGCGCAGATGAGGGCCTCGGACGGTGTTTCCAGCGCTGCCGGATCCAGGTGCAGGGGTATAGCGGGATCCGGCGTGGCCGGCGCATCCGGGAGCACTCGCGCCGTCACGCGCGCCACACGTTCGGTGACGGGCAGGAACACTGCCGCCAGGGTCAGATTGAAGGCCAGGTGGGCGTGTACCGCCGCACGTCCTGGCGAGGCATCCAGCATGGACAGCCACTCCGCGATGCTGGGTAACAGTGGCAGCACCACAACAACGGCTGCGCCGCGCATGAGCAGATTACCGAGCGGTACCCGACGTGCGGCAGCGGGAGCGCCAGCCTGCAGTGTGTAAGGCACTATCGCGCCACCCACGTTTACACCCAGGATCAGTGCAAGGGCGAGCGCAGGCTGCAACGCCCCGGAGCCGGCCAGGGTCGCCACCAGCAGAACCATGGCAAGGCTCGAATGGGCAAGCCACGTCAGCAAGGCCGCGAACAGCACCGCAATGATGGGATCGCCCGCAACGGCCGCCAGCAGCACTCCGACACCTTGAGTGTCCCTCAACGGCGCAGACGCAGTTCCGATAAAGCCTAGCGCAAGCAGCATTAAGCCAATGCCGATAACGATACGCCCGACATTTCGCGCCCGTTCCGCCCGGAGCTTCATGAAGATAAACACGCCGATCGCAATGGCGAGTGGCGCCAACCAGCGCAAATCGAAGGCAAACACCTGGGCAACCAATGCCGAACCCAGGTCCGCGCCCAGCATCACGGCAAGCGCACCGCCAGCGGTAAGCATTCCCCGCGCGACCAATGGCGACACGATCAAGGCCGTAGCGGCGCTGCTCTGCAGCACCGCGGTAACGCCGAGGCCCGTCCCCGCGGCGGTGAACCGGTTGCCCGTGCATGCCGCGAGCGCATCGCGCAGGTGTGCGCCGAAGGCGCGCATCATGCCGGTGCGCACCATCCGCACGCCCCACACCAGTAGCGCGACGCCACCAATGAAGTTCAGCAGAAGCTCCGTACCATTTATCATGATCGACCCTTGCGTCGGCCTCGCCGACATGACTCTCCATCCTGCTGCCCCAGGTCGCCAGCACACGAGTTGCTCCGGCATCGGAATTGACTCGCGCGTTGCCGGTGCCCCCGTCCTCAGCTGCGGAACGGCTTCCATCACCCGCTTCCGGCGAGATGGCCGGCATACATTGAAACAGAACGAACAGGCATACCGGGGCAGGCGTGCCCGGCTCGACGCCATAGGTGTTGCGCAAATGAAACGCGGTGCGTGAACGAATAAATTTTGGTTGGTAGAAGTTCGGGATGCAGGGCATCCCGACAAACTAGCGGGTTGGCGGGCGGGGACGAATGTTGCAAAGGTGATGCTTGGTCATGGAATCCATAATCCGGAGTAACAGCCGCACCACTAGCGGTGCCCGTCGCTCAGATTGAGACATACTCCACCCGAAAACGCAAACGAAGCGGCACGACATCGCCGCCCCGTGCTGCCCGGCTTGCCTTTTAAAAGTTTCCGGGTATGGTTGATTCGTATCAGCTCATCATGAACCAAAGGCCCATGTTGCAGCTTCAATCAACGCTTACTCGCAGCTCCCTCACCTTCCCGGTTTAAGCCGGGGGCACGCCGTTGCCCCCGGCCTGCTCACTCATTCCCAGTCGCGTCCTGCCCGTGATGCATCACGTGCGCCTCGGCGACGCCCGACCCGTGCACGGCGAATGCCGTGACTGCCAACAATCCAATCAGGAGTGCACAAGGTGAGTAAGGAACAGACCAAAAAGGTGGCCCAGAAGTCTCTCAAGGAAAAGCGACGGGAGAAGAAGGAAAAACGCAAAAAGGCCGACTGACTTCTCCGCGGCGCACCCCGTGATATCACGATAGCGAAGGCACCGGGGCGTCCCGCGCCTGACCCCGCACGGCATCGCTGCCGGCGATATCGCAGCGGCCGCCAAGTCGGCGATGGGTGAAGGGTCGAGTCTTTCATCGTGCGCAGTTCATGAAGAAAGACCCGGCCCTTCTCCCGCGTAATGGGCAGCCATCCACGAAATTCCCACCAAGGCACTGGTCTTGGGGTGAATGGCTCAGGTCATGTGGCCGGGATGGAAGACTTCCGAATCACGTATCGCAGCTCGGCGAATCCTTCACCGAATTGTTGTACCGACACGAGTTGCAGCGAAGGCGAGATAATGCGCCGGGGTAGAAAAGGTTTGCCTGACAGCAAGGTGACCGAGCTGACTTGCACGATGACTTCGTCGAGAAGACCCGCGTCGTAGAATTTCCCCGCCAATTCACCGCCACCCACGATCCAGAGATTCTTTTCCTTGGCCACGGGCGCTATCTGCGCATGGATCGGCCGGACATCGCCGCTTACGAAACGGATGTCGGCGCCGGGTATTCGGGGGAGAACACGGCTTGAGAAAACCCATGCTGGCTGGCTATACGGCCACGCACCTGGTGCCGCTGCGCCCGGCCGGACCACATGATGCAGTATCCACTCGTACGTCGCCGATCCCATGACCATCGCACCGACGCCCTGAATGAACTGCGGAAAACTTGTCTCGCTCACATCGCCAAGCGCGAGCAGCCAATCGAGCGAGTCGTCCGAAGTGGCGATAAATCCGTCGAGGCTCGCCGCTGCGTAGTACTGCGTCCGCACCATTCCGCTCCTCTTTCAGTGGGGCAGGCGCGTAGGTCCGAGTTCATCATCCTGACGCGCGGCACCTCGTCAATGGGCTTGCATGAACCGGGCTCTCCTCATTTTGCTGGGCGAAATGCCGTGGAAAGCGTCGGAACGAGCCTCGCATACAGGTTCATGCATGCTTCCTCATCACTTCAGCACCTGCCGGGTCGTACGTCCAATGATGTCAACCGGCCATTTGGTTACTGTCATGAGATTCCCTTCCACCCATTATCCCCTTGGGCCGATACCCGCCCCACGCGCGGCAACGCATGAGTCGACACCACAAGAGTCACCGCTTAACCACGAGATACCTGAATTGGCTCTCGCCAAGATGTAGAGAACGCCAAGGCCGAACGCATCGGGATTTTCCTGCGCTTTCTCTCGGCTTTTTCGGTGGCGTTCTTGCGTCTTTGCGAGCCGACACGTGCTGAAGGATTCGGAACAGCTATTAGTATCGAACGCTCACCGTTGGCCCCTGGCCCGGTTGTGCTGGCGCACGCCGACGCCGGCATCTTCAGTGCTTCTTGCCGATCAGGTCGGCAATCATGCCATCGTAGTAGCCCTTGGCGCCGCCCTGCATGAAGAAGTACGACGGCACTTTTTCCGCTTCGAGGT
The DNA here is from genome assembly GCA_041685115.1 of Gammaproteobacteria bacterium. GTDB lineage: Bacteria > Pseudomonadota > Gammaproteobacteria > Thiohalomonadales > Thiohalomonadaceae > JALOAT01. The sequence goes on along the minus strand of JAWLGK010000001.1, from coordinate 302,883 downwards.
AATACTGCAGCCAGCGAACCTGCTGCCCGCCGGCATCGTAGATAAGCAACGTCTTGTTCTGGCGCTTTGCCTGTTCCACGTAGCGCTTCAGCGCCTTGTTGTCCAGCGGCACCGAGCTCTGCACTGCGGGGAATAGCGCTGTGCCCTCTTGCTGATACTGGTCGCGGATATCGAGCACGATGGCGCCGGCGCCGATGCGCTGCTCGAACGCCGCAGGCTTGAGCAAATGTGCGGCGAACTTTTCCTTCTCGATGAGTCGCGCAGGATCCACGGGTGATTCGCCGAGCATCACGCTTTTTTCCGGGAAACGTTTCACCCAGTCGAACACGCCTGCATCATAGGACAGCACATCCCGCACCCCTTCCTTCTGCGCCGTCAGTACGGCCTCATAGGATTTCATGCACGAGCGGCCATTGCAGTAAAACACGATGGGCTTGCTGGACGCGGCCCGCAACGCGCGCACCTGATCGGCAAAACCACGTTCGCCGAGCGGGACATTCTGCGCACCTGCGATGTGCAGCGTCTGATACTCATAGTTGGAACGTACGTCGACGAGTTCGACCGTATCGACCCGTGCATGCAGTTCGTCAAGGCTTATCCAGGTCACTGAAGGAAACAGTCGGCGGCCGTCGAAGCCATCCTCCGCCGCGACGAGGTCCGCAGGCAGCAGGCACAAAAGGGCAAGCCAACGTACGGGGATGCAATGGTGGAAAAAGGGCACAGGGAGGTCCTCCATGTTTTTATTGTGTCCCGGATACTAACCCAACGATGGTCCACGCCCGCGAGGGGCTCTACAGCCCTTCCCAGGAATGTGAAACGATTCACACGTTGCGACACAGAAAGCCGGAAGCTCCAAAAAATTAAGGCGCGCATGTCGGCGACATGCGCGCCCTTCTCTGGGGCTGCGCGAGGGCTATTTCGCTGCCGCCAGCGCCTGCTCCACATCGGCCAGGATGTCGTCGATGTGTTCGATGCCGATGGACAGGCGCACCATGTCGGCCGAGACGCCCGCCGCCTTCAGTTCCTCGTCGCTGAGCTGGCGATGGGTGGTGGTGGCCGGGTGGCAGGCCAGCGACTTGGCATCGCCGATGTTCACCAGGCGCACGATGAGCTTCAGCGCGTCGATGAACTTCGCCCCCGCCTCGCGGCCGCCCTTGATGCCGAACGAGAGGATGCCCGAGGCGCGACCGCCCATGTACTTCTTTGCTAGCGCGTGGTCGGGGCTGTCGGACAGCCCGCCGTAATTGACCCAGGAGACCTGCGGGTGGCCCTTGAGGTATTCCGCCACGCGCTGGGTGTTCTCGCAGTGGCGCTCCATGCGCAGCGCCAGGGTCTCGATGCCCTGCAACACCAGGAAGGCGTTGAACGGCGAGAGCGCCGCGCCCATGTTGCGCAGCGGCACCACGCGGCAGCGGGCGATGAAGGCGGCGGGACCGAAGGTCTCCACGTAGTTCACGCCATGATAGGAGCGATCGGGTGTGGTAAGCAGCGGGAAGCGATCGGCGTGCGCGGCCCAATCGAACTTGCCCGAATCCACCACCACGCCGGCGATGCTGTTGCCGTGCCCGCCCATGTACTTGGTGAGCGCGTGCACCACGATGTCGGCGCCGTGTTCGATGGGACGCCACAGGCAGGGCGTGGCCACCGTGTTGTCGACGATGAGCGGCACGCCGCGCCCATGGGCGACCTCGGCGAGGGCGGCCACGTCGACGATGTTGCCGGCCGGATTGCCGATGGATTCGCAAAACACCGCCTTGGTATTGGCATCGATGAGGGACGCGAGACCGGCGATGTCGTCGTGGGCGGCAAAGCGCACCTCGATGCCGAAGCGCGGCAGGGTATGCGCGAACAGGTTGTAGGTGCCGCCGTAGAGCTTGCTGGTGGTGACGATGTTGTCGCCGGCCTGGGCCAGGGTCTGGATGGCATAGGTGATGGCCGCCATGCCCGACGCCACCGCCAGGGCGCCCACGCCGCCTTCCATCTCCGCCACGCGCTGCTCCAGCACCGCATTGGTCGGGTTCATGATGCGCGTGTAGATGTTGCCCGGCACCTTCAGGTCGAAGAGGTCCGCGCCATGCTGGGTATCGTCGAAGGCGTAGGACGTGGTCTGGTAGATGGGCACCGCCACGGACTTGGTGGTCGGATCCGGGCTGTAGCCGCCGTGGACGGCGATGGTTTCGAGCTTCAAGACTGACTCCCCCTCGGTGATTTGCGAGCTGCGCCCTTGTGCGGGCATCACGTTAAGCGCAGAAGATATCCCAGAACGGGCGGCGACGGCGCACGGCAGGTTAGAATTTTCGCGATGGACTGGCTCCCGCTCGACACCCTGCTCCACTGGCTATCTGCCCATCCGGGACTCGCCGGGGCCGCGGTATTCGCCATCGCCTGCCTGGAATCGTTGGCAGTGGTCGGTCTGTTCATGCCCGGCGCGGTACTCATGTTTGCGGTTGGAGCGATCATCGGTGCGGGTGCACTGCCATTCTGGCCCGTGCTTGCCTGGGCGGTGGCGGGCGCCATTGCCGGCGACGGTGTGAGTTTTTGGTTGGGGCGGCGCTTTCACGACGGACTCGCCACACGCTGGCCCTTTCGCGCCCATCCCCAATGGCTCGGCACAGCCATTGCCTTCTTCCACAACCACGGCGGCAAGAGCGTGCTGATGGGCCGCTTCGTCGGGCCCATTCGCCCGGTGATTCCCGCGGTGGCCGGCATGATGGACATGCCGGCGCCGCGTTTTTTCGTCATCAATGTGTTTTCTGCGTTGCTTTGGGCACCGGCCTACCTGTTACCGGGCGTGGTGTTCGGTGCCTCGCTCGGCCTCGCCGCCGAAGTGGCCACGCGCCTGGTGCTGCTGGTCCTGGCGCTCACCGCCGTGGTGGTGCTGGCGGTGTGGGCGGTGCGTGCGGCCTGGCGGTTCATGCAGCCGCGTACCCAGTCGCTCATCCAGAACGCACTGACGTTCGCGCGCAATCATCCGCTGGCGGGACGGGTTCCGCGCGCACTGCTCGATCCGCAGCAACACGAGGCCGGTGGACTGCTGTTGCTGGCGGGTACGCTGATCCTGTCCACCGCGGCATTTATCGAATTGCTCGACGAAGTGGGCGCGAGTCGCGAACTCATGGTGCTGGACGACGCAGTGTTCCACGCCTTCCAATGGCTACGCACGCCGTGGATGGACACCCTGATGGTGGCCGTAACGCAATTGGGTGATTGGCAGGTCCTGCTCTCGGTATTCATCGTCATCCTCGCCTGGCTGCTGGTGCACCGGCGCTGGAGCGCCGCGCTGTACTGGCTGGCCGCGGCGGCGTTTGCCCAGGCGCTGATCCAGGTGCTCAAGCTGACCACGGCGGTGGCGCGTCCCGCGGATGTGTACAGCGGGGCGAGCGCCTTTGCATTTCCGAGCGGCCACGCCACCTCCTCGACGGTGGTGTACGGCTTCCTCGCCGTACTGTTGGCACGCGAGCTCCCGCCCGCGCGGCGCTGGCTGGCCTACGCCGTGGCGGCGCCGTCCATCGCGCTCATCGCTTTTTCACGCCTGTACCTGGGCGTGCACTGGCTGTCGGACGTGCTGGGCGGGCTGAGCCTCGGCCTGGTGTGGGTGGCCCTGCTCGGCATCGCCTACCGCAGGCACCCGGCCGCGACCTTGTCGTGGCGCCGTCTGCTGCTGGCGGCCTCCGCCACCCTGACCCTCGGCGCTGCGCTGCACATCCCATACGATTTTGCCAATGAGTTGCAGCGCTACCGGGTGACACCGGTCATCACCGCCCTCCCGCGCGCCGAGTGGTGGGCGGAGGGGTGGCGGTCGCTGCCCACGGCGCGGGAAGACCTGCGCGGGCGGGCGGATCACCCGCTCAACGTGCAGTACGCCGGTTCGCTGGCACAGCTCACCGGGGTGCTCGGCAGGCAGGGTTGGCGCTCGAGCGCGCCGCTGGATGTGCTCAATTGGCTACGCTGGTTCGGTGGTGGGCCGCTGGAGAGCCTGCCGCTGCTGCCGCAGGTGCACGATGGCCGTCACGAGAGCCTGCTGCTGGTGAAACCGATGGGTGAACGCCTGCTGGGGCTGCGCCTGTGGGATAGCGGGGTACGGCTGACGCCCGGCTCGCAGCCGCTGTGGCTGGGCACCGCGAGCACGCTGGTCGGCGATCGACCGCTACCGGGGCTGGTGGTGCCGCGCACGGTGGGTGAGTTCGTTGCCGCGTGTGAGGCGTTTGCCGCCGATCTGTCGCGGGGCCCGGTCAATCTCAGACAGGCAGATGGCGTGCTGCTGGTTAACGGCTCAGGCGAGTTCGCCCAGCTCGATCATGGCGCGCAGGCGTTCGAGTCGCTCGACGGGATCGTCCAGTTGCAGCAGCAACTGCTTCTGCGGCAGGGAAATGGGCAGCAGCTCCGCGAGGCGCGCGCCGACCCATGAGGCGTCGTCGTAGTGCTTGGGCAGTTTCACGTACGGGTGGCCGAGCTGTTCCATGATCTCCTGCAACAGCACGGAGAGGGTGCGGAATTCGGGCGCCAGGGGCGCAGAGGGTTCGTTGGGAATGAGCTCAGCGCGCGCGGTGATGAGTTGATCGGGCTGCACCCGGCGTTCGATGATGCGAAAGCGCTGATCGCCGATCACCGTGACGCCGAGCATGCCGTCGGCGCGCTTGTGCCAGTAACGCACATGGACGAGCGTGCCGATGTCGTAGGTGAATGCCGCCTCGCCGATCTCCTCCCCCTCGGCGATCAGGCAGACGCCGAAGCGGCTGCTGTCCTTCACCACCTTGCCGATCATGTCCAGGTAGCGCGGCTCGAACACGCGCAGCGCCAGCGGCCCGCCCGGAAACAGGACCGTGTGCAACGGGAACAAGGGGATGTCGAGCGTCTCCATGGGCTCAAACCTTAGCCGATCCCGCCCGCACAGGCCCTTCCGTGCTCACTGGATTCTTCAGGTCCCATCACCCCAACGGCGCCCCAGGCGGTGTTCGATGCCCAGGTGATCGAGCACCCGCGCGATGATGAAGTCGACTAGGTCCTGCACCGATTGGGGCCGGTGATAGAAGCCCGGCGCGGCCGGCAGGATGGTCACGCCAAGGCGCGCCAGGTTGAGCATGTGCTCCAGATGGATGGCCGACAACGGCGCCTCGCGGGGCACCAGGAGCAGCGGGCGGCGCTCCTTTATCATCACGTCGGCGGCGCGTTCGATGAGGTTATCGCTGGCACCCAGGGCGATAGCCGACACCGTGCCCGTGGAGCACGGGCACACCACCATGGCCCGCGGCGCGTTGGAGCCCGAGGCCACCGGCGCCATCCACTGATCGCGCCCGAACACCTCCAGCTGTCCCTCCGCCGCACCGAAACGCTCGGCGAAAAACGCGCGCATGGCCTCCGGCCGGCCCGGCACCTCCAGCTCCGTCTCCTGCGCCAGCACCACCTGCGCCGGCGCCGACACCATCAGATACACCTTGCAGCGCGCCGCGATCAGGCACTCCAGCAGGCGCAATCCATAAGGCGCCCCCGAGGCGCCGGTCATGGCCAGGGCGATGGCATCGCGGCTCATGCAGATACGCCCTCGTATGAACGCTTGAACGCGGAGGGCGCGGAGGGCGCGGAGGGCGCGGAGGGCGCGGAGGGCGCGGAGGCGCGGAGGGCGCGGAGGGCGCGGAGGAAGATCACTCGTGATGACCTTGGTCGGACCGTACACAGAGGCTGCAGGTGATTATGCCGAGGATGTTCCATTTTCATTTTCTCCGCGATCTCCGCGCCTCCGCGTACTCCGCGTTACGCCGGCGTAGATTCCGCCGCCAGCGCGTCCAGCAGTTTCTGGTGGATGCCGCCGAAGCCGCCGTTGGACATGACCAGCACGTGGTCGCCGTCGCGGGCTTCATGGCTGATGGCGGCGAGGAGGCTGTCGAGGTCGGCGAAGACCTCGGCGCGCCCGGCGAGGGCAGTGGCAACCGGGGCCAGGTCCCAGCCCATGTTGGCGGGCTGGTAAAGGAATACGCGGTCGGCGGCGGTGAGGGCATCGGCCAGACTGTCGCGGTGCACGCCGAGGCGCATGGTGTTGGAACGGGGTTCCAGCACGGCGAGGATGCGCGCACGGCCCACGCGCTTGCGCAGGCCGTCCAGGGTGGTCGCGACCGCCGTGGGGTGATGGGCGAAGTCGTCGTAGACGGTGACGCCGCGGGCACGCCCGCGCACCTCCATACGGCGCTTCACGCCCTGGAAGCCGCCCAGGGCCTCGATGGCCACCGCGGGCGCCACGCCGGCATGGCGCGCCGCCGCCACCGCGGCCAGCGCATTGGCCACGTTATGCCGGCCGAGCTGTGACCATTCCACGCGGCCGAGGCGTTCATCACGGAAGTAGACGTCGAAGGCGCTGCCGTCCTCGGCGAGGCTGCGCGCCTGCCAGCCGTCGTCGCGGCCGATACGTTCCACCGGCGTCCAGCAGCCCATGCCGAGCACCTCGTCCAGGCTGGCCTCCGCGCCGGCGACGATGAGGCCACTGCCCGGTACCGTGCGCACCAGGTGGTGGAACTGGCGCTGGATGGCGGCGAGGTCCGGGAAGATGTCGGCGTGGTCGTATTCCAGGTTGTTGAGCACCGCGGTGCGCGGGCGGTAGTGCACGAACTTGGAACGCTTGTCGAAGAAGGCGGTGTCGTATTCGTCCGCCTCCACCACGAAGAAGTCCGTGGTGCCGAGGCGCGCGGACAGGCCGAAGTCCTGCGGCACGCCGCCGATGAGAAACCCGGGCGCCAGGCCGGCATGCTCGAGGATGCGGGCGATCATGGCGGTGGTGGTGGTCTTGCCGTGGGTGCCGGCCACGGCGATCACGAAGCGCCCGGCCAGCACATGTTCGGCCAGCCACTGCGGGCCGGAGGTGTAGGCGAGCCCGCGATCGAGCACGTATTCCACGGCGGGGTTGCCGCGCGCCATGGCATTGCCGATCACCACCACATCCGCCGACGGCGGGATGCCTTCCGGTGCATAACCCTCGGTGAGTGCAATCCCCGCCGCGGCCAGTTGGGTGCTCATGGGCGGATACACATTGGCGTCCTGCCCGCTCACGGTGTGGCCGAGGGCGCGCGCGAGCAGGGCGATGCCGCCCATGAAGGTGCCGCAGATACCGAGGATGTGCAGATGCATGTCAGACCCCCGCGCCGGTCAGCAGGCCGGACACGAAATAGGAAACCATGGTGTATGCGAGGGCGGAGGCGATGCCGAGCAGGCGCGTGCCGTCGAGGGCATGGCGAAAGATGTGCGCCGCCACGACCACGTTCCATCCCAGCAGCAACAGCGAAAACAGCGATGCCGCCCATTCGTTGCCCCCGTTGTAATACCAGAGCGAGATCACGAGCGCCAGCACTCCGAGCATGAACTCGGCGCCGGCCATGGCGGTGACGGTCTGTCCGAAACGGTGCGAACGGTCGGCGACCATGAGTGCGCCGTGCACCAGCGCCACGGTCAGCAGGGTGCCGATGAGGGCCAGCGCCGCGGCCTGGCCGATGGGATAGGTGAACAGGGCGAGCAGTGTGCCGAGCAGCCAGTGCAAGACCAGCATGGTCCACAGCAGGACGGGGGAATCGGGCACGCACTGCGGGCCGACACGCAGGAAACACACACGGATGAACAGCGAGGCAAAAGAATACACGGCAATACCCGGGTTTACCGGCGCGGCAGTATACCCGAGCGGCCGGCACGGCAGGGCACCGCCGCCACGCACCCCTCGGTTATACTCGCGTCTTGTTGAAAGGAACCGTCAATGCAGACGCTTTACGTGGAAACGCCCGAGGCGCTCGACGCGCTGGCCGAATCCCTGCGCGGCAGCCCATGGCTGGCGCTCGATACCGAATTCATCCGCGAGAAGACCTTCCGGCCGCAGCTGTGCCTCATCCAGGTGTCGAACGGCACCGTGAGCGCCTGCGTCGATCCGCTCGCCATCACAGACCTGACGCCGCTGCTCGACCTGATCTACGACCCGGCCATCACCAAGGTGATGCATGCCGGTCGCCAGGACCTGGAGATCTTCCTCGGCTTGCGCGGTGAATTGCCACGCCCTGTGTTCGACACCCAGCTGGCAGCAACGGTTCTGGGCTATGGCGATCAGGTCGGCTACGGCGCCCTGGTGCGGCAGGTGCTCGGGGTGGAACTCGACAAGGCCCATACGCGCACCGACTGGATGCAGCGCCCACTGGACCTCGAGCAGCTGGAGTACGCCGCCGATGACGTGCTGCACCTCGGCCCGCTATACCTGCGCCTGGTGGAACAGCTCGAGGCCAAGGGTCGCCGTGATTGGCTGGATGAAGACTTCGCCGCCCTCACCGAACCGCGCACCTATTGCACACCGCCCGAAGAGGCGTGGCTGCGCATCAAGGGCGCCGGCAAGCTCAAGGGCGTGCAGCTCGCCGCGTTGCGTGCGCTCACCGCCTGGCGCGAAACGCAGGCCATCGCCCTGGACAAGCCGCGGCGCTGGATCCTCAAGGACGAGATCCTGGTGGAACTCGCCCGCCAGCTGCCGGACACCCCGGGCAAACTCGGCCGCGTACGCGGCCTGGAGGCCGGCATCGTCACGCGCCACGGCGCAACCCTGATCGGACTCATCGCCGCCGCCAGACGCCTGCCGGCGGCGGAGTGGCCCGTGCTGGACCTCGCCGAGCGGCTGAGCGCCTCGGGGGAGGCGGTGGTCGACGTGCTGGCGGGGCTGGTGCGCCAGCTCGGTGCGGAGCAAGGCGTGAGCCCTGCAGCCATCGCCGGACGACGCGACCTGGAACAGCTGGTGCTCGGCAACGGCGACGTGCCGCTCCTGTACGGCTGGCGCGGCGTGCTGGTCGGGCACACGCTGCGCGCGGTGGTTGCCGGCGAGGTGACGGTCCGGGTGTGCAAGGGCCGCCTGCTGCTGGAGGCCGCCACCAAGGCGCCGTAGTCTGCGCGGGCGGGCATCTGCCATGGAATTGAAGCAACTGCCCCATCGGTTTCCCTGGCGCGCGGGCAACCGTTTCGAACTGCTGGTGGACGGCCCGGCGTTTTTTCCGGCCATGCTCGCGGCGCTCGCGAAGGCGCGCGAGACCATCCTGCTTGAGGTCTATCTGTTTGAGTCCGGCGCAGTGGCCAACCGCTTCATCGAGGCGTTGCTGGCAGCCAGGGCAAGGGGCGCGGCCGTGTACCTGCTGCTCGACGACTTCGGTTGCCTCGCCCTGTCACGTCGCGACCGCCAGCGCCTGCGCGATGGCGGCATCCACCTCACCCATTACAACCCGCTGCGTTTCACGCGCGTGCGTCACAACCTGTTCCGCAACCATCGCAAGCTCCTGGTGGTGGACGGTGTGACCGCCTTCGTCGGCGGTATGGGGCTCACCGACGCCTTCGCGCCCATTGAGGGTGCTCCCTGGCACGACACCGCTATCCGTATCGAAGGTCCCGTCGTCGCCGACTGGCAGCTGAGCTTTGCGCGCACCTGGAACCTCTGGTCACGCACCGCCCTGACACTGCCCCCGGCCAGCCGTCGACCGATGGGTCCACAGGTGGGGCGGGTTGCCATCAGTGCAGGACTGCAGCGCACCGAAATCAAGGGCGCACTGCTCAAACGTGTGCGCGCCGCGGAACGGCGCGTATGGATCGCCACGGCCTACTTCATTCCGGCGCGCCGTTTACGCCGCGCCCTCCGTCAGGCGGCACGCGCCGGGGTCGATGTGCGCCTGTTGCTCACCGGCCCCCACACCGATCACCCTGCGGTACGCCATGCCGGCCGACGTTTCTACGGTCAGCTGCTGCGCGCAGGTGTGCGTATTTTCGAATACCAGCCCCGGTTCCTGCACGCCAAGGTGCAGCTGTGCGACAACTGGGTATCCATCGGTTCGAGTAACGTGGACCGCTGGAACTTCCGCTGGAATCTCGAGGCCAACCAGGAGGTCGCCGACGTGGGCTTCGCCGCGGGCGTGCAGGAATTCTTCGAGAGGGATTTCGGCGACAGCGTCGAGATATCACCCGCCGACTGGGCGCGGCGTTCACGCTGGGCACGCCTGCAGGAATGGGTCTGGGGCGCGTTGGATTTATGGATGGAGCGCCGCAGTCAGCCGCGGCGCTGAACCCACCCGAGAAAGGCCACTGCCCGAGAGGCAGGTGGGCGGGCTCGATGACCCGCCCCGGAGTGACGCCATCCCGCCGGAGCGGGGCGTGGCAAACCGTTACTTGCGCCTGGCGGCCTTGCGCGGTGCCTTCTTCGCAGCACCACGCTTGGCGGGTGCCTTCTTCGCCGCAGCCTTCTTCGGTGCGGCCTTCTTGACTGCGACTTTCTTCTTCAGCACTGACTTTTTGGCAGCAGCCTTCTTCGGTGCAGCCTTCTTGGCGGCCGCCTTCTTCGGCGCAGCCTTCTTGACGGCCTTCTTCGGCGCAGCCTTCTTGGCTACGGCCTTCTTCGGCGCAGCCTTCTTGGCGGCAGCCTTCTTCGGCGCAGCCTTCTTGACAGCCTTCTTCGGCGCAGCCTTCTTGACGGCCTTCTTCGGCGCAGCCTTCTTGGCTACGGCCTTCTTCGGTGCAGCCTTCTTGACGGCCTTCTTCGGTGCAGCCTTCTTGACGGCCTTCTTCGGTGCAGCCTTCTTGACGGCCTTCTTCGGTGCAGCCTTCTTGGCGGCGGCCTTCTTCGGTGCAGCCTTCTTGGCGGCGGCCTTCTTCGGTGCAGCCTTCTTGGCGGCGGCCTTCTTCGGTGCAGCCTTCTTGGCGGCGGCCTTCTTCGGCGCAGCCTTCTTGGCGGCAGCCTTCTTCGGTGCAGCCTTCTTGGCGGCGGCCTTCTTCGGCGCAGCCTTCTTGGCGGCGGCCTTCTTCGGTGCAGCCTTCTTGGCTACCGCCTTCTTGGTCGTCGCCTTGCGTTTGGCAGGCGCCTTTTTGGCGGCCGCCTTCGTCTCGGCTGCCGGGGCCTGCTCGGCCGTGGCAGTCAGTTCTTCACCCGCGCCCACGTTACTCACCGTTGCTTTCTCCTCTGGCTTCTTCTCAGGTGTGGTCGTCTTCCCCGCAGCTGCCTTCTTGACGGACGGCACCTTCGGTTCAGCCGGTTGCTGCTCGGCAAGGCCGGCCGGGAGGGAAGCGACGACAGCATCCACTTGCGCGAAGATGTCTTCGATCTCGCCTACCCCGTCGATGGTGTAGAGCTTGCCTTGAGAGCGGAAATACTCGACCAGCGGAGCAGTCTGGGCGGTATAGACGCGCAGACGGTTGCCGATGGTTTCCTCGTTGTCATCCGCACGGTGGCGCAGGTCACCGCCGCACTTGTCGCAGCGGTCATCCAGCTGGGGCGGGGACGTATAAATGTTGTACATCTGGCCGCAGGAGGCGCAGGTCCGCCGCCCCGTCAGGCGCTGCATCAGGACGTCAAAATCCACGTCGATGAGGATTGCCCCCTGAAGGGGCATACCCACTGACTGCAGCATGGCGTCAAGCGCTTCGGCCTGGGGAATATTGCGGGGGAATCCGTCGAGGATGAAGCCCTTCTGGGCGTCTGGTTCGGCGAGGCGTTCCCGGATGATACCGAGGACGATTTCGTCACTCACCAGCTGGCCCGCTTCCATTGCTTCCTTGGCCCTCAGTCCGAGGGGGGTGCCGGTGACGACTGCGGCCCTCAGCAGATCACCCGTGGAGATCTGTGGGACCTTGTACTTCTCCACCAGCAGCTTCGCCTGCGTCCCTTTTCCGGACCCCGGTGCGCCGAGCAGTACGATTCTCATGTTCGGTGTTCTCCAAAGTGCCCTTATTTTTTGCTTCCGTAGTCCGTCGCCCGCTCAATGCAACTGCCCATAGTGAGACGACGGTAGGCACATTGCGATTAAGCTAATCTGAGAGTCACAAACAAGTCAATGAGGCTACGGATAAAAGCGCGTGCGAGGATGCCTCATCGAAAGCAGCGTGTCTATAGCTGCAAGGCGGATGTCACGCACTGAACGCGATCACGGTCTCGTATTTTTTCCGCGATGCGATGTTCGTGGCGCGGAAACATGGTTAGGGAACGGGATGCTCGATCCGCCGATGTGCGGAGGAGCGCACCCATCGAGCCTTGCGAGGAGGCAAGCACCATGGCAAAGATGAATGCCTTTTATGCGCAGTCCGGCGGGGTCACGGCGGTCATCAACGCAAGTGCCTGCGGCGTGGTCGAGACCGCCCGCGCGCATAAGGAGCACATCGGCAAGCTCTATGCGGGGCGCAATGGCATCCTCGGTGCACTGCATGAAGACCTCATCGACACCTCCCGCGAGTCGGCCCGCACCATCGCCGCTTTGCGTCATACGCCCGCGGGCGCCTTCGGCTCAGCGCGCTACAAGCTCAAGGGCCTGGACGAGAACCGAGCCGAGTACGAGCGCCTCATCGAGGTCTTCCGCGCCCACAAGATCGGCTACTTCTTCTATAACGGCGGCGGTGACTCGGCCGACACCTGCCTGAAGGTGTCACAGCTGGCATCGAGCCTCGGCTATCCCATCCAGGCCATCCACGTCCCCAAGACCGTCGACAACGACCTGCCGATCACCGACACCTGTCCCGGCTTCGGCTCGGTGGCCAAGTACGTGGCCGTGTCCATTCGCGAGGCCGGCTTCGACGTGGCGTCCATGGCCGCAACCTCCACCAAGGTGTTCGTGCTGGAAGTCATGGGCCGTCATGCAGGCTGGATCGCCGCTGCCGCGGGGCTCGCCGCCGAGGAGGAAGGTGACGCGCCCCACGTCATCCTGCTGCCAGAGGTGGAGTTCGAAGAAGAGCGTTTTCTGGCCAAGGTGGAGGGGACGGTAAAGAAATACGGCTACTGCGCCGTGGTGGTCTCCGAAGGCGTGCGCGGCAAGGACGGCAAGTTCATCGCCGAGACGGGCATGCGCGACGCATTCGGCCACGCCCAACTGGGCGGCGCGGCGCCGGTCATCGCCGGGCTGGTGCGTAATCGTCTGAAACTGAAATACCACTGGGCAGTGGCCGACTACCTGCAGCGCTCGGCCCGCCATATCGCCTCGGCTACGGACGTGAGCCAGGCCTATGCGGTGGGCAAGGCCGCCGTGGAGTTCGCCCTCGCGGGCAAGAATGCCGTGATGCCCGCCATCATCCGCAAGTCGGATCGGCCTTACCGCTGGACCATTGGCGAGGCCAAACTGGCCGATGTGGCCAACAAGGAGAAGAAGCTGCCGCGCAGTTACATCAGCCGGGACGGCTTCGGCATCACCCCCGCCTGTCGCGCCTATCTTGCCCCATTGGTAAAAGGGGAGGACTATCCGCCTTACCGGAATGGTCTGCCTCAGTATGTGAAGCTCAAGAACGTGCCGGTGCCCAAGAAGCTGGCCCCTTTCGGGGCCAGTTGACGGACCCGCGACGGACGCGCCGCTGGGTTTTTGTTTAAGTGAGAGAAGCAGTTCGACGGAGCCTTTTGACGAGAACAAGACTAAACAACTGTTAGGGTAGCTAGGGAGGAAGTATGAGCTCGAGTCTGATATTTGCCTTGGGGTGCGCCATCGTCGCGCTGGTGTTCGGCGGTGCATCGGTGAAGTGGGTGCTGGCGAAGCCCGCCGGCACCGACCGCATGCGGGCCATCGCCGCTGCAGTGCAGGAAGGCGCCAGCGCCTATCTCAACCGGCAATACACCACCATCGGCCTGGTCGGTGCGGTGTTGTTCGTGGTGTTGGGCTTTGCCCTGGACTGGAAGACCGCGTTCGGCTTCCTCATCGGCGCGGTGCTTTCAGGCCTTGCCGGCTACATCGGCATGAACATCTCCGTGCGCGCCAACGTGCGTACCGCCGAGGCGGCTCGGGGTGGGCTCAACAACGCCTTGCAGGTGGCGTTCCGCGGCGGCGCCATCACCGGCCTGCTGGTGGTCGGCCTGGGCCTGCTCGGCGTGGCCGGCTACTACGGCTTCCTGCAGGCCACCGCCACTGAAGGCCAGGGCCTTGCGGATGTCCTGCATCCCCTGGTGGGCCTCGGCTTCGGCGGCTCGCTGATTTCCATCTTTGCGCGACTGGGCGGCGGCATCTTCACCAAGGGCGCCGACGTGGGCGCCGACCTGGTGGGCAAGGTCGAGGCCGGTATCCCCGAGGACGACCCGCGCAACCCGGCAGTCATCGCCGACAACGTGGGCGACAACGTGGGCGACTGCGCCGGCATGGCCGCCGACCTGTTCGAGACCTACGCGGTGACCATCCTCGCCACCATGCTGCTGGGCAGCCTGGTGGTGACCGGCGCCGGTGAAAACGCGGTGCTGTATCCGCTGGTGCTGGGCGGCGTGTCCATCATTGCATCCATCATCGGCGTGTTCTTCGTGAAGGCGCAGGAGGGGGGCCGGATCATGAATGCCCTCTACCGCGGCCTCATCGTCTCGGGCGTACTCGCCGCCATCGCCTTTTATCCCATCACCAGCATGATGATGGCTGACAGCGGCTTCAGCGTGATGGCGCTGTGGGGTTCGGCACTCATCGGGCTGGCGCTCACCGCAGCCATGGTGGTGATTACCGAGTACTACACCGCCACGGAGTACGCGCCGGTGCGCCACATTGCCGCCGCCTCCACCACCGGCCACGGCACCAACGTCATCGCCGGTCTCGGTGTCTCCATGAAGGCCACCGCGGCACCGGTGCTGGCGGTGTGTCTGGCCATCTGGGGATCGTTCGCCCTGGCGGGCCTGTACGGCATCGCCATCGCCGCCACCGCCATGCTGTCCATGACGGGCATCATCGTGGCCCTGGACGCCTACGGCCCCATCACCGACAACGCGGGCGGTATCGCGGAAATGGCCGAGTTGCCGGCGGAGATCCGCAACATCACCGACCCACTGGATGCCGTGGGCAATACCACCAAGGCCGTCACCAAGGGCTACGCCATCGGCTCCGCGGGCCTCGCCGCCCTGGTGCTGTTCGCGGACTATACCCATGCGCTCGAGGCCGAGACCGGTGCTGCGACACTGTTCGACCTGTCCGATCACATGGTGATCATCGGCCTGTTCATCGGTGGCCTGGTGCCCTATCTGTTCGCCTCCATGGGCATGGAGGCGGTGGGCCGCGCGGCGGGCGCCATCGTGGTGGAGGTGCGCCGGCAGTTCAAGGAGATCCCGGGCATCATGGAGGGCAAGGCCAAGCCCGAGTACGGGACCTGTGTGGACATGCTGACCCGTGCCGCCATCAAGGAGATGATCCTGCCTTCCCTGCTGCCGGTGCTGGTGCCGGTGCTGGTCGGGGTCATCCTCGGTCCCAAGGCCCTCGGCGGCGTGCTGCTCGGCACCATCATCACCGGCATTTTCGTGGCCATTTCCATGACCACGGGCGGCGGTGCCTGGGACAACGCCAAGAAGTACATCGAGGAAGGCAATTACGGCGGCAAGGGCTCCGAGGCGCACAAGGCCGCGGTCACCGGCGACACGGTGGGCGACCCGTACAAGGACACGGCGGGTCCGGCGGTGAATCCGCTCATCAAGATCATCAACATCGTCGCTTTGTTGATCGTGCCGCTGATCTGAGGTCTCCGACCCGCGGCGCACGCCGCGGGTCGCCCCTCCGAGCGTTTATCGGGTGATAAGGCCGGTATATAATGCCGGCCTTTTTCATTTTCCGCTCCCCACGAGGTTTTTCCCCGATGAATTTGGACCGCGTCACGTCCGGCCAGGACGTCCCCAATGACGTCAACGTGATCATTGAGATCCCCGCCCATAGCGACCCCGTGAAATACGAGGTCGACAAGGACACCGGGGCCATGTACGTGGATCGCTTCATGAGCACGGCCATGCATTATCCGTGCAACTACGGCTACGTGCCGCATACGTTGTCCAACGACGGTGATCCGGTGGACGTGCTGGTGGTGACCCCGGTACCGCTGATTCCCGGTTCAGTGATTCGTTGCCGCCCGGTAGGCGTGCTGAAGATGACCGACGAATCCGGCGACGACGCCAAGGTGCTGGCGGTACCCATCGACAAGCTGTGCCGCACGTTCCGTCAGGTGAGAGACATCGACGACGTGTCCCCGGCATTGCGCGACCAGATCGCCCATTTCTTTGAACATTACAAGGACCTGGACGAGGGTAAGTGGGTGCGCGTGCAGGGCTGGGAAGGCGTCGAAGCGGCCAAGGCCGAGATCATGGCCAGCGTGCAGATGTACAGGGACGCGCCGGTCAAGCCGAAGTTCTGAGCGATACCGATCCGGCATAAAAAGGGAGGCTCAGCCTCCCTTTTTCATTCGCACCGTCACTTACATGCGGGGCGTGTGGGACTCGCCGAAGGCCTGCTCGTGGCGAGCCTGGTGCTCCACGTCGCGGCGCGCGGTGGGCTGAACCTTCAGCCGCTCGTAGGGTATTTCCTCGTCACACTCTTCACAGCGCCCGTAGCTGCCCATGTCCATGCGTTCGAGGGCGGCCTCCACTTCGCGCAGTTCCGCGATGTAGCGGCCGACCGCCGCGATGTTGCTGTCCACCAGCAGGTCCGCAATGGACTCGTCACCCGGGTCATGGGCCTGGCCGGCCAGGTCGGCATAATGCTCATCATCCGAGCGCATCAGTTCGTCACGGATATCGACGCGCAGTTGCTGGCGCGCTTCCAGCAGCGCCTGCTTGAGCTCCGCCAGCTGTGCCTTGCTGAGATGCGTCATGTCAGTGTCCTTTCATTGACCCGGGGTGTTGTGCTCGACCCAGCGCACGCCCGTCTCAAGCCGTTCCTTCTTCCAGAATGGCGCCTTCGACTTAAGATCTTCCATGACGTGGCGGCAGGCCTCGAAGGCCTCGCGGCGATGGCCGGACCATACCGCTACCAGCACGATCGGATCCGACGGCAGCAACTCGCCCGTGCGGTGCACCACCAGCACATCCTCCAGCGTCCAGCGTGCCTTTGCCTCAGCGACGATGCGCGCCAGGTGCCGCTCGGTCATGCCGGGATAATGTTCGAGCACCATGCCGTGCACCGCGTCGCCTTCATTGAAATCGCGCATGCTGCCCACGAACACGGCACATGCACCGACCTTCGCACGTTGCGCCAGGGACTGCTCGTGCGCACGCAGCACCTCCCAGGGCTCGAAGCTCTCTGCGGTAACCACGACGGTCACGCCGCGCCTCCGGTCACGGGCGGAAAGAAGGCGACCTCGTCACCGTCCTTGAGCGGTTGATCCGGTGCGGCATAGTCCATGTTCACCGCCACCAGCACGTTGCCGGGCAGCGGCCGATCGGCCACAACGTCGCGCCAGAGGTCGGCAGGCGTCATGCCGCCGCGGCAGGGCCGCGACGCGGTGTCCATGCCCACCTGCTCGCGCAGGCTGGCAAAGAATTTCACGGTGATCGCCATGGTTTTGGTCCGGTTTGCAGCGCTTTTCGGGGCAGCCTATCATGAACCGCCCTTGCCACCAACGCGCCCCCATGAACGAACTCACCCACTTCAACAGCGCCGGCGAAGCCCACATGGTCGATGTGGGCGCGAAGCCCGCCACACGCCGCACCGCCATCGCCGAAGGTCGCATCCTGATGCGTGCCGAAACCTTGTCCTTGATCGAACAAGGTAGCCATAAAAAAGGCGATGTGCTCGGCGTAGCACGCATCGCGGGCATCATGGCGGCGAAGCGCACCGCGGAGCTGATCCCACTTTGCCATCCCGTCGCACTGACGCACGTAGACCTCGCCTTCACGACCGGACAGAACCCGCCAGCAGTGCATTGCCGCGTCACAGCGGAAACGGTGGGGTCGACGGGTGTCGAAATGGAGGCGCTCACGGCCGTGCAGGTCGCACTGCTCACCGTCTACGACATGTGCAAGGCGGTGGACCGCGGCATGCTCATCGAAGGCGTGCGCTTGCTGGAAAAGAGCGGCGGCAAATCCGGCATCTGGCGCGCGGAACCCTGAGCACAGCGCCGCGATAGAGCACCCAAGCAGTACACTTTCCCTGATGGCAACCCACTCGCATCACCACCACGGCCCCCACCATCACAACCATGGCACCGGGGGCAGACACCTGCGCTACGCACTGACCCTCACCCTCGGCTTCGCCGCCGTCGAGGTCGCGGGCGGTCTGTGGTCAGGTTCACTGGCCCTGCTCAGTGATGCCGGCCACATGCTCACGGACGCGCTGGCGCTGGGGCTCGCGGCTGCGGCCGCCTGGCTCGCCGCCCGCCCGCCTTCGGCACGGCACTCCTACGGCCTCGGCCGCGCCGAGGTCATCGCGGCGCTGGTGAACGCGCTGTTCATGTTTGCAGTGATCACGGTGATCACCGTGGAGGCCTGGGACCGCCTCAACGCACCCACCCCGGTGAAAGCCGGCGGGCTCATGGCAGTGGCGGGCGTCGGTCTGCTGGTGAACGTGCTGGTTGCCTGGACGCTGATGCGCGGAGAACGCACCCTCAACACCCGCGCGGCGCTGTTGCACGTGATGGGTGATCTGCTCGGCTCGGTGGCGGTACTCACCTCGGGTGGCGTCATCTACTTCACGGGCTGGACGCCCATCGATCCGCTCCTTGCCGTGTTCGTATGCCTGCTGATCCTCTACTCCACGTTGCGCATGATCGCCGAGAGCCTGCACGTGGTGATGGAAGGGGTGCCCCGGCACATCGATTTGGTGACCGTGGCGCAGGACATGATCGGTGTGCCACACGTCGCGTCGGTACACGACCTGCATATCTGGGAGCTGTCGTCGGGAAAGGTGGCGCTTTCCGCACATGTAGTGCTGGATGATTTGAACCAGTGGCAATCCACGCTGGCGCAGCTGAACCGGTTGTTACATGACAGCCACGGCATCGAGCACACCACGCTCCAGCCGGAAACGCCGCACACCACTCACCTGCTCCATCGCATGGGATGGCGCAGACCGAGTGTAACGGAGTGACCCCTTCGCCCCTTACTCGATGCGGCACGCCTCCTCGAAGGCGAGGCGGGGACCGCGCGGATACAGCCGGCTCACGTCACCATAGCCAAGGGCGCAGATGAAGTTCGATTGCCAGGGCCGGTCCGGGAAGAACGCGGCGTCGAGTTTCTGCGCATCGAAGCCCGACATAGGACCACAATCGAGCCCAAGGCTGCGTGCGGCCGTGATCAGATAGGCGCCTTGCAGGCTGCTGTTTCGAAAAGCGGTACTGCGGATGGCCTCGGGCTTCCCCGCATACCATGAGCGCGCGTCGGTGTGCGGGAACAGGCGCGGAAGTTGCTCATAAAACTCCATGTCCATGGCAACGATGGCCACCACCGGCGCACTCATGGATTTCTCCACATTGCCCTCGCTGAGACAGGGGGCAAGGCGTGCCTTCGCCTCCGGGCTTTTCACGAATACCAGGCGCGCGGGATTGCAATTGGCGCTGGTCGGCCCCCACTTCATCAATTCGTAGAGTGCGTGCAGCTGTTCGTCGCTGACCGGCTTGTCGAGCCAGTAACTGAAACTGCGCGCACTGCGAAAAAGGGTGTCGAGGGCCGCGTCGTCCAAGGGTCGATTCATGGTGTGTCCTCCATTCCAGTTCAGGGCAGCTTAACCCGGCGGCCTTGTGTTTAGAACTGCCATCACCTTCCCGCTCGACAGTAAAACACAGCATCGCCATACTCGCGGGTATATGCGATTACCCCCGAATAGTGAGCAGGAATTGCTGCAGCGCGCGCGCTCACTCGCCGGCCGGCGCCTGCAGGACGTTGCCGGGGATGCTCGCGTCGCCGTGCCCCAGGACCTGCGCCGCAACAAGGGTTGGATCGGTGAGTTGCTGGAGACGCTGCTCGGCGCCAGTTCCGCTTCGCTCCCGCAGCCGGATTTCCCGCATTTAGGCGTGGAGTTGAAGACCCTACCCATTGACGCCCGCGGCCGACCGCGTGAATCCACCTACGTCTGCATGGTGCCGATGGAGCACGCGCTGGGTGAAACCTGGGAACAATCTTGGGTGCGCCGCAAACTCGCGCGGGTGTTGTGGGTACCGGTGCAGGCGGACGCGACCATTCCGCTCGGTGAACGTCGTATCGGCAGCGCGCTGTTGTGGAGCCCGGATACGCACGAGGAGGCCCTACTGCGGCGTGACTACGAGGACCTCATGGAATTCGTCCACACGGGCACGCTGGATCGCCTGAGCGCGCGTTTCGGCGAGGTGATGCAGATCCGCCCCAAGGCGCCCCACGGGCGTGCCCGCCGCCGCGCCCTCGGCAGCGACGGCGCGCGCGTGCTCGCCAATCCCCGTGGATTCTATCTGCGGGCATCGTTCACGGCCGCCATCCTGGCACGGCATTACGCGCTTTGATGCATTGCCGGGCGAGAACCGCTTACGCGGAATCGGCGTTTCCTTTGGAGAGGTGCTCGCGGTCGTGTTGAACGCGATGCAGGACCTCCGTGCCGTGTCACGCCAGTGCACGCGCGAGGAAGGCACGCACCTGCTGCCAGGCGTCTTCCGCCAGTTCAGCGTTGTAGCGGTCGCTGGTGGGATTCGCAAAGCCGTGTGCGGCGTCGTAGCACAGGGTCTCGACGTGCTTGCCGGCGGCTTCCATGGCGGCATTGAACTTGTCCATCTTGGCCGGCCAGGTCTGCTCGCTCTTGGCATACACGGCGAACACCGGGCCGCCGAGCTGCGCGAGCTGCGCGGGATCGGTGAGCATGCGACAGTAGAACAACACCGCGGCCTTGATGGCTTCCGGATCCAGTAACGCGGCCTGCATGGCCTGGCGCCCGCCCAGCGACCAGCCGAGGCTCGCCACCTTGCGACCGCCCTGCTTCAGCAGGTCGGTGGCGACGATGAGTTTGCCGTCGGCCTGATCCTGATCCAGCGCGCGCATCATCTCGCCGGCTTCTTCCGGCGAACGGGCGCGCTCGCCGTCGTAGAGATCGATCACCATCGCCTTGTAGCCGTCTTCGGCGAAGCGATCGGCCCAGCGCTTGTTGTAATCGAGTACACCCCACCAATCGTGGACGATAAGGACCGCGCGCTTGGCATCATCCGGGCCCGTCACATAGGCCTCGAATTCGTAACCGTCAGACGTCTTGAGAATCATGGCAGGTTCGCTCTCACAGCAACTCGAAGGGGGCTTGACTCTCCTATCCGCGCTACACGCAAGGCTTCCGGCCTAACACCACTACCCGGCGGCGGAGGCGTATTTTATCCACGTTGCGCCGCCAGTCCATCCCCCGTGATCGGGTCCCGCCCGGCAAGCGGAAAGGCCCGGGCAAAGCCCTTATCCGGCCGGTCCGTACACTAGACTTGACGAAACCCGCGCGAGGAGGAACGGCATGGATGCTCACGTGTATAAGCTGGTCGAACTGGTCGGCTCGTCGACCACAAGCAGTGATGATGCCGTGCATAACGCCATCGCGCGCGCCGGGGAAAGCCTGCGCAACCTGGACTGGTTCGAAGTCATGGAGACCCGCGGCAACCTCACCAACGGACGCATCGCCCACTGGCAGGTCAGGGTGAAGGTCGGGTTTCGCGTGGAAGAATAGGAAACACGCGCGTTTCGACACCGTGCATGGCCAGCAAAAACATGGCCGCATTCCAGCTCTGTCCGGCCATGCCGCCGGGCGCGCCGGTCTGGCCGTCGAACCACTCGGTGAAGCGCCAGTCGTCGCTTCGGTTTGCCTCCGCCAGATCGCCAAGTGCGGTACGCGCCTCCGCGGTGCGCCCGAGCCCGGCCAAGGCCAATACCCAGAAGCCACCGATGAACGGCCAGACGCCGCCGTTGTGATAGTGCCACGGTAGATTCTGGCGGTGACGCGTCATGTAGTTTCGCCACTGCGGCGCTTCTTGCGCGATGGGCGTGCACACCGCCCGCACCGGTGCGGGCGCATCCACACCGCGGGTCTTGAGCGCATGGATGATGCGCTGCGCCGGGGCGTCGCCCGCCAGCCCGCAGAGGATGGCCAGCAGGTTACCGAACACGTCGCCCTCGCCGCCCCATGACGCGAGATTCACGAAGCTGAGATAGAGGCTGTCGGGGCGGGCCTTGTTGCGTACGTAATGGCCCAACAGTCGCAGCCGGTGATAGGCCGGGACGTTGCGGGAAAAGGGGTAAAAAAGGTGATTGAAGTGGTAGTGCGTGGCCTCCGCGTTCGGCAGGCCGAAGCGCCGCTTCACCGCGTACCACAGGGCATTGCTGTACAGCACGAAACCGGAGCGCGGCATGATGTCCGCCCAATCGCTGGCCTCGTTTTGCTGCAACAGGCACAGACGTGGATGCTCCTGGCAATGCAGCCAACCGAGCGCGCGGCGGATGGCCGGCGCCAGGCGTTCGCGCAGCGCGCCACGCCCGTGACGCGCCAGGTGATCCACCGCCAGCAGCCACCACAGGGTGGCATCGATACAACCCACGTACCAGAAATCGGCATCGCCGTCCTGCGGGTCCACGTACTTGGGGATTTGGCCGTTGTCCGCCTGGTGCGCGGCGAGGGTAAGCAGACTGCGTTCCGCGCCGTCGGCGAGTTCCGCATCGCCGCTCACCAACATGCCCAAGGCGCAGATGGCGGCATCGCGTCCGAAGATGCGCGTATAGCGCCGCTCGGCGGCGGCTGCGGAGGGCGTGGCCGCCAGGATGCCGGCCTCGGTGAGATTGCGCCTGAGCAGCGCAATGGCCTCGTGTTCCGCCTGTGCGATGAGTTCCGTGTCCATGTTTCTCCCACGGAATGACGGGTGGTTATCTTCGGTCCCGGTCCCGACAACGCGCAAGCGCAGCTTGCGATTTACGTGAGCCGGTTCCCCTGAAAGATTGGCTCAGTGATAACCATCGCCGGCGCGAACCTTGCCGCGAAATATCCGATAGGTGTGCCACGTGTAGGCGAGCACCAGGGGCAGCAGGATTGCCACACCGGTGAGGATGAAGGCCAGGCTGCTGCGCTGTGCCGCAGCATCCCACAGGGTGTAATGGCGCGGCACGATGTATGGCCAGATGCTGATGGTCAGGCCACCGAAGGCCAACAGGAACAGCAGCACGCTCAGCACAAACGGCGCGCGTTCGCGCCGGGCGCGCAGCGAGGTCCACAGGCCCCAACCCAACGCTGCCGTGACGATGGGCACGGGTGACAGGTACAACAGGTTGGGCCAGCGGAACCAGCGCGCAGCGATGGCCGGCTCGGCGAGCGGTGTCCACACGCTGACAAGGGCGATGAACCCGAGCAACGCCAACGCCAGGGGCCGCGCTGTGCGGTAGCTCCAGTCCTGAAGTGCGCCTTCGGTCTTGATGACCAGCCAGGTGGCGCCGAGCAGTGCATAGCCCGCGACCAAGGCGATACCGGTCATCAGGGTAAATGGCGTCAAAAATTCGAATGCGCCACCGACATGACGGCCGTCGACCAGTTCGAACCCCTCCACCACCGTGCCGAGCACGATACCCTGGGCGAAGGCCGCGAGCGAGGAACCGGCGCTGAAGGCTGCGTTCCAGACGTACTTGCGCGTGGAGCGTGGGCGGAACTCGAACACCACGCCACGGAACACCAGCGCAGTCAGGAACAGGATGATGCCCAGGTACAGGGCCGGCAGCATCACGCTATAGGCGAGCGGAAACGCGGCAAACAGGGTCACGCCGCCGAGCACCAGCCAGGTCTCGTTGCCGTCCCACACCGGCGCCACGCTCGCCAGCATGCGTTCGCGCGCCGCATCGTCCGGGGCGAATGGAAACAAAATCCCAACACCCAGATCGAAGCCGTCGAGGAGCACGTACATGGCCACCGCGAAGGCCATCACCGCGGCGGCGAGCAGCGCCAGATCCATCAGTGCCTCCCATCTTCCATGGAGGAATACCACGCGGTGCGCGGCGATGCCCCTGGCCTGCGCGCAGGCGCCTGCTCCTCGGGCCCTTGGCGTACCATCCGGTACAGGAAATACAGGAACGCCAGCAGCAGGGCGTGATAAAGCAGCAGGAACAGGATCACCGAGCCGCCGACCGACGCCGCCGGCAGTGGCGTGGCAGCATCGACGGTGCGCAGCAAACCCTGCACAGCCCAGGGCTGACGCCCCACCTCGGTCACGGTCCAGCCGGCAAGCACGGCCACGAAGCCGAGCGGACTCGCCGCTACCAGCAGAAGCAGGTACCAGCGACGGGAATACAGCGCACCGCGCAGGCGCAGGATCAGGCCGACGACGGCCAGGGCCAGCAGCAAGAAGCCGATGAACAGCATGATGCGGAAGGCCCAGAACACCGTGGCGACGTGCGGCCGCTCGGCGGGCCCGACCTGATCGAGCCCGGCCACCTGTCCGTCCGGCGCATGCGTGAGAATGAGACTTCCCGCCAGCGGGATCCCCAGCTCCCAGTGATTGCGCTGCGCGACCTGGTCCGGCCACGCGAACACCACGAACGGCGCATGGGTACGCGTCTCCCACAGCGCCTCCATGGCAGCCAACTTCACCGGTTGTACCTGCCGGGTATTGAGGCCGTGCAAGTCGCCGAGCAGCACCTGCGCCGGTGCACACACCAGCGCCGCCCACAGGGCGAGGGAAAGGCCGCGCCGTGCCAGGGGTTCGCAGCGCCCGCGCAGCAGATGCCAGGCGGACACACCGGCCACGACGAAGGCGCCGGTCAGGAATGAGGCCATGACCATGTGGGCGAAGCGGAAGGGAAAGGACGGATTGAAGATCGCCGCGAACCAGTCGGTCACGTGGATCACCCCATCGCGCAGCGCATAACCTGCCGGCGTGTGCATCCAGGAATTGGCTGACAGGATCCAGAAGGCCGACAACAGCGTGCCGGTGGCCACCATCAAGGTGGCGAAGAAATGCAGGCGCGGCCCTACGCGCCCGAACCCGAACAACAGCAAGGGAAGGAAACTCGCCTCCAGAAAAAACGCCATAAGCACTTCGTAGCTCAACAGGGGCGCGAGCACGTTGCCGGTGAACTGGGAAAACGGTGCGAAGTTGGTGCCGAATTCGAACGACAGCACGATGCCTGAGACCACGCCCACGCCGAAGCCCAAGGCGAAGATGCGCATCCAGAAACGGAACAACCGCATGTCCGTGTCGTCGTGAAACAACAGCCAACGCCCGTGCAGGAACACCAGGAAAGCCGACAGGCCGATGGTCAGGGTGGGAAACAGGATGTGAAAGGACAAGGTGAAGGCCATTTGCAGGCGTGAAAGCAACACGGGGTCTGCCAGCGCATCCATGCGCACGCCTCCGTTACGGCCGTTCAGAAACGGCCGGCATCACCGAAGGGACCGAGCTGTGCGCCGAGCCAGTCCCAGTCGAGGCGCTCCGGGTGGCGGATGTAGTCATCGGCATGCTCCACCACCTGCTCCAGGTAGTCACGGCGCAGACTGAAGCGGGCATCGGGGCTGTGCACACCGGGCCGGACCGGTGTGAACTGTCCTTCCACAAAGCCGGCGGTCACGTACGCGAGGGGCGTGCCGTCATCGTCGACCACCCGCAGGCTCACGTCCTGGCCGGAGAAGAACCGGTTCATCAGCGGGATGATCAGGTTGTAGGGGAATTCACGCCCGCGCAGGGCCAGGGCCGCGTTGCAGATATTGAAGTAATGCTTGGCCAGGTCCATGGCGCTGAGCGGCGTATCCATGCCGCAGAAGCATAGCTCAGGGGAACAACCAGCTTGAGGCGACGAACAGCAGCACGCCCACCAGCGCCCCCACCAACGTGCCGTTGATGCGGATGAATTGCAGGTCGCGGCCGACCACCAGCTCCAGCCGGTCGGTCATGGTGGCCGTGTCCCAGCTCTCCACAACCTCAGCGATGAAGCGGCCGATCTCGGTACGCCACGGCACAGCGAACTCCACGGTCAGGGTCTCGATGCGGCGGTTGACGCGGGTGCGCACTGCATCGTCCTTGAGCAAGGTGGCGCCGAGCGCCGCGAGGGCGTGGGTCAAGGCCTCGGCGAGACGCGAGTGCTCGCCGGAGGCATCCTGCTCGACTCGTGCGCGCAGCTCATCCCACACCGCGGTGAAGTAGTCCTGGATAGGTGCGCTGTCGAGGAGGTCCCGCTTCAGTCCCTCCACACGTGCGTGCAGTTCGGGTGAGTGTTTCAGGCGCTCGATGAAGTCGTGGGTGGCCGTGTCGAAACTGCGCCGCGCCTCGTGCTCGCGATCGGCCAGCTCCTCGAGCAGTTCATGCAAGCCGGCGATGACGCGCCGCGCGATGCCGCGGTCGATGCTCGGCGGCACCCACCAGCGGCTCTTGTCGTTCACCAGTGCATAGATACGCTCTTCGTTGTTCGCGAGCAGGTCGGCGCCCGCCACCAGGGCGCGGTCGAACAGTTCCTGGTGCCGACCGCCGGCCTTGAGCACCTCCAGCAGACCGCCGAGGATGGGCGCCAGGTTCACGTGAGCGAGTTGATCCTGTAACGCGCGCCTGGCGAAATCGCGCAGGGCACGGTCGTCTGCCGCGTGCACCGCCCACGGCAGCGCCGCCACGATACGCGCGGCGAGCCGTCGTGCCTGGGCCGGCTCCGCGAGCCAGGCGGCCGCCCGCGAGGCGAGATCCAGCGTACGCAGCTTTTGCGCGAGCAGCGCGGGCTCGAGGAAATGCCGCTCCACGAAGCGACCCAGCGCGCTGCCGATACGCGCCTGGTTACGCGGGATGATGGCCGTGTGCGGGATCGGGAGACCGAAGGGGTGGCGAAAAAGTGCGGTGACGGCAAACCAGTCGGCCAAGCCGCCCACCAGGGCCGCCTCACTGGCGGCGCGCACCAGCTGGAGCCAATAGGGCGCCTCCGCCACCTGGCGTGCGCCCACGTAGATCAGCGCCATAACCAGCAGCAGTGCGGTGGCGAGCCGCCGCTGCCTCACCAGTGCGGCACGCTGGGCGAGGGAGGTCTGTGCGGATTCCGGCATGGGCCCAAGTGTGACACAAGCGCGGGGGCGCCCGTCTCGTCACCGGGTGTACGCCTTCACGCCCTGGCGGGGCTGGCGTGTTGGAGCCACGCAAGACGGCTGACGCCGCGGAACGGCGCGCGAAAAGAGGAACCATGCCACGGCACCGAGCGATATCACCGCAAGGTGCTGCCGCTCGAAGCGGCCGTCAGCCGTTGGCCTTTTCCCAGTCGTCCAGTTCCAGGGCAAGCCGGGCCAGTTCGGCCTTCACGCGCTGGGAATAGCGTGCGTAATCCCCTTTGGCGAGGGATTCGCGCGCCTTGTCGAGCTCGCCGCGGTCGCAGGCACGGATCACGTCGCCGGCACACTGATGGAATCTGGCGTGGATGTCACGAAGCTCGGGGAACTTCGGATGGTTCCCGAAGCGCTCTTTGCCTGCGGAGTGGATCCACTTGCCGAGGGCGCACTGGTCATCGCGGCCAACCACCTCGGCATCCAGCGTCTCCTCGCTGCTGCCGGCGATATAGGACTCAAGGCGGATCTTCCAGCGCACATGCGCCTCGATAGCCGTGAAAAAATCGATGGTTTCGTACTCCAGCTTCATTTTCGCCATATCTCCCCCCTGGTGTGTAACCGCGTCGGATGAACCGATCTTCGAGTCCTCGAGTTGGACTCAACCATAAGCCAGGGATGATTGTCTAGGGAATATCCCTAAAGAGTCCTGACTCATCCCGGGGAGTTGGCGCTCTCCAGCTGGCCCGCTTCACGGATATAGCGGGGTTCGACGGTGTGCAGCCACGCATCCAGCGGCGTGATATCACGTCCGAGGCGCCATTCATAGATGGCGGTGTAGGTCAGGATACGCTGCACGTACTCGCGGGTCTCGCCGAAGGTGATGTTGGCGACCCAGATGTCGGCTGGAACAGGCACGTGGTCCGGGCGCCAGCGTTCCACGCGGCGCGGCCCGGCATTATAGGCGGCCAGCACAAACACCCGGTTACCCTCGTAGCGTTCGAGCAGGTCACTCAGGTGTGCCGTGCCGAGCCGGATGTTGGTATCCGCCTTGAGGATATCGGCGCGACTGCGCAGCGGCAGCTTGTGGGCCTGCGCGGTCTGCCGTGCGGTCGCGGGCATCAGCTGCATGAGCCCGAGGGCACCGACCCGTGAGCGAGCCTCGGCACCGAAGGCACTCTCCTGGCGCATGACCGCGAAGATGAACGCGGGGTCGACGCCGCGTTTGGTTGCGGCGGCAAGCACTTCTTCCTGATAGGGGGTCGGGAAACGCAGCTCCAGGTCGCGCCGTTCCCGGGTCTTGCCGAGGGCGACAATGGCCTGGTCGAACCAACCCCACTCATGGGCAAGTTTGGCCGCGACCTGCAGCCCGTCTTCGTCCAGACGGGCCAGTGCCTCGCGCCATTCACGGCGGCTCTGCACGTCCATACCCACCGCTTGCAACTCGCGCACGCGCACCATGGCTGGTGCGAGGCGCAGCGCTTCGAGGGCCTGATCGGTCACGCCGACCGGCACCGTGGCGATGTTGGGCGGCTCGCCCAGGCGTGCCGCCGCCAGGAAGCCGTGGAAGGCACGCTCCTGGGCGGCGTTCGCGTAGTGTCGCTGGGCCGCATCCTTGTGACCAAGCGCCTCGAGGGCCCGGCCTGTCCAGTACTGCCACTCCTCGGACTCCCGCTCCTCGTTGGGTACCGCCGCGATGGCCGTGAGCACCGCATTCCAGTCCTGTTGCCAGAGCGCCGCACGAATGCGCCACTCGCGCACGTCGCGGTCCTGAGGCAGGACGGCCGCCACCCGGGTGAGCCACTGGACGGCATCGGGATGGCGCTGCAGGGCCATGCCCACGGCGATGGCGCGCTCGATGGCGAGCACCTGGTCAACCGTAAGCTCGAAGTCGGTGTGGCGTGCAAAGCGCCTGGCCGCCGCGTCGGCATCCCGTTCGGCAAGCCGGCGCAGACCGTAATTGAACAGCCTGGCCGCCCACGCCGGCTCCACCTCGGCCTTGAGGCGATCGATTTCCGTTGCCGGAGAACGCTGCACGCGATGCCAGCGCTGCACCCAGGGCGAGTCCGACTTTGGCAACAGGCCCGTGAGATAGCGCACCAGGCCCGCCTGGCTGCGCTGTATGGCCAGTTCGATGCGAGCGAGGACCTTTTCCCGCGTCAGCTGGCCGTCCTTGCGCCAGGCGGCGATGGGCGCATCGCATTCATCGGGGAGCGAGGTCCCGGTCAACCACAGGGCGTCCATTTCCGGCCACAAGGCATCCCCTGCGCCATTTTGCAGACGTGCAAAGAGGAATCGACACTGATAGGCGGTGCCGAGTCCCGGAACGTAGTCGCGCTCGAAATCGAGCCAACGTCGCTGGCGGAATAAGTGGGCCAGCCATGCGTGACGCAACTGATCCGCGAGGGGGGTGTCGGGATACTCGTCCAGAAATGCGCGCACCTCGTCGGCCGGCAGTCTGCCGAGCCGGCTGCGCAGGACCTCATAACGCAGGTACGGGTAGAGCGGATACTCGCGCAGGGCCGGTTCAAGACGCTGATAAGCGCGCATGTCCTGCTGCTTGAGCGCATGACGTGCGCTCTGGAACATGCGGCGCTGTTCATCACGGACCTCCGCCTGTGCCGTGCCAACGACAAGGACCGAGGCCAGGACGGCAAGTAAATACAGCTTATGGACGCGGCAAGTGTCCATAAACGCTCCCCAGCAGACGTTGCGGTAATGGATGAGTGTCGAGCGATTGAGTGTAGTCCTTCGTTCACTGATTTCCCGGTTATGCATCACAACGCGTGTGACCAT
This sequence comes from Gammaproteobacteria bacterium, assembly GCA_041685115.1. Classification (GTDB taxonomy): domain Bacteria; phylum Pseudomonadota; class Gammaproteobacteria; order Thiohalomonadales; family Thiohalomonadaceae; genus JALOAT01. Next base: position 273,427 of record JAWLGK010000001.1, on the reverse strand, counting down.
TAGCGGGAGCAGGACCCAAGGGCCGGATTTACCTCAACTATTTTTTTCTCGTAGCCCGCACGGAAGCGACATGAAACGCATACGGAATCTCGGCATATCCGCTGTCCTGTTGCTCATGGCGATGCCGGCCGCGGCGGGGGCGATCGATGGCCTGGCCGTTTGCCTCGGCGACGGTCTCGCCGACGTGGAGGTGGCGCGCGTCTCGCTGGTCGCCCGTCAGAAGGACCCGCCGCCGGGGGTGGCGGGCTGGAATTTGAACATCCACTGGGAATTCGGGCTGGCGCTCTGGCGTATGCGCCACGCCAGCCGCGACACCGACCAACTGGTCGAGGCCAGTGTCACCCCCGTGCTAAGGATCACCATGCCCTGGCCCGGGGCGAAGCCCTATGCCGAGTTCGGCCTCGGCGCACACGTGCTGAGTGATGACCGCATCGGCGACCGTGCGCTGTCCACGAGCTACCAGTTCGGCAGCCACCTGGGCGTGGGCGCGGTCATCGGTGCGAGGCATGCCTGGGAGTTAGGTGTGCGGTTCCAGCATCTTTCCAATGCAGGACTCGAAACGCCGAACCCGGGCATGGATTTCGTGATCGCTCGGCTAGCTCGGCGGTTCTGAAAGACGGGAATCCGACTTTGAAGACCATTCGCCTGCCGTGGCGTGATCGGTTACGCATCTGCGTCCTGCGATGCGCGCTAGCATGCGGCGGATGCGATTACGGCTCCTGTTTGTGCCCCTGTCACTGGCGGGCATTCTCGCCCTGAGCTCCTGTTCCACACTGGGCTACTACTCCCAGGCCGTCGGCGGACACCTGGACATCATGTTGCGTGCGCGCCCGCTGGAACGCGTCATCGCCGACCAGCGCGAGCCGGAGCCCGTGCGAGCCAAACTGCGCATCGCGCGCGAAGCCCGTCGGTTCGCCGCCGACGAACTCAAGCTCCCACTCAACCGAAGCTATGACAGCTACGTGGACCTGGGCCGCCCGTCGGTGACCTGGAACGTGACCGCCACCGGCGCACTGTCGGTGGAACCGGTGGAATGGTGTTATCCCATCGCCGGCTGCTTCAATTATCGCGGTTATTTTTCCCGCGCCGAGGCCGAGCAGTACGCCGAAGGGTTGCGGCGGCGCGGCTTCGATGTCTACGTGTTTGGAGCGAGCGCCTACTCCACACTCGGCTGGTTCGACGACCCGCTGCTCAGCACCATGGTGCAACGTCCCGAAGCGCAACTGGTCGCCACGCTGTTCCACGAGCTCGCCCATCAAAAGGTCTACGTGCACGGTGACAGCGCCTTCAACGAGGCGTTTGCGGTGGCGGTTGCGGAAGAAGGCGTGCGCCGCTGGTTTCACGGCAGCGAACAGTACACGCGGTATCTGCGCACCCAGGAACGCCTGCGCAGCGTATCGGCTTTGTTGTTGTCGACCCGCGAGCGGCTTGCCGCGTTGTACGCGCAGTCACTTCCCGATGCAGAAAAGCTTGCCGGCAAGCGCACCATCCTCGACAACCTACGAAACGATTATCAGCTCCTGAAGGCCGGCTGGGACGGTTATGACGGGTTCGATCCCTGGCTGCCCGACGATCTCAACAACGCCCACCTGGCGCTGACCGCGACCTATCACGAACTGGTGCCTGGGTTCAAAGCCATGCTCGCCTTTGAGCACGGTGATCTGGAACGGTTCTATGAATCCGCACGGGCGCTTGCGGCCCTGAGTCGACAGGAGCGACGGCTGCGCCTGCGTGCGGTTGTCGCCACGGCTGATGTGGTTTGAGCGCATGCGCGTGAATGCTGAACCGTCGGAAGGGCGCGGCGACAGCCACGGATGATCGCGGGTGTGGCAAGTACGTTGAACGTAGGCGCCGACCCTGGCGGCGAACGCGGTTTCGGTCACCGCTGGCGGTTGGAAAACGTCGTGGAATTTCTTGGGTTGGCAAAAAAAGTTAAGGCGCCCGAAGGCGCCTTAACTCGACGGCATTGCCGCACCAGCGGCCTGCAGTCGCCAAGACCTCAGGCGGCCTTTTTGACGCGACGCGCAGTACGGCGACGGGTCGCCTTTTTGGGCGCCGTCTTGCGTGCGTGCTTCTTCTCGGCCGCAGCCAGGGCCTTGTTGTAGGCCTTTTCGGTACGGGCGTTGAGCGCCTGCACAGTGGCCAGCCATGCGCTTGCGGCCTTCACTGCGTCGCGGGTTTCACGTTCGGCAGCCCGGGCGGCGGCGACCTCGGTACGCGCAGCGGCCATGGCGGCGCGGGCACGCTTGCGCACGGCGGCGGTCTTCGCGCTGTCGGCCTTGGCCTTGGCGGTGGCGAGCTTGGCCTCGACCTTGGCGAGCGCCGCGGCGGACTTGTCGTTCGCCTTGCGCGCAGCATTCATCGCGGCGTCGGCCTGCTTGGCCGAATCAGTCATGCTGTTGCCGCCCTGAACCATCGCAGCTGCCTTTACCACGGCGCCCTTCTTAGCTGCACTCCTGCGCACTGCCTTCTTTTTCTGTGCCATTGAAACGTCCTCGTTCGGCTGTAGTAAGTAGAGTCGACGGCCGGAGTATAAAACTAACGTTGCGAATAAATAAACACTGCGAAGGCGCACGAGGCGTGCAACAGCATGGCGGGCACGCTCAAGTCGTCTTGTGCGCCAGTGCAACGGTGTAGGATTTTCCCTGTTTCAGCTTCTCGTAATTGCCGAACACCTCGTCGAACGCGCGCGCGATGAACCTGCGCAGACCTGTGATCGTAACCACACAAATGCGCCCGCCGGGATTCAAATGCTGGTAGGCGTCGTAGAGCAGGATGTACAACATCTCCTTGCCGACCTTCGCGGGGATGTTCGAGACCACCAGGTCGAAACGGCGCTCGCCGACCTGATCGAAGCCGTTCGACAACATGGCGGTCGCGTTGGTCACGCGGTTGCGTTCAGCGTTCTTGCGCGCGTACTCCACGGCGACGAAGTCCTTGTCCACCAGGAGTGTCTCACCCTGCGGGGCGAGCCTTGCAAGGGTCAATCCGAGCGGACCGTAGCCGCAGCCCAGGTCGAAACAGTGATCCGTCGGCTTGACCTCCACATGGTCGAGCAGCAGGCGCGAACCTTCGTCGATTTCGCGCGGCGAAAATACGCCCCAGGTGGAATGGAAGGTGAACGGCAGGTCACGGAGGGTGGCGTCGAAGACGATGTCCTTGCGGACGCTCTTGATGTACTCGGCGAGTTCCATGGTTGGCTTTACAGGAGAACGGGCGCGTAGTGTAGCGCGTCACTCCTGGTGGCACATTCGGCGAGCCGCATCACGAACGTACAAAAGAGGGAGGCGGAAGAGAGGAGGCATGTGGTTTCCCCCCCTCCGCCTTGACCGAGGCCGGCGGCCCGGCGCTGGGTACGCCCGGGCGCGCCGTGAAGGATGTACGGCCTGAGTATAGGCCGGGGAAACATAATTGCCGTTCAATATTCGTAATCGAAAGGATAAGCTATTGCTTATCAATGAAGGTGATTGTGCCGGGTCCCCGACAGATGCCGCACCTGACCGCGCGGACCCAGTTTGCGACGCTGCAGCCGGGCCGTGAGCAGGCGGTCCATGATTTCCAGGACTCGGTCCCGGATGAGCTCGGCATGCAGGTTGTAGTAGTCCACGCGGCAGGTGACTGGCTCGTGCAAGGCATTGCGCCGCTCGATCTCGAATTCCTTCCAGGCCAGCACCGGGAGGTTGCCGAGGCCGGTATCGACGCACAGCCAAGTCTTGTCGTCGAGAATGAGTTCCAGATCGTGCATGCCCGTGAGCTCGATACGGGCGGGGTTATCCAGCCAGGCCAGCGCGAGGCGAACCCGGTTGTAGCGCTGTGCGTTGATGACCACCCGTTCACTCTCGAGCACCGGAAAATTCCTGTACATGAGTCGGCGCCTGGCTGCTTTGCAGTGAGTATAACCAGCACCTTCCGTGCTGCCATCCGCACAACGAGACTTGGTGGCTAACACGCAGGAAGCTCATGGTCTACTTTATTAAAGCTTCGGGTGATTCCGTGGGGCGTGATTCGGAGCAAAGGAAAGCACGGATGCAGTCATCGAAAAACCTTTGGATCAACATAAGGCAAAGTCAGTCATGAATGTCACGCTTCGCCAGTTGAAGGTCTTTGCTGCCGTCGCCCGGCACCTCAGCTTCACCAAGGCTGCCGAGGAACTCTGCCTCACCCAGCCTGCCGTCTCCATGCAGGTGAAACAGCTGGAGCATCAGCTGGACGTGAGCCTGTTCGAACAGCTCGGGAAGAAGATCTACCTGACCGACGCGGGCGAGGAGGTCTATCACTACAGCCGGCAGATCACCCACCAACTCGATGAACTCGAGATGGTGTTGGCCAACCTCAAGGGGCTGGAACGCGGCAAGCTGAAGATCTCAGTCGCCTCCACCGCCAATTACTTCGCACCGACGCTGCTCGGCACCTTCTGCGCACGCTTTCCCGGCGTCACGGTCAGCCTCGATGTGACCAACCGTGAAACGCTCCTGAAGCAGCTCAGCGACAACGACGTCGACCTGGTCATCATGGGCCAACCACCCACCGATATGGACCTGGAGGCGGGTGCGTTCATGGAGAACCCGCTGGTCATCGTCGCGCCGCGCGACCACGCGCTGGCGGGCGAAAAAACCATCCCGCTGAAGCGCCTGGAGAAGGAAATCTTTCTGGTGCGTGAGTCCGGCTCAGGCACACGCAGCGCCATGGAGCGTTTTTTCGCGCAGCACGACACGCATATCACCACCGGTATGGAAGTGGGCAGCAACGAGGCCATCAAGCAGAGCGTGCAGGCTGGCCTCGGTCTCGGCCTGCTGTCCCGTGATACGGTGGAAATGGAGCTCGCCCTCGGGCGTCTGTGCATCCTCGATGTGGCGGAGTTTCCCATCCTGCGCCACTGGTATGTGGTACACCGCAAAGGCAAGCGCCTCTCAGTGGTCTCGCAGGCCTTCAAGCGATTCCTGCTCGAGGAAGCAGCTGCGCTGCTCGGCAAGCCGTCAGCGGTAATCGAGCTCGACACCGTGCGGGCGCAGAAGAAAGGAGCCGTCTAAAATAACGGTTCCGAACCACGAGACACCTGGATTGACTCTCGCCAAGACGCGGAGAACGCCAAGGCTGGGATAGAGGCAGGATCTTCCAGTACTTTCTCTCGGCCTTTCGTGCGTTCTTGGCGGCTTTGCGAGACGGCACGTGTTTCGGGCGCCGGAACAGCTATTCAGGCGAAACCTGGATACCTTGCCCCGCTCATAAACGGGTGGCGGTGCAACTGTTTGCGGTGACGGCAGCGATGCCGCCGCCGCGCAACGAAAAAGGCCCGGGTATTCCCCGGGCCTTTTCGCTTCCTCAGCAGCCTGCGTTTACTTCACCTGCGGATCGAGCTCACCCTTGGCGTAGCGGATGGCCATGTTCTCCAGGGACACGACCTTGATCTTGGAGGCCATGCCGACGGAGCCGAAGGCTTCGTAACGGGCGCGGCAGATACCCGCCATGGCCTTGGTGGCTTCCTTGTAGTACTTGCGCGGGTCGAAGTTCTTGCGATCCTCGGCCATGTGCTTGCGGATGGCGCCGGTGGAGGCCATGCGCAGGTCGGTGTCGATGTTCACCTTGCGCACGCCGTTCTTGATGCCTTCCACGATCTCTTCCACGGGCACACCGTAGGTCTTGCCCATGTCGCCGCCGAACTGGTTGATGATGGCGAGCCAATCCTCGGGCACGGACGAGGAACCGTGCATGACCAGGTGCACGTTAGGAATGCGCGCGTGGATTTCCTTGACGCGGTCGATGCGCAGCACCTTGCCCGTGGGCTTGCTGGTGAACTTATAGGCGCCATGGGAGGTGCCGATGGCGATGGCCAGGGCATCCACCCTGGTCTTGGCGACGAAATCGGCGGCCTCGTTGGGATCGGTCAGCAGGGCGGAGTGGTCCAGGGTGCCCTCGGCGCCGTGGCCGTCTTCCTCACCGGCCTTGCCGGTCTCCAGGGAGCCCAGGCAACCCAGCTCGCCTTCCACGGACACGCCGCAGGCGTGCGCCATGTCGACCACACGACGGGTCACGTCCACGTTGTACTCGTAGGAGGACGGGGTCTTGCCGTCTTCCATCAGGGAGCCGTCCATCATTACCGAGCTGAAGCCCGACTGAATGGCGTTGACGCACACGGCCGGGCTGGCGCCGTGGTCCTGGTGCATGGCGACCGGGATGTGCGGATAGGCCTCGATGGCGGCCAGGATGAGGTGACGCAGGAACGGCTCGCCTGCGTACTTACGGGCGCCGGCGGAACCCTGCAGGATCACCGGGCTGTCGACGGCGTCGGCGGCCTGCATGATCGCCTGCACCTGTTCCATGTTGTTGACGTTGAACGCAGGCAGGCCATAGCCGTTCTCGGCGGCATGGTCGAGCAACTGGCGCATTGATACGAGGGCCATGTGGATTCTCCTTAGTTGATGTCAGATGTTCTTCTTCAAACTGGAAAGATAGATGTCCGCCGATGCACGTAAACCAATGCGAATAACTGCACGTCCCTTTCGCATCCATTGGCGTCCATCGGCAGATCTTCCCGCTTCGCTAGACCAGTTCGCCCACCCGGACGATCTTCATGGCATTGGTGCCACCGTGGACGCCCATCATGTCGCCCTTGGTGATGATCACCAGATCGCCGTCGCGCACGGCCCCACGGCGAACCAGCTCGTCCACGGTTTCGCGGTTGACCTGGGCGTGATCCGAGGTGGTGACGTCGAATGCGACCGGATACACGCCACGGTAAAGCGTGACCTTGCGCCGGGTGCTGGAGTGCCGCGTCATGGCGTAGATGGGGATACCCGAGCTGATGCGGGACATCCACAGCGGCGTCGCACCGGACTCAGTCAACGAGGCAATCGCCTTCACCCGGAGGTGGTTGGCCACGTACATGGAGGCCATGGCAACGGCTTCGTCGATGTGGGTGAACTCGGTATTGATGCGGTGATCGGAGGTGGTGGCGATGCGCTGCTTCTCTGCCTCCAGACAGATGCGGTCCATGGCCGCGATGGCCTTGTCCGGGTATTTACCGGTGGCGGTCTCCGCGGAAAGCATCACCGCATCCGTGCCGTCCAGCACCGCGTTGGCCACGTCGAATACCTCGGCGCGGGTCGGGATCTGGTTGGTGATCATGGACTCCATCATCTGGGTCGCGGTGATCACCGGCCGGTTCATGGTGCGCGCCTGCTTGATGAGGCGCTTCTGCCAGGGCACCAGCGCGGCGTCGCCGATCTCCACGCCCAGGTCGCCGCGCGCCACCATGATGGCGCCGGATGCGGCGATGATCTCGTCGATCACCTCCAGGGCCTCGGCGCGCTCGATTTTGGCGACGATTTCACCGTGACCGCCGGCCGCGCGCAGCAGGGCGCGTGCCTCGTTGATATCGTCCGCAGTACGCGGAAACGATACGGCCACGTAATCGGCCTCCATCTTCGCCGCCAGACGGATGTCTTCCTTGTCTTTGTCGGTCAGGGCGGGGGCCGAAAGCCCGCCACCCTGCTTGTTGATGCCCTTGCGGTCGGACAGCACACCGCCGACCACCACGCGGCACACCACCTCCGGCCCTTCGACCCTGTCGACCCACAGCACCACGCGACCATCATCGAGCAGCAGGGTGTCGCCGCGGGTGACGTCCTCGGGCAACTGCTTGTAGGCGATGCCGACGCGCTCGTGATCACCGCGGTCGTGGTCCAGCGCAGCGTCGAGGGTGAAGGTCTGGCCTTCTTCCAGGAACACCTTACCGTCACTGAATTTTTCGATGCGAATCTTGGGGCCTTGCAGATCCGCCAGCACCCCGACCTGTCGGCCGTGGGCACGGGCGCGGTTGCGTACCTTTTCCACCCGTTCGAGGTGTTCTTCGGGTTTGCCGTGGGAAAAATTGATGCGGACCAGGTCGACGCCGGCCTGGATAATCTTGTCCAGCATCTTGGGATCGTCGGTTGCCGGTCCCAGGGTGGACACAATCTTGGTTCGTCTTGGCATGTGGTTTCTCAGGGGCCTGTTGCCGACCCTCTAAGTTCGAGCGCCGGGAGATGCTCCGCCCTCCCGGCGCTCTTATGAAAAAACTGAAAACTACTTGCTGGCGCGTTCTTCGAGCATCGCCACCGCAGGCAGTACCTTTCCTTCCAAGTATTCCAGGAATGCACCGCCGGCCGTCGAGATGTAGGACACTTTTTCGTAGATGTCGTACTTCTGGATGGCGGCGATGGTGTCGCCGCCGCCGGCCAGGGTGAAGGCGTTGGTATTGGCGATCGCTTCGGCGATCTTCTTGGTGCCGTCACCGAACTGGTCGAACTCGAACACGCCCACCGGGCCATTCCAGACCACCGTACCCGCCTTCATGATGATATCGGCCAGCTCCTGGGCGCTCTTGGGGCCGATATCGAAGATCATGTCGTCGGCAGCCACGGCATCCGCGCCCTTCAAAACTGCGGGCTCGTTGGCGTCGAACTGCTTGCCCACCACCACGTCCACCGCGATGGGGATGTTGGCGCCGCGCTGTTGCATCTTTTCCATCAGCGCCTTGGCAGTGGGGATGAGGTCGGCCTCGGCCAGGGACTTGCCGATCTGCTTGCCGGCTGCGGCCAGGAAGGTGTTGGCGATGCCGCCGCCCACCACCAGCTGGTCCACCTTCTCGGACAGCGATTCGAGCACGGTCAGTTTGGTGGAGACCTTGCTGCCGCCCACGATGGCGACCATGGGGCGCTTGGGATTGGCCAATGCCTTGTTCAGCGCATCCAGCTCGCCCATGAGCAGGATGCCGGCGCACGCTACGGGCGCGTACTTGGCGACACCATGGGTGGAGGCCTGGGCGCGATGCGCGGTGCCGAAAGCGTCCATGACAAACACGTCGCAGAGTGCGGCGTATTTCTTGGACAGTTCATCGTCGTTCTTCTTTTCGCCCTTGTTGACACGGCAGTTTTCAAGCAGGACCAGCTCGCCTTCGGCGACATCGAAACCACCGTTCACCCAGTCCTTGATGAGGCGCACGGGCTTGCCAAGCTTCTGGGAGAGCACGTCGGCCACGGGCTTCAGGGAGACCTCTTCGCTCCACTCACCCTCGGTGGGGCGCCCCAGGTGGGAGGTCACCATCACCTTTGCGCCGGCCTTCAGGGCGGCCTCGATGGTGGGCATGGAGGCGGTGATGCGCGCGTCGGACGTCACCTTGCCGTCCTTCACGGGAACGTTCAGGTCGGCACGGATGAAAACGCGCTTTCCCTTCAGGTCCAGCTCGGTCATCTTCTTCACTGACATGTGGACTGCTCCTTGGATTTTGTTTGATTATTTTTTGAAAACCATCGGCGGAAGCACCGCTTCGGCGGATGACTCTCGAGCGCTGACAAGAAAAGGAAAGCCTTAACCACGGGAGACACGGGGGGAAGATCAAGTGCTTCTTATCCCCGCGTTCCCCGTGGTCATCGGCTTTTTCTTACTTCGCTACGTGCTTCGCGAAGCGGAGCATGTTGCAGGTGTAGCCGTACTCGTTGTCGTACCAGGTCACCACCTTGACGAAGGTGTTGTCCAGGGCGATGCCCGCGTCGGCGTCGAAGGTGGAAGGCTGCGGGCAGCCGCGGAAATCGGTGGCGACCACCTTCTCGTCGGTGTAGCCCAGCACGCCCTTGAGCTCGCCCTCGGCCGCCTTCTTCATGGCCGCGCAGATCTGCTCGTAAGTGGCGTCCTTCTCCAGTTCGACGGTGAGATCGACCACGGAGACATCGGAGGTGGGCACGCGGAAGGCCATACCGGTGAGCTTCTTGTTCAGCTCGGGGATGACCTTGCCCACGGCCTTGGCGGCGCCGGTGGAGGACGGGATGATGTTCTCCAGGATGCCGCGGCCGCCGCGCCAGTCCTTCTTGGACGGACCGTCGACGGTCTTCTGTGTGGCGGTGGCGGCGTGCACGGTGCTCATCAGGCCGCGCTTGATGCCGAAGTTCTCGTGCAGCACCTTGGCCACGGGTGCCAGGCAGTTGGTGGTGCAGGAGGCGGCGGAAACGATGGTCTCACCGGCGTACTTCTGGTGGTTTACGCCGTATACGAACATCGGGGTGTCGTCCTTGGAGGGGGCGGACTGCACCACCTTCTTGGCGCCGGCCTTGAGGTGCGCCTCACAGGATTCCTTGGTGAGGAACAGGCCGGTGCACTCGATGACCAGGTCCGCACCCACCTCGCCCCACTTCAGGGCGGTCGGGTCCTTCTCGGCGGTGAGACGGATCTTCTTGCCGTTCACCATGAGGTTGGTGCCGTCGACCTTCACATCACCGTTGAAGCGGCCGTGCACGGAGTCGTACTTGAGCATGTAGGCCAGGTAGTCGGGCTCGAGCAGGTCGTTGATGGCGACGACCTCGATTTCTTTGAACTCGGCTTCCTTGGCGATAGCGCGGAACACCATGCGGCCGATACGACCGAAGCCGTTGATACCAACTTTGATAGCCATTCTTTCGATCTCCTGGTTTTTCTTAGATGATGGACTCGACCGCCTTCACCACGTTCTCAGTGGTGAAGCCGAATTCCTTGAACAGCTGGTCTGCCGGCGCCGACTCGCCGAAGCGGTCGATGCCGATGACCTTGCCGTCCAGACCGACGTACTTGCCCCAGAAGGCGGTCACACCGGCTTCCACGGCCACGCGCGCGCGGACCTTGGCAGGCAGCACGGATTCGCGATACGCCGCGTCCTGGGCGTCGAAGGTGTCGGTGGAGGGCATGGAGACCACGCGCACCTTGCGACCCTGCTTACTGAGTTCAGCATAGGCATTCACCGCGAGCTCCACCTCGGAGCCCGTGGCGAGGATGATGGCCTCCGGCGTGCCTTCGCAGTCCTTCAGCACGTAACCGCCGCGGGCGATGGCGGCAAGTTGCTCGGCACTACGCTCCATGTGCGGCAGGTTTTGGCGCGAGAAGATGAGGCAGGAGGGACCGGTCTTGCGTTCCACAGCCCGCGCCCAGGCCACGGCGGATTCAACCGCGTCGCAGGGACGCCACAGCGACATGTTGGGAATATAGCGCAGGGTGGCGATCTGCTCGATCGGCTGGTGGGTGGGGCCGTCCTCGCCCAGGCCGATGGAGTCGTGGGTATACACGAAGATGGAGCGGATCTTCATGAGCGCCGCCATGCGCAGGGCATTGCGGGCGTACTCGGAGAACATCAGGAAGGTGCCGCCGAACGGGATGAATCCGCCATGCAGGGCCATGCCGTTCATAATCGCGGACATGCCGAACTCGCGCACACCGTAAGAGATGTAGTTGCCATCGTTCACCGTGTTGGTGATGGCCTTGGCTTCCTTCCAGCCGGTGAGGTTGGAGGGCGTGAGATCGGCGGAACCGCCCAGGAACTCGGGCAGCAGCTTGGCATAGCCGCCGATGGCGTTCTGGGAGGCCTTGCGGGTGGCGATCTTTTCGGCCTTGGCGTTCACGGCATTGATGAATTCAGCCGCGTCCCTCGCCCAGTTCGCGGGCAGCTCACCCTTCATGCGGCGCTCGAATTCGGCGGCAAGTTCGGGGAATGCCTTCTTATAGGCGTCGAATTTCTCCTGCCAGTGGCCCTCGGCCTTGGCGCCCTTCTGGGTGGCGTCCCACTCGGCGGCGATATCGGCCGGGATCACGAACGGCTCGTGCTTCCAGCCCAGGTTCTCACGGGTGGCAGCGATTTCGTCGTCGCCCAGGGGCGCGCCGTGGCAGTCGTGGGAACCGCACAGGTTGGGTGCGCCGAAGCCGATGACGGTCTTGCAGCAGATGAGCGTGGGCTTGTCGTTGACGCTCTTGGCCTCGTGGATGGCCTTGTTGATCGCCTCCGCGTCATGGCCGTCCACGCCGCGCACCACGTGCCAACCGTAGGCCTCGAAGCGCTTCGGCGTGTCGTCGGTGAACCAGCCGTCCACGTGACCGTCGATGGAAATGCCGTTGTCATCCCAAAAGGCGATGAGCTTGCCGAGGCCCAGGGTGCCGGCCAGGGCACAGGCCTCATGGGAGATACCTTCCATCATGCAGCCGTCGCCCATGAACACATAGGTGTGGTGGTCGACGATGTGATGGCCGGGGCGGTTGAACTGGCCGGCGAGGACCTTCTCGGCGATGGCCATGCCGACACCGTTGGTGATGCCCTGACCCAGCGGACCGGTGGTGGTTTCCACGCCCGGGGTGTAGCCGTATTCGGGATGCCCGGGGGTCTTGGAGTGCAGCTGGCGGAAGCTCTTCAGGTCATCGAGGCTGACGTCGTAGCCGGTCAGGTGCAGCAGGGAATAGATGAGCATGGAGCCGTGGCCGTTGGAGAGGACGAAACGGTCGCGGTCGTGCCACTGGGGGTTTTTCGGGTTGTGCTTCAGGTGGTCGCGCCAGAGGACTTCGGCGATGTCGGCCATGCCCATGGGGGCGCCGGGGTGACCGGACTTGGCCTTCTGGACCCCATCCATGCTGAGCGCACGAATGGCATTGGCGAGTTCACGACGGTTAGGCATGTGTGTGCTTCTCCTGAGATTTTTCGAAAATTCGTGTTCTTTTATAAACCGGGTACGCGGCTCCACTGCCGTATCGCACACCGGCTGGCGTAGCGCCGTCAATCCGGGTGCAGGGCCCTTTTTCTAGTCGTTGTTGTCGCCCCGGCGGCGCGGTCGAGACCTAACATCAGTTCCGGGCAACCTGCGCGTAGCGCACGCATGCCTTGAAAAATGTAGCCGCAATTTTCCGGCCTTATCCGACCGGACCGCCCGATTGTCTACAATCTACTGCCCCCCGGCAATATCACCACCGGCTTATCCTCCACGGCATATCGCGAAACGAGGTTTTTGCGGTCTATCCCTATATGGATAGGCTACGGTGTCGCCCCCGATTCACTCTGCTAAAGTCGAAACCATAACGACTAATCGGATGTTTTTCCGCCCACGGCTTATGCAGTACGTCCGCCAATCGGCGGGTTTGGGGGACCACCATGACTATGGAATCTGCAGCATGGCTGCGCGCGATCGCGCTGGCGTTGGCGGTCTGGTCTGTCATCGGCCAGGCCCGAGCCGATGAACTCACTTTAGCCGTTCACCCGGTGCTGTCCGAGCAGGAAACGCGGCGCATCTATCAACCGTTGGCGGATTACCTGACCCGTTCGACGGGACACAGGGTGACGATCGCGACCACCAGCAACTTCCTGGTGCACTGGCAGCTGACTCGCCGCAACAGCTACCAACTCATCCTCGAGGGCCCACACATGGTGGATTACCGGCTCTCGAAGATGGGTTACCACGTGGTGGCCCGAATGCCCGACATCATCAGCTACACGCTGGTAGCCCATGAGGATCAGCTGGCCATGGAACCCGCCGACCTGGTCGGCAAGCCTGTCGCCAGCATGCCCGCTCCCTCTCTGGGGGCGGTGTGCCTGAACCAGTTCTTCCCCAATCCCCTGCGCCAGCCCATTCTCGTCGAAGTCGATCATCTGGATGCGGCGGTGGAGCGGGTACTGGCGGGCAAGTCGGCCGGCGCCATCATCCCGTCGGCCATGGTCGGACGCTTCAATGGCCTTACCACGGTCGCTGCCACCGAGCAGGCGCCCGCGCCCGGGATCAGCGCCGCGCCCGAGGTCAGTCCCCAGGTGCGGCAGGCCATCACCAAGGCATTGCTCGCAGCCCACGAAACCCCCGAGGGCCGCGCGGCCCTGGAGGCACTGAAAATTCCCCGTTTCGAGGCCGCCGTGCCCCGTCATTTCGCCGGCCAGGCCCGGCTGCTCGAAGACATGTGGGGCTACTGATCGGAGGCCATGCCTCCTGGTGGAACAGGGCTTGACCGGCAAGCCGGGCGAGGGCCTGGCTGTTTTTCCCGCCGCCGCGAAATGTTATATTTCCGCGCTTCCTTTTCCTTTGGCCCTCGTACCGCCCTCGGGGCGTAGAATTTTGGGGAATCGCATGTCCAAACAGCACCTTTTCACCTCTGAGTCGGTGTCCGAAGGCCATCCGGACAAGATAGCCGACCAGATCTCCGATGCCGTCCTCGACGCCATCCTGGCCCAGGACCCGCGCGCCCGTGTGGCCTGCGAGACCCTGGTGAAGACCGGCATGGTGATGGTCGCTGGCGAGATCACTACCTCCGCCGTGGTGGACTATGAGCGCGTCGCCCGTGAGGTGGTGAAGGACATCGGCTACAACAGCTCCAGCATGGGTTTCGACTGGGAATCCTGCGCCGTGCTGAATGCCATCGGCAAGCAGTCCCCGGACATCGCCCAGGGCGTGGACCGTGAGGATGAGCTACAGATGGGCGCCGGCGACCAGGGCCTCATGTTCGGCTACGCCACCCGCGAGACCGACGTGCTCATGCCCGCTCCCATCACCTACGCCCACCGCCTGGTGCAGCGCCAGGCCGAGATCCGCAAGAACGGCACCCTGTCCTGGCTGCGTCCCGACGCCAAGAGCCAGGTGACCTTCGTCTACGAAGACGGCGTGCCCGTGGGCATCGACGCGGTGGTGCTGTCTACCCAGCACGCCCCCGAAGTCACCGAGAAGGTGGTGCACGATGCGGTGATGGACGAGGTCATCCTGCCCGTGCTGCCGCGCGAGTGGATCACCAAGGACACGCGCTTCTACATCAACCCCACCGGTCGTTTCGTCATCGGCGGCCCCATGGGCGACTGCGGCCTGACCGGACGCAAGATCATCGTCGACAGCTATGGCGGCATGGCCCGCCACGGTGGCGGCGCCTTCTCCGGCAAGGACCCCTCCAAGGTGGACCGCTCCGCCGCCTATGCCGGCCGCTACGTGGCCAAGAACATCGTCGCTGCCGGCCTCGCCGACCGCTGCGAAATCCAGGTCTCCTACGCCATCGGCGTGGCCGAGCCCACCTCCATCTCCATCGACACCTTCGGCACCGGCAAGATCGCCGAGGAACGCATGGTGCAACTGGTGCGCGAGGTCTTCGACCTGCGCCCGCGCGGCATCATCCACATGCTCGACCTGCTGCGTCCCATCTACCGCGCCACGGCCGCCTACGGCCACTTCGGCCGCGAGGACGCGGAGTTCACCTGGGAACGCACCGACAAGGCCGAGGCCCTGCGCGCAGCGGCCGGGCTGTAAAGATAGGGTCGAAACGCGGAGGGCGCGGAGGGCGCGGAGAAAACAGTATTCTTCTCTGCGTCCTCCGCGTCTCCGCGTCCTCCGCGTTATGCTTTAGTGCATTTGCATCGCCGACTCCCTGAGGAGCGCTGCAGCGGGTTAGAGACCCGTCAGGCTCAGGGCACAGCGGCTTCAGTACAACGGCGCTCATTCTTTTTCGGAGAACGAGAATGAACGACGTAGCCAATTTCACCGATTACAAGGTCGCCGACATCGCCCTGGCCGAGTGGGGCCGCAAGGAGATCCAGATCGCCGAGAAGGAGATGCCGGGCCTGATGGCCCTGCGCGCCGAGTACGGCGCTCAGAAGCCCCTCAAGGGCGCGCGCATCTCCGGCTCCCTGCACATGACCATCCAGACCGCGGTGCTCATCGAGACCCTGGTCGAACTGGGTGCGCAGGTGCGCTGGGCCTCCTGCAATATCTTCTCCACCCAGGACCACGCCGCCGCCGCCATCGCCGCCGCCGGCATCCCCGTATTCGCCTGGAAGGGTGAAAGCCTCGAAGAGTATTGGTGGTGCACCGAGCAGGCCATGACCTGGGCCGGCCATGACGGCCCCAACATGATCCTGGACGACGGCGGCGATGCCACCATGCTGGTGCACAAGGGCGTGGAATTCGAGGCCGCGGGCCAGGTGCCGGCGGCGAACGAAGGCGCCAACCCCGAGTGGAAGGTGTTCCTCAACCTGTTGCGCGACAGCCTGAAGAACAACCCGGGCAAGTGGACGCGAATGGCCAAGTGCATCAAGGGCGTCACCGAGGAAACCACCACCGGCGTACACCGCCTGTACGATATGCAGAAGCGCGGTGAGCTGCTGTTCCCCGCCATGAACGTCAACGACTCGGTCACCAAGAGCAAGTTCGACAATCTCTACGGCTGCCGCGAATCGCTGCTGGACGGCATCAAGCGCGCCACCGACGTGATGGTGGCCGGCAAGATCTGCGTGGTGCTCGGCTACGGCGATGTGGGCAAGGGCTGTGCGCAGGCCTTCCGCGGCATGGGTGCGACCACCTGGATCACCGAGATCGACCCCATCTGCGCCCTGCAGGCGGCTATGGAAGGCTATCGTGTGGTCACCATGGACGAGGCCTGTAAGCTGGGCGACATCTTCGTCACCACCACCGGCAATGTGAACGTGATCAACCACGACCACATGGCCGCCATGAAGGATGAGGCCATCGTCTGCAACATCGGCCACTTCGACTCGGAGATCGACATCGCCTCCCTGGAGAAGTACCAGTGGGAAGAGATCAAGCCGCAGGTGGACCACGTCATCTTCCCGGACGGCAAGAAAATCATCGTGCTCGCCAAGGGCCGCCTGGTGAACCTGGGCTGCGCCACCGGCCATCCCAGCTTCGTCATGTCCGCGTCCTTCACCAACCAGGTGATCGCGCAACTGGAGATCTTCAACAACGCCGCCAAGTACGAACGCAAGGTATACATCCTGCCCAAGCAGCTCGACGAGAAGGTCGCCCGCCTGCACCTCGGCAAGATCGGCGCCCAGCTCACCCGGCTCACGCCCGAGCAGGCCGAGTACATCGGCGTCTCCGTGGACGGCCCCTACAAGTCCGACCACTACCGCTACTAAGCGCGGGCCGATAACGCGGAGTTCGCGGAGACGCGGAGGACGCGGAGAAGAGACCTATGTGATGCTCTCCTCCGCGTCCTCCGCGTCTCCGCGTCCTCTGCGTTGACACCCCGATGCTGCGCCAGAGGTAACGCTATGGAATCGCAGAAGAAGTACACACCCGCCTTCAGTTTCGAATTCTTCCCGCCCAAGACCGCGGAGGGCCGCACCAAGCTGCGTGCCACCTGTGCGGAGCTGGGCGAACTGGGGCCGCGCTATGTGTCCGTGACCTACGGCGCCGGCGGCAGCACCCAGGAAGGCACCTACCAGACCGTCCGGGACATCCTGGCAGCAGGCCTCGAATGCGCGCCTCACCTGTCCTGTATCGGTTCAAGCCGCGAGAGCCTGCGCGAGACGCTGCAAAGCTACGTCGCGCTGGGCGTGAGGCAGATCGTCGCACTGCGCGGCGACATGCCCTCGGGCATGCGCGAGGCAGGTGAGTTCCACTACGCCAACGAACTGGTCGCCTTCATCCGCGAGGAGACCGGTGATCACTTCCACATCGAGGTCGCCGCCTATCCGGAGTTCCATCCCCAGGCACCGAGCAGCGCTAATGACCTGCAGAACTTCCGCCGCAAAGTGGCTGCCGGCGCCAATGCCGCGATCACGCAGTATTTCTACAGCTTCGACGCCTATACCCGCTTCGTCGACGATTGCGAGCGCCTGGGCATCGACATTCCCATCATGCCGGGCATCATGCCCATCACCAACTACAAGCAGCTCGCCCGCTTCTCCGACGCCTGCGGCGCGGAGATTCCACGCTGGCTGCGGCTGCGGCTCGAGGCCTATGGCGAAGATTTGGACTCCATTCGCGCCTTCGGCCACGAAGTGGTGGCGGATCTCTGCGAACGCCTGCTCGCTGCGGGCGCACCGGGCCTGCATTTCTACACCATGAATCAGACCGGGCCGACACGCGCGTTGTGGGAGGCGTTGCGACTCGGGACACGGTAATGCGCATCCCCCGTATCCACTGCGCGCAACCACTACGCGTCGGCGAGCGCATCCAGCTCGTCGACGAGGCGGCGAACCACGTCGCCCGCGTGCTGCGCTTGCGCGAAGGGGCGCCGCTCGTGCTGTTCAATGGTACTGGCGGTGAGTTCGACGCGAGCGTCACCGCGGTCGCGCGCAGGGAAGTAGTAGTCGCGGTGCATGATCAGCGCGCCCGCGAATGCGAATCGCCGCTTTCGATCACGCTGGTTCAGGCGGTCTCGCGCGGCGAACGCATGGATTACACCATTCAGAAGGCCGTGGAACTGGGTGTCAGCCGTATCGTGCCGGTGCTGTCGGCGCGCAGCGTGGTGAGCCTGGACGAGGAACGGCGCGGGCGACGCATGGAGCACTGGCGCAAGATCATCGTGGGCGCCTGCGAGCAGTGCGGCCGCAACCGGCTGCCCGAACTGCTCGATGTGCGTCCCCTCGCCGCTTGGCTTCAACAACCGGCCGAGGGCCTGGCGCTGGTGCTGGATCATCGCGCCGAGCACCGCCTTCGAGAGCACGAGCTGGCCCAGGCCGTCACCCTGCTCATCGGTCCTGAAGGAGGACTCGCTGCGGAGGAAGTGGCCGCGGCCGAGGCGGTCGGCTACGGGGGCCTGCGTCTCGGCCCACGGGTGTTGCGCACGGAAACCGCGGCCGTCGCCGCGTTGTCCGTATTACAGGCGCGCTGGGGCGACCTGGGCTGATGCCCGCCCGGGATGTCACCCTGTAGGCCACGATTCTCTTGCTGAGCACATTATCGCGGGCTCAGCCCGCACCTAGAGGTGGTTCTGAATACCACCATCGGCGACTGTGGTTTCGGTAACCGCCAAGGCGTTGGACAGGCCATTCGCCCACGGTGTGGGCTCCTACGGGTGGTTTTTTGCTGCCTTGTAGGAGCCGACACCGTCGGCGAATACACTGCAAATACCGCCGGCCTTGGACAGCCCATTCCGCCACGGTGTGGGCGCCTACGGGCGGGGTTTTCCACCTGCGGGAGCGGCCTTTAGGCCGCGATGGTCTGTGTTATTTCAGAAGGGCGATGTAGGCGGCCAGTGCCTCGATGTCCCGGTCGGAAAGATTCTGCGTGACCTGCTCCATGCGCACGTCGTGGCGCTTCATGTCCTCCTCGCTCACGCTCCGGCGCGCATTGGTACGAAAGCGCTTCAAGGTATCGACTACGTACCGCGGCTGCTGGCCGGCCAGCCGTGCATAGCCGATTTCCCCGCGACCGTCGTCGCCATGGCACATCTGGCACACGGCGCCGTAGATACGCGCGCCTTCGCGGGCGAGGATGGGATCGGCGGATAGCGGCTTCACCGGCATGCTGGCGTAATAGACCGCGATGTTCACCTTGTCCTCCATGCTGAAATCGCGCGTGAGGCTCTGCATCACGAAGTTCTTGCGCCTGCCGTCGGCGAACTTATCCACCTGTTCGAGCAGGTAGGTGGGGTTCTGGCCTGCCACGTTGGGCACTTCCGGCGTCCGGCTGTTGCCGTCCTCACCATGACACTGGGCACAAAGCAGGGTGCGATCGCGGCCCAGTTCGATGGCGCGCGCATGCCGGGCATCGTCCTGGATGACCTCGTTCACGAATGCGAGGAGCTTGGCACGCTCCTGCTCATCCTGCGCGTGAGCGGGGGCCGCCAATCCGGCCAGGAGCAGGCCGACGAGTGCACAAGAACGAAAACCGTTACGCATCATCACACCTTCTCAATCGTCAATTCGGCACGTTTAACTACGATTCCGTCATCTTGAAGCCACTGTTCGATGCGGTCGAGGTTAGGAATCAACAGGGTTTCGCCATCCTGCTCAAAACGGCCAAGCAGCCCTTCCGGCGCCGTTTCTGAGCTCGACGGCAATGTGCCCGCGGTGATCAGTTGCATGCGGGGGATGGCGCGGCTCAATACTGCGATGAAGGGCATCTGCGCATTGCCATTCAGCGTATTGAACACGATGGCGCGGCTCAGGCGCTGCGGCTGACCTCCCGCCATGCCTGCGAGGGCCTCGATGGAGATCAGCGGCACAGCCAGCCCACGCCATTCGATGTGGCCGAGCAGCCAGGACGGGCCCGCCGTCGGCACGGGGGCTTGAAACGCCGCCACTTCCGAAACTAGCGCATTGGGAATCAGTAGCGCCGCGCCATCGAGCGGCACCACCAGGCAACGAATGGCCGCCTCGCCGGTCTGTGCGGGTGCTTGTTGTTCGCTCACGTCGGGTTCCTCAGGCCAATGCCGCCGCGGTGCCCGGGCGGCCGAGCAACGCCCGGATACTCTCCAGCAACTCGGTCTCCTGGAACGGCTTGGTCATATAGACGTCCACGCCGATCTGCATGGCGCGCTGGCGATGTTTGTCACCGCTGCGCGAGGTGATCATGATGATCGGCACGTTGCGGAGACGCGCATCGTTACGAACGTGAGTGGCAAGCTCGTAGCCGTCCATGCGCGGCATCTCGATATCCAGCAACATCACGTCGGGGACGGTCTCTTCCAGGACGGCGAGGGCCTCGACACCATCCTTCGCGGTCACGGGCATCATGTCGTTGCGCTCGAGCAGGCGGCTCGTGACCTTGCGCACGGTAATGGAATCGTCGACCACCATGACGACCGGCTTGGGTGGGCGTTCGACGACCGGCGTCGCGGCAACGGGCCTAGCCGCACGCTGCGCGAGACCGGCACGAATCAGTGCCGGCAGTTCCAGGATCAGCGCCACACGACCGTCGCCCAGGATGGTAGCGCCCGACAACCCACGCAGGCCACTCAGCTGCCGGCCGATGGGTTTGACCACGATTTCACGGCTGCCAAGCAAACGGTCGACGACCAGGGCGATACGATGATCGCCGCTGTGGGCGAGCAGAATCGATTGGCGGCGCGCCTCGTCGGCTGACGTGCCGCCCCCGGTGCCCAGCACCGTGGCCAAATGCAGCAAGTCATAGTCCTGGCCGAGCCAGCGATAGGTCGGTGAATCCTTGGCGAGCAGCTTGGCGCTCTCCTGCTCGTTGATGCGCACGATGCCTTCGATACTCATCAAAGGCACCGCATACAGTTCCTCGCCCGCGTTGACCAGCAAGGCACGACTGACCGTGAGGGTCAACGGCAGGCGGATCACGAAGGTGGTGCCCTGGCCAGGAACGGCGTCGATGGACAGGCTGCCGTTGAGGTTCTTCACCTCGCTGTTCACCACGTCCATGCCCACGCCGCGGCCGGCGATCTGATTGACCGAGCCGGCCGTGGAGAAGCCGGACTCCAGGATGAAGCAGATCACCTCGCGGTCGGAGAGCTGCGCGTCCGCGGTCATGAGACCGCGCGCGATCGCCTTCTCGCGCACCGCAGCCACGTTGATACCGGCCCCATCATCGGAGACCTTCACGACCACTTCGCCGCCTTCGCGGATCTGCTGAATGACGATGGTGCCGCTGCGCGGCTTACCGGCGGCCTCACGTTCGGCCGGTGTCTCGATACCGTGGGCAACCGCATTGCGCAGCAGGTGTTCGAGTGGCGCCATGATGCGCTCGACCACGTTGCGGTCCATCTCCACCTCCGCACCCTTGAAGCGCAGTTCCGCTTCCTTCCCCAACTCGTCGCACACCTGGCGTACCACTCGGCGCAGGCGCGGTGCGTTCTGCACCAGCGGCACCATGCGTGTGTGCATAAGGCCTTCCTGGAGTTCCGTGTTGACGCGCGCCTGTTGAACCAGCAGCGTCTCGGCCTCACGGGTAATGCCCTGCAGGGTCTGACCCATGCTGGACAAGTCACCGAGACTTTCCATCATGGAGCGTGACAGTTGCTGCATGTGGGTGAAGCGATCGAATTCGAGGGGGTCGAAATCCTCGTACTGCGCGCCCGCCTCCTCATAGCGCGACTGGATCTGCGCCTCGGTCTCGATGTCGAACAGGCGCAGCTTGTCGCGCAGCCGCTCGATCACCTGTTCCATTTCGCCCAGGTTGAACGCCAGCGCGCCCACCTGCTGCTCGATGCGAGAGCGGAAAATACTGGCCTCGCCGGCCACGTTTACCATGCTATCGAGCAGGTCGGCGCGTACACGGACCAGTTCGAATTGCGGGCGCGGCCCGGTGCGACGATCACCGTGTGTCGAGGTGTCGGCCGATGCCTCCGCCGACGCCGCATCGGTTGCATTCGCGCGGCTCTCGCTTTCCCCCATGGCGATGGTCGTCGCCAGCGGTTCGAGGAATGTCGCGGGCTCTGCACGGCCGGCGGGCAGCGGCTTGCCGGCGACCAGGGCTTCGAGCTCGGCGATCAGATCGGCGCCCGAGGGCAGCGGGTCGTGGTGCCGCAACTGCTCGAGCATGACGGCCATGCGATCCTGCGCACGCTGCATCAGCGCGAGCATGGGCGGTGAGAGCGTCATGAGTCCATCCGCCGCACCCGCCAGCATGGACTCGAAGCTGTGGCCCAAATCGCCGAGTTCCACCACGCCCGCCATGCGCGCGCCGCCCTTGAGCGTATGGAGGTGCCGTTGCAGGCGTTCGATCAGGGTACGGTCCTGCGGATTGGCCGCTAGCGCCTGGAGCGTCTCGTCGCTGGCGTTGAGGATCTCGTGGCCTTCCTCAAGAAAGATATTCAGCAGATCCGCGTCATATTCACGCACCGGCGCCGGCGCCAGGCTGGGCGAGGCCGTGGCCGGTGTGGCGAGGGCCTTGAGGCGATCGACGATCTCGGTGACCTTACCGAGGGTATCGCCGTTCTTCAGCTGCGCGAGCAGTGCCTCGAGATGACTCTGGGCACGCTGGGCGAGGTGCAATACTTCTTCATCCACCGGCACCCGCCCTTCCACCACGGCGGCGATCGCCGACTCGAGGGCGTGGCCGAGCTCGACCATGGGCGCAACACCCGCCCAACGGGCGCTGCCTTTCAGGGTGTGCAGGACACGTTGCAGCGCCTCGACGGGCTTGCGCGCCGCGGGTTTTTCCACCCATTGCTGGATGAGCTCGTCACTGGTGCCGAGCAGATCGGAGGCCTCGTTTACGAACACGGAGATGAGTTCGGCCGGCGCCCCCTGCTCGCCCGCGTCATCGGGCGGCGGTGACATATCGGCGAAGGGCTCGTCGCGCAGCAGGCTGTCCACCAGCTCACTCTCGGCGAGTGAAGGCCCGGCGAGGGACGCCTCCGCAGCGTCCTCGGGCGCCGTGATGGTCTCTTCCCCCGGGGAGAACGCCAGGGTATCCGTCAGCTCGCCGAACAGCTCGTCGTCCGAGGGTTCAGCCGGTACTGCGGGCTCGGCAGGCGCTGCGGCATCGGTGTTGGCCAGCGCCTCGAATTCATCCAGTTGCGCATCATCCCACTCGACCATGAACTCGGTTGCGTCGGGGACGAGCGCCGCACGATTGCCGGAACCGGAATCGGACGCGGCGAGGCCGGGCGTTTCATCGGGCGCCAGGTCGGCGCCGGTGTCAGGCATGACCTCCGCGGCCGCTTCACTGTGCGCGAGCAGCGCTGCGGCGCGCGTCAGCAGGTCGCCGGCGCCAGGCAGCCCCGGCTTGGCATCCTGCAAGTGGGCGATCACCGCAGCGATCCAGTCGGCCGTACCGCCGAGCACCTCGAGCCCGTCCGGCTCCACGGCAAGACCCTTGGCCTGCGCGGCCTTGGCGTATTTCTCCAGGGTGCCGGCCAGCTCCGCCACTGGCATCACGCCCGCCGTGCGGGAACTGCCGCACAAGGTGTGCAAGGAACGCAGCAAGGTCTCGGTGGGCCGCGTGCGCATGCCGTGGCTATCGGCCAGGAACGTACGCAGGCCGGCGAGGTGCGCCGCGATTTCCTTGGTGTAGATTTCGCGCAATACCGCATCGTCGATCAGCGGCGCGGCAGGGGCCGCCGCGGGCGCGCCGCTCGCCAACGCGGAAGCTGCCTCTACCAGGGCGGTCGTATCGGCGTGCGGTGCGGGGCCGCCGCGGAACTCGGCCAGTAATTCCGGCAGCGCCAGGCGCGCCTGCTCGACCAGGTCGAACGCGGCGGGATCCTGCGCGATGGTCTTATCGATGATGCGGTTGAGCAGGCTCTCGAAGGCCCAGGCGAATTCGCCGAGTTTGCTCGCACCCACCAGGCGTCCACTGCCCTTCAGGGTGTGGAACGAGCGGCGCAGCTCGCGGATCGCCTCGTCATCATCGACATTGCCGCGACAGCGCGGCAGCAAGGATGCGATGCGCTGGAATTCCTCTTCCGCCTCTTCCACGAAAATGGCGACGATCTCATCGTCCATCTCCACGGTCGGCGATACTGCCGGAACCGCCGCCGCGGGCGATGGCTGCGTCTCCGCGGCGGTCGCGGCAGCTTCGTCCGCCGGCCCAGCCGTGACACCGAAGGTGAGCGGTTCGGGCTCGTGCAGAGGAGCCGCATCGATGGGCAGTGCTGTAACAGCCTCGGGCAGCGCATCCCCAGCCGTCGTCTCGATCTCGCCTTCGTCGTCCGCCACCGACACAGGCGGGATTGGGTCCTCGCCCAGCGAATCCACTGTATAGCCGAGTTTGGCCACCGCCCGCTCGGCCACTTCCAGCACCGAGGACGGGTGTACGCGGCTCTCCACGAAGGCGTCCAGGTAGTATTCGACGCTCATCATGGCATCGGCGAGAGCATCGAGGCGGTCACCGCTGGGCAGGCTGGGTTGGCCCATCAGGTCCCGTTCCACGAAGCGCTGACAGGCGCGCAGCACCTGTGCCACGCGTCGGTAAGACAACATGCCGAGGCTGCCGATGATCTGCCGCAGCTGGCGTGGTGTGCCATCGAGCTGGGCCGGGTCGGCCGGATTGTTGATGAAGGTATTGATCGCCTCGCGTGCCTTGGCCAGTTCTTCCTTGGCCACCTTCATCACCTGGCGCACGACACGGCGATGCTCGGCCTCCGCCTCGGGCGAGGATTCCCCCACATCGAGCTGGCCGGTCGCATCGTCGGCTTTTTCCACCGGGCTGACGGTGCCCCAATCCGACAATGCAGACTCCACACTCAACACCGACTCGGCCATGCCCATGAGCAGGCGCTCGTCGGCCTCGCCGCCGCGCTCTGCCAACTGCTGGATCTGTGCGGCGCGCTCACGCAGCGCAGAGGCGAGTTCAGCCTGGCGAATCAGGCCGAGCACATCGGCGATATGGCTGAGCGCCTCGGCAACCGGCTGCAACTCGGCGCTCACGCGCTGGCCACCGCGGCTGAACAGGTCAAGCACGTCCTTGATACGCGACAGCTCTTCCATCACGTCGCGGGAAACGGTCTGCTTCAGTTCGGCATTGAAGCCGCCCATGCCAGAACGGATCTGCTCCAACACCGCGGCGCCCGGCACCAGCGAGGCGAGCCGGTAGGCGCGCTTGACGGCGCTCACGCGCGGGCCTGCGGAACCGGCCTGGGCGACTGCAAAGAGGGTCGCGCGCACCAGCTGTGCCAGGGCATCCGCGGGCACGACCTCCTCGCCCGCCGCGGCGATCTGTTTCATGAGCTGTTCGAATTTTCCAAGCAGTTGCTTGGCGGGCGCATCCAGCGCCAGGCCGTCGTGCAACGCCTCGGCAAGCGCACCGGCGACCCAGAAGGTGCGGCGCATCTCGTGGCTGGTGCAGCTGACACCCAGCTTTTCGAGGGCGCCGGCCATTGCTTGCAGACCACCGGCCGGGTCCTTGCCGGTCAGCAACTTCACCAGCGAGGCCTGGTAGACAGGGCGCAGCTTTTGGGCGAGGGCACGCACATCCGCCTCGACGCGTGGGAATTCCGCCTCGCGCGGATAGACGTTGAGGTCCGGCTGGAAAACGGCCGCAGGGCTGAGTTCCGCCTCACCGCGCGCCTGGCGCAGTTCATTCACGAGCGGCAATAGGATCAACGGACTGTCGGGCTGACCGCCTTGCAGCACCTCCAGATAGTCGGGAAGCAGCAACAGGCTGCGCATCAGCACCTCGAGGCCGGCATCACGCGTCGCCAGGCCCGCCAGCGCATCGGCGAGCCGCTCCATTTCGGTAGCGAGCTGCCCGGCGCCGTAGAGCTCGACCATCTGCAGGGTACCGGCGACCTGATGCAGGTGCGTACCGCAGAAATGCAGCTGGGTTTCGTCTTCGGGGTTGTCGACGAACTTCTCGAGGGCGAGGCGCGCCTCCTTCAAAGTTTCGTCGATCTCGCCCTTGACCCAGTTGAGCGTGCTGACGTCGAAATGGTCAGTCATCGAATGATCCGCTATCCAGTAGCACTGCGCCCGTGACGTCGTGCCGCACCCGGCACGATCTCAGGGCACATCTCACGCGGGCAGCTTGAAGCCGGCCACCGACTTCTTCAGTGCATTCGCGAGTTCGGCGAGGTTACCGATGGCCGATGCCGTCTGGCTGGTGCCCGCCGAGGTCTGGTTGGTGATCTCCTGGATGATGTTCATGGTATCGGAAACGTTGGCCGCGGCCTTGGCCTGTTGGCGGGTCGCGGCGGAAATGCTCTGTACCAGTTCGGAAAGGTGATCGGCCACGGACTCGATGGTGCCGAGCGCGGTGCCGGCATCCTCGGCGAGCTTGGCGCCGCTCACCACTTCCGAGGTGGTCTGTTCCATGGAGATGACCGCCTCGTTGGTGTCGGTCTGGATGGTCTTTACCAGGGCCTCGATCTGCTTGGTGGCGTCGGCAGAGCGTTCGGCGAGGCGCTGCACCTCGTCGGCCACCACCGCGAAACCGCGCCCCGCCTCACCCGCCATGGCGGCCTGGATGGCGGCATTGAGGGCGAGGATGTTGGTCTGCTCGGCGATGTCGTTGATGAGCTCAACGATGTCGCCGATTTCCTGCGAGCTTTCACCGAGGCGCTTGATGCGCTTGGAGGTCTCCTGGATCTGCTCGCGGATGGTGTTCATGCCCTCGATGGTCTTCTGCACCGCCTCAGTGCCCGCCTTGGCGGTTGCCACCGAGCGTTGCGCCTCCTGGGCGAGGGTGTCGGCGTTGCGGGACACGCCCTGGATCGACACGGCCATTTCGTTCACCGCCGCCGATGCGGAACTGATCTCGTGTGCCTGGCTTTCACTGGCCTGGGCCAGCTGAACCGCCGTAGCCTGGCTCTGCTGTGCGGCGTGCGAGACCTGCGTGGCGGTGTCGTTGATGGCGGTAACCAGGGTACGCAGCGCCTCGATGGCGTAGTTGATGGAGTCGGCGATGGCGCCCGTCACGTCCTCGGTGACGGTGGCATTCACGGTGAGATCGCCGTCGGCGAGGTCACCCATTTCATCGAGCAGGCGCATGATGGCCTGCTGGTTACGCCGGTTGCGTTCTTCCGAATCCTGACGCTCGCTCTCGGCCTGCGTCACACGACGCTGCCCGTCTGCACGCAGTTGCAGGCCAAGGCCGACGAGCAACACCAGCGCCAAGCCGCCGAACAGCGAACCGACGGCGGAATTGACGGCGCGTCCGGCGATGTAGCGGAGGTAGGCGGCCTCCAGATCGGTGATGCGCTGCAGCAGCTCATCGGACAGGTTCAGGGCCTCGAAGGAGGCCTCGGAGACCTGGAACATCTCCGGCGTACGTTCAAGGATGGCGCCGACCTGTTGGCCGATTTCCGTGAACAGGGCCTTCACTTCCTGGAGCTTGGCGCGTACCGGGCCGTCCTGGACGCGCTGGATGCTCATACCCTTGTTACCGTCGAGCAGGCCGTCGACCACGCGCCCGAACAGCGCGGCGTCGCGGCCGAAACGGTCGGCGGCAGTCACCGAACCTTCGCCGCCTTCCAGCACGCGGTTGACATTGTTGACGATGCGCTGGCTCAACATGAGCTGACGGCTGGCGATGTAAACCTGTTCGGGCGAGGCGCCGGTATTGGCCATCAGGGTCGCGACTTCGTCGGCCAAGGCGAGGAGTTGGGCGGCGCGGTCGTTGATGGTCTGCACCGTCTCGCGCATGGACGTGACGGTGTCCTTGTGCGCCAGGATGACCTTGATGTTCTGATCGTACTTTTTCCAAACGGTATCCACCGCGGAAAGCTCGCTCATCACCTCGGTGGGTGCGGCGCCCATGCCGCTGGCGGGATTGCCGCCCTTCAGCATGGCGAAGTTGCCCTCGAACCGGGTGTAGGATTCCTTGAGCTTGGTGAAGATGGCGGGGTCACTGCCAAGCGTCGCCTGGCCGGCGTACTTGGACAATCGTTGCGAAAGCACGCGCTGCTCGCCGAGCAGGGAGATGTACTCCTTATCGTCGCGGTCCTGCGTGGATACGAGGATGAACACGGCCACCGCGGCGATCAGCATGAGAACCACGAGGGCAATGAGCGCGATGAGGCTCTTGTTGCCGCCCGACGTGGTCGTCCTGGCCTTCGAAGGTTTCATTGCATGGCTCCTACGCCGTTCTAACTTCCACTACCCGATAGACGATAAAGCGGCTTACGCCGCCACCTGCATGAAGGCAGGATCCTGAATCAACCGGTGCATGTCGAACACCGTCCACACCTCGCCCGCCTGGGAAAAAGCCCCCGAGAGATAGGCGCGCAGACCCTCGGCACTGGAGGGGATGTGCGCCAGGCGGTCCTCTTCGAAAAAGTGGCGCAGCCCGAGCACCTCATCGACCATCAGGCCGGCCATCACGCCGCTGTGCTGCACCACCAGGACACGCGTGCGTCTGCCGCGCGCAGTGGGGCGGCTGCTCAGGAAACCCTGCAGGTCCAGGATCGGCAACAACGTGCCACGCACGTTGGCGATGCCGGTCACCCACTCCTTGGCCCCGGGGACGCGAGATACGGGCGGCGACACCAGCACTTCGCGCACCTGCCCAAGCGGGGCCACCAGCGGCATGCCGGCGAGCCGGAAACCGACCCCGTGCCACAGGGTCCTGGCCTCTTCGCGCTGCGGCAGACCGAAGGCATGGGCGCGCGCCCGCGCCTCCAGTTCGTACAGCAGCTCGAAAGGTGCTCGCGGCTGAGTACCCACGGCTCAGTTCAGAAGGCTGTTGATCTTCTCGATGAGCTCGCTCTCGGCGACGGGCTTGGTCAGATAATCCTTTGCCCCTTGCCGTAGCCCCCACACCCGGTCGGTCTCCTGATCCTTGGTAGTGACGATGATCACCGGGATGTCGGCCGTGTCGGTGTCTTTGCTTAGTTGGCGCGTGGCCTGGAAACCGTTGATGCCGGGCATCACCACATCCATCAGGATCAGATCCGGTTTCTTTTCCTTGGCGGCCTTGATGCCGTCTTCGCCGTTGCTGACCGAACTGACGCTGAAACCATGCTTGGTGAGCATGGTGGTGAGCACGTGGATTTCAGTGGGTGAATCGTCGACGATGAGTATCTCGGCCATGGCTTTTTCCTATCCCTCTGCCTATCCGTTTGCGACCTGGGCGCGCGGATGCACGTGACGCTGGATAGCTCCGAGGAGTTCTTCTTTCGTGAACGGCTTGGTCAGGTATTCTTCCGAGCCGACTATCCGGCCGCGCGCACGATCGAACAACCCGTCTTTGCTCGAGAGCATGATCACGGGCGTGCCCTTGAATTTCTGGTTGTGCTTGATAAGCGCGCAGGTCTGATAGCCGTCCAGGCGGGGCATCATGATATCAACGAAGATGATATCCGGGTTGTAGTCGGCGATGAGCGACAAGGCCTCGAAACCGTCGGCGGCGGAGATCACCTCCATGCCTTCCTTCTTCAGAAGGCTTTCCGCAGTGCGGCGGATGGTCTTGCTGTCATCGATCACCATCACCTTGAGTCCATTCGGAGCCTGCCCGGTCACATCGTTAACCGCCATTTCTTCCCCCAAAGAACACCTGCCTGTTTGCCCCGTCGAGGCGCCGAGATATTTAACACATTCGTTCAGGTTATACTACAAGCCCGCGCCAGCATTCGTATTTCCCTGCTTGACGGCAGGGCTTGGCAGTTCCTAACGACGGCTTAGAGGATAGCCGCTTTTCCGGCTTGTATCCGGGTTGCACGACCCGCCGGGTGCGGGCCACTATCATCTCCCGGCTCGCGCCAAACTGTGAAGCTCGACACGAAAATGACCCTCGCCCTCGGCATCGTCATGGACCCGATCGGGGCCATCAAATTTCACAAAGACAGCACGCTCGCCATGCTGCTCGCCGCCCAGGCACGCGGCTGGAAGCTGCATTACTTCGAGATGGCCGACCTGGCCATCCGGGACGGGGGGGCCTGGGGCCGGGCGCGGCCGCTGCGGGTAATGGACGACGCGGAGCACTGGTTCGAGCTCGGTGAGCCGCACGAGGCGCGGCTTGGCGACCTGGACGTCATGCTCATGCGCAAAGACCCGCCCTTCGATATGGAATACGTGTACGCCACGTACATCCTCGAGCAGGCGGAACGCGATGGCGCCTGGGTGATCAACCGTCCAGCCAGCCTGCGCGACGCCAACGAAAAGGTGTTCGCCACCCGCTTTCCAGACCTCATGCCGCCGTCGCTGGTCAGCCGTCGCGCCGAGGACATCCGGGCTTTCCTCGCCAGCCATCCGCAGGCTGTAATCAAACCACTCGGCGGCATGGGTGGCGCCTCGGTGTTCCTGTTGCGTAACGACGACGCCAATGCCGGCGTAATCATCGAGACCCTCACCGACGGGGGCGCACGCTACGTGATGGTGCAGCGCTTCATCCCCGAAATCGGTCAGGGTGACAAGCGTATCCTGCTCATCGACGGTGAACCGGTCCCCTATGCCCTGGCCCGCATCCCCAAGGCCGGGGAATTCCGCGGCAACCTGGCGGCCGGCGGCCGCGGTGTGGGCGTGCCGCTCAGCGAGCGCGACCGCCTCATCTGCGCCCGCGTTGCCCCGCTGCTGCGCGAACTGGGCCTGCTGTTCGTCGGCCTGGACGTGATCGGCGACTACCTCACCGAGATCAACGTGACCAGCCCCACCTGCATCCGCGAGCTCGATGCCCAGTTCGGCCTTGACATCGCCGGCCAGCTCATGGACGCCATCGAAGGCGGCCTCGCCGCCAGGCGCGGAAAGGGAAAAGCTTGAACCACGGGAGCACGGGGAAAGATCAGGTAAACAGCGCCATCTGACTCGGCTGATAATGTTCTTTGGCATCAGCCAACTACCGATTCATCGCAACACAGCATTTCGTATTTCCCCGTGTTCCCCGTGGTTACGCTTTGGCCTTTCCCGGACATACTTCGCATAACGGTCGCCAACCTGACGGTGCCGTGAAGGCCTGGGTATAATCCGTCGCCACAGGAACCCCGCCATGGCCATTGCGACGAACTCACCTCCCATGACCCCGGCCGACCGGCTCGGGCTTGCCATGCTGCTGGCGGTGACGCTGCACGCCCTGGTAATCCTGGGCGTGAGCTTCGAGGCGGAGGAGCGCGCCCGCCGTGGTGCGACCCGGCCGCTGGAGATCATCCTGGTGCACAGCCAGGGGGAACGACCCGATAAGGCCGATTACCTGGCGCAGGCCGATCAGCGCGGCGGCGGGAATGTCGAAGAAAAGGTGCGTCCCTCCAGTCCGCAGCCCAACCCACGACCGGTACCCGAGCGCGGCACGGCCAACGAGACCCGTCAGGCCGCCGCACCGCGTCCCGAGCCGGAGCGCCCGCACACGGTCGTGACCACCCGCGCGCCCAATGACCGGCGCGCCAGCGACCTCCCCGTGGAACCCGTCCCGGACCTGCCGCTGCCGGATGCGGAGGTGCTGCGGGAGCAGAGCCTGGAAATGGCGCGGTTGTCGGCCGAGATCCGCGAGCGCCAGCAGACCTACGCCCAGAAACCGCGCGAAGAGTTTGTCACCGCCAACACCCGCCAGCACGACAGCGCCGCCTATGAGGAGGCGTGGCGCCACAAGGTGGAGCGTGTCGGTAACCTCAACTACCCGGACGAGGCCCGTCGCCGCGGCCTGTCCGGTGCGCTCATCCTGGATGTGGCCATCCGTGCCGACGGCAGCCTGGCGGATGTACGGGTGCAGCGCTCCTCAGGCAGCAAGGTGCTGGATGACGGCGCCATGCGCATCGTCAAGCTCGCCGCCCCCTTCGCACCCTTTCCGCCGTCCATCCGCAAACGCATCGACGTGCTGCACATCGTGCGCACCTGGCAGTTCGAAAGCGACAGCCGGCTGCAGACGTACTGACGGCGGCAGGGAAGGAAAACACGGGGGAGATCGCATTGCTCCCTGGGCGGTAACCGCTTTTGTTACGCAGGACACATAGCGCCGCCTTCGCGTTGATGCTTTTTCTTCAAAATTCCCTGAACGTTCACGCTTCTCCGCTTCACGTCCCACGCCCCACGCCGTACGCTATGGCCATGACAGAGACCAAGTCCCTCGCCAACCACTTCCTCATCGCCATGCCGTCGCTGGAGGACCCCAACTTCAGCCACACGGTCACCTACATCTGTGAACACACTGCGGCCGGCGCCATGGGCATCGTCATCAACCGCCCGCTGCGGATCACCTTCGGCGAGGTGCTCGAACATATGCAGATCACGCCTGGGGCGCACGTGGACGTGGATCTGCCCGTGCTCGCGGGCGGGCCGGTGCAGGGCGAGCACGGCTTCGTGCTGCATTCACCGCCCGGGCAGTGGAATTCCAGCATCAGCATCTCCGACGAGATCGCGGTAACCACCTCGCGCGACATCCTCATGGCGCTCGCCGATGGCAAGGGCCCGACGCGTTATCTGCTCACCCTGGGCTATGCCGGCTGGGCCGCCGGGCAGCTGGAGCGCGAGATGGCCGAGAACGCCTGGCTCTCCGGGCCGGCTGATGCACACATCCTGTTCGACCTGCCCCTCGAGGAGCGCTGGCGCGCCGCCGCGGCGCTCATCGGCATCGACCTGAACCTGCTCTCCACCGAAGTGGGCCACGCCTGAGTGGGCACCCTGCTGGGCTTCGATTTCGGTACGCAGCGCATCGGCGTGGCGGTCGGGCAGACCGTCACGGGCACCGCCCGTCCCCTGCGCACCCTGCATAGCCAAAACGGCGGTGTGGACTGGGCCGCCGTCACCGAACTGATCCGCGAGTGGCAGCCCGAGGCCTTGGTGGTCGGTCTGCCGGTGCACATGGAC
Organism: Gammaproteobacteria bacterium; assembly: GCA_041685115.1. Classification (GTDB taxonomy): domain Bacteria; phylum Pseudomonadota; class Gammaproteobacteria; order Thiohalomonadales; family Thiohalomonadaceae; genus JALOAT01. Next base: position 240,816 of record JAWLGK010000001.1, on the reverse strand, counting down.
GGCACCGAGCACGAACTCACCGCCCGCGCGCGCCGCTTTGGTAATCGCCTGGCGGGCAGGTACAATCTGCGCGTCTTTTTCGTGGATGAGCGGCTGTCTTCGGACGAGGCCGAGCGCCTGCTGGCCGCCGAGGGCCATAAGGGCGACAAGGGCGCCGTGGACCGCGTGGCCGCGCAGCTCATCCTGCAATCCTGGCTGGACCAACAGACCCCATGACATCCGAGCGCTATCACGTCCCCGATATCATCGAGCGCATGGCCGGGGATCTGCGCATCCTGCTGCACCGGCGCGACGTCCATGAGCCCGCCATGATCGGTATTCACACCGGCGGCGCCTGGGTGGCCGAACGCCTGCACCGGCTGCTCGCCCTGCCCACGCCATTGGGTACGCTCGACATCTCGTTTTACCGCGACGATTTCTCGCGCATCGGCATGCACCCGCAGGTGCGCCCCTCCAGCCTGCCCTTCGAGGTGGAGGACCGCCACATCGTGCTGGTGGACGATGTGCTGCAATCGGGCCGCACCGTGCGCGCCGCGCTCAACGAAATCTTCGATTACGGCCGCCCGGCCTCGGTGGTCCTTGCTGTGCTGGTGGAACGTACCGGCCGCGAACTGCCCATCCAGGCCGACATCAGCGGCGTGCACATGCAACTCTCCCCCGGTGAACAGGTGAAGCTGACCGGCCCGGACCAACTCAACCTGGTGGTACAGACCCATGAACGGCGCTGACCTGCAATTGGACGCACAAGGCCGTCTGCGCCACTTTCTGTCCATCGAGGGCATGCGCCGCGCACAGCTCGAAGAGATCCTCCAGTTGGCGGAATCCTTCATCGGGGTCGGCGAGCAGCAGGTGAAAAAGGTGCCCTTGCTGCGCGGCAAGACCGTGGTGAACCTGTTCTTCGAAAACAGTACGCGCACCCGCACCACGTTCGAACTGGCCGCCAAACGCCTGTCCGCGGACGTACTCAACATGAACATCGCCACCTCGGCCACCTCCAAGGGCGAGAGCCTGCTGGACATGCTGCGCAATCTCGAAGCCATGAACTGCGACATGTTCGTGGTGCGCCACGCCGACAGCGGCGCGGCCCATTTCATCGCCCACCACGTGGCCCCGCACATCTCGGTGATCAACGCCGGCGACGGTCGCCACGCGCACCCCACCCAGGCCATGCTGGACATGTTCACCATCCGCCGTCACAAGGGCGCCTTTCACAACCTGAAGGTAGCCATCGTCGGCGACGTGCTGCATTCGCGCGTGGCGCGTTCCCAGATCCACGCACTGTCCATCCTCGGCACCCCGGAGATCCGCGTCATCGGCCCACGCACCCTGGTGCCGCGCGACATCGCCGGGCTAGGGGTACACGTCCATCACGACCTGGCCACCGGGCTCGAAGGCGTGGACGTAATCATCATGCTGCGCCTGCAGCGCGAGCGCATGCAGGGCGCCTTCCTGCCCAGCGAGGAGGAGTATTTCCAGTTGTTCGGTCTCAGCCCGGAAAAACTGGCATTGGCCAAGCAAGACGCCATCGTGATGCACCCGGGCCCCATCAACCGCGGCGTGGAGATCGCCTCCGAGGTGGCGGACGGGCCGCAATCGGTGATCCTGGAGCAGGTCACCAACGGCATCGCCGTGCGCATGGCGGTCATGGCCCTGGTGCTCGGCCGTCATCCGGGCGCCGGCGCGGAGGAGGCCGCATGAACATCGTGATCCGCGGGGGCCGCGTCATCGACCCGGCCGTCGGCCTCGACGCCATCACCGAGGTATGCATCGCCGACGGGCGCATCGCCGCGGTCGGCCATGTGCCCGAGGGCTTCCAGGCCGAGCACACCATCGATGCCAGTCAGCGTGTGGTCTGCCCCGGCCTGGTGGACCTGCATGCGCGCCTGCGCGAACCGGGCCTCGAACACAAGGGCAGCATCGCCAGCGAGACGCGCGCCGCCGCGAGCGCCGGCATCACCACGCTGTGCTGTCCGCCGGACACCGACCCGGTGGTGGACACCCCGGCCGCCGCCCAACTCATCGTGCGGCGGGCGCGCGAGGCGGGCATGGCCCGTGTGCTGCCGCTCGGCGCCCTCACCCACGGCCTCAACGGCGAGCAACTGGCCGAGATGGGCGCCCTGCGCGCGGCCGGCTGCGTGGCCATGGCCAATGCGCGCCGCCCGGTCGCCAGCACCCTGGTGATGCGCCGTGCGCTTGAATACGCCGCCACCCTGGACCTGCCCGTATTCCTGTATCCGGAAGACCCCTGGCTCGCCACCGGCTGCATGCACGAGGGCACGGTAAGCGCGCGCCTCGGCCTGGCGGGGATCCCGGAGTGTGCGGAAGTGATCGGCCTGGCCCGTGACCTGCGCCTGGTGGAGCAAAGCGGTGTACGCGCCCATTTCTGCCAACTGTCCTCAGCGCGCGCCGTGGAACTGGTGGCGGAGGCACGCAGCCGCGGACTGCCGGTGAGCGCTGACGTCGCCGCGCACCAGCTGTATCTCACGGAAATGGACGTGAATCCCTTCAACGCCCGCTGCCACCTGCGCCCCCCCCTGCGCACCCAGCGCGACCGCGACGCCTTGCGCGCGGGCCTGGCCAGTGGCGCGCTCAGCGCCATCTGTTCCGATCACCAGCCGCACGACGCCGACGCCAAGCTCGCACCGTTCCCGGTCACCGAGCCGGGCGCCTCCACACTGGAGACCCTGCTGTCCCTGGTGCTGCGGCTCGCCGGGGAGGCCGTGTTGCCGCTGTCCGCTGCGCTCGCCAAGGTCACCTGCGAGCCGGCGCGCGTGCTTGGCAATGGCGCCGGCACCCTGCGGCCCGGTGCGCCGGCGGACCTATGCATTTTCGACCCGGAGCGTTGGTGGACGGTGAGCGAACACACCCTGTTGAGCCGCGGCAAGAACAGCCCGTTCCTCGGCTGGGAGCTCAAGGGCCGCGTCACCCATACCCTGCTCGGCGGCAAAGTGGTTTACGAACGCAATGACTGACATGCACAAGCCCCATCGCGACACGGTGTTCCTGGAACAGGCCGAGGTCCTCGCCCATGAGTGCCACGCCGGCGAGCAATACGTGCTGCGCGTACGCGCGCCGCAGATCGCCGCGCGCGCACGCGCCGGCAGCTTCGTCCACATCCAGTGCGACACACAGCGCCCGCTGCGCCGGCCCATTTCCATCATGCGCGTGGATGCACAGGCCGGTACCGTGGACTTCCTCTACAAGGTGCTCGGTGAAGGCACGCGCCTGTTGTCCAGCCGTTGCGTGGGCGAGCAACTCAGCATCCTCGGCCCCATCGGCACGGGTTTCACCGCCCATGCCGATCGCCCGCGCGCCCTGCTCATGGGCGGCGGCGTGGGCATGCCGCCCATGGTGTTCCTGGCCGACGAACTGCGTCGCAACGCCGCCTTCAAGCCCTTCGTGGTGCTCGGCTCGGAAGTACCCTTCCCGTTTGCGCCGCGCCCCAGCCAGTTCATGGCGCCGGGCGTACCCGCCCACGTCACCGCCGCCATGCCGCTGCTGGAAGACTGGGGCGTACCGAGCCGCCTGGCCAGCCGACAGGGCTACGCGGGCTGCCTGGACGGCTTCGTCACCGACCTGGCACGCGCCTGGCTGGATGCGCTCAGTGACGCACAGCGCAACGAAGTGGAAGTGTTCGCCTGCGGCCCGCACCCCATGCTGGATGCGGTCGCGAAACTCGCCCGCGACTACGGCCTGCCCTGCCAGGTCTCGCTGGAAGAATTCATGGCCTGCGGCATCGGCGGCTGCGCCGGCTGCGTGGTGGAAGTACGCACCGACAGCGGCCCGGCCATGAAGCGCGTGTGCGTGGACGGGCCGGTGTTCGATGCAAGCACGGTGTTCCCGGGCTGAGCAGTTCCCCTGCGGTTGAGCACAACGCAGAGGCCGCAGAGACGCGGAGGCCACGGAGAAAAGAATGGCAAAGATTTTTGCGCACGGACTCGGTTTCGCATGTGAATCCATGCGCCACACGGTGGTACTTCATCTGTAATCCGTTCTTCACTCCGCGCCCTCCGCGTCTCTGCGGCCTCCGCGTTATACCCCTCAGCGGCGGATGCGTCCCGACGCTTCGGTTTCCTCGAGGCGAAGGTTGTCGAGTCCCGCGGTGAGTTCCTCGGCCGAGGTGCCGCTGTCGCCGAGTTTGATCATGATGCGCACCTCGTTGGCCGAGTCGGCATTGCGCAGCGCATCCTGTTCGGTGATGTGGCCTTCACGGAAGAGTTCGTAGAGCGCCTGATCGAAGGTGCGCATGCCGTGTTCGGTGGACTTCTTCATCAGCTCCTTGATGCCGTGCACCTCGCCACGCAGGATGAGCTCGGCCACCAGCGGCGTGTTGATGAGTATCTCCACGGCCACGCGGCGGCCCTGACCGTCGGCGCGCGGGATGAGGCGCTGGGCCACCACGGCCTTGAGGTTCAGGGACAAGTCCATGAGGAGCTGCGAGCGGCGGTCTTCCGGGAAGAAGTTGATGATGCGGTCCAGCGCCTGATTGGCATTGTTCGCATGCAAGGTGGCGAGACACAGGTGACCCGTTTCCGCGAAGGCGATGGCGTACTCCATGGTCTCGCGGTGGCGGATTTCGCCGATGAGGATCACGTCCGGCGCCTGACGCAGGGTATTCACCAGCGCGCTTTCGAAATTATCGGTATCGATGCCCACTTCACGTTGCGTGACGATGCAACTCTGGTGCTGGTGCACGTATTCAATGGGGTCCTCGATGGTGATGATATGGCCCGTGCTGGTGCGGTTGCGGTAGTCCACCATGGAGGCCAGCGAGGTGGACTTACCGGAGCCCGTGCCGCCCACGAACAGCACGATGCCGCGCTTGGTCATGGCCAGGTCCTGGAGGATGGACGGCAGATTCAAATCATCGAAGGTGGGGATGTGCGTCTCGATACGACGCAGCACCATACCGATCTGGTTGCGCTGCTGGAATACGTTCACGCGGAAGCGGCCAATGCCCGATCGTGACAGCGCGAAATTGCACTCGCGGTCCTCCTCGAACTCCTGGCGCTGCTTCTCGTTCATGACGCTGTAGACGATCTGGCGGGCCTGATCCGGGGTGAGGCTGCCCTTCGCCACCGGCGTGATCTTGCCGTGGATCTTCATGCTCGGAGGCACCCCGGCCGTGATAAACAGGTCGGAGGCGCTCTTGTGCACCATCAGCTTCAGCAGCGAATCAAAGTCCATGATGAATCCCTTGTTGGAAAGTCCGCAAATGAACGCAGGCGGATGGGGAGAAAAGCATTAAACACGGGGGACACGGGGAACACGGGGAAAGGCAAGATCAAGTTAACGCGTGGTGTCCTGAACAGGCATGGGTGCAACCCTGTGAGAGCGAGCTTCTGCTCGCGATGCGCTCACGAGTTCCGCAGAGCCAAGAATCGTGAGCAGAAGCCCGCTCCCCCACATACCTGAGGCCTTTCCCCCCCCCCGAGTTCCCCGTGTCCCCCGTGGTCAATGTTTTTTTCTTCGAAACCGCTTGCGTTCAGTAGCGCACTTGAATGGTCAATCAGTTGAACACGTCCTTGTTGGCGGCCTTGAGGCGGGCCTCCTGCTTGGAGGTGATGCCGCGCTGCACCAGGTCCTGCAGGTTCTGGTCGAGGGTCTGCATGCCGAGGCTCTGGCCGGTCTGAATAGCCGAGTACATCTGCGCGACCTTGCCCTCGCGGATGAGATTGCGGATGGCCGGCGTGCCGATCATGATTTCATGCGCCGCGACGCGGCCACCGCCGGTCTTCTTGAGCAGGGTCTGGGAGATGACGGCGCGCAGGGATTCGGAAAGCATGGCGCGCACCATGTCCTTCTCCGCGGCGGGGAACACGTCGATGATGCGGTCGATGGTCTTGGCGGCCGAACTGGTATGCAGGGTGCCGAACACCAGGTGGCCGGTTTCGGCGGCGGTGAGCGCCAGGCGGATGGTTTCCAGGTCACGCATTTCGCCCACCAGGACCACGTCAGGGTCCTCACGCAAGGCCGAACGCAGCGCCTCGTTGAAGCCCAGGGTATCGCGATGCACCTCACGCTGGTTGATGAGGCACTTCTTGGATTCGTGGACGAACTCAATGGGGTCCTCGACGGTGAGGATGTGGCCGTACTCGTTGTCGTTCTTGTAGTCGATCATCGCGGCGAGCGTGGTCGACTTGCCCGAGCCGGTCGGCCCGGTCACCAGTACGATGCCGCGCGGGTTGTCGGCGATGGTCTTGAAGATCGGCGGGCAGTTGAGCTGCTCCAGGGTGAGGATTTTGGACGGGATGGTACGAAACACCGCACCCGAGCCACGGTGGTGGTTGAAGGCATTCACACGAAAGCGCGCGAGGCCCTTAATCTCGAACGAGAAGTCGGTCTCTAGGAATTCCTCGTAGTCCTTGCGCTGCTTGTCATTCATGATGTCGTACACGAGGCCGTGTACGGCCTTGTGGTCGAGGGGCGGCAGGTTGATGCGCCGCACATCGCCGTCGACGCGGATCATCGGCGGCAGTCCCGCGGAGAGGTGCAGGTCGGAAGCGCCGTTTTTGACGCCGAAGGCAAGCAGTTCGGTAATATCCATGGGCGGTGACTCTTGGTGTTGTTATCGGTGACCCTACCCGCGGTCGCGAGCGATAACTTATAACGTATGCCTATGACAGACAACATGAACGCCATCGCGACACGGCTCGCCGCCGTGCGCCGAAACATTCGCGAAGCGGAGGATGACGCGGGGCGACCGCCCCATTCCGTGACGCTGCTCGCAGTAAGCAAGACCTTCCCCACGGAAGCGGTGCGGGCCTGTGCGGCAGCCGGTCAGGTCCGCTTCGGCGAGAACTACCTGCAGGAGGCGCTCGCGAAGATCGCCGCGCTGGCAGACCTCCACCTGGAGTGGCACTTCATCGGCCCGCTGCAATCCAACAAGACCCGCCCCGTCGCCGAGAACTTTCACTGGGTGCACACCATCGACCGCCTGAAGATCGCCCAGCGCCTGAACGACCAGCGTCCCGCGCACCTGCCGCCGTTGCAGGTCTGTATCCAGGTGAATACCAGTGGCGAAGCCAGCAAATCAGGCGTGGATTTCGCGGAGCTGCCGGCCCTCGCCGCGGCGCTGCGCGCCCTGCCCCGCTTGCGGCTGCGTGGCCTCATGACCATCCCCGCCCCCAGCGACGACCCTGTGGCCCAGCGCGCCCCCTTCCGTGCCCTGCGCGAGGCCCTCGAAGGTCTCAATGCCGAAGGCTACGGCCTCGACACCCTGTCCATGGGCATGTCCGACGACCTGGAGGCAGCAGTGGCCGAGGGCGCCACGCTGGTCAGGGTGGGCAGCGCCATCTTCGGCGCCCGCGATTACGGTCAAATGGATAAGCCTTAACACGGGAACACGGGATTTCCTGATTTGTGGGAGCGGCCTGAGGCCGCTCCCGGGGTTGGGAAAGACATGGAAGGATTTCCCCCGTGTTCCCGTATTCCCGTGTTCAGGCTTTTTGCATGGCAGCCAAGCAAGACAGCCGTTATGCTTTAGCCGGCCTAACCAAACCCCGAGCACAATGAGAGCATCCACCATCGGTTTCATCGGCGGCGGCAACATGGCGCGCAGCCTCATCGGCGGCCTGGTCGCCGATCACCAGGACCCCACGACCCTGTTCGTCTCCGAACCGGACCCGCAGCAGCGTGAGCATCTCCGCGAGAGCTACGGCATCCAGGTCATGGAGGACAACGAGGCCTTGGTGCGGCAGGTGGACGTGGCGGTGCTGGCGGTCAAGCCGCAGGTACTCGGCCAGGTGTGTCGGGCCATCGCCCCCGCGGCGAGCGAGCGCAACCCGCTCTTTGTCTCCATCGCGGCAGGCATCCGCCTCACCGACATGGAACGCTGGCTCGGCGGCAAACCCGCCATCGTGCGCACCATGCCCAACACCCCCGCCCTGGTGCAATGCGGCGCCACGGCGCTGGTGGCCAACGCCCGCGTCAATGGCGTGCAGAAGGAATTGGCGGAAGGCATCATGCGCGCCGTCGGACTCACCCTTTGGCTGGAACGCGAAGAGCAGATGGACGCGGTGACCGCCCTGTCGGGCAGCGGGCCGGCCTATTTCTTCCTGGTCATGGAGGCACTGGAGAGTGCCGCCTCGGAACTGGGCCTCGGCAAGGAGACCGCCCGCCTGCTCACCCTGCAGACCGCCTTCGGCGCCGCCAAGATGGCCCTCGAATCCTCCGACGACGCGGCCACCCTGCGCCAACGGGTGACCTCACCGGGTGGCACCACCGAGCAGGCCCTGCGCGTGCTTGAGGAAGGCGACCTGCGTCGTCTGTTCCGCCGCGCCCTGCGGGCTGCCAGCGACCGCTCCGAGGAACTCGCCCGCCTGTTGGGAGGCCAAGGATGACCGGCTATCTCGCCACGCCGCTGGCGTTTCTCATCAATACCCTGTTCCAGCTCTACATCATCGCGGTGTTGTTGCGCTTTCTGTTGCAATGGGTGCGGGCCAGTTTCTACAACCCGCTGTCGCAGTTCCTGGTGAAGGTGACCAACCCGGCCCTCAAGCCGCTGCGGCGCGTCATCCCGGGGCTGGCGGGCCTCGATCTCGCCGCCGTGGTGTTGATGCTGGTGTTGCAGATGGTGGCGCTCGGCCTGATCGCCGCGTTGAACGGGTTTGCCATCGGCCCGGGAACGCTGTTCCTGCTGGCCGTCGCCGAGCTCGTCGAGCTGACGGTGTACGTGTTCATCTTCTCCATCCTCATCGAGGCGCTGCTCAGCTGGATCAATCCGGGGCGCTATAACCCCATGGCCGACGCCCTGCACAGCCTCAACGACCCCATCCTGCGCCCCATCCGCCGCCTGATGCCGCCGATCGCCGGCTTCGACCTCTCGCCGCTGGTGGCCATCATCGGGCTGCAGGTCATGCTCATGCTCATCATGCCTCCGCTGCGTGGCCTGGCGGGCTGACACGCCGGGCTTGCGGCACGTTTAGGGGAACTGGGATGCCAGCGGTCCGTTGGGAAGGGGAAGACCTGCTGCTCGATTTGCGCGTGCAGCCGCGTGCCAGCCGTGACGAGCTGGTAGGTCCCCACGGCGAACAGCTGAAGGTGCGCATCACTGCGCCGCCGGTGGACGGCAAGGCCAACGAGCATCTGCTGCGTTTCGTCGCCAAGGCCTTCGGCGTCGCCCCTTCCGCAGTCAGCCTGGTGGCGGGTGAAACCGGGCGCGACAAGCGCCTGCGCATCAGCCGTCCGCGTTCCTTTCCGAACGTGACCGGCATCACATGGGAGCCGGGCCGGCCGCCGTTACGCTGAGCCTTGTTGCTGTTAAAATTCCCCGGCGTTCAGCGGTTTGTAGCAGTCATGCGGCTTGCGGCGTCGCGGCAGCAGTCACCAACTAAGAGTCCTTGTCATGTCGAATGAGCGTTTGAGCGAGCAGATGCAGGCCTTCGATCGGTGGAAGTCCGATCTGCGCGAGGGCATCGTGCGCTACCAGAAGTGGCTGGAGGCGAACGACATGGTCGACAGCGAGGACGAACTGCGCATCTTCGAGATTCTCGACGCACTGCAAAGCGATCGGCTGACTATCGCCTTCGTAGCCGAGTTCGCGCGGGGCAAGACGGAACTCATCAACGCCATTTTCTTTTCCGAGTATGACCGCCGCCTGCTGCCCTCCGAGGCCGGCCGGACCACCATGTGCCCCACCGAGATGTTCTGGGACAACAAGGCACAGGAAGCCTACATCCGTCTGCTGCCCATCGAGACCCGGCTGAAGGAAACCAGTATCGCCGAGTTCCGCAATGAACCCATTCATTGGACCCACATCCCCCTCGACCTGAGTTCTCCCGACAGCATGGCCGAGGCCTTCCAGGAGGTGGTGCGCACCAAGCGCGTGCCGCTCCAGGAGGCGCGCGAGCTCGGGCTTTACCGGGACGAGGATCTGCAACTGCATTCCCCTGACGGCACGGTGCCGGAGGGCATCGACATCCCCATGTGGCGCCATGCCCTGATCAGCTTCCCGCACCCGATGCTCAAGCAGGGCCTGGTCATCCTCGACACGCCGGGCCTGAACGCCTTGGGCACCGAGCCCGAGCTCACCGTGAGCATGCTGCCCAACGCGCACGCGGTGGTGTTCGTACTCGCCGCCGACACCGGCGTCACCAAGTCCGACCTGGACATGTGGAAGCACAACGTGAAATCCCTCCACAAGGAAAACGGCGTGGTGGTGGTGCTGAACAAGGTGGACGTGCTGTGGGATGAACTCAAGACCCCGGACGCCGTAGAAAAATCCATTGATGAGCAGGCGCGCAAGGTATCTCAGACCCTCGGCATGGAGGCCTCGCGCGTATTCCCGGTGTCAGCGCAAAAAGGCCTGTTGGCGAAAATCCGCCACGACAACGCGCTGATCGAACGCAGCAACATCCTGCATCTGGAAGGCTACTTCGCCAGGGACATCCTGCCCTACAAGCAGAGCCTGGTGCGCCAGCACGTGGTGAACGAGATCGGCTCCATGGTGAAGGAATCCCACGACCTGCTGGCGTCGCGGCTCAATTCCGCCACCAAGCAGTTGCAGGAGCTCAAGGATCTGTCGGGCAAGAACAACGACGTGATCGAACATCTCATGAAGAAGGCCCGCGAGGAACAGGTGGCCTACTTCAAGAACGTGGAGAGTTTTCAGGCCAACAAACGCATCTTGTCCGAGCAGAGCAAGAAGCTGCTTGACCTGCTCAGCCTTTCCGAACTGGACAAGCTGGTCTCACAGACCCGTGAGGCAATGAGCGGCAGTTGGACCACCCACGGTATGAAGCTCGGCATGAAGACCTTTTTCGACGGCGTGGAGGAAAAACTGCGCGAGGTCGGTACCTACACGGAGCAGCTCAACCGGCTGGTAGTTACCGTGTATCGCAAGTTCCATCAGGAGCACGGTATCACCGAGATCAAACCGGTGCTCTATAACGTGGCGGAGTACCAAAGGGAATTCGAACAACTCAAGCAGGACGCCGAGACGTTCCGCAACAGCCCGCTCACAGTGGCTACCGAGCAGCACTACGTGATCAAGAAATTTTTTATTTCCCTGGTCAGCCATGCGCGCAACATCTTCTTCAAGGCGCATAAGGATGCGGAGCACTGGAGCAAGGCGGTCATGAGCCCGCTGGTCAAGCAGATCAAGGACCATAAGGAACAGATGGAGCAGCGTCTCGAAAATTTGCGCAAGATTAACGAGTCGCGCGACACCTTGCAGTCGCGCATCGAGGAGTTGGAGAAGTCATCCAGCATGCTGCGCACGCAGTATGCTGAGGTGCGCAGCATCCTGTCGACCATCAACCGGCCACTGGGCGCGGCCCAGGAGACGGCACGGGCGGCGGCAGGCTAACCGCCAGCCGGATCACGGGCGGGACTTCTGTTCAGTGCACGTGCCGAAAGCCGGGATACGACTATAGTTGTTTTCATTCGGCTGCTCAGGGGGTTCCCATGAGAGGTTTCGCGCTTCTCGCCGTCTGGTTGTTCGCGTTCGTCCCCGGCGCCGCCCAAGCGGTGCAATCCGTGGAATTCGACGATTACGTGGTCCACTACAATGCCTTCACCGCGGACATGCTGCATCCACCCATCGCGAAGTCCCATGGCATCCAGCGCAGCCACAATCGCGGTGTGCTGACCATCGCCATCCAGCGCAAACCCGCGATGGCCATCGCCGATGTGGCCGCCCAGGTAAATGCCCGCGCCCTCACCCTGAACCAGCAGACGCGTGCGCTTGAGGTGCGTGAAGTGCGCGAAGGCGGCGCCATCTATTATTTGGCGGATTTCCCCGTCACCGACGAGGAAGTACTCGACTTCGAGGTGCGGGTCAGGCCAACCGAAGTGAAGCAGCCCTATACGTTCAATTTCCGCAAGCAATTCTTCACGCGCTGAAGCGTGAGGCCCGGGAAGTGACGCAGGTCACTGCTCAGACCAAGGCGCGATAGCCTTCCAGTGCACCAAATGCGATCACCAACAACCCTGCGCTGCGCTGCACCCAGGGCTTGCGGGTAAACGCGGCCATGCGTCCGGCCACCAGGCCCATGGCGAGCAGGTTGGGCAGGGTGCCCAGTCCGAAACCGAGCAGCAGCAGCGCGCCTTGCCCGGGACCGCCCGCGGCCAGCGCCCATACCAGGACGCTGTAGACCAGTCCGCAAGGCAGCCAGCCCCACACCAGACCGAGTCCGAAGGCATGGGCGGGGCGGCGCACCGGCACCAGCCGGCGCCCGAGCGGCTCCAGGCGTCGCCAGATCCCCGCGCCCGCGCGCTCGATATGCGCGAGTCCGCCCCACCAACCGCCCAGGTACAGTCCCAGCGCGATCATGAACAGCGCCGCCAAGCCTTGCAGGACCAGCTGGCCGCGGTGCAGCAGGGCCAGGTTGGCCGCCAGCAGACCGAGGCCGCCCACCAGCCCGCCGGCCACTGTGTAGCTGAGCAGGCGCCCGGTGTTGTAGGCGAGCAGGTAGGGAAGAAAACACAGCGGTCGGCCGCGCACCGGCTCGGGCACACCGAAACTGAGCGCGCCGACGATGCCGCCGCACATGCCGACACAGTGCACGCCGCCGGTGAAACCGACGAGAAAAGCGGCCAGAAAAGAGGCATCCAGGGGCATGGGACTGGGTTCGCGGAGCGGGCTCGGAAACTGTGTATGATACCCGTCGCTCACCATCGACCCACACAGACGTGCCGGAACACACCCCCAAACTCCTCAAATCCAAACTGTTCTGGGTCGGCCTGCTGTATTTCGCCGAAGGCTTCCCGCTCGGCGTGTTTTACGACGTCTTCCCGGTGCACTTCCGCCAGCAGGGCGTCGATCTGCGCGACATCGGCCTCATCGGCCTCATCGGCCTGGCCTGGACGCTCAAATTCCTCTGGGCGCCGGCCATTGATCACTACCGGCAACACCGCCGCTGGATGGCCGGCGCCGACCTGGCCATGGGCCTGGTGCTCATCGCCCTGGCCGCGCACGGCGGCTTCGGCACCTGGGTGTGGATCGCCATCGGGGTGTTCGCCCTGCTCTCCGCCACCAACGACATCGCTATCGACGGCTACACCATCGAGCTGCTCGACAAGAACGAGCTGGGTCTCGCCAACGGCTTGCGCATCGGCCTGTACCGGGTCGGCATGCTCACCTCGGGCATCATGCTGATGCTGAGCGACTACCTGGGCTGGGCAGCCACCTACGCGGCCGGCGCCCTGCTGCTGGTGCTGCTCGGCCTGGCCTGTCTGCGTGCGCCGCGCGAACGCCCCGTGGCCACCACACCCGGCATGTCCCTCGCCCATGAACTGCGCACCCTCGCCGCCCACCCGCTCGCCCTCACCGCGGTGATGCTGTTCCTGCTCGGCAGCCTGTGGCTGGTGGATCGCACCACCCAGTGGTCTGCGCAGTGGAGCGGCATGTGGACCTGGGCCTTCGTGCTCAGCGGCGGCGTGGTGCTCGCCGGCGCGGCCTTCCGCGCCCCCGGGACGGCAAGCTTCGAGTCCCTGAGCCACGGCCCCATGTTCGGCGCACTGATGGAGTTGCTGCGACGGCGTTACATGCTGCCGGTCATCGGTTTCATCCTGTTGTTCAAGCTGGGCGACGCGGCCATGGGTCTGATGGTGAAGCCGTTCTGGGTGGATGCGGGTTTTTCCGCCAGCGCCATTGGCCTGGTGTCGGTGAACCTGGGCCTGGCGCTGTCCATCGCCGGCGGCCTGGTGGGCGGCCTGATCACCGACCGCATCGGCATCTTCCATGCCCTGTGGATCCTCGGCCTGTTCCAGGCGATCTCCAACCTGGTGTACGCCTACGCCGCCTATGCGATTCCGCTGGCGGGCGATCCCTCGCTGCCACAGGCCGCGCTGATGTACAGCGCGAGCGGTATCGAATCCTTCACCGGCGGACTGGGCACCGCCGCCTTCCTGGCCTTCCTCATGGCCATCGTGAACAAAGAGCACTCCGCCACCGAATACGCGCTGCTGTCTTCGGTATTCGCCCTGAGCCGCTCCCTGGCGGGCTGGGCGAGCGGCTACGGCGCCGAGAGCCTCGGCTACTCCCTGTATTTCTTCGTCACCTTCCTGCTGGCCTTCCCCGCCTATCTGCTGCTGCCTTGGGTGCGCAAGTCCCTGGAGCTGAACCGCACCGGTTGAAGCCCCGCTACACTCTGGTGGCTGACTCATCGGGGTGTACCGGGATGGAATACCTCCAGCAATTCTCCTCTGCCATGGACTCGGCGCTGGCGGCCTCGCCGCTGGCCTGGGAGCGCGGGCTGATCCTGCTGCATGCCTTCGCCGAGGCGGCCACAGCGCTCGCCTTGCTGCTGCTCCCGCTCGGCCTACTTTATCTCGCGCTGCGCCGCCGCGACCTCGGCTACCGCGGGCTGCTGGTACTGTGCGCGTCGGCGCTGCTCGCCCTCGCGGTGGTGCACGGCTTCGCCGCCTGGCAACTGTGGTGGCCGGACCCGGAAAGCGGCGGGCGCCTCGGCGCCATCGCCGCCACGCTGCTGGCGGTCACGGCGCTGGCGTTCCTCGCCTGGCTGCCCAAGGCGCGGCGTCTGCCGAGTCCCGCCCAGCTACGGCGCGCCAACGCCACCTTGTCCCGGGAGGCCTTCGAACAACATCAGGAGTTGCGTGAGAGCCGTGCGCGCGCCGCGCTGGTCACCCAGGCCCTGTTGCAGGCCGATACCGCGCTCGCGCTGGTGAGCCCGGGCGGCGGCTGGGGCGAGGTGAATCCCCGCTTCCTGACGCTGCTCGGCGTGAAACGCGTGGACCTCGAAAGCCCCGAGGCCCTGCTCGGCAAGGGCTACGCGAAGACCGAAGGCACGCGCGTGGTGGAACGCTCGGATGAGGGTCAGTCGCGCACGCTGCGACTGAACTGGCGGTCGATCACCATCGAAGAACGCCACTTCGGCTGGCTGGTGCAGGGCACGGAGGTGGGCCAGGAGCGTGAGCACGTGCAGACCCTCGAACGCCTGCGCAAGGAGCTTGGCGAAGCGGCCGAGGAACGCCAGCGCGCACAGGCGGCGCACCAACAGGAGCTGGCCGCGGCCAAGGCGCGCCTTGAGGAAGAAACGGAGGCGCGACGCCAAGCGCTACAGCAGGTCCACACCCTGGCCGAACAGCTGATGCGCACCAGTGCGCGGGTCAATCAGATCGACGAGCGCATCGGCACCCTGGCGCGCCGCGACCCGGCCACCGGGCTGGGCACACCCTATGCGTTCGCCGAACGCCTCGCCACCGCGCTCGCGGAAGCGAGGCGTCATGGCCAGCCGCTCGGCTTGCTGTTGCTCAGCCCTGACCCCGTGGAAGGCCTCTCGCCCCCGGCGGCCCTGGTCGCCGCCGCGAAGGCCGTCGCCGGCACCTTGCGGGAGACCGACGCGTCCGGCCTGCTGGACGAGCAGCACATGGCCGTGGTGCTTCCGCACACTGCGCCCGGCCAGGCGCTGCGGGTCGCCGAGCGGTTCCGCAGCGTCGTCCAGGAAAAGACCGCAGCCAGGTCGCCACGGCTCAGCTGCTGTATCGGTGTGGGCGCCTGGCGCACCGGGCAATCGGAAGAGGATCTGATCCGCGAGGCGGGTGACGCGTTGCGACGTGCCCGCAGTACGGGCCGCAACAAGGTCCAGGCCGCGGGCGCAGGCGAAGGGAGCTCTGCGAAATAGCCTGGCCTCAGCGCCGGCAGTCTGGTGTGCGCCCTTGTTGCTGCGCCTCTTGATAGAGGGCCAGCGCCTGGTCCATGCGCCGGTTGAGGTCGTCGGTGCGCGTGCCGTGGGACGGGTGGGTGGAGAGGAACTCGGGCGGGGCGCCATTGCCCGCCGCGCCCATGTTCTGCCACAGCTGCACGCTCTCGCGGGGATCGAAACCGGCGCGGGCCATCAGATCGAGCCCGATGAGATCCGCCTCCGTCTCCTGGGTGCGTGAAAACGGCAGCAGCACGCCCACCTGCGCACCGAGTCCGAGCAAGGCCATGACGTTGTCGTTCTGTGCGCCCTGCCCGCCCGCGAGCGCCTGAACGAGCTGCAGTCCTGCTTCCGTGGCATAGGCGGTAGAGACCCGCTCGTTACCGTGTTCCGCCTGCACGTGGGCGATCTCGTGGCCGATCACCGTGGCGAGCTGGTGCTGGGTCTTCGCTACCTCCAGCAGCCCGCGATAGACGCCGATCTTGCCACCGGGGAGCGCAAAGGCGTTGGCCTGCGGGTCGTCGAACACCACCACCTCCCAGGTTTCGGGACCACCCTCCACGAGCGGTGTGATGGCGTCGGCCACGCACTTCACATACCCGGTGAGCGCCGGGTCTGAGACGGCGGGGGTCTCCTTGCGGGTCTGCGCGAAGGCGGCCGCGCCCATCTCCGCCATCTGGTCGCCCGGAAAGAACCGCAGTTGCTGGCGCCCCAGCGGCGAGGTGGCACAGGCCACCGCGACGGTCGCGACGGCGGCGAAGAGGAGCGAGCGGTGCATGGCAAATCCTCTGGGTGGCTGCCCAAAGGATAGGACGGCGCATCGACGATGTTCCTTTGCGTCCTCTGCCTCTCTGCCTCTCTGCGTTGGGCCGTTTTCTTCCCGGCCGCGACTCAGAGCTGGACGCCATAATCCAGGATGAGCGGCGCGTGGTCGGAAAAGCGCTGGTCCTTGTAGATGCCGGCGGCCTGCACCCGCTCGCGCAGCGCCGGGGAGATGATCTGGTAATCGATGCGCCAACCCACGTTCTTCGCCCAGGACTGACCCCGGTTCGACCACCAGGTGTACTGATCCGGCTCCTGGTTCACCACGCGGAAGGCGTCCACCCAGCCGAGTTCATCGAACACCTCATCCAGCCAGGCACGCTCCTCGGGCAGGAAGCCCGAGTTCTTCTGGTTGCTGCGCCAGTTCTTCAGGTCGATGTTGCGGTGCGCGATGTTCCAGTCGCCGCAGATGATGTAGTCGCGGCCGTCCTTGCGCATCCGGGCGAGCACCGCCAGGAACGCATCCATGAAGGCGTACTTCGCCGCCTGACGCTCCGGCCCTGCGGATCCGGAGGGCAGGTACAGCGAGGCGATGCTCAGGTTGCCATAGTCCGCCTGGAGGTAGCGGCCCTCGTGGTCGCAGCCGTCGAAGCCAAGCCCGCGCACCACGCGGTCGGGCGGCCTGCGGCAGAACAACGCGACGCCGCTGTAACCCTTGCGCTGTGCGTCGAAATAGTGGCAGGAGAGCCCATCGGGCCGGAACTCGGGGGCCGTGAGCTGATGCTCCTGGGCCTTGGTCTCCTGCACGCACACCACGTCCGCGTCCTGGCCCGCGAGCCAGTCGAAAAAACCCTTGCTCGCCGCGGAGCGGATACCGTTGACGTTGGCGCTGATGATTCTCACGAATACGCTCGCTGATACGGGGGAGACGGGAGCATAACGGAACGGTTCCGACGTGCAACCGCCGCGCCTATAATGGCGCCCTTCCTCTCCAGCAGGTTCCATTGCGATGCACGATTACCAGCGGGAATTTCTCGATTTCGCCATTTCGCGCGGCGTGCTGCGGTTCGGCCAGTTCACCCTCAAGTCCGGCCGCGTGAGCCCGTACTTCTTCAATGCCGGCCTGTTCAATTCCGGCGCCGCGCTGGCGCGCCTGGGCCGTTATTACGCCGCCGCCATCCACAATTCGGGGCTCGCCTTCGACGTGCTGTTCGGCCCCGCCTACAAGGGCATTCCGCTGGCGAGCGCCGCGGCCATCGCCCTCGCCGAGAATCACGATCGCGACCTGCCTTACTGCTTTAACCGCAAGGAGGCGAAGGACCACGGCGAAGGCGGCAACATCGTCGGCGCACCGCTGGCCGGGCGCGTGCTCATCGTCGATGACGTGATCACCGCGGGCACGGCCATCCGCGAATCCATGGGCCTCATCGAGGCCGCGGGCGCCACGGCGGCCGGCGTGGTGATCGCCCTCGATCGCCAGGAACGCGGCACGGGCGAACTCTCCGCCATCCAGGAGGTGGAGCGTAACTACGGCCTCAAGGTGATCAGTATCGTCACCCTCGCCGACCTCGACGCCTACCTGGAGGAAAAGGGCCGCAGCGCCGAGGTGGAGGCCATCCGCGCCTATCGCGCCCAGTACGGTATCGGCTGACTATTGCCGATGCCGACCGGCTCACACTAACGGCCTGGGTCGCACCGGGGCATGGCAGTATACTGGCCAGCGAACAGTCATCGGATCAGTGACCTTGCTAGCGAGATACTCCATGCGCATCATCAACCCTCTGCTTACGGGCGTGGCCCTGGTGCTGGCGTTCGGCGTCCCGAGCACCCAGGCGGCCATCAAGTGCTGGACCAACCACCAGGGCGTGCGCGAATGCGGCAACGCGGTGCCGCCCGAGTATGCCCAGCAGGAGACGCGCACCATCAACGAGCGCGGCATGACCCTGGATGTGCAGGAACGCGCGCGTAGTGCAAAAGAACTGGCGGCAGAGGAAGAAAGCCGCCGTCAGGAAGAAGCTGCGGCCAGCGAAGAACAGCGCCGGCGCGAGGAACAGGTGCGGAACGATCGTGTCCTGCTGGCCACCTTCGCCAGCGAGCAGGACATCATCCGGGCGCGGGACCGCCAGCTGTCGGCGCTGGAAGGCATGGTCGAGTACACCCAGCTCAGCATCGGCAAGCTGGAGACCCGGCTCGGTGATTTCCAGAAGCGTGCGGAGAAACTGCAAGGCGCAGGCAAGGCGGTGCCGAAGAATTTGCAGGATGACATCGGGTCCCTGCAAAAGCAGTTGGAGAGCAAGCGGAGCTACGTGGTGTCGAAGCAGGAGGAGATCACCACCCTGCGCGTGAAATACGACCAGGACCTGCAGCGCTTCCGTGAACTGAAGGGACTGCCCGCCAATTAGGCGCGGGCTCGCCCTCGGAGGCCTTGCAATGCCGCCGAGGGCGAAAACGATTTCAGGCCGTGGCCACGCCGGGCAGGGCCCGTGCGGCGAACATGCCCTGGGCCAGCATCGGCCACTGCTGCTCCCAGTTTTCCAGCGGCTCGCGCTTGAAGCCGCTGCGCACGAAGTGATTCATACGCCCGGCGGCGACGGACAGCAGCAGATTGGCCGCCGCGCCGATGGCGGTGCCGGGCAACAGATCCCCGGCCAGTTCCCCTTCCCGCAGCACCTGCTTCAACTGCGTCTCCACGCGGTCGAAAAACTGGCCGATGCGCACGCGCAGGCGGTCGGTCTCGCCCACCAGCGCATCGCCCATCAGGATGCGCGTGATGCCCGGGTTGCGGGCGGAGAATCCCAGCAGCACCGTGAGGATGCGTTCACAGCGGATGGCCGAACCGCCCTGCTCGGCGAGGATGCGGTTCACCAGGCCGAACACCGTGTCCTCAATGAATTCGATGAGTCCCTCGAACATGCGCGCCTTGCTGGGAAAGTGCCGGTACAGCGCCGCCTCGGACACGCCGACCGCCTTGGCCAGGTTGGCCGTAGTGATGCGTTCACCCGGGCAGGTCTCCAGCTGTTGCGCGAGAGCCTCCAGGATCTGGTGCCGGCGCGATTGTTTTTCGCTCTTCTCCGCCATGACTGTTACTCCTTCCGGATCAGCGAGCCGACCCCTTCGTCGGTGAAAATCTCCAGCAGCAGGGCGTGCTCCACGCGGCCGTCGATGATGTGCGTGCTCGTCACCCCGTTGTTCACCGCCTCCACCGCACAGCGGATCTTGGGCAGCATGCCGCCATAGATGGTGCCGTCGGCGATGAGTCCGTCCACCTGGGCGGCGGTAAGGCCGGTGAGCACCTGGCCCTGCTTGTCGAGCAGGCCCGCGGTATTGGTGAGCAGCATGAGCTTCTCGGCCTGGAGGGCCTCGGCCACCTTGCCGGCCACCACGTCGGCGTTGATGTTGTAGGACTCGCCGTCCGGACCCACCCCTACCGGCGCAATCACCGGGATGAAGTCGCCCTGCACCAGCATGTCCACCACCGTGCCGTCCACGGATTCGACTTCACCCACGTGGCCGATGTCGATGATCTCGGGCGCGTTCATCTCCGGCGCGTTGCGCTTGAAGGTGAGCTTGCGGGCGCGGATGAGATCGGCGTCCTTGCCGGTCAGGCCTACGGCCTTGCCGCCGTGACGGTTCAGCAGGCTGACGATCTGCTTGTTCACCAGGCCGCCGAGCACCATCTGCACCACGTCCATGGTCTCGGCGTCGGTGACGCGCATGCCGTCCACGAAACGGCTCTCCTTGCCGAGGCGCTTGAGCAGGTCGCCGATCTGCGGCCCGCCGCCGTGCACCACCACCGGGTTCATGCCCACCAGCTTCATGAGCACCACGTCGCGGGCAAAGCTCACGTCGGCGGCGTCGTTCATGGCGTTGCCGCCGTACTTGATGACGATGGTCTTGCCGTAGAAGCGCCGGATATACGGCAGGGCCTCGGACAGGATGCGGGCGTTGGTCACCGCCGCAGGGGTGTTGACGCTCATGGTTTGTGAGAGCACTCCGAAAAGTTGAAGGGACGCGTCAGCGCGGGGCTGTTGCCTGCATGGGCAGGGCTGGCACGCGGTGTACGGAAAGAGGCACGGCGGAAATCCTGCTCAATGACGCCCGGTATGGCCGAAACCACCCTGGCCACGAGCACTCTCGTCGAAGGCATCGACGATCTGGAAGGCGACCTGCACCACCGGCACGAACACCATCTGGGCGATGCGCTCGCCGACCTGGATGGTAAAAGAATCGCTGCCGCGGTTCCAACAGGACACGAACACCTGGCCCTGGTAGTCGGAATCGATGAGTCCCACCAGGTTGCCGAGCACGATGCCGTGCTTGTGCCCGAGACCCGAGCGGGGCAGCAGCACGGCGGCGAGTTCCGGGGTGGCCATGTGGACCGCGAGCCCCGTGGGCACCAGCACCGTCTCACCCGGGGCGAGCGTAAGGGGAGCATCGAACATGGCCCGCAGGTCGAGACCGGCCGCACCTGGCGTGGCGTACTCAGGCAGCGGATAGTCGCGGCCGAGGCGGGCATCCAGGATCTTCAACTGCACGGGACGGCGTTTCATGCGGGGCGGCTCCGGTAACGGTCACTAATGAGTTGCACCAGTTCGCGGGCGAGCTGGCGTTTGTCCTGCAAGGGCAGCGCCGCCTCGCCGTTCGCCCAGAACACGCGCAGGGCGTTGATGGCGCTGTCGAAGCCGCCCTCGGCCCGTGGGCTCACGTCGTTGGCTGCGATCATGTCGAGGCCCTTGCGGGCCAGCTTGTCGCGGGCATGGGCCTCGAGTTGCTCGGTCTCGGCGGCAAAACCGACAGTGAAGGGGCGCGCGGGACGCGCGGCCACGCCGGCAAGGATGTCCGGGTTGCGCTCCAGCTCAAGGGTGAGGCGCGCAGCGCTTTTCTTGATCTTTTCCGGGGCCACCGCCACCGGACGGTAGTCGGCCACCGCGGCCGTGCCGATGAACAGGTCGAAATCGCATGCCTCCACCGCGGCGGCCATTTCGGCGGCGCTCACCACATCGACGCGCTGCACCCCGGCCGGTGTGGGCAGGTCCACCGGACCGCTCACCAGCGTCACGTCGGCCCCGGCGGCGGCGGCGGCCTCGGCCACGGCAAACCCCATGCGGCCCGAGCTGCGGTTGGAGATGTATCGCACCGGGTCGAGCGCCTCGCGGGTGGGACCGGCGGTGACCAGCACGCGCACACCGGCGAGCCGCTCCGAGGCCGCCAGAAGGCCGGCGCAGCAGGTGACCAGTTCCAGCGGCTCCAGCATACGGCCGGGCCCGGTCTCACCGCAGGCCTGTTCACCCTCGGCGGGCCCGAAAAGGTGTACGCCGCGCTCCCGCAGCAGGCCGACGTTATGCACCGTGGCCGCCGCCTGCCACATCTGCCGGTTCATTGCCGGCGCCACGGCGATCGGGGTGGCGGTGGCGAGACAGAGGGTGGTGAGCAGGTCGTCGGCCAGCCCGGCGCTCAGGCGGGCCAGGAAGTTGGCCGTGGCGGGGGCCACCAGCACCAGGTCGGCCCAGCGCGCCAGGGCGATGTGGTCCATGCCGGCCTCGGCCGCCGGGTCGAACAACTCGCTGCGCACCGGATGGCCGGAGACGGCCTGCAGGCTGAGCGGAGCGACGAAGGCCTCCGCCGCCGGCGTCGTCACCACGCGCACCTCGGCGCCGGCCCGGCGCAGCTCGCGCACCAGCACGGGGGCCTTGTACGCCGCAATGCCGCCGGTGACGCCAAGAAGTATGTGCTTACCCTGCAGGTTCATAGCGGCGGAGTTTATCACGCGGCCGGGGCGGGCTTCTGCCCGCGATGGGCGCGGTCGCTGCGCCGTCGTGAGTGGAAGCTCGCTCCCACCGGGTGCCTGGACGCTTCCCGGCGCAAGCCGCAGTCGTTACCATGCGGCCCAGCGCAGAGGACAAAGGAGGTCCCATGGCCATTTCGGACTGGCCGCTCGCGGAGCGGCCACGCGAAAAACTACTGCAACGGGGCGCGGAAGCGCTGTCGGATGCGGAACTGCTCGCCATCTTTCTGCGCACCGGGGTGCGCGGCAAAACGGCGGTCGATCTGGCCCGCGAGGTGCTCGCCGGATTCGGCAGCCTGCGGCGCCTGCTCGAGGCCGACGCGGCGTCGTTCTGTTCTCGCCCGGGGCTTGGGGAGGCCAAGTATGTGCAGCTCCAGGCCACCCTGGAACTGGCCCGCCGCCATCTCCAGGCCACCCTCGAACGGGGCGACGTGCTCACCAGCCCCGACGCCACCCGCCGCTATCTGAGCGCCCGCCTGCGCGACAAACCCCAGGAGGTGTTTGCCGTGCTGTTCCTCGACAACCGCCACCGCGTGCTGGCCTTCGAGGAGCTGTTCCACGGCACCGTGGACGGCGCCAGCGTACATCCCCGCGAAGTGGTGCGCCGCGTCCTCGCCCACAACGCCGCCGCGGTGATCCTGGCCCACAATCACCCCTCCGGCGTCGCCGAACCGAGCCGCGCCGACGAGGCCATCACCCGCCGCCTCAAGGACGCCCTCGCCCTGGTGGACGTGCGCGTGCTCGACCACATCGTGGTGGGTGAGGACATGGTCTCTTTCGCCGAGCGCGGGCTGCTTTGAGAAAAGCTTTAAAAAAAAGCTTTAACCACGGGGGACACGGGGAACACGGGGGGAGGAGGAAAACCGCTCCATTGCGTTTCCCTCGCGAGCACACATCCGAGTCCCCTGTAGGAGTAACCACCGGCCGCGAAAGCCGACCCCGCGCCGAAAGAATCGCGGCCGGTAGCGCATTTTCCTGGTGTACTGCTCCGCTCTTGGAGGTACTTTCATGGCCTCCAAACGCGCAGAAGTCCACTACCGTTGCGACGGGCGAAAGAGGTCTGCCGAAAGGCCCCCGTGTTCCCCGTGTCCCCCGTGGTTAATGCTTTTCTCTTCAGTACCCCGGCTTGTTCCGCAATCGAGTTTCTGTTATAAAAACCGGCTTCCTGCCCAGCGGCAGGCCAGAATTCGATCATCCGGAGGCAAGAGCCATGTCCAGAGTTTGCCAAGTGACGGGTAAGCGCCCGGTCACCGGACACAATGTGTCCCACGCCAACAACAAGACCAACCGTCGTTTCCTGCCCAACCTGCACACCCATCGTTTCTGGGTGGAGGGCGAGAAGCGCTTCGTGAGCCTGCGTGTGAGCTCCCAGGGCATGCGCGTCATCGACAAGAAGGGCATCGACGCCGTACTGGCGGACCTGCGTGCCCGCGGCGAGAAGGTGTAAGCCATGGCCAAGGGTGCTCGCGACAAGATCAAGCTGGTTTCCAGCGCCGGGACCGGTCACTACTACACCACGACCAAGAACAAGCGCACCATGCCGGAGAAGATGGAGATCAAGAAGTACGATCCCGTCGTTCGCCAGCACGTGGTCTACAAGGAAGCCAAGATCAAGTAATTGCGCCTTGCCTCCGGCGCACGCAAAAAGCCCGGCCTCGCGCCGGGCTTTTTGCGTCAGGCGCCCTGGCGCAGCCGGTAGCCGCCGAGCCGCTGGGCGAATTCGGACAGCGCGGCGACGCCGCTCGCCTCCGCCTGCCGGCACCATTCCTGGAGCGCCGTGAGCATGGCCTCGGGCCCGCCGCTGGCGGACTGTTGCCAGATCGCTTGCAGGCGGCGGCGGAACTGGTAGGCGGTCTGCAACGCCTGGCTGTGACTGAGGACCAGTTCCAGCTGATGCCGACGTTGCCCGTCCAGCAGTGATTCCTCCAACAGCAGCAGCGGCCTTGCCAGCTTGAGCACACGTTTGAGGTGTCGATCCGGCGCCCGCTTCAGCTCGTCCCGATACACCCGCGCCATCACCTCGCGTCCGTAGCCGGCCAGGACCTGCAGCCGCGCGGCCACGATGGCGCACGCCGCGTCCAAATCGAGTCCGGCGCGGGTACGCTGGGCCGGCGGCGGTGCCACGACCTTTACCCGCGCCAGGCCCAGCAGCGCGAGCAGGCGGATATACAGCCAGCCGATATCCAGTTCCCACGGCCGCGAAGAAAGCTTCGCAGAGGCCGGGTAGGCATGGTGGTTGTTGTGCAGTTCCTCGCCGCCGATGAGCAGGCCGAGGGGCACAATATTGCGCGAGGCGTCGGGGCTCTGGTAGTTGCGGTAACCGAAGTAATGGCCGACGCCGTTGATCACCCCCGCCGCCCAAAACGGGATCCACAGCATCTGCACGGCCCACACACTGAGGCCACCGGGTCCGAGCAGCGCCAGGTCGATGGTGAGCATGAGGGTGATGCCGATGCCGTTGTGTGCATACACGTGGCGTTCCAGCCAGTCGTCCGGCGTGCCCTTGCCATAACGCGCCAGGGTCTCGCGATTGAGCGCCTCGGCACGGTAGAGCTCGGCCCCTCGCCACAGCACGCGCCGGAGCCCCAGTACCTGGGGGCTGTGCGGGTCGTCCACGCTCTCGCAGCGTGCATGGTGCTTGCGATGCACCGCCACCCATTCTCGCGTTACCATGCCGGTGGTCAGCCACAGCCAGAAGCGGAAGAAATGACTGACCAACGGGTGCAGTTCCACGGCACGATGGGCCTGCGCCCGGTGCAGGAAAATGGTCACCGCGGCGATGGTCACGTGAGTGAGCACTAGCGTGTAGAGCACGTAGCCACTGAAAGACATATCGAGAAGACCGTTGAGCATGGGAGCGACGACCTCGACGTCTGTGAATCGGTAACCGGGTATATAGAAGTCCGGCCATCATAAGGCAAACCCGAGCATTACGCTCAAGCTTTAGCGGCGTGGCGGGATCGTGGGTGGCGCCCGAACGGCGGGTAAGCTCCGCCCGGCGCACCTGTTCCGTGCCGGTGGCGATGCAGGCGCGAGCTGGCCTAGCCACGCCTTAAGCGGTTGAAAATTTACTGTGCCTAGCTTGCTTGGGATTTTCGTTGGTATAAGTTCTTGTTAGTAAGGCCAGGGAAAAGCGCGGGGCCATGGAAAACTTTTACATAGGCCGACAACCCATCTACGACCGGCAGCTCGAGGTGTTCGCCTATGAGCTGCTGTTCCGCTGCCCCGGCGCGCCGCTGCCGGGCGGTGACGCCATGACGGCGCAGATCATCCTCAACTCCGTGATGGACCTGGGGCTGGACGCGGTGGCCGGCGATCGCACCGTGTTCATCAATCTCACCAGCGGTTTCCTCGACGGCAGCTATCCCCTGCCCTTCACCCCCCACCAGGTCGCCCTGGAAATCCTGGAAGACGTGGAACCCACCCCGGCCGTGCTCAACCACCTGCGCGAGCTGGTGCGAAGCGGCTATACCGTCGCACTGGACGATTTCCAATTTCGCCCCGGCATCGAGGCGCTGCTGCCCTTCGCCAAACTGGTGAAGCTCGACGTGCTCGCCCTCGATGAGCACGAGTTGCGCGACCACATCGAGCGACTGCGGCCGTTCGGGGTGAAGCTGGTGGCCGAAAAGCTGGAGTCCCATGACGAGTTTGAGCTCTGCCGCGAACTCGGCTTCGACTACTTCCAGGGCTACTTCCTCGCCAAGCCCCACGTGATGGAGGCTCGCCGTGCCGGCAGCAACCGCCTGGTGGTGCTGCAATTGCTCGCGCGCCTGCAAGACCCGAGCGCCGAGTTCAGCGACCTGGAGACCATCATCGTCCGCGATGTGGCGCTCGCCTACCGGCTGTTGCGCTACACCAACTCGGCCGCATTCGCCCTGCAACGCGAGGTGGCGTCGGTGCGCGACGCCCTGCTGCTGCTCGGAACCGAGACCATTCGCAACTGGGCCAGCCTGATCCTGCTCTCGCGCGTGAACGACAAGCCGCGGGATCTGCTCAACACCGCCCTCATCCGCGCCCGCATGTGCGAACAGCTCGCGCGCCTGACCGGGCAGCGCGAGCCGCAGCAATACTTCACCGCCGGTCTGCTCTCGGTGCTCGACGCCCTCATGGACCAGCCCATGGAGCGCGTCATCAACACCCTGCCGCTGGTCCACGACATCAAACGGGCCTTGGTAGAACAACGCGGGCCCATTGGTGAGGCACTGAGCCGTGTACTGCATTACGAGCGGGCGGATTGGGACAAGCTCGATGGCGGCGGTCTCGAACCGTCGATCTACACCCGCAGCTTCATCGAGGCGGTGCGCTGGGTGGCAGATACCGCGCCGGCCTTGCACGCGCCCGCCTGAAACAGAACGGGCGGGGCCTCCTCAATCGGCGTCCAGTACCAGATTACCCACGGTATCCACCGCGGCGCGCCAGCCCGGCGCCACATAGGTGGTGGCCACCGTCTCGGTCACCAGCACCGGTCCCACCAGCACCTGACCCGCCGCAAGCCGGTCACGGGCATAGATCTCCACCGGGTCGTCATATCCCCACAGGGCGGCACGCCCACTGGGCGCGGCCTCCGGGCACGGCGGCAACGGCGGCAGCCGGATGTCCGGCGCGGGACCGTGCAAGCCGACGCGCAGGTTCACCAGTTCCACGGGCCGGGCCAGGTCGTGGCCAAAACGTGCGCGATGGGCCCCGTGGAAGGCGTCGCGGGTGCGCTCCAGCCCCTGCCAGGAGACGTTCAGGGTGTAGGCCTGGCCGCGATAGCGCAGGTCAAGACTGGCGATGCGTTCGATGTACTCGCGGGCCACGCCTTCCGCGGCCAGGGCGGCGATGCCCTCTTCGGCCAACGCATCCAGCTCCGCCTGCACCGTGGCCTCGTCCAGTGCGTCGAGCAGACCAAGGCGGGTGCGCGAGCGCTGCCGGCCACGGCGCGCCGCCAGCATGCCCAGGGCGGACAGCACGCCGGCCTGCACCGGCACCAGGGCATGGCGCATGCCGACCGCCTCGGCCAGCGCGCATACATGCAGCCCGCCCGCGCCGCCGAAGGACACCAGCGTCAACCCGCGCGGGTCGACGCCGCGCTGCACGGAGACCACCCGCAGCGCCCCGGCCATGTGCTCGTTGGCCAGCGCCACCACGCCGAGTGCCGCCTCTTCCACGGCACAGTCCAGCGCCTCGGCGAGGGGCCGGAAGGCCTGGTGCGCCGCCGCCACGTCGAGGCGCATGCGCCCGCCCAGGAACGCCTCGGGGCGCAGGCGGCCGAGCAGCAGGTTGGCATCGGTGACGGTGGGCAGCGTGCCGCCCTGTCCATAGCAGGCCGGACCGGGCGCTGCCCCTGCGGACTCGGGACCGACGTGCAACAAGCCCCCCGCATCCACCCGGGCGACGGAACCGCCGCCGGCGCCGATGGTGTGCATGTCCACCATGGGCACGGCCACCGGCCAGGGACCGATGCGACCCTCGTGGGTGAGGCGCGGCGCGCCGTCGACCAGTGCCACGTCGGTGGAAGTGCCCCCCATGTCGAAGGTGAGCAGGCGCGCACGCCCGGCCCCTGCCGCCACGAAGCGCGCCCCTGCCAATCCGCCCGCCGGCCCGGACAGCAGCAGCCGCACCGCCTCACGGCCGGCCTGCGCCGCCGCCACGGATTCGCCGGAACTTTGCATCACCGCCAGTTGGGACTCGCCGAGGGCATGGCCGAGACGCGCCAAATAGCCTTGCACCAGCGGCCCGACCGAGGCGTTCAGCCAGGTGGCCACGCCGCGCTCGTATTCGCCCTGCTCGGGCAGCACCTCTGCGGAACACGACACGAACACGCCCTCCGGAACCTGGCGCGCCACGGCGCGCTCAAAACCGGCGTCGAGATAGGAAAACAGCAGGCTGACGGCGACCGCCTGCGGCTTGAGCTCTGCCAAGTGCGCGGCCAACGCCGCCAGATCGGCCGCCGAGAGCGGCTCCACCGCAGACCCGTCGGCGCCCAGCCGGCCGCCGGTTTCGAGGCACAAGGCAGGCGGCACAGGCACCGGCGGCGGCAGCGGTTGCAGGTCATACAGCGCGCGACGCGCCTGCCGCGCGATAGTCAGCAGATCGGCGAAACCGCGGTTGGTGATGAACACGGTGCGCACGCCCTTGCCTTCCAGCACCGCGTTGGTGGCCACCGTGGAACCGTGCACCACCTGGAGGCGCGCCAGTTCACCCGTGAGGCCGAGCTCGACGATGCCCTGTAGAATCGCCCGTTCGGGTGCCTCGGGCGTGGAAAGCACCTTGTGCACACGCAGGCGCTTGCCGTCGTAGAGCACGAAGTCGGTGAAGGTGCCGCCGGTATCGACACCGAGGAGCAGGGGTGCAGAGGACATGGACTCGCAACAAGGGCAGGGGACGGTATGGATTGCGCACTCCTGGAGCCGCTTGCGGGTCTCGCTGAACGAGCCTCACGAGGCCAATCCGGACATTAGGTTAGCAGTCCCTGCGCCGCTATTGGCAACCACGACAGGCTGAAAAATAATACCGCCCATGGCAACGGACACTCTCATCGCAGTCGAACACCTGTTTCGCTGGTATGGCACCACCTGCGCCGTGAACGACCTGAGTTTCGAGGTCAGGCGCGGCGAGGTGCTGGGTTTCCTCGGACCGAACGGCGCGGGCAAGTCCACCACCATGCAGGTGATCACGGGCAATCTGGCGCCGAGCGCCGGGCGCGTGGCCATCAACGGCATCGACATCCTGGAACAGCCGAAGGCCGCCAAGGCTTCGCTCGGCTACCTGCCCGAGCAGCCGCCGGTGTATCGCGAATTCACCGTGGACGAATACCTGCGCTTCTGCGCGCGCCTGAACCGCATCGGCCGCGCCGGCATCCACCAGGCGGTGGCGCGCGCCAAGGAGCGCTGCGGCCTGGAACAGGTCGGCCGCCGCCTCATCGGCAATCTCTCCAAGGGCTATCAGCAGCGCGTGGGCATCGCCCAGGCCATCATCCACCAGCCGGACGTGGTGATCCTCGACGAGCCCACCGTGGGCCTCGACCCCATCCAGATCCGCGAGATCCGCGCGCTCATTCGCGAGCTCGGCAAGGACCACAGCGTGATCCTGTCGACCCACATCCTGCCCGAGGTGCAGGCCACCTGTACGCGGGTACAGATCATCAATCGCGGTGAACTGGTACTGTCGGACAGCATCGACGGCCTCGCCCGACGCATGCAGAGCTCCAGCCTGATCATCGGCCTGCGCGCGGCGCCCGCGCCGGCGCTGCTCGCGGACATCGCCGGCGTGCACGCCGCCGAGCAGGTAGACCCGCACCGCATCCGTGTGCAGCACGACCCGGGCGCGAATCCCGCCGAGGCCATCGCCGAGCGCGCCGTGCGCGAGGGCTGGGGCCTGTTCGAACTCACGCCGGAACGGCGCAGCCTGGAAGACATCTTCGTGGACATCACCACCACGGAAGCCGAGGAGGCCGCCGCATGATCGGCACCATCGCCATGCGCGAACTGCGCAGCCTGTTCCTGTCGCCGCTGGCCTGGTGCATCCTCGCCGTGGTGCAGTTCATCCTGGCCTTCCTGTTCCTGGCCCAGATCGAGGAATACCTGGCCCTGCAACCGCGGCTCGCCATGCTGGAGAACCCCATCGGCGTGACCGACGTGGTGGTCTCGCCACTGTTCGCCAACGCCACGGTGTTGCTGCTGCTGGTGATTCCGCTGCTCACCATGCGCCTGGTAAGCGAGGAACGCCGCGCCGGCACGCTGCCGTTGCTGTTCTCGGCGCCGGTGTCGCTCACCGAGATCGTGCTCGGCAAGTACCTCGGCGTGATGGCCTTCCTGGGCGTCCTGCTCGGCCTGCTCGCCCTCATGCCGCTGTCGCTGCTGTTCGCGGGCAACCTCGACTTCGGCACCTTCGCCGCCGGCCTGCTCGGCCTGCTGCTCATGCTGGCGGCGTTCGCCGCCGCGGGCCTGTGGGTATCCACGCTCACCGCGCAGCCCACGGTGGCCGCGGTGGGTTCCTTCGGCATGCTCCTGCTGCTGTGGATCATCGACTGGGCCGGTCGCGCGGTGGCCGACAGCGGCCAGTCGGGCGTGTTCGCCTACCTGTCGCTGCAACGCCACTACCAGGCCATGTTGCGCGGCATCTTCGATACCAGCGACGTGGTCTATTACCTGCTGTTCATCACGGTGTTCGTCGTGTTCAGCATCCGCCGCCTCGACGCCGATCGCCTTCAGCATTGATGCCATGGAACTGAACCGCAAGATTCGACGCCAGCTGCGCCTTCAAGGCTACACCTTCGCCGTGCTGTTCCTCGCCGCCGTCGCACTGATCGGCTGGCTGAGCGCGCGTTATCACGTACAAGCGGACTGGACCGCCAGCGGACGCCACACCCTCGCCGAGGCGAGCGTGGCGGTGCTCGCGACCTTGCAGGAACCGGTGACGGTCACCGCCTTCGCCCGCGACAGCGAACTGACCGCCTCGCGCCGCGCCATCGTGGATTTCATCGGCCGCTATCAGCGCCACGACCCACGCCTGCGCCTCAGCTTCGTAAATCCCGACCTCAGCCCCGACAAGGTGCGCGCCTACGGCGTGACCCGGGACGGCGAGATGGTCCTGGAATATCGCGGCCGCCGCGAGCACGTGCAGGCGCTGGACGAGGAGGACTTTACCAACGCCCTGCAACGCCTGGCGCGCAGCGGTGATCGGCGCATCCTGTTCCTCCAGGGCCACGGCGAGCGCAAGCCGCACGGACCGGCCAACCACGACCTGGGCAGCTTCGGCGAGCAGCTGGGAAACAAGGGCTTCGTGCTCGGCGAGCTGAACCTGGCCGAGACGCCGACGATCCCCGCCGACACCGCCGCGCTGGTGATCGCCAGCCCGCAGGTCGAGCTGCTGGCCGGCGAGGTGGCGCAGGTGCGTGAGTTCGTGGCCCTAGGCGGCAATCTGCTGTGGTTCCTGGAACCCGGCCGGCTCGGCGCGCTGGCGCCGCTGGCGGAACTGCTCGGGATCGAACAACTGCCCGGCCTGGTGGTCGACCCCACCACCCAGGTGCTCAACATCGCCGACCCGACCTTCTCGGTGGTGGCCGATTATCCGGTGCACGCCGCCACCGCGGGCCTTGACACCCTCACCCTGTTCCCCACCGCCGGCGCCCTGCGGATCGACGCCGCCGATGACTGGCAGCCGGCACCGTTGCTGCGCACCGTGGCACGCAGCTGGTCCGAGACCGGCGCACTGGAGGGTACCGTGGCCTTCGATCAGGGCAAGGACGTGGCCGGGCCGCTGCACCTGGGCGTCGCGCTCACGCGCGAGCTGGGCGAGGGGGACACTCGGCGCACCCAGCGCGTGGTGGTGCTGGGCGATGGCGACTTCCTCTCCAACGCCTTCGTGGGCAACGGCGCCAACCTGGAGCTGGGCAACCGGCTGGTGAACTGGCTTAGCCACGACGACGCCTTCATCACCATCCCGCCCCGTACCGCGCCGGACGTGAGCCTGACGATCTCGCGGCCGCTGTCCCTGCTCATGGGTGCCGGCTTCCTGCTGCTCATCCCCGGGGCGCTGGTGGGCGGCGGCCTCATGCTCTGGTTCCGCAGGCGGCGGCGGTGATCATGCGCGCCCGGCTGCTGGTCAACCTGGCCCTGTTCGCGCTGGTCGCCCTGCTGGCGGCGGTGGCGTTCTTCGAACCCGCCCTCGACGAACCGGCCGCGCCGCCCACCCTCACCGGCCTCACGGCCCAGGACGTGGCGGGCCTGCGCATCGCGCGCTCCGACGGCAGCGTGGTGGCCTTCGAGCGGCGCGACGGTGCGTGGTGGATGGTGGAACCCATCGAGATCCTGGCCAGCGACTACCGCGTGCAGGCGGTGGCGGCGCTGGCCGAGGCGCACAGCCACGCCCGCTACGCCGCGGCCGACGTGGACCT
Source organism: Gammaproteobacteria bacterium (assembly GCA_041685115.1). Lineage (GTDB taxonomy): Bacteria > Pseudomonadota > Gammaproteobacteria > Thiohalomonadales > Thiohalomonadaceae > JALOAT01. The sequence continues at coordinate 208,784 of JAWLGK010000001.1, read as the reverse complement.
GGCCGCGATCGGCCTGGAGCCGCCCGAGGTGCGCGTGACCTACAACGGCGGCGAAGAGCTCGCCTTCGGCGGTCAGAGCCCGCTCGATCAGCGCCGCTACGTGCGCGTCGGCGACGTGGTGCACCTGGTCGACGGCAGCAGCTATTACCACCTGGTCGGTCACCACGCCAGTTTCGTGGACACCACCCTGCTGCCGCCCGGTGCGCGCATCGCCGCCTTGCACCTGCCCGGCCTGGACGTGACCCAGCAGGACGACCGCTGGCAGGTGTCGCCGCGGCCCGACGATTTCAGCGTGGACGGGGTCAACGCCCTGTTCGAACACTGGCGCCTCACGCGCGCCCTGCAGGTCAGCGGCCATGCCACCGACCACCACCACGGCACGCACGGCGACACGGCTCGGGTGGAGTTCGCCGATGGCCGCGCACCGATCACTTTTCTCATCGAGGCACGCGAACCGGAGCTGGTACTGAGCCGGCCCGCGCTGGGCCTGAGCTATCGTCTCACCGCCGAATCCGCCGAACGCCTCTTCCGCCTGCCGACGGTGACTGCACCGACGCCCTGACCCGCGCCCAGGCGCCCGCCCATGCCCGAACTGCCTGAAGTGGAAACCACGCGTCGCGGCATCGCGCCGCACCTCACCGGCCGGTGCGTGCGCGCCGTGGTGGTGCGCGAACCGCGCCTGCGCTGGCCCGTGCCTGCGGCGCTGGTGGAGGGCCTCACCGGCGCGCGCATCGCGGCCGTGGAACGACGCGCCAAGTACCTGCTGCTGCGCACCGCCCGCGGTACGGCCCTGCTGCACCTGGGCATGTCGGGCAGCCTGCGCCTGCTGAAGGCGGACACGCCGGCGGGCAAGCACGATCACCTGGACCTGGTGCTCGACACGGGCCACTGCCTGCGGCTCACCGACCCGCGCCGCTTCGGCGCCGCGCTATGGTGCGAGGGTGACGGCCACGACCACGCCCTGCTGAGCGGGCTCGGCCCCGAGCCGCTGAGCGACGCCTTCGATGCCGATCACCTGCACGCCGCCATGCACGGCCGCAAGCTCGCGGTGAAGGCGCTCATCATGGATGCGCACGTGGTGGTGGGCGTCGGCAACATCTACGCCAGCGAATCGCTGTTCCTGGCCGGTATCCATCCCCAGCGCGCCGCCGGGCGCATCGGCCGTGCCCGTTGCGAGCGCCTGGTGCAGGCCATCAAGCAGGTGCTCACCGAGGCCATCGCCGCGGGCGGCACCACCCTGCGCGACTTCGTGGGCGGCGACGGCAGGCCGGGCTATTTCGCCCAGGAACTGCGCGTCTACGGCCGCACCGGCGAACCCTGCCGGGCCTGCGGCACGCCCATCCGCCAGACCACCACCGGCCAACGCAGCACCTACTACTGCCCTCGCTGCCAGCGCTGACAAATCCAAGAATTCAAGAGTTCAAGAACTCAACGCAGAGACGCAGAGGACGCAAAGACGCAGAGGAGATAAGGGTTAATGAGCACACGACAGCCGGTATCACGGGTGCATGGTCAAGGTCGACAACATCTCTCTCTGCATTGGCCGGATTTTTCTCTGCGTCCTTTGCGTCCTCTGCGCCTCTGCGTTGGGCTTTTTCTTCTTTGAATCAACCCACGGCGACGACCCGGTTGCGGCCTTGGGCCTTGGCGCTGTAGAGGGCCTGGTCGGCGCGTGTGATGCTCTCTTCCACGGGCCGGTGCGGGTCCAGGGCGGCGAGGCCGAACGATACGGTCACGCACACGCCGCCCACCCCCATGGGCTGCTCGGCGATCTCCTCGCGCAAGCGGTCCATGATCGCTGCGGCGCGCGCCGCCTCGGTGTCGGGCAGGCAGAGCAGGAATTCCTCGCCGCCGTAGCGATAGATGCGGTCGTAGGGACGCAAGCGGCGTGTCACCAGGCGCGCCACGGCCCGCAGCACCGCGTCGCCGCCGCCGTGGCCGTGGCCGTCGTTGATGGCCTTGAAGTGGTCGATGTCCATCATCGCCAGGCTGCACGAGCGCTCGTCACGCAGGGCGCGGTGCTGTTCCTCGCGCAATTCCAGCAACATGCCCTGACGATTGCGCAGGCCGGTCAGCGCATCGACGAGGCAGGTGCTGTTCCAGAGGGCGCGCTCCAGTTGCACGGCAGCGTCCTTGAACGCCTTGCGCGCCCCGAGAAAGGCATCGAAGGTGGCCACGGGGATGCGCGTGCCGTCGCGCGCGCGGGGCAACTCGGCGGCAATCCGGTGCATGGCGCGGTGACGCTCGGCGAGCTGTGCAACGGCGGCGCTCGCCTCGTGGGGCACGGCGCGCGCCATGGCCAGCCAGGCGTCCAGCCGGCAGCCGGCAGACGCAACGGCGTCTTCGCTGCACACGACCAGACGCTGGGTGGCCCAGAGCCAGTCGTAATGGCTCTCCAGGGCATCACTCAGGGAGTGAATCAGTTCAAGGAGCTCTGTGCTTTCCGGAACAGGCTCCGCAAATCCACCTTCCATGGCAATCTCGCGGGGCAACTGCCGACCGTTAACATTTAGCCGGAGGGCCGGTCGCCTACCAGCACGCACGCCGAAAAGCTGCACATATCTTTTTATCTGCGAAAAGGGCGGGATAACCGCGCTGCGCACGAACGGGGCGGAAACAAAAAGGCCCCGACAAGCGGGGCCTTTTTCAGGAGAAGATGCGGGATTACTTGCTCTGCAGGCGCTCGTACTTGGCCTTGAGATCGTCGTTGCTCTCCTCGTGCTCCGGGTCCTTGACGATGCAATCGACCGGGCAGACCTCGATGCACTGCGGGGTGTCGTAGTGGCCCACGCATTCGGTGCAAAGCGACGGATCGATCACGTAGATCTCGTCACCCTGGGCGATCGCGCCATTGGGGCACTCGGGCTCGCACACATCGCAGTTGATGCACTCGTCGGTAATCATCAGGGCCATGGGGGACAACCTCCAGCAATCAAAGTTGGCGAATATTAGCGCATTCTGTTATTCAGCGCAGCCCGCACGGCGGGATGCACGAAGGCGGATACATCACCGCCCAATCCGGCGACTTCCTTCACCAGGGTCGAGGAAATGAACGACAGGCTCTCGGCGGGCGTGAGGAACAGCGTCTCGACGTCGGCGTTGAGGTGCCGGTTCATGCCGGCGAGCTGGATCTCGTACTCGAAATCCGACACGGCCCGCAGGCCGCGCAGGATCACGTGGACGCCACGCTCGCGGGCAAAGTCCGCCAGCAGGGTGTCGAAGCCGACCACTTCCACGTCAGGCACTCCGACCAGTACTTCGCGGGCGAGTTCCACCCGTTCTTCCAGGGTGAACAGGGGTGACTTCTTCGGGCTTGCCGCCACGGCGACGATGACCTTGTCGAAGATCCTCGCGGCGCGCTCGACCAGGTCCGAATGGCCGTTGGTGATGGGGTCGAAGGAGCCGGGATAGAGCGCGATGACCGTCATCGTTCGCCTCGTGTACTCGGGCAGGCCATGATAACAGACCCCCCGGACCGAAACATCCGCAGTACCCCTAATCAGGGCACCACGCCAGGTGGTAACCCACCTGACCGGCCTGCTTGCTGCGCAGCAGTACCCAGCCTTCGGGCAGCGGCAACGGCGCCAGCTCCGTTTCCGCCTCGATGTACACCCGCGCCCCCGGCGCCAGCCAGCCCTCACCCAGGCGCGCCAGGCACGGGGCGAGCAGGCCCTTGTGATAGGGCGGGTCGAGGAACACCACGTCGAAGGGCTCGGGCGTCCCCGCCAGGAACGTCAGCGCGTCGGCCTGGTGCAGCGCGGCGCCCTCGGCCTGCAGGGTGCTGAGCTGCTCGCGCAGGTTGGCGATGGCCCCACCGTCGCGGTCCACCAACACCACCCCCGCGGCGCCGCGCGAGAGGGCCTCCAGGCCGAGGGCGCCGCTGCCCGAGAACAGGTCCAGGCAGCGGGCGCCCTCGATGATTGGCATGAGCCAGTTGAACAGGGTCTCGCGCACCCGGTCCGGGCTCGGACGCAGCCCCTCCACGTCCGGGAAGCTCACGCGCCGCCCGCGCCAGCGGCCGCCGATGATGCGCAGCCGGTTGTTGCCGCCGTGACTGCCGCGCGGCCCGCGCCGTGTCTTGGTCCTCATGAGGCCGCTCCCACGCTCACCACGGTCATGGCCTCGGGGTGGATGCGGCGTTGGAAGGCGTCGCGGATCTGCTCCGCGGTGACGGCTTCCACGCGCTCGGTGAATTTCTCCAGGTAGTCCAGCGGCAGCCGGTAAAAACCGATCACCGCCAGGTACTGCACGATGTCGCTGTTGGAATCGATGCGCAGCGGAAATCCGCCGGTGATGTTCTTCTTGGAGGCCTCCAACTCCGCAGCACTCGGCCCCTCGGCGACGAACTCGGCCAGGGTCGCACGCAGCACCTCGAGGGCCTCGTCGCGGTTGGCGGTGGCCGTCTGCAGGCCCATGATGAACGGCCCTTCCACCGCCATGGGGGTGAAATAGCTGTAGGCGCTGTAGGCAAAGCCGCGCTCCTCGCGGATGGCCTTGGTGATGCGCGAGGTAAAGCCGCTGCCGCCGAGCACGTGATTGCCCACGTACAGGGCGAAGTAGTCCGGGTCGAGGCGGCGCATGCCCGGCTGGCCCACCAGCAGGTGGGTCTGCGCCGAGGGGAAGGTCACGCGCAGCGGCTCGCGCGGCTCGGCGGCCGGCGGCGCGGGCAACGGCGGCGGCGCCTCGCCCGCGGGGAGCCGGCCGACCAGGGCCTCGGCCAGGCGCTCGGCGGTGGCCCGGTCCACCGCACCGACGATGGCGAGGGTGGCGTTGCGACCGACGAAATAGCGGCGGTAGTGCTCGCGCAGGTCGTCGCGGGTGAGGGCCTTGATGCTCGCCTCGCTGCCGATGGGCGGCTCGGCATAGGGATGTTTGCCGTACACGGCGCGATAGAAGGCCTTTTCCGCGACGGCCTCCGGCGACTGCTCCTGACGGCGCAGGCCGACCAGCACGCGGCTGCGCTCCCGCTCCATGGCCTGGGGCGGGAAATCGGGGCGGTTAAGCACCAAGGCGGCGGTCTCCACCGCCTGGGCCATGAGCTTGGGCTCGGTGAGGGTGCGCAGGCTGAAATAGCTCATGTCGCGCAGGGCGTCATTGCCGAAGCTCGCCCCCACGTCCTCGAAGCGGCCGGCGATGGCGTCGGCATCGAGTCCACCGGCGCCCTCGGCCAGCAGGGCGTTGGTGAGCAAAGCCCGGCCCGGCTTGCCCTCGTCGCGGGCGCTGCCGGCATCGAACACCACGTGGGCATCGACCATGGGCAGCTGCGGGGCGTGCGCGTAATAGACCCGCGCGCCGTTCGGCAGGGTCCAGTGTTCGATGGCGGGCATGGCCTGGGCCAGGCCGGCGCCAACCAGCAGCAGGACGAACAGCAGCGGCTTAGTGGATCGCATCGGTGGCTCCTTCCTTCCGCGCCGGACGCGGCTTACCGTCGAGCGGCAGTGGGTCGAGCATGGCCACCGTGAGGCGTTCGTCGGTGAGGAATTCGCGCGCCACCGCCTGTACCTGCTCGGCGGTGACCGCCGCGATGCGGTCCACGTATTCATCGGCCAGGCCGTGGTCGAGACCGACCGTCTCCAGCATGCCGATCTGCATGGCCTGGTAATACACGGAATCCTTTTCGTAGACCTTGGCCGCGGTCACCTGTGCCTTGATACGTGCCAACTCGCCGGGGCTCACCAATTCGCTTTGCAGCCGCGCGACCTGTTCACGCAGGGCCTTTTCCAGTTGCACAACGGAATGCCCCCGCGCCGGCACGCCCTGTAGCGAGAGCAGGCTGTCCTGGCGGGCATAGAGGTCGTAATCGGCGCCGACGCTGTTGGCCACCTGGCTGCCGCGCACCAGGTCGCGCGCGAGGCGCGCACTGGCGCCGCCGTCCAGCACACCCGCGAGCACCTCGAGCGCATAGGCCTTCCAGGGTGCGGCGGCGGTCTTCAGTACCGGCACCTTGTAGCCCATGGTCAGGAACGGTACTTCCGCCGGGAGCTTCACGGTCAGACGCCGCTCACCGCGCTGCGCCGGTTCCTGGCGCGGCTTGGGGGTGCTCAGATCACTGGGGCGCAACGGGCCGTAGTGCTTGTCGGCCAGGGCGAACACCCGGTCGGCGTTCACGTCGCCGACCACCACAAGGGTCGCGTTGTTGGGCGCGTACCATTTGGCGTACCAGGCACGCAGGTCCTCGATGGTCAGGCTCTCCAGGTCGGTCATCCAGCCGATCACCGGGTTCTGGTACGGGCTCACGGTGAAGGCCGCCGCCATGAACTGCTCGTAAGTGAGGGCCGGGGGTCGATCCTCGGTGCGCAGGCGGCGCTCCTCCATGACCACCTGCACCTCCTTTGCGAACTCCTTGGGCAGCAACGCCAGATTGCGCATACGGTCAGCCTCCAGCTCGAAGCTGATGGGCAGCCGGCTGGCTTCGAGCTGCTGGTAATAGGCGGTGAAATCACGACCGGTGAAGGCGTTCTCGCTGCCGCCGTTCTCGGCGATGATGCGCGAGAATTCGCCGGCCGGGTACTGCTTGGTGCCCTGGAACATCATGTGCTCCAGCACGTGCGAAATACCCGTGAGTCCCACGTGCTCGTAGCTGGCACCGATTTTGTACCAGACCTGGGAGACCACCACCGGCGCGCGATGGTCCTCCTTAACGATGATCTTGAGTCCGTTGTCGAGGGTACGCTCATGGACCTGCGCGAAGGCCGCGCAGGGCAGGAGCAGGGCTGCAAGGAGCCAGGTGGTTGCCTTCGGCATCGAAAACCTTTCGTTTCGTGTGGTCGAGTCCCAGGGCGGGACCGAAGTGATAGGATACCGCCCGCGCCGGCATCCGGCGCGTTGCAGGTGCACGGTTCGCTCTTGGATGCGCTTTCGGAGCCTACCCATAACGAACCAGTACACTAGACCGTATTCCCCGGCTGCGAGTTTCGCTACCCATGTTCGGCTTCGGCAAAGGCAAGAAAGACACCCCCGTCGCGGCGGCGGAACAGAACGGTCTGTTCGCGCGCCTCAAGCAGGGGCTCGCGCGCACCCGAGAGGTGCTCAACACCGACATCCGTGACCTGGTCGGCAGCCGCAAGATCGACGATGCGCTGCTCGAGGACCTCGAGACCCAGTTGCTCACCGCCGACGTGGGCGTGGATGCCACCTCGGAGCTCATCGCCAACATCACTGGCCGGGTCTCGCGCAAGCAGCTCGCCGACGGCGATGCGCTGTTCGCGGCCCTGCGCGAGGACATGGCCGGGATGTTGCGGCCCGTGGCCCGGCCCCTGGATATCCCGGACGCGGTGCGGCCCTACGTGATCCTGGTGGTGGGCGTGAACGGCGCGGGCAAGACCACCACCATCGGCAAACTGGCCAAGCGCCTGCAAGCCCAGGGCGCCTCGGTGATGCTGGCGGCGGGCGACACCTTCCGCGCCGCGGCGGTGGAACAGCTACAGGTGTGGGGTGAGCGCAATCACATCCCCGTCATCGCCCAGCACAGCGGCGCCGATTCGGCCTCGGTGATCTTCGATGCGGTGAACGCCGCCAAGGCACGCGGCATCGACGTGGTGATCGCCGATACCGCCGGGCGCCTGCACACCCAGAGCAATCTCATGGAAGAACTGAAAAAGGTGCGGCGCGTCATCGGCAAGGTGGAGCCCAGTGCGCCCCACGAGGTGCTGCTGGTGCTGGACGCGGGCATCGGCCAAAACGCGCTGAACCAGGCCGAGCAATTCCACAACGCCGTCGGCCTCACCGGCCTGGTGCTCACCAAGCTGGACGGCACCGCCAAGGGCGGTATTATCTTCGCCATCGCCAAGCGCCTGGGCGTGCCCATCCGCTTCATCGGCGTGGGTGAAGGCATCGACGACCTGCGCGTGTTCGACGCCGACGAATTCGTCGAAGCCTTACTGGGCGGTTGAAGAAAAAGCCTTAACCACGGGGGACACGGGGAACACGGGGAAACCAAAAAGATATTGAAGTGGAAACGCGCAACGTGCGTTTTTGCACGCGGCGGGCAACAGAAGAGAAAAGGAAATTTCTTCCCCGTGTTCCCCGTGTCCCCCGTGGTTGATCTCTTCTTTTCCATGATCCGACTTACCAACATCAGCAAGCGTTACCCAGGGGGCTTCGAGGCGCTGAAGGACGTGAGCCTGCATCTTGCGCCGGGCGAGATGGCCTTCCTCACCGGCCACTCGGGCGCGGGCAAGAGCACCCTGCTGAAGCTGGTGTCGCTCATCGAGCGCAGTTCCAACGGTCAGGTGGTGGTCAACGGCCACAACCTCGCCAAGGTGTCGCGGCGCGGCATCCCCGGCCACCGCCGTCAGATCGGCATCATCTTCCAGGACTACCGCCTGCTGTTCGACCGCACCGTGTTCGACAACGTGGCACTGCCCCTGGTGGTGGCGGGCCAGTCCGCCCACGAGATCGGCAAGCGGGTGCGCGCGGCGCTCGACAAGGTCGGCCTGCTCGGCAAGGAGCGCATGTATCCCATCACCCTGTCCGGCGGTGAACAGCAACGGGTGGCTATCGCGCGCGCGGTGGTGAGCAAGCCGGCGCTCATCCTCGCCGACGAACCCACCGGCAACCTGGACCCGGCCATGGCCCGCGACATCATGGGCATCTTCGAGGAATTCCAGCGCGTGGGCGTCTCGGTGCTGGTGGCCACCCACGACATCCCGCTCATCGAGACCCTGCCCCACCGCATCCTGCAATTGCACCAGGGCCGCCTGGTGGCCGACACGGGGGCCCGCGCATGAGTGCTCCGGAACGTAGCGCCGGCGCGCGCCCCGTGCACACGGGTCCTTTCACCGCCGTGCAGGTGTACCTGCTGCGCCATGTACAGACCCTGCTGTACGCCCTCGGCCAGTTGTCGGCCCGCCCGGCAGCGACCCTCATGACGGCCGCCGTGATCGGCATCGCACTCGCGCTGCCAGCGGGCCTGCACGTGCTGCTCAACAACGCCCGGGCGGTAACTTCCGGCTGGGACGGCGCTACACAGATCTCGGTATTCCTGAAACTGGATGCGAGCGAGGCGCGCGGCCGGGCATTGGCCGACGAATTCCGCAGCCGGGGCGACATTGCCGACGTCCGGTTCGTCTCCCGCGTCGAGGCACTGGAGGAATTCCGTCGCCTCTCCGGTTTCGGCGAGGCCCTGGAAGCACTGGAGGACAATCCACTGCCCGCGGTGATCGTGCTGCACCCCGCATTGAATGCGAACGATGCAGCCGACATCGGCGCGCTGCTTGACGGGCTGCGTGCGCGCCCGGAGGTGGACCGGGCGCAGCTGGATATGGATTGGGTCAAGCGGCTTTACGCCATCATGGAGATGGCCCGCCGCGGCACCTGGGTGTTGGGCGGATTACTAGCGTTGGCGGTACTGCTGGTGGTGGGCAATACCATCCGCCTGGCCATCATGAACCGGCGCGACGAGATCGTGCTCACCAAACTCATCGGCGGCACGGATGCCTTCGTGCGCCGGCCCTTTCTCTATGCGGGGTTGTGGTATGGCTTGGCGGGCGGGGCGATAGCCCTGATGTTGCTCGCCGGCGCCCTCGCGCTGCTGGCCGGTCCGGCCGCGGACTTGGCCGCGCTCTATCAGAGCGATTATCGCATCCAGGGCCTGGCGGCGACCGATGCGGGAACGGTGCTCCTGGCCGGGGCACTTCTTGGCCTGGTAGGTTCCTGGCTGGCGGTGGGGCGGCACTTGCGTGACATCGAACCGACCTGACAGCCACGACAGCTCACTGCCTTGCCGCAATTTGGATCGCCCCGACCTTGCCGATAGGCGGTCACGTGATATAACTCCTTACCATTCCCTCAAGAATCCCAAGGACAGGCCCAAACGTGCGTAGCGTACTCGTGGTTGACGGGTCGGCCGTTTCTCGCGAACTCCTCACCCGCGTGATCAGCGAGGAGCTCAAGGGTGTGCGTGTCACCTCCTGCGGCAGCGGGCATGAGGCCCTGGAGCGGCTTGCCGCCGACCGCTTCGATCTCATCACCACCGCGCTGGTCCTGCCGGACATGGACGGCCTGTACCTCTGCCGGCACATCCGTTCCAGTGAAAACCACTACCTGACGCCCATCATCGTCACCTCCGGCGACGCGGACGGCCGCTTGCTGCGCGAGGGCTTCACCGCCGGCGTCACCGACTATTTCGAAAAGTCCAGCGGCTATCAGGCCTTCGGACCGTTCCTGCGCCGGTTCCTGGATCGTCATGCGGGACTCACCGGGCGCGTACTGTACGTGGAGGACAGTCACACCGTGGCGGCGCTCACCCGCAAGATCCTCGAACGCCACAACCTGCGCGTGGAACACGTGATGAGCGCCGAGGAGGCCCTGCAACTGGTGCGCGCGGAGCCGCGCGGCGCCTTCGACCTGGTGATCACCGACATGGCCCTGAAGGGCGAGCTGAGCGGGGGCGACCTGCTGCACGTGCTGCGTACCCAGTTGCGCTATTCCCAGGAAGAACTCCCGGTGCTGGTCCTGACCGGCGATGAGGGCGTAAACACCCAACTGGGCGTATTCCGTGCCGGTGCCAACGACTTCGTCAGCAAGCCCCTGGTGGAAGAGATCCTCATGGCGCGCGTGCGCCTGCTGCTCACGGTCAAACACCAGTTCGATACCCTCAAGCACCAGGCCCAGGCCATGCAGCGCATGGCGGTCACCGACAGCCTCACCGGCGTGTACAACCGACACTATCTGGCCAACGAGGGCGTACGCTTCGCCGCGGACAAGCGCAACCAGCCCCTGTGGGTGATGATCGTCGACCTGGATCACTTCAAGCAGATCAACGACAACCACGGCCACTTGACCGGCGACGTGGTGCTCACGGCCGTGGGCCAGCTGTTGTCCGAGCGCTTCTCGGACGGGCTGCCGGTGCGTTTCGGCGGTGAGGAGTTTGCCGTGCTGGTGCCGCGCTGCTCGCGCCAGCAGGCCGGCGAGCGCGCCGAGGAGCTGCGTGCCGCGGTCGCCTCCCTCAAGCCCGCCGGGGTATCGATCTCGGTGAGCATCGGTATCGCCTGTGCCGAGCAGCACCCGGAGGCGGACCTGAATGCCCTCATGGCCCTCGCGGACAAGGCGCTGTACGCCGCCAAGGCCGCCGGGCGCAACCGCATCTACATCAGTGACGCCCGTAACCAGGTCCATGCGCTGCTTCAGGCGACCGCCTAGCGCCGGTTTCCACTGCATGCGCGCGGACTGCCGCGGTGCGCAGGACAACCGAGCGCTTTCACGACCTCGCCAGGAACTTTTTCGCGCCTTGGCACTCTCAAAGCCCGAGTGCTAGTATCCGTTATAAGAAAGCGCTAATCCTTTTCTTCAGGGGAGGAACGATGTCCAAGGCACTTGAGCTGCAATTGGTTCCGACGGGCAGCATCGAAGCGTACATCCAGTCCGTGAACCGCATTCCCATGCTCTCCGCCGAGGAGGAGCGTGAGCTCGCCGAGCGCCTGCAACGGTTCAACGACCTGGACGCCGCACGGCGTCTGGTGCTGTCCCACCTGCGCTTCGTTGCGCACATCGCGCGCGGCTACGCCGGCTACGGCCTGCCTCAGGCCGACCTCATCCAGGAAGGCAACATCGGCCTCATGAAGGCCGTGAAACGTTTCGACCCGGGCATGAACGTGCGCCTGGTGTCCTTCGCCGTGCACTGGATCCGTGCCGAGATCCACGAATTCATCCTGCGCAACTGGCGCATCGTGAAGGTCGCCACCACCAAGGCACAGCGCAAGCTGTTCTTCAACCTGCGCAGTTCCAAGAAGCGCCTGGGCTGGTTCTCCCGGGAAGAGGTCGATCAAGTGGCGCAGAACCTGGGTGTGACCTCGGCGCAGGTACTGGAGATGGAGCAGCGCCTGGCCGGTCAGGACGTGGGCTTCGATCCACAGTCGGACGCCGATGACGAGGCACCCGCGCCCGCCGCCTACCTGGCCGACATGCGCCACGATCCGGCCACCCTGGTGGAAAATGCCCAGTGGGAAAGCGCGAACCTGGATCAGCTGCAGACCGCCCTGGCTGGCCTGGACGAGCGCAGCCGCGACATCCTCCAGCGCCGCTGGCTGGATGAGGACAACAAGGCCACCTTGCAGGAACTTGCCGACAAGTACGGCGTCTCCGCCGAGCGCATCCGCCAGCTGGAGAAAAACGCCATGAACCGGCTCAAGAACGTCCTGGCGGCGTAAAAGCGCATATAAGGGTCGTAAAAACGCGGAGGTTTGAATGACGAGCCGGCAGACACCACCGGCAGATGCTGATTCAACCCTCCGCGCCCCGCGTCCCCTCTGCGTTTCTGCGGTCCGAGCCCGGAGACCACCGGCGGAGGGCTGACAACGACTTCAGTCCCTCCGCGATCTCCGCGCCTCCGCATCCTCCGCGTTGAAATCCCTTCTCAATCAGGCCCGGCCGACGTTAGCGTCGTTGGGCGAGTGGTAGTAGTCGCTGTCCTGGGCCAGCTCGCGAACGAGTTGCAGCAGTTCGGCCAGGCGCTGCTCGGCGGTGCTGATGGGCGCGCAGTCCTCGCAGCGGGGGTCATCGCAGGGCTGGCGCGCATAGAGCCAGAAATGGATGGCCCCGGCGAGCAGGCCATCGGCCACGTCCCACAGACCCACCTCTTTGTCGCCGGCGACCAGCCGGTTGCCGAGTTCGACCGCTTCGCGGGCGGCCTCGTCATAGACATCGTTTTCCTGGTACATGAGCTCGTCGTCGCTGTGGGCGGGGGGCAATCTTACCAAAGGGGCCCGACCGGTTCAGTGCACCGCCGGGTCGGCCACTTCCTGCACCAGCACCCAGGGCGCGGCCACCACCGCCCAGAAGGTGGGCGCCCGTACCGACCAGGCGCGCGCATGATGCTCATCCGCGCGTGCCAGGCGACCCTCGCCGATCCAGCGCTGGATCGCCGCCGAATCGTCTTCCACCATGCGCGCCGCCACCTCCACCAGATCGAGCTCCGGTGCGGCGACGATCACCACGCCGCGGGCAAAGAAACGCTCCAGTTCTTGCCAGGCAAGCTTGCCGGTCTCGGCGTTCAGACGAATACGCAGTTCATCGGTATCAGACATGGGGCGTGCTCCTCTCGGGGCCGCGCATGGTAGCAAAGCCGGCCACGCGCGCCCACGCCGTGGCTCAGCCCTTGATGCACGCGAGGGGCTCAAGGCGCACCACACGCCGCGACAGGCCCGCCAGCTCGGCGGCCTGCACCACCTCCGCGACGTCCTTGTAGGCGCCCGGCGCCTCTTCGGCCACGCCGCGCATGGATGGGCTGCGGATGATGATGCCGCGGCCGCGCAGCGCGTCCACCAGGGCGCGGCCGTGCCACTGCTTGAGCGCCTGGGTGCGGCTCATGGCCCGCCCCGCGCCGTGACAGGAGGAGCTGAACGCCCGGGCCTCGCCCTCGGCCATGCCCGCCAGCACGTAGCTGGCGGTGCCCATGGAACCGCCGATGATCACCGGCTGCCCCACGGCCCGGTAATCCGCGGGCACGGCCGGGTGACCCGGCCCGAAGGCCCGCGTGGCGCCCTTGCGGTGCACGAACAGGCGGCGCTCGCGGCCGTCCACCAAGTGCGTCTCTTCCTTGCAGGTGTTGTGGGACACGTCGTAGAGCACGCGCAGGTCCGCCTCGGGCAGCACCTGGACAAAGGCCTCGCGGGTCAGGTGGGTGATGATCTGGCGGTTGGCCAGCGCGCAGTTGATACCGGCGCGCATGGCGCCCAGGTAGCGCTGGCCGAGAGGCGAGCGGATGGGGGCACAGGCCAGTTCGCGGTCCGGCAGGGCGATGCCATGGTGCGGTGCGGCCACGACCATCTCGCGCAGGAATTCGGTGCCGATCTGGTGGCCGAGGCCGCGCGAGCCGCAGTGAATGCTCACCACGACGTCGCCTTCGCAAAGGCCGAACGCGGCGGCTACGTCGGGCGCGTAGACCGCCGCCACGTGCTGCACCTCCAGGTAGTGGTTTCCCGAACCGAGGGTGCCCATTTCGCTGCGCTGGCGCTTGCGGGCGAGGGCCGACACCTCCCGTGGTTCCGCGCCCGTCATGCGCCCGCCCTCCTCCACGTGGTCGAGGTCCTCGGGCCGGCCATAGCCCTGCGCCACGGCCCAGGCGGCGCCGCCGGTGAGCATGGCGTCCATGGCCAGGTCACTGAGGTGCAGGCGGCCGGTCGAGCCCATGCCGGCGGGCACGGCGGCGAACAGTGCGTCCGCCAGGCGCTCCTTCACCGGTTCGAGCTGCGCGCGGGTGAGGCCGGTGAGCAGGGTGCGCACGCCGCAGGAGATGTCGAAACCCACCCCGCCCGCCGATACCACGCCGCCCTGGTCCGGGTCGAAGGCCGCCACGCCGCCGATGGGAAAGCCGTAGCCCCAATGGGCATCGGGCATGGCATAGGACGCCTGCACGATGCCGGGCAGCCTCGCCACGTTGGCGGCCTGCTCGAACACCTTGTGGTCCATGGCCCGTACCAGCGCCTCGGTGGCGTAGATCACCGCCGGTACCTGCATGGCGCCCTGGCGCGGGATCTCCCAACGGTAGTCGGTGCGACGCAGGGGATGCAGTGCCGCCGGTTCGAATCGGGTGTCGTTCATGTCACACGTCCACCACGCATTGGGCGCACCACAGGCCGTCGGTCTGCTGCGCCACCTTGAGTTCGGTGAAGGTAGCGCCCTTCACCTCCACGGCCGGGTCGTGCCGCTCCAGGGCCACCGGTTCACCGCACGCGCTGGCCATCAGCCGCTCCCCCTCGATGCGCACCGCGCATTCACCGAACAGCAGCTTGCGGGTGGCCATCTCGTAGATGAGTGCGTTCATGAAATCTAGGAACAGCAGGTCGAGGTCCGGGGCCTCGCGCTCAATGGCGACCCGCTGCACACAGCCGACCCCGGCGGGATCGGTGACCACCGAAGTCAGGGCGAGGGCCGCCGCGGCGAAGGCCTCGGCCGGGGTCGCGCCCCGGCCGCGCACACCGATGTCCGCCTCATGGGTAAAGGTTTCCCAATCACTCACAGGCACACCGAAAGCATAGGGGGCGTCAGAAACTGCCGCTGGTGCCGAGATAGCTGGCGAATCCGCCCGCGCCGAGGCCGTAGCCCAGATCCGCGGCGATGGTCACGTCCACCAGGAACTGGATGCGCCAGCGCAGGCCGAAGCCGATACCGGCCTCCAGCTCGCCAGGGTCCATGTCGATCACCTCGGGGTAGACGTTGCCCAGGTCCAGGAAGGTCACGGCGCTGACGGCGGGGTGGCCCGGGATCTGCTGGTGGTACTCCAGATTGGAAAGGGCCATGGCGTTGCCGCGCAGGGTCCCATAGCCGCGCAGGGTCTCGAAACCGCCGATGCTGTAGGCGCTGGCGTCGAACACCTCGCCGCGGCCGAAGCCGATGCGCAGTTGCCAGTTGATGTTGGCGCCCTGCTCCGGCAGGCGATGGTAGAGCCGGAAGTAGAAGAGGTGCCGGGTGAAACTGAAGTCGGAGCCGAACTCAGGCAATCCCAGGTTTCCGTTCCAGCCATACGCGGCGCCGGTCCGGTAGTAGCCGTGATCGTGCACTTCGGCAAAACCCAGGCTGGCATCCAGGCTGACGGCCTTGGCATCCACGAACAGGTCGGGGACGCCCGCCACGTAATCGTAGGTGTGTGAGGCATAACTGACGCCGAGACCGCCGCGCCAGCCGGCACTCGGCCCCTGCGGGAACAGCCAGCGCGAGGTGGCCAGGCTGACGTCCAGGCGATTGCGCTGATAGCGTCCCAGGGCATCGCTCTCGTCGCGGGCATTCAGTTCCTCGGTATTGAGCCGGGTGTCGAGGGATACCGTGTAGGGTGTGCCGATGACCCGCGGATAGGTGTAGGACAGGCGGTATTCGTCACGCTTCGGGACCTCGTCATCGGTGGCGTCCTCGTGCTCGTAGCTCAGGCGTACACGCTGGTTCAGGCCCATGAGGTTGTCGAGGCGCAACTCGACGCCGTATTCCACGTCCTGGGTGCGCGGGTCGCCGTCCAGGATGGGGGCAGGCAGGATGTAGTATTTCTCCCTCACCGTGATCACCAGGACCTGGCCTTCTTTCCCTTCCTCCAGGCGGGTACGCACGGACTTGAACAGCCCCAGGTCCATGACTGACTGCCGTGCGGCCTCGATGTCGGCCCGGCGGACCCACTGGCCGGGACGCACACGCATTTCCTGCAACAGGATCGCCTCGCGGGTGTGCTTGTTACCCTCGAAGCGAATGGCCCCCAGGTAGATCTCGTCTTCTGCGGCCTGCAAGGGGGTGACCGCCACGAGCAGCGCCGCCATCAGCAGCGCGCGCCAGCGGGCGAGGGTCAGCCAAGCAGCATGCGCAACCCGACGAAGGCGAGAAACACGGCGAAGAAACGCTTCAGCGCGGGCGCGGGCACCGTGTGGGCGAGCCGTGCGCCCAGCGGCGCGAACAGCACGCTCGCCGCGACGACGCCAAGCAGCGCCGGAAGATACACATAGCCCAGCGCCCCAGGCGGCAGCGCCGGGTGGCCCAGCCCCATGAGCGCATAACCCAGGGCCCCCGCCACCGCGATGGGCAGGCCCACAGCCGCCGAGGTGGCCACCGCAGCGCGCATGGGGACGTTGCACCAGGCCAGGAAGGGCACGGTGAGGCTGCCGCCGCCGATGCCGACGATGGCCGAAACCGCGCCGATGGTGCCGCCCGCCAGGCCCATCCCTGCGGGCCCGGGCAGTTCCCGCTGCGGTGGGGGCTTGGCGGCGAGGCCCAGCTGTAGCGCCACCAGCAGGGCAAACACGCCGAACACGAGGCGCAGGGGTTCCGCAGGCAGGGCATCGGCGACGGCCGCGCCCAGGAAGGCCCCCATCAGCACGCCCGGCGTCAGCCGCCCAAAGACCTTCCACTGAACGCCTCCACGCCGATGGTGTGCGACGACCGACGAAATGGACGTGAGCACGATGGTAGCCAGCGAGGTGCCCAGCGCCAGGTGCATGACCACCTCAGGGGCAACCCCGCGGGCGGGCAACAGGTAGGCGAGCGCGGGCACGATGATCAGGCCGCCGCCCACGCCGAGCAGTCCCGCCAGGACGCCCGCGAAGGCACCGAGTAAAAGATAGGAGAGGATTTCCATCACGAAACCGATGAGTTGACGCGGCCAGCGGGTATTCAGTGGTGGTGCGGCGAGGCTGCGCTCAGCGTACCCACAGGGTCTTGGCGTTGACGAACTCGCGCAGGCCGTGCCGGGCCAGTTCCCGTCCGTAGCCCGAGGCCTTCACGCCGCCAAAAGGCAGGCGCGGATCACTTTTCACCACGCCGTTGACGAAGGCGCAGCCGCATTCCAGGCGCCGCGCCACGCGCTCGCCGCGCGCCGGGTCCGCGGTCCATACGCTGCCGCCCAGCCCGTAGCGACTGTCGTTGGAGATGGCGACGGCGTGTTCCTCGTCACGGGCGCGGATCACCGCGGCCACCGGCCCGAAGAGCTCCTCCTCGTAGGCCGGCATGCCGGGCTGCACCCGGTCGAGCAGGGTGGCGGCGTAGTAGAAGCCCGGCCCGTCGATGGGCTGGCCACCGATCACCCGCTCGGCGCCCAGGGCGATGCTGCGGCTCACCTGGGCGTGCAACGCCTGGCGCTGGTCGTCGCGCACCATGGGGGCGAGGCCGGTGAGCGGGTCGTCCGGGGCGCCGGGCACGAGCCGGGCGATGGCGTCGCGAAAACGCGCCACAAAGGCGTCGGCGACGGCCTCCACCACCACGAAGCGCTTGGCCGCGATGCAACTCTGTCCGGCGTTCTGGAAGCGCGCCACTACCGCCTGAGCCACGGTGAACTCCAGATCGGCATCTTCGAGCACCACGAAGGCGTCGGAGCCGCCCAATTCCAGCACCGTCGTCTTGAGGGCCGCGCCCGCCGCCGCCGCCAGCTGGCGGCCCGCGCCCTCGGAGCCGGTCAGGGCCACGCCGTGCACGCGCGGGTCGGCGACGACCGGCGCCACCTGCGATGCGCCGATCATCAGGTTCTGGAACACGCCCTCGGGCAGCCCTGCATCGCGGAACAGGTCTTCGATGGCGAGTGCGCACAGATGGGTGTTGGAGGCATGCTTGAGCAGCGCCGTGTTGCCGGCCGCGAGCGCCGGCGCCGCGAAGCGGAACACCTGCCAGAGAGGGAAATTCCACGGCATCACCGCGAGCACCGTGCCGAGAGGCTGGTAGACCACCAGGCTGCGCGATGCGTCGGAGGCGATCACCTCATCGGCCAAGAAGGCGGGGGCGTGCTCCGCGTAGTAGTCGCAGACCAGTGCGCACTTCTCCACCTCGGTGCGCGCCTCACGCAGCAGTTTGCCCATTTCGCGGCTGACCAAGCCAGCGAGTTTGTCGACGCGTCCACGCAGGATCTCCGCCACGCGACGCAGGTCGTCACAACGCTGCTGGACGGGGCGCGCCGACCACACCGGCGCCGCGGCCGCTGCACGCGCCAGGGCCCTCGCGATCTCCGCCTCGCCCCATGCAGGATGCTCGGCGAAGCGTTCTCCGGTGGCGGGATCGATGGACACGAAGGACATGGCAGCTCCATCCACGTAACAGCCCGTAGTATACACTTCACCCCGGGAACGCCTGCCCCGCTGCACTCGCATCCAATGACCACGCAAACCATCTGCATCCTCGGCGGCACCGGCTTCGTGGGTCGCCACCTCGCCGCACGCCTGGCGAAGGACGGCCACCGCCTGAAGGTGCTCACCCGCCATCGCGAACGGCACCGGGATCTCTTGGTGCTGCCCCGGCTGATCCTCGCCGAGGCCGACGTGCATGATGCCAAGGTGCTCGCGGCGGAACTGGACGGTTGCGACGCCGCGGTGAACCTGATCGGCATCCTCAATGAGCGCGGCCGCGACGGACGCGGCTTCTACCAGGCCCACGTGGAACTCCCGCGCAAGCTCGCCCAGGCCTGTCGCGAAACCGGCGTGCGGCGCGTGTTGCACATGAGCGCGCTCAATGCCGACGCAGCCTATGGGCGCAGCCATTATCTGCGCACCAAGGGCGAAGGCGAGAACATCATGCACGCCGCCCATGACCTGCGCGTGACCAGCTTCCGGCCGTCGATCATCTTCGGCGCCGGCGACAGCTTCTTCAATCGCTTCGCGCGCCTGCTGAAGATCACGCCCTACTGGTTTCCACTCGCCGCGGCCGGCACGCGCCTGCAACCGGTCCATGTGGGCGACGTTGTCGAGGCCTTTGCGCGCGTCCTCGCGCGCGAGGGCACTGTCGGCAAGCGCCTGGAACTGTGCGGACCGAAGGTGTATTCCCTCGAAGAACTGGTGGAATACACGGCCGCCACGCTCGGACTGCGGCGCAGCGTGCTGGCGCTCGGCGATGGCATGTCCCGCCTGCAGGCACGCCTGCTGGAACACCTGCCGGGAAAACCGTTCTCATGGGACAATTACCTGACGCTGCAGCAAGACAGCGTCTGTCACACCGGCTTCCCCGAGGAGCTGGACATCACCCCGGCGGCGGTGGAAGACATCGTCCCGGGCTATCTCACACGCTGAGAACATCATGAAGATCTATCTCGTCGGCGGTGCCGTGCGCGATCAGTTGCTCGGCCTCATCCCGCAGGACCGCGATTGGGTGGTGGTGGGCGCGACGCCCGAGGAGATGCTTGCGCGCGGCTTTCGCCCCGTGGGCAAGGATTTCCCGGTCTTTCTGCACCCGGAGACTAACGAGGAATACGCCCTGGCGCGCACCGAGCGCAAGACCGCACCGGGCTATCACGGCTTCCACTTCCACGCCGCACCGGACGTGACGCTGGAAGAGGATCTGCGCCGGCGCGATCTCACCATCAACGCCATGGCCATGGACGGGGACGGCACGCTCATCGATCCGTACGGCGGCCAGGAGGACCTGCGCCTCGGCCGCTTGCGTCACGTTTCGGAGGCGTTCGCCGAAGACCCGGTGCGCATCCTGCGTGTGGCGCGCTACGCCGCGCGCTACGGTCACTGGGGCTTTCGCGTGGCGCACGGCACCAACCGCCTGATGCGCGCCATGGTGGATAACGGCGAAGTGGATGCACTGGTGCCCGAACGCGTATGGCAGGAACTGGAACGCGCGCTCGGCGAACCCACCCCTTCACGTTTCATCGAGGTGTTGCGCGGCTGCGGCGCGCTGGCGCGCGTGTTGCCGGAACTGGACCGGCTGTTCGGCGTACCGCAGCCGCGTCACTGGCATCCGGAGGAAGACACGGGCGCGCACGTGCTGCTGGTGGTCGATCAGGCCGCGCGCCTCACGCCGGACACGCGGGTG
This sequence comes from Gammaproteobacteria bacterium, assembly GCA_041685115.1. Lineage (GTDB taxonomy): Bacteria > Pseudomonadota > Gammaproteobacteria > Thiohalomonadales > Thiohalomonadaceae > JALOAT01. The sequence continues at coordinate 188,570 of JAWLGK010000001.1, read as the reverse complement.
CGCTTCGCCGCGCTGGTGCACGACCTCGGCAAGGGCACCACGCCCCGCGAGGAATGGCCGCGCCACATCGCCCACGAGGAGCGCGGCGTGCGCCTGGTGGAACAGCTGTGTGCGCGCCTGCGCGTGCCCAACGAGCATCGCGAACTGGCGCTGCTGGTCACGCGCTGGCACGGCCACTATCACCGCGCGCTGGAGATGCGCGCCGCCACGCTGCTCAAGACCCTGGAGGCCATCGACGTCTTCCGCCGCCCCGAGCGCCTCGATCAGTATCTACTTGCCTGTGAGGCGGACGCCCGCGGCCGGCCCGGGTTTGAAGACGCGGAGCGGCCCGAGACGGCGCTGTTCCGCCGCGCCTATGCGGCCGCCTGCGCCATCAGCGCACGGGAGGTGATGGACGCCGGATTCACCGGCGCACAGATCCGCGAGGAACAACACCGGCGTCGCGTGCATGCCATCCATGTGGGGCTCGGCCATGGTGACGACGGCGGTGCTGACGACGATGAGGCACCCCGTTGAGTTTCAAGGACCACTTCTCCGCCCTCGCCGCCGGCTATGCCGCTTATCGGCCCGACTACCCGCAGGCACTGTTCGATTATCTCGCCTCCATATCACCGCGCCGGGAATGCGCCTGGGACTGCGCCACGGGCTCCGGCCAGGCAGCGCTGGCGCTCGCCGGCGATTTCCAGCGCGTGATCGCCACCGATGCCAGCGCCGAACAGATCGCCAAGGCCCAGCAGCACCCGCGCGTGCACTACGTGGTGGCAACGGCGGAGAACAGTGCCCTGCCCGACCGTTCTGTCGATCTCGTCAGCGTTGCCCAGGCCTTGCACTGGTTCGACCTGCCGCGTTTTTTCACGGAGGTCGAACGCGTGCTGCGCCCCGATGGCGTATTGGCGGTATGGACCTACAACCTGTTTCGCACCGACATTCCGGAGCTGGATACCGCAATCCAGCGGCTCTACGGTGATGTGCTTGACGGCTTTTGGCCGCCCGAGCGGCGCCTGGTGGAGCGCGGCTATCAGGACCTGCCCATTCCATTCACAGCGCTCGCCGTACCCAGGTTCGAAATGCGCAGTCGCTGGGATGCGACGCATCTGCTCGGCTACCTGCGTACCTGGTCTGCGGTGCGGCATTATCGGGAGACTTGCGGAACGGACCCGGTCGCTGGGCTGGAGGCGGAAATTCGCACGACGGCGGGTGCGCGCCCCCTGGAGATCCGTTGGCCGCTCGCCGTGCGCGTGTTCAAGCGCTGAAGGCCCCCTTACGCCAACGCCCGCTCGAGGTGCCACAACAACCGCGAGAACGGCGGGCGCAGCACCCACCAGGCCAGCAGTACGCCGCTCGCATTCGCCGCCGCGTCCAGGTAATCGAAATAGCGCACGCCGCCCATGCCCTGAAGGATTTCCACCACAAAGCCAAGCGTGGTCAACGCCAGGGCGATACGGGCCCGCACCATGGGCTGTGCGTAGATTTGCATGAACCAACCCATAAGCACGGCATAACCCAGCATGTGCTCCATCTTGTCGGAGCCTTCGAAGTCGAGTCCCGTGGGTGGAGCGGGGATGAGCGACAACACCACCAGTGTGGTGACGAGTCCGAGGCCGATGGCGACCCAGATGCTGTGATATCTCAGCCGCACGCCATCAGCCACGCGCAAGGCTGCGGTCCCGTCCATCAAGGCTGGCGTCGTTCTGCGACCAGGCGTGCATAACGGCCCTCCTTGCCGAGATGGGTATCGAGCACAGCAAAACCGGTACGATTCAGAAGATAGACAAGATCATCGCGCGAAAACCGGTTGTGCTCGATGAAATGCACGAACAGGTTTTCGAGTTCGTCGGCGGACATGGCGCCATCGAACACGCGTGCCTCGTCGCTCTGGCTGCGCAGATAGACATCCAGCGGCGCACGCACCCAGTCCTGGATCAGCACGCGCCCGCCCGGCTTCAGGCAGCGCCGCAGCTCCAGCAATAGCCGGACGGGCTGGTGCAACTCGTGCAGCACCACCGAGGCGAGCGCCGCGTCGACGCTCGCATCCGCCAAGGGCAGATGGGGGTCGTGCAGGTCTTCGCAAATCATGCTCGCGTTATCCGGGAGGTCCGCCACGGCCTTGAGCATGTACGGCGCGCACTCCACCCCCACGGCCCGCAGCTGCGGGTAACGCTCGGCCAGTGCGGCCACGAACAGCCCCGGCCCTGCGCCGAGGTCGACCACCAGCGGCGTCTCCGTATAGGCCGGTTCCATCCACGCACGCCAGAACGCCCAGAATTCCTCGTTATAGCGGCGTTCGAATCCCTCCCGCGTCAGGCGCGCCAGGCGCTCGCCGTCGCCGTGGTGTTTCTCCAACAGTGCCAGGGTTTTTCCGATTCTCGTCGTCATGGGGGGACTCGCATGTTTGAAAGGTGGAGGCATTGGGCTACCTTTCGGTGGTCGGCATCAAGACCGTCCGCCCGACCACCGCAATGGTAAAACGGCTGTCACAAAGCGCTGCCAGGATAGGCGCGCACATCGCATCCAAAAACCACAAGGGACAAGAACATGACGGACATCATCGATTTTTACACGGCGGCCTTGCCGCGAGGACCTCATAGCGAGGTGCGCCTCATCGAAGAGATCGCCTTTCTCGAAGCACGCTCCCGTGAAGCGGCCCGGCGCGCCGATTGCGCCTATGAACGTTCGCTGGCCAGGACGTACGCCGCATTGCTGAATGCCCGCCGCGCCGAACTGGCCCGCCTGAAGACACACTGACGCTCACAGGCGCCCCCTGTCGTCGCGCAGACGGAACCCGCTCAGGGGACCGTCCACCCCCCGCCCCACGGCCAGCACCTTGAACAACTCACCCATTTCACTGGGCAGGGTCAGCTTGTGCACCGCCGCGGCGCGCTCCAACTGCGCCCGTGGTTCCAGGGGGCTCGCCAGGAATTCCATGAGGCCGGCGCCCATGAGGAAGCTGGCCTGGTTGGAAAATCCCAGCACGTCCAGGCCGGCGGCATGGGCGGCCTCGGCCATGGCCGTGAAATCCACGTGCGCTGTGATGTCCTGCAGGCCGACTGCAAAAAAGGGATCGGCGTGGGCGCGATGACGGTAGTGGCACATGAGGGTGCCGCTACTGCGCTGCGGATGGTAGAACTCGCGGGCAGGGAAGCCGTAATCCACCAGCAGCGCTACACCGCGCTGGAGCACATCCGCCAGGGTACGCAGCCAGTCCTCCGCGGCGAAACCCACTTCGCTTTCGTAAAGCGCGGCGAAGCCGCAGCACCGCACAAGGGAGTGCACACGTTCCGCAAGCCGCGCACCCGCCGGATACGCGTGCCATGCAAAGCCTTCCGGGGTACACCTGACACCCAGTTCTTCCACACCTCTATCGGTGAGCCGGAAGCGCTGGACGGGCATGGCATCAAGGACCTCGTTGGCGATCACCACACCTTCGAAGTCCATAGGCAACTGGGTCAGCCAGGTGACCCGCGACGCCAGGTGCGGCGCCTCGCTGAGCACCCGCGCGCGCTGACGCTCGGCGAGCTCGGCGCTCACTTCCAGGATCAGATAGCGCACCGGCAGGGCATCGAGCCGTTCCAGCTCACGCAGCAGTTCGATCATGAGTGCGCCCGTACCGGCGCCGAATTCCAGGATCTCGCCACCGCCGAGCTGCGCAAGGATCTCGGCGCTTTGGCGCGCCAGGCACCACGCGAAGAGCGGCGAGATTTCCGGTGCAGTGACGAAGTCGCCGGCAGTGCCGAATTTGCGGCTGCCGCCGGCGTAATAGCCGAGCCCCGGCGCGTAAAGCGCCAGGGCCATGAAGCGCGCGAAGGACAGTGGCCCGCGCTCAGCTTGCGCACAGATCTGTGCATGCAGGCGTGCACTCGCGGCGAGCGCCTCGGGTGCGGGTGCGGGGAGGCCGGACGGAGAAGGAGGCATTCGGGAATACTCGGGCCGGAAACGGATATAGTTTACGTGTTCCTGACGATGTCTCGGAGAGCGACGTGGAAAACGGCGAAAACCTACAGGGCCGGGTGATATTGATTACGGGCGCCGCGCACCGCATCGGTGCCGAGACCGCCCGCTTGCTGCATGCCAATGGCGCCAATATCGTGTTGCACTACCGCAGTTCGCGCAAACCCGCTCTTGCCGTGCAGGAGGAACTGCAACGTCGGCGGCCCAATTCGGTGGTGTTGATCCAGGCGGATCTCCTCGACATCGGCAAGCTGCCTGCGCTGGTGCGTGAGGCGCACGGGATCTGGGGGCGCCTGGATGGGCTGGTGAACAATGCCTCAACCTTCTACCCGACGCCGCTCGGCACTGTGGACGATCAGCAGTGGAACGATCTGCTCGGCACCAATCTGAAGGCACCGTTCTTCCTCGCCCAGGCCGCCGCACCGCATCTGGCCCGCCAGCGCGGCTGTATCGTCAATATCGTGGACATCCATGCCGACCGTCCGCTCAAGGGCCACCCGGTGTACAGCATCGCCAAGGCGGGCCTCGCCATGATGACCAAGGCACTGGCCGGCGAACTGGGCCCCGAGGTGCGCGTCAACGGCATCGCGCCCGGTGCGATCCTCTGGCCCGAGCGCGACATGGATGACATCACCAAGCAGCGCATCATCTCCCGCACCTTCCTCAAGCGCCAAGGTTCACCCGCGGACATCGCCAAAACGGTGCTGTTCCTGATGCGTGATGCCCAATACATGAGCGGCCAGATCCTGACCGTGGACGGCGGACGCTCACTCAACTCCTGATAAACCGACGTAGCCCGGATGGAGCGCAGCGGAATCCGGGCTACGACCAATCAAACGGTACGGGCCACAGCGGCTGCGAGGCCTTGTCGAAGGCCTCCCACATGGCCGCGTAGGTCTTGCCGGTCAGCGGATGCACCGCCTCAGGAGCTAGTTCCGCGAGGGGCAGCAGCACGAAGGCATTGCGCGTGATCTCCTTGCGGGGAATCACTACCGGTGTGTCGAATACCGCATCGCCGTAGAGCAGCAGGTCGATATCGAGGGTACGCGAGGAAAAACGCGGGCCCGTACGCACCCGGCCGTGGCGATCCTCGATGGCGCGCAGGGCCGCGACGAGCTCCTCGGGCGTGATATCTGTCTCGAAACCTGCGACCAAGTTGTAGAAGGGATCGCCCTCGAAGCCCACCGCTTCGCTCTCGTACACGGTGGAAAGGCGCAGTTCGCCAAAACATTCACGCAGTGCCGCCACACCGGCGCGGATGTTTGTTTCACGATCGATGTTGCTGCCGATACTGAGGAAAACGCGGGTCACGGGCGGTTTCCGCGTTCGATGATCACCCCCACGTCCTGGGCAAAGCGCACGGCGCCGCGCTTGTTCAGGCGCACACGCACCCACGGCACGTTGAATTCCTCAAGGACGATCTGGGCGATACGCTCGGCAAGGGTCTCCACCAACTGGAATTGGCTGGCTTCCACGAAGGCGATGAGGCGTTTGGCGACGGCCTTGTAATTGAGGGTGTCTTCGATGCTGTCCGTGGCGGCGGCACGGCGGATGTCGGCCGCCATTTCGAGGTCGATGCTCACGGTCTGTCGGATGCGGCGCTCCCAATCGAAAATGCCGATGACCGTTTCGACCCGCAGGTCCGTGAGATAAATGATGTCGTGGCTTTGCGCGTTCATGGGCAGGCACTATAAACAGCGACGCGCAGGCCGACCAGTGCAGCGGCGTGTGCGAATCCTTATAATCACGCGATCTTTCTGGCGATTACCCCATGACCACCATCGATCTCGGCCTCGTCCTGCTGGGTTACCTATTCGGCTCCATCTCCACCGCCATCCTCGTGGCGCGCGCCATGGGTCTGCCCGATCCGCGCACCCAGGGTTCGAAAAACCCCGGCGCGACCAACGTGCTGCGCCTCGGTGGCAAAAAGGCGGCCGCACTCACCCTGTTCGGCGACAGCCTCAAAGGCCTCCTCCCCGTGCTCGCGGCACGGCTGTTCTCCGACGACCCGGCCGTACTCGCCGCGGTGGCCATGGCCGCGTTCCTGGGGCATTTGTTCCCGGTGTTTTTTGGTTTCAAGGGCGGCAAGGGCGTGGCCACGGCGCTGGGCGTGCTGCTTGGCCTGTCCTGGCCCATCGCCCTGGCGGTGCTCGCCACCTGGTTGTTCATGGCCAAGGTGGTGCGCATCTCCTCGCTCTCGGCGCTCACCGCCGCAGTGCTCGCCCCCGCCTACGCCTGGCTCCTCGATCCACAGCCCGCCTACCTGGCCATGGTCGGCGCCATGAGCGCCCTGCTGCTCCTGCGCCACCGCAGCAACATCCAGAAGCTCCTGCGCGGCGAGGAAGGGCGCATCGGGGAGAAGAGCTAAGAAAGCCTGAATACGGGGAACACCGGGATGTTGGGATCACGCCTTTCGTAGGTCACGTTGGCGCGCAGCGCCTACGTGACATTCTGCGGTTCGGGCTGTCACGTAGCTTCGCAACGTGACCTACAGCTACTCACGATTGCCGTCCGTGATTCAAACCAATCGCGGCCTGAGGCCGCTCCTACCCAGGGGAAGATCAACAATGATCTTTCCCCCGTGTTCCCCGTGTCCCCCGTGTCCCCCGTGTTCAAGCTGTTTCTTCTTCCCTGAGCGCCGGCAGGTCCGCCAGAGGCCAGCGGGGCCGGGCGGTGAAGCCGGTGCCGGGGTCGTGCTGGCCGGCGGCGAGGCGCCGGGCGCCGGCGAAGGCGATCATGGCGCCGTTGTCGGTGCAGAACGCCGGACGCGGATAATAGGCGCGGGCGCCTTCCGCCTCGGCCATAGCGCTCAATCCCTCGCGCAGGCGCCGGTTGGCGCTCACACCGCCGGCCACCACCAGGCGTTCCAGGCCCGTGTACCGCAGGGCACGGCGGCACTTGATCACCAGCGTATCCACCACGGCGTCCTCGAAGGCGCGCGCAATGTCGGCCCTGGCGGCCATCCCCTCATCCTGCAAGGTGGTGAGGGCGAAGGTCTTGAGGCCGGAGAAGCTGAAATCGAGCCCTGGCCGATCGGTCATGGGACGCGGGAAACGGAAGCGCTGCGGGTCGCCCTGTTCGGCGAGCCGGGCCAGTTCGGGGCCACCGGGATAGCCGAGGCCGAGCAGCTTGGCGGTCTTGTCGAAGGCCTCGCCCGCCGCATCGTCCAGGGATTCCCCAAGCAGCGCGTAGCGGCCCACCCCATCCACGCGCACCAACTGGGTATGCCCCCCCGAGACCAGCAGGGCCACGAAGGGAAAGGCCGGCGGCTCCGGCTCGAGCAGGGGTGCGAGCAGGTGGCCTTCCATGTGGTGCACGGCCAGCGCCGGCACGTCCCAGGCCCAGGCCAGGCTCCGACCAATGGCCGCGCCCACCAACAGGGCGCCGACCAGTCCCGGACCCGCCGTGTAGGCCACCCCATCGATGTCGCGCCGGGTCAGGCCTGCCTCGGCAAGCACTTGATCCAGCAAGGGAAGCACCTTGCGGACATGGTCACGGGAAGCCAGTTCGGGGACCACGCCGCCATAGGTGGCGTGCAACGCAATCTGGCTGTGCAGGGCATGGGCGAGCAGGCCACGGCCGCTGTCGTACAGGGCCAGGCCGGTCTCGTCGCAGGAGGTTTCGATACCAAGGACGTGCATCGGCGTATTGTCCGGGGCCGCTACACTGGCCACAAGAGATTTTGCATTCTGCGGGTGCGGCCCTTAGAATGCGCGGTTCTCGGCCCTAGGTCCCGATCAAACCAGAGGTAGAAAGGTACATGCCTTCCGTTCGTGTAAGAGAAAACGAGCCCTTCGACGTCGCCCTGCGTCGCTTCAAGCGCAGCTGTGAAAAGGCCGGCATCCTCTCCGAGGTGCGCGCGCGCCAGTACTATGAGAAGCCGACCACCGAGCGCAAGCGCAAGAAGGCCGCGGCCGTGAAGCGCCAGCAAAAGAAGGTGTCGCGCGAGGTTGCACGTCGTCGTCGCCTGTATTGATTTTCTCTTGGGCGGAACGTTCCCGAACTCCTGAGGCGAACCCATGACCCAGTCCCTGAAGCAGCGCATCGACGATGAAATCAAGGCGGCGATGCGCGCTAAGGACAAGGATCGGCTCGGGACCCTTCGCCTCGTCGCCGCAGCCATCAAGCAGCGCGAGGTGGACGAGCGCATCACCCTGGACGACGTCCAGGTGTTGGCCGTGCTCGACAAGATGATCAAGCAGCGCCGCGACTCCATCGAGCAGTACCGCAAGGCTGCTCGCGAGGATTTGGCGCAGCGGGAAGAGGCCGAGGTCCTGGTCATCCAGGCTTTCATGCCCGCGGCGCTCAGCGACGCGGAGATCGATGCCCTGGTGGCCGCGGCGGTGACCGAAAGCGGCGCCGCTTCCATCAAGGACATGGGCAAGGCCATGGCCCTGCTGAGGCCCAAGGTTCAGGGCCGCGCCGACATGGGCGTGGTCAGCGCGAAGCTCAAAGCGCGGCTGCCGGCCTGAGGGCCGACGCCCGCCCCGCGTCAGGCGGTGGCCATGGGCAGAATTCCCCAGAATTTCATCGATGATCTGCTGTCCCGCGTCGACCTCGTCGAGGTGGTCGATGCCCGCGTTCCGCTGAAGAAGGCCGGACGCGAATTCGTCGCCTGCTGCCCGTTTCACAACGAAAAGACGCCGTCCTTCACCGTGAGCCCCGCCAAGCAGTTCTATCACTGCTTCGGCTGCGGCGCCCATGGCAATGCCATCGGCTTTCTCATGGCCTACGAACACCTCGAGTTCGTTGACGCCATCGAGAGCCTGGCGGCGGGACTCGGTGTCACGGTGCCGCGCGAAGGGCCGGAACCGCGCGCCGGAGCCGAGCGCCGAGGTGGTGACAACCAGGCCTTGTATGAGCTGTTGGAACGTGCCGGGCGTTACTTCCGACATCAGTTGAAGAATCATCCGGAAAGGGCGCGCGCAGTGGACTATCTGCAACGGCGAGGACTGTCGGGGGAAATCGCCCGCGACTTCGGCATCGGTTATGCGCCGCCGGGCTGGCAGCACCTCATCGAGGCCTTCAACGGCCAGCCCGCCCAGGGACGCTTAGCCGAGGCGGGGCTGGTCATCGAGGCGGACGGCAAGCGCTACGATCGCTTCCGCGACCGGATCATGTTCCCGATCCGTGACAGCCGCGGCCGATACATCGGCTTCGGCGGCCGCGTGCTCGGCGACGACACGCCGAAGTACCTGAACTCGCCGGAGACGCCGGTATTTCACAAGGGCCGCGAGCTGTACGGCTTTTTCGAGGCCCGCCAGGCGCTTCGGGACCTCCACCGGATTCTGGTGGTCGAAGGCTACATGGATGTGGTGGCACTGGCCCAGTTCGGCATCCGCTATGGGGTGGCCACGCTGGGCACGGCGGTCACCCGCGAGCACCTGGAGCGGCTGTTCCGCACCACCCAGGAAGTGGTGTTTTGTTTCGACGGTGACCGTGCTGGCCGTGATGCCGCCTGGCGTGGCCTGGAAAACGCCCTGCCGCTTATGCGTGAGGGCTATCAGGTGCGTTTCATGTTCCTCCCGGAGGGCGAGGACCCGGACTCTCTGGTAAGGCGCATCGGTAAAGAGGCCTTCGAGGAACAGCTCGAAAAGGCGGTGCCCCTGTCGCAGTTTTTCATCGACCAACTGCGCCGCGAAGTCGATCTCGGCAGCCTCGACGGGCGTGCGCGGCTGGTGGAGAAGGTACGCCCTCTGCTGGCGACTGTGCCGGAAGGCATCTACCGGCACCTGCTGTTGGAGCGACTGGCGGAGTTCGCGCGCGTCGCGCCCGACCAGCTGGGTCGGCTGCTGGACGGCCGGGAGCCGGCCCCGTCACTGCGGGCGGGTGTGCCGAATCGCCCGTCGCGCGGGCCGCAAGGCAAGCGGCGCAGTGCCCCATCGGCGGTGCGCCACGCCCTCTCGCGCCTGGTGCTGGCGCCGGAATTGGCCGCCAAGGCCGGTGAGCCGTCGCGCTTCAGCGGGCTGCGCCTGCCGGGTGTGCGTCTGTTGGCGGACCTTATCGACCTGCTGCAGCGCAAGCCAGGCTTGAGCTGGGGGGGCGTGCTGGAGCACTGGCGCGGCACCGACGAGGGCCGTCATTTGGCGCGGCTCGCCGCCGAGGAACCGCTCATCGAGGAACCGGAACTGCTCGAGGATGAATTCCTCGGCGCGCTCCAGATCCTCGAAAGGGAGTTCCTGCGCCAGCGGCGGGAAGAACTGGAGGAGCGGTTCAGGTCCTTGAGCGAGGCCGAAAAACTCGAATTGAACCAGATCATGGTTCGCGAGCGCGCCCTGCGTAACGCCTAAACTGCGCCGCGCTTGTGCCGATCACATATTCGGCATCTAGCGTTGAACCCAGTCGAACATGGCCGCATCTAACTACCGGCACTACGAAAACGTCGACGACGTAGTCCGTGTGTGCCTGATGACAACCCTCGGGTATGTCGGATAGTCCGATGCCCCGGGAATTGACTATAGCGAATTCCATGGCCCTTGCCTCGCAAACCGACAAGGGTCGTCTATACTATTGCGATCTTTTTGGCCGCCGGGCCGTACCACCGCGAGTAACGCCGAGATGATGGATCAAGACCAGCAATCCCAGCTCAAGATGTTGATCGCCAAGGGCAAGGAGCAGGGCTACCTCACCTATGCCGAGGTCAACGATCATCTGCCCAACGACCTCGTCGACCCCGAGCAGATCGAAGACGTCATCGCGATGATCAACGATATGGGCATCACGGTGCACGAAGTGGCGCCCGATGCCGACACCCTGCTCATGACCGAAGGCAGCGTGGCCCCGGACGACGACGCCGCCGAGGAGGCCGCCGCCGCGCTGGCTTCCGTCGATGCCGAGTTCGGCCGCACCACCGATCCGGTGCGCATGTACATGCGCGAGATGGGTCAGGTGGAGCTGCTCACCCGCGAGGGTGAAATCAAGATAGCAAAACGCATCGAAGATGGCATGAACCAGATGCTGGAGGCCCTCGCCTCCCATCCGGAAACCATCGCCGTGCTGCTGCGCGAGTTCGAGAAGGTCGAGGCGGGCGAAGGTCGCCTCACCGACATGGTGTCCGGCTTCATGGAACCCGAGGCCATCGCTGACGAGGCCAGCCTCGACGACGAGGAAGGCAGCATCGCCAACGGCACCAATGCCGCGGCCAACGATGACGACGAGTCCGAGGACGGCGAAAGTAGCGACAGCGACGACGATGAAGGTACTTCCGGTCCGGACCTGGAAGAGACCCGCTCGCGCATGGCCAACATGCGTGACTTGCACGAGAAGTGCACGGCCACCATGGCCAAGCACGGCAAGAGCCACGCCAAGACCAAGAAGCTGCGCACCGAGCTGACCGAGTGTTTCATGGAGTTCAAGCTCGCCAGCAAGATGGTGGACTCCCTGGTCACCAACCTGCGCCAGCTGGTGGACCGCATCCGCGAACAGGAACGCGTGATCATGGACCTATGCACCCACCACGGGATGCCGCGCAAGGAATTCATTGCGTCCTTCCCGGACAACGAGACCAACCTCAAGTGGGTCGATGCCCACCTGAAGGCCAAGGCCTATGGCGAGTCGCTTAAGACGATCGCCGACGAAGTGGTACGTGCCCAGTCCAAGCTGGCCCAGCTGGAGCAGGAATGCGGCATGACCATCGCCGAGATCAAGGACATCAACCGCAAGATGTCCATCGGCGAGGCCAAGGCGCGCCGTGCCAAGAAGGAGATGGTCGAGGCCAACCTGCGCCTGGTGATCTCCATCGCCAAGAAGTACACCAACCGCGGCCTGCAGTTCCTGGACCTCATCCAGGAAGGCAACATCGGCCTCATGAAGGCGGTGGACAAGTTCGAATACCGCCGCGGCTACAAGTTCTCGACCTACGCCACCTGGTGGATCCGTCAGGCCATCACCCGCTCCATCGCGGATCAGGCCCGCACCATCCGCATCCCGGTGCACATGATCGAGACCATCAACAAGCTGAACCGCATCTCGCGCCAGATGCTCCAGGAAATGGGTCGCGAACCGCTGCCCGAGGAGCTGGCCAAGCGCATGGAGATGCCCGAGGACAAGATCCGCAAGGTGCTCAAGATCGCCAAGGAGCCCATCTCCATGGAGACCCCCATCGGTGATGACGAGGATTCACATCTCGGCGACTTCATCGAGGATCAGAGCGTCATGTCCCCCGTGGACTTCGCCACCCAGTCGGGTCTGCGGGAAGCTACGGCCGAGGTCCTCGAAGGTCTCACTGCCCGCGAGTCCAAGGTGCTGCGCATGCGCTTCGGCATCGACATGAACACCGACCATACCCTGGAAGAGGTCGGCAAGCAGTTCGACGTCACCCGCGAGCGTATCCGTCAGATCGAAGCCAAGGCCCTGCGCAAGCTGCGTCACCCCAGCCGCAGCGAGATCCTGCGCAGCTTCCTCGACGCCGAGTGATCCTTCCCCCTGCGTCAGCGGGTATACTCAAGCGCCCGGGCCAAGCCCGGGCGCTTTCGTTTCGGGGCCTATAGCTCAATGGTCAGAGCAGGGGACTCATAATCCCTTGGTTCCAGGTTCGAGTCCTGGTGGGCCCACCATCCCATCTCTCAGCGAAAGTACATCGATGCGAGGCGGCAGCCGCATCAACCTTCGTCATTTCCCTCGGCGCTGATTTCGCCTCCCGCCCAAGCTATGGCGTGCTGTCCGACGGACGTATTGCCGCGCCTGGAAACCTATTGGGCAATGATGCGATAGGGCAGGAACTTCAGATTGATGTGCCGCAAATCCAGCTTGCCCAGCTGGCGATCAAAGACGCTGATGGGCACGCTCGCATCGACTGTGCCGGCGACGTCATCCCCGATGCCGTGTTTCCCGGCGAGATTGTCCAATAGCGCCGGCTTCCGGCTGGCTACGACAATCAACGCTTCAAGCGCTTCATGGTCGCCCGGCAATGGGGCCCCGGAAATTGGCGGAAGTTCGGGCACCTGGTTTGCCGCAAGGTGCACGGCCGCAGCCTTGTCATCCACGTCGGGGAAGATTCGTACGACGCGTGTATCACCCTCCTGCTCGAACAACCCGTAGATGCCCACCCAACTCTCTGCGGCGGTACGTAGCGTCAGGCAAAAGTGCTCGTGCGCCCGGACCGTGAACAAAGGCTCGTCCGCATCCCGCACACCGCGCTCCGCGACATCCGCACACCGCCCCCTCGATGCCAGGGCGAGTTGGGCATCCACCACAGGGGCGTGATCGCCGAAGTGTTGCACCTCGCCGGAACAGCGCGTTCTTTGTACGTAAATCGCTTGTCCCGTTGCGGTGCGGCCCGAGTTCTCAAGCTCGGCATCCTGGCACCTGAAGTTGACTACCCGTGCATTCCTGGTGGCCAGGAGCTGGTAGGAGGCCATGCGCCGGTTCACGAGAATCGTCTGCGTGGTCACGTTGAGTCCCGATTGCGCAAGGATTTCGCCCATTGCTTGGTCACGCGCCCGCTTGATCGCCTGTTCCCGCGACATATTCGCCATCACCTGCTCCCCTTCGGCTTCGAAGGTTGCGGCCGTGCCAAGGGGAGTCGCAAAACTGGTAACAAGCACGAGCAGAAAACGGTAACAGCGCTTGTCGATTTTCATCGGCATGAGGTCAAGGCCTTATCTCACGTTATCGGTGAAGTTGGTGTCTGCTTGAATTCAGGTCACGCTTAAACGCGGGCGAAAGCGCCGTGGCAAATCACCCTTCCTCAACCATGGTAATCGGAGGATGGAACGGCATCTCCTGCCACGCAAAATCCACACGTATCCCGCGTCGAAGCGCCAGGTCCGCAAGTACTTATACTCACAAGAATTAGAGGGTCATTAGAAGATGCTGATGATCGGACCGCACTTTTTCTTCATGCAATGGGCTCGCGTAAACCGACCTCGTACATGCGTTTCCTTATCCCATTCGCTGGGTTAGTATCGCGTGCCCTGCTTCAACGAAGCATGACGGTCTCGACACACCCGCGTAGACGCAGGTACCCCTGACATGATGCGAATAGCCGTTGCACTGCTGACCCTGTCGACGCTGGCCGGATGCGGGCATATTGACGCACGTGGCGGCGGCTTGTCTCCCGCAGAGCAGGACCAGTATGCCGTTTTCTATACCCCGACACACGCGTTCCAGTGCATGGCCGGGAATCTGTTCGGAACCATAACAATCGACATGGTTCCCGGGGTCTTGTTTGGTGGAGGCAACCTCTCTGAAAAGCCCCTTTCCGTGTTCGAGAGCCGGGGCAGAACCGAAACCATGCTCGGCCGCGACGCCATAGGTCTCCGTCTGGGCCAGCAGCCCGCAAGTCTCATGCACTGGTTCTTGATCGTCAATTCCAATGGTGAATTCGCCGTGCCGGGTTTTCCCATCGGGCTGTATAGCACCAACCATCCCAGTGTCCTCATGAATCCGGAATGGAACTGGAAGTGCACCAACAAGGCGGGGCTCCGTCCTTTTGAAGTCACACACAAGCTGGCAGGCAACAAGTGACCGGAAGCGAACCATGAAATCCAGGCTCTTCCTTGCAGTAACCGCAACCTTGCTGCTGTCGGCATGTGCGCCGCAACAACGGTTTTTTCGCGGCGCAACGCCTTCAAGCGAGTATCACGAATACTCCGCCTTCTTCACCCCCACACACCGTTTCGACTGTGTTCGGAAAATCGCCGTCATGCACGACACGGCCGAGTTCATACCAGGTGCGGTGTACGGAGCAACGTCCTTCGACAGGCTGACTTACAGGCTTGGCGCGCGCGCCGGATTAAAGGACGTAAGGCACGACACGTTTGGGGAACACGTCATCGGCCTCAGGCTCCATCCGGCACATTCGTTTTACGTGATACTCAATCCCGATGGCGAGTTTGCGCTTCCGGATTTTCCCATTGGCTACCTTCAAACACCGGGACAGGCCTCGATAGCTGCCGCTCTCGTGACTGATGACAACTACAAGAACACGCTGCATCTCGTTGAAGACGATAAGTTCACCTGTTTCAACCAAACTGGGAAGCCGCCGTTCGCACGCATTACCCCTGCCGCAAGACCGGCAAAGTAGCGCTTCGAATCCACGTCACTGGCACATTGGGGCGGCGGCACACGACGGGCGACGGCGACAATGACACCGAAGCGGCGATGGGCTCCACCTCAACTCGCCGGGTTGCATGGGTCGCTGTGGACGCTGCATCTCAGCAGAGGAAAAACATCGCGCGTAGTGCCGGCAAACATCAGTGACTTCATTGGAGGAAAACGATATGAGTTCTTTTCTGACACGCGTCCTTCTCGCTTGCTTTGCGGCATCGCTCGCAGGTTGCGCAATGCCGGAGCCAGCCAAACTGCGCGCGTACGTACCACCGGCGCAGCAGGAACGGGTCGTTTACGTCGGCAATGCAAATACGCAGGCAGAGGATGTGGAACGCCAGAGCGCGGAACTCATTCGTGCCAACTACAGTATCAAGCGCAAGCAGGTACAGCAGAACAGCTATGCGTTGATTATTGGCATCGCCAATTACCAACATGCCACGCCAGTGGTCTATGCGGACTACTCCGCCTATGCCTTCAAGGAGTTGGCGACCAACACGCTCGGCGTCCCCGCCGAGAACGTGTTGATGCTCGTCAATGGATCAGCCACCTCGGGCCAAATCAAGAGCAAGGTCGAGCTTCTCAAGGAACTGGCTGACAAGGGCAGCAAGATCTACGTCTACTACGCGGGCCACGGCGTGCCAGGCAAGGACGGCAATTCCTATCTCCTGCCCGCGGACATGAGTGCGGATGCCATCCACCTCGAACCGAACCTGATGTTGAACAGCATCTACCAGCGGTTGGCTCAGGGTCAGGCATCCAACATCTATGTCTTCGTGGATTCCTGCTTCAGCGGCAAGGATGATCGCGGCGAGTTGCTCTACAAAGGTGTCGCACCGCTGCTTCGTGTGGCGAGCACCAAGCCCGTGGCGAAGAATCTCACCGTCGTCACTGCCGGAGGCGCATCGGATTTTGCCAACGACCTGGAAGCGAAAAAGCAGCGGATGTTTACCTATTACCTGATCAAGGCGCTGGAGGGCGGCGCGACGCGCATCGACAGCGTTTTCCCGCAGGTCCAGTCCCAGGTCAAGCGCGCCTCGCTTATGAAAGGCATCGGCTACAAGCAAGTCCCGGAACTGGCCGGAAACACCAACGCAGCGCTGTACTGAAACTTGAACGGATGGTGGTGGGCTGGCAAGCCCACCGCCTTCCGGTGACATACGCGTCACGGAGCGTTTCATGACGGCGCGTATCAAAGTTGTGTCTTGGTGCGGAGTACCGACCGTTTCCTATCGTGCCTACGACTCGGTCACCTGTTCTTCATCCATGGCCTCAAGGCTCAGGCTCAGTCCCGATTCGGAAGGGGTGCCGCTCTTTTCTGAGAGTGTCACACGCAACCGCAAGTTGTTGGGCGAGTCGGCGTTTTTGAGTGCCTCGTCGAGGGTGATGGCGCCTTCCTTGTAGAGGTGGAACAGGGCACCGTCGAAGGTGCGCATGCCGATGTTCTCCGATTTCTCCATTACTTCCTTGATGGCGTGCAGATCGCCGCGACGAATGAGCTCCTTCACGGTCGAGGAACCGAGCAACACTTCCACAGCGGCGCAGCGCTTGCCGTCCACCGTCGGCACCAGTCGCTGGGAAACGAACGCACGCAGATTGTTGGACAAATCGTTGAGCAGTTGGGGCCGGCGCTCCTCCGGGAAGAAGTTGATGATGCGATCGAGCGCCTGGTTGGCGTTGTTGGCGTGCAGGGTGGAGATGGCCAGGTGGCCTGTCTCGGCGAAGGCGAGCGCATGCTCCATGGTCTCGCGGTCGCGAATTTCACCAATGAGGATCACGTCGGGCGCCTGGCGCAAGGTGTTCTTGAGTGCATCGGCGAAACTGAGCGTATCCACACCGACTTCGCGTTGGTTGACGATGCTCTTCTTGTGCGGATGCACGTATTCGATGGGGTCCTCAATGGTGATGATGTGGCCACCCGCGTTGCTGTTGCGATAATCGATGAGCGCGGCGAGCGAGGTGGACTTGCCCGAACCGGTTCCGCCCACGAATAGGATCAGCCCGCGCTTCTCCATGATGACCTTCGGCAGCACCTCGGGCAGGTTGAGATCCTGGAGCTTGGGGATATCCGTCTTGATGTTACGCACCACCAGGGAAATTTCATTGCGCTGACGGAACATGTTCACGCGGAACCGCCCGACGCCCGATTCGGAGATGGCGAGGTTCATTTCGAGCTTTTGCTCGAATTCCTTGATCTGCTCCGGCGACAGGATGGAATAGGCGATCTCCTTCACCTTGCCGGGCGCGAGCGAGACCTTTTCCAACGGCTTCAGGGTGCCATGGAACTTCGCACAGGGCGGCGCCCCCGTACTGAGGTAGAGATCGGAGCCGTCTTTCAGGGCGAGAATCTTCAGGTAATCTTTGAAGTCCATGTTCAGTCTTTTTATGGTTTTTCGATGAAGTTCTTCAGCGCGGCATTCATCAGCATGAGCCCACGCCGCATGTTTTTGCGAACCATGGGCCAGACCAGCGTGCTCAGCAGGCCGCTGAAGCGCTGGCGCTGAACAAGCTGGGTACGATGCTCGTCGAGTGGCACCAGCAGGAAGGCGTGTTCTGCGGCGAGCAGCCCCGGGACCAGCAGGTAGTTCAGCCAGGCGAGTTCGCGCCCGGAATGCACGCGCGTCACGCGCGAACGCAGGCGCCACGACGGATGGCCGGGCAGGTGTACGGTCACGGCAAGGCGGCTGCCGTCACGCGGCTCCCCCTCGATGCGCCGCAGAAAGGGGTTCCAGTCGGGATAGGCCGGGAAATCGCAAAGCGCCTGCCATAGCCGAGCCACCGGCACATTGATAATGATTTGGGTGACGACTTCGCAACTCATCGGTCAAAAACCCCACAAAGGTGCAAGCAGCTCCGTCATGCCCGCGTATTCCGCGGGATCGGCAGGTACGAACCGTTCGTGTTTGAAGGCCTTGAGCAGCTGCGCGCCCGCTTGCGCGCCCTCGTCGCTCACCAGCGCCGCGGCAATGCGCGCACGGAGCTCCGGCTCGATTTCTGCCGAGATGCTGATGGTCCGCTCGGGATAGCCGTGGGCCGGCAGATCGAGTGCCCGGAGTCCGGTCTTGTCGAGCTTCTCCCAGGGTTCCTGGCGCAGCACGGCGGCATCGCCGCGGCCCTCGCGCAAGCATTTGGTCAGCCCGCCCAGACCATTCACCGGCACCAGTGCCGGCTGGCGCGCCGGGTTGGGGAAATGCGCGAGGAAGATCATGGACAGCATGTTGGGCGAGGGGAAGGCGCACACGCGCCGTCCGACCGCGAGTTCGTCGACGGCGCGGACCCCGTCTGCATCCCGTACCGCCACGACGATCTGGATCTTGCCGGGCAACCGCACCAGCGGCACGTGGCCCAGATGCTCCATGCGCCAGCTCACGAAGTGCGGCCCGTCGAACACCATGTCGTAGGCGCCCTGGCGCATACGGGTCGTGTACTCGACGTAGTTGGAGGCCAGTTCCATGACCACCCGCTTGCCACTCGCCTTTGCCACCAGCGCGAGCATGGGCTGGTAGAAGGCCTTCACCTCATCAGGGCTCTCGGTGGGGGCGGCAGAAAACACGATGGTGTCCTTAACCGCAAGCGCCGGACTGCACACTGCCATGAGCAGGACGGTGAGTGGAACAAGTGTGCAGTTTTTCATAGTCGTTTCAGCTTATCCTTATAGGCTCGTTAGGTCTTCCTTTGCAGGTACAGATGGTGCCGTCTGTAGCCATCCGGTTGCAACTGCGCCCGTCGAACGGTACAGCGATGAGTAAACCCTTCACAGCCGCCCTTGCCGCCCTTGCCCTCGTGCTCACCGGTTGCGGCCAGCAGGCCCCTTCCGCCCCTGACCGGCCGAAACCTGAGCATCTGGTGGAGACCGCGCGCGCCGTGTTGGGCGAGCATGGCGCCACACTGGAGCGCATAGGCACACTGCGGGCCCGGCGCGAGATACGGGTGCTGATGCGGGAGGAGGGGCGGTTGCTGGAGTTGCCGCACCACGAGGGTGACCGCGTCGCCAAGGGGGCCTTGCTCGCACGCCTGGACGATGCCTTGCTGAGCGCGGAATTGCGCAAGGCCGAGGCGCAACAGCGCCAGAGCACAGACAACCTGCGGCGTATCGCACGCTTGCAGGAGCAGGGCCTGGTGTCCGAGGACGAACTGAGCAAGGCCCGCGCCACCGCGGAGATCGCCCGGGCCGAAGCCGAGTTGCTGCGCGTGCGGCTTGGCTTCACGCGCGTGACGGCGCCGTTCGCCGGCGTGATCAGTGCGCGGCTGGTCGAGCCGGGCGATGTTGTGCAGAAATTCGGCCATGTGCTGACCCTGACCGACCCCCATTCCCTGGTCACCGAAGTGCCCGTGTCCGAACTGCTGCTGCCGGACCTGGCGGTGGGTGACCCCGTAGCCATGCGCATCGATGCCCTGGGACCACGCGACCTCGAAGGGCGCATTCTGCGCGTCCATCCCAACGTGGATGCGGCCACCCGCCAGGGCATGGTGGAGGTGGCCCTGGAGCCGGCGCCCGCCGGTGCCGGCCCCGGCCAGCTGGCACGGCTGCGCATCCACGCCCGGCGTGCCGAACGCCTCACGGTGCCGTTCGCCGCGCTGCAGCGCGACGCGCAAGGGGAGTTCGTGTTCCGGGTGCAGGAGCGGGTCGCGCAGCGCACGCCGGTGACCAGCGGACTGCAACTGGGTGACGTGGTGGAGATCATCGCCGGCCTCGACCAGGACGATCAGGTCGTGGTGCGCGGCTTCTTGAACCTCACCGATGGCAAGACGGTCAAGGTGGTCGGCTTATGACACAGGGCTACGGCCACGGGGGCGGTCTCGCCGCCTGGTCCATCCGTCACCCGGTGGGTGTGAGCATGATCGCGCTGGCGGTGGTGGTGCTCGGCCTGTTCGCCTTCGCGCGCCTCTCCGTCGACCTGTTGCCCAACATCATCTACCCGGAAATTGCCGTGCGCGTCGCCGACCCGGGCGTTCCCGCGCGCATCATGGAAGACCAGGTGACGCGCCACCTCGAGGAGCAACTCGCGGTCACCGAAGACAGCATCGCCATTCAGTCGCGCAGCAGCGAAGGGCGGAGCAACATCGACCTGTCCTTCGAATACGGCACCGACATCGACGTGGCCCTACGCGACGCCAGCACGCGCCTCGACCGGGCCCGCCGCCTGCTGCCGGACACCATCGATCCCCCCACCATCTTCAAGCGCGATCCCTCGCAGATCGCGGTCATTGAATTCGTGGTGAGTTCACCACTGCGCGATCCGGCAGCGCTGCGCACCTGGGTCGATTACGACTTCTCGAAGCAGTTCCTGAACCTGCCCGGCGTGGCCGCCGTGGAGGTGGGCGGCGGTGTGGAGCGAGAGGTGCACGTGCTTCCCGACCAGCAGCGCCTCGCTGCCATGGGCCTGGTCCTGGAGGACGTGGTGCGCGCACTTGAGGAGGGCAACAGCGAGACAGCCGTGGGCCGTCTGACCCTGCCCGGGCGCGAACTGAGTGGGCGCACCACCGGGCGCTTTGCTTCGGTCGATGACATCCGCGACCTGCCCCTGCGCCTTGCCAACGGCACTACGGTGGCGCTCGGTGAGATCTGCGAGGTGCGTGACACCCACGCCGACCAGCGCGTGCTGGTGCGCCTCAACGGCATCCCCGGAGTGAAAATCTCCATGCAGAAACAGCCAAACGCCAACACCGTGGACGTGGTGGATGCCGTCAACACGCGGCTCGACTGGCTGCGCGCGCAGCGGCTCATTCCCGACGATGTGGAAGTCATGCCGGTGGCCGACCAGTCCGTGTACGTCCGTAGCGCACTGGACAACGCCACAGGCGCGGCCTTGAGCGGCATGCTGCTCGCCATGCTGGTGGTCTACGTGTTCCTGGGCGATCTACGCCGTACGCTCATCATCGGCTCGGCCATTCCCATCGCGGTGATGGTTACCTTCACGCTCATGGGCCTTGGCGGGCTGACCTTCAATATCATGACCCTGGGCGGCCTTGCGCTCGGCGTCGGCATGCTGGTGGACAACACCATCGTCATGCTGGAGAACGTCTACCGTCACCAGCGCAAAGGCGAGGAACCCGTGACGGCAGGCACCACGGCCGCGGCGGAGATCACCAGCGCCATCGTGGCCTCCACCACCACCAATCTGGCCGCGGTGCTGCCGTTCCTGTTCATCGGTGGTCTGGTGGGTCTGCTGTTTCGCGAACTCATCTTCACCATCTCGGCGGCCATCGTGGCGTCGCTCATGGTGGCCATCACCCTGGTGCCGGCCTGGGGCGTGCACGTG
Organism: Gammaproteobacteria bacterium; assembly: GCA_041685115.1. Classification (GTDB taxonomy): domain Bacteria; phylum Pseudomonadota; class Gammaproteobacteria; order Thiohalomonadales; family Thiohalomonadaceae; genus JALOAT01. Next base: position 167,310 of record JAWLGK010000001.1, on the reverse strand, counting down.
CGTGTCCGCGGCAGGCAGACTGCGCCGGCGGACCGGTTGGTGCATTGGCTGCAGGAACGCTATGCGGCCCTGATAAACACCTTGCTCAGCCACCGGCTGCTGCGCATCGGGACGGTTACCGCACTGGTGGCGGCCCTGGCCGCCAGCGTGCCGGTGTTCATGCTGGGTAAGCAGGACTTCCTGCCGCAGATGGACACCGGCGAGATCAGCGTGAACATCACCGCCGACTCCGGTATCGATCTCGCAGATATGGACCGGCGCATCGCCGCTCTGGAGGCACTGTTCCGTGACCAGCCCGAGGTCGTCAGCGTCTTTGCCACCGTGGGCGGCTATGTGTTCGGGCGCAACCAGGTGGAAAGCAGCAACCGCGGATCCCTGACCGTGCAACTGGTGCCGCGCGAACAGCGCACCATCAGCGCCGATCAATGGGTCCGCCGCATGCAGACCGAGATCACGGCGCACGAGTTCGCCGGCATACAGGTGCTCATGCGCCAGCGCGGCATCCGCGGCATTCGTGTGGGCCGGGGCGACGACGACATCAGTGTGCGCGTGCAGGGCCCCGATCTGGATCGCCTCACGGCCATTGCGGACCAGGCCGTGGTACGGTTGCGCGACGTGCCGGGCCTCAGCAATCTCACCCATTCGGCCGAGGAACGCCGCCAAGAGCTGAACGTGGTGGTGGACCGGGCCCGTGCGGCGGCCCTGGGCCTGGACCCGCAGGCGGTGGGGCTGGCGGTGCGGCGCGCCCTGGACGGCGAGGAGGTCACCGAGTTGTTCGAGGGCGATCGCAGCTTCGCCGTGCGCCTGCGCCTGCCACGCGGCGATGTCACCTCGCCGCTCGCCATCGAGCAGGTGATCATCGCCGCACATGCCGACGGCCGTCCGGTACGCCTGGGTGAAGTGGCCCGCATCGAACTGGGTGCGTCACCCGCCGAGATCATGCGCGATGGGCAGCGCCGCATCGTGGAAATCACCGCCACCCTCGGCGAGGACCTGGACCTCGCCAACGCCGCCAAGGCCATTCAGGCGCGCCTTGCCGATCTTCCGCTGCCTACCGGCTACGTCATCTATGACGGCGGCGGCGTGCAGGCCTTGCAGGAAGGTACGGCGCTCGGCCGGATCCTGCTCGGGCTGGCGGTATTCCTGGTGTTCGTAGTGTTGGCGGTACAGTACGAATCGCTGCGCAATCCGTTCGTGATCCTGCTGGCTGTGCCCTTCGCCGCAGCAGGGGTAGCGCTCAGCCTGGTGCTCACCGGTCTGCCGCTGTCCATGCCGGTATGGCTCGGTCTCATCATGCTGGCGGGCATCGTGGTGAACAACGCCATCGTGCTGGTGGAATACGTGGAACTGGCGCGTGGCAAGGGGCTCGCCCGCGACGCAGCCATTGTGGATGCGGCGCGCCTGCGCCTGCGCCCCATCCTCATGACCACACTCACCACGGTCATGGGCATGCTGCCGCTGGCGCTCGGCTGGGGCGAAGGCGCGGAAATGCTGCAACCCCTTGCGGTGGCGATGGTCGGTGGCCTGAGCCTCTCCCTGTTCGTCACCCTGATGTTGGTGCCCATCGTCTACCGCTGGTTCCATCCGGAACGGGCGCCGGGTACAGCCGTGCAGGCAGCGTAAGAATCAACCTACGGGGTCATTACAACGCGGAGGACGCGGAGGCGCAGAGGCCGCGGAGGAGTTGAAGTATGGACTGCGTCGCGCGCGGACGTTAGCCGCGAGGGACCGGGTAACCAGAACCCGAAAGAGAATTACGGAGCCTTGCCTTCTCCTGCGTAGCGGTCGATACGGCGCGCCCTGACTGCCACGCCCCGATAGTGGCACATTCGATTTCTCCGCGGTCTCCGCGCCTCCGCGTTGCCCCACGAATGAGGCTACGAGGTTTTGTCCTGCTCAGCCCGCCCTTCGACGGCCGCCTGCTCCGCTTCGTAGCGGGCCAGGGTGGCGTCCATGTCCAGCTCTTCTTCCTCCTCCTGCTCGCGCTGCTGCTTGAGCTTCAGGAAGTAGCCGGAAAAGAACAGGCCCGCCTCGAACAACATCCACATGGGGATGGCGAGCAAGGTCTGGGAGAAGATGTCGGGCGGAGTCAGCAGCATGCCCACCACGAAGGCGCCCACCACGATGTACGGACGCTTCCCGCGCAGGCTTTCGGGCGTGGTCACACCGGTCCACACCAGCAGGATGGTGAAGATCGGTACCTCGAAGGCGATGCCGAAGGCGAAGAAGATGGTGAGGACGAAATCCAGGTATTTGCTGATGTCGGTCATCACCGCCACGCCGGCGGGCGCGGTGGCGGTGAAAAAGCCGAACACCAGGGGAAACACCACAAAATAGGCGAACGCCATGCCCGCATAGAACAGGAACACGCTCGACACCATGAGCGGGAATATCAGCTTGCGCTCGTGGGTATACAGCCCGGGCGCCACGAAGGCCCATAGTTGATACAGGATGAACGGCATGGCGGCGAACACGGAGGCCATCAGCGCCAGCTTGATGGGTGTGAGGAAGGGCGAGGCCACATCCGTGGCGATCATCGTGCCTTCGGCGGGCAGGTGTGCCAGCAGCGGCCCGGCCAGCAGGGTGTACAGGTCGTTGGAGAAGTACACCAGGCCGGCAAAAATGATGAGGACCGCCAGCACCACGTGCAGCAAGCGGTTGCGCAGCTCGATGAGATGGGTAATCAGCGGCTGCTCGGCATCCACGTCGTGCGGGATTTCAGCCATGACGTTCCTGGGACGGCGAGGCGTCCGATGTTGGCGCGGCGGTGGGCTCCGATGCGAGCGCGGGCGCGGGCGCCGCCTGGGTGCCGCGCGTGAGCTCCGGGACAACGTCCTGGTTCACGGTGCGATTGAGGTCGTCCGCGACCGAACGGGTCTCTTCGATGATCTCGTGGATTCCGGAACTCTTGGCCTGCTCCTCCATGAGGCGCTTGAGTTCCTCGGCCTTCACCTCGCGTTCGATGTCGGCCTTGACGCCCGCCACGAAGCGCCGCAGGCGGCCGATCCAGAGTCCGGCCGTGCGCGCGACGCCCGGCAGGCGCTCAGGGCCGATGACGATCAGCGCCACGATGCCAATCACCACCAATTCCCAAAATCCCACATCGAACATGGCGTGTGTCCCCGTACGCTAGGCTGAGGCCCGCTGGCAGACCCTTCGGATCAGGCCTTGTCCTTCTCGCGGGTGGCCTGGCCTTCGATGACCGTGCCTTCGTTCTTGGGCAGGTTGGCCTGGGCCTCGGCCGACTTCTGCTCCTCGACCTCGCCCTCGCGCATGGCACCGCGGAAGCTCTTGATGGCGCCGCCCAGGTCCGAACCGATATTGCGCAGCTTCTTGGTGCCGAACAGCAGCACGATGATGGCCAGGACGATCAGAAGCTGCCAAATGCTGATACCCATTGCTGTACTCCCCGTTATCAGAATCCCGGCAGCCCTTCGCCGCCGAGCAGATGGATGTGAAGGTGAAAGATTTCCTGGCCGCCGCTGCGGCCGGTATTGATGACCGTGCGGAACCCGTCCAGGCCCTGATCGCTGGCAAGCTGCGGCAACAGCCGCATCATCTGTCCCATCAGACCCTCGTCACCCGGCGCCAGTTCGGCCAGGCTGGCGATGTGCTTGCGCGGGATCACCAGCAGGTGCACGGCCGCTTTGGGATGCAGGTCGTGAAAGGCGATGAAGTGTTCGTCCTCGAAGACCTTGCGCGCCGGGATCTCGCCGGCGGCGATGCGGCAGAAGATGCAATCGGTCATCACTGGCCTCGGCTGGCTTTTTCCTCGATGCCCGACAGCCCGAAGCGGCGCGCCAGCTCGTCCAGCACGTCCTGCGGACCCAGGTCGAGGTGCTTGAGCATCACAAGGGTGTGGAACCACAGGTCGGCGGTTTCGTAGATCACCTGGCCCTTGTCACCGCCCTTGGCGGCAATCACCGTTTCGGTGGCCTCTTCGCCGACCTTCTTCAGTATGGAATCCAGACCCTTGGCGTACAACTTGGCCACGTAGGAGGACTCGGGGTCGGCCTGCTTGCGCTCCGCGAGCACAACGTCAAGGCGGGAGAGGATGTCGTTCATGTCTTGCGGTAGATCTCATCAGGGCGACGGCGCACCGGGTCGGTTTCCACCCATTGCCCGTCACGCAGTTCCCGGTAAAAGCAGCTGTGTCGGCCGGTATGGCAGGCGATGCCGCCCAGCTGCTCCACTTCCATGAGCAGTACATCGGCGTCACAGTCCAGGCGCAGGCTGACCACGCGCTGCACGTGCCCCGATTCCTCGCCCTTGGGCCAGAGCTTGCCGCGCGAGCGCGACCAGTACACCGCACGCCCCTCGGCCACCGTGCGCTCCAGGGATTCGCGGTTCATCCATGCGAACATGAGCACCCGCCCGGAGCCGGTCTCCTGGGCGATGACGGGCACCAGCCCGTCCTCGGTCCACTTGATCTCGTCCAGCCAGGTCATCCGCAGAAGACCTCAACGCAAAGACGCAAAGGGCGCCAAGGACACAAAGATTCGGATTGGAAGCTTCTCATATTGTCCCCTTCGCGTTCTTTGCGCCCTTCGCGCCTTTGCGTTGACTTCTTTTCATTCCGCTACAAACGCACTTCGATGCCAGCCTCGGCCATGCGGCGTTTGGCCTGTTCGACGGTGTATTCGCCGAAGTGAAAAATGCTCGCAGCGAGCACGGCCTCGGCGTGCCCCTTGATGATGCCGTCGACCAGGTGATCCAGATTGCCCACGCCGCCCGAGGCGATCACGGGTACGTGCACGGCGTCGCTCACGGCGCGAGTCAGGTCCAGGTCGAAACCGACCTTGGTGCCGTCGCGGTCCATGCTGGTGAGCAGGATCTCGCCCGCCCCGTACGCGACCATTTTCTGCGCCCATTCCACGGCATCGAGACCGGTGGGCTTGCGGCCGCCGTGGGTGAAGATCTCCCAGCGGTTCGGCTCGCCATCGGCGCTGACGCGCTTGGCGTCGATGGCGACGACAATGCACTGGGCGCCGAAACGATCCGAGGCCTCTTTCACGAATTCGGGATTGAATACGGCGGCAGTGTTGATGGCCACCTTGTCGGCGCCGGCATTGAGCATGCGGCGCACGTCGGCGCTGGTGCGAATACCGCCGCCCACGGTGAGCGGGATGAAGACCTGGCCGGCCACCTGCTCCACCACCTGCACCATGGTCTCGCGCTCGTGGGCGCTGGCGGTGATGTCCAGGAAGGTGATCTCGTCGGCGCCCTGCTCGTCGTAGCGGCGTGCGATCTCCACCGGATCACCCGCATCGCGTATGTCGACAAACTGGACGCCCTTGACCACCCGACCGTTGTCCACGTCCAGGCATGGAATGATGCGTTTGGCGAGGCCCATGGTTTCTAAGTCCGCAAATGACCGCGAATGGACGCAAATGTCTGAAGAGGCGCCCGCATCATGTCACCGCTCACGCGATCTGCGTTGATTGGCAATTCCTGCGGACCGTTTTCATTATCGGCAGAGTTCATCCGCAAGGCGCTGGCCTTCGGCGAAGTCGAGGGTGCCTTCGTAGATGGCCCTGCCGGTGATGGCGGCGGTGATCCCGGCGTCCGCCACTTCGCACAGCTTGCGGATGTCTTCCAGATTGGTGATGCCGCCGGAGGCGATGATGGGGATCTGCACGGACTCGGCGAGGCGCACCGTAGCCTCGACGTTCACGCCGCTCATCATGCCGTCGCGGCCGATGTCGGTATAGACGATGGCCGATACGCCATCATCCTCGAAATGCCGGGCAAGGTCGATGACGTCATGCCTGGAGAGCTTGGACCAGCCGTCCACCGCCACTTTGCCCTCTTTCGCGTCCAGGCCCACGATGATGTGACCGGGGAAATTCAGGCACAGGTCCTGGACGAAATGGGGGGCACTGACCGCCTTGGTGCCGATGATCACGTACTGGACGCCCAGCTCCAGGTAGGCCTCAACGGTTTCCTCCTCACGGATGCCGCCGCCGACCTGGATGGGCAGTTCCGGAAAGCTCCGGCAGATGGCCTCGATGGCCGCACGGTTCACCGGCTTGCCCTCGAACGCGCCGTTCAAATCGACCAGATGCAGCCGACGCGCACCGGCATCCACCCAACGCTTGGCGACCGCCACGGGATCGTCCGAAAACACCGTGGCATCCTCCATGCGGCCCTGGCGCAGACGCACACACTTGCCGTCCTTCAGGTCGATGGCGGGGATCAACAGCATGGAAGTGCTTCCTCTAACAGTGGTTCGGCGCGCGTCAGGACTGACCGTCCCAGCGCAGGAAATTGGCATACAAGGTCAGTCCCGCGGTGTGGCTTTTCTCGGGATGGAACTGGGTGGCGAAGATATTGCCACGGGCCACTGCCGCGGCGAAAGTCATACCGTGGCTGGCGCTCGCCGCGACGAACGGGGCATCGGCGGGCTGCACGCAGTAGCTGTGCACGAAATAAAAGCGCGTGTCCTGGGCGATACCCTTCCACAGGGGGTGTTCGCCGCGCTGGTGGACCTGATTCCAGCCCATGTGCGGGACCTTCAGGCTGGCGCCGGTGTGCGGGTCGCGCAGATTGGCGCCGAAATACTCCACACGTCCCGGGAACAGGCCCAGGCAGGGGGTGCCGTCGTTCTCGGCGCTCCAGTCCATGAGGGCCTGCATGCCCACGCATACGCCGAGGAAGGGCTTGGTCTGCACCACCTCGTGCACCAGTTCGTCGAGATGCAGCCGGCGCAGTTCGGCCATGCAGTCGCGGATGGCGCCCACCCCGGGTAATACCACACGGTCGGCGCGACGGATGAGCTCCGCCTCATGGGTGACCACCACCCGATCCACACAACCCGTGTGTTCGAGGGCCTTGGCCACCGAATGCAGGTTGCCCATGCCATAGTCGATGACGGCGACGGAGCTCATGAGAAAGACCGCGAAGGTTCGAAGATCTGTTTAAAGAGTGCCTTTGGTGGACGGCATCTGCCCAGCCATCCGCTCATCGGGCTGCAGGGCCATGCGCAGCGCCCGGCCAAAGGCCTTGAAAAGGGTTTCCGCCACATGATGGTCGTTGCGTCCACGCAGGCAATCCACGTGCAGTGTCACCTGGGCATGGTTCACGAAGGCCTGGAAAAATTCGCGCACCAGGTCGGACTCGAAGTCGCCCATGCGCGCACGATGAAACTCCGCCTGGAACTCAAGACCCGGGCGCCCCGAGAGGTCGATCACCACGCGCGACAGGGCCTCATCCAACGGCACGTAGGCATGCCCGTAGCGGCAAATGCCCTTCTTGTCGCCCACCGCCTGGGCAAACGCCTGGCCGAGGGTGATGCCGATGTCCTCCACCGTATGATGGGCATCGATATGCAGGTCGCCACGCGCACTGATGCGCAGGTCGAGCAAGCCATGGCGTGCCACCTGGTCGAGCATATGCTCGAAAAAGGGCAGTCCGGTGGCCAGTTCCGAACGGCCGCTGCCGTCCAGATCGAGGTCGACCTCGACTTGGGTTTCCAGAGTGTTACGGGCTACGGACGCCCTACGCGCTGCCATGACGGTTCCTCGCATCCCGCGGCGCGGGACAAAAGCGGCGCCTAGGATACCTGATCCTGAGGCTTCTGTTGAACATAGCCTTGCAAGTCCCGGTGACATATAAGAGGATTGCCCTCTCCACCTGCACGGACGGGCCCGATGGGAGGCGAAGACCCCAGCAAAATCATTTCGCTGACGCAGATCAAGGTTGCCTGCAAGGACTGCAACCTTTTTCAGCTTTGCCTGCCCGTCGGCATCGGCGATGAGGATCTGGAGCTGCTGGACCGGATCATCCGGCGCAAGCGCCCGGTGCGGCGTGGCGAGCACCTGTTCCAGGTGGGCGACCGCTTCCAGGCCATCTATGCCGTGCGCTCGGGGTCCATCAAGACCTACGCCCCCACCGAGGACGGCCACGAGCAGGTCATCGGTTTTCATCTCCCGGGCGAACTGCTCGGTCTCGCCGCCATTACCGCCGAATACCACCCCTGCGCCGCCAAGGCCCTGGAGACCTCCAGCGTATGTGAGATCCCTTTCGACGAGCTGGAGCAGCTGAGTGAGCAGGTCCCCAGCCTGCAGCACCAACTTCTCAAGGTGATGAGCAAGGAAATCCTCCATGACCAGTCACTGTTGATGCTGCTCGGCAAGAAGAGCGCGGAAGAGCGCCTGGCCGCGCTGCTCATCAGCCTCTCGGATCGCTACCGGCAGCGCGGCTTCTCGGTCTCCGAGTTTCACCTCAGCATGTCGCGCAACGACATCGGCAACTACCTGGGCCTCGCCGTGGAAACCGTGAGCCGCCTGTTCACGCGGTTCCAGGAAGAGGGCCTGCTGACGGTCCAGCGCAAGCACATCCGCATACTCGACCTGCCGCGGCTGCGCGCCCTCGCCACCAACGTTCGCCCAGCCCCTCCACGCCTCTCGCGGGCCTGATAACCTAAGCAAAACCGTTGGTTTTCCCTGTGTGGGAATTACCTGCTTGTTTGACGAATATCAATGTTTCTTCATATTGGGGCTGGCTAGTATGCGCCGCGTACGTCACGAAACCAGTCGTGGCGTCACATCAAGGTGCTGCTGCATGCCGATACCCCATCGCATTGACCACCGCCCTCCTCGCGTCAGGCACCACGCTTCTTTCGATCTTTCCCTGTTGCGCCACGCTGCCGTCCGACTCGCGCGCGAGCGTGCCGAATTGCATGTGCGATGCAACTGAGCAAAGACCGAATCCGCCAGGGAATGCAACACGAAAATAAGGAGTACGCCGCTACCTAAATGGTGGTACAGGGGGTAGGATCCGGGCACTGCTCGGAAATGGGGTTTGCCGCCACGATCTTCAACCCCGATTGTGGCGGGAGCAGCTTGGCAAGTAACTATTGGCAAAGAGAGGAGAACTACTCGTGGAAGCACAAGTAGACAAGAAATACGACTTTGACGTCGTCAGATGGTTTACCGTCGCGGCGATCGTCTATCTGGTCGTAGGCACCCTGGTGGGTGTATACGTCGCATCCGAGTTGGCCTGGCCGTTCCTCAATTTTGATCTGGCGGAACTGTCCTTCGGCCGTCTGCGTCCGCTGCATACCAATGCAGTCATCTTCGCCTTCGGCGGCTGTGCCCTCATGGCCACAGCGTTCTACTCCGTGCAACGCACCTGCGGTGCGCGGCTATGGAGCAGCGCCATGGGCTGGTTCACCTTCTGGGGTTGGAACCTCATCATCGTGCTGGCCGTCATCACCCTGCCGCTGGGCATGACCCAAGGCAAGGAGTACGCCGAGCTCGAGTGGTGGATCGACATCATGATCGCCGTCGTGTGGCTGTCCTTCGCGTTCAACTTCGTGATGACCGTGGCGAACCGCAAGACCTCGCACATCTACGTGTCGAACTGGTTCTTCATGGGCATGATGGTGATGATCACCTACCTGCACGTGGTGAACAGCCTCGCCATCCCCGTCAGCCTCACCAAGTCCTACTCCATCTTCTCCGGTGTGCAGGACGCCATGATCCAGTGGTGGTGGGGCCACAACGCGGTGGGCTTCTACCTGACCGCGGGCTTCCTCGGCATCATGTACTACTTCGTGCCGAAGCAGGCCGGTCGTCCGGTGTTCTCCTACCGCCTGTCCGTCATCCACTTCTGGGCCCTGATGTTCGGCTACGTGTGGCTGGGTGCGCACCACCTCCAGTACACCGCGCTGCCTGACTGGACCGGTTCGCTGGGTGCCGCCGTGTCGCTTGCCATGATCATCCCGTCCTGGGGTGGCGCCGTGAACGGCATGATGACCCTCTCGGGTGCCTGGGATAAGCTCCGCACCGACTACGTGCTGCGCTTCCTCATCATGTCCCTGGCCTTCTACGCCATGTCCACCTTCGAAGGTCCGGTCATGTCGTCCAAGACCGTCAACGCCCTGTCGCACTACACCGACTGGACCGTGGGCCACGTGCACTCCGGCGCCCTGGGTTGGGTGGCGATGGTCGCCGCCGGCGCCCTGTACCACTTGGTGATGAAGCTGTGGAACACCGAGATGTACAGCGCCAAGCTGGTGAACCTGCACTTCTGGATGGCCACCATCGGCGCCGTGGTTTACATCACCGCCATGTGGGTGTCCGGCATCATGCAGGGCCTGATGTGGCGTGACTACGACGAGTTCGGCACCCTGACCTACACCTTCGCCGAATCCGTTGCTGCCATGCACCCGTACTACGCCATGCGTGCCATCGGTGGCCTCATCTACTGGGCCGGCGCCGTCGTGATGCTCTACAACACCGTCATGACCATCCGCGTGGCCGCTACCCGTAGCGTCCGCACGGCCGCTGCCGCCGCCTGAGACGAAGGAGTAGACAACAATGGCTGATCAGATTCATTCGACCAAGCTTCAAGACAAGGCCGAGCGTAACGTCTTCGTTATGCTGGTCCTGTTGATGGTGCTCCTGTCGGTCGGCGGTCTCGTGGAAATCGTGCCGCTGTTCTTCATCAAGGACACCATGGAGCATAACAACCACCCCGAAGTGGTGTGGCAGCGTCAGGCCGGCCAGACCCTGGCTGACTGGAATGCCGGTGACGGCGTGCGCCCCTACACCGCTCTGGAACTTGCCGGTCGTGACGTCTATCTGCGCGAAGGCTGCTACACCTGCCATTCGCAGATGATCCGTCCGTTCCGTGACGAGAAGGAGCGCTATGGCCACTACTCGCTGGCCTCCGAGTCCATGTACGACCACCCCTTCCAGTGGGGTTCCAAGCGTACCGGTCCGGACCTGGCCCGCGTGGGCGGCAAGTACTCCGATGACTGGCACATCCGTCACCTCCGCGCCCCGCGCTCGGTGGTACCGGAGTCCGTCATGCCCAACTATCCGTGGCTCGATGCCAACAAGGTCGACGGTGATCACGTGGTCAAGGCCATGAACGCCATGAAGATGGTCGGCGTGCCCTACACGGCCGACGACATCACCGCCGCCAAGGCGACCGTTGCCGGCAAGACCGAAATGGAGGCCGTCGTGGCCTACCTGCAGGTCCTCGGCACCATGGTGACGTTCGAAGAGGGTGTGGATTACCGTGAGTAATCTCCAGGAATACTTCCACACCGATTGGGCAGCGATGACGCTGCACGATTGGATTGGTCTGACTGTCACGGTGGGCATTTTCTGCCTGATGGTCTTCGCCTATGTGTACGTGTTCCACCCCAAGAACAAAGCAAAGTTCGAGTCACAGCGTCTTGAACCGATAGACGCGGATACGGAGAAAGCAAATGACCGACAAATCTAACCCGTACCAGGTGCCCACCACCGGGCACGTGTGGGATGACAATCTGGCGGAGCTCGTCAATCCGCCGCCGAAGTGGTGGATGATCGGCCTGCATGCCAGCTGGCTGCTGGTCGTACTCTACGGCGTGTTCTACCCCATGTGGCCCAGCCTTTCCGGCTACACCAAGGGCTTCCTGGGCTGGACGCAGATTGGCGAGTACAAGCAGGACCTCAAGGCCATCGAAGCCGTGCGCGCCAAGTACGAGGAGCGCCTGGTGAGCGTTGATGTCGCCGGTATCCTGGGTGACCAGGAACTGCGCGACTACACCGTCAAGTCCGCCAAGGTGCTGTTCGGCGACAACTGCGCCGCCTGCCACGGCGGTGGCGGTCAGGGTGGCCCGAACTACCCCGTACTGGCTGACGACGACTGGCTGTACGGCGGTGACATCAACACCATCCAGGCCTCCATCACCAATGGCCGTATGGGCATGATGCCGGCGAAGGGTGGCGTAGAGCTGTCCGAAGCCGAGATCGACCAGCTCGCCAACGCCATTGCGCAGGGCCAGCCCGCCTCCACCCCGCTGTTCATGGAGAAGGGCTGCTTCGCGTGCCATGGCATGGACGGCAAGGGCATGCAGGCCCTCGGTTCCGCCAACCTGACCGACGGTATCTGGCGCTTCAGCGGCACCGTCGACGGCATCAAGTACACCATTGCTCATGGTGTGAACGATCCGTCCGACAAGGAATCGCGCAATGCCGTGATGCCCACCTTCGGCAACACCAAGCTGAGCGAGACCGACCTCAAGAAGCTGGCGGTCTATGTGCATCAGCTCGGCGGTGGCAAGTAATCCGTACGCCTGTAAACCTTCAGCGTCATCGGGACCGCATGGCCTTAGGCCATGCGGCCTCCCGCCAAACTAAAGGGGTGTAAAAATGGATTGGGTAGAACTGAGTGCTTACCTGTCTGTAGCCTTCATGGTCGTCATGATGGTTTACCTTGCCATCAAAGTCCGCAATCTGATGAACAAGAAGTAAAAAGCGGAATGTGTTCCTGCAAGGGAGCAAAACAGAGGGGGCAGCAATGCCCCCTCTTCATTTCTAACATGCAGTCATGCGACCGGGCAGTGCGCATTCGCATTTCAGTCGTTCATCAGCCCGTGCTAATATTCGCGGCCATGCAGTGAACAACCACAAGCTACGCAGATGCCGGGATATTTTCGCGAGGTCCAGCAGGCGTTTGGGAGGGAAGTGTGACTACTGAAACCGACAACGTGACCCGTCAAGATCGGGTCGACGAGTTGTATGCCGAATCCAGCGTTTGGCATGTGAATACTGGCGGCGAGACCATCCACGCCAAGCGCATGCCAGGCAAATTCCGAACCTTCAAATGGCTCACCGCCTCGACGTGGTTGATTTTCTTCCTCGGCCCTTATCTTCGTTGGGGCGACCGTCAGGCGGTGTTGCTCGACATCCCCAACCGCAAGTTTCATATCTTCGACATCACCATCATGCCTCAGGACATCTGGATGTTGTCCCTGACGCTGCTGTTCTTTGCGATTTTGCTCGCGGTGGTGACGTCCATTGCAGGCCGCGTCTTCTGCGGCTATTTCTGTTTCCAGACCATCTGGACCGACGTGTTCACCTGGATCGAGGACAAGATCGAAGGCAATCCCGCGCAGCGCCGCAAGTTGGACAAGGCGCCACTCACCTTCGAGAAGCTCAAGGTCAAGGTACCGAAGCACGCCGCCTGGCTCGTCGTCTCCATGATGACCGGCGTATCCTTCGCGGCCTGGTTCACCGACGCGTATGAACTGTGGCAGGGCTATCTCACCCTGACCGCACCGTCGGTCGCCTGGATCGTGCTCGCACTATTCACCGTCGGCACCTATGGCCTGGCCGGTTTCATGCGTGAGCAGGTGTGCTTCTGGCTGTGCCCCTATGCCCGTATCCAGGGCGTGATGTACGACCGTGAAACCATTCTGCCCGCCTATGACCGGACCCGCGGCGAACCGCGCGGCAAGATGAAGAAGGGTGCCCATGACCCCGATAAAGGCGATTGCATCGACTGTGGCCAATGCCTCGCGGTCTGCCCCACCGGCGTCGACATCCGCGACGGACAGCAGGAAGGCTGCATCACCTGCGGTCTGTGCATCGACGCCTGCGATGCGGTCATGCAGAAAATCGACAAGCCGCTTGGGCTGGTCCGCTACGCCTCTTTCGACGAGCTGGAGGGCACGCCGGCCATTCCCCTGTTCAAGCGCCCGCGCGTGCTGGTGTACGTCACCATCCTCACGCTGGCCGCGAGCGGCATTTTGTATGGCTTGTCGAATCTGGCGGGCATCGAGCTCAAAGTGCTGCACGAACGCCAGCCGCTGTTCGTGCAACAGAGTGACGGTTCGATCCAGAACAAGTACTATTTGAAAATTCTCAACAAGACCGACCAGCCCGTCCGCGTCACCTTGACCGCGGAAGGACCGGATCAGCTGCAGCTGGTCGGCGGCGGTGAGGTGGAGTTGCGGCCGGGCGACATCACGCCCCACACCGTTTACGTGCGGGTGCCGAGGAATCAACTGCAGAGCGAGTCCACGCCGGTCATTTTCCGCATCCTCGCCAATGACGATCCATCCCTGGCGAGTGAACGGGAGAGCGTAATCTTCGGACCCTAAGCCGGTCCGTACAGCCATCGAAGACGAGGGTCAGAGCCGTCATGAGCGAGAGCATCGACGTTTTGCACAAGGGGATTTCCCAATCCAGCAAGCGCGCATTGCGCAATCCCTGGGTGCTCGGATGGCTCGCCCTCGTCGCCGTGGTGCTCGGCGTGAACATCTTCATGATCTCCATGGCGTTCATCACCAATCCGGGACTGGTTTCCAAGGATTATTACGAACAAGGCCGCAGCTACGAACGTACCGTGCAGCAACGCATTGCGTCACGTACTGCACTCGGCTGGGAACTCGCCCTCGACGTGCCCGAGCGCATCGTGCTGCAACGTCCTGCGGCATTTCGCCTCCAGGTAGCGGACAAGGTGGGGCTGCCGCTCGCTGGCGCGGATGTCACCGTACATGCCTTCCGTCCCTCCGACGCCGATGCGGATTTCACCATGCCGCTCGCGGAAGTCAGCGGCGGCCATTACGTCGGTGATCTGCAGTTTGCGCTGAAGGGCAAATGGGATTTGCTCGTCGAGGTCAAGCAAGGTGGGCACAGCTACCAGATAGCGCGCAATGTCTTCGTCGACGCGAACTGACCCCGCCGCCGCGGCATCTTCGTCTCAAAGCTGTTTCCACTGCGGGTTGCCCGTTCCCGAAGGCGAAGCCTTCGCGGAGACCATCGACGGGCAGCAGCGCCCGTTCTGCTGCATCGGCTGTCAGTCCGTCTGCAAGTTTATTTACGATTCGGGACTCGAAGGTTTCTATCAGCGCACGCCGGACGGCACGTTGCTCGCGCCGCCGCCACCGCCCCCCAGGGACGTGGCGCTGTACGATCTCACAGAGGTCCAGGAAGAGTTCATCACCCGGGCAGGCGCCGAGCGCAGCATTCACCTGCTGGTGGAAGGCATTCACTGCGCCGCCTGCGTATGGCTCATCGAACGCACCCTCGGACAGATGCCCGGGATTCTAGGGGCACAGGTCAACCTCAGCGGCAAACGCGTGCAGGTGCGCTGGGACGGTGACCGCGTCAAGCTCTCCACCATCATCCAGCGCCTCGGCGACATCGGTTATTCCGCGGTACCTTACGACCCGGAAGCCGCGGAAGGACGCCTGAAGAAGCAGGATCGCGACCTGCTGTTCCGCATGGCCTTCGCGGCCTTCGCCGCGTCCAACCTCATGTGGACGTCCATCGCCCTCTATTCGGGCGCCTCCCAGGACGAGTTCCGCAGCCTGTTCCACTGGGTTGGCCTGGTGCTCGCGCTGCCCACCTTGCTGTACTCCGGCTGGCCGTTTTTCAAGGGTGCGTGGACCGGGCTGCGCAACCGCCACCCCACCATGGATCTACCCATCGCCCTCGGCGCCACGGTCACCTTCCTCTATTCGCTCTACATCACCCTCACGGGCAGCACCACGGGCGAGGTGTACTACGACACGGTGGTGAACTTCCTGTTCATCATTCTCATCGGCCGTTACCTGGAAGGCCTGTCCAGGCGCCAGGCAGTGGCCTCCACGCAGCGCCTGCTCGACCTACAACCCAAGGGCGCTACCGTGCTGCGCGAAGGCCGGGAAGAGATGGTGCCCATCCGCGCAGTGAAGGTGGGTGAGCTGGTGCTGGTGCGCCCGGGCGACAAGATCGCCGTCGACGGCGTGGTTCAGGATGGGCGCAGCGCGGTCAACGAGGCCATGCTCACCGGCGAATCTGTGCCTGTGACCAAGAGCATCGGGGACAAGGTCTCCGCGGGCACCCTGAATCAGAGCGGCGCATTGACCGTACGCGTGGAAGCGACCCTGCGAAACACCGCACTCGGCCGCATCATTCAGCTGGTGGAGGAGGCCCAGGCCTCCAAGGCGCCGATCCAGTGCACCGCCGATCGCATCGTACCCTGGTTCGTGTTCGTCACCCTGGCGCTCGCCTCGGTGACCTTCCTGTTCTGGGTGGGGACCGACTTCGAGGTTGCGCTGATGGCCGCAACCTCCGTGCTCATCATCACCTGCCCGTGTGCCTTCGGCCTCGCCACGCCCATGGCCATCGCGGTCGCTTCCGGGCTGGGCGCCCGCCACGGCATCCTGGTGAAGAACGGCGCCGTGCTCGAAACCCTGTCCAAGGTCGACCACGTAGTGTTCGACAAAACGGGCACCCTCACCGAGGGTCGCATGCGTGTCACCGAGACGGCCACCGCACCGGGCCAGGAGGCGGACCACCTGCTCGCCCTGGCCGCGGCGGTCGAGCGTTTTTCCGAACACGTCATTGGCCGCGCGGTGCTGGCCGCCGCCAAGGCACGTGGCCTCGCTCTTCCCGAGGTCTCGGACTTCGAAAACGTGCCTGGGCTCGGCGTACGCGCCCGGCTCGGTGAGGCTAGCGTGGTCATCGGCACGGAAAAATGGCTCATCGAAAACGGCGTGACGGGCGGTGAGGCCTTCAAGGACGCGGTCCGCCAGTGGGAGGCGGAGGGCACCACCAGCATCTTCATCGCCGTGGGCGGGCAGTGCCAAGGCGTGCTCGGCATCACCGACGTGCTGCGGGCCGATGCGCCGGCGCTGGTGGAAAACCTGCGCACGTCCGGTATCCGCATGACGCTACTCTCCGGCGATCGCCGCCCCGTGGCGGAGAGCGTGGCGGCGCGCCTTGGCGGCATGCATGTGATCGCCGAAGTGCTGCCCGAGGACAAGGACCGCGTCATTGCCGAATTGCAGGCGCGCGGGGACTACGTGGCCATGGTGGGCGACGGGGTCAACGACGCCCCCGCCCTGACCCGCGCCAACGTGGGCATCGCCATCGGCTCCGGTACGGACGTTTCCGTGGAAAGCGCCGATATCGTGCTGGTGTCCAACGAACTCGACAAGGTGCGTCTGGCCATCCGGCTGTCGCAGCGCACGCTGCGCACCATCAAGCAAAACATCACCGCATCCCTGCTCTACAACGCGGTGATGATCCCGCTCGCCATGGCGGCGTTCATCACGCCCTTGTTCGCGGCCATCGCAATGCCGTTCAGCTCGCTGTTCGTCATCGGCAATGCCGCGCGCATTCGCACCCTGTTCCGGCAACAGGCCGACCAGGCCAGGCAGGCGGAGCCCGCAACGCGCCCGCTGGAGGTGAAGTAATGGAAGTGATCTACACGCTGATCCCGGCCATGATCGTGCTCGGCCTGGCGCTGGTCGGCATTCTGGTATGGGCGGTCAAGAAGGGACAGTACGAAGACTTCGAAGGCGAGGCCCACCGCATCCTGCTCGATGAGGACGAGCCGCTCACCCCGCCCGCCAAGAAAAAGGCCAATCCCAACTGGCCCGACGCGGACGAGGATTGAGCGGCCACGCGGGCAATCCCCTGCGGGTGCACATCGGGCTGATTGCCCCCTGAGGGAGCGGGCTCTGCTCGCGACCTCCGGCCGTGCTGTTCGCGAGCGGAAGCGCGCTCCCACCCGAGAAAAAAATCGGCGCAGCCTGGGCGGTGCGTGAGAACTCACGGCAAACTCGCGGGCTGAGCCCACTCCTACGGTGGGTTGGCCCTTGAACAGATTTCACCCGTGGGAGCGAGCTTCTGCTCGCGACTTCCGGCCGTGCTGTTCGTGAGCGGAAGCTCGCCCGCACCCGAGAAGAATCAGGCCCGCCGATCCCGTGGGCGTGTCGTCTTGGTACGTGCAGCGACAGTGGCGCGCTAGCGCACCACCGGCACATCCTGAAGTGGGCGCGCGAGGCGCCCGAACTCGGTGGGCAACACGTACTGCAACACTTCCTTCTTGCGCTCGCTGATAGCCACGTCGAGACCGAGCTCGGGATAAAGCCAATGCTCCACCGGTTCATCGCCGGTCTCGCGCCGACGCTCGGCAGGGACGCCAAAGCGCTTTTCCACCTGTTCAGGCGACAGATTGACGGACGGCATGTAGGTGATGCTGTTTACCGGCAGGTCGCGCACCTTGGCCAAATCCTCCGGTGCGAGCGTCACCTTCTGCTCACCACTGCCCATGCGGCTGGCGCGAATGCCGCGTTCGTACATGGGTTCGAGCCACGCCTCGGGCACATCCACGCCGAGCACGGCCTTGGCGGACAGACCGCTCAGGGTTACCTGATCGACGTAGGCCTCCACCACGCGCTCCCCACTCGGGGCATTGAACAGGGTCACTTCCGCGGCATGCCTGAGTGCGCGCTCGGCCTCGGTCAGCGTGCTCTCCCCAAGGGTGATGCCGAAGACCCGGGTGTTTCCCGTGGCCGTCTTCTCGATCTGCCAGGGCAGATCGCGGGCCGGCTCCGGGTCCACCAACAGTGCGGGCAGGAACACGCCGAGCACGAAGGCGAGAACCACGAATCCCAGCACGCCCAGGATGATGCGCTTTTCCATGTCAGGCGGCCTCCACCTGCGGCTGCGGCAGACGTTCATGCACCCACTGAGGCATGTGACCGTGGGTCGCCTGTTGCATGGCGTCGGTCTCCAGGATGATCAACACCAGCACGGTCACCATCACCGGCAAAATGGTGGCGCCGAGGATGGCCCAGTGCTGCGGTTTGGGGTCGCCGCCGGCAAGCAGCAGGATCACGGCGACGAGGACGGACACCGCCGCCAGCATGATCAGAAACATCCGGCTGCGGCGTGCGGCTACCTGCCAATGGCCGGCCACGAACCAGGGATCGGCGTGCAGCGAACGCCGTGCACGCACCAGCGTGTAGCTGAGCACACTCGCCGAGGCGATGAAGATGGGCAGCAATAGCAGCGGATACGACGTGGCCACGCCCAGCGCCGCGGCAAACAACAGGATGTGATTGGTGATCAGGTTGATAAGGAACAGTTCGTGCGGCTGACGTGCCCGCTTCTTATCCTGCTCCGAAATCTCGTGCGACATGCGCGTTTCCCCCGTTCATGGCCGGCCCGCAAGGAAAAGCCGACCTCAAGCTGATCGGGGCATTCTACGCGTGTTTGCCTGGACGCGGGACGGTAATAGGCGGTCTCAGCCCGGCGGCACCCGCAGCCAGAAGGTCACCGGGCCGTCATTGACGAGATGGACCTGCATGTCGGCCCCGAACCGCCCACTTGCGACCGGCCCGTGGCTTGCGCGTGCCTGGGCAAGTACGTAGTCGAACCAGTGTTGGCCGTCGGCCGGCTCGGCGGCGGGCGTGAAACTCGGGCGCATGCCCTTGGCGGTGTCGGCGGCGAGGGTGAACTGCGGCACCAGCAGCAGCCCGCCCTGCACGTCGCGCAGGCTCAGGTTCATGCGGTCTGCCGCATCCGGAAAGACCCGGTATCCCAGCAGCC
The DNA here is from genome assembly GCA_041685115.1 of Gammaproteobacteria bacterium. Lineage (GTDB taxonomy): Bacteria > Pseudomonadota > Gammaproteobacteria > Thiohalomonadales > Thiohalomonadaceae > JALOAT01. Next base: position 148,201 of record JAWLGK010000001.1, on the reverse strand, counting down.
GTTCCAGCAGACGGTCGGCCTGGGGGCGGCCATCGCCCTGTTCCACGCCCAGCAGCACCAGCAGGCCGCGGCCGATCTCGCCCACCACCTCGCCGGCGACCTCCACGCGGGCCTCGCTGACCCGTTGCAACAGGCCGATCATGCGAAGCGATCGGCGAAGGCGTCGGTGGCCTCCACCAGGGCGCTGGTGTTGCCCGGCTCGGCGGCGGAATGCCCGGTGTCCGGGATGATGCGCAGCTCGGCGCCTGGCCAGGCCTGGTGCAACTGCCAGGCGTTTTCCACCGGGCAGATTACGTCGTAGCGGCCGTGGACGATGACCCCCGGGATGTCCTTCAGGTGATGGGCGTCCGCCAGGATCTGGTTGGGGCGCAGGAAGCTGTCGTGCACGAAGTAATGACACTCGATGCGCGCCAGGGACAAGGCGGTGTAGGGATCGGCGAAGTGATCGATCACCGACTTGTTGGGGCGCAGGGTGGCGGTGGAGCCCTCCCAGATGGACCAAGCCTTGGCGGCGGCCATACGGGTCACCTCGTCGTCGCTGGTGAGGCGCCGGTGGTAGGCATGCAGCAACTCGCCGCGCTCCTCGGCCGGAATCGGGGCGAGATAGTGCTGCCAGTGCTCAGGGAACAGGCGGCTGGCGCCCTCTTGGTAGAACCAGGCGATCTCGTGGGGACGGCACAGGAAGATGCCGCGCAGCACCAGGGCGAGCACGCGCTCGGGATGGGTTTCCGCGTAGACAAGACCGAGCGTGGAGCCCCAGGAGCCGCCGAACACCACCCAGCGCTCGATGCCCAGGTGCTCGCGGATGCGCTCCATGTCGGCCACGAGGTCTTGCGTGGTGTTGGCCTCCAGGCCGGCGTGGGGTGCCGAGCGCCCGCAACCGCGCTGGTCGAACAGCACGATGCGATAGCGCGCCGGATCGAAGAAGCGCCGGTGCCAAGGCTCGCAGCCCGCCCCCGGCCCGCCGTGCACGAACACCACGGGCAGGCCCTGGGGATTGCCGCACTCCTCCACGTGCAACACGTGGGGCGTCGCCACGGCCAGCGAATGCTGCACGTAAGGCTGGATCTCCGGATACAGCGTGCGCGGCATGGCGGTTCCTCCCTCTGTGTGAAGAAGAAAAAGCTATAACACGGGGAACACGGGGAACACGGGGTAAACAAGGATTTCTTGCCGCCAGTGCCTGCGCCCGGTGAGTCGGTCTGCGGAAGCACACCTGCCACAAACCGAACTTGAAATCCCCCGTGTTCCCCGTGTCCCCGTGTTAATTCTTCTGCCTTACTCCGCCCGCGCCGCCTTCTTACGGTCGTTTTCCTTGAGGTACTTCTTGCGGATGCGGATGGATTCGGGGGTGACTTCCACCAGCTCGTCCTCGTCGATGAATTCGAGGGACTGTTCCAGGGACATGCGGATGGGCGGGGTGAGGATGATGTTTTCATCCGAGCCGGCGGCGCGCACGTTGGTGAGCTGTTTGCCCTTGAGGGGGTTCACCACCAGGTCGTTGTCGCGCGAGTGGATACCGATCACCATGCCCTCGTACACCTCGTCGCCGTGGCCGATGAATAACCGGCCGCGCTCCTGCAGGTTGAACAACGCATAGCCGAGGGCCTTACCCAGGCCGTTGGCGATGAGCACACCGTTGATGCGGGTGCCGTAGGTGCCGCGCTTCATGGGCCCGTAGTGGTCGAACACGCTGTAGATGAGGCCGGTGCCCTGGGTCGCGGTGAGGAACTCGGTGCGGAAGCCGATGAGGCCGCGCGAGGGGATGATGTAGTCGAGGCGCACGCGGCCCTTGCCGTCCGGCAGCATGTTCTTCAGGTCGCCGCCGCGCGTGCCCAGCTTCTCCATCACCGTGCCCTGGTGCTGCTCTTCCACGTCCACGGTGAGCTGTTCGAAGGGCTCGTGCTTCTCGCCGTCCACTTCCCGGATGATCACCTCGGGACGCGACACGCCGAGCTCATAGCCTTCGCGGCGCATGTTCTCGATGAGGATACCCAGGTGCAGCTCGCCGCGGCCGGAGACGCGGAACTTGTCCGGGTCGTCGGTCTCTTCCACGCGCAGGGCCACGTTGTGCACCAGTTCGCGCGTCAGGCGCTCGCGGATCTGCCGCGAGGTGACGAACTTGCCTTCCTTGCCCGCAAAGGGCGAGGTGTTCACCTGGAAGGTCATGCTCACGGTGGGCTCGTCCACGGTGAGCGGCGGCAGCTGCTCCACCGCCTGCGGGTCGCACAGGGTGTCGGAGATGTTCAGCTCTTCCATGCCGGTGAAGGCGATGATGTCGCCGGCACGGGCCTCGGACACTTCCACGCGATCGAGTCCGTGGAAGCCCATGATCTGCAACACGCGGCCGTTGCGGCGCTTGCCTTCGCGATCCACCACCACCACGGGGGTGTTGGTCTTGACCTTGCCGCGGGCGATGCGGCCGATGCCGATGACGCCCACGTAGCTGTTGTAATCCAGCGAGCTGACCTGCATCTGGAACGGACCGTCGATATTTACGTCAGGCGCCGGTACGTGCTTGACGATGGTCTCGAACAGCGGGGTCATGTCGCCGTCGCGCACGTCGGCGCTGAGGCCCGCGAAGCCGTTCAGGCCGGAGGCGTAGACGATGGGAAAATCGAGCTGTTCATCGGTGGCGCCCAGGCGATCGAAGAGGTCGAAGGTTTGATCGACGACCCAATCGGGACGTGCGCCGGGGCGGTCGACCTTGTTCACGACCACGATGGGGCGCAGACCGCGCGCCAGCGCCTTCTGGGTCACGAAGCGTGTCTGCGGCATGGGGCCTTCCACCGCATCCACCAGCAGCACCACGGAATCGACCATGGACATCACGCGCTCCACCTCGCCGCCGAAGTCGGCGTGGCCCGGGGTGTCGACGATATTGATGTGGTAGCCGTTCCAGTCGATGGCCGTGTTCTTGGCCAGGATGGTGATCCCGCGTTCCTTCTCAATATCGCCGGAATCCATAACGCGTTCGGCGGCCTGGCCACGGGCCAGCGTACCGGACTGCTGGAGGAGTTGATCGACCAACGTGGTCTTGCCGTGGTCCACGTGGGCGATGATGGCGATGTTGCGAAGTTTCTCGATCACAAAGGTGCTACCGAAATGGAGGAAAATGGCGGCGGATTCTACCGGAATCCGCGTGCCGGGGATATCGCGGTGTTGTTGACGGTTAAAGCCCGCGTGCGCTTTTTTGGTGCACGACAGCGATCAGGGCGACGGCGGCGGAAAGCTCGCCTCCAGGTAGGCCTGTGCTTCCGCATGCTCCTGAGCGGCGGCGCGCCGCAGCCAGGCCAGCGCCTTCACCGTGTCGACGGGCAGCCCGGTGCCCTCGGCATACATCACGCCCACCAGGTACTGGGCATCCGCAAGTCCCTGCTGCGCCGCTTCGCTGAGCCAGCGGGCTCCCTCACCCGTTTCGCCGAGCGAGACCAGCAGGTGCCCCAGATTGAACTGCGCCTCGGCGAGGCCCTGCCCGGCCGCCGCGCGGTACCAGTAGAGCGCCAGGGCCGGGTCCGGTTTTACGCCGAGCCCATTGTCGTACGCCGCCCCCAGGTTGAGCTGGGCGTAGGCATCGCCGCCTGCTGCGGCGGCGCGCAGCGTGCCGGTGTCAGCGCCGCTGGGGGCGGCCACGAGGACGGCGATGAGGAGCAAAAAACGCATGGCACAATGCTGCGCGAATTCATGCCGAAAGTCACCGGCTAGACTTCCCCTGACGGACCCCTCATGCACGCACCCGACTATCAGGCCAGCCTGGTCAACCTCGCCGCATCGCTGCGCGCCATCGCCGGCGCCACCGACAACCGCGGCTATGCGCCGCTGGCGCTGCCCCACGCCGTGCAGCGGGCGCGCCACATCATTCTGTTCATTGCCGATGGCGTGGGCGACGCGATCGTCCGCGGGTATAGCGGCCTGCTGGCACGGAACCAACTGGCGCGCCTCACCTCCGTATTTCCCACCACCACCGCGAGCGCCATCACCAGCCTGTATACCGGCGTGGCGCCCGCCCAGCACGGCATGACGGGATGGTTCACGTGGCTGCGCGAACTGGGCAGTGTCGCCACCGTACTGCCTTTCACACCGCGCCACGGCGGCGCGGCCTACACGGAGGCAGGCATCACCCCGCGGGACATCATGGCCTGCCCCAGCATCTTCGAAGGGCTGACGCGACCCGGACACGTGGTGAATCCCTTCTACATTGCCGATTCCGCCTACAGCCGAGCCCTCTCCGGCCCCGCCCAGCGCCACGCCTACCGCGATCTGGACGGCCTGGTGGCACTGCTCGCCTCGCTGGCGCGCGGGCCCGGCCTGACCTATGCGTATTGGCCGGAGTTCGATGGGGCGGTCCACCACCATGGCCTCGCGGGCGGCGCCGGCAAGCTGGCAGAACTGGAGCTGGCGCTGGAACAGCTGCTCGATAGGCTTGCCGGCCTCGATGTTGCGCTGCTGATCACGGCCGACCACGGCATGCTCGACTCTGCCCCGGAGCGCATCCTGGACATCGCCGAGCACCCGGCAGTTGCCGAATGTCTCTCCCTGCCGCTCTGCGGTGAGCCGCGCGCCGCCTACGCCTACGCGCACGCAGACCGCCGCGAGGCGTTCGAGGCCTATGTCACCCACGCGCTGGCCGACCGCTGCGAGCTCATCCCGCGCGCGCATCTGCTCGAAACCGGTTGGCTGGGCCGCGGCGCTGTGCACCCCCAACTCCCCCATCGCGTGGGCGACTACCTGTTGCTGATGCGTGACAACCACGTGATCACCCAACGCCTCGCCGGCGAACGCGCCTTCGCCCAACACGGCGTGCACGGCGGACTGAGCGCCGAGGAGCTCTACGTGCCGCTGTGCGTGTTCACCCCCTGACCGCACCGGGCGCCAAATTGACCCCCCCCGGTCCCCGTGTTACAAAGCAGGCCCTTCCGCTCCTTCCAGTGACGCCGTGACCGAGCACGAGCTTGAACTCCAGCTGGCCAGGGAAACCGCCGCCCGCCAGCAGGCCGAGGCGGTGGCCGCCGAGATGGCCGAGGAGGCCGACCACGCCCACGAAGAACTGCGCGCGCTGGCTGATCACCTGGAAGAACTGGTCCGCCAGCGCACCGCTGAACTGGCCAACGCCCGCGATGAGGCCCTGGAGGCCAGCAAGGCCAAGAGCCAGTTCCTGGCCAACATGAGCCACGAGCTGCGTACGCCCCTCAACGCCATCATCGGCTACAGCGAAATGCTGGTCGAAGAGGCCGACGAGGGCGGCTACACGGACATCGTCCCCGACCTGCAGAAGATCCACGCCGCCGGCAACCACCTGCTCGGCCTCATCAACGACATTCTCGACCTGTCCAAGATCGAGGCAGGCAAGATGGACCTGCACCTGGAGACCTTCGACGTGGCCGAGATGCTGCGCGACGTGGTCGCCACGGTGACGCCGCTCATCGAGAAAGGCGGCAACACCCTGGAGACGCACTGGGACCCGCACATCGGCAGCATGCACGCCGACCTCACCAAGCTGCGCCAGGCCCTGTTCAACCTGCTGTCCAACGCCAACAAGTTCACCGAGCATGGCACCCTGCGCCTGCGCGCCGAACGGCGTCTGCGCCGCAGCGGCCAGGAGTGGCTCGAGTTCGAGGTGGCCGACTCCGGCATCGGCATGGGCCCCGAGCAGCAGGCCAGACTGTTCCAGCCCTTTACCCAGGCGGACGCCTCCACCACCCGCAAGTACGGCGGCACCGGCCTCGGCCTCACCATCACGCGCCGCTTCTGCGAAATGATGGACGGCGACGTGCGCGTCACCTCCCAGCTCGGCCGCGGCTCGACCTTCACCTTGCAGCTCCCTGCCCAGGTGACCGGCATGTCCGTGCAGCGTCCCGCGCACACCGTGCGAAAACCGCGCGGCAGCGCCGGCCGTGTACTGGTCATCGACGACGATGCCGTGGTGCGCGAACTGCTGCGCCGCTTCCTGGAAGGCGAGGGTTACTGTGTGGATACCGCGGCGAGCGGCGAGGAAGGCCTCGCCAAGGCGCATGCACAGCGGCCCGATGCCATCACCCTGGACGTGATGATGCCGAGCATGGACGGCTGGGCGGTGTTGTCGACGCTCAAGAGCAGCCCGCAGCTGTGCGAGGTGCCGGTGATCATGCTCACCATGGTCGACGACCAACAGATGGGCTTCACCCTCGGTGCCGCCGATTACCTGACCAAGCCCATCGATCGCGCGCGCCTGCTGGCAGTACTCGCGCGCTACCGGCGCCAAGGGGCGCGGGTGCTGCTGGTGGAGGACGATGCGCCGACCCGCGAACTGGTGCGCCGCACCCTGGAGAAGGAAGGCTTCCGCGTGGAGGAGGCGGACAACGGTGAGGCCGGCCTCGCCAGCCTCGGCGCGACGCCGCCGGACCTGGTGGTACTCGATCTGATGATGCCGGTGATGGATGGATTCCAGTTCATTGCCGCCATGAAGCGCGACGCGCGCTGGCGCAATACGCCGGTGGTGGTCGTGACCGCCAAGGAACTCACTGCCGAGGACCGCCTGCGCCTGGCGGGCAAGGTGCAGAACGTGCTGCAAAAGTGCGTCTGCGAACGGGACGAACTGTTGGCGGAAGTCCACCGCCTCATCGGCCTTGCTGCGGCCGTATGAACCATGCCCACACTCCTGCTCGTCGAAGACAATGAAATGAACCGTGACATGCTCTCGCGCCGTCTGGAGCGCAAGGGCTATCGCGTCATCACCGCGGCGGACGGCGCCGCAGGCCTCGCCCTGGCAACGAGCGAAGCGCCCGACCTCGTGCTCATGGACATGAACCTGCCGGTGCTGGACGGCTGGGAGGCGACGCGTCGCCTGAAGGCGGCGCAGGCCGCGCTGCCAATCATCGGCCTCACCGCCCACGCCATGGCCGGTGACCGGGAAAAGTGCCTGGCCGCCGGCTGCGACGACTACGACACCAAGCCGGTGGACTTCCAGCGCCTGCTCGGCAAGATCGAGCGTCTGCTGGGCCGGGGCCCATGAGCCCGGGCGAAACCGTCGAAGTGCAGGCCCAGGCCGCCGCCCACCGCCGGCACGAACTGCTCACGCCCATGAATCACATCATCGGCTACGGCGAGATGCTCCTCGAAGAGGCCGAAGCGGCGGGCGAGGTGGCGCTCAGCAACGCCTTCCGCACGCTCCAGCACAGCGCTCGCCAGTTGCTCGACGTGATCACCGCCCTGTGCGGGCCGCACCCGGATCAGCGCGGCGCGCGCCAGAGCGCCGAGGCCCTGCTCGACGATATCCGCACCCGCGGCGAGGCGCTGGTGCCGCTCATCGGCCCGGCGCTCCAGCCGGTGCTGGTGCCCGATCTGCACAGGGTCCTCGCCGCGGTGCAGTCCCTCGGCGAACGCCTCGACGCCTTCGAGGCGCCGCCGACGCGCACCGCGCCCATGGCGCCCGCCCCGGCCGCGGCGGCCGGTGGCGAGCGCATCCTGGTGGTGGACGACGTCGAGGCCAATCGTGACGTACTCGCGCGGCGTCTGCACAAGCTCGGCTACCGCGCCGAGGCGGCGGTGCACGGGCGTGACGCCCTGACGCGGCTGCAACAGGAGCACTTCGACCTGGTGCTGCTCGATGTGATGATGCCCGAGCTGGATGGCTACGAGGTGCTCCGGCGCATGAAGGCCGACCCGGAGCTTTGCCACCTGCCGGTGATCATGATCTCGGCCCTCACGGAGATCGACAGCATCGTACGCTGCATCGAACTGGGCGCGGAGGACTACCTCGCCAAGCCCTTCAATCCGGTGCTGCTGAAGGCCCGTCTCGGCGCCAGCCTGGAGAAGAAACGCCTGCGCGACCGCGACGTGGCCCACCGCCGCCAGATCGAGGCCTACACCAATCACCTGGAGGAACTGGTGGAGGAAAAGGTGCGCGCCATTTCCCTCGCCCAGCTCTCCACCATCTTCGCGCTCTCGCGCCTGGCCGAGTCACGCGACCACGAAACCGGGGCACACCTGGAGCGCATGCGCGAATACTGCCGCGTGCTGGCCCGGGTGCTGACCGCCTCGGGCGAGTTCCCGCAGATCGACGAGCGCTTCATCGACGACCTGTACACGGCCAGCCCGCTGCACGACATCGGCAAGGTGGGCATTCCCGACCACGTGCTGCAAAAGCCCGACCGGCTCACGCCGCAGGAGTACGAGGTCATGAAGGCCCACGCCCTGATCGGCGCGGACACCCTGCGCGCGGTGGATCGTGAGCACCCCGGCAACGGTTTCATCCGCCTCGGTATCGAGGTGGCGGAAAGCCACCACGAGCGCTGGGACGGCACCGGCTACCCCCATGGCCTTGAAGGCGAGTCCATCCCGCTGTCGGCGCGTATTCTTGCCCTGGCCGACGTATACGACGCACTACGCAGCCGCCGCTGCTACAAGCCCGCCCACAGCCACGCCGAGGCGCGCGAAATCATCGTCGAACAGCGCGGCAAGCACTTCGATCCGCTCATCGTGGACGGCTTTCTCGCCACCGAACATGTGTTCGAAACCATCTGGCGGGAACAAGGTGACAGGTGAGGCCTCAGATGGCCCATGTCACCCCGAACGGCTGTTCCGAACCCTGAAACACTTGCCGCCTCGCAAAGACACCAAGACCGCGACAGGTGGCACTGGAAAGTCCTGCTTCCATCGTCCATTCCAGCCCGTGGCGCTCTCCGCCTCTTGGCGAGAGTTCTCAGGTATCTCGCGAATAACCGTTATTCAGACGATCTGGGTCTGTGCCATGTCGCCCTCCTCGCCGTAGCGCACGGCGCTGGCACCCGGGTTGCGGGTGAGGATATAGCCGGCGAGCATCAGCGCCAGTTCCACCTTGCCTTGGTGCATGGCGTCCAGCAGGCGATCCGCCACGATCTGGCTGCGCTGGGTTGCATCGGGTTTCTCCACCCATTGGCGGCTCATCTGCCAACCGGCGTCCATGTCGCTGTCGAGCTTGTCGAAAAAACCGTGCCCATCGGCGACGATGGCGTCCGGCACTTCCAGGGGCATGGTCTGCCCTTCGGCGTAGATGGTGAGCTTCACTTTCGCTCCTTTCTTGATGAGGCTGGTGCGGAAGGATCAACCACGGAACCCTCCGTAGCTGCTGTGGTTATTTTTGTTCACCCGACCGAAACCGCATTCGCCGACAGTGTCGGCCCCTACAACGGTCCCGATAACCCCGTAGGAGCCCACCCCGTGGGCGAATGGTTTTTCCCTACCGCCGGCGCTAAACCGAAACCGCGTTCGCCGACAGTGTCGGCTCCTACGGCTCAACGCTATGCGCAGCCACGGCACCCCGCAACCAGGCCTCCACGGCGGCCTCGGTGATGGGCCGGGCCAGGGCGTCGATACCGGGGAAGCGCGCCTGCAACTGTTCGAGCGGGGCGAGGTCACCGGGCTCGTAGAACACCAGCACGCGGGTACCGGGGGTCCGCTGCAGGGCCGCCAGCAGGGATTCCAGGCTGGAGGTGCGGTCGCGAAAGTCGCGCTGGTAGTTGAATTCGGCCACCACGACCGCAGGGCGCAGGGTCTTGAGTGCGGCCACCGCCTTGCGTCCCGCCTGCTCGGTACTGACCGCATAGCCAAGCCGTGTGTAAAGCGGCTCCAGGTTGGGATAACCGCCCAATTCAACCACCGCCAGCAGCGGCGCCGCGGCGCTCATGAACGGGCTCCGGAGCATGGCAGCACGGAAGCAGGTTTCAGGGATTCGTGGCGCACGCCGGGGTCCATGGGCAAGAGTCTTTGCGGAGGTTTCGCGCATGGTAACGGACGGGGAAAAAACTGAGAACCGCAGTCATCCATTGCCCGACGTATAATCCATCCGGAACCACTGCGCCAACCGACGATAACCAGAAATCAAGGATCGGACCTCATGCATTTTCCACCGCTCTCGCACCTGGCCAAATCCCTCATCATTGCCGTGCTTTTCGGCATCCTTGGCTACCTCCTCCCCGAGGCGCTCTCCGGCAGTGCGCGCATCAATCACGCCCTGCTGCTGGGGCTCGGCGCCCTGGCGGGCGCCTGGCTGGGCGCACTGCGGCGCGGGGAAGCGGGCGTCGCCGAGCCCTCCGCCGAGACCCAGACCGTGTTCGTGGGCAATCTGGCCTTCAAGGCCAGCGACGAGGAACTGCGCGACCTGTTCACCCCGTTCGGCGCGGTGCAGGCCTCGCGCATCATGCGCGACCGCAAGACCCGCCGCCCGCGCGGCTTCGGTTTCGTGGAGATGCCGCGCAACCAGGCGCAGCGCGCCATCAAGGCCCTGGACGGCAAAGAGTTCCACGGCCGCCGGCTGCGCGTGCGCGAAGGCAACCGCAAGGACGAGCGCGACGGCAACGGCACGGACTGACCCCACATGTGGGGCCTGCGCGCCTGGCGTCACCGCCGCCTGCTGCGCCGCGCACGCATCGCCGACGCGCCATGGAGCCAGGTACGCGAGGCCTTCCCGGTGCTGGACGGCCTTTCCGCCGACGAGGACGCCCGCCTGCGGGACCTCGCAACCCTGTTCCTCCACGAAAAGACCCTGGAGCCGGCCGGCGAGCTGGTACTCGACGAGGCCATGCGCGCGGCCATCGCCGCGCAGGCCTGCCTGCCCATCCTCAACCTCGGTCTCGATTGGTACGACGGCTGGTCCGCCGTCATCGTCTACCCCGCGGAATTCGTCCCCCGGCTGGAATGGACCGACGAGGCCGGGGTGGTGCATACGGGCGAAGAGGTGCGCAGCGGCGAGGCCTGGCAGTACGGCCCGGTGATCCTCTCCTGGGACGACGTGCAGGCCTCCGGCGCGGGCGACGGCTACAACGTGGTGATCCACGAATTCGCCCACAAACTCGATGCGCGCAACGGCCACACCGAGGGGCTGCCGCCGCTGCACCGCGACATGGACGTGCGCGAGTGGTCGAGCCGCTTCGCCGCCGCCTTCGAGGACCTCAACGCGCGCGTGGCGCGCGGCGAGGAGCCGGCCATCGACCCCTATGCCGGCGAGGCCCCGGAGGAGTTCTTCGCCGTGACCAGCGAGTATTTTTTTGAGATCCCGGACGTGCTCCACGCGGCCTACCCCGAGGTCTACGCCCTGCTGGCCCGCTTCTACCGCCAGGACCCCCTCGCGCGGCTCACGCCGCATCGTGCCCCGCCCGGTCCATGACGGGCATGGCGCCACCCCCATGCTAAGGTACGGGTTCGTCGTCGGAGGTCCATCCGGCCTCCGGCACTCATCCACCGGAGGACCGCACCGGCGCCATGTTCCCGATTCGCGACGACAACCCCACCGAGCGCCCGGCCGTCGTCACGGTGACGCTCATCGTGGCCTGCGTGGCCGCGTTCTTCTGGCAGGTCTCCCACGACCCGTCCGCGCAGGAGCGCATCGTCTATGCGCTCGGCTTCGTGCCGTCGCTGTTGTTCACCGGCGCCGAACTGCCGCCCGGGGTGGCCGTGGTGCCGCCCACGGCCACCTTGTTCACGTCCATGTTCCTGCACGGCGGGCTCATGCACCTGGCCGGCAACATGCTGTACCTGTGGATCTTCGGCAACAACGTGGAAGACGCCATGGGCCACGGGCGCTTCGTGGTCTTCTACGCGCTGTGCGGCATCGCCGCGGCCATGGCGCAGGGCCTGCCCCAACCCGACTCCAGCATCCCCATGATCGGCGCCAGCGGCGCCATCTCCGGCGTGCTGGGCGCCTATGTGCTGCTGCATCCCACCGCGCGCGTGCTGGTGGTGATCCCGTTCGGCTTCTACCTGCACACCACCTTCATGCCCGCCGCGCTCGTGCTCGGGCTGTGGTTCCTCTTGCAGATCGTCAGCTCCCTGGCCGCACCCGCCGGCGAGGGCGGCGTGGCCTGGTTCGCGCACATCGGCGGCTTCGTCGCCGGCATGGCCCTCATCCCGTTCTTCCGCCGCCGCGGCGTCCGCCTGTTCGCCTCGCGCCGGCGGCGGCGGTGGTGAGCGCTGGAAAAAAGACCAAAAGCATTAACCACGGGGGACACGGGGAACACGGGGAATTCTTTTTCCTGGAGCGGCCTCAGGCCGCGACGCGCGATTGCGTGACAATCGCGTTCGCCACCAAAACATCGCGAGCGGAAGCTCGCTCCCACACATATCCGAGAAAGTCCTTCCCCGTGTTCCCCGTGTCCCCCGTGGTTGAAGCTTTTTTCTTCAACCGCGCCGTCGGGGCGGCGGTGTTAAAGTACGCGCCCGCTGAGAGGTGAAGCTATGTCCCGCGCCAGTCATTTCCATCTTGCCGTCCAGTTGCTCACCGCCGTGCTGCGCAGCGATGCGCCGGCGGACAAGCAGATGGAGGGCTTTTTTCGCAGCCACCGGGAGATGGGCGCGCGGGATCGGGGCGTGGTGGCAGAGGCGGTCTACGGCTGCCTGCGGCGGCGGCGCTCACTTGCTGCCGCAGCGGGCTCGGACAGCGCGGCGGATCTGATTGCCGCCTATCTGCTCACGACACAGGGCTGGAGCGGACGGGCATTGAGCGACGCGGGCTATGCGGGCGGCCACGCCCTGGCCGAGCGCGTGCGCACCCTCGATCGCGGTGCTCTGCCCCTGCCGGAGCGTGCGGACCTGCCGGACTGGCTGGCCGAAAAACTGCTGGTGCTGCTCGGCGCCGAGGAGACCCTGGCCCTGGCCGAGGCCCTCAACGCACCCGCCCCGGTGGACCTGCGCGTGAACACCTTCAAGGCCAAGCGCGAGGACGTGCAGACGCAACTGGCCGGCGAGGGCTTCGAGACCAGGCCCACGCCGTTTTCCCCTGTGGGCCTGCGCCGCACGGATCGCAGCCCGCTGTTCAAGACCAAGGCCTTCGCGGACGGCCTGTTCGAGGTGCAGGACGAGGGCAGTCAGCTCATCTCCCTGCTGGTCGAGGCGAAGCGCCGCGAGAGCGTGGTGGATTTCTGCGCGGGCGCCGGAGGCAAGACCCTGCACCTGGGCGCCGCCATGGCCAACACCGGTGCGGTGTACGCGCTCGACAATGCGGAATGGCGCCTCGAAAAGATCAAACCGCGGCTCAAGCGTTCGGGCCTGCAAAACGTGCGCACCATCGCCATCCGCGATGAGCACGACACGCGCGTGAAACGCCTTGCCGGCAAGATGGACCGCGTGCTGGTGGATGCGCCGTGCTCGGGGACCGGCACGCTGCGGCGCAATCCGGACATCAAATGGCGCCCCATCGATCTGGCGGCGATCACCGCCACGCAGTCGTCCATCCTGGAGGCGGCGAGCGCGCTGGTGAAACCCGGCGGGCGTCTGGTTTACGCCACGTGCAGCGTGCTGCGTGAGGAAAACGAGGAGGTGGTGGAGCGCTTCATGGCCGCCCATCCGGGGTTCACGCCCGTGCCGGTAAACGACATCTTCGCGCGCCGCGACGTGTCACTGCGCATGGACGGCCCGTGGCTGCGCCTGTACCCCCATCGCCACAACACCGACGGCTTCTTCACCGCGGTGCTGGAGCGCACATAAACGAAAAAACCCCGGAGGCGTGCGCCTCCGGGGTTTCTGGCCAGTCCCGCTCAGCGGCTGACCTTGTACATCTTGGCCTTGTCGAGACCGTAGGACCACGGCAGGTCCGCATTGCGCCAGCCGTTCACGACGCGCTGGCCCTTCCGCGCACCGTCGGCGGCCTTGTCGCCCTCGTAGCCGTCCACCATGGTGTAGACGTTCTTGTAGCCGAGGCCGGTGAGGAGGTCCGCTGCCTTGGAGCTGCGATGACCCGAGCGGCACATGAGGATCACGGTGTCGCCCTTGCCGAGGCCCTTGGCCGTCAGGCGCCTTTCCACTTCGAGGGCGAATTCGGAATTCACATCCAGCTTGAATTCCTTCTTTGCGTCATCCCAGGCGTACCACTCGTTGAACTCCACGTAGGGCACGTTCGCGTCGGCGACCAGCGGCATGCCGAGGAAGCTCACTTCGGCACGGGTGCGCACGTCGAGAAACAGGGTCTTCGCGCCGTGCTTTAGCATGTGTGCGTTGGCGTCGGTGGCGGTCATGTACAGTCCCGCGCGAGTCAGCTTCGCCTTATCGAGGGTCGCGGGATTCACAGCGGCAAGGGAAGTGGCAGTGAGGGTGCTCAGGGCAAGGCCCAGGGCGATTTTCCGTATCATGGGGTTCAGTCCTGCATCATGGTTATTGTTAGTTGATGCCCTTGCGGGCGCGCCAACCCTAAAGCCTCCCTGTGTCGATTAAAAGCGCGCACCGTCGAGACCGTGAAAAGCGTCACAAACGTCCACGCTGTGGTCGCCGCAGCGTCGCGGACAATGGGGGCCACGCATGAATCCGTCCATGGCAGCTTCCCAGCAGCATCAGGGCTCGGTATTGTCTGCGCATTTGCCGGCCCATCGCTCGGCGACGGGGATCTTCGGAATGCGTAGGGTATTGCTGGTCGTTGGTCTGCTCGCGGGTGGCAGCGCCTGGGCCGCAGAGGTGGTCTCGCGCAGTTCCCTCTGCGAAAAGGTGCTGGCCGCGGTGGGCACCTCCCCGCAAGAGACCACCCAGCGGCTGGGCAAACCCCGTTCGCGGAAGACGGTGCGCGCCGAAAATCCGCACCTGCCGGAGGCCGAGGATACCCTCACGACCCTCACCTACCCGGGCGGTCGCGTGCTGTTTGCCTATCTCGCATACCCCAACCGCTACGTGTTGCTGGAGGCGACACTGCCGGTGCAGCAGTTCAACGCCGAGCTGCGCGCCATCGTGCCCATGACCTTTGAGGAGGTACTCGCCCGCTGGGGCGCCCCGGATGACCAATCGGTGAACCAGCTGCGCTATCACTGTAGCGTCGAGGGCCTGGAATGGATCGATGTGTGGTGGCAGGCCGGGCGTATCACCGAGTTTTCCTTCACCGGCTATACCGACTGAGCTTCGGCGCCTTGCTCGCCCAGAACGCAACAAGGGCCGGCAATTACGCTTCCCGCAATTGCCGGCCCTTGTTGCCCAGACTCCGTCGACCTATCAGACGTAGCGCGCCTCACGGGCGACCGGTTTGCCCGCCTGTTCCCAGCCCGCGAAACCGCCGGCGAGGCTGTACACCTCCTGGAACCCCATCATCTGCATGACCGCCGCGGCCATGGCGGAACGCCCGCCCGTGGCGCAGTAGACGATGACCGGACGCCCGCGGGCCGCGGTGAACTCCGGGTTATGTTTCGGGTAGGCCGGATCGGCCGCCGCCTCGAGAATCCCCCGCGGCACCAGCAGGGCCTGACCCAGATGCCCCTGCTCGTGTTCGGAGGATTCGCGCACGTCGACCACCAGCACGTCGGCGCGCTCACGCATCATCTGCTCGGCCTGGTCGGCGTTCACTTCCTGGATGGCGGCCTTGGCGGCCTTCACGAAATCCATCAGGCCCATGGGCTGTGTGGGCTTGAACGTATCGTACATTCGCATTCCTCGTCGCGGTCGTTTCAGGTGTTTCTAATATACCAGCTGACCGGCGAGGCGTCGGGGGAAGCGTTCAGGCGTCGGCCAATGCCCTCATCCAGCGCAGGCGTTCCGCGGTGGGCGGGTGGGTGGAGAGATAGGACTGCCAACGGGTGTCGTCGTCCGGCGCCGGGCAGCCCTGCGCGCCGTCCCGGCAGTGTCGCTGGTCCTCCAGCCGTGTGAGCACGGCGGCGAAGGGCTCCACGCCGATACCGTGGCGTTGCAGCGTAGCGACCGCATGGGCATCGGCCTCCCGTTCGAAGTCGCGCGAATAGCCGAGTTCCGTGAGCATCACGGGCAGCGCGGTCACCATGGACGAAACCGAGGACACGTCGCCGATGATCAACACCGCGGCTACCGACAACAACGACCCTTGGATGACCTGGCGCAGCCCGTGGCGCCGCACCACGTGGCCGATCTCGTGGGCGAGCACGGCCACCAGTTCCTCGTCGCCGGCGGCCAGGCGTACCAACTCGTCGGTAAAGACGATGGTGCCGGAGGGCAGCGCCAGGGCATTGGCGCCGATGGAGTCGGTGGCGCTGCGAAACACCACGCGGACCCGATAGCGGGGGTCCACCTCGCTGACGACACTGGCGAAGCGCGCCCCAAGCCGCTGCCGCTCCGCGTCGCTCAGGGTACTGGGTTCAAGCAGGTGGGCGTCCAGCACCTTCAGCACCTCGCGGTCGAGCTGCTGCGAGGCCGCGGCCGGCAGGGCGAAAGCGGCGTGTTCGGCGAAGGCGGGGATGCCGTAGTGCATGAGCCCCCAGGCGAAGGCGATCACCACCACCACGCCGAGGGCCACATAGCGCAGGCGCGATTCGAGGTGATGCAGCCAGCCGCGCTCGCCGCGCCCGCGCAGCACGGCGTCGATGGCCGCGTTGTCGCGGGTTTCGAACTTGGCGCCGTCGGCAAAACGCAGGAAGCGCGGCGTGTCACCGAGGCGGGACGAAACCTCCACGCTCTCCCAGGCATGGGGCGGCACCAACTCGCGGCCATCGGCCCATACGCTCACGAAGGCGCTGGTCGCGCGCAGCTCCGCCGCCACCCGACGGGATTGGCGGCCGTCGAAGAAGTCACCGGCGATGCTCGTCAAAGGCCCAGGTCCACATCGAACACATCCCCCATCTCCTGGCCGAGCGCCCCGACCGCCTGCGCCTGGGCGGCGCTGAACGCGTCCAGGCTGCCACTTGCCTGCAGGTGCAGGTGTTCGGCGGCATAGCGCGCCGTACGCACCCGCGCCCACGGGTAGAACAGCCCGAGGGTCAGTACCAGGCCGAGCAGGTTGCCAAGGCCGAGGCGCAGGTAGGACCAGAACTCGTAGCTGGCCTCCAGGCGGTGAGCGGCGATGCCGGTGTGGCCGTACACCAGATTGTTGCGCGCCACGTTGACCCACACGAACAGGACCAGATACACGGCCACGGCGATGACCGGAATGGTCAGCGGCAACATGGCCAGGGGTAACAGTTGACTGGCCACCACGGCGAGGATGCCGCCCAGGGTCAGGATACCGAGGGCGGTGAGAAAGAGGCGGTAGAAGGCGCCCACCCGCGCATCGAAGCGGAAGGGCTCGCTGCCGTAGCGGCTGTTGCCGATGACGAACGCCGCTTGGCGCTGCATGGCGAACGGCAGCAGCAGGCCGAAACTGACCATGGCCGCCAACGGCCACAACAGGATCGCCTTGACCGCCTGCCAGGTGCTGCCCGTGAAGCCGAAACGCACGTTGCGCCACGCACTGTTATGTGCGTTGAAGGCCAGCGAGCGCACCACGATCCACGGCAGCAGCGCGATGAAGGCGAGACCGAGGATGAGCGGCAGGAAGGGATTGATGAGTTCCGAGGCGTAGTAGGCCACCAGGCAAGTGAAGGCGATGAGCCGGCCCTTGAGGATGGTCAGGGGTTTGGCCAAGTACTCGAAGCTGGAGCCGGCGATTCGCGTGTTGCCGTAGAAGTAACCCTTGGTCCGCACCTTGGCCCAGGCGGAGTAGATGCCCAGGGTGAGGACGGTCAACAGGATGTTGACGATCCAGATGCGGAAGAATTCGCCACCGCGGCCGCTGAATTCGACAGGGAGGCGAGCATCGGGCTCAGCGGTGGTTTCTGTCGCGAGGGAATTCACTGGCGCATCGCCACCCGCCGCCACGACCACTGCCCCGGGGCGCATCTGGGTCTTGAGCCCAAGCCGCGTGAGGGCCGACTGATAACGGTTCGCCTGGGCGGAATCCAGGCCCTTGCGCAGCACCACGTAGGGATGGCTGAACACCTCGTCGAGACGCTCTGCAGTGAGCTTGGACAGGCGACCAAATTCCGCCTTCACCCGCTCGCGATCGAAGCCCTCGATAATCTCTCCCTGAAATACCAGTTCATACGTGCCGTCAGGCATGGCGCGCTCCCTTTGCCGTGGTGTTATGCGGGCTCAGGGTATGCAAAGGGGTGTGGCTTGCGCAAGCGTACCGGCACGCGCGCACGGGTCATTCGTGGCGCAGGGCCTCGATGGGATCGAGCCGGGCGGCGCGGCGGGCGGGGAAATAGCCGAACAGCACGCCGATGACGGCGGAGAACACGAAGGCCACCACGAAGATGGCGGGTTCCAGCACCATCGGCACACTCAGCAGGCCGGCGACGCCCCAGGTCATGGCAACGGCGATCAGCATGCCGAGCACGCCGCCGAACACCGACAGCACCACCGCCTCCACCAGGAATTGCAGCAACACGTCCTGCTCCATGGCGCCGATGGCCAGGCGGATGCCGATCTCGCGGGTGCGCTCGGTGACCGACACCAGCATGATGTTCATGATGCCGATGCCGCCCACCAGCAGGCTCACCGCCGCGACCGCGCCGAGCAGGGCCGTCAGCACCTTGGTGGTGGCGGTCAGGGCGGTGGCGATCTCCTGCATGTCGCGCACCATGAAATTGTCGTCTTCATCGGGCGCGATGCGGCGACGCTCACGCATCAACTGCTCCACGTCCTTCTTCACCTTGGTGGTGGAGACGCCGTCCTGGGCAGAGATCTGGATCGAGCGCACGTCCTGATTGCCGGCGATGCGGCGCCAGAAGGTGCGCAGCGGCACGATCACCAGGTCGTCCTGATCCATGCCCATGCTCGACTGGCCCTTGGCGGCGAGTACGCCGATCACCTCGCACGACAGGTTCTTCAGGCGCACCGAGATGCCCACCGGGTCCTGGGCGCCGAACAACTCCTTGCGCACGGTCTCGCCGAGTACGCACACCGCCTTGCCGGCACGCAACTCGCTTTCCGTGAACATGCGCCCGCTGGCGATGGGCCAGTCACGCACGGTGAAATAGTTGTTGTCGGTGCCAGTAACGGAGGTGGTCCAGTTGGCGTTGCCGTACACGGCGATGAGTGTGAAATTGGAGGTGGGCGCGACCGCCCGCAGTCCCGACACCTCGCGGGCGATGGCCTCCGCATCCGCGGCCTCGAAGGGCTTGGCAGGGATGCGCTGGCCCATGCCGAACCACTGTCCGGGATTCACCTGCAGCAGGTTGCTGCCGAGGCTGGAGATCTGCGCCTTCACCTGCGCCGTGGCGCCGGCACCTACGTTGACCATGGTGATCACCGCGGCCACACCGATGACGATGCCGAGGGTGGTGAGCGAGGAACGCAGCAGGTTGCGGCGGATGGCGCGCAGGGCGAGCAGCAGGGCATTGCCGAACATCAGGCGGCCTCCCTCGACAGGTCCCGTTCCACACGCCCGTCGCGGAAGGACACCACGCGGCCGGCGAAGGCGGCGATGTCCGATTCGTGGGTCACCATCACCACCGTGATGCCGTGGGCGCGGTTGAGCTCGCAGATGAGCTCCATGATCTCGTGGCTGCGCGCGCTGTCCAGGTTGCCGGTGGGCTCGTCCGCGAGCAGCACCTTGGGTTCGGTGACGATGGCCCGTGCGATGGCAACGCGCTGCTGCTGGCCGCCGGAGAGTTCGGCGGGCGTGTGGCTCTCGCGGCCTGCCAGCCCCACGGAGGCGAGTGCGGCGCGCGCGCGGGCATGGCGTTCCGCGGCGGGCAGGCCGCGGTAGACCAGCGGCAGTTCCACATTTTCGAGCGCGGAGGTGCGCGCCAGCAGGTTGAAACCCTGGAACACGAAGCCGAGAAAATGCCGCCGCAGCACGGCGCGGCCGTCGCGCGGCAACCGCCCCGCGTCCACGCCATCGAACAGGTAGGTCCCGCCGCTGGGCGTATCGAGGCAGCCGAGGATGTTCATGCAGGTGGACTTGCCCGAGCCACTCGGGCCCATCATGGCCACGAACTCACCCGGGGCAATGGCCAGATCGATGCCGTCGAGGGCCGTCACCGCTGCCTCACCCTGGCCGTAGATCTTGCGCACCCCGCGCAGTTCGATGAGGGGCCTCATCACGGTTTGCTCAACACGTCGATCACCAGGGCGGTGCCTGCGGGCAGGTCGCCCTCGAGTACCTGGGTATTGCGGCCGTCCGAGGCGCCCACCTTGATGCTCACAGGCACGGGCGCGCCATCTTGCAGGGTGTAAACGGTCTGGCGCCCGTCTGGCTCCTTGGCCTTGGGCGGACTCTTCATCCGCCGCGGCGGGCCCATGAACATGGGCCGGGAGGCCTGGACTTCCACGGGCGGGGTGAAACGCAGGGCCGCGTTGGGTACCAACAGCACGTCGGCCAGCCGCGTGCTGACGATGTCGGCGGTGGCGGTCATACCAGGCATCAGCGCCAGGTCGTCGTTGCTCACGGACAGCACGGTCTCATAGGTCACCACGCCTTCCACCGTCTTGGGCGCCTGGCGGATCTGTTTTACCTCCGCCTTGAAGCTGCGGCCTGGATGGGCATCCACGGTGAAGGTGGCCGGCTGGCCTGCGCGCACCTGGCCGATGTCGGCCTCGTCCACTGCCACTACCAACTCCATGCGCGCCAGGTCGTCCGCCAGGGTGAACAGCACCGGGGTCTGGAACGAGGCGGCCACGGTCTGGCCCGCCTCCACCTGGCGGTTGAGCACGATACCGCCCATGGGGGCGCGGATCACCGACTTGCGCAGGTTGGTCTCCTGGGCATCCACCGCCGCCCGTGCCTGGGCGGCCTGGGCCTTGGCCATGGCCTCGCCGGCCTTGGCGCGCTCGAAGGCGGCGCGCGCCTTGTCCAGGTCGCTCTGAGTGCACATCTGGCGCGACACCAGTTCTTCGCAGCGCTTGAGAGCCAGACGGGTTTCGGTAACCGTGGCGGCGGCCTCGCGCACCCTGGCCTCGGCGGCCTGGAAGGTGGCTCGGGCCTCCACCAGGCGTGCGTCGAGCATCTCCCGATCGAGCCGCGCCAGCACCTGTCCCGCTTCCACGTGATCGTTGAAATCCACCTCCACCTTGGCGATGGTGCCGGAGAGCTCACTGCCCACGTCGACGCTGTTGAGGGGCTGCAACGTGCCGGTGGCGCTCACGCTCACCACCAATTCACCGCGCGTGGCCTCGGCCGTCCGGTAGTGGGGCGCAGCGGCATCACCCGCGAGCCACCACCACGCAAGCGCCGCCACCACCAGGACCATCACGCCCGCTAGCGGCCAGCGCCAGCGACGGCGGTGCACCGGGGCCGCGGCCAGCACACCGGCAACAGTATTCTCATCGTTCATATCCACTCCGGTCAGGGTGCGCGGGATCACCCGGAAAAGTCTGTCGCGACAATAGAGAGCCGCACGGCGGCATTGGTTCCGCTGGCGGCGGGTGCGGGACGGGCGCCGCCACCGCGCGGGCCGTGAACACTTTACCCGCGCCGCCGGCAGTACGCCCGGCACGCCGCGCGAGCAATTGCGAAGAAGTGCAAAGGCCCTGATTCTGCAAGGAAAGCCGGCAGGCGAAAGCGCACCGAATGGATTTTACCCTGTCCGGGACAGCATGGCGGAGCCCTGAAGCGATGCGGAACCATGGCTGCCCGCGGCTCAAAACCCACACCGGAATTGATGAATTTCAATGCCTCGGCTGAATCGTCCCTCCTACGATGGCCCTGCCGCCCCCGAACAGGGCGTTGTGACCAAACCATCAGAAGGAAAAGTCATGCTCGAGACCATCATCGCCACTGTCGTTTACGGCCTGCTGTTCTACTTCTGCTTCCTCGGCCGCCTGTTCGACGGCAAGCCCCACAGCGACAACGCGCACTGACTCGCAGCCGGTGCGGGTCCATGGGGTGCCCGCACCGGCTTAATCCTCGTCGCGTCGCTCCAGGTCGCGTACTGACGGGCCCTCGAGCAATTCGCCCTGGGCGGTGAAGCGGGAGCCGTGACAGGGGCAATCCCAGCTTTTTTCCGCACTGTTCCAGTTCACCATGCAGCCCAAGTGTGGGCAGAACGGCGACAGGTAATGGTTGCTGCCGTCCTCGGCCTTGTACACGGCCACGGGCACCCCATGGTGCCGACACACCGCCCCCTCGCCACGACTCACGTCGCACACATCTTTCAGGCGCCAGGTACTCACGTGGTCACGCAGCCAGCCCTTGCCCACCTCGAAGTTCTCGCTTAGCAGCGCCTTGCCGGTCACGCGCAGACGGTAGCGCGTGGCGTCGTACATCTCGGCCCAGGGATTAGGCCGCTCGAGGATGTGATCGCTGAGCACCTGCGCGGCGGCGGCGCCGTTGGCCAAGCCCCAGGCGCTGAAACCCGTCGCCACATACATGCGCCGCGTGGTGACGCTCAGCTTGCCGACCAGCGGAATCCGATCGGGCGAGTAGTAGTCCTGGTTGCCCCAACGCCACAGCACCTCTTCCACCTGGAAGCGCTCACGCGTGAAGCGTTCCACCTGCCGAAAGGCCTCCATGGTATCGGCTTGGCCGGTCTTGAAGGCCGGACCCACCGTGATGAGCACATCGCCGCGGGCATCCCGGTGCGGACGGATGGAAAAGGTGGGCTCATCCACGCTGATGAACATGCCCTCGGGCAAGGTACCGGCGGCGAGTCGCGAGGCCAACAGCGCGTGGCGCTTGGGGAACACCCGCGCGAAGTGCAGGCCGAGCAGGGTAAACGGCAGGTTGGTGGCGATGACCACGTCGCGCGCCCACACGGTACCGCGATCGGTGAGCACGCGGTGGGGATTACCGGGCTCAACGTCGAACACGCGGGTCTGCTCGAACACGTGGCTGCCGTCGCCCGGGATGCCCGTGGCGATGGGCGTCAGGAACTTGAGTGGATGAAAGCGCGCCTGGTTCTCGAAACACACCGCTCCGGCCACGGGAAACGGCAACGGCGGGTCGGCTACGAAGGTCGCGGGCAGGCCGAGCCGCACCGCCGCCTCAACCTCGTCATGAATGGCCGCGAGCTTGTGGCCGTGTTCGCTGTAGCTGTAGGCCGCGCCACGTGCAAAATCGCAGTCGATACCGCGCTCGTGGGCGAGTTGCTCCACATAGCGGATCCCCGCCTCGTTGGCCTCGCCGTAGCGACGTGCAGTGGTCTCGCCGACAGTGCGTATCAGCTCCGCATAAAGGAGGCTGTGCAGGGAGGTGAGCTTGGCAGTGGTGTGACCGGTGACCTGGGCCGCTACACGGCGTGCCTCGACCACGGCGACGGTGCGCCCGGCGCGCTTGAGCAGATCGCCGGTGAGCAACCCGACCCAGCCGCCACCAATGACGGCCACGTCGACCTTGGCGCCGCCTGCCAGGGGTGCAAACTCGGGCCGTGGAAGGTCCGTCCAGTACGAAGCAGCCTGCCCCGGCAGTTCCATGCGCGCAGCTCCCGGCTCGGTGGGTTCGCTGTTTCACGTATAGGCAAGCCGCCGGCCCGCCGCCACGCAGCGTAACGCAATGAACTTATCGCGTGCGGGTGGCGTAGAATCGTCGCAACCCGGAGCACATACGACCCATGCCGAAATCCGTCGCCGAAGCCCGCGTCCTGGCCGTTACCTCCGGCAAGGGCGGCGTGGGCAAGACCAACGTGGCCCTCAATCTGGCCATTGCACTGGCCAACCGTGTTCAGCGCGTGGTGCTATGGGATGCCGACCTGGGGCTGGCCAACGTGCAGGTGCTCATGCGCCTGCAGCCACAGGGCGACCTCAGCGACGTACTCTCAGAACAAAAGTCGATCCGAGAAATCCTCATCGATACGCCCCTCGGTATCAAGATCGTTCCAGGCGCCTCCGGCGACGAGCACCTGGCCAATCTTTCTGTGCGCGAACGCCTGATCTTTTCCGAGGCGATCCAGGACCTGGTGCAGGAAGCGGATTTCATCATCATCGACACCGGCGCGGGAATCTCGGCAAATACCACTGATTTCGCGCGCGCCGCAGACGACATCCTGGTGGTGACGACCCCGGAACCGACCGCGTTGGTGGATGCCTATGCGGCCATCAAGGTCGTGCACACCCGCGCCCCGTGGGGCCGCGTGCATCTGGTGGTGAACATGGCGCGCGACGAGAAGGAAGCCAGGCGTGCCATGCTGCGGCTCGAATCCATGGCGGCGCATTACGTGGGCAGCCAGCTGATCGAGGAAGGCTACATCCTGTACGACCAGGCCGTGGGCAGCGCCGTGCGCCAGCGCGTGCCGTTCCTGCTCGCGTATCCCACCAGTCAAGCCGCCTCGGCCATCTGGAGGATCGCCGATTCACTGCTCAAGACCCGCGATCTTCCCAAGGAGGCACGCGCGGAGCCAGCAAAGACACCGGGCGTGCTTGAGCGGCTGCTCACATTGCTCGGCGGCGAATAACGCTGCCATCCCGGGCGCCGCGCCCTTGCTGCGTTACTCCAGATAGTCGGTGCCCTTGATACCCCAGCGTTCCTCTGCAACGGCGCCCTCGATGCGATAATCATCGCCCTGGAGGTCCAGGTCCTGCGGCGGCATGAACGTGCGCTTGCGCGTGTCGTACACCGCGCGCACCTTTGGATGCAGCAGGTCTTCGTCGCCCTGCTCCACCACCACGCCGATCCATCCATTCATGAGGCGCACCAGAGACCCGACCGGGTAGATCCCCACGCAACGGATAAACTGGCTCACCAGTTGCTGATCGAAGTGATGGGCGCTCCATTCGAGCAACCGGCCCAGCACACGCGTGGGCACCTCGGCGTGATGATAGGCGCGATCCGCCGTGATCGCGTCGTACACGTCCACGATGGCGGCCATCTGCCCGTAACGGGAAATCGCCTCGCCTTGGAGGCGCAGTGGATAGCCGTTGCCGTCGCAGCGCTCGTGGTGCTCCTTGACGACCGCCATGGCCACGGGTCCGATACCGCCATGCTCCTCCAGCAAGGCGCAGCCCAGGTTCACGTGCTCGCGCATCACCAGGTATTCGTCTTCCGACAGCGGGCCGGGCTTGTTGAGGATACTGAGCGGCACACGTGTCTTGCCGATGTCGTGCAGCAGCCCGCCGACACCCAGCGCCCGCACGGTGGGCTCGTCAAAACCGAGGTGACGGGCGAAGGCGAGCATGAACACGGCCACGCTCACGGAGTGTTCGAAGGTGTAGTGGTCGCGTTGGCGGATGCGCGTCAGGCCGATGAGCGCCTGGGGATTGCGCAGCACCGACTCGGCCATTTGGCCGACCACGTCCTCGACCTCCGCAAGCGCGAACTGCCGGCCCGCGCGCACGCTGTGCATCACGGAACTCACCACGCGCTTGGCCTCATTCGCGGTGGAACGCGCGTAAAACAGCTCCTCACGGGCCGGCACGCGCGCGCGGGCGGGCGCGCGGGCACTGGCAAGGTGACGGAGTTCGGCCAGCAGTTCGCGGTCGACCTCGTCCTTACTGCGGACCGTACCATTGGGACCCGCCGCGGGCGGCTGTTCGCGCGGCAGGTCGTCGCCGAGGTCGGTGTCGATGTAGATCTCGCGGGTGCCCGTGCGCACGATGCGCGCGAGGGTGGCCTCGTCGGGCACGAAGAGCTGGTTCAGCAGAAACGGGTGATCGAGCCAGCCGCAGTTGATGTCATGGACGTACATCCCGACACGCAGCTGTTCGATGGAAATTTTCTTGATCATCGTGCGAGCATCTCACGCCACCGCCCGCCCGGTAAGCACGGACGCTCGCAGCCGGGAACGTACGGGCAGGTTTCTCGGGGATTCACGGCTCTGCGCCGTATTTGACCAAGTACTCCACCACCTGCTCATCGGTGGCCTTTTCGAGCCCTTCGAAGTGCACACCCACCCGCAACGCGGCGTGGAACGCATTCACGTTGCGCACCCTGCCGGTGAGGCGCACGGGTGTCCCCTCGAGCTGTACGGACGTCACCATCGGATCACCCACGTGGACGCGCAGTGGGCGTTCGTTTACGTGGGCCGGCAGCACGCAGCGAAAACCGGTGCGGCTCAGGTCGATGATGTTGCCCTCGGTGGTCTGCTCCTGCACCGCGACCTTGCAGGGCAGATAGGTGTCGAGTCGGCGTGCACTGCGCAGGGTCTTCTCCTGCACAAGGCGCGGACATTCGATAAAGGTGAGCGGGTCGGGCTCGGTGATGGTGGTCATGATGTGGGTTTGAAAGCCGCAGGCGCTGCCTTCCGCCAGGTAACGTACGATGATCGTGTTGCCGCGATACAGCTTCGATGAAAACCCCGGCGGGCCGGCGGGGGTGCGGATGATCAGATAATGCCCGGGGCGCATGCCGATGAGTTCGCTCTTGAGGTGACCGTACACGCCGTCGACCTCGAGCATCAGCTCCGTGCCCGGCTCGGCCTCGATCTGTGGCGGCTCCTCGTCCATGGGCGTGGCGAACGACAGACCGACAGTCCCGGCGGAATCGGGCTTGTCGCGATGGGACATGCGGCGTTTTCTCCTGCCCTGGGTCCGCGCGCCATTCTAGAGGCTTTCGCGGGAAAAATTGCGAGGCCCGGCCCGATTCAACCACCAACCCGCACCCGCGGTCCGACTGCTGGCCGGGTTCCGGAAAATCCTTGATTCGGACCAAACGATATCTTGCGTATGCTTGCCGCGATTGTTCACCCCGGCGCGGCCCACCACAAGCCTCGCCGCACCCGGGAAGGGTGATTTTACCGTTTATAGTTGTGGGGACGTCACCTGGGAGCACGCCATACATGTCTTACGACCATGGAGCACCCCGCCGGCCGGTCGTGCTCGTCATCCTGGACGGGTTCGGGGTCAATCCGAGCAAGACCAACAACGCCATCGCGCAGGCGAACACGCCGCGTCTCGATGCCTACTTCGGCCGCTATCGTCACAGCGTCATCCAGGCTTCTGGACGGGCGGTGGGGCTGCCGGACGGGCAGATGGGCAACTCGGAGGTCGGCCATACCACGCTCGGTTGCGGCAGCGTCGTGCGCCAGGACCTGGTGCTCATCGATGACGCCATCGCTGACGGCACGTTCTTCCGTAATGAGGCGCTGGTGCAGGCGGTGAAGGCCGCCGCCGGACGGCACCTGCATCTGTTCGGACTGGTTTCGATCGGCGGTGTTCACAGCCACCTGCGCCACCTGCTCGCCCTCACCGAGCTGTGTGCGCGGCACGGTGCCCGGCCGCTGCTGCACATGTTCACGGACGGCCGTGACACGCCCCCCAAGTCGGCCCTCGGCTATGTGGCGGACGTGGAGGCCGCGGTCGCCAAGGCGGGCGGCGCGGTGGCGACAGTGAGCGGCCGCTTCTGGGCCATGGACCGCGACAAGCGCTGGGAGCGCACCGAAAAGGCCTGGCGCGCCCTGGTGCACAACGAAGGGCCGCGGGCCGAGAACCTGCGCGCCGCCATCGAGGCAGCCTATGCCGCCGGGCAGACCGACGAATTCATCGAGCCCGTGGTGCTGCCCGGGGCGCGCCCCATCCAGGCCGGCGATTCGGCTATCTCCTTCAATTTCCGCAAGGACCGGCCGCGCCAGATGGTGGCGGCGCTCGGCCTGGCGGACTTCGACGGCTTCGCCCGCCCGGGCTTCGAGCCCATCCCGGTGACCTGCATGATGGAATACGACCGGCATTTCGGGCTGCCCTTCGCCTTTACCCCGGACCGGCCGGGCACCACCCTCAGCCAGGTGATCAGCCAGGCCGGGCTCAAGCAACTGCACTGCGCCGAGACCGAGAAGGCCGCGCACGTCACCTACTTCTTCAACGGCGGGCATGCCGAACCCGTCGCCGGCGAGGAGCACGTGACCATCCCCTCGCCGCGGGTCGCCACCTACGACCTGCAACCGGAAATGAGCGCCCCGGCGGTCGCCGACTGCGTGGTCGAGGCCATCCGCTCGGGCAAATACGCCTTCATCGTGGTGAATTTCGCCAACGGCGACATGGTAGGCCACACGGCTATCCGCGAGGCCGCCATCAAGGCGGTGGAGGCCCTCGATGTACACGCGGGTCGTGTGCTCGATACCGCGGTGGCCTGCGACTACTCGGTCATTCTTACCGCCGACCACGGCAACTGCGAACAACTGGCCGACCCCGGCACGGATTCGCCGCACACCCAGCACACGGAGTATCCGGTGCCGTTTTTGGTCATCGACAACGTCGACTGGCGGCTGTCCACGGAGGGCGGCCTGGGCAACGTGGCGCCCTCGGTGCTGCATCTCATGGGACTGCAACAACCCGCCGCCATGCACTGTCGCTCACTGCTGCTCGGGCCGGCGCACTGACGTTGCAGAAAGATGAGCTAAGAGACCCAACACAGAGACGCAGAGAACGCAGTGGGAGAGAGCCGACTTTCCACCCACATGCCACCCCTCTGTGACCTCCGTGTCTCTGCGCCTCTGTGTTGATCCTTTTTCTTCACCGCTACACAAACTCGGCGGCAGGAATGCCGAACTGGGCGGGTGACACCACGCGCACGACGGCTTCGTCACGGGCGAGGGACAGGTCGACGGTTTGTGGCATCACATAGTGCCGGTGGCGTGCGTGGTAGATCACGCGCACCACAGGCTGGCGCATGTCCTCGCCCTGGTCCACCACGAAGCCCACGCGCCCGGAGCTGAGTTCCACCATGGAGCCCACCGGATAGATGCCTACACAACGGATGAACTGCTGCACCAGGGTCGCATCGAACTGCGTCGGGCTCCACTCCAGCAGCTTCTTCAGCGCGAACGACGGCTCCCAGGCATCCTTGTAGACGCGCACCGAGGTGAGTGCATCGTAGACGTCCACGATGGCCGACATGCGCATGGCCTGCGACAACGCCTCGCCCGCCAGCCCCAGGGGATAACCGCTGCCATCGATGCGCTCGTGATGGCCCGTCACCACGTCCAGCGCGATGGCCGGCAGACTCCGGTCGCGCAGCAGCGTGGCGCCGTCGTTGACGTGGGCGCGCATACGCGCCATCTCCTGCGCCGACAGCTTGCCCGGCTTGTTGAGAATGGCGTCGGGCACCAGGATCTTGCCCACATCGTGCAGCAGCGCGCCTTTGGCGAGCGCACGCATCTCGTCCTCCGGCAAGCCGAGCAGGCGGGCGAAGGCGACCACCAGCGCCGCCACGCTCACCGAGTGCATGAAGGTGTATTCGTCCTTGCGCTTGAGACGGCAGACGCTCAGCAGCGCATGGGGATTGCGCAGCACCGAGCTGATCATGCGCTCGGCGACGGGTTCCAGTTGCTCCAGGTCGAGGGGATTGCCCACGCGGGCGTCCAGCATGAGGCCTTTGACGAGGGCAGTCGCCTCGCCGAACAGGGCCTCGGCGCGCGGGCGTTCTTCCAGGGCGGCGACGCGTAGCGGGCGGGCCGGGGCGTCCACAGGAAGCTCGACCTGCGGCACCGACACCTCGGACACTTGCGGCGGGATATCGAGCCCCTTCCCGGTGTCGATGGATACGTAACGGATACCGGCGTCGCGCACCTTGCGCAGCATGGCCGGGTCCTTCACCAGAAAACGAGTGACCAGCAAGGAATGGTCGAGCCAGGAACGGTCGAGGGCGGTGACATACATGCCCACCCGCAACTGTTCGATGGCAATGGTCTTGATCATGAATCGGCCTCCTGCCCGGGCAGCATTCCCGTCGCGATCACTCCACCGTTTCGACGGCCTCGGCGGCGGGCACGGCAGGTTTCGGCGCGCGCTTGGCGGCGGGCTTGCGCGCACCGCGGGCGGCCTTGCCCTTGCCCTTGGCAGGTACGGCAAAGATGGCGGCCAGGTCCTTGTCACGCCCGGCCAGGGCGCGGGCAACCGCCTGGATGGCCTCACTGTCGAGGCGATGATCGTGCACCGTGGCGGTCAGCACCACGGCAAGCTTGTCGGCCCGTTCGGTCTGGGCCTCGAAGGCCTCGGCCTCCTGCTGGGAGGCAAACACCCCCACTTCCTTGCCGTCCCGCACGACGACGTATTTGGTTTCGACCGGCATGAGATCACTCCAGCATTTCGGCGCGCAGTGCGCCGGGAAATTGCGAGGCGCACATCTTACCGCCTTAGGGCGCCTCCGGCATCAGGTGCCGGTGGCGCACTCCGCCTGCAACCGGGCCGTGAACATTTCCGGCGCCAGGGGCCGGCTGTACAGGAAGCCCTGCACCTTGCGGCAGCCGAAGTTGAGCAAAACGTTTTCCTGTGCCGCAGTCTCGATGCCCTCGGCGATGGCTTCGAGGCCCAGGCTGTCCGCCAGGCCGACCACGGCGCGGGCGATGGCGCAGTCGTTGGGATCGCCCGGGATGTCACGCACGAAAGAGCGATCGAGCTTGAGTGCGTCTATGGGCAGGCGGCTCAGGTAGGCCAACGAGGAATAACCGGTACCGAAGTCGTCGATGGCGATGCGCACACCGTGTCGCCGCAATTCCTCGAACACCGCGCCGCAGGCGTGCATGTCGCGCATGAGCACGTTTTCGGTCAGTTCCACCTGTAGGCAATGCCCGGGCAGTCCCTGACGCGCCAGTTCGGCGATGAGCCCGGCCGCGAAACCGGGCGTGAAGATCTGCAGACCCGAGGCATTGATGGAGACGTATTGCAGTGGCAGGCCACGGTCCCGCAGCATCGCCAGCTGCGCCAGCGCCATGACCGCCACCTGGGCACCGATGGGAATGATGAGCTTGCTCTCCTCGGCGATGGGGATGAACTTGTCCGGCGGCACGAAACCGTCGCCGACCGGCCAGCGCAGCAGCGCCTCCGCCGCGACGATGCGGCCGTCGGCCAGGTCGACGATGGGCTGGTAGTGCAGCACCAGCCGCCCGGCGTCGACCGCCTGGCGCAAGGCATTTTCCAGGGTGAGCTTCTCGTCCACAGCAGCCGACAGCTCGTGATTGAAGCGGAGGTGACCGTCACGCCCCGTTTCCTTGACGCGGTACATGGCCGTGTCGGCGTTCTTCAGCAGGGTGATGGCGTCCAGGCCGTCGTCGGGGTACACGGTGATGCCGATGCTGCAGCCGACATGCAGGGCGCGATCGGCGTGGTGGAAGGGCTGGCGGAGTGCGTCCACGACCTTATCTGCCAGGTACTCGGCTTCTTCAGGCGAGCTGATGCGTTCGGCCAGGATCACGAACTCGTCACCACCCACGCGCCCCACGGTATCGGAACGGCGCAACAGTCTGCGCAGGCGCTTGGCCACCTCCATGAGGATGCGGTCGCCCACGTGGTGGCCCAGGCTGTCGTTGATGGTCTTGAAGCGGTCCAGGTCCACGAACAGCACGGCAAACGGACTATGTTCGCGCTGCGCCCGGGCGATGGCCTGTTTGAGGCGATCATTGAGCAGCAGCCGGTTGGGCAGTTCGGTCAGCGCATCGTGGTGGGCCAGGAAATCGAGCCGGGTCTGGGTCTCCTTGAGCGCGGTGATGTCGGTAATCACCGAGATGTAGTGGCTGATACGCCCGCCCGGGTCGCGCGCCACACTGATGGTCTGTAACAGCGGGATGATGTTGCCGTTGCGCACCCGGTCGAAAATCTCGCCCTGCCAGTAGCCGCGCTCGCGGAGACTGCACCACATGGCCTCGTAGAACGCCTTGTTGTGCAGCCCCGACTTGAAGGTGCGCGGCGTCTCGCCGATCAGTTCCGCCCGGGAATAGCCCGTGATGCGGCAAAAGGCCTCATTCACCTGCACGACACGGTTTTCGTGATCGCTGATGAGGATGCCTTCCGCTGTGTGATTGAAGGTCTCCGCATACAGGCGGAGTTCCGCCTCCACCGCCTTGGGCCGCGTGACGTCGGTGACCAGCACCACGGTCTTTTCCGGCTGACCCGCCTGCCCGCCGATGCCGGTGAGGACCGCGTGGAAGTGCCGGGCGTCGAGCGTGAACTCGCGTTCCTCGGTACCCAGGGGCGGCAGCGCCGCAGCCAGCTGACAGCAGGTACAGACGTCCCGGAGCGGGCGGGCACGCACCTCGTTCGCGTCCACGCCGCCGAAGAACCAGTTGCAGGCCTGCCGGTTCAAATCCTCGATGACGCCGCCCTGGTCAAGCACCAGCAGTCCGGCCCCCATGGCATCAAGGATGGCGCGGATCTCGTCACGGGCCGTGGCCAGCGCGCGGTTGGTGTCGTTCAGGTGGGCGATCACCTGGGTGAAGGCATCGGCGACGATGCCGATGGGGTCGAGTTCGAGCAGCGTGGCGTCGTCCAGTTCCTCCGGCCGCAACGGCAGCGTGCCCATCACCGTGAGCAATTGATCGACCTTGGCACGGATGTAAAGGACCGCCGCTTGATGATCCTGCGCGGCCTGGCTGCTCATCCTCGTTCCTCACGCGCGCTGATGTGTATGCGGTAGCCCTTGGCGATACGCTCGGCCGCCGCCATGAAGCCCATCTTGCCGATGGCGGCCGGGATAGTGGTGGTGGCCTGACGGTCGTCGGTGAGCACCACCACGTCGCACGCCCCGGCGCGCAGCGCCTCGGCGTTGCGATTCACTTCCTTGAGCGCGAGCAACAGGCACGACGGACAGATCTGGCCGCGGATATCGAGGGTGATCAGCTTTGGTTCGTCCATGAACAGCACCTCCTCAACGGATAACCACGCGCCGCAACAGAAGCGCACCCAACCAGGTGCCAGGCAACAGGCCGAGCAGGAAAACCACGCTCTGGGTGGCGAACACCGGCAGGCCGCCCCACAGATGCCAGATGTTGCACCCGGGTGCCATGCGCGAGGCCGCGCCGAGCAACATACCACCGCTCAGGGCCGAGACATATTGGCCCGTGGGGATACGCAGGTGCACGCGAAATTCGCCCAGGCGCCACGCCGACAGGAACCCGCCGAGTACCACGCCGGCGATGAGCGGGTACTGCAGTGCGGCGACAGCATCCAGCACAGGACCCGGCCCACCGCGTACCTCGGCCGTGCCGAAGGGCGGCCGGTAGGCGAGCGTGTCACGTTGGAAATAGACGACTTCGCGCGCGTGTGCCGGAAACAGCCAACCCTCGACGGTCGCGCCAAGCTTTGAATAGGCGGTGGTGACACCGAGCGGCATCCCCGTGAACACATAGGCGGCAAGACCGATCAGGGACAACAGCAGCGCGGCGCGCCAGGGAGGCAGGTGGCCGGCAGCGACGGCCGGCCGCACCAGACCGTGCCGGTGGTGCTGGCGGTAAAGCAGGGCGGCGCCCGCCAAGGCCATCGCGGCCACCAAGCCGGTAGGTGCGACACCGAGCCACAGCGGCAGGGTCGGCGCACCGCCGAACAGCACCGTGGCACGTGCCAGCGCACTCCACGCCGGGTGCCATTCCGCATACACGGCTGCGCCGATCAACAGGCCCAGCACGGCGACCCCGCTGAGCGCACTGCCGGCGCCGAACTTGTACAGGGAACCCAGCACGCAGCCGCCGGCGAGCACCATGCCGATGCCGAACAGCACACCACCCGCCAGGGTGGTGAGCGCGGCGGGGCCAAGCAGCGGAAAAGGCGCCTCGCCCACCAGGCCTGCCATGCGCGCCACCTCGAACATCAACGCGGTCGTAACCAGCAGGAGCAGGCCGTGATAGAGCATGAAACCGTCGCGGAACAGAAACAGGTCGCGGAACATGCCGGCCATGCAAAAGTCGGCGCGATGCATGACGACGCCGGCCGCAAGTCCCGCGAGCGACGCGACGACAATAATCAATAGATAGGAGTGTTCCAATACCGCGGCTCCGGCCTGGCCTGGAGCCGCATTCTATGCGAAGACTGCGCCGTCGGTGCGCGGGGACATGAATGGCTATGGCAGGCATGGCGGTACCCTGTCACGTTTTCTGCCCACCACCGACACGGCACGCCGACCACCGGCGGCAGGGTGGCAGCTGCCATAAGGACGTTTGCCGCGGCCTTCTGCGCGGAAACCAGGCCGCTGACAGGCATTGCGTGCGATTAAGGAAACGCTGGTTTAATTCAGCCCGTTGCGCCGGCAGGGGATCGCCTCGCGGCTTGGGTCCTGGGATAGTGCAGCGGTGCCACGAATTCGAGAGCGCCCAGTGACCCAGAAAAGCTTCTCCGACCTGGAATACGCCGCCAAGAAGCGCCAGACGCGCCGGGACCGCGTCCTTGCAGAGCTTGAGACAGTGACGCCGTGGGCGGCACTGGTAGCGGTGCTTGAGCCGCACTATCCCAAGGGGCAGCGCGGGCGGCCACCGATGGGTCTGGAGCGTATGCTGCGGATGCACGTGGCGCAGCAGTGTTTTGGGTTGTCGGATGAAGGCATTGAGGACGCGGTATACGACAGCCAGGGCATCCGTGGATTTGTGGGTATCGACCTGAGCCGGGAGTCCGCACCGGACGCCACCACGTTGCTGAAGTTCAGGCGCCTGCTGGAGCAGCACCAACTGACCGAAGCGATTTTCGGCGCCATCAACACGCACCTTCAGGAGCGCGGCCTGTTTCTGCGGCAGGGAACCATCGTCGATGCGACGCTAATTGCGGCCCCACCCTCGACAAAGAACAAGGAGAAGGCACGGGACCCCGATATGCATCGGTCGAAGAAGGGAAACCAGTGGTATTTCGGGATGAAGGCGCACATCGGTGTGGATGCTATCACCGGGCTGGTGCACACGGTGGTGGGCACCTCCGGAAACGTGGCTGATGTGACGCAAACGGCGAACCTGTTGCTGGGCGATGAATCGAGCGTGCATCTGGATGCGGGTTACACCGGCGTCGAAAAACGCGAGGAGATGCGTGGGAAAGAGGTGAGGTTCTCTATCGCCGCCAAGCGTAGCGTGGTGGAAAAGCTGCCGGAGCCGGAACGCGAAAGCGTGGAGGCCTTGGAACGGTCCAAGGCGCAGGTGCGCGCACTCGTCGAACATCCGTTTCACGTGGTGAAGAATCTCTTCAAGCACCGCAAGGTGCGCTACCGCGGCCTGGCGAAGAACACCTCACAGCTGTTTACCCTGTTTGGCTTGGCCAATCTGATGTTGGCGAAGCGATGGTTGTTAGCCCCACAGGGGGTTATTGCGCCCGGATAAGGGCAGTAGGCCGGGAAACCGGCCATAAATAGCGCGCTTCGCGGAAAACTGGTCTTGAAAGGGCGTTTTCTTTGCAAAAAACCGGGTCCGTCGCTGCGGAGGGCTGAACGAGTCGCTTTGTTCAGCGTCTCCCTAGCTCAAAATAGACGAAGTCGCGCAGTGCGCCGGAAACAACCCGCTCTCGACGACGGCAGCGAGTTGGAGTAGGCCGTCGTGTCTGAGCGGCGAGGCCGGTCAAGGACCGCTCGGCACGCCGGCCATCCGGCGTACCGAGCGCTGCTATGCCGCTTACCGGCTGGACACGCCTTCAGCAGATCCTGCCGGGGCAGCGGATGAATGCCCGGCCCGGGTCGAGGCGGCCCCGACCACGATGGCAACGACGGCAATTGCGATCATTACGGCAAGCACCCAACCCGGTGCATAGTAGGTGTGGTAGACATCCCATCCGAGCGCGCGCAGGCCACCGGACAGCCGCGAAGGCGATCCCAGCAGATGACCGCCCAAGGTTCCGGTCGTGGCCACCAGGATGCCGCCCAGCGCACCCATTGCCACCATGAGCCATTTGCCGCCCGGCTTCCAGACCGATTCACCTCCCTTCAGGCGCAGCGCGAGAACGATCGTCCAGCAGGCGAGCATCCAAGCAGCGATCAGGATTTTGTTGCGTCCCATCGGTGTGCTGATGGCCGCCTCAATGGGCCAAACCACCAGACCCGAGATGAAGGTTGCAACACCACCCAGCAGACCGAGGCCGAGGACGTACGGCAACATGTGGTCGAGGCGCCTGGCCAAGTCGGTGTCGGAGAATCCGCGCAACAGGACGATGAGCAATGCGATGGACAGCAAGGCCACCGGGAAATGGGCCAGCATGTGGTGATAGGGCGCCATGGTTATTCTCCTTCCTTCTTCTGCAGCACGGTCAGCGCGAAGCCCACGCCGGTGAACAGCAACAGGCCGGCGAGCAGTGTGAATCGCCACTGCTGGATGATTTCATCCATGAACTCGGCTTCGATCCCGTAGCGAGAGAGTTGCTCCTCGGAATGGCGGAATCGTACCGGTATACCCTTCCGAATCATCTCGGCGCCTGCATGACGGGAGCTGTTGAGCAAGGGCCAGTCCACCTGCCCGGGATAGAACAGTTTCACGTGGTGCCACGCCTGGTCCCAGGCAGGTGTTTCACCCGCGAACCGGGTCGCCACGAAGTCCGCTGCGCGGTCCAGTCCTACCGTGAGCGGGAGCGAGACGTAGTGCCAGCGCAAGCCTGTCGCGTGGCGATGGATGGCGAACGCCACCGGATAGGTGCCGCCGTCCCTGAACACCTTGTCTTCGGTCGGGTTCCCGGTATCCATGGCGCGCGTAAGCGTCACGGTCCAGTGGCCGTCCTCCCAGCGCCCCTCGCCATGCACCGAGATGTCGGCGCGCGAGCCCTCTCCGGATTGCAGATAGCGGCGTGGCAACACATCGCCCTCTTCCCAGGCGTGGTTCTCATCGAATGGGACCAGGTTGTCGTTGGTGAGGTAATACGCGCCGTTGAAACTTACCCGCTGCGCCACCACGTCGTCCCAGCGCAAGTGCTCCTTGCCGGCCTTTTCCGGATTGAACATGTACTTGGGCCGTTTCTTCTCCTTGTCCCAATTCGTTGCGAAGGTCCCTTTTCCGGAATCGCTGCCCCGATCTTCGGCAATGTGCTGGTCGTCCGCCTTACCGACCGGATTGCTGCGTCCTGCCCGCCAGTGCCAGAGGTCCAGAAAGTATCCGGCTTCGCGCTGCGCCTTGAGGCGTGAATCTGCGACCACCGTTGACCAGTCGCCGGCGTCGGTACGCGTGGCGGGGAGGTACTTGGTGATGACGCCGTGTTTTTTTCCCAGTGGGTGCGCATCAAGCGCCGCGCCGGTGATCGCACCGCTGAATCCATCCAGGCCCTGGCCGATAGTGATGTAGCCGCCGTAACGCGCGAATTCGGGCACGCTGCCGTCATCCACCATCATCGCGACCCGATCCTCATGAATACCGTGCTTTTCGTGGCCCGGGTTGCCTTCGCCGTAAGTGATCCAGTTGGCGTTCTCGTATTTCACCACGTCGTGGATGACGTGAGGCCGCTGTGCAGGCCAACGGTACTGGAAGAAAATGCGGTCACCGTTGTAAGCCGCCCTGACCTGGAGTGGAACGATGAGTTCGTCCGGAATGGCGATGTTGCGATCCGGATCGTCCCGGATGATGCCTTGGCCGTTGAACAGCCACGCCAAGCCAAGCCAAGCGCCGTGAAACATGATGCGAGCAGATATCGTTGTGTTGTTGTCCGCATGACATCACTCCTGTAATTCCTTTGGATGGTCGTTAACATCGGGCAAGATTGCTTGTTATCGATCACCTTGCCCGAATCCCCCGTCGACACCGAAAAATTGCTGAACCGCCGTTTTGTGTCCTCCCATCACACAACCCGCCCTGAGGAATCCCCGCGAATCTTGGCGACAGCCACTGACACAGGGGAATTGGAAGTGAAAACGAATCGCCGGCGTTGTTCTTCGTGGGTGGCGAAACAAATAACCGGCGACGCATGCCACCGAGCCGATTGATAAGACGATTGCTGCGAACTGTCAATCTTGCTTCATCAACACTGAAACACGTCCATCAGGAGTCGCTTGTATTAGAAGCCATCGACATACCGCAGCAGCTTTCGTCACAGTCGCGTCGATACTGCCACCGTTTGTAACCGCAGCGTGTACGCTCGTTCGTGAGCCTCGACACACGCGCCGCGAAGATGAAGGGAATGCAGATTGAATCCAGACGACTTCGATCAGGCGTACTTTGGATTCACATGCGTGGAGTCATTGCAGCGCAACGCGCTTTGCGAACGCGTCGCGTGAGAAGAGGAAAATGAGCAGGAAGTGAGGCTGGACCAGGGCGGCTCCGCCTGACCCGGAGCCGCATGCATGCATCGTCAGTGCTCCATGTACGCACGCGCAGAGCGGATCCCGTGCAGCGCCACGGAGAAGCCCGCGAGACCGGTGGACTGGAGCACCGCCTGGTAGATCTCTTCGGGTGTCGCGCCGGCCTTGCGTGCCTGGGAGATGTGGGCGATCAGACTGCCTTCGTGCTCCTGCGCGGCGGCGATGCCAATTTTGATGAGTTCGACCGTCTTCTTGTCGAGGGGACCTTCACGATCGAGGGTGTTGCGCAGCGCCTCGTACGCACCCCAGGCATCCGGGAACCTGGCCTTGAAATCCTCAAGCGTCCTGTGCATGACCACGCCTCCACTGCGAGAGAAGTCTCTCGAAGCGTAGCAAACACGCGCTGGCGCATGGCCGCGACGCGTCGCCTGGATAGTCGTTTCAGCCGTCTGCCGTAAAGGAAACTCGCGCTGCCACGGCGCGGGGTTGCCGAGCCTACCCACTGCACGCATAATCGGGCCAACGTTCCCAAGGCGGATCCACGCGTGCTGCAACGCCTTCGCAAGATCATGCGCCGTTTTGCCAAGACCTGGGTGGCCTTGTTCGCCCTGGCGTGGCTGACGGTCGCGTATCCGCCTTGCGCCGCAGCCCAACCGCAGGCGTCCGAGCAGCGGCCTGCGGTAATGCAGGCACACCATGATCACGTCGACCATGGGGCCATGCAGGCGTCTGCCGCCGAACAAGCGGATTCGGATCTTGGTTGCCTCGGTGACGATTGCCCGGTGCTTTCCGCCGTGGAAAAACAGGCAGCCCCCAAGCCAAACGTATCCGACGGCGATCTCCATCCCCTGGTCGCGCTGATGGCGCCGTTACTGCGGCTGCCGGTGTTGGACGACCACACGACAGGCCCGGCACGGCTTGCCGCGCGCACACCACTTCCCGCCTTTCCCCCCGCCCTGGGATTCCGCATTCTGCTGATTTGATACACCCCTGACGCGTCGTCGTTTTTTCTCGACCGTACAGGAGTGTCTTCATGCCTATTCCGTTTTCACGCCGCTTCACGGCGTCCGTATCCTTTGCGTGCGAACCGCAGGGTATTTCGCCCGTATCCTTGACCGTCGCAGATCCCGCTTGCATCGGCTGCACTGCCGGCGCACCGCGTGTCCTTCACGACATGCCCGTGCGCCCTGCCGGAGCGCTGCCGCAATGAAACGCCTGGCCATCACCTCCCTCGCCTTCGCCCTGTTCCTCACCGGCGCACTCGCGGGCCGCCTGCTCGCACCCGACCACGCTCGGGCCACCGCCGCGGGCGCCGAACGCAAGGTGCTGTTCTATCGCAACCCCATGAACCCAGCCGTCACCTCACCCACACCCGCCAAGGACGAAATGGGCATGGACTACATCCCGGTGTACCAGGGCGAGGAGGAGCCCGCCGGTGACGGCCTGCCACGCGTGACCGTGGCGCCGGAGCTCGCCAACGCCCTGGGTGTGCGCACCGCGCCGGTGGCACGCGGCCCACTGGCACGTCCCGTGGAAACGGTCGGTTATGTGGCCTTCGACGAGGATCGCCTGAGCCACGTGCACGTGCGCGTGGAGGGCTGGATCGAAGACCTCCGCGTGCGCGCCGTAGGCGAGCGCGTGGAGGCCGGGGCGCTGCTGTTTCGCATCTATTCGCCCGAACTGGTGATCGCCCAGGAGGAGCTGTTGCAGGCGCGCGCCAGCGGGCGCCGCGCGCTGGTGGAGAGCTCGCGCAAGAAGCTCGCCGCCCTCGGCGTCGCCGACAGCGTCATCCGCGATGTGGAACGTTCCGGTCGCGCTGTGCAGAAGGTGCCCATGTACGCGCACCATGGCGGCGTGGTGACACGGCTCGACGTGCGCGACGGCATGTTCGTGGGGCCCACCACCGACGCCGTCGTGCTCGCCGACCTGGACAGCGTGTGGGTACTGGTGGACGTGTTCGAACGCCAGACCGCCTGGGTAGCCGCGGGCCAGCACGCGGAGATCACGGTGGCGGCGCTGCCGGGCCGCGCCTGGCAGGGCAAGGTGGAGTACGTCTATCCGACCCTCGACGCGATGACGCGCACCCTGCGCCTGCGGCTGCGCTTCGACAACGCCGACGGCGCGCTCAGGCCCAACATGTATGCGCGCGCCACGGTGCATGCCGAACCGCGCGAGACCCTGCACATCCCGCGCGAGGCGCTCATTCGCACCGGCAGCGGCGAACGCGTGGTGCTCGCGCGCGGCGCGGGCCGCTTCCAGCCGGTCAAGGTGCGCAGCGGCTTCGAGGCCGGCGAACGCATCGCCATCCTGGAAGGCCTCACCGAAGGTGATCGGGTGGTCACCTCGGCGCAGTTCCTCCTCGATTCCGAGAGCAGCCTCGAGGCCACGCTGCAACGCATGACCCCGGCCGATGCCACGCCGCTCAAGGTCGTGACGGCGCACGGCACGGTCGACGCAGTGATGCCGGCTGAACACAAGCTCACCCTGACCCACGAACCCATCGCCGAGCTGGGTTGGCCCGCCATGACCATGGATTTCGAGGTGATCGAAGGCATCGATCTGGCCGAGTTTGCATCCGGTACGCGGGTGCGCTTCGAGCTGCATCAGCTCGATCAATACCGCTATCGAATCGCGCACATGGAGGCCACCGACATGGCCACGCCTCCAGCGCAAGCGCACCAGCCGGACAAGCCCAAAGTGTTCCCGGGGCGCGGCGTGGTGAACGGCATCGACGCCGCGGCGGGCCGCATCAACATCACCCATGAACCCATGCCGGCACTGGGCTGGCCGCCCATGACCATGGACTTCACCGTGGCCGAGGGCCTGCGCCTCGACGGTATCGCGCCCGGCGCCGCGGTGGAGTTCGAGCTGCGCCAACTCGATGCGGTCAGCTATGAACTGGCCGCCATCCGCGCCAGCGACGGGGGGCCACGACCGTGATCACGCGCCTCATCGATTGGTCCATCCGTAACCGCGTGCTGGTGCTCATGCTGGCCGTGCTGCTCGTCGGCTGGGGCGTCCAGGCGCTGCGCACCACGCCGCTGGATGCGTTGCCCGATCTCTCCGACGTGCAGGTGATCATCAAGACCAGCTATCCGGGGCAGGCGCCCCAGGTGGTGGAACAGCAGGTCACCTACCCACTCGCCACCGCCATGCTGGCGGTGCCCGGCGCGCAGACGGTGCGCGGCTATTCCATGTTCGGCGATTCCTACGTGTACGTGCTGTTCGCCGACGGCACCGACCTGTACTGGGCGCGCTCGCGGGTGCTCGAATACCTGTCGCAGATCACGCCGCGCCTGCCCGAAGCGGCGCGCCCCGCTTTGGGTCCCGATGCCACGGGCGTGGGCTGGGTTTACGAGTACGCGCTGGTGGATCGCAGCGGCCGGCATGATCTCGCGCAGCTGCGCAGCCTGCAGGACTGGTTCCTCAAGTACGAGTTGCAGACCGTGCCCGGCGTGGCGGAGGTGGCCACCGTGGGCGGCATGGTGCGCCAGTATCAGGTGGTGATCGACCCCGAGCGGCTGCGCGGCTACGGTTTGCCGCTGACCCGGGTGCGCGACGCCATCGTGCGTGCCAACCAGGAGAGCGGCGGCTCCATTATCGAGATGGCCGAGGCCGAATACATGGTGCGCGCGCGCGGCTACCTGCAATCTGTGGAGGCATTGCAGCGCGTGCCGCTCATGGTGTCGACCGACGGCACGCCGGTGCTGCTCGGCGACATCGCCGAGGTGCGCCTCGGGCCGCAATTGCGCCGCGGCATCGCCGAGCTGGACGGCGAGGGCGAGGTGGTGGGCGGCATCGTGGTGATGCGCTCCGGTGAAAACGCACTCAGCACCATCGCCGCGGTGAAGGCGCGCCTGGCGGAACTGAAGCGCGGCCTGCCCGAGGGCGTCGAGGTGGTGGAGACCTATGACCGCTCCGCACTCATCGCACGCGCCGTGGACAACCTGCAAGGCAAGCTGGTCGAGGAGTTCGTGGTGGTGGCGCTGGTGTGCGCCATCTTCCTGTTCCACGCGCGCTCCGCGCTGGTGGTGGTGATCTCGCTGCCGCTTGGCGTTCTCGCAGCGTTCATCGTCATGCAGGCGCAAGGCATCAACGCCAACATCATGTCCCTGGGCGGCATTGCCATCGCCATCGGCGCCATGGTGGATGCGGCCATCGTGATGATCGAGAACGTGCACAAGCACCGCGAGCGGCATCCGCACATGCCGCAGTGGGAGCTGGTGCGCAACGCCTCCACCGAGGTCGGCCCGCCGCTGTTCTTTTCGCTGCTCATCATCACCTTCAGCTTCCTGCCGGTGTTCGCGCTGGAGGCGCAGGAAGGGCGGATGTTCGCGCCGCTCGCCTACACCAAGACCTACGCCATGGCCGCAGCGGCGGCGCTTTCCGTGACCCTGGTGCCGGTGCTGATGGGCTGGCTCGTGCGTGGGCGCATGCTGCCCGAGGAAAGGAACCCCGTGAACCGCGCGCTCATCGCGGCCTACCGGCCGATGGTGGACGCGCTGCTGCGACGGCCGCGCACGCTGCTGATCGTTGCCGTCGCCGTCACCCTCAGCGGCCTGTGGCCGTTGCAGCGGCTGGGCTCGGAGTTCATGCCCGAGCTGGACGAGGGCGATCTGCTCTACATGCCCACCACCTTCCCCGCGCTCTCACCGGGCAAGGCCGCCGAGGTGTTGCAACAGACCGATCGCCTGATCCGTACCGTGCCCGAGGTGGCACGCGTGTTCGGCAAGGCCGGCCGCGCCGAGACCGCCACCGATCCGGCGCCGCTCACCATGCTGGAGACCACCATCCGGCTCAAGCCGAGGAGCGAGTGGCGCGAGGGCATGACGACGGAGAAGCTCAAGGCGGAACTGGATGCGCTGGTGCGCCTGCCGGGCGTGACCAACACCTGGGTGATGCCCATCAAGAACCGCATCGACATGCTCGCCACCGGCGTGAAGACGCCCGTGGGTGTGAAGGTGGCGGGTCCGGATCTGACGGTGATCCAGTCCATCGGCGAACGATTGGAGCAGGTGCTGCGCGAGGTGCCGGGCACGGTGTCGGTGTACTCCGAGCGCGTGACCGGCGGCCGTTACGTGGACATCGAGGTGGATCGCCAGGCCGCCGCGCGGCTCGGCCTCAACGTGGCCGACGTGCAGGACGTGATACGCGCAGCGGTCGGCGGCATGGACGTCACCGAGACCGTGGAGGGCCTGGAGCGTTACCCGGTGAACCTGCGCTATCCGCAGGCGGTGCGCGATTCCGCAGAACGCCTGCGCCTGTTGCCCATCGTCACGCCGGCAGGCGCGCACGTGCCGTTGGCACAGGTGGCGCACATCGCCATCACCGACGGGCCGCCCATGATCACCAGCGAGAACGCACGTCTCAACGGCTGGACCTATGTGGACATCCGCGACCGCGACCTCGGCTCCTACGTGACCGAGGCGAAACGGCGGGTAACGGACCAGGTGGAACTGCCGCCCGGTTACTCGCTCACCTGGTCCGGTCAGTACGAGTTCATGGAGCGCGCCAACGCGCGCCTGCAAGTGGTGGTGCCGGTCACGCTGGCCGTGATCCTCATCCTGCTCTACTTCGCCTTCGGCCGCTTCGGCGAGGCCCTGCTCATCATGGCCACCCTGCCCATGGCGCTGATCGGCGGGCTGTGGCTCATGTGGCTGCTGGGCTACAACCTGTCCGTCGCCGCGGGCGTGGGTTTCATCGCCCTGGCGGGCGTGGCCGCCGAGACCGGCGTGGTGATGCTCATCTACCTGGACCACGCCCTCGCCCGCCGGCGCGCACAGGCGCTCGCCGCCGGACGTGCCGTCACGCGCACGGAGCTGCGCGAGGCGGTGCTGGACGGCGCGCTGCTGCGCGTGCGCCCGAAGGTGATGACGGTCGCCGCCATCATGGCCGGCCTGCTGCCCATCATGTGGGGCAGCGGCACCGGCTCGGAGGTGATGCGCCGCATCGCCGCGCCCATGGTGGGCGGCATGGTGAGCGCCACCGTGCTGACCCTCATCGTGATCCCCGCGGCCTTCCTGCTGTGGAAACGGCGCGGACTCGCGCCCTGACTGTTTTTCTTGGCTGTAGTAACTATCGATAGGAGAGACCCATGAAGACGCTGTTACTCACCCTCATGTTCCTGGCCGCCCCGGCCTTCGCGGCCGATCACAGCCACATGCACGGCCACGATGCTCAGGCCGCACAGGCTCCGGCCGTCGCCAGTGTGAAGGCGGTGCTCAACGGGGTGGACGCCGCCGCCCGCACCGTCAAGGTGGCCCACGAGCCCATCGCCGCGTTCAACTGGCCGGCCATGACCATGGACCTGCCGCTGGCGGAACCTGATCTGGCAAAG
Organism: Gammaproteobacteria bacterium; assembly: GCA_041685115.1. Classification (GTDB taxonomy): domain Bacteria; phylum Pseudomonadota; class Gammaproteobacteria; order Thiohalomonadales; family Thiohalomonadaceae; genus JALOAT01. Next base: position 104,393 of record JAWLGK010000001.1, on the reverse strand, counting down.
GGCATCGCGCCCGGGACCCACGTGATCCTGCGCATCGAGAAGCGTTCGCCGGTGGATTACGTGGTGGTGGGCATCGCGCCCGAGCACGTGCATTGAACAAGGTTCCTCTGCAGAATCGGAATCTGTTCTCTCGCCAAGACGGGCACTTGATCTGATCGGTAGACGGCCGCGGGAACAAGACGGCACCCATGAGTTCTACAGAGGGGTCAAGATTCGTCCCTTCTCCCTCCGGGAGACGAGCGCATGGATGCGCGAGGTACGACCCCATGGATGGGGGAGGTAGACCGCGCCGGGAGCAAGCGGTCGAGAGCAATGCATGGAGCGAATTGCCGAAGGACAGGAAGAGGGGGTCAATAAACCAACGGCCGCATCTGAATTGATCCCCTCTCCCCAGCCCTCTCCCGGAGGGAGAGGGGGCAAGAGGGGCTAGCTACGGCGAAATGTGAAAGAGACAGCTCGGAGGGAGAGGGGGCAAGAGGGGCTGGCTACGGCGAAATGTGAAAGAGACAGCCCGGAGGGAGAGGGGGCAAGAGGGGCTGGCTACGGCGAAATGTGAAAGAGACAGCCCGGAGGGAGAGGGGGCAAGAGGGGCTGGCAAAAAAGGCTGGATGTGACCAAGAGAGTCGACGACCACATGGACGTGGTCGATAGACGGCGTCGGGAACAGGCCGTCGACGACCACATGGACGTGGTCGGTAGACCGCGCCGGGGACTAGAGAGCAACGCTTCTCTGCACCCACGGGTTCTGCGGAGGAGCGGCGCGGTGATTTTCTACAGGCGCTTCTTGAGGGCGTAATTGCCCGCACCCTTGCTGATCACCTTGCCCTCGCGCACGAGTTGCGCAATCGCCTTGGCGAACCGACCGGCATCGATGCCGAGGCCGCGCAGGCGTTCGCGCATGAGGCTGTCGCTCATATCCACCCGCCCCTTGAGCAGGTTCAGGATGGCGGCAGCCGGGTCGACGTCGGGCCGTGTTTCCGGCTGCGGCCCGGACGAACCGCCAGCCGGCGCAACACCCGGCGCGGCCGGCGATGCATTCGCCACCGACGGCTCGGCCGCGGGTACCGGCATGCCCATCTCGGACGCACGGGCGCCGGCGCTCACCTCGGCCATTTCCTTGTCCAGCGCCGCGAGGGCAGTCTGATGACTCGTCACCAGTTGCGCGCGGCGTTGCTGCAAGGATTGCAACTCCTTGTCGAGGATGAGTAGCGCCCGCTCCTGATCGGCGAGCAGTTGCTCTCGCTTTTTCCGCAATTGGGCGAGCCGCGCCACCTTCGCCGAGCGGCGTGCGCTTTCCTGCTCTTCCTGCTGCTTCTTTTTGGCCAGCTCAAGCAGCTCGCTGGCGGACAGTTCATTCAGGTTGACGAGCATGGTTTTCCCGGGCTTGGCAGGTCGATGGCGGCGGAAGAATCGGCTCACCGACGTTGAGTACTTTGCACGGCGCGCCTTGGCCTGTGCGGTGAGTACTAGTACCGGAAACCGTTAGGCCGTTCCACGGCGTGGTTCACACCCGGCCCATCCCGTCACGCCGCACGGGCGTGGCACGCCACCTGGTTGAGCGCGGCGAGCACCGCCCGCAAGGGTGCGCTGAGGGTGTCGCGGTCGCGCGCCGCGCCGGCGACGCGCCGGCCGTCCACGTTGAGCAGCACGTAGGCAGCGGCTTCCGCGCCGGTGCCCTCACCAACGGCGTGCTCGCTGTAGTCGACCACGCTCACCTTCTGCCCGCTGTGGCGGGTCCACGCGTCGACGAAGGCCTCCAGCGCCCCTGCGCCATGGCCGGTGAGGCGATGTTCGCCATCGCCGTCGTGCAGGCGCGCATCGATCACCTCGCGCCCGTCCTGCCGCTCGAGGCGGTAACCCGCCAGGGCGAGCGGTTGGCCGCCCATGAAATGGCTCTCGAACAGCTCCCGCAAGGCGGCGCTGTCCACCTCGCCGCCGCGGGCCTCGCTGGCCCGTTGCACCACCTGGGCGAACTCCACCTGCATCCAGCGCGGCAACACGAGGCCGTGGTCGCGTTCGAGCACGAAGGCGACGCCGCCCTTGCCCGACTGACTGTTGATGCGGATCACCGCCTGGTAGTCACGCCCGAGGTCGCGCGGGTCGATGGGCAGATAGGCCACCTGCCAGGCCTCATCGGGCCGCTGCCGCACCAGGCACTTGCGGATGGCGTCCTGGTGGCTGCCCGAAAAGGCGGTGTAGACCAGTTCGCCCACCCAGGGATGGCGCGGGTGCACCGGCATGCCCGTACAACTGGTGACCGCCTCGATGATCGCGTCCGGCCGCGAGAGGTCGAGCCCGGGATCGACGCCCTGGCTGTAGAGGTTCATGGCCAAGGTGACGATGTCCATGTTGCCGGTGCGTTCGCCGTTGCCGAGCAAGGTGCCCTCCACCCGGTCGGCGCCGGCCAGCAAGGCCATCTCCGCCGCGGCCACGGCGCCACCGCGGTCGTTGTGGGTGTGCACGGAGATCACCACCGCGTCACGCCGCGAGATGTGGGTGGCGAAATATTCCACCTGGTCGGCAAACACGTTGGGCGTGGCCACCTCCACGGTGGCCGGGAGGTTGATGATCACCGGCTGCGCCGGCGTGGGCTGCCAGACGTCGAGCACCGCCTCGCACACCGCCACGGCGTAGTCGGGCTCGGTGCCGGTGAAGCTCTCCGGGGAATACTGGAACACCCACTCCGTTTCGGGGTGGCGTGCCGCCTCGCGCTTTACCCACTCCGCGCCCTGCACGGCGATGGCGGTGATGCCGGCGCGGTCGCGGCCGAACACGCGCTCGCGCTGCACCGTGGACACGGAGTTGTACACGTGCACGATGGCGCGCCGCGCGCCGCGCAAGGCCTCGAAGGTGCGCGCGATGAGCTCCTCGCGGGCCTGTACGAGGACCTGCACGGTGACGTCCGCCGGGATGCGGTCGTGCTCGATGAGCCAGCGCACGAAGTCGTAATCGGGCTGGCTGGCGGCCGGAAAGCCCACCTCGATCTCCTTGAGGCCGATAGCCACCAGCACGTCCCACAGGCGCCGCTTCTGTTCCACGCTCATGGGTTCGAGCAGGGCCTGGTTGCCATCGCGCAGGTCCACGCTGGCCCAGCGCGGGGCGTGCGTGATGGTGCGGTTCGGCCACTGCCGGTGGGGGAGCGCCACGGCCGGTGCCGGGCGGTATTTGCGGTGATCGAAGCGGCGCATGTCTTTCTCCGTTAGTGCTGGGCCGGTCGGCCGATCTGCCCGCCAGGGTGTCGGCGGGGTCGGTGGCGGTCGCGCCCTCGTGAGGCGGGACCGGGGCGGGCGCCTTGTGGGCGTCGCCGGGGGACGTGGGAAAGATTACGCCGCAGCGCGGGGCAGCCGCTTGCGTTCTGGTGCTAGGCGGCGCCCGCGTTCGGCATCTTATTGCGCATCCCAGGGCCACATTCGCATAATCTGCCAACCGCCAACCCCGAGAGCGCGCCATGACCCTCGACCGCTACGACCGCCGCATCCTGGAACTCCTGCAACAGGACGGCCGCATCAGCAACCAGGAACTGGCTGACCGCATCGGCCTGTCGCCCTCGCCCTGCCTGCGCCGGGTGCGGGCACTGGAAGAGGCCGGCATCATCACCGGCTACCGCGCCCTGGTGGACGCCAAGCGCCTCGGCCTCACGCTCATGGCCCTGGTGCACATCTCCATGGACCGCCACACCCCCGAACGCTTCGCCCGTTTCGAGGCGCAGGTGGAGGCCATGCCCGAGGTGCTCGAATGCCTGCTCATCACCGGCCAGGATGCGGATTACCAGCTGAAGGTGCTGGTGAGCGACATGGACGCCTACCAGGCGCTGCTGCTCGGCAAGATCACCCGCATCGAGGGCGTTAGCGGCGTGCACTCCAGCTTCGTGCTGCGCCGGGTGGTGGAAAGGACGGCGGTTCCCGTCTAGGGTGCGTTGGCGCAGCCCGTAGCGCGGATGGAGCGCAGCGGAATCCGGGGATCCCGCGATACCTGGACCCGGATTCCGCTGCGCTCCATCCGGGCTACCTCAGCGGACAGGGAGCGCCTAACCGAGGCTCAACTCCACGCCCGGTCCGGCCCCCTGGCGGGCGGCGATGAGGCGCCGGCCGCGGGGGGTGAGGCCGAAGTTCTCATCCACCACACCGTCGCTGTAGAGGTCGGAGAGGTGTTCCCAAGGCGTGCCGATGTCCGGCGCGGCCACGTAGGCGGCGAGGGCTTCCTTGGCGGTCTCCGGCGCATCGAACACCTCGGCGAAAGAGGCCCCCTCGGCGATCACGGTGCGGATGAATTGCTCACCCAGTTGCAACGCGCCGGCCACGCCGCGCACCGGCTTGCCCTCCACCACCAACGTATAACCGCCGTCCGGCGCGGGGGCGAGCTCCATGATGCGCCCGTTGTCGTCGCGACCACGGAACACCGGCGGCGGCGCCAGTTGCGGGCCCGGCGGCACGGGACCGAAGTGATAGAAGTGTTCGCGCCAGGCATCACGCTCCACCGGGTCGGGCAACCAGCGTTCCACGGCCTTGTCGAAGGCCTGTTCCAGCTCGCGCATGTCGCGGGTATGGCGACGGTTGCGCGAGCTCACCGGGCCCTTCTGTTTGTTCTCCTGCTTGTAGTGGTGATAGCGGTGCGCCAGCTGGCGCAGTACGTCGCCGAGTTCGATGGGTCTGGTCATCGTTTTCCTCCCGGGATAACGCTCATGGCTCAAGCGTCACCTTGATGCAGCCCGCGTGCTTGTCGCGGAACAGGGCGTAACCCTCGGGCGCGTCGTCGAGCCTGAGCCGGTGCGTGATCACGAAGGACGGATCGATGTCGCCGCGCACGATGTGTTCGAGCAGCAGGGGCATGTATTTCTGCACGTGAGTCTGGCCGAGCTTCAGGGTGAGGCCCTTGTTGAAGGCCGCGCCGATGGGGAACTTGTCCACCAGGCCGCCGTACACGCCGGGGATGGAGACGGTGCCGCTCTTGCCGCACAGCTGGATGGCCTCGCGCAGGGCCGCGGCCCGATCGGTCTCGAGCATGAGCGCCTGCTTGACCCGATCGTAGCGCCCCATCAGGCCGGCGCCGTGCGACTCCAGGCCCACGGCGTCGATGCAGGCGTCGGGGCCGCGCCCGCCGGTCAGGTCGTGCACCGCCTCGCTCACGTCCATGAGGTCACGGTTGAGGGCCTGCACGCGCCCTTCGCCGTGGGTTTCGGCCATGGCCAGGCGTTCGGGGATGCGGTCGATGGCGATGACCCGCTCGGCGCCGAGCAGCAGGGCGCTCTGGATGGCGAACTGCCCCACCGGCCCGCAGCCCCACACGGCCACCACGTCCCCTTCGCGCAGGTGACACTGCTCCGCGGCCTGATAACCGGTGGGGAAGACGTCCGACAGGAACAGCACCGCATCGTCCCGCAGCTCCGCGGGCACCTTGAGCGGGCCGCTGTCGGCGAACGGCACGCGCACGTATTCCGCCTGACCGCCGGCGTAGCCGCCGAAGGCGTGGGAATAGCCGTAGAAACCGGCCGGTGCATGGCCATAGAGCCGTTCCGGGATCCAGGCGTTCGGGTTGGAGTTGTCGCACAGCGAATACAGGCCACGGGTGCAGTAGTCGCATTGGCCGCAGCTGATGGTGAAGGGGATCACCACCCGGTCGCCGACACGCAGGTTGCGCACCGCGCTGCCCACCTCGACCACCTCGCCCATGGACTCGTGACCGAGGATGTCGCCCGCCCGCATGGTGGGGATGTAGCCGTCGTAGAGGTGCAGGTCCGAGCCGCAGATGGCCGTGCGCGTCACCCGCACGATGGCGTCGTGGGGATTCAGGAGGCCGGGCTCCGGAACCTGTTCCACCCGCACGTCTTCCGCACCGAACCAGCACACCGCTTTCATGGCGATCTCCCACGCCTCAGCCGCTGGGTTGGCCCTCGATGGTCGGCACCTCGCCGGTCTCCATCCATTGCTTGAAGCGGCGCAACTCCTCCTTGATCACCTGCGCGTTGACGGTCCCGAGCAGACGCGTGACGGCGGTGGCCGTGGCGCTGCCCGGGCGATAGGCGATGCACAGGTGGACCTCGGTACCGCGGCCGCCGGGGGCCGGGGTGAACGTCACCATGCCCCGTTGCATGAGTGCGCTGTCGGGCGGCGTGGACCAGCGGATGCACTGTCCCGGTTTGTCCTCGACCACGTCGGCGTTCCAGCGAAACGGGGCATCGAACCCGGGTAGCCGCGCCTCGAAGCGGTAGCTGTCAGGGCCCAGCGGCTCGATGCCGTGCAGATGGCGCATGAACTGGGGCAGGTTGCGGAAGTCGCGCCAGCGCGCATACAGCGCCGCGGGGCTGCCGCGCACCGTGACCGAGGTTTTCACGTCCACCGGCGCGGCCACCCGCGGGCGCATGCCGGGCGTGGGTACGGGAGACTTCCGGGCACCGCGGTACAGCAAGGCCGCACCGGCCGTGGCAAGCGGCACGCCCAGCGCCGCCCGGCTGCGCAAACCGGCGACGGCGAGCAGTCCGCCGCCCACCAGCGCGCCCCAGTGGTAACGCGCGCCTGCGGCGCTTGGCCGATCCGCTGCCGGCGTCATGGCGTCCCCTCCACACCCGCTTACGGAAAGTCTAGAACCGCCATATCGCCGCGTTGCCGCGCCGCTGACGCGCGACTTGGATCGCAGAGACGAGGGGGCAGGTATCAGTGGTCACGCGCAGCCGTTACAATCGCCTTTCACTGGTTCGGAAGGAGCCGTCTACGGACACCCTCACCCCGCCCGTGCCGCTGTTCGAGGCGGACGGACACAGGATCTACTGGCTCGGCGTATGCGAGGCCAGCGCCTTCCGCTGCAATACCTACCTGGTATGCAGCGGCGATACGGGTGTGCTCGTCGACCCGGGCGGCCGCAATCATTTCACCGCCGTGCGCACCGCCGTGGAGAAGGTCATGCCGGTGGAGGCGCTTACCGGTATGGTGCTGTGCCACCAGGACCCGGACGTGGCCGCGTCGATGATCGATTGGCTCGCGGTAAACCCGGAGCTCACCGTATTCACCACGCCGCGCACTCACGTACTGTTGCCCTCCTACGGCCACCCCGATTATCGACTGCACGACGTGGAAGCGACACCGGAATTCACCTTTCCCTCCGGTCGGCGCCTGCACTTCGTCGCCGCGCCGTTCCTGCATTTCCCGGGTGCGTTCACCACCTTCGACGAGCACTCCGGATTCCTGTTCTCCGGTGACGTGTGGGCGGCACTCGATTTCGACTGGCGTCTGTTCGTCGACGACTTCGAGGAGCACATGCCGCGCATGGACCTCTTTCACCTGGAATACATGCCGACCAACCTCGCCGCGCGCGGTTTCATCAAACGCATCGAACACCTGCCCATCCGCGCCATCCTGCCGCAGCATGGCGGTATCCTGCGCGAGCAAGATGTGCCGCGCGCGTTCGATTACCTGCGCGAACTGCGCTGTGGCCTCGACATCATCTACGCGGACCTGCAATGAGCGACACCGGCCGCCTGCGCGAGCTTGAAAACGAAAATCGCGTGCTGCGCGAGGGCGTCCAGCAGGCCAGCCGCATGCACCGCCTGTGGCAGCAGGCCTTGCAAGAATTGCAGGCCACCAAGCGCCAGCTCGAGGCCAGCCACGCGCAGCTCTCGGTGCTGTACAAGATCGCCTCGGCGATCAGCGAAACCATCGACCTTCAGGAACTGTTCGAGCGCATCATGGATGGCATGGCGCTCGCACTGGAGCCCGCAAACGGCCTGCCTATGGGCATTTTCTTGGTGGAGGACGATCGTATGCGTCTGGCGGCGCACCGCGGCGCCGACGCGAGCTTTATCGCCGTTCATGCGGGCATGCGCGTGGGTGACTGCCTGTGCGGGCAGGCTGCGGCCACCGGCGAGCTGGTCTGTTCGGAGGACTGCACCAGTGACCCGCGCCACACCCTCACCGTCACCAGCGCCGATAAGCACGGCCACGTGATCGTACCGCTCACCGCCAAGGGCCGTGCGGTGGGCGTGTTCTGCTACTTCGTGCCGAACGGCCTCAGCCTCGACGCTGGCCAACGCGACACCTTCACGGCCATCGGCCAGCAACTCGGTGTGGCCGTCGAGAATGCGCTGCTGTACGAGGAGACACGCCAGCTCTCCTTTCGCGATACGCTCACCGGGCTCGGCAACCGACGCCTCATGGAACTGGTGCTCGATCGCGATCTGCCCAATGTGCGGCGCTACGGCCGTGCCCTGTCGGTGGTCATGCTCGACGTGGATCACTTCAAGCGCTACAACGACGAGCACGGCCACCCGGCCGGTGATCGGTTACTGGCGGAGATCGGCGCCATCCTGCGGCGCGAAACCCGGGACAACGACCTGCCCGTGCGGTACGGCGGCGAGGAATTCCTGGTCATCCTTCCCGAAACCGACCTCGCCGGCGCCAAGCGCCTGGCCGAGCGCCTGCGCAGCGCCGTCGCCCAGGCAACGGCGGTCACCATCAGCCTCGGCATCGCCTGCGCCACGCCTGCCCGCAGCGATCGCCCCGCACTCATCAAGGCGGCGGACGATGCGCTGTACGAGGCGAAGACCACCGGACGCAATCGCGTGATGATCGCCGGGGAGGCATGACCTGTCGCACGGTGCGACGCCACCTGGCAAACCCCGGAGTCCGCATCCGCCCACGTTCGTCACCCGGCGTGTCCGCCTTCGTTGATCACCCCTTCCACTTCTTCGTCACCCCGGCGAAAGCCGGGGTCCAGTCCCCGGGGACGAAGTGCGTCCGTCGCTGCGAAGACCTCAGTCTTCCTCCACCTTGGGCCGGAATTCGGCAATCAGCTGTTTTTGCAGCGTGGGCGGTGCCGCCTGGTAGTGGCTGAACTCGAGGGTGTACGAGCCCTGCCCGCCGGTCAGGGATCGCACACGATCCGCGTAGTGGTTCAGCTCGCCGAGGGGCGCCTGGGCGCGCAGGCCGATCATGCCGCCGGGCAGGGTGCGGCTGCCGAGGACGTGACCACGCCGGCCGGTGAGGTCGCCGGTGATGGTGCCCATGGCGTCCGATGGCACCACCAGGTCCAGGTCCACGATGGGTTCGAGCACCAGCGGGCCGGCCTTGGCCACGGCATCGAGAAACGCACGCTTGCCCGCGGTGATGAAGGCCACTTCCTTGGAATCCACCGTGTGGTACTTGCCGTCGGTGACGGTCACCTTCAGGTCCTGCATGGGATAGCCCGCCAGGGCGCCCGCCTCCATGGCCTGGCGCACACCCTTCTCCACCGCGGGGATGAACTGGCCGGGGATGGCGCCGCCCTTCACCTCGTCGGCGAACTGGAAACCCGTGCCGCGTTCCAGCGGTTCCACGCGCAGGAAGACCTCGCCGAACTGGCCCGCACCGCCGGTCTGTTTCTTGTGGCGGTGATGACCCTCGGCGCGCGTGCTAAGCGTCTCGCGGTAGGGGATCTTGGGCGGGCGCGTCTCGGCCTCCACGTTGAAGCGCTGCTGCAGTTTCTCCAGCGCCAGGCGCAGGTGCAGATCGCCGAGGCCGCGCAGCACGGTCTCGTTGAGCGCGGCGTTGTGTTCGAGCACCAGACAGGGGTCTTCCTCCACCACCCGCTGCAAGGCCGTGGACAGGCGCTGCTCGTCGCCGCGGCGCTTGGCATCCACCGCCAGACCAAACACCGGCACGGGAAACGGCAGCGGCTTCAGGTGCAGGAAGTCCTCTTCGTGCGAGTCGTGTAACACGGCGTCGAAGTGGATCTCCTCCACCTTCGCCACCGCGCAGATGTCGCCCGGGATGCCCGCCTCCGCCTCGATCTGCTGCTTGCCGAGCAGCTTGAACAGATGCCCCACCTTGAACGGCTTGCGCCCGTCGCCCACGAACAGCTGGCTGTCGCGCGTCACCGTGCCCTGATGGACGCGGAACACCCCGAGCTTGCCCACGTACGGATCGGCCGCCACCTTGAACACGTGGGCGACCACGTGTCGGGCCGGGTCATGGGTGACCACGTAAGGCTCGGCCTGCTCGCCCATGCCCTTGAGAAAGGGGCGTGGATTGCCCTCCAGCGGGCTCGGCATGAGCCGCTCCATGAGCGTGAGCAGTTCACCGACGCCCGCGCCGGTGCGCGCCGAGGTGAAGCACACCGGCACCAGATGGCCCTCGCGCATGGCCTTCTCGAAGGCATCGTGCAGCTGTTCGGGCGCCAGGGTCTCGCCCTGTTCGAGATAGAGGGCCATGAGCGCCTCGTCCATCTCGACCACCTGATCGATGAGCTGGGTATGCGCCTCCGCCACCGAGGAGAAATCGGCCGCGCCGTCGCGCTGGAAGAAACAGTCGCGCACCTGGCTGCCGTTTTCGGCAGGCAGGTTGATGGGCAGGCACTCGCTGCCGAACTCCTCGCGCAGCGCGGCGACGAGGCCCGGCAGGTCCGCGCCTTCGGCGTCGATACGGTTCACGATGATCATGCGGCACAGCTTGCGCTCGCCGGACCAGGTGAGCATGCGCCGCGCCACCGGTTCGATGCCCACGCTCGCGTTCACCACCACGGCGATGGTCTCCACGGAGGGAAAGGCGCCGAGCGCCATGCCGATGAAATCCGGCAGGCCCGGTGTATCGATGAGATTCACGTGCAGGCCATCGTGATCGAAGCTCGCCACCGAAGCGCTGAGGGAATGCTGGTGGCGCTGCTCGAGGGGATCGAAATCGGTGATGGTGTTGCCGCGCTCCACGCTGCCGGGCGTGCCGATGATGCCCGCCCGGGCGAGCAGCGCCTCGACGAGCGTGGTCTTGCCGCTGCCGGTCTGACCGACCAGGGCGAGGTTACGTATGGCGTCGGTGGTGTATTGGGGCATGGCGATTCCGTTCTCCTCACCCGGGCTTATGCGGCGCGTACGTAAAGACTAGCCAGCGCCGAGGTCACCGCAGGCGATTTCAGGGGGATTGATTGATGTTTCAGTGAAGAAAAGGGGTGCGCGGGAGGAAAAAAAATGGCGCCCGAAGGCGCCACAAGAGGGGTTTGAGACAACGAAGAGAACTCTGCGTACTGCTTTGACCGCGCGACGCCCAAAAGACTCCGCGCGGACCCGGAAAATCCCTTTTCCGATAAAACCGACCTCATCCCGTGCGGTTTTCCGTCACCGCTCAGGCCCGCTCCACGCGCACCGGCAGGCCCTGGCGCGCCGCCGCGCCGCTGACGAAATCGGCCAGCAGTGTGACGCCCGGGCGGCTCGGATCGGGGCAACCCAACTCGTTGAGATTGACCCCGTTGCCGGCGCCCGTCGCCCGCGGCACCGGCGCGCCACCGACGCGGTGGGCGCGGGCGCCCAGCTCGCGATGGCCGAAGCCGTGCTCGATGCCCACTGCACCGCGCGCCACACCGGCGCGCACCAGGGCGATGCCCACCACGCTGCCGCCCGGACTCACCACGCGGATGCGATCGCCGGTCTCGATGCCCAGGGCACGGGCATCCTCCGCGTTGAGCGCAATCGGGTTGGTGGGCTGGATCTGTTGCAGGCGCGCCGTGCCGATGCTGTGCGCCGATTGCAGCTGCGACTTGGTGCTGACCGCGCGCAGCGGCCAGGCCTCCGGTGGGTACACGGCATCCAGCAGCGTGCCGTCGGCAAACACCGCCGGCTGCCAGAACGGCACGCCGCGGAAACGCTCGCCGGTGATGCTGTTGCGCGCCCGGGCGAGCTGTTCGTTGTGGATCTGCAGGGCGCGCGGGTAGCGGTGGCGCAGACGCTCGCCGTCGTAGGCGTCCGCCGCGCCCGCGAAGCGGCCGCCGCGCGCGTAGAGGTAGGCCACTTTGCGCCACTCTTCGGGCTTCAGCACGGCCTGCAACTGCGGCACCAGCCGCGTCACGCCGCTCGCGGCGATGTCCGTGTCGTAGGCATCGGGTACGGGCTGGCTGTCGAAGGCCACGTTGGCGCCCGCGCGCAGGTAGTAGTCCGCCGCCGTGTTCAGCGGGTGGGTGTTGCCCGCCGCGTCCGTGATGGCCCGATCGCCGAAACCCGGCAGGCCGAGGCGCTGGGCCACGGCGATGAAGAAGCTCTCCATGGCGATGGGCTCGCCGTCGGCGGTGGCGGCCTGGCGCGGCGCCACCACCGGCCAGCGCGCGGTGCTGCCCTTGGTGACGGTGCCGCCCCAGGCGCCCGCCCAGCCCCAGCTCTCGTAGAGCACCGAGTCGGGCACGATGTAGTCGGCGTAGGTGTTGGTCTCGTTGATGAACGGATCGATGGCGACGATGAGCGGCAACACCCGGGGATCGGCCAGCGGCCCGACCTGGCGGTGCATGCCTGCCACGCCGTAGACCGGATTGCAGCTCCACATGATCAGCGCCTTGAGCGGATACGGATACCCGTTCAGCGCGGCCGGCAGGAACTCCGAACCCATGCCGGGCGAAAGCGCCAACCAGGGTTGATGGGAGGGATAGGGCCGCCCCGCGGCCTGCTTGCGCTTGAACTCGGTGGTCTTCTCGTAGGGCAGATTGTTGCGGGCCAGCGCCGCGCCGCGGGGCTTCACCATGCCCGGGAAGCTGACCAGGTTGTAGCGCGGACCCGGCGCCACACTCTTGAACTTGCCGCCGCCCACGGCGGCGCCGCCCTTGGCGTTCAGGTTGCCGACCAGGGCATTCAGCATAGTCACCGCATAGGCCGCATAGAAGCCGTTCGGCCCCATGGTGCCGCCGTGGCAGTCCGCCGAGGCGCGCTTGCCGTGGCTGGTGAACTCGTGGGCCAGTCCGGCGATGGTCTCCGCGGGGATGTCGCAGGCCGCGGCGTAGTCCGCCAGGCTGTGTTCGAAGGCGGCGGCGCGCAGCAAGCTGAGGCTGGTGGCCATGGCCACCCGTTCGCCGTTGGCAAGCGCCACCTCGCCCTGGTGGAACAGCGGCGCGGCGGCCACGTCGGTGTGTTTCCGCGGCCTGCCGGTGCCGTCCAGCACCACGAACGGGTCGTCGGCGCCGGCCGTGGTGAACCCCAGGTCCGAGCCGCGCAGGAAGCGCCCCGCCTCGGGGCCGGAGGCGATCACCAGGTGCGCGGCATTGGACCAGCTGGGCTGGCCCGCCGCCTCGGCGGCCTGTGGATTGGGACATTGCAGGAACGCCGCGTCGTAGGCCTCGTGTTCGAAGATCCAGCGGATCATGCCCATGGCGAGCGCCCCGTCGGTGCCGGGGCGGATGGGCAGCCAGCGCACCCGATCCGCGGCGGCCAGGTTGTCCGCGTTGGTGAGGATGGGATCGACCACCACCACCTTGGCGCTGCGCGTGCGCGCATCGGCCATCTGCGCTCCCTGGCGCTTGAACGGGTTGCCGGCGTTGCCCGGCGCGGTGCCCACGAACAGCATGAACTCGGCGTGTTCGAAGTCCGGCTTCAGGTGCGGCTGGGCCTTCCAGTCGTCGAGCAGCGCGGCATAGGCCGAGCGCATGGTGAGGCCGCAATAGGCGCGGTGTCCGGCGAAGTTGACGGTGCCGAAGGCATTCAGGGCGAAGCGGCGCACGAAGGCCTGCCGGCCCTCGTCGAAGGGCGTGAGCACGGCCAGCTGGTTGGCGCGCGGGCCGAGCTCCGGCTGTTCGGGGTCGATGGGCGTCTCCAGATCGCGGATGGCGCGCAGGCCGTCCACGTGCCCTTCACCGAACAGGTCACCGCCCTCCACCACTTCCTGCACCAACTGCTCGAAGCTGATGGGCGCCCACTGCCCGGCGCCGCGTGGGCCGATGCGCTTGAGCGGCACGCGCACGCGCTGCGGGCTGTCCAGCTTGGCGAGCACCGCGTTACCGCGCCCACAGGCCGTGGCGCGATGGCCGAGCCCACGCTCGCCAAAGCGCGACAGGGCGGCGAAGCTGGCCAGCACGGGCGCGGCGAACGGCAAGGGGTCGCTGGCGGACAGGCAGTCGTAGGGATTGCCGGCAACGCGCAGCACCTTGTCGCTGCGCTTGTCCACGCGCACGCGCACGCCACACAACGTGGTGCAACCCATGCAGACCGTGTAGCTCACCTGCTGGTCGGGGTTGAGGCGCACCTCGCCGCTGACCGGGTCCACTTGGAACTCCGGCGCGGGGGCATTACCGCTGATCGGATCGGTGGCGCCCCTTTCAAGAAAACCCTTCAGGAACTGATGAGCGGTGTGGCTGTAGCCGACCGCGAAAGTGGCGGCGGCGCCGGCCACGCCAGCGCCCTTGAGAAAATCGCGACGCTTGGTCGTCATGGAGGTCTCCTCAGGCTCGCCCGGCCCGTGCGGGCAGGACGGCGTGCAGGGCCAGGGCGATCAGCACCACCAGGCCGGTGCTGCCGAGCACGCCGAGCAGGCCTTCGGTGCCGAACGGGACGGCGTAGTCGTAGAAGCCTGCGCCTGACTTGGGCAGGCGCTGACCGCCCATGAACAGTTCCCAGCGCCAGGCCCAGGCGGCGACGACCGCCAGCAGGCCCGCCAGCGATGGCGCCCCGCCCTGCCAGGTCAGCAACAGCGGCGCGGCAAGCAGCAGCACCAGCACGACACTGGCCAGCGGCCGATGGGCCACCAGCGCCAGTTGCGCCTCGCCGGACGCGGCGCCGGCGAACCCGGCAAACAGGCCGGCGATGAATACCAGCAGGGCCGCGGCGCTGCCCGTGGCCACGGCGCGCCTGAGCAGGGTGCGGGCCGCCGGGTCGCCGGTCAGCAGCGTGGCCAGTCCCGCGCCGGCGGCGATGGCCGTGGCCAGCAGGCCGAGCGGCAGCAGGGGCGTGTGCCACAGCGGCCGCGCCGCCACCACCGCCAGCTCGGAGCCGGTGTAGAGGGCCACCAGCAAGGCGCCCACGGCGGTGAACACGCCGACGGCCTTCAATCGCTGTGGCCAGGATGCGCCGTCACCGCCCAGCAACCCGGCGATGCGCCCGGCCAGGCCCTTGCCTGCGCGCGCGGCGAAGGCAGGTCGCAAGGCGAGCCAGCCGTAGGCCACCAGGCCACCCACGTAGGCGGGCAGGAAGAATGCACCCCAGGCCATCCAGGAACTGCCATTGGGGCTCAGGTAAAAGCGCCAGAAACGCAGCGGCTGGTGCAGGTCCGCCAGCAGCGCGATGGGGGCGGCGATACCAGTGATCAGCGCGGCGATGAGCGCGGCCCGCGCCGCTTCCGCACTGCCGCGACCGGCGAGGAAATGGGGCAGGGTTAGCAGGAAGGCGCCCAGGCTGATGCCGACCAGGAAGAAATACTGCACCGCCCAGGGCAGCCACGCCGGGTCCTGGGCGAAACCGGTCAGTTCCAGGATCGGGGCGTTCATGGGGTCACCTCCGCGAGCTTGGCGGCGATGGGGCTGGGTTCACCCGTCACCTTGTCCTGCAAGCGACCATCGAGACCGATGTAGCGCACCTGCGGCGCGGTCCCGGCGGCGGGCTTGAGCGGCAGGGCCTCATGCTCACGCAGCAGTTGCGAGACGCTGCTATCGGGGTTGTTCAGATCGCCGAAGATGCGTGCACTGCCCACACAGGTCTCCACGCAGGCGGGCAGCAGCCCGGCGTCCACACGGTGCACGCAGAAGGTGCACTTGTCGGCGGTGCCGAGTTCGGCATTCACGAAACGCGCGTCGTAAGGGCAGGCCTGCACGCAGTAGCCGCAGCCCACGCAGCGGGTGTTGTCCACCAGCACGATGCCGTCGGCGCGCTGGAAAGTGGCGCCCACCGGGCACACCGGAATGCACGGCGGCTCTGCGCAGTGATTGCACAGGCGCGGCAGGCTGGCGCGGCGCGGCCGGCCGTCCGCGCCCGGGATCTCGAACTGGTGAACCACCGTGCGGTACTGGCCCAACGGTGTGTGGTTCTCCGTGCCGCAGGCGACGGTGCAGGCCTGGCAGCCGATGCAACGGCGCAGGTCCACCACCATTCCCCAGCGGTGTTTCGCATCGCCTTCACCCTGGGCGGAACGCGCCGCCGCCGGGGCGCCGACCGCAGCGCCCGCGGCACCGACGGCGATCCCCTTGAGGAAGTCGCGGCGGGACGGATTCATCGAAAAAACCTCACATACCATTCAGGCGGGAGTACGAGGATAGGGACGCGGATTCGGTGGCGATATCGGGGGAAGCCCCAAAAACGGGAGCGCTGACTGGGTTCGAAACGGATGGAAGATCAGCGGCAACATCAGCCGGGTGCCGGAGCCTCGCACCAACCTGCTGCTCAAGAAATGAGAGGCAAGGCATGGACGATTGCCGAAGGAGATGAGGGGGATCAATAAAATCAACGGCCGCGCTTGAATTGATCACCTCTCCCCGGCCCTCTCCCTCCGGGCTGTCTCTTGGTCACATCACCGCGGGCGAGACAGAGGCTTGGCAATAACGCATTAACCGGCAGCCGCTAATAGATTCGTCCCTTCTCCCTCCGGGAGAAGGACAGGATGAGGGGATCAATAAATCAACGATCGCACCTGAATTGATCCCCTCTCCCCGGCCCTCTCCCGGAGGGCTGTCTCTTAGTCACATCATTTCCACGAGAGACAGAAGCTTGCGTCCTTCTCCCTCCGGGAGAAGGACAGGATGAGGGGATCAATAAACCAACAGCCGCATCTGAATTGATCCCCTCTCCCCGGCCCTCTCCCGGAGGGCTGTCTCTTAGTCACATCATTTCCACGAGAGACAGAAGCTTGCGTCCCTTCTCCCTCCGGGAGAAGGACAGGATGAGGGGATCAATAAACCAACAGCCGCATCTGAATTGATCCCCTCTCCCCAGCCCTCGGCAACCGCTCCTGCGTTGCTCTACCTCGCGCATCCATGCGCTCGTCTCCCGGAGGGAGAGGGGGCAAGAGGGGCTGGCTACAACGGTGAAATGTGACCAAGAGACAGCCCGGAGGGAGAGGGAGTGCGGAGACCAAGATACTGCGGTAGGAGCGAGCTTCTGCTCGCGACAGGCCCAGGAGGCCGCAGCCTGGAAATCGCGAGCAGAAGCTCGCTCCCACACTCGAAAATCCCTCATCCCAATTCGCTGTGGCGGGATGAAAACCATCGTGGCCTGAGGCACGGGGGCTTGATGCGTAAGACGGTATCTCCGCGCCGACTTGATCGCACCGGTGAGCGGGCTCAGCGATTCAACGCATCAACGCTCCACGTGTTCCACCACGCTCCGCTCGGCGGGCGTGCGATGCGGCACTGGCCCCGCCTCCGGCTCGTCCGTGCCCGGGATGCCGGCCGCTGGCCAGGCACTGAACGGGAATGGGCGTTCATCACTACGGAAGGTCACGAATTCCAGGATCTGGAACACGTAGGCATTCAAACCGCGGGCGAACATCGTTAGCCGCGGCAGGGTCTCACCCATGATGAGCCGGCTGCCGAATTGCAGCACCGCTACGACCGTGACTACGAGTTCGGCGACCCAGTAAAGGATCGCGAATAAAATGATGAGCAAACCCCGCAACCAGGTCTTGCCGTTCGTCAGGTTGGTCTTCAAATCCCCCGCCATGGGTGTCTCCTGTCTTCTCGCAAGTGCGCCTTGATGATCATGTGGCCGCCGCGCGCCATGCGCAAGGCGCGCGGGGCGCACTCGGGTCTTTCCCTAGGACATGAGGCGGCAGGGGCACCCTTTCAGATCGAGTGCGCCGATTCAGTCCACGCAGGTCTCCGCCGCGGGCGCATGGATGATGACCCGTTCGAATACGTAGCTCCCCTTCACACGCATCGCAGAACACCCGATCTCGCCACCGTCGCCCCGGCACCGCAGGATGGCTATCCCCAGTTGCAGCTCCCGACATGCCGCTTCCGTGACGGGCTCGCCGTACACGGTGGCCGTGCGCATGCCCGCGCCATTGCCCACAAGCTGTGCCGCGAAGGCATGGGTGTGAACGGGGCGTCCATTGCCGTCCAGGTAGTGCAGGGTGCCGGCGATGGAACGCAGGGGCGCCTTGGCCCAAAGGAAAACGTCCACCGTGGCCAAGCACGGCGCCAAGATGCCGTACCGGAGCGCGGCGGCTTCGACATTCAAGCTCGCCGGCGCCGTCGTCGACAGCGGCCGACACGCCGCGACGGGTTCGCCGGATGGGCCGACAACGCGCCCCACTACCAACGGATCTGCCGCGATCGCCGCCTGGGCCGCCTGGGCCGCCTGGGCCGCCTGGGCCGCCAACAGCAGCATCGTAGCGATCATCCGCGGCACATCACCACCTGGCTTCAATATGCGCGTCGTGCCGGTTACAAACCGCACTTCAACTTACGCCCACCGGTAATTGTGAAACCTTCCCGCTCGTAGAACGCCAGGGTCTTTTGAAACTGCGGCAGCGGCGGCGTGGTGACCTCTAGCCGTCTCCATCCGCGTGACTCCCCGAACGATTTCGCGCGCGACAAGAGCTGCGTCCCCACACCGCTCGACCGTCTGTCAGACCTCACATAGAGCTCCGGGATTGTCCCGAACGCCCCTTCGGCATAGAGCGCATAGCTTTCGTAGATCGCTATGAAGCCCACAGCCTGGTGGTGCGCATCGCGCGCGACGAACACGAAATATTTTTCCTGGTCGAGAAAGTCCCTGAGCCTGGTCGTGGTCTCGTCGAGATCGAAGTTGAACGCCTGAACACCAATGGCATTCATGATCTCCCCCAAAAGCTCCCCAACCATTACGGCGACTTCAGACGAGTCACTTGCAGTAGCTCTTTCAATGAAGGTGTTCTGTGGCATCTGTATTCTTTAATGTTGGGAGGTGCTGCGCACCTTTGGGTGACGTCGTTCAGAATTGTCGATGTTACGTCTGTCCCGGACTCCCCAGGCGCACAAACACCCATTTACCACGCCCCTTCCTGGTCATGTCGCGATGACTTGTTGGCTTCCATCATCAACACGAGGCCGATCACCCCCGCCACAAGCAGGCCGGTGTCCTGCGGCACGCCGAGCAAAAAGGCGGCTTGGCCACCAATGGAGGCCCAGAGAACCGGAACGACAAGCGGGCCACGCGGATACGGGCGGGCCAGGAACGCAAGCAGGCCCAGGGTGAATAGCGTCGTCGGACAGGGGAGCCCGAAGGTCGGCAATTCGGGATAGGTGTGCCCGGAATACACGGACCACGCCGGGTAAATTGCCAGCGCATAGATAACCAGGACGATCCCGATGACCGTGTGCGTTCCCCGCGTCATCCGGAAATCCAGTTTTCTTCGAATGACACCCTGCCAGAGAAACGCGAAAGAACCGGCAAGTGAGAGGGCCGCAAAGCCGTACGCCAACGGATTGATGGCAGTGAAAAAGCAAAGGTGATAGGCGATGCCAAGCCACGCCCACAGGACCGCAAGAATGCCCGAGATACCCACCCCGGACCAGCGACGAGGAACAACGACCAATACGATCGCCACGACCGCGAGACCGAACAACAGAAACTGCGCGGGGTACAACGCCGTGTTGTAGTCGCGGAAAACCCCGAAGAACTGTTCAGTTGTGAAGGGGAGCTGCATCCCGGTTCCTAACAGCCATTGCACCGCCTCGACCGCACCCGATTGCATCGGCCGCCGGGTGCAAGTCCTTGCCGGTCTCGGTCAAGCGCATGCGATGTACCCCTACACGCAATGTTCGCACATGTCGCAAATGATACGAATGTCCATCTATCCGACGCACGCTCGGTGGCATTGGTGGTGCACATGCCCGCCCGCATGGCTGGTGGCCGTGCCCCCAAATACCTGTCCGTGCTCAGCTCCGCCCGCAGGACACCGCCACACAGCGCTCGCCCAGCCAACATTCGTGGACGAGCCACAGAAACAACCAGTTTCCCCCGTAGGAACGGGCTCAGCCCGCGCTTGCCCCATGAAGAACCCATCCCCGCCTGAGCCCGCGCCTACAGTTTGTATATCCCCCCGCATGTGGGAGCGAGCTGCCGCTCGCCGCTAACCCAATGTCAGAGCCACGCGCCCCTTCCACCCTCCCCCCACCCGCGCTACCATCGAGCCGTTTCAGGCGGCCGGACGCCCGGTGAAGTCGAACCCGGGCGCGGGCGGAATACAACACCCTCACGGGAAACAAGCCCGCCGCACCTGACAAAGGAACGAAGTGCTCGCGACGCCACACGGAGTGGTTCGCAGGCACACGGAACGCACTGTCAGGAGAATGAACATGGAAAGACACCATGCAATCACGGACCGGCTCGACCTGATCGCCGGACACATGCGACTGCTTGCCGATTTGATGTTGGCCGGGCCCGACCTCCAGGACGTGGACCGCGGCGCCTTCGCCCAAGTGCTGCACGACCTCGCCGTCCGCCTCGAAACGGCCACCGAGGAACTGCAAAACGCAGGCGCCCGCCATGCCATGGAACAGGAGGCCCCGTGATGGAACACAGCTACGAGGACACCCGCGGCCCCTCGCCCTGGTACAAGATGAAGACCCGCCCCAAACACCTCCCGCCCCACAAACAGGCCGAACTGCGCCGCACCGTCGAAACCATCCGCGCCCACCAGGACGTGGAAATGATCATCCTCTTCGGCTCCCACGCCCGCGGCGACTGGGTGGAAGACGAATACGAAGAAGACCACATCACCTACGGCTACCACTCCGACTACGACATCCTCATCATCACCGCCGACAAGGACCGCGAGCGCGACGTCAACCACGACGAGAAGTTGAAGGCCGCGTTGCAGCCCGAAGGCAAAGGAACCCGCGTCAACTTCATCGTGCATACGATTCAGCATGTGAATCAGATGTTGGCGGAGAGGCGGTTCTTCTTCATGGACATCCTGAAGGAGGGGTTCCTGCTTTGGGATTCGAAGCGGTATTCGTTGGCGAGGCCGCCGAAGGAGCTGCCGCCGGAGGTGATGTTGAGGCATGCGGAGGAGTATTTTGAGGCGTGGATGGAGAGTGGGGATGGGTTCATGGCCGGTGCCCGTTTCCACCAGTCTGAAGGCCGGCTGAAGATCGCTGCCTTTGATTGGCACCAAACAGCTGAGCGCTACATCACATGCCTTCTGCTCGTGCATACGGGCTACAAGCCCAAAGAGCATGACCTGGACAAGCTTCTGTCCCAGGCGGCAGGCTTCGACCCGCGATTCACGACCGTCTTCCCGAGAAATACGAGCGAGGAGGAGCATCTCTTCGACCTCCTGCGCCGCGCCTATGTGGACGCCCGGTATAGCAAGAGCTACCGGATTTCTGATGCCGAACTGAGTGCAATAGGCGAACGGGTGGCAGCTCTCAAATGGCTTGCAGCAGAAGTTTGCGGGAAGAAGGTCGATGAATTGCGAGTTTGCGCAGAGGCAAGAGGAAAGACCTGACCGTCGCTCTGCCGAGAACCCTTCAACTGACCAAAATCCTGTTCAAAGAATCCATCAGACTTCGCACAGAGATCACCGGACATGAAATTAGTGAGCGTCGACCTGGAAAACTGCTACGGCATCAAGAAGCTGCAGGCTAAATTCGACTTCTCAAACGCCAAGGCCTGTGCCGTCTATGCGCCGAACGGCTCCATGAAGTCTTCACTCGCGCAGACCTTCCAAGATATCGCAGATGGAGCCGCTTCCAAGGATCGCATCTTCCCAGCGCGCGCGAGCAGGCGCGAAATCAAGGACGAAGCCGGCGCAGATCTGCCCAAGGAAAGCGTACTTGTCGTTCGTCCGTATGACGAGGTTCTGGGGCACTCCGCGAAGACTTCAACGCTACTGGTCAACCCTGCGCTACGCAAAGAGTACGAAACTCTCCATGCGGATATCGATGAGGCAAAGGAGGCCTTGCTGAAAGCTCTCAAGGAGCAGTCTGGTTCGAAGAAAAACATTGAAAAGGAGCTGTCGACCACCTTCACGGCACGCGACGACCAATTCTATGTTGCGCTGAACCGCATAAAGGATGAAGTCGCCGCGATGCCAGAATCCGCGCTCGCAACAGTTTTATACGACGTGATCTTCGACGACAAGGTGCTCGCCCTTCTAGGCACGGAAGAGGCGAAGACAGCCATTCAGGACTACATCACAAAGTACAACGAACTATTGGCTGCATCGACCTACTTCAAGAAGGGAACATTCAACTACTACAACGCGGCGACTATCGCAAAGCAGCTTGCAGACAACGGATTCTTTGACGCGAAGCACTCCGTTACCCTGAACGCCGATACCAAGTTGGAGATAACCAGCCAGAAGGAACTCGAAGAGCTGATCGCCAAAGAGAAGGATGCCATTTCCAACGATCAGGAGCTAAAGAAGAAGTTCGCGAAGCTCGACAAGCTCATCCAGAAGAACGTAACGGTCCGAGATTTCGAAGCATACCTGCTGAACCATGAAGAGCTGCTGGTCCGCCTTGGCAACATACCTGCCTTCAAGGAGGACGTCTGGAAGTCCTACCTGAAGGCGCGCTTCGAGCCTTTTCAGGATTTGCTAAACAAGTACCAAGCAGCACAAACAAGACGTAAAGAGATCGAAGAGCAAGCCGCCAAGGAGCGCACACAATGGGAAGAGGTAATCGATATCTTCAACGACCGCTTTTTCGTACCTTTCAAGCTGGAGGCCACTAACCGATTGGCCGTAATCCTCGGCCAGGAACCGATGCTTAGCCTTGGCTTCACGTTCGAGGATGCGGGCGATAAAGCGGCCGTTGACCGCAACGCACTCATGCAAGCGCTTAGCACGGGGGAAAAGAAGGCCTTCTACGTGCTGAACATCCTCTTCGAGATCGAGGTTCGGAAGAAGGCGAAACAGGAAACGCTCATCATCGTCGATGACATTGCAGACTCATTTGACTACAAGAACAAGTACGCAATCATTCAGTATCTGATGGATATTGCCGAAGATCCCCACTTCAAACAGATAATCCTTACCCACAACTTCGACTTCTACCGAACTATTCAGAGTCGGTTTGTCAGGTACCCAGACTGTTTCATGGCATCGAAGACCGCAGCGGGCTTAGTGCTTGAGCAGGCTGCTGGCATCCAAAATGTATTCGTAAAAGACTGGAAACCCAACTTCACCATCGAGCCGAAGAAAAAGGTTGCCTGCATCCCCTTCATGCGCAATCTGATTGAGTACACAAAGGATTCCGCCGACCCTGACTTCGTCAAGCTTACGTCGCTTTTGCACTGGAAGGCCGACTCCGATCAGATCACGATTTCCGACCTAGACACGATCTTTAACAGGCTGTTCGGCCAGAATGTTGCGTCGACCGACGGCGCAAAGCCTGTCATGGACCTCATCGCGCACGAGGCCGGTGAATGCCTGAAGGCTGCCGAGGGGATTAATTTCGAAAACAAGATCGTGCTCGCCATGTCGATCCGCCTTACCGCCGAGCGCTTCATGGTTGACCGCATCAATGACCCTTCCTTCGTTGCGAGTATCGACTCGAACCAAACGCCAAAGCTGCTCGCGAGGTTCCGCAAACTGTTCGGCACAGAGCTGAAGACGATCAAGGTCCTACAACGCGTCGCCCTCATGACACCGGAGAACATTCATCTGAACTCCTTCATGTACGAGCCCATCCTGGACATGTCCGACGGGCATCTGCGGAAACTGTACGGCGAGGTAATCAAGCTGACCTGATACCGCATCTCACCATCGGATAGGCTCGTTTGGTTGAGCACGCGTAGGGTGGGCTGACGAAGGAAGCCCAACATCCAAGGACCGCGCGGGCAATCCGAGGCCGCGCAAAAGGGGTTACGCTCTCGCATCGGAGCAATCGGGTACAGACCACCGTTCCGGAATGAGAATGGCCGAAACCGGGTCTGCTTTCGATTGACTTAGAACCGTGATCTGTCCCTGATTGATTTTGTATCGCTAAAAGACGGCTCATTTGCGGGCTCGGGCTCGGGCTCGGGCTCGGGCCACGGCGCCAAGGGCTCGGGCGATGACGGTGGGGTCATCGGCGGCTCCAGGGGCGCTCTCGAATTCCCGCAGTCGCAGAAAGCATCGAGACCTCACGGTAGGAGAATCACGAGGGTCCTCGCTTCACCGCTCATGAACAGGGGACGTGCCTGGGGACGTACCACGGTTTCCGTCCGCCGGTCCTGGGACCGTGGTACGTCCCCGATTACCCAGTCCAAACCGAGTGTTCCTCAAGCCAGCGCAGTAGAGGCAGTTTGACATCAAATGACTTCACTACTTCTTGCGGCCGTTCTCGCAGTTGCTCCCGCTCAGATCGAAGGGCTGGTGGTCAAGGTCACGGATGGAGATACCATCACGGTCCTCGTTGATCAGCAGCAGCTCAAGATCAGGCTGGACGAAATTGACGCACCCGAACGGAAGCAACCATGGGGCAGTCGATCCAGGGAGGCTTTAGCTACCCTTCTTGCAGGTAAGCAGGTGAGGGTGGTCACTGCCGGAACTGACAAGTACAAGCGGCTGATAGGCCGCATCTATGTTGGCGACCTAGACGTCAACGCGGAACAGGTCAGGACGGGGAATGCTTGGGCCTATAGGAAATACGTGAAGCGCCTTTTCTTACTCGACCTAGAGACGGAGGCAAAAGAAGCTAGGTTGGGGCTTTGGTCATTACCGGAATCTGAACGGCAACCTCCGTGGGAATGGCGCAAGTACAAAAGGGAACAGCAGTAACGTAAAGCCAGTGAGGGCTAGGTGTGAACAATCGGGGACAGACCACGGTTTCGGCAAGAGAGCGGCGGAAACCGTGGTCTGTCCCTGATTGATTCCAAGGATGTTTGCGGCTATCGAACCGAACCGAATGATCAATAAATCGCGGGTGGGGCGAGGGATAGCGGGCTCAGTTCTCGCATTGTCGCGTGCTCCTTTCCTCAGGCGGCCAAGCCCTCAAATCCCCTTTGTCTTCGTAGGTGCCTACCCACTCACTGGAAGAGGGGGGCCTTGGTCCTATCCGTCGAAGCCCCTGACGGATGGAACTGCTGGCAAGATGTCTGCTCGACCAAGCGATGGACGGACCGGAATAGGTGTATCGACCACCCGTGCCTATGGTACGATTGGATACACAAATGTGTATCCAATGTGGCGCCAATGGCAAAGAGTTCCGCGTTACGGATCAGGATTGAACCCGACCTCCATCATCGATTTCTGGTAGCTTGCCAAGAGCAAGGGGTGCCCGCAGCGCAGATCCTCCGCCAGTACATGCGGGAGTACGTGGCCAAGAACCCACCGACGCTGCAAGCCGACCTTTTTGAGCGAAAACACAATGAAAAACAATAGGTTCGCTTTCTACGAGTTCTTTGCCGGTGGTGGTATGGCCCGCGCCGGCCTTGGCGACGGGTGGAAGTGCCTTTTCGCTAACGATTTTGACCACAAAAAGAGCGCGGCATATCGCGAGAACTGGGGCGATGGCGAACTCAAGACATGTGACGTCCGCGCGATCAAAGCTCAAGAGTTGCCCGGTTCGGCAAATCTCGTGTGGGGCTCCTTCCCGTGCCAAGACCTGTCGCTAGCGGGCGCTGGCGCAGGGCTCAAAGGCGATCGCTCGGGGACTTTCTGGCCATTCTGGGATGCCATGAAGGGCTTGATTGCCGAGAACCGCGCCCCGGAGATCATTGCGCTAGAAAACGTCACTGGCACACTGACATCGCACGACGGCAAGGATTTCGCGGCCATCTGCGGAGCCTTTCACCGCGCGGGATACCGTTTCGGCGCGATGGTTATAGATGCAGCTCTGTTCGTGCCCCACTCTCGCCCTCGCCTGTTCGTGATCGGCGTGCGAGGTGATCTTACGCTGCCATCCGGCACATATAGCAGTGGACCAACGCGCTGGCATCCGCGAGCCCTCCTTGGCGCTCACGAAAAGCTGACTGGGAAACAAAAACAGCAGTGGATCTGGTGGAACACGCCTCTGCCGCCGCCGCGCGAAACAACGTTTGCCGATCTGATCGAGGAAGATCCCGACAGCACAACATGGCACACGGCTGCCGAGACAAAGCAGCTCCTCGCGATGATGAGCGAGGTTAACCGCGCGAAGGTCACCGAAGCGAAAAAGCAAGCTAAGGCGACGGGTCGCCGGATAGTCGGCACTGTGTACAAGCGCACCCGACGCGACGAGAATGGCGTCAAGGTGCAACGCGCCGAAGTGCGATTTGACGACGTGGCAGGATGCCTGAGGACACCGGCTGGCGGCTCAAGCCGCCAGCTAATCCTAGTTGTGGACGGAACGAACGTTCGGTCTAGGCTGATATCCAGCCGAGAAACGGCCCGACTCATGGGGTTGCCCGACGATTACATTCTGCCTGGGAGTTACAACGAGGCGTATCACCTAACCGGCGATGGAGTAGCGGTGCCAGTAGTTCGGCATATCGCTCGGCACATTTTCGAGCCGCTCCTTGTCGCGAGCGATGATATGGCGCGAGAGGTTGCATGAGCATCATTCCTTGTGAGCAAAACAGCAACCTCCGCAGGCTGATCGAGGAGTACGCAGAAAGCCTGAAAACCGAGGCGCACAAGATCGGAGAGCACGGCCTCGGCGAGAACGAGTTCTACAACAGCGGTGTTTTTCGCGGCGCGATCGAGCGGGTGCGCGGACAATTCTCCGCGACCATGCGCGAGAAGCGGGAATTCGTTCAGCACGTGCTGAATCACATGCAGGACAAAGGGTTTATTCGCGACTGGGAATCCGCAGGAGAAGCAAATCGCCACGATTACGTCGTGCGCATGAACTCTGGCCGCACGGCAGTAATCGAACTCAAGGGCTGTCTCGATGGCAACAATACAAACATTTTCGAGCGGCCACCGAATGCCGAAGAATTCATAATCTGGAGTGTGTGCACTAACCCGGGTGCCGACCCTCGGCACAATGCGTGGTCGGGCATCCACACGCGCCTGAGCGCGGAAATCATCTTCCGTGAGCAGCGCGTTGACGGGATCATTGTCTGGGATATGGTCTGCGGTACGATCGGCCGCCCGTGTCCGAAAGCCGGAGATGAGAACAGTGACAACAACCGCCGTACCACCGCTGGGCCGTTCGCTTTACCTCCGCCCTGCATTTACGTTCTGCCTGCCACGATACCGAGCCCGCGCAATAACCCTCACCCATTACCGCAGCGCCTCGATGATGTTCAGTTGCTGAAGGCATTCCATGACTGTTTTCAAGGCCGTGACTCCGAGGTTAGCTATGTAGAATTCGAAGTGGCTCACCACGGCGCTGAAACGGTTCGCACGACGCGGGTGATACGCGATGGGCAAGTCCAGCGAGAATCCGACGCAACCCCAATCCGCAGAGCGTAACAAAACGCCCTCCCCCGAGCGGTCGCGCACGATGCGCGCCGTCCGCTCCCGTGACACATCACCAGAAATAGCCGTTCGTCGCCTGCTGCGTGCGTTGGGAAAGACCGGCTACCGGCTCCATCAGAAAGATCTCCCGGGAAAGCCCGACATCGCGTTCGTAGGACGAAAGAAGGCTATTTTCGTTCACGGCTGTTTTTGGCACCGCCATTCGTGCCGGCGCGGAGCTAGGGTGCCAAAGGAGAACCGGCCCTACTGGAAAATGAAGATTGCCCGCAATTTCGAGAGAGATGCCGAGCATCGAGCGTCGCTAGAAAAGCTGGGATGGGATATCTTGGTGGTTTGGGAGTGTGAAATACGGGACGCCGAGGCGCTGACAGGCAAGCTCACGCAGTTTCTCGATGGCACGAACGAACGACAATAGGCCGTTGTACCGATGAAAGATGACGATATCCGAGTTCCTCCTTTTGAGACGAACGATCTTCGAGCAAATTTGGCAGCTTTCCTTAATAGCGAGTTCGCAGGGCGGAAAGTAGGAAACTACACCTACGGTGTTTACGCTTTTTTTGATTACGACGGCGAGCCCATTTACGTTGGCCAGACCAACGAGATGCTTCGGACACGAATCCGCCGGCACTTAACCAATCAGCGCACCGATGCCGTCGCGATGTCCGTTCTCGATCCGTTCGAGGTCTACGAGATCGAAGTGTGGCCGTTGGTCGATTACGAGGGCGTGACCAAGAAATCGGACAAAGCAAAATACGAAGAGGCGTGCGCGATCTTGAACGCGCTCGAATACGCCGTCTTTGAAAAAGCCATTGCTGAATCGAAGTTCAACGCAGTTCTAAATGAAAAAGATCCGCCGACTCCGACCATCGCCATCACAATTCCCCCCTCTTTTCGTCGTCGCATCGTATCCGACCAGGTCCACGAGATCCGGAAGCATCCCGATTTCAGGATCGCACGGCGCGCGCTGATTCTCGGTCGCCTCGCGCAGGTTATCAGCGAACGACTAGTCAGTACGGGCTTACGGAAGACGCTGCTCACGCAAGCGAAACGTCTGCAATGGCTGGCGGAACGGCGGTATGACAGCGCGAGTGGTCCCGAAGAAGGCGAGGATGTGTGAGGCCAGATGGGCACGAAGACAAAGGGAACAGATTTATTTAGCTGCCTCCCCCGGAATCGCCCTGAATCCAGGTGTGAGTACTGATCTTTTAGCAGGGAAGAAAGTGAAATACGATGAACAGGATCACGGGGTCAGGTCTTTCCTTTTGCCTGCTGGCTCGCCGGTGCTTCCATCTGCTGGCTGCTCCTCTCCGCCACCCTTCTCGCTGCGTCGGCGCTTCTTCGCCGGTTGTTTCCGCTCGGCCCCCAACGATTTTGCGGTCGCCTTCAAATCCTCCACATACCGCGCTTCGGCCTCGGCTTCCGCGGCGAGCCGGCGGCGCTCGGCGAAGGCGTCGTATTGGCCTTCTGCCCACGCCAACGCATCTTCGCGGCTCATCCGGCCTGCGCCGGCGAGCACCGGCAATTCGGTGTCGTGCAGGAATTTGTCCAGAAAGGCTTCCCAATCGCCCATGCGGATGTCTTGGCGCCGCTGGGCGCGGAAATCGGCCTGGTCGAGGAACATCACGGTGATGCGGTTGAGGGTGTCGATCTCCCGGTTGTCGAGGTAGTTCTTGGCGGTGCCAACGTCGCGCTTGAGCACCTGGCTGCCTTTCCAGTTGGTCGCGCCCATGTTGGGTTTGTCCGCATCGGCACGCTGGCGGATGATCTCGGCGGCGGTCAGGCCGGTGGCGGCGTAGTGCATCTTGTTCTGCATGGTGGCGAAGAAACGCTGGGTTTCGGCTTTATCTATGGGGTCAGGTCTTGCCTTTTGCCTTCCGCGCCCATTTCAATTTCCGGACGACTACGCAGGTACAGCGTCTCGGGGCTGAAGTCCTGTTCATGCGGCCAGGTGACCGCTTCATTGTCGACGCGCACAGTACGGAAGTAGGCGGGGTCGCGCAGCTCCTGGAAGATGCCTTTGTCGAGGTAGGGGCGCACGTCGAACAACCGAACTTCGCCATTGCTGAAGTGGAGGCGCAGTTGATAGTCCCCGATGGGTTCCGCGACTTCAAGTTGCGGTAATTCGCTCATCTCTGCCTCACTTGAGCGGATCAATCTTGAACAATTGTTGCCCTTCCAGCGCCAGTTGCCAGTCCGCCATGAGTTCGTCGCGATGCAATTCGATCCAGGCCTGGACCAGCCGGGCCTTGGACTTCGGGATCTCGCCCGAGAGGATTTCACCATGGACGATGTCGAATACGGCGTTTGTGCCCGCGTACTCCACATGCACATGGGGTACATGGTGACGGTCGGTGTCGAAAAAGTACATACGGACAAGGAGGCCGTAAAACATGGATATGACCGGCATCGGAGGTTCCTTCCGTGGAGTTTCCGTTGGCACTATGGAAAAGGCCCGGAGAGCCGTCAAGACCTTATAGCGGAGCGGCGGACTGGGCGTGAAGATCACGCAACATTCTCACCCAATCCGCGCCGCCTCGGCCGCAACATGCCCTGCCAACGCCGTCACAAACGTCTTGAGGTCCGTCATGGGAGAAAGCGCTGAATACTTGCCCGTGTCCACCGCCTCCCGCGTTGAGGTGATGATCGACGCCGTTGTGTAGAGCTGCTCCTGCACCAGCTTCTTGCACAGCAGGTCGTAGCGTTCCAGGTAACAGGCGCCCTTGAACTCCGGCAGCACGGGGAAGTGGGGCGAGTTGTCGGTAACCGGGCGGCGTGACTTCGGGGCGTCTTCCACGTGCATCAGCCAGCCGACGAAGGGGCGGGGCTGCTGGCCGAAGGCGCCTTCTCGGTAGGCGGTCCAGAGGTCATGGGCCGTGCCGATGGCCTCTTCGGTTTGGTTGTTGAAGTTGTTGCTGAACGAGGGGCCGACGTGGCTCTTCATTTCGATGGCGGCGATGAGCTGGCCTTTGTGGATGACCAGCAGGTCCCACAGCTTGGTCGGGCGGAAGTAGCCGGGCAGGGTCAGGAGTGCGCGTTTCTGGTGGATGTCTGCGTGGGCGAGGCCGTTGGCGCGGACGATGTCGCAAACCAGGGCGATGAATCCGTCCATGTTCTTGCCGGCGGTGACGCCGGCCCGCTCGCCTTGATCGGCCTTGCCTGATTCGATCTGTTTCTTCCGCGCCGCTTCGCGGTTGCCCCAGAAGGCCTGCACGGCTTCGCGGGCCTTGCGCTCGTAATTCACCAGATCCAGGGCCATCTACTCTCCGTTGCCCCCGAGGGCCGATTGTTCTTCCTGCGTCAGTCCGTAGAGCCGGAAGGTGGCCCGGTCGCAGGCGGCGATGTCGCGCTTGGTGGCGGCTTCGATCAGCTCCGCGCGCAGGGGCTCGGGGACATCGCGCCACTCGGGGATGCGCAGGCGGCGCAGGTATTGGGCCTGGAAGCGCAGGTAGCCGCCGCGCATTTTGGTGGAGTAGGTCGCCATGAACAGGCGGGTGACTTCGGAGAGGAGCACCGCCTGCAAGGCGCGCAGGTTCCAGGTCTCGGAGGTCACGTAGTAGAGGTTGTGGTGCGGGTAGAGTTCGCCGGGCTCGTAGACGATATGGGCCGCGCCCTTGATGTCGGGGATCAGGAGCTTCGGTTTGTGGGTGAGGGCCGGGAAGATGCGGTCGATGGTGCGATACCAGCCGGCCGGCGACTTCTGCGCGCAGTGGCGGGCGGCGATGACCTCTTTGCGCGCTTCGAGGTAGCGGCGCAGTCGGGGGTAGGCATTGAGATCGACCAGCCCGCCTTCGTCGGCGAAGGGGTTGATCACGCCCTGGCCGCGCCAGTGGACTTCGCCGCTCTGGATGTCGCGCGTGGTGGCGAGCGGGAGCTTCCGGTCCGGTTCCACGTCGAGGGCTTCGAAGTCGCCGATGAAGGCCTTGTCGGCGCCGGTCGCGACGCCGATGCCGACCTTGCAGCCGGCCTCTTCGAGGGTGGGGTAGGCCTGTTCCAGGCGGCGGATGAGGGCCATCTGGTCCGATGATTCGAGCAGCCAGGGTTCATCGCCCTGGGCCACGCAGGCGAGTTCGCGCACCTTGCCGTTGCCGGGCAACGCCTCCGCCGTCAGCTCCTGCGCCAGCGCGGTGAGCGCGGCAGCGTCGATGGGCGGGCGGTGGGCGATGCGGGTGGTGCCCGTCGCTTCCCGGCTGATGACGGTAATGGCCGGATAGGCGATCACGTCGCTGTGGAAGGCGGGGGTGTCCACCATGTCCACGTAGACCTTGAGGTGGAAGCGGCTGGCGACCAGTTCCCGGAGCGGACCGCCGTAGCGGTTTTTCATCCATCGGTCGGCGCAGATGAAACCCAGGTTGCCCTTGTCGGCGAGCAGCGACAGGGAGCGTTCGATGAAGGGGACGTAGAGATCGGCCCGGTCGTAGAGGGTCGGGTAGCGGCTGCGATATTCGGCCAGCAGGGGCGCGGGAATGAGCTCCTGGCGCACATAGGGCGGGTTGCCGGCGATCACGTCGAACGCGCCTTCGAGGGGCACGAGTAGGAAGTCATCCTGCACCAACCAGTGATCGGCGAGGGTCACGGCGACGCGGGCGGCGATGCCCTCCTGCTTGAGCAGTTGGATGAGTGCGTCGCGGGTGGCGGCGAAGGTGTCGCGATGGAGTTCGACGGCGCGCACCGCGTTGCTGAGCTGGTCGATGGCCGGTTGGGCATCGGAGGCGCGCCATGCGGCAAGGAGGCGGCGCACCGCGGCGAGGAGAAACTCGCCGCCACCGAAGGAGGGTTCAAGAAAGCGCATGCGATGGAGCGGCCGGTCTGCGGTGTAGCCGGCGAGGTCGAGGATGAACTCCACCACCTCGGCGCGGGTGAAGATCGCCCCTCTCGCCTCGATGCCGCTCTGGCCCGCCAGCGCCTCCACGGCAGCCGCGACCGTCGGCGATGCGGGGCCGGGTTGCGAGCAGATGTCGAGGTTGAGCTGGGAGGAGGCCAAGGGCGCAAGTCCTTGTATTGCCGAAGAAGCTGCCGAGAGAAGGGACATCACTATACCCCAGTCATCGGGAAGGTCGGTAGGCCCGTCACGTTCACCTGCGTTTAACGCTATGGAATCAACGGGCCAAGTCGTTCCTCTTGCCTGGGCAACAAACAAGACTCCGGTCTCGGGTGACAGCGGTGCTCCGTGCTCGGCTTGCAGGTCTAGCGTGACATGTGATTAGGTTAGTCACCGGCCAGGGACAACGGCAGGTCCGGGGGCGGATCCGTTCGAACCCGGCACGTCTCGGTGCCGCGATTTCCCACTCATGCCGAGCGGACCCATGACGTTCACAGGGAGAAAAAAAGTGACCACACGCGTTCTCGCCGTACTGTTCCTGCTCACCACCGGTCCCGTGGCCGCCGATTCTTCCCCCGACATCCCCATCCGCTACACGCATTACCAGATCGATTACCGCCTGAACGACGATAGCTCCCACGAAGAGACCTACCGCTGGGAGAAGAAGGTGTTGAAAGAGCGCGCCGTCGAGGAGGCAAAAGAGACCTTCATTAGCTACAGCACCAGCATCCAGAAAGCCGACGTCATAGAGGCCTTCACCCGCAAAGGCGATGGCCGCCGCATCGACGTTCCCAAGAACAATTTTCAGGTAAAAGTGAACAAGGGCCGCGACGAGGACGCGCCGGTGTTCTCGGATTACACGAAGCTGACCGTCGTATTCCCCGACGTGGCCGTGGGCGACACCCTGGTGCTCGCGTACAAGATCGTGCAGACCGAGCCCATGTTCCCTCGCCAGTTTTCCGAGTATGCGACATTCCCCCGCGTCTACGCCTTTGACGACGTGCGTATCCGCGTGGATTACCCGAATACCCTATGGGCGCAGTACGAGGCACGGCAGATGAACGAGCGCGTCACGGAGAAGAACGGCCGCAAGATCATCGAATGGGCCTACGCCAACCCCAATCCCATCAAGAGTGAGCGCCGCGACTTCTCGGTGTACGACAAGGAGAAGGACCCCGGCTACGCGTTTTCAACGTTCCGCTCCTACGCCGAGATCGCCGAAGCCTATGGCGCTCGTGCCACACCCAAGTCGGCCATTACGGATCGAATCCAAAACCTCGCGGACGAAATTACGGCCGGTAAGACCACGCCGCGTGATCAGGCCAGGGCGCTGTACGACTGGGTCGCCACCCACATCACCTACGCGGGCAACTGCATCGGCGTAGGCGCAGTGGTGCCGCACGACACGGATTTCATCCTCGACAACCGAATGGGCGATTGCAAAGACCACTCGACCCTGTTGCAAGCCTTGCTCGCCGCCAAAGGTATTAAGAGCATCCAGGCTTTGGTAAACGCGGGCAGCGCGTACAGGCTTCCGAAGATCCCGGTGGTCTCCCACGTGAACCACGTCATCAATTACATACCTGATTTCGATGTCTACGTGGACTCCACCGCGGCGACCGTTCCCTTCGGCATGCTCCCGTTCCGGGTGGCGGACAAACCCGTGCTGTGGGTCGAAGGCCACCGCGACGGCACGCGCACGCCCGCCACGGCCATCGGCGACAACCAGCAGCACATGAAGACCGTGATCAAGCTGCTTGCCGACGGCTCCGCGAGCGGCCAAGCCGAAGTATCACAGAAAGGCATGTTTTCCCTCGACACGCGGTCATGGAAGCGCAGGCTCTCCAAGGAAGACGAAGAGAAAGTGGTCGAGAACTGGTTTCGGCGTCAGGGTTGGATCGGCAGCGGCGCCATTGAACTGGCCGACGCGACCGAACTGCGCGCCGACTATGCCTACAAGGTCCAATTCGACCGCAAGAATTTCGTGCAGCGCCCCGGCGCCGGTGGGTTCCACATTGAGCCGGTCATCTTCAGCGACGCTCCCATCATGCGCTTCGCCTACGCTGCCGTGGAGCCTGTCGAGAGCACGGAAATCGCGTGCTCCAGCGGCAGCTCCACCGAAGAATACGTGTATGAATTCCCCGACGACATAAAGATCCTCGCCATCCCCGACGACCTCACCATCGCTGATGCCGCGCTCTCCTACAGCGCCCGCTACCAGCTCAAGGGCAACACACTCACCGTAAAGCGAGTGTTCGACGACCGCACCAAAGGCAACGTGTGCTCACCGGAGTCAACGAAGGCGTATCAGGCGTTTGCGAAAAAGGTGATGGCAGATGTTAAGGCGCAGGTGGTTTATAAGTGAGGCTCCTCCGCCGAATTAGCTAAAGGGTAGCTAAAGGGGACAGATTTATTTTCTGGTTTAAATCAGCGCTGAGAAATAGATCTGTCCCTGAGGGGCCCCCGCGAATCTCTCCTTTAGTCGGTCAAAAAGCATGGGCTTCTCGCAGCGATATTCGCGCCTGACGAAGGTCCTCAGTGGTGACGTGCAAGCCTCCTCCGCGGGCGATGCGCATGCCGAGGTAAACGAAGGAGAGCACGAGTCGATCGGTAACGGTGTTGGCTTGGTAGCGCCCACTGGCGAAGCTGGGTGCCGCGGGTGGAGCGCACGCGGTAACCGACGGCGAGGATCATCTCCAGGTTGTAGTGGTCGACGAGGCGCTTGACCCGCCGACCGCCCTCGCTTTGAACTATTAAGTATTTCTTAACAGTTGCCTCAGGCCGCAGCTCCTCGTCTTCGTAAATGGCTGATATATGGGCCGCTGGCGCTCGTGGGGCAGCTGAACGAGACGCGCGACATTCATATCGAGGTCTTTGCGTATCGCGAATAAGCGATAGGTGGTGTCGGCGCGCATTTGAATACCGTGATACTTTCCGCCCACGCTCGGCCCAAGAATCAAGTGATCCACTCTATCAGTCTCCCGTCGGCGTGATGCAGTACTCGTACACAGAGCCGTCGGCGTGGAGCGTCTCCGCCAGTCGCGATACGCTCTTGCAATCGCTAGAGCGAAGCACCATCCCATGCCGGCGAACCCGCTCTTCTCCGTCGAGGCGGTAGCTAAGGTTGGCAATGCTAAACCCATGGTTCTCGATCAGGGTCCGCAGTGAGCTTTCCGTGATCTCGGAACCGGGCTTGAAGCGGATCTCGAAGTGGTAGTACGCCTGTGCCGGCATGCGCGATTCGATCCAGCGAAACACCGACAACATGACCAGGGTGAGCGCGACCGACATGACGAGAGGGAAATAGAAGCCGATTCCCGCGAGAATGCCGATGGCCGCCGTTATCCAGATGGATGCCGCTGTCGTGAGCCCCCGAACCGACAGCCCTTCCTTCATGATCACGCCGGCACCCAGAAAACCTATGCCGGTCATGATGCCTTGCGCCATGCGCGTGGGATCGAGCCGAATGGACTCGACCGCGCCACGGACCCAGTGCGCTTCGTAGACGGTGACCAGCATCAACAGACTGGACGCGGTGCAGACCAGGGCATGGGTACGAAAGCCCGCGGGCCGCCCATGGTAGGACCGCTCATACCCGATCAATGCCCCCGCGAGCAGCGCGGCAAACAATCGCAGAAGCATTTCCAAGTCGTCAGGGGTCATACACGTCTCCTCATGCGGTGCTCAGTTGGCTCGGCACAGCGCTGGTGCGCCAGGAGATGTACCCCGGCTTGCGGCGGGCACTCATCGGAAAAGCAACATGAGTAGACTTCGCCCGGACTCCACACGGTCCGCGTTTTCTCCCCTGCCTATTTCTTTGGCTCCGGCTCGTGCTTGCGCCGCTGCGGTCCGCCGGGGCGGTTCTTCGCCTCGTTGCTGAAGACGAAACGCCCGAACAGCACGCATCCCTTCATTCCCGGATCGCACGGAATATTGTTCACTCGTTGGCACTTGCCGTCGATCTCGTGCGGACAACCCCAACCACCCATCGATGTCCTCGCTTTGGTTAGTTGCTGAAATACGGTAAGGCCATGCGCGACAGCCTAGCGTACGCCAACTGTCTTTGCGCCAGGCTACGGGGTCTTGGCTTTGCCTTCTTCAGAGCAGCTGGGTCACTTCTTTGCTCTTGCTGGCAAGAGGAAAGTGTCCCCGTCCAGCGTTACTCAGCAGGGCGGAAGGGTCACGCCAAATCCGTAACACCATCACCCAAGCCGTGCCGCCTCCGCTGCAACATGCCCCGCCGATGCTGTAACGAACGTCTTGAGGTCCGTCATGGAAGAGAGCGTTGAAAACTCACCCGTGTCCACGCCTCCCGCCCGAGTTCCGGGGCCAGTTTACTCATAGCCATTTGCGAGATCAGAACCGGTCATCTGGATACCAACCCTTCGATTGCCACGTGTCACTCAGCCCTATTCACCCGAGGCGGCTCTACTCCACCCTTGGGGGCGCCGTTCCAGTCACGGTCATTTTCTTGCCCACACGATCCAGGTCGAGGGTGATTTCGGCGCCCGGGTCGGTCCGGCCCATCATCCAGTTCAGGTGGCGATGGTCACGAATCGCTTCGCCGTTCCATGAACGCAGCACGTCGCCCACGCGCATGCCCAGGCGTTCGGCGGCCGATCCTTCATCGATTTCGTTCACCACGACACCTTCCGCGCGATCGCCATAGCCCACTCCCCAGCGAACCGGTTGCGGATGGCCGTAGCTGTCGAAGGCCACATCGCGGAAGGCGTAATGATAGGGGTGGCGCTTGGTGTAGAAACGCCAGGCATTGTTGCGCCCGAAGCGGATGACGTGGGCCATGGTGGCGAGGTCGAGCCGCCACAGTCCGTCGTCGCCCCGTCGCAGGAACCAGGGCGAACACTGGCGCTGCGCCAGCGGGTAGCGGATGACTGCAAGGCTCCCGTCCGCGCTTAGGCGGGCGGGTTCAGCGGTGCAATCACGGAATGCGCGCACGGTGTTGTCCATCTGCGCTGCGGTGAGCACTTGCTGCGCGAGGAACGTACGTGCTTCCGGCGTGTAGACATCCAACTCCGGACTGCCGTTGCGGTTGGCCAGTGCCGTGAAATAGGCGCTCAGCGTCCCTTCCGGTGTGGCTTGGGCGGCGACCTCGGGGCCCGCGCGGAAGCTTTCGTCGCGACCCGCGTGGAGGCGTGCGCTGGCGGTGGCTCCGGCGCCCGTCGATGCCGCCGCCCATGCCTCCCCGCCGAAACCCGCGTTGGCCCGCGCGTTCTGCGCCCGGGTGATGATCATCTCGCTCGTCGCCAGGATGCCGTCCGCCACTCTTCCGGCGGCAAAGAACGGTGTCATCTGCCGCTGCTCCAGGTAGGCAACGAAGGCATCGGGATACACGCCTTCAAGGCCGGGACCGACTTCCATGCGCACGCGGTTCTGTTCGGCGTTGATCACCAGGAGCAGGCCGCGGCCCGCGGTGCTTGCGCCGCCGGTTTTCGATGCTTCGAAGGCACGCCATGTGTACTCATTGATGTCTTTGCCGTCTCGGGTAGTGATTACCCGATAATCGATGTCATGGTCGCGCAGCAGAAATCGATGGTACTCATTGAGTCGCGCGAGTTGGCTTGCCGTCATCAGTCCGGCCTCGTCGACCACGCGCACATCGGCCCGTTCCGCCATGTACAGGTAGCCCGCTCCGGCCATGGCGAGAACGGCGAATGCCGCAAGCCAAAATCCCTTAGTCATCGAACCCGAGCTCCCTTGCCTGCGCCGAGCCGCTGTCGGCCTGGAAATAGGCCTTGCGCTGCAGCCCTTCCACGCGTGCAACGAGGCTCGAGGGCAGGGTACGCAGGGCGCGGTTGTAGTCCTGGACGGCTTCGTTGAAGCGCATCCTTGCCATGTTGATGCGGTTCTCGGTCCCCTCCAATTGGGCTTGCAGGGTCAGGAACTGATCACTGGCCTGCAGATTCGGGTAGTTCTCCGCGAGTGCGATGACGCGCATGAGACCGTTGTGAACACGCGCCTGGGCCGCGTTGATGGCTGCGAGTTCTGCGTCGGTGGCGGGCACCTGGGTGGCATGGCCTTCCATCACCGCTCCGGCTTCCTGGCGCGTCGTATCCAGTTCGCGCAGTGCCGTCTCCAGGGGTGGCAGCGCTGCGCTGCGCTGTGCAGTTACGGCGGCCAGGGTTTCCCGTTCGTGTTGCAGATAGCGTGACAAGGACTCGACCAGGCGCGGGATCAGGTCGGCGCGTCTTTGGAAGTTGCTTTGTACCTGCGCCCAGTCTTTCAGCACGCGCTCCTCGCGATCGACCAGATCGTTGTGCAACACGACCCAGGCAACAACCGGGCCAACCAGTATCAGGACTACAGCAGTGATAAGTACGAACGGCCGCATGACTTCACTATCTCCTTGTGTAGAACTCGGTGCTTTGGCGGCGACAGCATGCAGGCCGGCGCCAACCGATCGCCCGCGTGCCCGTGCCCACTGTTTCGGTATATGCGCGCGGCCTTGGCCGTCACCGCCGGATCCCCGGCGTCTCAATGGGCAGCCCATTGCCGCGTGCGTTCATGTACACCTCGAGGTTGATGTACTCCTCGGAGCCGGGCTGGAACGGCATGGCCCGCAAGGTGGCGAAGCAGTCGCGCAGTTTGCGGTGCAGGCTGCTGATGTCCTGGGTGAGCAGGCGGTGGGTGGGGAAGGCGTTGGTCTGCGCCTGGTTGAGCAATTGGTCGCGCAGCATGGCGCCGGTGTATTGCTCGTGGCAGTGGCTGCAGGCCATCTGCAATTGGCCGATGCGGGTGCGAAACAGGCGCTCGCCTTCCTTGTAGTAGGGCTGCATGGGCCCGCTCACGTCCACCTTCACCGGTTCGCCGCGGGCGCGGTGGCGGACGAAGGTTTCGAGCGCCACCAGCGACGGGTCGTCGTAGGTGAGCGGAAATTCGTTCATGCGCTCTTCGCGGCATAGGTCGATCTGTTTCTGCAGGGTGACCGGGCCGTTGAGCTTCGGGCTGAACACGGGATAGCGGGCAATGCGCGCCGGGCGGAGTTGCTCGCCGTCGGCACCGTGGCAGGTGGCGCACGAGGTGCCGTCGTCACCCGGCGCGTTGAACAGCTCGCGGCCCAGGTCCACGGTGAACATGCCCGGGTTTTCGAAGGGATCGTCCTGCATGGCCTGGAATTCCGGCGGCAGGAAGTCGTAGCCGGAGCGCGGTTCCACGGCGCCCGCCGCCGTCGCAAACAGCAACGCCGCCATGAAGGCGGAAAGGTGCAAGTACCGCGTCATTTCAGGGTCACCAGGTAGGTCACCACGTCCTCCACTTCCTGCGCGGTGAGAATGGTGGTTGCCGCATCGGGCCGGGGCCGGTAAAGCACCTCCGGGTGCAAATAGAAGGCCGGCATGATGGTGGCCGGGTTGAGCTGTTTCTCGTCCACCACGCGCAGGCGCAATTGCCCCGCGCTGAGGCGCGCGCCCACGCCGGTGAGGGGCGGGCCGATGGTGCCGTGGCTCGGCTGTTCGGGGATGGGTAGGTGGTGGCAGGCCAGGCAATTGCCCTTGTCACGGGCGATGACCAGCTCGCGCCCGCGCGCGGCGTCGCCGCGCAGGCCACCCAGGGGCTCCTCGATGGCAAAATCCGTCACCCGCCACGGCAGGTAGTCATCGGCGCAGGCGGGGGCGGCGGCGAGCAGGCTCGCGCACAAGACAGGCCCAAGTCGCGCATCCATGGCAGCAACCTTCGTTAGGGGACGCGTTCGATGCTAGCCGAGCACGGCGGCGGTGCCAAGCGCGGGCCGCGGCGCGCCTGAAATCACCGGAACAGCGCCGCGGCTCACGAATTTCGTGGCAGGACATGGCGAAACCGCGCGATGCAGGCGTGCCGCTGCCGGGCCGGGCTAGATTCAAGGGAGAGCCCGATCGGGAAGCGCCAGTGGAATCACGCGAGGCCACCCCCCGCCCGGCGTTGCGCGCCATCGACGGGATGGCCATGGTCATCGGCCTGGTGGTGGGGGCCGGGATCTTCAGGGCACCCGCGGAGGTCGCAGCGAATCTGGGCAGTGCATCCGCCATTTTGTTGTCGTGGCTGTTGGGCGGTGTCGTGTCGGTGCTTGGGGCGTTGTGCTATGCCGAGCTGGCCGCGGCCTTTCCCCACGCAGGCGGTGAGTACCACTTTCTGCAACGCGCCTACGGCAAGACGGTGAGTTTCGTGTTTGCCTGGTCGCGCATGCTGATCCTGCAGACCGGCTCCATCGCCCTGCTCGCCTTCGTGATGGCAGATTACGTGGCCGCCATCGTGCCGCTCGATGCCCGCGCCACAGCCGCGGTGGCCGGCGGCGGCGTGGTGCTGCTCACCGCGCTGAACCTGGCCGGGCTACGCTCCAGCACCCGGGTGCAGAACGTGCTCACGCTCGTCACCGTGGGCGGGCTCGTGGCGATCATCGTCGCGGGCCTGCTCGCGCCAGCGGCGCCCGCGGCGGCGGCGCTGCCGCGTCCGCAAGGCGGCACGTTCGGCCTCGCGATGGTGTTCGTGCTGCTCACCTACGGCGGCTGGAACGAGGCGGCCTACGTGTCCGCTGAACTGCGCAACGTGCAACGCAACATGGGGCGGGTATTGCTGGTCTCGCTGGCACTCGTCACGGTGATGTATCTGCTCATCAACCTGGCCTATCTCAAGGTGCTCGGCGTGATGCCCATGGCGCACTCGGAGGCGGTCACCGCGGAACTCGTGCGCCGCAGCCTCGGGCAGGATGGCGCCCGGCTCATCAGTCTGCTCATCGTCGTCGCCGTGCTGTCCTCCATCAACGTCACCATCTTCACGGGGGCGCGCACCAACTATGCCCTGGCGCGCGATTTCCCGCCCTTTGCGTTCCTCGGCCATTGGTCCGCGCGCACCCGTGCGCCCACCCGCGCGCTGCTGCTGCAGGGCACGGTCGCCTTGCTGCTCGTCATCGCCGGCGCAGCGAGCCGCTCGGGCTTCGA
This sequence comes from Gammaproteobacteria bacterium, assembly GCA_041685115.1. Lineage (GTDB taxonomy): Bacteria > Pseudomonadota > Gammaproteobacteria > Thiohalomonadales > Thiohalomonadaceae > JALOAT01. Next base: position 63,630 of record JAWLGK010000001.1, on the reverse strand, counting down.
GGCCATGGTGAGCTATGTCTCACCGGTGTTCTGGTTGTTTTTCCTGCTCACCACCTTGGCGCTCATGGTGTTGCGCCGTCGCGATCCGACGCGGGCGCGGCCGTTTCGCGTGCCGGGTTATCCCGCCACGCCGCTGCTGTTTGCCGCGGCCTGTGGCTACATGCTGTATGCGAGCCTGGCCTATTCCGGATGGGGCGCGTTGTTCGGGTTGCTCATCGCCGCCTCGGGATTGCCGGTCGCCCTGTGGCGCGCACGAAGCGCCGCATAACATTCATCGAAGGGAGGTGAAGCATGGCCATGAATGCGTTATGCAAGACCTGGGCGCCCGCAGTGCTGGTGTGGGCGATGTCCGCGTCGCCGGCCGCGGCACAGCCGGGCGATCTGGACGTCCCCTATGTGCCGACGCCGGAGAACGTGGTCGACGCCATGCTGCGGCTCGCCAAGGTCGGGCCGCACGATCTCGTCTACGACCTCGGCTCCGGCGACGGCCGCATCGTGATCACTGCCGCAGAGCGCTACGGCGCGCAGGGCGTAGGAATCGACATCGATCCGGTGCGCGTCGCCGAGGCGCGCGAGCACGCCGACGCGGCCGGCGTGGCGTCGCAGGTGCGCTTCGTGCAGGGTGATCTGTTTGAGGCCGACATCAAACCGGCGACAGTGGTGACCCTGTACCTGCTCAGCTCGGTGAACGACGAGATCCGCCCGCGCCTGCTAAACCAGTTGCGGCCCGGCACGCGCATCGTCTCGCACGCCTTTGACATGGGCCCGTGGAAACCGGACGCCACGGCCACGGTAGATGGCGCGGACGTGTTCCTGTGGATCGTCCCGGCCCAGGCCGCCGGCCAGTGGACCGCCACCATCGAGCAGCCGGCCGGCGTCGAGGAGTTCAGCATGGCGCTGCAACAGCAGTTTCAGGAGGTCGCCGGCATGGCGGTGTTGAGCGGGGTGCATACGGCGGTAGAAGGCGCGGAGGTGCAGGGTCGCCAGCTCACACTGAACCTGGACGACGGCAACGGTGCAATGCGGCGCCTCACTGGGCGCATCGACGGCGATCGCATCGAGGGCTGGGTGTTTGCCGGCAATGACACCGATCCGCTCGGGCGCTGGAGCGCCACGCGGGTCGGTGATTTCAACACGGGGCAATTGCGCACCGGCACACACTGAGCCTGTTGCCTGCGCGGGGTGGCGAGGAATCGCGAGCGGAAGCTCGCTCCCACAGGAGGGATGCAGCGGCGGCAGCGTGGCCGTGTAGCTTGCCCCCTTGTGGGAGCGAGCTTCTGCTTGCGAAACGGCGACGGAGAGTCCCACGTGGAAGCTCACTCCCACGAAAGGCATGGCGGCACATGCTGTGGCGGTGGTTACAGATGTGCGGCACACCAGGCCAGCGCACCGAGGCCGGCTGCGCGGCCGGTGGCGAAACAGGCGGTGAGCAGATAGCCGCCGGTGGGCGCCTCCCAGTCGAGCATTTCGCCGGCGCAGAACACGCCGGGCAGTGCGCGCACCATGAGGTGTTCGTCCAGGGCCTCGAACTTCACCCCACCCGCACTGGAGATCGCCTCCTCGATGGGCCGCGGCGCGACCAGCGGCATGGGCAACGCCTTGATGGCGGCGGCGAGCCGCGCGGGGTCGGCGAAGGCCTCGGCGGGTAGATATTCGCGCAGGAGCCCCGCCTTCACGCCGCTGATACCGGCACGCTTGCGCAGGTGGTTGGCCATGGAATCGCGGCCACGCGGGCGCGCCAGCGCCTCGGTGAGTTGCTGCACGCTCCGGCCGGGGGCGAGGTCGAGGGTGAGCAGAGCAAAGCCCTGGACCACGATGGCATCGCGCAGGGCGGCGGACAGGGCGTAGACCAGGCTCCCCTCCACGCCCGTGGCGGTAACGGTGAATTCACCCTGGCGCGCGAGCGTGCCGTCCGCCGTGGCGAGGCTCGCCACCACCGCCTTGACCGGCTCACCGGCAAAGCGGCTTGCGAAGGTCTCGCTCCAGGTCACGTCGAAACCGCAGTTGGCCGGTCGCAGGGGGGCGACGGCGATGCCTCGCGCCGTGAGCAGCGCGGTCCAGCGGCCGTCGGAGCCGAGCTGCGGCCAGCTGCCGCCGCCGAGCGCGAGGATCACCGCACGGGCCGCCACGCGCCGCTCGCCCTCGGGCGTGGTGAAACGCAACGCCGCGCCGTCCCAGCCGCACCAGCGATGGCGCGGGTGAAAACACACGCCCTGGGCGCGCAGGCGGTGCAACCAGGCACGCAACAGCGGCGCGGCCTTCATGTCGGTGGGAAACACCCGTCCGGAGCTACCCACGAAGGTCCCGATGCCGAGGCCGTGCACCCAGGCACGCAGCGCGGCGGGATCGAAGGCGCGCAGTACGGGCGCGAGACGTGCACGCCGCGCGCCGTAGCGCGCGAGAAAATCTTCAAAAGGCTCCGAATGGGTGATGTTCATGCCGCCCTTGCCGGCGAGCAGGAATTTCCGCCCCACCGACGGCATGGCATCGAACACATCGACCGCCACCCCGGCCGCGCTCAACACCTCCGCCGCCATCAACCCCGCCGGCCCACCGCCGATCACCGCTACGTCGGCGCTACCCTCCGCACGGGAAGAAACAGGCTCAACGCAAAGGCGCGAAGGGCGCAAAGGACGCGAAGTTGATTCGTTCATAGTCGCCACAGCGGTTGGTGCGTGTGTTCACCGGCATCGACACGCGTAAAGAGAGGGTGCAGCCAGTCGCCTCTCTGCCCTCGGGAATACCTTGGCGTCCTTTGCGCCCTTCGCGCCTTTGCGTTGAGTTCTTTTCGTTGTCCTTCACTGGACCGCGATGCTAAGCGCCACGGCCTCGGCGGCCTTGATGCCGTCCACCGCGGCGGAGAGGATGCCGCCGGCGTAGCCGGCGCCTTCGCCGGCGGGGTAGAGGCCGCGGGTGTTGATGCTCTGGAAGTCGTCGCCGCGTCTGACACGCACCGGTGATGAGGTGCGGGTCTCCACGCCGGTCATCAGGGCGTCGTCCATGGCGAAGCCTGGGATCTGTTTGTTGAAGGCCGGGATGGCCTCGCGCAGGGCCTCGGCGACGGACGCGGGCAGGCATTGGCGGAGGTCGGTCATGTGTACGCCGGGCTGGTAGGAGGGTTCCACCTCGCCGAGGGCGGTGGAGGGGCGGCCCGCGAGAAAATCGCCCACACGCTGCGCCGGGGCCTCGTAGTTGCCGCCGCCCGCCGCGAAGGCGCGCGCCTCCCAGTGGCGCTGGAACTCGATACCCGCGAGCGGGTGGCCCGGATAGTCCTGCTCCGGCGTGACGCCTACCACGATGGCGCTGTTGGCGTTGCGCTCGGCGCGCGAGTACTGGCTCATGCCGTTGGTGACCACGCCGCCTTCTTCCGAGGCCGCCGCGACCACCTGGCCGCCCGGGCACATGCAGAAGCTGTAGGCGGAACGGCCGTTGTTGCAGTGATGCACCAGCTTGTAGTCGGCGGCGCCGAGCAGCGGGTGGCCGGCGAAGCGGCCGAAGCGGGCGCGGTCGATGAGCGATTGCGGGTGTTCGATGCGCACGCCCATGGAAAAGGGTTTCGCTTCCATGTGGACGCCGCGCGCGTGCAGCATGCGGAAGGTGTCGCGCGCACTGTGGCCCACGGCGAGGATCACGTGCTCGCTGGCGATGCGTTCGCCGCCTGCGAGCACCACGCCGCGCACCTGGCCGTCGTCCATGTCCAGGTCGATCACCTTGCTCTGGAAACGCACCTCGCCGCCCAGGGACTCGATGGTGGCGCGCATGTTCTCCACCATGGACACCAGGCGGAAGGTGCCGATGTGCGGCTTGCTCACGTAGAGGATCTCCTCCGGCGCGCCGGCCTTCACGAATTCCTCCAGCACCTTGCGACCGTGGTGCTGCGGGTCCTTGATCTGGCTGTAGAGCTTGCCGTCAGAGAAGGTTCCGGCGCCGCCCTCACCGAACTGCACGTTCGATTCGGGATTGAGCGGACCGTGACGCCAGAAGCCGAAGGTATCCCTGGTGCGCTCGCGCACCGCCTTGCCGCGCTCCAGGATGAGCGGGCAAAAACCCATCTGCGCCAGCACCAGCGCCGCCAGATAGCCGCACGGACCGGCGCCGATCACCACGGGGCGCACGCGCAGTTCGGCGGGCGCGCGGGTGACGAAGCGGTAGGTCATGTCCGGCGCGGGCTTCAGGTGGGCATCGCCCGCGCAGCGGCGCAGCAGCGCGGCCTCGTCGGGCAGCGACAGGTCCAGGGTGTAGACCAGCTTGATGTCGCTGCGCTTGCGGGCGTCGTAGCCGCGGCGCACCACCGCGAAGTCGAGCGCCACGTCGGCGGCGAGACCAAGCCGTTCGCGCACCGCCTCGGCGAGGGCTGCTTGGGAGTGATCGAGGGGAAGCCTGAGTTCAGTGAGTCGCAGCATGGCAAGGGCAGGTGGGCGGGGGCCGGCGGTCATTTTACCGCCGCAGGTCCCTGCCACGGAGGTGTTGGCGCAAGGCGCACGGCATGGGCGCCACCGCATTCTCGAACAGGCCCTTTGCGTCACTCCGGCGCAGGCCGGAATCCGTCACGGCGTTGCAGGGAATGGACCCCGGCGAAACCCGGGCGTCGGCCGTAGCACCCGGCTACGGCAGCGCCTTGTTCAGGGCATCGAAAAATTCGCCCGGCGTGACCACCGTGCCTTCCTCGTCGCTGTGGGGGAACACGGCCAAAAGGGTGCCGTCCTCTTCCAGGCCCGGCGTCCAGCGTTCCATCCACACGGCCAGTGGAACCGCTTCCGGGGTGCAGTCGGCCCAGTCCCCGTCGGCCCACTGCGCAGCGAACTCACGACGCGGCCACACGGGCAGGCACTCCTCGCCTTCCTGGGTGGTCATCACCACCCAGCCTGCGTCGCTCTTCAGGCTCCACACCTCGCCGCGCACGGCGATCTCCTCGACGCAGTACTCGTAGCGTCGGTCGGCCGACATAATGGCCGCAGCCAGGGCCTCGCTGTCCGTCAGCGTGTCACTCATGATTGGGTTTCCGGGGTTGACGGGAAAGGCGCGCAGTATAGAGAAGTTCGCCTCAGGCGGTACGGTGAATGCGATAGCCGATGGCGCGCACCGTCACCACGGAGCAACGCGTGGCCCGCGCCGTCTCCGGGGAGAACAGCGCCACGTTGTAGCCCTCGCCGCGCAGCGCGGAGTCATACAGGATGCCGCCGAAGCCTTCGCGCTTGAGCCGTTCAGCAAGGTATTGGGTGGGCACGTAGGCGGTGTCGTCGCGCGGGTCGAAGGGTGTGGAAAACAGCGACGAGATCAACCGCTTCCACGCCTCCTCCTCATCGCGGCCGGCGCGCACCGGGCGCAGGAAGCGTCGCCGCGACAGGTTCACCACCTCCACCGCGTGCACCATGCGAAACTCGCCCACGGTGACCTTACAGCCGATCCACGGCCGCGCCTCGGCCACGGCGGTCTGCGCGTCGCTGGCCAGGTACAGATACGGCACGCCCACGGGATTAATGCGCCCCTGTCCCGAGAGCATGGGCGGCGGCGCGCCGATTTCGCGGCGTGAATACGGCCGCTCCTGATGCAGCTCGTGCTTGCGCGCCCGATACAGGCGCTTGCCTGCCGGGAACACGCGCCGCTTGTGGCGCAGCGCATGGCTGACCACCCACTCCACCAGCGCCGCCGGTCCCGGGCTCAGGAAGAACCGGTTGGCAAAACGCAGATCCCGCGTCAGGCGGGCAAACTCTCGCAGCGGCGGCAACGGCACGGGCGCATCCATGACCCCGGACTCCCCAGGCGCAGCGACACTCCATTCATAGCAAACGGCACGCCGCGGTCAGGCGCGGCCGTGACGCTTGTCGTAGGCCCGCAGCAGACGCTGATGCAGGTCGCAGCCCGCCAGGCCAAGGCCGGGGGCATGCAGGCCCGGGAAGCGCAGCTCGCCGGCGAGCATCGCCTGCGCCTTGGCGAGCGCCTCGTCCCCATAGAGCTGGCGCAGCGCCTGGTCATAGGTGTCCGGCGTATCCAGGCGCAGCAGGCTGTCGATGCACAGGTACAGGCGGCGGCGGTCCGCATCGAGCTGGCCGAAATGCCGCAGCCAGTCGCAGCCCTCGCGTACCGCGTCCGCGTCGCCGATGGCGAGCGCCAGCAAGGTCTTCAGTTCGCCCACACGCAGCCCGGCCCAGGCGGAGTCGGCATCGGCCGCCAAACCGATGAGCGCGGCCACCGGACGGGCGTCGTCCAGGCCGAGGACCGCCAGCTCTTCGAGCAACTCGGCACACTCCTCGTCGTCCAGGTCCGGCAGGTTCAGCACCGCTTCGCGCAGGTGATTGCCGATGCTGTTGTTTTCCCACTGCAGGTCGTCCACCGGGTAGATCTCCGACAGGCCCGGCACGAGCATCCGGCAGGCATACACGCCGAGGTCGGCGTGCTCGCTCACGTAGATGTCGTGGCCCGCCGCGTGGATGCGCTCCACCAGCCAGGCGCATTCCTGCTCCGTGGTACCGGCGAAGTCCCAGTCGCTGAACGGGAAGTCCGGCGTGTCGCCGAGGAATCGCCAGCCCACCAGGCCGCTGGAATCGACGAAATGCAGCTCAAGGTTCTGCGGATGGGCGACCTCGTCCAGATCGAAGGCGGGCGCCGGAAAGCCGCCAAGGGCGTCGAGGGCCCGACCCTGCAGGAGTTCGGTGAGCGCGCGTTCGAGCGCCACCTCGAGGCGCGGATGGGCGCCGAAGCTGGCGAAGCAGCCCTGGTCGTGCGGATGGAGCAGGGTCACATTCATCACCGGGTACCGGCCGCCCAGGGAGGCGTCACGGACCAGCACGCCGAAGCCCGCCGCACGCAGTGCCTGCACCCCGGCGCGAAGGCGCGGGAAGCGGGCGAGCACCGCGTCCGGCACCTCGGGCAGGCACAGGCCCTCGCCGATGATGCGGAATTTCACGTGGCGTTCGACGATCTCCGACAACGCCTGGGTGCGCGCCTCGGCCGGGGTGTTGCCGGCGGACATGCCGTTGCTCACGTAGAGGTTGCCGATGATGTTCACCGGAAACCACACCCGCTCGCCGTCGCGCAGCCGCGCATAGGGCACGGCGCAGATGCCGCGTTCAGTGTTGCCGGAATTCAGGTCCACCAGCGCCGCGGCCTCGACACTTCCCTCCGGGTCGTAGAAGCGGCGCAGTTCCGGCGTGAGCAGGCCCGCGGGCCAGGCCTCGTCGTCACCGAGGGCAAACCAGCGTTCCTGCGGGAAATGGGTGAAGTCGCCGCACGCGTTGGCCTCACCCAGGTAGTAATGGGTCCAGAAATAATTGCTGCTCAGGCGTTCGAAAAATTCGCCCAGGGCGCTGGCCAGCGCCGCGTCGCGCGAGGCGCCCTTGCCGTTGGTGAACAGCAGCGGGCAGTCGCGCTCGCGGATATGCACCGACCACACGCCGTCGAGGGGGTTGAGCCAGGAGCGCTCCTCCACCTGGAATCCAAGCGCCTGGAGCCGCGCCTGCATGTGGGCGATGGACGACTCCAGGGAGGCATCCTTGCCTGCAATGAACGTTTGTTTGGGCATGGGAGATTCCGGTGGCGCGGCGAATGCGGGCAGGGGCGGGATTATTTCACGCGCGCGGCACCGACGCATCTGAGACCGCCCGCGGGCAGGCACGTTCCGCGCCGCGCAGCCCCAAGCCCCTTCGGCTAAACTACCGACCCAGTCGCACGACCGGCGGAGAGAGTTCGTGGGTAATTCCTTGCAAGAACAGCTGTTGAAACTGGGCCTGGTGGACGAGAAGCGCGCACGCCAGACCCAGCAGGCGAAACGTCAGGAAAAGAAGCGCGGCGGCGGCCAGGCAGACGCGCAACGCGCCCAGGCACAGAAGGCCCAGTCCGAGAAGGCCGAACGGGATCGCCAGCTCAACAAGCAGCGTCAGGAAGAGGCCGAGCGCAAGGCCCGCCTGGCGCAGGTCAAGGAACTCATCGACGCCAACCGCCTGCCCAAGGGTGACGGCGAGGTGGCCTACAACTTCATCGACGGCAGCAAGGTCCGGCGCCTGTACGTCAACCCCAACGTGCACCGCCAGTTGGTGGACGGCAGCGCCGCCATCGTGAAGCTGCACGGGAAGTACAACATCGTGCCCGCGGCCGTGGCGGAAAAGATCCGCGAGCGCGATGCCGCATGCATCGTCACCACGCCCAGTGCAATCGCCACCCACGCGCCCGAGGCGGACGACCCCTATGCCAAGTACCAGGTCCCTGATGACCTGATGTGGTGACGGCGAGTTGACCGCAGCAAACCACCCTCACGGGGCGACACTGTCGGCGAACGCGGATTCGGTTTAGCGACGGTGGTTGGAAAGGCATTCGCCCACGGGGTGGGCTCCTACGGGTGGTTATCGGAACCGTTGTAGGAGCCGACACTGTCGGCGAACATGGTTTCGGTTTAGCGACGGCGCTTGGAAAGGCATTCGCCCACGGGGTGGGCTCCTACGGGTGGTTATCGGAACCGTTGTAGGAGCCGACACTGTCGGCGAACGTGGTTTCGGTTAAGCGCCGGTGGGAAAGGCATTCGCCCACGGGGTAGGGCTCCTACGGCGGTTATCGAAAACGTGGGTGGCATTTTGGTGAGCCGCCAGGCGCTCACTTCTTCTTGGAACTGAAACGGCTCAGGAAGCTCACCAGGATGCTTTCGCCGCCGACCACCATCTCTTCCGCCGCACGCGCGGGGACGGTCTCCTCGATGGCGCAGACGAGGCCGGCATGCTCGAGCTTGGCGACCATCTTCTGGGCATCGCTGGCGAGGGTAAAGCGCTTGAGTACAACGCGCTTCAGGCGCAGGAGCTCGCGGGCCTTCTGCTCGGAAACCCCCACATCCAGCACGAGATTGCTGATGACGGCGGATGGTTCCATCCCCGCCACACAGTCACCCGTGAAGATCACCTGATAGCGCTTGTTCATAACAACTCCCCACGCCGCATGATCAGTGATACGTCACATGATTTCTGTGAGGAATCCTGCACTTTTCGACGAGCATGGAAGCGACGCTGCCCACATCCGCTCAGTCATCCTGCAACTCCGTGTACTTGCGGCAATTTCCACGCGCCCTGGCAACGGGATACTTGGCTGCATTCTGCGCCATCTTGCGTGCGACGATGGACTCCATATCGATACCCAACTTGTCGGCAAGGCGCACGAGATAGATGAACACGTCTGCCACCTCATCCTCCACGGCGTGGAATTTCGCCGCCTCCTGCGCAATATCGGCCGCTTGTTCGGGCGTCAGCCATTGAAAGAGCGCCAGCAGCTCACCGCACTCCCCGGCGAGCGCCATCACCAGGTTCTTGGGGTTATGAAATTGATCCCAGTCGCGCTCTTCGGCGAAGGCGCGCAGCTGTGCTTGCAGGCGGTTCAGGTCCATGGGTACGGCCGTGGTGGATGCGAATCCGCACCATAGCACCGGCCGTCGCGCCACGAAAACAGCTCAGGGCGATGCGGGTCCCGGGCTGCTGGTGGTGGGCGGCGTGCTGCCCGGGGCGCTGAAGGTGCGAGGCGTGCCGCCCGGGCCGCTGGCCGTCGGGGGTGTTCCGCCGGGACTGCTGGTCGTGGGCGGGCTCGTACCGGGGGTACTGGTGGTGGGCGGGGTGCCACCGGGCGCACTGGTAGTGGGCGGCGTCGCACCCGGGGCACTGGTGGTAGGCGGCGTCGCGCCAGGTGTACCGAGCGCGGGCGCGCCCGTGCCGGGCGCCGTACCCGGCGCGTCACCCGTGAACGGCGCCGGGGTCTCGCCGGGAGTCGGGAAGGGTGATGGCGTCTGTCCCGGGCTCGCAAAGGGCTGGAGATCACCAGGTGGAACGGTGGTGGGCGGTGCGACACCAGGGCTGCCCATAGCCGGCGGCGCGGTACCGGCGGGGGCGGCCGGCACGCCTCCCGTCGTTCCACCCGGGGCGGATTCAGGTGTGGTGGGCACACCCACCAAACCACCCCCGCCACCGCCTGGCGTGCCGCTGATGAAGGCCTGGAAGGCGCCGAACTCCACCCGGTCGATGGCGTTGTCGGCGTCCGTGTCGGCGTCCGGGAAATGGCTGCTCAGGATGGTCGAGTCATCGGCCTCGCCACGGCTGATCACGCCGTCGTTGTTGGTGTCGAGCCGCAGAAAGGCCTGATCGAGGGGACTGACCGCGGCGGGGTCCTGGGCGAACACCGTGCCGACCATGAAGCCGCAGGCAAGGCGCAGTGCGAGCGTGGCACGGGTCATAGGGGCCTCCGCCTGGAGGGACAGTCCTCTCTTGTGTTTAGCACGCCACAGGGGGCGGATCGATAAGGCGGCCCCGCCACCAGAAACCCGCCACGCCTCGCCATGCATTTCACGGCAGCCAATCAATGGCTTCTTCGCGGCACCGGCCCGACATCACGGCTAGACCACACAGGGAGATATCACGTACCCACAAAGGGACTCGCCATGTCAAAACTATCCATCGCCCTCGCTGTTCCCTTCGCCCTGCTGTCGCTGACTGCCGCGGCGCAAGGAGGCGCGACCTCCGGTCAGGCCCAGCAGGACCCGTCATTTCTGGAACTGGACAGCAACCTGGACGGCAAGATCACCCAGCAGGAGGCGAACCGCTCGGAGAAACTGAAGCAGGCCTTCAACGACGCCGACAGCAACCAGGACGGCGGCATCGATGCGAGCGAGTTCAGCGCCTTCATCGCCAAGTCGGCGGACAGCGGCGCCGCGCAGTCCGGTAGCGCACAACCCGGCGCGCAGACCTCGTTCAACCAGCTCGACAGCAATCGCGACGGCAAGCTGAGCCGGAGCGAGACCCAGTCCGACCATAAACTGTCACAGCAATTCCAGAGCATCGACAAGGACCGGGACGGCGCCATCAACCCGTCGGAGTTCAGCGCCTTCACCGGGCAAAGCGGCCAGGCGGGTGGACAGCGGGCCTCCTTCGAGCAACTGGACAGCAACCGGGACGGTTACCTCAGCACCCAGGAGGTGCAGGAGCAGTCACGGGTCGCGCAGCAGTTCACCACCGCCGACGCCAACGGCGACGGCTACCTCGATCAGCAGGAGTATCTGGCGGCAGCGGGCGGTGCCGGCTCGACCACGTTCAGCGCACTGGACATGAACCGGGACGGAAACATCAGCCAGGACGAGGCCGACGCCGATCCCATGCTCGCGCAACAGTTCCAGCAGGTGGACTCGAACGGCGACGGCGCCATCAACCAATCCGAATTCAGCGCCTTCGAGACCTCCCGCGAGAGCGGTTCGCAGTGAGGTGATGGACGGCGGCTACGGCCGTAAACGCCGCCTTCAGGCATGGCTTGCTGACAAATCGCGGCCTGAGCGCTCCTACAGATCTGACGTCCAGCCGTAGGAGCGGCCTCAGGCCGCGATAGCTGCGCCGGCGCGGCAATGCCCTGTGGCTTAACGACTCGCGATCACCTGCACCACGGCGCCGCGGCCATGGTGGAAATGCCCCTCGTGGATCTCGCGATCCAACTCGAGGCCGTGTTGCACGGAAAGCCCATGCAATTCACCACGCAGCGCATCAAGGGTCATCATCAGCTCGGGTACCGGAGGGCCGCCGGTGCCGTGGCGCAGTTGCGCAGGCGTATACGCTTCGAGCAGAAGCACGCCGCCTGGTTTCAATGCACCTGCGATCGCGCCGTGCAGCCGTGCACGCAGCGGCGGTGGCAGGTGGCAGAAGATGGACACGATGGCGTCCCAGCGTGTGGCGCCGAGGTCGTAGTGCGCCAGGTCCGCGTGGACGGTCTCGATGTGGACCTGGTGTCGTTCGGCAAGCCGCTGCGCCTTGGCAAGACCGACCGCCGAGGCATCCACCGCCGTGACGCGAAAACCCTGGCGCGCCAGCCACACCGCGTTGCGACCCTCGCCTTCGGCAAGGCACAGCACCTCGCCACGCGGCAAGCGCGCCACGTTGGCGGCAAGGAAACCGTTGGGCTCGGTGCCGTAGACGTACTCGTCCGTCGCGTAACGTTCATCCCACATGCGAAGTCACCGAGCGCGGCTTATCGACAGAGGAAAAGACCAACACGGAGACACAGAGACACAGAGAACACAGAGGGTGAATAGGTTTCAACCGTTCCCCGCTGTTCACTTTTTCTGTGTCCTCTGTGTCTCTGCGCCTCTGCGTTGAATGTGTTTTCAATCTAGCCTACGGCGTATAACCGAGGTTCGGCGCGAGCCAGCGCTCCGTCTCTTCCACGCCCATCGCCTTGCGCGCGGCGTAGTCTTCCACCTGGTCGCGGGTGATCTTGCCCACGGCGAAATAGCGGCTGTCGGGGTGGCTGAAATACCAGCCGCTCACCGCGGCAGTGGGCACCATGGCCTTGCTTTCGGTAAGGGCGATGCCGGTGCGACGTTCCACGTCGAGCAGCGACCAGATTGTGTCCTTCTCGGTGTGGTCCGGGGCGGAGGGATAACCGGCGGCCGGGCGGATGCCCTGGTAACGCTCATCGATGAGGGCGTCGTTGCCGAGGCGCTCGTCGCGTGCATAGCCCCACAGCTCCTTGCGCACGCGCTCGTGCAGCCATTCGGCCAGCGCCTCGGCGAGCCGGTCGGCGAGCGCCTTGAGCATGATGGCGGAATAGTCGTCGTGCTGCTGCTCGAAGGCCTGCACCCGCGCATCGATGCCGATGCCCGCGGTGCAGGCGAAGGCGCCGAGGTAATCGCACTTGCCGCTCGCGGCGGGGGCGATGAAATCCGCCAGTGAGAGATTGGGCTTGCCGTCGGGCTGCTCGGTCTGCTGGCGCAGGAAGTGGAAGGCCCGGCCGTTCACGCGAACGTCGTCGCCGTGGGCATTGGCCGGGAACAGGCCGATTACCGCGGAGTTGTCGAGCCACTTTTCGGCGACGATGCGCTGCAACATGGCCTGGCCGTCAGTGAACAGCTTGCGCGCCTCCTCGCCCTTTTCCGCGTCGTCCAGGATCTTCGGATAGGCGCCCTTCATCTCCCAGGCAATGAAGAAGGGCGTCCAGTCGATGTAGCGCGTGAGGATCTCGAGCGGCACGTGGCGCAGCGTGGCCACCGCGCCCTGGCCGAGAGCCTCCACGTCCACCTCCGTGGTGCCCCACTCGCCCGGCCGCGAGGCGGGAACCGCGGCGGACAGCAGGTGTTTGCGCGCGGCTGAGGGCGCCGCGTCCAGGTGTGCGAACTCGGCGGCCATGCACGGCGCGGAGGCGAATTCGACATCGTCACCCACGGCATGCGCGGTTTGCTGCATCGCCGCAACGGGCGCCTCGAACAGGGCCTTGAGTAGCTTGGGTTGCATGGGCTGGTAGGCGGCCCAGTCGAAGCTGCGCTTGTTGGCGCGCGCCTGCTCCAGACTCACGTAACGTGCCTTGGCCTCACGACCGGCGTAGGCGGCGCGGGTTTCCTCGTGTTCCGCATGGATGCGCGCCACGTAGTCGTCGCGAGCGGTATCGGAAATGAGGTTCTGCGCCACGCCCACGGCACGACTCGCGTCCTTCACCCACACCACCGGGCCTGCATAGTTGGGCGCGATCTTCACCGCGGTGTGCGCGCGACTGGTGGTGGCGCCGCCGATGAGCAGCGGCGTGGTGAAGCCGAGGCGCTGCATCTCCTTGGCGACGTGCGCCATTTCTTCCAGGGACGGCGTGATGAGGCCTGACAGGCCGATGATGTCCACGTCGTGTTTCTTCGCCTCGTCGAGGATGGTGGCGGCGGGCACCATCACGCCCAGGTCGATCACCTCGAAGTTGTTGCACTGCAACACCACGCCGACGATGTTCTTGCCGATGTCGTGCACGTCGCCCTTCACCGTGGCCATGAGGATGCGGCCCGCGGCGCGCGCGCCTTCGGCCTTCTCCGCCTCGATGTAGGGGATGAGATAGGCCACGGCCTTTTTCATCACCCGCGCCGACTTCACCACCTGGGGCAGGAACATCTTGCCGGCGCCGAACAGATCGCCCACGGTGTTCATGCCGTCCATGAGCGGACCTTCGATCACCTGGATGGGGCGCGCGAAGTGTTGGCGGGCCTCTTCCGTGTCCTGCTCCACGTAGCTGTCGATGCCCTTCACCAGGGCGTGTTCCAGGCGCTTGGCCACGGGCCAGCCGCGCCATTCCTCGGTCTGCTTCTCCACTGCGGCGCCGTCGCCCTTGTACTGGTCGGCGATCTCCAGCAGGCGCTCGGTGGCGTCGGGTCGGCGATTGAGCACCACGTCTTCCACGCGCTCGCGCAGTTCGGCCGGCAGCTCGTCATACACCGCGAGCTGGCCCGCGTTGACGATGCCCATGTCCATGCCGGCACGGATGGCGTGATAGAGGAACACCGCGTGGATGGCCTCGCGCACCGGGTTGTTGCCGCGGAAGGAGAACGACACGTTGGACACGCCGCCCGAGATGAGCGCGTGCGGCAACTGCTGCTTGATCCAGCGCGTGGCCTCGATGAAGTCCACGGCGTAGTTGTTGTGCTGCTCGATGCCGGTGGCGATGGCGAAGATGTTGGGGTCGAAGATGATGTCTTCCGCCGGGAAGCCCACCTGCTCGGTGAGGATGCGGTAGCTGCGCGCGCAGATCGCCTGCTTGCGCTGCAAGGTGTCGGCCTGGCCCTGTTCGTCGAAGGCCATCACCACCACCGCGGCGCCGTACTTGCGCAGTTTTCTCGCATGCTCGATGAAGGGCGCCTCGCCTTCCTTCAGTGAAATGGAATTGACGATGCCCTTGCCCTGGATGCACTTGAGCCCCGCCTCGATGATCTCCCACTTGGAGGAGTCGATCATCACCGGCACCTTGGCGATGTCCGGTTCCGAGGCGACCAGGTTGAGGAAGGTGACCATGGCGGCCTGGCCATCGAGCATGGCCTCGTCCATGTTCACGTCGATCACCTGCGCGCCGTTTTCCACCTGCTCGCGGCAGATGGCCAGGGCCTCGCTGTACTGCCCTTCCATCACCAGGCGCTTGAACCTGGCGGAGCCCGCCACGTTGGCGCGCTCGCCCACGTTCACGAACAGGGAATCGTCGGTGATGTTGAGCGGCTCCAGGCCGGAGAGATGGCAGGCGGGGGCGATCTCGGGCAGACGGCGCGGGGTGATGCCCTGCACCGCCTCGGCGATAGCGCGGATGTGATCGGGCGAGGTGCCGCAGCAACCGCCCACGATGTTGAGGAAGCCCGAGCGCGCCCACTCGGCGATCTCCTCGGCCATCATCGCCGGCGTCTCGTCGTAGCCGCCGAAGGCGTTGGGCAGGCCGGCGTTGGGATGGGCCGACACGTGGCACTCTGCAATGCGCGCCATCTCCTCCACGTACTGGCGCAGTTCCTTGGCGCCGAGGGCACAGTTGAGACCGATGCTGATGGGCTGGGCGTGGCGCAGGGAGTTGTAGAACGCCTCGGTGACCTGGCCGGTGAGGGTGCGGCCGGAGGCGTCGGTGATGGTGCCGGAGATCATCACCGGCCAGCGCTGACCACGTTCCTCGAACAGGGTCTCGCATGCGTACACCGCGGCCTTGGCGTTCAGGGTGTCGAAGATGGTCTCGATGAGCAGGATGTCGGCGCCGCCGTCCACCAGGCCGCGCGCGGCCTCCAGATAGGCGCTCACCAGTTCGTCGAAACCGATAGCGCGGTAACCCGGGTTGTTCACGTCGGGCGAGATGGAGGCGGTGCGGTTGGTGGGGCCGAGGATGCCTGCCACGAAACGGTCCTTGAATTCATCCGCCACCCGCCGCGCCAGGCGCGCGCCTTCCAGGTTCAGTTCATAGGCCAGTTCCTCCATGCCGTAATCGGCCATGGATACGGTGTTGGCGTTGAAGGTGTTGGTCTCGATGATGTCCGCACCCGCTTCCAGATAAGCGCGGTGAATGCCCGCGATAACCTCGGGCTGGGTGAGGGTAAGCAGGTCGTTATTGCCCTTCAGATCGCGCGGCCACTCAGCAAAACGCTCGCCGCGATAGTCCTGTTCAGTGAGGTTGTGGCGCTGGATCATGGTGCCCATGGCACCGTCCAGGATCAGGATGCGCTGGGCGAGGAGGGACTGGAGACGGGCGGCGCGGGTGTTCGGCATGGGAAGCGGGGATTCGGTTCGGGTGAACGGTGAATTCTATCACGCCGGCACGGGTGGGCTGGTCACCCGCCGCTGTAGGAACAAACGTCGTAGGTCACGTTGGCGCGAAGCGGCTACGTGACATTTCGGTGAGATTGTCACGTAGCTTCGCAACGTGACCTACAAAGGCAATCAAATCCTTTCTGAGGGACGCCTCAGCCCTGCTCCCAGGGCAAGCCCTCATATCGCCATCCACCCAAGGTGCCGCGGTGGCGGTGCTCGTCCAGGTCGCCCTCGAAACCATCGAGCACGTTGTAGACCTCACCGAAGCCGGCGCGCAGCAGGGCCCAGCCGGCGTCCACGGAGCGTTTGCCGCTGCGGCAGATGAGCAGCACCGGGGCCGAGGGCGCGTGGTCTTCGGAACCGATGCCGCCGAGTACGGCGCGGCGCACCCGCGGCACGAACTCGGGGCAGACCGTCCAGTCCGGTTCGTCCATCCACGGGATGAGGATGGCGCCGAGGGGATGGCCGACGAACAAATATTCCGCCGTGGAGCGGACATCGATGAGCAGGGCGCGCGGATTGGCCTGAACGAATTCCCAGGCCTCGCGCGGGGTGAGGTGCTGAAGAACCGGCGTGGTCATGAACATAGTTATACCCACGCGGCGGGATTCGCCAAGCCCGGCGTCGCGATATCGTGCGACGCCGGCGGGGGCCGGACGCGTTAAAATGCCGCCCCATGACCGCATCTCCCGCCAAACCTCCCAAGTCCCTACTGCGCGCCGTCGGCGAGGCCATTCGCGACTACGACATGATCCGCGATGGGGATCGCCTGCTGCTCGGCGTGTCGGGCGGCAAGGATTCACTGTCGCTGCTACAGATCCTGCTGCACCTGCAACGCCGTGCGCCGGTGCGCTTCGAGGTGGCCGCCGTGACGGTGGACCCGCAGATCCCGGGTTTCGACCCGTCGGGCCTGAAGCCCTACATGGCCGAGTTGGGCGTGCCGTATTTCTATCACGCGGAGCCCATTGCCGAGGATGCGGCCCGGCGGCTGAAGGACAACGATTCCTTCTGCGCCTATTGCGCGCGCATGAAGCGCGGCATTCTTTATCGCATCGCCCGCGACCACGGCTACAACGTCATCGTGCTGGGTCAGCACCTGGACGATCTGGCGGAGAGTTTTTTCATGTCGGCCTTTCACGGCGGTCAACTGCGCACCATGAAGGCCCACTACACCATCGAAGCCGGTGACCTGCGCGTCATCCGCCCGCTGCTCTATGCCCGCGAACGCCAGACCCGCGACTTCGCGCTGGCCGCCGGCTTGCCCGTGGTGCCGGACTCCTGCCCGGCCTGCTTCACCAAGCCCACCGAGCGCCAGCACATGAAGGAACTGCTGGCCGCAGAAGAGCATCGCTATCCCACCATCTTCCGCAGCCTGCTCACGGCCATGCGGCCGTTACTCGGCGGCAAGGGCACGCCTGAGTCGCCGGCGGATTGAATGGGATCAACGCGGAGGGCGCGGAGGCGCGGAGGTCGCGGAGAAAAGACAAACTTGAAAATCGAGCGTTAGGAACTCCGAACGCCCGTCGAGCGCTCGCGAAACAAACGACTACTCCGCGTCCTCCGCGCCTCCGCGCCCTCCGCGTTGATCCTCTTGTCCCCCTCCGACAGCTTGCGTGGGCCGACCCTTGCGTGGATACGGGTCGGCGAGCCCGTCCGGGCGGGTCTGGAACAGGCGCAGGGACCACATGTACTGGGAGGGGTCGACGCGGATCATCGCCTCCAGGGCGTCGTTCATGCGCGCAGCATCCTGCACGTCGTCGCCCGTGGGGTAGTCCTCCAGCGCCGGGAACAGGCGGGCCGTGTAGCGGCCCTCGTTGTGGTAGGCCATGAACGGCACCACCACGGCGTTGCACAGGCGCGTGAGCTTGGCGAGTGCGGTCAGGGTGGCCGATGGCACGCCGAAGAAGGGGGCGAATACCGACTTATCGGGTCCAAGGTCCTCGTCGGGCATGTAGTAGAACAGGTAACCGTCGCGGATCAGCCGCACCAGCGGGCGCAGGTTGTCGTGGCGCTCGAACATCAGCCCGCCCTGGCGGGTGCGCCCGCGCGCCACGAACCAGTCGAGCACCGGATTGCGCAGGCGCTTGAACATGCTGGTCGCCTTCGGATAACGGCGGTTGATGGCGATGCCTGCGAAGTCCACCGCCAGGTGGTGGCCGGTGAGCAGGATCACCGGCCGGCCCGCCTCCAGGTGCGGGCGCAAGTGTTCCTCGCCCTCCAGGGTCACGCGTGCGTCGATGGCCCGCCCCGAACCCCACCACAACAGCCCGTAATCGAGCACCGTCTGCATGAACTGGCGGAAGAACGCCCGCGCCAATGCCTCGCGCTCCGCGGCGTGCTTTTCCGGGAAACAGAGCTCCAGGTTGATGTGGACGATGGTGCGGCGCTTGGCGTGGCGCTCATAGGCGAGCCGGCCGAGCCACGCGCCCAGGGCGAGCCGCCAGCGGCCGGGCAACAGCGAAATGAGGCCGAGCAGCAGCACGGCGAGCCAGCCACTCGCATGCCTGGGGTGGAGAAAACGCCACGAAAACGGGCCAGGATAGCGGGAATCTTGCGCGGACATGCACGCTCCGGAAAAGGCGCTCAGCGGACGAAGAGGCGGCGCGCGCGGCGCGCCGGGCGCCTATGATAGCGCGTCGCTGCGGCGATCTTGCGTACCCTGTTACGCCTGCACCGTGATTTCCTGCGCTTAATGCAACTGGGCGAGGAGTCGGCTGGCCATCGCCTGGGCCTGGCGCGCGTAACCGCCGCCAAACAGCAGGAAATGGTTGAGCACGTGGTAGAGGTTGTACAAGTCCTTGCGCAGCGCATAACCCGCGTCCAGGGGCCAGGCCGCCTGATAGGCCGCGTAGAAGCGCGGTGAGAAGCCGCCGAACAGCTCCGTCATCGCCAGGTCCGCCTCGCGGTCGCCGTAATACACGGCCGGATCGAACACCGCCGGCTCGCCTGACGCGAGGGTCGCCCAGTTTCCGCCCCACAGGTCGCCATGCAGCAGCGACGGTACGGGCGTGTAGCCGCCGAACAGTTCGGGCAGACGTTCGAGGAGCTCGTCGCCGAGATCACGCAGGCGCGCGTCGGCGCCCCGGGCGCATGCGCGATCGAGCAGGTAGCCGATACGTCGTTCGCGCAGGAAGCAGAGCCAGTCTTCGTGCCAGGCATTCGGCTGCGGCGTGGCGCCGATAGTGTTGTCGCGATGCCAGCCGAATCGCGTGGTGGTGTGATGGTGCATGGCCGCAAGCGACTCACCCAATGCCCCGTCACCGCCGCAACCGCCCGGTTGAAGATACTCGAGCACCAGATAAGCGGTGTCTTCCGCCACACCGAAATCGATTACTCCGGGCGCGCGCACGGTATGGGTCGCGGCGATCGCCGAGAGGCCTTCTGCCTCCGCCTCGTACATGCCGACTTTATCGCCGCGGTTGAGCTTGACGAAAAACTGTTGCGCGCCGTCACTCAGCACCATCGCATCGTTGATGCACCCGCCACTGACCGGCTCGGGCGCCGCCGGTCGGAATGACCCGCCTATGAGGGATTGAATACGGTCTGCAATGGCTTTCCATGGGTGCATGTGATGGCTGTCTCGATGCCTACCGCATTCGGATTGATGCTGCCCAGTCTCGGGCAGGGCCCGGGACACGGCAATAAGAGCGTGACCTACAAATGCAGGACACGGTGCTTCGCCGCGATGAATTCCCTGTGCGAAACGTAAAGCAACTCGGAGATGCGTCGCACCAGGTGCTCTTCGTAATGATGCACGTGCCCATCTGCGGCGGCGACCCGCCACAAGGCCTCCACTATGTGGACCTTCTGGGAATGATCGAGGTGTTCGTTGATGAGGGAGGTGAACTGGAAGTAATCGGTCGCGTTGCGCGCCTCCTCCTCGGCGAGCCGTATCACCTCGTCGGCTTCCGCGTCCTGGAGACCGAACCGCTCGCGCACCGCGGCGATCACGGCGCGCCGCTCCACGGCGCTCACATGTTCGTCCTGACGCGTCATTTCGAGTAACAGCGCGGCGGTGGCGAGCCGAAACGCATGCTCGTCGCCGTTGCGCACGCCCGGCGCGACTTCGCGCTCGAAGAACTGCCTCAGCCGGTCGAGCATGTCAGCGCATGGGCACCGGCGGCACCTGTTCGAGACGCCAGATGTCGCGGTTGTAATCGAGCATGGTGCGGTCGGTCGAGAAGCGTCCGCTCGATGCGGTGTTGAGGATGCTCATGCGTGCCCAACGCTCCTCGTCCTTGTAGGCGATATCCACTTGCTTTTGCGCGTCCACGTAGCTGCGGAAGTCCGCGGCGGTCATCCACGGGTCTTGTGCACTGCGAATGGAGGCGACGATGGGCTCGAAGATGCCCGGCTCGAACTGGTTGAAAAAACCGCATTCCAGCAGCGACAGAACCCGCTTGAGGTCCGGGTCCCGTTCGATGATGGCGTTGGGATCGTAGATGCGCCGCATGGCTTCCACCTCCTCCGCCGTGAGGCCGAACAGGAAGAAGTTGTCGCGGCCGACTTCTTCGAGGATTTCGATGTTGGCGCCGTCCAGGGTGCCGAGCGTGATGGCGCCGTTCATCATGAACTTCATGTTGCCGGTACCCGAGGCCTCCTTGCCGGCCGTCGAGATCTGCTCGGAGAGATCGGTGCCAGGACAGATCACCTCCATGGCGGAAACACGGTAGTTGGGCAGGAACGCCACCTTGAGCAGATCGCCCACATCCTTGTCGCGATTGACCACCTCCGCGACGGCGTTGATCAGCTTGATGATGCGTTTGGCCATGACATAGCCGGGCGCCGCCTTGCCGCCGAACAACACGCAGCGCGGCGTCCAGTTGTCGGTATCGCCACGCTTGATGCGGTCGTACAGATGGATCACGTGCAGCACGTTGAGCAACTGACGCTTGTACTCGTGGATGCGCTTCACCTGCACGTCGAACATGGCGTCCGGATTGAAAGTGACTTCACACATCTCCTGCACCAGCGTCGCCAGGCGCTTTTTGTTCTCGCGCTTGACCTCGCGCCAGCGGATGCGGAAACCCGGATCGTCGGCGTAGGGCTGGAGTCGCCCGATCTGCGCAAGGTCGCGCACCCAGCCATCGCCAATGGTGTTGGTGAGCAACTGAGCAAGTCCCGGGTTACACCAGGCGAGCCAGCGGCGCTGGGTCACGCCGTTGGTCTTGTTGTTGAACTTCGCCGGCCACAAGTCGTAGAAGTCACGGAACAAGCCCTGCTCCAGCAGGCGCGAATGCAGCTCGGCGACACCGTTCACGGAGAAGCTGCCGACGATGGCCAAATAGGCCATGCGCACCTGGGTTTCGTGGCCTTCCTCGATGATGGACATGCGCCGCAGGCGATCGGTGTCGCCCGGCCAACGCTGCGCCACCTGGGTAAGGAAGCGGGCATTGATCTCGTAGATGATTTCCAGCAGGCGCGGCAGCAGTTCCTGGAACATGCGCACCGGCCAGCGCTCCAGCGCCTCCGGCAACAGCGTGTGATTGGTGTAGGCCATGGTGCGCGAAGTGATGTTCCAGGCCTCGTCCCAGCCGAGTCCGTGCTCATCCATGAGCAGGCGCATGAGTTCGGCCACCGAGATGCTGGGGTGGGTGTCGTTCAGCTGAAAGCAGTTGGTATCCGCAAAGCGGCTGAAGTCGTTGCCATGCACCCACACCCAGCGACGCAGCACGTCCTGCAGGCTGGCCGAGGCGAGAAAATACTGTTGGCGCAGGCGCAGCTCCTTGCCGTTCTCGCTGGCGTCGTTCGGGTAGAGCACCATGGTGATGTTCTCGGCGGCGTTCTTCGCCGCCACCGACTCCGCGTACTCGCCCGCATTGAACTCACCGAGGTCGAACTCCTCGGTGGCCGCCGCCTTCCACAGTCGCAAGGTATTCACGGTTTCGTTGCGGTAGCCGGGCACCGGGATGTCGTAGGGCACAGCCAGCACGTCGGAGGTGTCCACCCAGCGATGACGCAGGCGGCCAAGGTCATCACGGTAGGCCTCGCTACGGCCGCGGTACTTTACGCGCTGGGTGTATTCGGGACGCTCCAGTTCCCACGGGTTGTCGCTCATGAGCCAGTGGTCCGGCTCCTCGACCTGACAGCCGTTGACGATGCGCTGGCGAAACATGCCGTATTCGTAACGCAGGCCGTACCCGCGCACCGGCAGTTGCAGGGTCGCACAGGAGTCGAGAAAACAGGCCGCGAGGCGGCCGAGGCCGCCATTGCCGAGGCCTGCATCGGGTTCCGTCTCGATGATTTCCTCCATGAAGATGCCGAGGCGATACAGCGCCTCGGTGGCCTCATCCCTCACACCCAGGTTGAGCATGGCGTTGCCCAGGGTGCGCCCCATGAGGAATTCGAGGGACAGGTAATAAACACGCTTGCAGTCCGCTTCCTCGTAGGCGTAACGCGTGTTCTTCCAGCGCTCCATCAAGCGTGCGCGCAGCGCCAGGGCGAGCGCCATGTACGGGTAATGGGGCGAACTGACCGAGTACTTGTCGCGCCCGAGCGCGTGCAGGAAGAACCGGCGGAAGTCGTCGGCGATGGAGTCGGCATCCATGCCGAGCGGCGGCAGCTCGGTCAGGGACGGAATAGGGGCACTTCGCAAAAGCGCCTTGGTCGGCATGGCGTTTCCTTTCGGTGGCAGCGGTTTCTGCTGCTGAAGATTGGGTGTAACTGTACTGGATCGAGCCCTCCGCATCATCACTGCATCCGCCCCGGATGGCTCACAGCGTGAATGCTGTCACAGGCACTCGCGGCCTAGACTTATAGACAACCTGACGGAGGGAATTGCCATGGGTGAAGGCCGTGATGGTGTCCTCGACCTGTTCCTGGCCGCGGTGGATGCCGCAGGCGGGCTTGAGCGGCTGGTGCGTGAACACCGGCTCATGTGGTTGCCGTCGCTTATGCAAGCGGCCTTCATCGTGTCGCAGCAGGAAAACGAACACCGCACCCTGGAGGACATTGCCGACGACCTCGGTATTCCCCGCGACCTGGTGGAAAGCGTACTGAGCGCGCCGCTGGACACCGGGGCGGCAGACCTGGAGAGGACGCCCGGGGACGCGTTCGAGTGGAGCCACATTGCGGGCGGTATTGCCAAGCGCGCCCATGCGGCGTCCGCTGCGACACCGCAGCCGTAGCGTCTGGACACTGATCGGATCACGATTTTTGTGATTCGTGCCCACCCATTCGACCAGTCGCCGCCACACGTGCGGCGCACCGCGCCGTCGGGTCCTTGCCGGGCGGGGAGCGTCTGGTACATTTTCCCGAGGGTGGTCACGGGTACGGCGGCATGAAAATCAGGCACCTGTTCGACACCAAGGGCTTCAGGCTCTATTTCATCGCGCCGGAGGAGCCGCTCACCCACGCGGTCGAACTGATGATGCGCTACCGCATCGGTTCCCTGGCGGTGATGGAAAACGAACAACTCATCGGCATCATCACCGAGCGGGACGTCATGCGCGCGGTGCGCGAGCGGCTCGGTGACTTCGGCGCCCTTGCGGTACATGAGGTGATGGCCCCCCAGTTGGTGACCTGCGGTGCCGACGAAAGCATCGATGATGCCATGGAACGCATGTTCGAGAACGAGCTCGGCCGCCGCGTGCGCCATCTGCCGGTACTCGACGACGATCGCCTCATGGGGATCATTTCCATCTCCGACATCGTGCACGCCCTGTTGACGGAAGTGCGCTTCGAAAACCGCCTGCTGCGCAGCTACATCAAGAACTGGCCCGAGGCCGAGGCCTGAGGTTCACTGCGGCGCGCGCGGGTGGACCCCGTCCATCTGCAGGTCGTTGTTGCGCGCAAACCCCACGAGAAATTCCAACAGCCGTGGGTCGTCCTCGCCCAGACTGGTATCCACCACCACACATTCCACCCCGTCCCGCATGGCCATGTGCACCTTGGGGTGAAAGCGGATGCGGCGATCGGGTCCGAGGCTCGCCACCGAGGTGGTGAGCCGCTGGGCCCAGTCGGCCGGTCGGAAGCGCCGACCCGCGTGGGTGATCCCCTTGATGACCAGCTGCTCCGGCACCTGTTCCATGGTCAGCCGCTCTGAGCGTTGGTGGCACTGTCTGCGCCTGCGGCAAGTAAAGCAGTTTGCGGTGGCCCAGTCCGCGCTTGTGAGCCGGATTGCCCGGCGCCACTCCTGATAGACTACAGCGCCCCGGTCAGTGCAAGAAAAACAAACTCCCATGACCTCTCACCACCACATCGTCATCGTCGGCGGTGGCGCCGGCGGCCTGGAACTCGCCACCAAGCTCGGCGACAACCTCGGCCGGCGTGGCCTGGCCGACATCACCCTCATCGACGCCGGCTTCACCCACGTATGGAAGCCGCTGTTGCACGAGGTCGCGGCGGGCACCCTCGACACCAGCGAAGACGAACTGGAATACCTGGCGCAGGCGCGCTGGCACCACTTCCGCTACCGGCTCGGCCGCATGGTGGGCCTGGACCGCGAGCGCCAGGAGGTGCTGCTGGCGCCCACCTATAACGAAAACGGTGAGCTGTTCATCCCCGAACGCAGTTTCCGCTACGACACGCTGATCATGGCGGTGGGCAGCATCAGCAACGACTTCGGCGTGCCCGGCGTGAAGGAGCATTGCCGCTTCCTGGACACCACCCGCCAGGCCGAGCGCTTCCAGACCGCGCTGCTCGAACAGATGCTGCTCGCCCACACCCAGGGCAAGCCCATTGAACCGGGCCAGCTGGACGTGGCCATCGTGGGCGGCGGCGCCACCGGCGTGGAACTGGCGGCCCAGCTCTATCACGTCACGCGCCGCCTGTCGGCCTACGGCCTCGACAACATCGACCCGGACAAGCACATCCGCATGAGCGTCATCGAGGCCAATCCGCGCATCCTGCCGGCCCTGCCGCCGCGACTCTCCTATGCGGCCGAGGGCGTGCTGCGCGAGCTGGGCGTGGCCGTGCTGTCGGGCGAACAGGTGGTGGAGGTGACGCGGGAGGGTATCCGCACCGCAGGCGGGCGGTTCATCCCCGCGGCCATGAAGGTGTGGGCGGCGGGCATCAAGGCGCCCGACTTTCTCAAGGACATCGCCGGCCTGGAGACCAACCGCATCAATCAGCTGGTGGTGACGCCGACGTTACAGACCACGCGCGACCCGAACATCTTCGCCCTGGGCGACTGTGCCGCCTGTCCGCTGGACGACAGCGGCCGGACCGTACCGCCGCGCGCCCAGGCGGCGCACCAACAGGCCTCGCTGCTGGTGAAGACCATGAAGCAGCGCCTGCGCGGCCAGCCGCTGCCGGTGTATCGCTATCGCGACTACGGCTCGCTGGTCGCCCTGGGCCGCTACAGCACCGTCGGCAGCCTGATGGGCAACCTCACCGGCAACCTGCACGTGTCGGGCTTTCTCGCCCGCATGGTGTACCTGAGCCTGTACAAGATGCATCAGGTGGCGCTCTACGGCTGGTGGCGCACGGCGCTGATCACCGCCCTGCACGTGCTACGCCGCGGCGTGGACCCGCGCATCAAGCTGCATTAGACCGCGTTCGCCGACGGTGTCGGCTCCTACAGGGTTTCGATAACCACCCGTGGGCGAATGCCTTTCCAACCACCGGCGCTTGACCGAAAACCCGTTCGCCGACAGTGTCGGCTCCTAACAGGGTTTCGATAACCACCCGTGGGCGAATGCCTTTCCAACCACCGGCGCTTGACCGAAAACCGCGTTCGCCGACAGTGTCGGCTCCTACAAGGTTTCGATAACCACCCGTAGGAGCCCACCCCGTGGGCGAATGCCTTTCCAACCACCGGCGCTTGACCGAAAACCCGTTCGCCGACGGTGTCGGCTCCTACAGGGTTTCGATAACCACCGTGGGCGGATGTGTTTCCAGCCCGCCATTGGTAAACCACAACCACGGCTCAGTTCACCGGTGCGGCCTGCTCCAGCTGGCGCAGGCGCGCGTGGGCGTCGGGCGGCGCATCGGGCACGGCCGCGAGCAGCGCGCGTGCCTCGGCGGCGAGGTCCGCGGTGGCTTCCATGTCGAACAACCACAGCGCCGCCTCCAACCCGTCCGCATCCGCACTCAGCAGGGTGGCCAGCAGTTCCGCCGCGGGCACGGGTGAATCCGGCAACATCAGGTCCGCCACCAGCGGGTGTTCCAGCAGGCGCATCTGCTGCTCGCGCGCCAGCGCCTCGTCGTCGAGCTCGGTAATGGCGCGCAGGTCGCCGGCGGCCCCGCGCCGCACCGCGCCCATGATGGCGTCGATCAACCGGCCGAGTCCCGCCTTGACCTGGTCGAGCCCGCCCAGGGCACAGGCCTCCGCATAGGCCTGGTCCAGGCGTGCCTTCAGGGCGAGCACCACCTCGCTCTCTTCGTTGGACGAGAGCGCCGCCGCCTCCTGCACCAGGCCCTGGAAGCGCGTCATGAACTCGGCCCGGGCGGCGGCATCGGCCTCGCGCGCCGCCCGCCATTCCGCCTCGGCCACCTCGCGGCGCGCAGCGGCGAACAGGGGATTGCCGGCCCGTCGCGCGAGGTGCCGTTCGCGCGGACCTCGCGTATGGTGCGCCGCCGTCATCAGTGCACGGCGCCGCGCAGGGCGATGAGCACGTGTTCCAGGTGCTCGGCCACTTCGACGCCCAGATCGGTGAGGAAGCCGCCGTCCTCGGCGCTGATGAGGCCTTTGGTATGCAGGCGGATGGCGGCGCTGGCCACGCTCGGCGGGGCATCCTTGTGGATCTTGAGTCCGGTATGCAGGGATCGGAGGTCGAAACGGGAGAGCACTTCCATTTCTGCCGCGAGTTCAGGGGTAAACAACGGGGGTTTGCTCATTGGTCTTGTTCTCCGCCTTCTTGTGGACGCACAGGATCTCCTACGCGCAGGGTACCGCCGTGGGCATGGCCATGTTGCCGCCGTGACCCGCAAACGCATTGTAACCGCGTGCACCCAGCGCCTGCTCCATGCGCGCAGCGCCGGTCGCGTCAAGCGGGATGGCGCGACTGACCCGCGGCGGCAAGCCGGTCCAGGTAGTCTTGCCAACGGGATGCCTGCTCACGGCCCAGTTCGTACAGATAGCGCCAGGTGAACAGGCCGCTGCGGTGGCCGTCGTCGAAGGTGATTTTCAACGCGTAATGGCCGATGGGGCGCAGTTCGTCGATATTGACCTCGGCCTTGCCGACCTGGAGCACCGCACCGACGCCATGATGCCCCTGGACCTCGGCGGACGGCGAATAAACGCGCAGGTATTCGCAGGGCAAGGTGAAACACGCACCATCGTCGAAGGCGATCTCGAGGGTGCGCGCCGTGCGGTGCAGGGTGATCTCGACCGGGTGGGGCGTGTCAGGCATAGGAATTCCTGATTCTCCGGGGCAAGGCGGGGGTGTGCTAATTATTAGAGCAGAGATCGCCTTCCTGCGAGGTCGCCGCCATGAACGCGAAACTAGTCCTTGCCCTTGTGCTCTCTTTCGCTGCCATGAGCGCATGCAGCACGCGCGAAGTGGTAAGCGGCGCCGCCGGCGGTGCGGGCGGCTACGAGCTTGCCAACAAGCGTGCCATGGACCAGCTCCGGGAGGACTACGAGGCCGGCCGCATCAACCAGGACGAATACGAGCGGCGCAAGGAAGAGATCGAAAGCCGCTCGGCCGTGTACTGAAAGCCTGCGGGGTGCGCTTTGGGCGAGCGCACCCCGTCTATTCCTGGGTCGCCAGCCCCGCGGGCGCCGGATGGCGTTTGACCACCGCGTCGGGCACCTCGCCGCGCGCGGCCTGGAACAGCGCGTTCGATTCCAGCACGAAGGCCACGAACACCAGGATCACCGTGGGCATGACGCCGATGCGCGTGAGCGCGGTGAACATGATGTCGCGCATGTTGGGCTGCATGCCGAGGCCGAGCAACCAGGCGAGCAGCAGGATGCCGCCGGTCACGCCGTAGCCGATGAGCAGCAGGCGGCAGCGGCGCAGCGCGATCTGCCAGTGGGCCATGACGAACCAGGGCTCGCCGCTCACGGCGCGCCGGGTACGAACATAGATGAAAGCCATCACCATCAGTGAAAACACCACCGGCAGCAGCAGCGCCCAGGCGCCGATGTCCAGTGCGATGGCCGCGGGTGCCAGCAGCAGGTGGAAGGCAATGAGATTGATGATGAACAGCTCGTGGGGGTTCTTGGCGCGGTTGCGCTCGGTTTCGGCCACTTGAAACTGCATCGCTGCCTCCGCTTCGGTGTATGCCCGGAGAATATTAGAGCGCGATTATATACCCATGACCATCAGGCCGATCCCTAGCCGAGCGGGCGCCGGCGGTCCGCACCCCACGTTACCCATCCCAGATTCGACGCTTCCGCGTTTCAGAAACGGCCCCGGACCGCACCTGCCCAGGTGCGCTATACGTTGCGTAGAGCGATCAACGGAGGCAAACCATGCCCGTACGAACCGCGGCTGCCGAGTGGCAAGGCGGCCTGCTCAAAGGCCATGGTGCCATCCGGCACCCGGCCGACGGACCGGCGATACCCTATTCCGCGGCGGCGCGCTTTGGCGAGGCCCGCGGGACCAACCCGGAGGAACTCATCGGCGCCGCGCACGCCGGGTGCTTTTCCATGGCGCTCGCCCTGTTGTTGGAAAACGCCGGGCACATCGCCGAACACATCCGCACCCGCGCCCGGGTGCACATCGACCGTGAGGGCGAAGGCTGGCGTATCACGGCCATCGAACTCGACACGGAAGGGCGCGTCCCCGACCTCGACGAGACGCGATTTCAAGAGATCGCGGAGACCGCCAAGCGTGAATGCCCGGTATCCCGCGCCCTGGCGGGGACGACCGTTCACCTGAATGCGCGACTGCTTCAAGGAGGTTCCATGAACATCCATGACTTTCTCGGCCAAGTGCAGCACCGCGCACAGCTGCGCGACATGGATGAGGCCCTGCGTGCCACCCGCGCCACCCTCAGCACTCTGGCGGAGCGCCTGCAGGGCCATGAGCCCATGCAGTTGGGGGCCCAACTGCCGCACGAGATCGCCGAATTCCTCAAGGGCCCCACCGCGGGCAGTGGAGAGCGCTTCACCTCGGACGAATTCTTTCGTCGCGTGTGCGAAAAGGAAGGCGTCGACCTGCCCGCGGCCGTGTACCACGCGCGGGTCGTGCTGGACGTCTTGAAGGAGGCGGTATCACCCGGCGAAATCGATGACGTGCGCGCCCAATTGCCGTCCGATTACCAGCGGCTGTTCGAAGGCAGCAGCGGCCCCCTGCCGCCGGTCTGAGCAGGGCCGCACGGCGCGGTCGTCTATCCTTAACCGACTCTGATGGAAGGCCAAACAGACCATGGACGGTCGTCATGGCGTCATCTACCGGTTGACGCGGCTGCTGTACCCGCTCAGCGAATTGGCCGATGCCGGCCGGCAGGCGCTCGCCCGTCAGGCCCGCGTGCTGCGCCTGGCGCCGCAGGCGCGGCTTCTTGCACGCGCCGAGCGGCGCTGGATCACTTACCTGCTCAAGGGCGAGGTCGCCATCACCGGCCCCGCCGGGCTGGCCGAACGCATCCCGGGCGGCAGCGCGCGTGCGCGCCGGCCGCTGTTCGACGCCACCCCCCAGGCGGTGGAGGCGGTGGCCCAGACCGGCGCCATCGTGCTGCGCTTCGAGCGCGCCCAGGTGGGCAGCCTCATCTCGGCACAACACCAGGGCCATGCCCATGCCCCAGTGGAACTGGCAACCCGTGTGCTGCAGGCCTGCCGCAGCGACCCGCCGCTGCTGCGCCTGCCGGTGGCGCACATCCGTGACTTGCTGGGGGAGACCACGCGCCTGAAAGATGTGGCCCGTACCGTCGCGCACACCCCCTGGCTCGAACGGCGTTTCGTCGCCGCGGCGAACCGCAGCAGTGGTCCGACGGTCGCCGGTGCGGCGGAGGCGGCGCTGCGCCTGGGCATGCCGGCCTCGCGCGCCCTGGCGCTCTGCCTCGCCATTCAGCCGCTGTTCAATGCCCGTGATCCGGAACTGCGCCGGCGCATGGACGACACCTTCGGCCACAGCCTGTTCATCGGCTGTTTCGCCTATACCCTGGCGCGCCAGCACGCCTGCCCGGGCCCCGAACAGGCGCTGTTCGCCGGGCTGCTGCACGAAGCGGGGGCGGTGGCGGTACTCGGGTTCGTGGACACCCACCCCGAACTCGGGGTCGGCCGCACCGAACTGGACCTGCTGCTGCGCCGCTTGCGCACGCTCACCGGTCCGATGCTCCTGGAGCGGCTCGGCCTCGATGACTTCGCCGGGGTGGCAGAGCACGCCGAGCGCTGGATGCGGGCGAGCCCCCGCCTCGACGCCACGGACCTGGTGACCCTGGCCCACCTGCTGGAACAACCGCAGCTGCCCGGTGAGCGCCCCCGTGTGGAAGACACGCCGGCGTTTCAGAAACTCGGCTGGGAACGCTTTTCACCCCAACGGGCCGCCCGGCTCACCGCCGCGGCCCGCAATATGGCAACGGCGCTGTACCGCCGCCTCGCCTGAAAGCCTCGTGACCGTACCGCAAGCAGCGGCTACCATGGCGCATCCGTCGCACGGACGCGTCCATGAAACTCCGCCTGCAATCCAAGTACACACTGTCCATTACCGCGGTCATCGTGGTGGTGGCGCTGGTGCTCACCGCCGGATTGCACATGCAGTTCCATCGCGCCGCCGTGGGCATGGAGAACGCCAGCGAATCCCTGCTTGCCGCGGCGCTGAACGACGAACTCAACCAAGAGGCGTTAGCGGCCGTGCACTTCGCCGCCGCCGTCCTGGCCGAGCCACTCGCACGAGGTGACCGCGCGGCCATTGCCGAACTGCTCAAGGAAGTCGAGACCTTGCAGCACTCCATCATCGCGGTGAGTGCCTTCGACCGCCATGGCCGCCTGCTGCACAGTACGGACGCCCGTGAAGCCCCCCTGACGCCGCTGAGCCTGCCCCGCGAACCGGCCATCGTGCGCGTACAGGAACGGCTGGTCGCTACCGCACCGGTGCGCCGCGGTGAACGGACCGTCGGCGCGGTACGCCTCGACCTGGCGTACGACGGCCACTTGGCGCGTGTACAGCAGATGCGCGATCACATCAGCGCACTGCGGGTCGGCACGCACGTGGAGGCGACGATATGGGCCGCGCTGCTGATGCTTTGCCTGATCGGCGCAGGCGTGCTCGTGAGCGGATGGCTGGCGCGGCGCATGAGCCACCCCATCACCGCACTGGCCCAGGCCGTGCGCGACTTGCCGGAGGCCATCGGGACCACCATTCCGGCGCCGGTGGGTCATGACGAGATCGCCGAGCTGACGCGTGCCTTCGGCCACATGCATGAACGCCTGAACGAAACCACGGTATCGCGCGATTTCCTTGAGGCCATCATCGCCGGCATGCACGAGGGGCTGGTGGTGACGGACGCCGAGGGCCGTATCCGGATGGTCAACCAGGCGACCACTGCGCTGCTCGGCGAGACGCGCGAGGCGCTGACCGGGCGATTGTTCGCGGAGTTGTTTGCCTTTCCATTCCGTTACGAGGATGCGACGCAGGCGGTGACGGAAACCATGCTGTTCCGCGCGGATAACCAGGCCATCCTGGTAGCCATTTCGCGCTCCTGCATCGATGCGGCGGGGGTGGGCGGCGGCGTGTTCGTGCTCCGCGACATCACCGAACAAAAGCGATTGGTGCGGGAGCTGGAAAACTATCGTTCGCGTCTGGAATTCATGGTGGCGGCGCGCACCCGTGAGCTGACCGCGGCGCTTCAGGAGTTGGAGGCGTTCAGTTATTCGGTGTCCCACGATTTGCATGCCCCGCTGCGCGCCATCAACGGCTTCGGTGCCGCCCTTTGGGAGGACTACCATGACCGCCTGGACGAAGGCGCGCACGACTATCTGAACCGCATGCGCGCCGCCACCGTGCGCATGGGCGAACTCATCGATGGCCTGCTGGAATTGTCGCGCGTGGTGCGCGCCGAACTGGTCACCGAACCGGTCGACCTGAGCGCCCTGGCCGCGGAGATCGGCCATCTGCTGAGCGCCGCCGATCCGACGCGTCGCATCGATCTGCGCATCGCCCCCGGCCTCGCCGCCGCGGGCGACCGCCGCCTGCTGCGGGCGCTGTTGCACAATCTGATGGAAAACGCATGGAAGTTCACCCGCTCGCAGGCCACGGCGGAGATCGGCGTCGGTGTCAGCGAACGGGAGGGCATGCAGGTGTTTTTTGTGCGCGACAACGGCGACGGTTTCGACAACCGCGAGAGCCAGCGTGTGTTCGAACCCTTTCTGCGCCTGCGTCCCGACGTTCCCGGTACCGGGCTCGGCCTGGCCACGGCCACGCGCATCGTGCAACGCCACGGCGGCCGGTTATGGGTGGAATCCACGCCAGGGGTGGGGACCGTATTCTATTTCACCCTCGACGGCGGCTACGACGAAAGCCGCGAGCCGTCGAGCGCGTCGCTGTCGTAGATGATCAACGCCCAGACGTCGGCCGTCGGTTCGTGGCGCACGATGTACACGCCGCCATCGCTGCCACGCAGTTTGAAATACCGGTAGGCCGGACCTTCCCAGCGATCGATAAGCTCCACGTCCACACTGCGTGCGCCGAAGCGCAGACGGCGCGGCACCTCGTCGCCGTTCGATGCGGCGTGGCTCTCCACCTGGAGGGAATCGCTCATCCTTTGAACGTAGTGTACTGCTTCGCACTTGGCGGTACTTGGGCCGCCCAGGAGCGCCAAGGCAAGGCGCAGTCCCCGGCGAAGGCGAGCCCTTGCCAAGGCGTGCAACGCCGCATTGGCGCTTTGGGAGGCTGCCTGCGGAGGCCACCATTCCTGCGCGAGCGCGCCTTACACGATGTGCATGGATGCACAAATGCCGCAGGTACGCAGGGATGCGCAGGAGCGGGCGGGCCGACCAGCGACCGCTGAAAGTGCCGCCAAGTGCGAATCAGTACACTAGTCCCGGTCGGCACATTGCAGTAGTGAGAGCGGTTTCGTATCGTTATATGCCTCACCGGGCCCGCAACGGGCCACCTTATCCGGAGCTTCCATGAGTGAACGTCGTTGGTTTGGGCGCGGCAAGCGTTACCTGCTGGCAGGTACGCTCACCTCGATTCCGCTGCTCATCACCTGGTTCGTGTTCACCCTCGTGCTGAGCCAGCTGTCCGCGCTGGGCACGCCTGGCGTCAACGTGCTGGCGCGCGCCATCGAACCCCTTTCGCCGACTGTGGCGGAATTGCTGCGGCACCCGTGGTTCGCCGCGTTGCTGTCGATCCTGCTGACGGTCGGGGCGCTGTACCTGCTCGGCTGGGCGGCAACCCATGTGCTCGGCCGCGAAATCATCGCCTTCTTCGACCGGGCCCTGCATCGCATCCCGCTGGTACAGACCATCTACGGCGGCACCAAGAAGTTGCTTGCCGTGCTTCAACAAAAGCCCGATCAGGTGCAGCGTGTTGTACTCATCGAATTCCCTTCGCCGGACATGAAGGCGGTGGGACTGGTAACGCGCGTGTTCTCGGAAGTCGGCACCGGGCGACAGCTCGCCGCGGTGTACGTGCCGACCACACCGAACCCCACCTCCGGCTACCTGGAGATCGTTCCGCTGGACAAGCTCGTGTCCACCGACTGGACCATGGACCAGGCCATGACCTTCATCATTTCGGGCGGCGCCGTGGCGCCCGACCAAATTCAATACAGCGGCAGTGGCACCGTGAAGCGGGCCGCCGGCGAGGCCTGATCACGGCCACGGCACGAGCATGCCGGCGGCGTTCTGTAGAAAATGCATCGTCGCCGGCGCCACCAGGCTGCCGCGCCACAGGTAAATTACGCCGTACAGCAGCCCCAACGCGGCCACGGCAATCAGGCCCGTGACACCCTGGTAGCCGTGGCCGAGGGCGAAGACCAGCGTGGCCACGGTGAGCGCCACGCCGCGGTGCCCGGTCAGGGCAAGCAGGCGGGTCAGCAAGAAGCCGCGGAACAACGTCTCTTCCACCACCGCGACCACCACCAGCAACACCACCGCGAACGCCGCGTCGCCAGGCGTCTGCGGGATCAACGCCGCCGGCGGCGGCCTGGCGGGCGGGAGTCCGAAGCTTTGCAGCAGGCTCTGCAACAGGGCAAGGCCGAGCAGCGCGGGCGCGAACGCGAGCGCCCCCAGCAGCACCTCGTGCCCGGCGCCGCGGCGGCGCCAGCCGATGCTCGCCGCCGTACCGCCCTCGGCCCAGACGAAATATCCCACCAGAGCGAGCAGCGTCAGGTCGCGCAGGATCACCGCAGCGGCGAGCCACGGAAACGTAATGTCTTCGAGTGCGAGCGGTGAAAGGCCGAGGGACGGTAAGACCAGAAACAGCAGCAGAAGTACCTGTGCCAGCTGGCGCCGCGGTGCGCTCGGCCTCATGGCTGGGTGTTGGCCGGCGCGCGGCCCCTGCCGCGCGCCGGGGCCGTACGATCACGGGTTCGGCCGGTTCTCGTCCGCACCACGCTGGATGCCTTCACCGGCGGCCTCGACGTCTTCGCCGGCACCCTCGATGGTGTTGCACGCAGCGAGTCCCAGCACCATCAACAATGCCCCCAGCAGGGCCAAGAGTTTGCGGGTCATAAACGCCTCCATGCAGTCGTTCCCGCACAAGCATAGGCAGGATTGCGATGACGGATGGCCCATGCGGTTGTCTCAGGGATGAGGGTCGTCATGCCGCCGTGCGGCGGTTACCATGGGCCATGCCGCTCCACCACCAGACACGCCGCGTCCCGTACAGTGCCGAACAGATGTTCGAGCTGGTCGCCGACATCGAGAAATATCCCCAGTTCGTGCCGGGTTACAGCGAGGCGAGCGTGCTGGCGCGGGACGGGGAACGACTGCGGGCCCGTCAGCGGGTCGGCTTCGGGGTGCTGAGCGCCTGCTTCGACTCGGAGGCCGAGCTCGACCGGCCACGACGCATCCGTGTGCGCTCGCGCGAGCGGCCGTTCCATTTGCTCGAGGTGGAATGGCATTTCGAGCCGGAGGGCAGTGGCTGTTGCGTGCGCTTCCGTGCCGAGTTCCATCTCGCCGAGGGCCTCACGGCGCGCGCCGTAGCGCCGTGGTTCAGCGCCCTGAACGCACATCTCGCCGACGTCTTCATCGCGCGAGCTCGGGCGTTATACGGCTGAACACGTCAGTGAAGGTTGCGGTACAGCCAGTCGTTCATGGCCTGGTAGCCGTAACCCATCCAGTGTTCACCCAATTCAAAGACGTAGGCCACGTCGTCGCGCCCGAGCAGCGGTTCCAGCCGGCGGAACACCTCGCCCGCATCCAGCTCGGTCTCGATGGCATGGCTCTCCGGGGAGAAGCGCATGCCGTCGAATCCCTCCAGGAACCGCTGCACGCCTTCTTCATGCCGCACATCGCGGATGTCGTAGACCACGAGCAAGGTGTGCATGACGCCTCCGTTTACTTCGCCAGGGATCGGTGCAGGCTGTCCCGGTAGCTCAGCGCCTCCAGCGCACGGCTTCTGCGCTCACCCAGACGCGCCCGCAGCACGGCAAGCCGTTGCAGCGCATGCAGGCGTTCGCTCGGCGCATCGAGGGCGCGCAAGAGGTCTTCGGCCTCGCGGATCTCGCGCATCAGCAGCACATCGGGTGGCAGGAAACCGGCATTGCGCAACAGTCGGTAGGCCGCGCGGAGCTCCTCCGGGACCAGCCCGTCGTCCTCCAGACGTAGCGGCTTGCCGGCGCCGGGGAGCCGTTCGAACTCACCGCGCGCCATGGCCTCACCGATACGTTGTTCAGCGAGGTGCTCCATGAGCGACAGGCAGACGCTCGCGGCGAGCGGCCCACGGGCATCAGGATACGAAGCGTCGTCCATGGTATTACGGCCGCCAATCGGCGGGCAGCTCGGTCGCGGACGGCTCATCGGGCCTGGCGCGCACGCCCGGTTTGTTGATGATCTGCAGCGAGGTGGCCTGCAAACCGGCGTCGCCCAGTTCCGCTTCGTAGCGGACCTCGGTGCCCAGGGCGAGACGATCGAAGTCGTCGTGCAGGACTGCGTTGCGGTGGAAGTAGATCTCCTCGCCTTCCGGTGACTTGAGAAAGCCGTAACCCTCCTCCGGGAGCAGTTTGAAGACCAGCGCGCGCGCCTCCTCACGTTGCTTCACCGTGCCTTCGCGCAGCTCCTTGATCCTGATGAGCTGGCGTTCCATGGCCCTGAAGGCATCGCGGATCACGTTGCGCAGTTCCGCGCTGCCGGGCACTTCCACCGGCTCGACAGTGGCTGCCAGCACGTGCTGCGGTGGAAGAGTCACCTCCACCATCACCTGATAAGGCTGCCCGGTACGCTGACGGCGATGCGGACGGGACACCGTGACGCGGCAGGAAATGATGTCGTCTACATAGCGTTCCAGGCGTTCCACCTGACGCTGAATGAAGTTCTCACTCCAGTCGGAACGATCCACGTCGTGGAAACGGATCTCGAGAGGAACTTGCACGGGCGATCTCCTGGTTTTTCCGAAAGCATAAGCGAGTGCCGCATGCTGTCCATAGGAGAGCTACCGGGATGATATGCACACAAACATGCACTTCGGCGCTCAGCGGGTGCGACGCAGCAGACGGCGCAACTCGTGGAGTGGGCGCGTGTTCAGCACGT
Organism: Gammaproteobacteria bacterium; assembly: GCA_041685115.1. GTDB lineage: Bacteria > Pseudomonadota > Gammaproteobacteria > Thiohalomonadales > Thiohalomonadaceae > JALOAT01. The sequence continues at coordinate 27,072 of JAWLGK010000001.1, read as the reverse complement.
CGGCCGCCTCGAGCCAGCCGCGGCGCGCGTGCAGCACCCCGCCGTCCAGATTGGCGAGATCACCACGACTGTGACTGTCGCTGTCGATAGCCACCAGCACACCCAGCTCGCGCGCCAGGCGGCAGTAGGTCTCGTTGAGATCGAGGCGGCGCGGTTGACTGTCCAGCTCGACGAAGCAGCCGCATTCACGGGCATGACGCAGCACGCGTTCCATGTCGACGGCATACCCCTCGCGCTGCGGGCGGAAACGCCCACCCGGATGGCCGAGCAGGGTGACGCCGGGATGGTCGATGGCGCGCATCAGACGCTCGGTCTGTTGCCGCCGCGGCAGCGAGGTGGCGCTGTGCGCTGAGGCGATCACTACGTCCAGCCGCGCCAGCACCGTGTCGGGCAGCACCAGGGAACCGTCCTCGCGGATATCCACTTCCACGCCCTTGAGCAGGGTGATGCCGTGCAGTTCTTCGTTGAGACGGTCGATGGCCTCAGCCTGTTCGCACAGGCGGCGGGCGTCCATGGGGCGCGGCCCGCCCTGATCGGCGGCGTGATCGGTGATGGCCAGATACTCGAGACCGGCGGCACGCGCCGCCTCCGCCATGTCACGCAACGACGCGCGGCCGTCCGAAGCGGTGGTGTGGGCGTGCAGATCGCCGTGCAGATCGCCGCGCTCGATGAGCCGCGGCAAACGGTTTTGCTGCGCCGCCTCGATCTCGCCCTGGTCCTCGCGCAATTCGGGTGGGATGAAGGGCAGGCCCACGGCACTGAACACCGATTCCTCCGTATCCCCCGCCACGCGCTCGCCACCGCGGAACACGCCGTATTCGTTCACCTTGAGGCCGTGCTGCTGGCCGAGCCGGCGCACCCGCACGTTGTGCGCCTTGCTGCCGGTGAAGTAGTGCAGGGCGGCGCCGAAGCTCTCGGGCGGCACCAGTCGGAGGTCCACCTGCAGGCCGCTGCGCAGCAGCACCGAAGCGCGCGTGGTGCCGCGCGCCGTCACGTCCAGCACCGCGGGCAGCCCGGTGAAGCGCGCCATCACCAAGTCGGCGGAGGCGGCAGTGACCAGCACGTCGAGATCACCCACGGTGTCGCGTCCACGCCGGAAGCTGCCGGCGATCACCACCTGCTCCACGCCCGGGATGTCACGCAGGTGGCGTTCAAGCTCGCGTGCCTGCGGTGCCGCCTGGTGGCGCGGAATGCGGCGTTTCTTCTCGCGTTGCGCGGCGAGTTGGTCGAGCACGCGCTGCTCGGTCTTGATGCCGAATCCGTGCAAGGTGTGCACGCGGCCGGCCGCGGCGGCGGCGCGCAGCTCGTCGAGGTCGTGGACGCCGAGTTGCTGGTAAAGTGCGCGCACCCGCTTGGGCCCGAGACCGGGGATCCTCAGCAGGGCCTCCAGGCTCGGCGGCACCTCGCGGTGCAGGCTCTCCAGGGCGCCGATACGCCCGCTGCTGAGCGCCTCGGTAATCTTGCCCGCCAGGTCCTTGCCGATGCCCGGCAGGTCGGTGAGCGGTTCACCGGCGGCGACCATGTCGCGCGCCTCGCGGCCGAGCCCGCGCAAGGTACTGGCGGCGGTACGGTAGGCGCGCACGCGGAACGGGCTGGCGTCGTCGATTTCGAGGAGATCGGCGATCTCCTCGAACAGGCGCGCCACATCGTCGTTGGACAGGCGCAGCATTGCACTCCCTCCTGAGAGGAAGTATCGGATCAGCGCAGATAGGCGTGGAACAGGTACTTCAGTTCGCCCAGCGAGGTCTCCACGGCGTAGGGCAGTTGCTTGGCATAAAGGTCGAGCAGCACGATGGCGTTCAGCGCGCTGTCCTCGGTGCGGGCAGCGCGCAGCCGGGCGACGATGCCACGGTTCACCGCCTCCATGCCACGGTAGATCTCCAGCAGGCCCTGCAAGGCCAGGTCGGGCGTCGCCGGCTCCTTGCGGGCACGGAAGTACTCGCCCATCAGATACATGCTGGCGGCCCGGTAGACGGTCTCGTTCTCGTTGGCGAACGGCAGGTGGTAGCGCGCCATGGGCTTGAAGAAGGCGGTGACCGGACAGCCGCTGGTGGCATTGATGAGGCCGAGCAGCGCGCTGACGCCGTCCTGCGCCGTGGTGTCCTGCACCATGCGGCGTTCCTCGGTGATCACCTCGACGCGCACGGGCTCGTAGGACACCACGTCGCCGAGGCGCTGCACCGGCTCGGCCAAGGCCAGTGCGAGTGGGCAGTGGCTGTGGGTTTGCGCGTCAAGCGGACAGTTGCTGCAGCGATGGGCCGTGAGCCGCGTCCATTCGGGCGGCTGCGCCATGGGCGGGGCCACCAGGTCGAACGAACCCGCATCGAAGCGCAGCACGAAGTCCTCGCGCCGGCCGCCAGCGAAGGAAAACACGTATTTCACAGATGGCCAGCTCATAGCACCCCTCCCCGGCCGACACTCTGCCGCACCGCGCCCACAGGTGCCAAGCTTTGCTCAACCCGTCACCATCAGAATGCGACAGGTGCACGTTCTTTCCGCCGGCGTGGTGGTGTTTCGTGGCGACAGCGGGCCGCCGCGTTGCCTGCTGCTGCGCGCCTACCGCAACTGGGACTTCCCCAAGGGCCGGGTGGAGGCCGGTGAAACCCCACGGGCGGCCGCGCGCCGCGAGTTGGAAGAGGAGACCGGTATCCGCCGCGTCACCTTCGTCGCCGATGAGGCGTGGCGCGAGACCCCGCCCTACGCGGGTGGCAAGGTGGCGCGCTACTACGTGGGGCTCACCGACGACCCGGCCGTCTACCTGCCCGTGAATCCTGCCCTGGGGCGCCCCGAGCACCACGCCTTCCGCTGGGTGGACTGTGCGGGCGCCGAGCGATTGTTACCGCCGCGCCTGCTGCCGATCTTGCACTGGGCCTGCGCCGAGGTCGCGCCGCTGTATTCCCGATAGGTACGTTCTATGCTTTGGTGGAGCGACCATAAGCACATGCAGGAGGTTTGCGATGGCCATGGGTTCCACCGGCAGTTCCGGCATGAAGGACGAGCATTACGACATCGTGAGCGCCCTCTATCACGCCCTGCAAGGCGCCGACGTGAGCAGCAAGTACATCGCCGATGCCGAGAAGGAAGGCGACAAGGAGGTGGCGAGCTTTTTCCACGAGGTGCGGGACAAGAACCGCGAACTCGCCATGAAGGCCAAGGATCTGCTGGCCAAGCGCGTGCATTGAGCCGGGGCGCGGCGGCATACCGCCGCGCCATCTCTCCCTTCCGGGGAGTGGCAATCCCCCACTCCTTGCGTCATCGTTCTTCGGCAGGACTGGGGAGGCCTGCCAGAATGACGCTCATCGCAACCATCGGGCTCCGCAAACGCGTTGAACAGAACAGGACGCGGCTCTACCGCATGGCGTACGCCTGGTGCTACGACCCGGCCACCGCCGACGACCTGGTCCAGGAGTGTTTGACGCGCGCCTTGCAAAACCTCGGCAAGCTGCGCGACAGCGAGCGCCTGGAGGTCTGGCTCTACAGCATCCTCAACAACTGCTGGCGCGAGCACCTGCGACGCCGCCGCCCCAACGAGGAGTTCGACGAGGAGCAGTTCGTCTGCGAGAACTGTCCCGAGACCCAGAGCTACCAGCAGGAGATCGTCCAGCGCGTGCGTGACGCCATCGCCTGCCTGCCCATGGGTCAACGCAAGGTAGTCACGCTGGTGGACCTGGAGGGCTTTTCCTACGCCGAGGTCGCAGGCATCCTGGAAATCCCCATCGGCACGGTCATGAGCCGCCTGAGCCGCGCCCGCACCGAGCTGCAGCGGCGCCTGGCAGACATCGCCGAGCACGGCGACAGTGCGCCGCGTCTAAGGAGGGTGAAATGAACGAGCGCTATCCGGATCTCCTGCAGGCCTATGTGGACGGGCAACTGGACCCGACCGATCGGGCACGCGTCCTCGAACAACTGGAACAGGACCCGGCGCTGCGCGAGGCCGCCTGCGAGCTGCGCCACATAAAGGAAGCGGTGCGCTGCGCCTTCGAGAACCCGCCGGCTGCGCCCCGTACGCCCGTTCGGCGCCAGTTGCCCTGGCGCCGGAACGCCGCCATGGTCGCCGCCGCGCTGCTGCTGCCGCTCGGCTTCCTGCTGGGTCGCTGGAGTGCGCCGCCCGCCCTGGAAGATTTCACTCTGGTGACCCAACCGCCCATGCGACTGGTCACCGCACCGCAGACCTCGCAGCGCGTGGTGCTGCACGTGGGTGAAGGCAACACCGACAAGTTCCTGGTGGCCCTGGACAGTGCAGAAGAGCTCATGCGCATTCTGCCGAAAGGGCGCGTCGACGTGATCGTCAACGCCGGCGGGCTCGATCTGGTACGCGCCGATCGCAGCCCGTACTCGGAGCGGGTGGCGGAGCTCATGATGCGTTACCCGAACGTTCACTTCGTGGCCTGCAACATCACCATGGACAAGCAGCGCGCCTTGGGCGATGAGCCGGTGCTACTGCACGGCACAGACGTGGCCCCCTCCGCCGCGGAGCACATCATCGAACGCATGGAACAGGGCTGGATCTACCTGCGCGTCTGACCCGCGTCCCCTTGGGGAAGCGCTGGATAAAGCCATCCTGGCTTTCTCAGCGGGCACGGTTATCGTCTGTTCCGTGAGGGCTGTCACGCCGACAGGTAGATACACTTCGCCAGAATAGGGACGTCTTCCCTCCAGCGTCCTGTATGGCGAGCTACCGAAAGCATTCACACCTGTTCGGCGACCTCCAGGCGGAGCTGGTGGACAGCCGCCACCTGCGGATTGTCGAGCAGCCGCCGTTTGCGCGCCCGCGCGCCTTCATGATTGATGTGGCCTGCCTGGCGCCGGGGTATCTCGTGGAACATCCCCGCGCCCATGCCTGGTTGCTCGCCGGCGTGAGCGCGGCCGTCGCGGCCGGGGGCGCGTTCTACCTGGCCTCTGCCGGGCTGCTGCCCGGGGCGGGTTGGGCCGGCGCCGCGCTAGTGGCGGTGGCCGCGGCCTGCGGCCTGGTGTTTCAGGTGCGCCGCGCGCCCACCCTGGTCCTCGCCACCCGTCACGCCGGCGTACCGCTGCTGCGCATCCGCCCCTTCCGCGCGGCCGATGGGGACCTGGCGCCGTTCCTCGACATCTTGCAGGCCCGCATCGGCGAGGCCGAGAGCAAGCGCGGTCTCAGCGCCGAGCGGCTGCGCTCGGGCGAAATCAAGACCCTGCGCCGGCTCGCCGCCGAAACCGTACTCAGCGACGCAGAGTACCAACAGGCCCGCGAACGGGTGCTGCTGGTCGGGACCTGAGCGCCCACACGAGCCGGCAGTTCACCAACGTGCATGCCTGGGAGGCATCCATGGCCAAGCTTCACCCCGAGATCGACCAGGACATGGCGGCATGGCTCGCCGCACAGCCACTGTTTTTCCTGGCCAGTGCCCCGCTCGCAGCCGATGGCCACGTGAATTGTTCACCACGCGGGCTTGATACCTTCCGCGTACTCGGGCCGCACCACGTGGCCTGGCTCGATCTCACCGGCAGCGGCAACGAAACGGCCGCCCACCTGGCGGAAAACGGCCGCATCACCCTCATGTTCTGCGCCTTCACCGGCCGGCCGCGCATCCTGCGCCTGTTCGGCCGCGGTGAGGTGGTCCTGCCGGGCAGCGCCGAGTTCGCGCGGTTGCGCGGGCATTTCCCTGCCGACCTTCCGGGTGTGCGGCAGATCATCCGCGTTGCGGTCAGCCGCATCCAAACCTCGTGCGGCTTCGGCGTCCCGCTCATGACGGTCGACGCACAGCGTGACGACCTGGCCGCCTGGGCGGAGCGCAAGGGCGAGGACGGTCTGGCGCGATATCGCCGCGAGCGCAACGCCCGCAGCATCGACGGGCTGCCAGCGCCCCTCGACGACGACCACTGAGGGCAGCGCGGTGCGGGGACCCGGCGGCCACCCGCACTGGCGCGGCCGGGCTCGGCCTACCCGAACGTATCCGGTCTTCGAGGTCTCCCGGCGAACGGGCGGCAGTGGCTGCGCGTAGCACAGCCAGGCCCGCGCCGGCAAGCCGTTCAAGGCACCCGCTCGGGCTTTATGCACACACCCGGGTGAGCGGCGGCGCGACGGTCTCAAGACCCGGACCCGATCGAGAGACGGTCCTGGGAGCGATATCTAAGCCAATGTTTTTTCGAGTTATTTTTTATCGGCCATTTTCTCGCCGATCTAACGAAAAGTCAGTGGCTACGCGGCCTCGGCGGGGATAACCCCAATTCATCCACACAGTTATCCACAGCTTTTGTGGATAACAGGTTTTCCCCTAGGGATCACGCGGGGTTAGGCCACGAACCCCGACTTCTCCTCAAAAACGGTGCCCGCTGCCCCGGCGATGGGGGCCGACTGCCTTGCGTCCGCCGCGTAGCACAGGCATGCCCCACCCGCAAGGCGAAAACCGCCCTTCAATGGAGTTTATGCACATCGGCCACGGTAGGGCATGTCGCCCATCATGCCGACGCACCATTCTTCATCAGAAGCTGCGAATATCCGCAATGCATTGTTTTTACGTGTCTTTTTTTGTGCTCATTTTCTCGCCAGCCTAACACCGGCGCAGATGCGGCGCGGTCTGCGCGCAGATAACCCCAAATCATCCACACAGTTATCCACAGGTTTTGTGGATAACAGAGCAATCCACAAGCACCACAGGCGGTTAGCTGCACCAAGGGCAGGGGGATGTGATCAACGCCGTGTTACATTGCCGCGCCATGAAGCCCCCTGTCCTGCGCGTCGCGGTCCCGTCGCCGCTACGCCGTACCTTCGACTACCTGATCCCGGTGGAGCCGGCCCCTGCACCGGGCGTGCGGGTGCGGGTCTCCTTTGGCCGGCGTGAAGTCATTGGCGTGGTGGTCGGCAGTGGTCCGGACAGTGAACTGCCCCGCGAGCGCCTCAAGCCCGCCACCCTGGTCGACACCGCGCCCTTGCTGACGCCCGACGTCACCGAGCTCCTGCGCCGGGCGGCGACCTACTACCACCATGCCCCAGGCGAGGTTTTCATCACCGCGCTGCCGGTGGCCCTGCGCCAGGGCGCACCCGCGCAGGTACGGGCCCCGCGCCGCTACCGCCTCACCGGGCTTGGGCGTGCAGTGAAGCCTGCCGAGCTGCGGCGCGCACCGCGCCAGGCCGCGGTGCTCGCGCTGCTCGCCGCCCACCCGGACGGCCTGGACGAGGAGCTCCTGGTCGAGCGGCTGGCGGGGGCGCGTGACGCCGCCCGAGCACTGGCGGGCAAGGGATGGCTCAGCGTCGAGGAACGCGCCTGCCTGCAAGCGGCGCCCGCCGACCCGGCGCCCGCCCCCGTACTGCACCCGACCCAACAGGCAGCGGTCGAGGCCGTACTCGCCGGTATGGGCGGCTTCGGCGTCTACCTGCTGGACGGCGTCACCGGCAGCGGCAAGACCGAGGTCTATCTGCGGCTCATCGAGGCCACCCTGGCGCGCGGCGAGCAGGCCCTGGTGCTGGTGCCGGAGATCGGGCTGACGCCCCAGTTGGTGGAACGCTTCCAGCGCCGCTTCGCCGTTCCTGTCGCCGTGCTGCACTCGGGCTTGGCCGATGGGGAACGGCTGTGTGCCTGGCTGGCGGCCCGTGAGGGGCAGGCGCCGGTGGTCATCGGCACCCGCTCGGCGGTGTTCACACCGCTGGTCCGTCCCGGGCTCATCGTGGTGGACGAGGAGCACGACCCGTCCTTCAAGCAGCAGGAGGGCTTTCGCTATTCCGGCCGTGACCTGGCCATCCTGCGCGGCCAGCTGGCGGGGGTGCCGGTGGTGCTGGGCTCGGCCACGCCCTCGCTGGAGAGCCTGCACAATGCCAATGAAGGCCGCTATCGGCGTCTGTCGCTGCCCGAGCGTGCCGGCGCAGCCAGCCATCCTGCGGTGCGCCTGGTGGACCTGCGCACCCAGCCGCTCTACGACGGCCTTTCGCCTGAGCTGCTCAAGGCCCTGGATGCCCACCTGCAGCGCGGTAATCAGGCCCTGTTGTTCCTCAATCGCCGCGGCTACGCCCCGGCGCTGTTGTGCCACGCCTGCGGTCACGTGTTCGATTGCCGACGCTGCGACGCGCGCATGACCCTCTATGCCGGCGACCGCCGCCTGCGCTGTCACCATTGCGGTGCCGATCATGCCGTGCCCGCCCGCTGCCCCGGCTGCGGCGGCGAGCAGCTACGCCCGGTGGGACGCGGCACCGAGCGACTGGAGGAGGCCCTGCACCAGCGCTATGGGTCCGGCGTGGTGCGCATCGATCGCGACAGCACGCGCCGCAAGGGCAGCCTGGCCAACCTGCTCGGACAGGTGCATGGTGGCGACGCGCGGGTGCTCATCGGCACCCAGATGCTGGCCAAGGGGCACCATTTTCCCAACGTGACCCTGGTAGGCATCGTGGATGCGGACCAGGGCCTGTTCAGCGCCGATTTCCGCGGCGCCGAACGCATGGCCCAGCTCATCGTGCAGGTGGCCGGCCGCGCCGGCCGCGCCGAGCAGCCGGGCGAGGTGCTCATCCAGACCCATCACCCGGACCACCCGCTGCTCGCCCGCCTCACCGCCCACGACTACGGCGGTTTCGCGGCGGAGGCGCTCGCGGAGCGGCGTGCCGCCGAGTTGCCGCCCTTCTCGCACCTGGCCCTGATTCGTGCCGAGGCCGGTAGCCTGGAAGCGGCCCTCCGGTTCCTGGAGGCCGCCGCGGCGCTGGCCCGAGGCCAGCCTGCCGGCGTGGAACTGCTCGGCCCCGTGCCCGCTCCCATGGAGCGCCGCGCGGGTCGCCACCGCGCCCAACTCCTGCTACAGGCCGCACGCCGCGCCGACCTGCACCGCCTACTGGATGTCCTCGCCCCCGCCCTGGAGACCCTGCCCGAGGGTCGCCGCGCCCGCTGGTCCCTGGACGTGGACCCGGCGGAGATGTTCTGAGCGAGGGACGTGGGCTGAGCCCGCTGCTGGTTTGCCCGCACGCTGATCGGGCCCGACACCGTCGGCGAATGATGTTTCGAACCACCGTCGGAGGTAATCGGAACCTATTCGCCGACAGTGTCGGCTCCTACACCAAGCACGAGCCGAAATCGGGTCGCTTTGTTGCAATTGCCGCAAAATCAGCCTACGTTCGGCATATGCCGTCTACGCAAAGGGGCCACCGATGACCACCGCGCTCGCCGTGAAGGACGACAAACGGGCCGTGCTCACCAAATCGCTGCTGCGGGCCGGGCAGGGGCTCGGGCTGGACCAGGGGGCGCTCGCGCACGTGATCGGCATGGAGCGCTCGGTGTTCCGCCGCGGCGTCGACCCGGGCAGCAAGGCCGGTGAACTGGGGCTGCTGCTGATCCGCTGTTACCGCAGCCTGTTCGCCCTCATGGGCGGCGATCCGGAACAGATGCGCCACTGGATGCATACCCCGAACCGCCACACCGGCGGCGTACCCGCCGCGCAGGTGCAGACCGTGGAGGGCCTGGTGCACGTGCTTGCCTATCTGGACGCCATCCGCGGCAAGGTCTGAGCCATGGGGCTGTGGCAGCAGTGCGGCCTGGAGGCCGCCGTGCGCCCCATCGGCGGCGCGCTTTACCGCATCGTGGAGAGCCAGGAGCAGGTGGCGACCCTCGGCCTGGTGGATTCCCTGGACGAGCAGAGCCTGCTCGAAGAGATGCTGGAGGCCGCCAAGCCGCCACTCCCGCCGGAGACCCGTGGCCTGCACTACCTGCTCGCCACGCCCTTCCGCTATCCGCCCCTGCGCCACGGTTCGCGCTACGGGCGGCGCCACGAACCCTCGCTGTTCTACGGCTCGCTGGGCCCGAGCACCTGCCTGGCCGAATGCGCCTGGTACCGGCTGCTGTTCTGGCACGGCATGGAAACCCCGCCGCCGCGGCGCATCCGCACGCGGCATGCACTGTTTCAGGCGCCCTATGCGGCACACCGCGCGCTACAGCTTCAACATCCCCCCTGCGAAAGCCACCGTGCGACTCTTGCCCATCCCGCGGACTACAGCGCCACTCAGGCCCTCGGCGCCGCCATGCGCGTAGCGGGCATCGAGGCCTTCGAATTCCCTTCCGCGCGCTGCCCGGAGCACGGCGTCAACGTGGCCCTGTTCACCCCTGCGGCACTGGCCGCCACGCGTCCGGCGTACACCGAGGAATGGTGGTGTGACGTGGACGGCGAGCAGGTCACCTTTCTCAACGCCGCGACACGCCACACCCAGGGGTTCGCCGCAACCCTCTTCCACGTGGACGGACGCCTGCCGGTTTGAGCGGTGCACGCGGATGGCTCGATGGTTACGCCATTCGATGCACGCGATGGCAGGCATGGGCGCGATCGCTCGGCGCTGTGATCAACAACACACAAAAACCCTGTGTTCCCCGTGTCCCCCATGGTTTATTGCCTTTCCGCATCACGCGCGCCTTTTGCCCGACGCCCCGTAATCGTAGAATTACCGGTTCCGCAGATCAGAAGGGTTGATCCTTGAAAAGGCATCTGACCGAACTCATCCAGGCCGCGCTCGCCTCCCTGTCACAGACCGGTGAACTCACCGGCGAACAGCCCGACATCATCATCGAGCGCACGCGCGACACGCGCTTCGGCGATTTCGCCTGCAACGTGGCCATGCTGCTGGCCAAACGCCTGGGCCGCAAGCCACGCGACGTGGCAGACCTCGTGGTGGCCCGCCTGCCCGCCTCGGCGCAGGTCGCCAAGGTGGAGATCGCCGGTCCCGGCTTCATCAACTTCACCCTGAGCCCCGAGGCGGTGCGCGCCGTGGTGGGCGAGGTGTTCGAGGCCGGCGAGGCCTTCGGCCACTCCACCGTGGGCAACGGCCAGCATGTGCAGGTGGAATTCGTGTCCGCCAATCCCACCGGGCCCCTGCATGTGGGCCACGGCCGCGGCGCGGCCTACGGCGCCACCGTGGCCGACCTGCTCGCCGCCGCCGGTTTCCGTGTGCACCGCGAGTACTACATCAACGATGCCGGCCGGCAGATGGACATCCTCGCCGCCAGCATCTGGCTGCGCTACCTGGAGCTGGGCGGCGAGGAGCTGCAGTTCCCCTCCAACGGCTACAAGAGCGACGACTACGTGTGGGACATCGCCGCGGCGCTGCGCAACGAACACGGCCAGGCCTTCCACCACGCCGCCGCTGTAGTGTTCCAGGACCTGCCGCCGGACGAACCCCAGGGCGGCGACAAGGAAGAACACATCGACGCCATCGTGGCGCGCGCCAAGGAACTGCTGGGCGAAGACAAATACCGCGTGGTGTTCGACAAGGGCCTGAGCGTGATCCTCGAGGACATCCGCCAGGACCTGGAGGAATTCGGCGTCGCCTACCAGGAGTGGTATTCCGAACGCACGCTGGTGGAGAGCGGCGCCGTGGACCGGGCCATCGCGCGCCTGGAAGAGGCCGGTTACATCTACGAGCAGGCAGGTGCCAAGTGGTTCGCCTCCACCCGTTTCGGTGACGAGAAGGACCGAGTGGTGGTGCGCGACAACGGCGTGAAGACCTATTTCGCCTCGGACATCGCCTACCACATGGAGAAGTTCGAGCGCGGCTTCGACCGCGTCATCGACGTGTGGGGCGCCGATCACCACGGCTACGTGCCGCGCGTGAAGGCCGCGCTCCAGGCCATGGGCCAGAACCCCGACCTGCTCGACGTGCTGCTGGTGCAGTTCGCCATCCTCTACCGCGGCGGCGAGCGTGTGCAGATGTCCACCCGCTCCGGCTCTTTCGTCACGCTGCGCGAGCTGCGCCGGGAAGTGGGCAACGACGCGGCGCGCTTCTTCTACGTGATGCGCAAATGCGAACAGCACATGGACTTCGACCTGGACCTGGCCAAGTCGCAGAGCAACGACAACCCGGTGTTTTACATCCAGTATGCCCACGCGCGCATCTGCTCGGTGATGCGGCAGATGACGGAAAAGGGCTATTCCTACGACCAGGGCGCCGGGCTCGCCCACCTGCACCTGCTCACCGAAGACCACGAGCTGGCCCTCTTCAATCGCCTCGGCCGTTACCCGGAAGTGGTGGAGGCAGCGGCCCTCGCCCATGAGCCGCACCAGCTTGCCCACTACCTGCGCGAACTGGCCAACGACTTCCACACCTACTACAACGCGCACCAGTTTTTGGTGGATGCGGCCGGCCTGCGCGATGCCCGCCTGGCGCTGATCCTGGCCACCCGCCAGGTGCTCGCCAACGGCCTCGGCCTGCTGGGGGTGTCTGCCCCCGAGAGCATGTAGATGGGGCGAGACTACAAGCGGCGCGCGCCGGCCCGAAGGAAAAAGGCCGTGCCCGGCTGGGTGTGGCTGCTATCGGGCCTCACAGTCGGATTGTTCGTGGCCTTTTTGGTATTCCTGCAGACGCGAGGGCCGGCGCCCGTGAAGGCGGCGGTGCGTGAGCCCGCCAGCGCCAGCGCCAAGCCGGCGCCCAAGGCGCCTGCGGTCGCCGCGCCCGAGAAGAAACCGCTCAACTACGACTTCTACACCATCCTCCCGCAGTTCGAGGTGGAGGTGCCGGAAGAAAAAAATCCGCCGCGTGAAAAGCCTGTAGCGGCCGTCGCCACGCCCGGCACCTACACGCTTCAGGTGGGCTCGTTCACGAGTCCCCGCGACGCCGACACGCGCAAGGCGGAACTGGCCATGCTGGGCATCGTCTCTGCCGTGCAGGCGGTGAACGTGGACAAGTCCACTTACCACCGCGTGCGCATCGGTCCGTTCAGCGACCTGGAACGCCTGAACAGCGTGCGCCAGACCCTGCGCGAGAACGGTATCGAATTCATGACCCTCAAGACCCGCTCTTGAGCCTGCTCAACCATCCAATAACGTAACAAGGAGTCGTTTTCATGCAACGCCTGTTCAAATCCCTGATGGTCGCTGGCCTGCTGGCCGCCAGCCCGATGACCCTTGCCCAGCAGGCCGCCCCTCTGGACTACATGAACGCCCAACTGGCCATCGGCCTGGTGGAAGACCTGAGCGACCCCTTCGTGCTGGTGCTGACCGCCGGCAAGGAACTGCCCAACCTGGGCCGGAACGTGGCCTTCGAGGTGGAGTTCACCGATACCCTCACGGCGGCGGACCGCGGCGGTTCCGTTACTGTGCCAGGATTCGGCACCGTGCCCGCCGGTGTCAGCCTCTCCTACTGGTCGCTGGGCGGCTACGGCGTCTTGAATGTCCCGCTGGACGATCGCCTCTCCGCCCGCGCCCGCGCCGGCCTGCGCCTGCTGTCCGCCTATGCCAACGGCGACGAAGAGCGCGACCTCGGCATCACCTTTGGGTTCGGCCTGGCCTACCGCTACGCGGCCAACCTGGCGTTCGTGGGCGAGTTCACCTACCTGGACGAGATCGACAACGACGGCGGCGACGACATCGGCGTCAACCACCTCTCGGCGGGCGTTCAGGTCCGCTTCTGAAACAGGGCACGCCACCCCGGACACCGGGGTGGCTACCTCCGCCGTTCCGGCGCAGCCCCCGAACTCGCAGGCAAGTAGCTGTTAGGTGCCGCGGCCCGTCCGCGATGTCGCCTGCTTTGTGATGCGGCCTAGCCTGGCGACGCACACCGCTCCACCATTTCCGCCATAGTGGGCCCTCACCCCGCTCGCTACGCTCACTGGTAGGTGCATCGCATGGAACCTTCAGTGAGGAGAGCCCCAATGAAAAAGCCCTTGGTTGTGGTTGCGTCCGGCGCGTTCCTCGGCTTGGCAGCGGCACCCGCCATCGCCCAGGAAACCCCGTCGGAATCGCAGTTCGTCGACTATGTCACGGCCCAGCTGGTGTGGGCGGATGTGGATGCCTACGATGAGGCGCTGGCCCTGGCACTCGCCGCGGGCAAGACCATTGCGCCGAATTTCTCGGTGGAAGGTGAACTCACCACGACATTCACGGAAGCCGAAGCCGAGGCAGCGGGTTCAAACGCCGAAACGACCTACTGGTCCGTGGGCGCCTATGGCGTGTATGCCCTGCCCGTAGGTGAGGATTTCGCGCTGCGCGGCAGGCTCGGTGGCGTGTACCTCAATGTGGATCAGGACGTCGGGGGTCTGGACGGTGACGAATTCAATGTGAGCTTCGGTGTGGGCGGTCTCTATGATCTGAGCCCCAACCTCAATCTCATTGCCGAATACACGCGTCTGGACGCAGACATCAACCACCTCTCCGCCGGCGTACAGTTCAAGTTCTGAGCCCACTAAGCGCAGGAAGGCACATAAAGGGCAGGATGCCCTTTTTTGTTTTCCGTTGCGAAGCAACGGCCCGACACAGAGACCACAGCAATGAGCCGATTCGCCGACGGTGTCGGCTCCTACCACCGCAGTTTCACCAAGCCGCGCAGGGGCCCACACTGTGGGCGAACGGTCTTCGCCCCCCGATACGCGGAATTGCCGCGGGGCTGCGCCTGGCCCCGTTCTGAAGAACTCAGAGCAGCAGCACCAGGGCCAGGATCAGGACCGTGACCACCAGCGAGGCGGACAGCACGGTGATCGTTGACTGGGCGGTTTCCACGCGCAGCTTGAGGCGGGCGATATGTTGTTCGCGTGCCTGCAGTTCGGCGCCCATTTCCTGCTCGCGCTGCTTGTGTTGCTTGAGGGAGGCCTCCAGGGTCTCGCTATGCTCTTCGCACACGCGCAGCTCCTGGGCGAGCTGCTTGGCGGTCTTGCCACCGGTGCCGTTGCCGGCGGGCGCGAGGTCCTCCGCCGACTCCCCAAGCACCACCAGCCCCGGGTCCTCGCGCTTGGTGACGAAGGCGAGCGCGTGCTCCAGGGCGCGCAGCTCCGCATACAGACGCGTGGGCGACAGCGACGCCTGGGGGTCGAGCAGGCGCTCGCGCGCCTGGTTCACGTCCACCTGCACGCGGGCCGCGGGATAGAGGATGTGGCGCCGGTAGGTATCGACGTAGGCGAAGGCATCCGCGGCGCGGAACTTGAACTCGGCGGTGGCGGCAGGCTTCGTTTCCATTCCCTTGCTATCGGATGCCCCGGCCATGCGCTTGAATCCTCACTCTTCCAGGTAGGTGTACCCGGTCAGTCCATCGGCGAGCGTGGCCATGAATGTATCACGCTCGGTTTCGCTCAGCGCGGCCTGCGCCACCTTGGCGCGGTAGGCCTCCAGCAATACCTCGGGGGTGAAGCTGACGTAGCGCAGCAGCCCGTCCACGGTGTCACCACGGTGGGTGGACTCAAGCCGATAGCCGTCGGCCTCCAGCACCACGTTCACCGCGTCGGTGTCGCCGAACAGGTTGTGCATGTCGCCGAGGATCTCCTGGTAGGCCCCGACCATGAAAAATCCCAGCAGGTATTCCTCGCCCTGTCGCCAGGGATGCAGCGGCAGGGTGCTCTCCACACCGTCGCGGCCCACGTAGTGATCGATGCGGCCGTCGGAATCGCAGGTGAGGTCCTGGATCACGCCGCGGCGCTCGGGCGCCTCGGCGAGGCGGTGCAGGGGCACGATGGGGAACACCTGGTCGATGCCCCACACGTCCGGCACGGACTGGAACACGGAGAAGTTGAGGAAGTACTTGTCGGCCAGCTTGTCGTTGAGCTCGTCGAGCACCTCGCGGTGGGCGCGCACCTTGGGGTCGAGCAGGTCGCGCACCCGCCGGCACACCGCCGAGTACAGCCGCTCGGCGCGGGCGCGCTGTTCCAGGGACAGCAGGCCGAGGGTGTACATAGACTGGGCCTCGCCCACCGCATGCACCGCGTCGTGATAGACCTCGATCGGCGAGCGTGCCGGCAGGGCCTCCAGCGCGGCCCACAGGTCGTGCAGCACCGCCGGCTCCCCGGCCACCGGCGCGCTCGCCGCCGCACCATCCGGCGCGTATTCCACGTCGGTGACGTTGGCCACCAGCACCGCGTGGTGGGCGGTGAGGGCGCGGCCCGATTCGCTGATGATGTCCGGGCAGGGCAGGCCGTGGTCGGCGCACACCTCGGAGAGGATGTGCACCACGTTGTGGGCATACTCGCCCACGGTGTAGTTCATGGAGCACTCGCTGCGCGAGCGGCTGCCCTCGTAGTCCACGCCGAGACCGCCGCCCACGTCCACCACCCGGATGGCCACGCCCATGGCGTGCATCTCGGAATAGAAGCGCGCCGCCTCGCGGATGCCGGCCTGGATGTCGCGGATGTTGGCGATCTGCGAGCCCAGGTGGAAGTGCAGCAGTTGCAGGGCCTCAAGCCGCCCCGCGCTGCGCAGGCGCTCCACCACTTCGAGCACCTGGGTGGCGGAGAGGCCGAACTTGGATTTCTCGCCGCCGGTGTTCTGCCACTTGCCCGCACCGATGGAGGCCAGGCGCACCCGCACGCCCAGCAGCGGCGCCACGTTCAGCCGGGCCGCCTCCTCCAGCACCAGGTCCAGCTCCGACATCTTCTCCACCACGATGTACACGCGGTGGCCGAGGCGCCGGCCGATGAGGGCGAGGCGGATGTACTCGCGGTCTTTGTAGCCGTTACACACCACCACGCCGTCGGGCCTCGACAGGGCCAGCACGGCCATGAGCTCGGGCTTGCTGCCCGCTTCCAGGCCCACGCGATCGTCGCCGTGGGCGAGGATCTGTTCCACCACCGAACGCTGCTGGTTCACCTTGATGGGATACACCGCGGTGTAGCGGCCCTGGTAGCCGTCCGCGGCCATGGCCGAGGTGAAGGCGTTCACCAGGGTATCCACACGGTCGCGCAGGATGTCGGCAAAGCGCACCAGCACGGGCAGGCTGAGGCCCTGCGCGCGCGCCGCGTTGGCCACGTCCAGCAGTGCGATCTCCGGGCCGCTGGCGTCCCGGCGCGGGCGGGCCACCAACTCGCCGCGGGCGTTCAGGTCGAAATAACCCTCGCTCCAGCCGCGGATGCCGTAGGCGGCGCGGGCGCGATCGAGGGTCCAGGGCTTGGCGGAGGCGGTCATTTGGTTCTCTGCAATGGCAAAGGGGGCGGCAGGACCGTATTATCGCACGCCACAATCCCCCCTGGCCTTAGAAGACGGAGTGGTTTCCATGACAATCCAGGTTGACGGCTGGTTCACCGAAGAGTGGCCGGGCGAGAAATCCGCCATCTCGCTCAAGCTCGTGCGCAAGCTGCACGAAGAGAAGTCGCGCTTCCAGCGCATCGAGGTGTTCGAGACCGAGACCTTCGGCAAGCTGCTCACCCTCGACGGCCTGGTGATGGTCACCGACCGCGACAACTTCATCTACCACGAGATGATCAGCCACCCGGCGCTCTACACCCACAACAATCCCGAGCGCGTGCTCATCGTGGGCGGCGGCGACTGCGGCACCCTGCGCGAGGTGCTCAAGCACCCCGAGGTGAAGACCGTGCACATGGTGGAGATCGACGAGCGCGTCACCCGCGTCTCGGAGATGTTCTACCCGGACCTCACCGAGTCCAACGGCGACCCGCGCGTGGAGTTTTTCTTCGAGGACGGCATCCGCTGGGTGGAGCAGGCCGCGAGCGGCAGCTATGACGTGATCATCGTGGACGGCTCCGATCCGGAAGGCCCTGCCGCCGTGCTGTTCTCGGAGGATTTCTTCCGCCACTGCCATCGCGTGCTGAGCGCCTCGGGCGTGATGGTCGGCCAGTCCGAATCGCCCCTGTTCCACCTGGAACTCATCAAGCACTATCACGCCACCGCGAAGAAGGTGGGCTTCCAGGACGTGGCCAGCCTGCACTTCCAGCAGTGCACCTATCCGTCCGGCTGGTGGACCGTCACGGTGGCCGCCAAGGACCAGTCGGTGGCGCAGTTCCGCGAGCAGGATGCCGCCAAGCGCCCGTTCAAGACCCGCTACTACACCCCGGCCATCCACCGCGCCGCCATGGCGCAGCCGGCCTTCGTGGAAGAGGCCTTGAAGTGATTGGGAGCGTCGGGTCACGGCCCTGGGCCTGACCCGACGCCATACACGGGACACGGAGGTCACATGACGCCCATGAAGAAGAACGTGGCGCTGCTCGCCGCCGGACAGGCGGTGATGATGTCAGGCGCCGTGCTGCTGTTCGCCACCGGGTCGTTGGTGGGACAGCGACTCGCCACCGACCCGACCTGGGCGACGCTGCCGTTGGCACTCCAGATGGCCGCGTCGCTGGCGGCGATCATTCCGGCCTCGCTGCTCATGGCGCGCATCGGCCGGCGGGGCGGCTTTCTGCTCGGTGCGGGCCTGGCGGTAGGCGGCGCCGCACTGGCGGCCTACAGCATCGTCGCCGGACACTTTGCGCTCTTTTGCCTCGCTTCCGCACTCATCGGCAGTTTCACGGGTATCGGCAATTATTTTCGCTTCGCCGCGGTGGACGCCGCCAGCACCGAGTACCGCGCTCGCGCCATTGCCTATGTGCTGGCGGGGGGTGTCATCGCGGCGCTGATCGGGCCCAACCTGGGCCACTGGGGCGATCACCTGCTGCACGGCCACGCCTTCGCCGGCGGCTATGTGATCCTGGTCGGTCTGTATGCCTTAGTGTTCGCGCTGCTCACCCGGCTCGACATCCCCAAGCCACGCCCCTTCCAGTCCGCGGGCCGTCCCCTCGCTGTCATTTTCCGCCAGCCGGCCATGGTGGGCGCGGTGCTGACGGGCGCGCTGGGCTACGGCGTGATGTCCCTGGTGATGACGGCCACGCCGCTGGCCATGCACGGCCACATGCACGGCTACCAGGACACCGCCTTCGTCATCGAATGGCACGTGCTCGGGATGTTTGCACCGTCGTTCTTCACCGGACGGCTCATCCAGCGGTTCGGCCTGTGGCGCGTAATGATGGTCGGCGCACTGCTGAACGCCGCCTGCGTGGCCATCAATCTGATCGGCACCACCATGGCGCACTTCTGGCTGGCGTTGTTCCTGCTCGGCATCGGCTGGAACTTCCTGTTCATCGGCGCAACCCAGCTGCTGACCACCGGCTATGCGGCCGTGGAACAGGCAAAGGTCCAGGCGGCCAACGACTTCGCCGTGTTCGGTATCGCAACCCTGGCGGTGCTTTCCGCCGGCATGCTGCAACATCACTATGGCTGGACCGTGGTCAACGTCGGCGTGATCCCGGGCATCCTGAGCATCCTCGGCACACTCCTGTGGCTGCGCCGTGCCAACGCGGCGGCCTTGGCGCCGCAGCGCGAGTCGTTACCCGGCGACGCCGCATAGGTGTCATCACCGCTCAGGCAATCGCGTTTCACCTTCAATACCACGGCGACCTAATCGTCGTTTCACACCAACGGCCTACGTTCCCAGGTCGGCTCTGAAAGGCTGTCACACCCAAGCTCTGCACCCACGACCAGGGACTTACCGGGCAAATCGGAGATTCCCTCAGCAGTGAGTTGATTAGTATCCGGAACAAAGTCGCTATGAAAGTCAGGGGCTGCCCCCTTTCCATCGCATAGCCCGGACGGTGGACAGATGCATGAATGAATTCAGCAAGAAGGCAGTTCTCGTTGTCGACGACTTCAGCAACATGCGCAGCACCCTGAAGCAGATGCTGCGCGCGATAGGCTTCGAGACCATCCACACCGCGATCAACGGCAGCGAGGCCGTTGAACTCATCTCGAAAATCGCTTTCGACATCGTCCTGTGTGATTACAACCTCGGGGACGGCAAGGACGGCCAGCAGGTGCTGGAGGAAGTACGGCACCGCGGGCTGCTGCGACGCTCCGCGATCTTTTTCATGATCACCGCCGAAAACACCACGGAAATGGTGCTTGGCGCCGTGGAATACAAACCCGACGGCTATCTCACCAAGCCGTTTACCAAGGAACTGCTGCGCAAACGTCTGGATCGCCAGCTGGCCAGGAAGGCCGATCTCGGCGAGATCGAGAAGGCCATCGAGGACCAGGACTTTCAAAGGGCTATCGAGATCTGCGACAAACGCATCGCGGCGCAGGCGCGCAATGCCGGTGAATTCTTGCAGCTCAAGGTGGAACTCTGCCTGAATACCGGACGCCACCAGGAAGCGGAGGAGATTTGCCAGCATCTCCTCACCGAGAGGTCCATCCCGTGGGCCGCCGTTGCGCTCGGAAAAAGTCTCCATTGGCAGGGACGCCTGGAGGAGGCGCGCTCGGTATTCCGTGAGCAGGTGCAGCAAAATCCCATGTTCATGGAGGCGCATGACGGTCTCGCGAAGACACTGATCGCCCTGGGAGAGGTGCAGGCCGCTCAAGATGTCCTTGCCAACGCCACGAGCATCTCGCCCCGCGCGATTCTACGTCAGCGCATGCTGGGTGAGGTGGCCACTCGCAACGGCAGCCTCTCGGTGGCGGAACAGGCCTATCGCAAGACCGTCCAGCTCGGACGGGAATCCGTGTTCAAGGACCCCGCCCATTACACCGCGTTGAGCGACGTGTTGGTGAAGTCCTCCAAGTCCACCGAGGCCATCAAGCTCATCGACACCATGCGCACGGAATTTCGCGGCGAAGCGCCAGCGCTGCTCCAGGCCGTGCTGGCCGAGGGCCGCGCGTATACGTCTGTCGGAAGGGATGCCGATGCAAAAAAGGCCTTCAGCGACGCCATCGCTCTGCATACCAAGGGCGTGCACATCGACGACGACACCAGCGTGGAACTGGCCAAGGCCTACATCCAGGTGGGAGAAACGGACAAAGGTCTGACGCTGCTCCGGGATGCGGTGAGGAACAATCACGAAGATGCCGGCTTCATCGCCAAGGCGAAGGCCTCGTTCATGGAATCCGGCCTTCACCAGGAGGCCTTAGAGGTTATCACCTCCACCCAGGAGGTGGTCACACGACTCAACAACACGGGCGTGGAGCTGGTGAAACAAGGGCGCCTCGAAGAGGCCAACCGCCTGTTCGAGCAGGCAGCGAGAGAAATGCCGGACAATCGCACCATCGCCCTCAATGCCGCCCAGGCGCTATTGATGTTGATGGAAAAGAGCACCACGACGCCACAAGGACTCGCCACCGTACGTGACCGTCTCACCCGGGTGCGCCAGAAATATCCCGCGGACGGAACCCTGCATCGCCTTTGGGCGATCTACAAACGCATGGCGGCCAATGCCAAGTCGGCGTCCGGCGCTGTATCCGGGCAAGCGGTGTCCCCATGAACACCAACGAGCTGGCGTGCCATCGGTCGCTTTCGCAAGGCAGGGAGGCCACGTCTGCCGGGCAGGCCATAAAGTCGCTCGACTTTGCCACGGTCATGGCGTCGAGCATCCATGACATGAAAAATTCCATCGGCATGGTCCTTTCCTCGCTCGAAGGCCTGTTCGACGAGGGTGGCCAGTGCACCGTTGACCGCAAGAGTGTGGCCCAGCTCCAGTACGAGGCGAAGCGCATCAACGGCGCCCTCGTACAGTTGCTCATGCTCTACCGTTGCGGCACAGGCTACACGCCAAACGTGGTCGAGGTGGAGGTCGGCGACTTCCTCGAAGAGAGCATCCTGTCGAACCAGCCCATGTTCGATTTCAAAGGTATCCGTGCAGACATACATTGCCCGGCCGATCTCGCGTGGTACTTCGACCCGTTTCTCCTTGGCGGCGTCATGGACAACGTGGTCAACAACGCCGCCCGCTATACCTCGGATCGGCTCGCCATCGAGGCATCATGCGAAAACGGTTTTGTCTGCCTGCGTGTCCAGGACAATGGGCCCGGGTTTCCTGAAACCATGCTCGGACGCGGTTTCACAGCCAGCGAACCCCTGCCGCGATCGCAAATCCTCGCGAGCACACGCCTCGGGCTCCACTTCGCTTCCCTTATCGCCTCGCTGCATACCAACAAGGAGCGCGAGGGCTTCATCGAACTCAGCAATGGCGGCGACCTCGGCGGCGGTTGCTTTGCCATCTACCTGCCGTAGGGGCGCAGGCGCCGGCTGTCGATCCTTGCCGAAGAGCCGGTCGGCGCACGCTCACGGCGTCAGCCGTGTGGCGACCGCATGCATCACGCGCAGTGGCGCGCCTTCCGGGGCATGCAGCCAGGCCAGGTGGAGGCGTCCCCTTTCATCGAAGGCCAGCATGGGATTGTCCTGACGCGCCGGACCGTGTGCCGGAGTCACGGCGATGTTGTCGGCCCAGCCTTCCTCAGCCCGTTCGGCAAGCCACAGGTCCGGATTGCCGTCGCGCGGGTCGTCCCAGACCGCGACCATGGCGCCGTCGTGGGCCACGGCCACCACCGGGTGCCACTGGGGCGTGTTCTCGCCGAACAGGTCCTGCACCTTTTCGTTGGCGCCGAAGCGGCAGTCTTCACCGAGGGACGCGGCATAGATGTCGTAGCCGCTCTGGAAGTCCCGTTTGTCCATCCACACGGCGGTCACCTGCTCGCCGTTACCGCCGAGCGCCACACGGGTCACGCCGCCGCCGCGGCCGAATCCGGTGCTGGGCGGCGGCGGGTGTTCATTCAAGGGTTCGGGGGTAGTGAATGTGAGCGTGGCCATGGGCGCGCAGGCATAGAACAACCGCGTGTGGCCGGCGCGCCGGTCCTCCCAGGCGACCACCAAGTGGTCGCCGGAATGGGCGAGGCTCGGGTAGAGTTGGCTGTCGTGCAGGGGTTGCGCATCCGCGGCGCGGTGCGCACCGACATGCACACGCCGGCCTTGCACCGTAAGCGGCGCCACCTGGACCTGGCCGTGGCGCCCCACCCGTTCCACCCAGGCGGCAAACAGGCGATCGCCGGCCCCGTGCAGGGTGGGCTGCGAGGCGCGCGCACCGCCGAGCCTTTGCAGTGGACCGACGCCGTCGGCGTCGACGGCACGCACGTACACGCCGCCGTCCTGCTCCCAGGCGACCACGAAGCCGCCGGCGAAGGCGGCGATGGCGGGTTCGTAGGCCTCCTTGCCCGTACTCAGTTGCACGGGCGAGGAAAACATCTCGCGCTCCGACGTCCGCATGGCCAAGTACGCCTGCGGCGCGCCGCTGCGGTTGTCTTCCCACACCACGGCGACCGTGTCACCGTTCACCGCGAGCGAGCGCCGCCCGGCGGATTCCAGATGGGCGAACACACCCGCGGTGGTCTCGCCATTCACCGCGTGCCCCTCGGAGAAGATCCACTCGGCGGCCGCCGGGGTTGCCGCCAACGACAACACCAACAGCAGGCGCTTCATCGCGAACCCAGAAACTGGAGCAGGCTCGTGGTCCGGTAGTGACCGCCCCGCACGTAGTCGTCGAAGTGCCCGAATTCCTCGGCGGTCTTGTAGCCCGGGACTTTCAGCAGCTGGCGGCCGTCCGGTGCGAGCCAGACGAACACCGGGGTGGCGAACACGTTCATGCGTGCGCCCAGTTCCATCTCGGTGATGCGCTCGCCGTCCGGCAGCGTGATGCGATCACCGCTCTCCGCGTCCACGTAGACCAACACGTAGTTCTCCGTGTAGCGCTTCTTCACCTTCGGGTCGGCGAAGGATTCCTTGTTGGTCTTGTCGCACCAGCCGCAGCCGTAACGACCAAAATAAAGGAACACCGGCTTGTCTTCGGCGGCGGCGCGACGCAGGCCTTCGTCGTAGGTGAGGAATGGATAGCCGGGCGGAGGATCGGCGAAGACCGGCAAGGCAATAGCCGTGACAAGACTTACGACCAGCAATCTGACGATGTTCATGATCCCCCCTGTCCTATGGCAACCCGCACGTGCGGCGTTTTTGTGACATCCCGCCGCGTCGTGAAGCCCGATTGTCATCGGCGCCCGTTGGGTTTGCAAGGCGCTGGCCAGAAAGGTCGGCCGCCGTGTAGCAGCGTCGGCTGTTACACGGCGGCAACACTGCATATCACGGACTACAGAGAGACTCCCCATTCAGAGGACCATTTGCCGGTGCACGCCACAGGCACGAATAGGCCTTGCTGAGTAATCCGGTATTTGCCCATCCTTCCGGACTCACCGAGGAACGCATGCTGTCGACAGTTACCGCGTAGACGCTCGTGGAGTCGATGACCTCGCCCGGGCGCAGATTACTGCGCAATCTGGCCTCGCTGTCACCCCGGAATAACCGGATTCCGGCTGAGCCGAGCCGGTTCGCCAAGCCCTCGACCGCCTTGGCAGCGTAGAAATGATCCCAATGGTCGGCGGGATTGCGCTCCGTATTCCAATCGAATCCGTTGATGTAGGTGGGCTCACCCCCCGCTTCCTCGGCGACGATGTCCTGCATGAGATTTAACAGTTCATCCCATCCGGCAAGCGCCAAGGCTCCGTCCACCGCGGTAACTGTCTCCTGTTCAAAAAGTTTCTTCAGGGACTGGTAGCCTGTCTCTTCGTAGCCGCCTCCATCGACGGTTCCCCCATCCGGCAAGTTCAGGAACAACGAAACGGTGTTTCCATAGCGGTGCGACGCAATGAGGTAGGTACCGACCTCAGTAGGTGTCTGATCAGCGGGTGCAGCCGGTGGCTCGGCGAAGCTGTCGGTGACGAACTCCACCGCATTGATTGCCGCCGCAATTCGATCGGCATAATACGGATTGCCCTCAGGACCATTCCCTTTCCCGGCATCGCCCGCGGTCAGATGAATGAAGATCGTTTTGCACGAATCCTCGGCGATGTCCTTGTACGCCTTCGGATTCATGAACAGCTGCCAATCGTGCTGATGCGCAAGCACATACACCGACGTACCTGAACAGCCGACACTTTCGTAGTACGTAATCGGTGAAGTGGTGCCGTCACCCGGGTTGGTGATGGGGCTTCCAATGCCTGACTGCGGCGGCGGACTATCGCCGCCGTCATCGCCGCCGCAACCCGCCAGTAGTCCGCAAAGCAGGATAAGCTGAAATGAATACCTGATGATCTGATGCACGGCTGTCCCTCCTGGTACACCGACGTGTCGGGCGGAGGCTGCCGGTTCGATGGGTGACGGCTGTACGGAGGGGAGGCAAAGGAGAACATCGCCGCTCCATCCGTGAGCCTGCTGATGGTCCTGCGCTCAGTTGCCCGGGCGGGCATCATCCATGCGTGTGCGGCATCCTTCCGCAGATTCCGAGCGCATCGGCGCTCCGGGACGCATCCATTCGCCCCGCTCCGCAACGGGAGGGAAATCTCAAGATAGCCGCGAGTTCGCCGTGGTCAAGTTCGCTATCTGTGGTGCAAGGGAATCCATCTGCCTTGCACGTGTCGCGGCGGTGCAGGCAATCAGTTGCACCACTGCTGGACGTCGGCACGGGCACCCTGCTCCGCGGCCGACCGTTGCGCATCACCGAGGACCTGGCGCTCTCCATCCTCGCCGACGTTGTAGAGGAATCCCGCCTCCAGAAGACGGCGCAGCCGGTCGCGGGCAACTGCACAGTTGCGTTTGCGCTGCTCGGCTGCGCGGGCCGCCTGGGCGGCCTGTTCTTGTTTTTTCTCACGATCGCTCTGGAACGCCTCCAGTAATCGTTGCTGCCGTTCACGGCGATCATCTTCGATGGCCGGTTGCGAAGGCGCGCTGGAAGTGGGGATTTCCATGGCGGTCGCATGGGCGTCACCGGGCGGGCGTTCGCCGTAATGCACCTGACCGTTGCCGTCGACCCACTTGAACACGCCGCCCTGCGCGGCGGCGACGGCACTGAACAGCAACATTCCCATGGTCAACATTGCGCGCATGAACTTTCTCCCTGTCATCGCGTACGTGGATGTGAAAGCCGATCCAGCCGCAGGCGTTCGCGTTCGTCGAACAGCCGGCGTGCACCGAACCACACCGCGGCCACGGTACCAAAACCGGTGCCCGCCGCAATGAGGAACATGATCAGGATCTGGTATTTCACCGCCTCCATGGGCGGCGTACCGGCGAGGATCTGACCGGTCATCATGCCCGGCAGGCTGACGATACCGGCGGCCGCCATGGCGTTCATGATGTGCACCATGCCCACCCGCACGGCGTCGCGGCGGATGGCGCCGATGGCCTGGACGGCGGTGTGGCCAAGGGCGAGGCGCGTTTCAATCACCGCGCGTTGCTGGAAGGCGCCGCTGGTGAGCCGGTCGAGGCCGAGCGACACGCCGTTCATGGTATTGCCGAGCAGCATACCCAAGAGCGGAATGGCGTACTGCGGCTGCCACCAGGGCGTGGTGCCGATGACCGCGATCAGCGCGAACAAGGTCACGGCGAAGGACGACAGGAACATGGAGGCGGTGCCCAGGCCGAATCCCCACGGGCCCGCGAAGCGGCGTTGCTGCCGCGCCATCACCTCGCGGCCGGCTACCAGGAGCATGATCAGCGCCAGCAGGGCGATCCAGCCCAAACCGGCATTCTCGAACAACACCTTCAAGACCAGGCCGATGAGCAGCAACTGCAAGGTGGTGCGCAGGGCGCCCAGCAGCAGGCGGCGACCCAGGCCCAACCGTAAACCGTGGGCGACGACAGCGAGCGCGGCCACCAGCAGTGCGGCAAGCGAAAGGTCTAGAACGGACAGTGCGATGACACTCATGCCAGGGGCTCCAGCCGGCCTCGCGGCAAGACCTGAAAGCGCCTTCGCGCCACACGCCGCAACTGCTCGTGGTCGTGGCTCACCCACAACACCGGCGCACCACAGGCGCGTGCATAGGCCAGCACGCAGGCCTCCACCTGCTCTGCGGCCGCCGGATCGAGGCTGGCGGTCGGTTCATCGAGCAGCAACACCCGGGGCCCTCCGGCGAGCAGTCGAAGCAAGGCCAGGCGCTGGCGTTCACCGGTGGAGCAGCGTGCCACCTCCCAGTCCAGGGCATCACCCGGCAGGCCAAGGGCGTGCAGCGCGTCGGCGGAGGCCTGAAAATGGGCGCCGATGCGTTCCTCCCACCACTGGCTCTCTGCCGGCAGATAAGCGACGGCGGCGCGCCACGCGGCTGCCTGAAAGCCGCTGCGCGATTGGCCGTCCAGGTACACCTCGCCACGGGTCGGGTCCAGGTCGGCCACGCCTCGCAGCAACAAGGTCTTGCCCGCGCCCGAGGGCCCCGACAGCCCGACCACCTCCCCCGGTCCGGCCGACAGGCGCACGGGACCGAACAGGGGCGATCCGAGATCAAGGATGTCGAGCGTGGCCAGTGGGGATTCTCCGGTGCTTGCCGATGGCCTGAGCAGGCACCGAAGGTATTTCGTTATCCCCGTGGCTGCAAGCACGGCGACGACTCGTCCTTTGCGGTCACCCGTAAGGGATTTTGGCTGTTCCGCAGAATTTATGGGTGCACGTTGGGGGCATACGTGCATAGCGGCATGAGTGCGCGGTGGTTTCCGATCTCAACAAGGACATCTTCTTTCTGAGGGCGAGAAATTATCGAAAGGTCTGACGATGGATAGACGGGGAACGAAGCGTCCCCACTCCC